>CBDBGQ010000051.1:0-213656 GCA_965205345.1 Acidobacteriota bacterium | reverse complement strand
TGCTCTTCGGTCCAGAGCCGATTCAGATCCTGATGGATCCAGCGCGCTCCACGGTCGAGGGCCTGGCGGTTGCCCCGGAGACCGACCAGCCTCCCCTGGACCTGCCCATTGCTTGCTTCGAGCTCTTGCAGCAGCCGGGTCAGGGCAACGACTCCGCTGGGCTCGTTGCCATGGATGCCGCCGACCACGACCAGTGTGGGTCCGTGTCCCTGCTCGCCCCAGGAGCCCACCACCTGGGGATTTCCGTTTCCACTCCTACTCATCGGTTCCTGTGCATCAGTGAGGCTGCTCTCTTCAAGGCGAACATACCGGCTCTGTCTGTGTAACTTTCGAGCCCACGATCCGGGCCGGAGCCGGGCACGAATCGAAAGATCATAGCATTCGCCGTTATCGACTCCAACCAGAGACCCGTACTTGCAGGAAGTCGGGGAAACTTTCCCTGGTCAAGGGAAGAATTCCTTGCCTCGCGGGGCGCGGGTTTCAAGCGGTAAATGACCCTAAGTAGCTGACTACAATATAGTTAGAGTAGTTTCTCCGGAATTGGAACGGGATTTGCTGTAGCACTGGTCAACCGGGATGATCCGGTGATCGGCACTGGGCCGCAAAACCAGAGTTCGAAGCAAGCTCAAGGAGGACCAAAGAATGAACAAGAACTCCGGCAAGTCAATGCTACTTCTCTTCACATTGATCCTGCTGACCTGTTTTTCTCTACTGGAGGCAGGGAGAAAGGTCAGTCTCGAAGGGGTGATACTCTCCAGCACAGGGCAACGAATGATCGTAGACGATCTCCGGGGCCACCAGTTCGTCGTGCTGCTGGAGCCACAGACTGAGATTGAAGAGCAAACGAAGAACTTCCTTCGCTACCCCCGCATTTATCGGCCTTCTGATCTGCTTCGAGGTCTGCGGGTCCTGGTTCGAGGGCGTCGGGATGAATCGGGGGTGCTCACGGCGAAGTCGATCAAGATGAAGCATATCGATCTCAAGGTCGCCTCCACAGTCGAGGCCAGGGCCTCCCAGTTCGACACTCAACTGGGAGGGATGGAGCAGAACCTGGTCCAGCTCGGAGGCCAGGTCGAGGAGCTGACCAGTACCTCTGCTTGAGTTCGCGAAGATGCTCGGGACACGCAAAAGCGCCTGGGTCATGTCATGACCGACCTCCAGAAGACCAGGCTCCAGGTTGACGAGAATGTCCGGAAGGTGGGGTATCTGGAAAGTCAACTCTCCAATCTAGACGACTATCGTCTCATTGAGTCCATCACAGTCCAGTTCAAGGTGGGCAGTGCCGAGCTGGATGAGGAGGCGCAGAAGCAGCTCGACCAGTTCCTGATCTCCAGGAGGGAGCGCCGCCAGGGGGTTCTTTTTCAGGTGACCGGCTTCGCCTCCTCTGAAGGGCCCACCGACTTCAACCGTCACTTGAGCCGTCGCCGGGCCGAGTCGGTGATTCAATACCTGGCCGAGGAGCACTCGGTTCCGCTGCGCTGGTTTGTGCGACCTCACGGCTTTGGTGAATTCATGGCAGTGGCCGACAACTCGACCGACGAAGGACGCCAGGCAAATCGGCGAGCAGAAGTCAAAGTGCTGCTCAATAGCGCTATCGCTGAACTGGCGATGAATTAGCCGGCGGCCTTTTGCCGCCGCCTACCCGGGAGGCTCGCTGAACCTATCCGGCTGCCAGGTGCGGCGGGCCTCCTTTCCACGTTCCGCGTTCCACGTCCGGACCTCAGTGTGGGAGGTGCCTCAGGGCCGCGACCGGCCCCTACTTTCCCTGTTGGCAAACGTGGAACGTCAATGAGCAAAGCAAATCATTCAATCAGAAGGGTGCCGGTTGCCGATGCAGTAGAGGAACTCCGCCGTCCGGATAAAGATCTGACCCTCTGAGATGGCGGGAGAGGAGAGGGTGTAGCCTTCCAGCTCATTCACGGCCACGGTCCGGAAGCGATCAGACGCCTCCACCACAGAAGTCACTCCATCTTCATTAGTGACATAGATTCGATTGTCGGCCAGCATGGGAGATGAGCTGTAGGTTCCAGGGCGCAGTCGTTCCGGTCCCCACACGACTTTCCCCGATTTCCCGTCCAGGCACCACATGATGCCTTTGTCCCGAACGATATAAAGGTGTTTTCCATCGTGGACAGGACTGGGAACATCGGGCCCCTGGTCGGTGGACCAGACAGTTTCGACGTTTCCGGGTCCCCGGGCTCGCAAGGCCAGGAAGGGCTTTTCTCGAGAGGCTACATAGATCATGTCCTTGTGAACCAGGGGGGATGCGACAATCCGGTACCAGGGGTTCCGGGTTGGGTTGAGACCACTGACCCGCCATCTCTCTCGACCCGTGTCCGGATCATGCCCGGTTACATAGTCTCCCCCGCTGATGACGATTTGAAAACCGTCCGCGGACTCCAGAATGGCAGGTGTGGTGTAGGAGTCAGGGGACTCCATGGTGGCATCGGTGGGTCACTCGACACGCCACAGGTTGTTTCCGGTGACACCGTCGACGGCCATTACGTAGGATGGGTCGTCGGTGGTCATTCCATGCAAAACCTGCACGTAGAGCCGCCCCTGATGGAGAAGGGGGGAAGACGCATAGCCGTGGTTGAGTCCGAAGGCACCGTACTCTTTCTGTATGTCTCTGTGCCACAGCTTTCGACCTTGAAAGTCGTAGGCCCGCAGCGCCCCGGTGCCGGTCAGAACCCACACGTGGCGGCCATCCGTCACCGGCGAGGGCGAGGACATATTGTGCTTCTGTTTGAAGTAATTGCCGTCGGACAGCCATCTGGTCCAGAGCTTTTCGCCGCTGCTGCGGTTCAGGCACCAGAGGTAGAGGGAATCGTCCTCGGCCACATTGAGGAAGATGTAATCACCCCAGATGATGGGGGTCGCACCGCTGCGGTCGGGCATCTCGATCTTCCACCCGATGTTTTCTGTATGACTCCAGCGCAGCGGAAGATCCTTTTCGGGGCTCGTTCCACTCCGGTTCGGTCCGCGCCACTGGGGCCAGTTTCCGCCCAGCCCCGAGGAAACCAGAAGGGAAGTGAAGAGAAAAACAAAACCTAGCAACTACAACCTCACTCTACGTCCAGTTTCGGCGTGACTACAATCCGGCCACGACGATTGCAGTAGGGACAGTTGAACTGGACGACGCCGTCATTGAACTCGGCCCAGGTCACATAGCAGTCATCATAGGGACAGCGGATCGTCTCTTGCAACAGGTAACACTCTGCGAAGTAATCGAGGTGGAGCGTTTTCCAGTCCCGGATCGGCTGGGGCTGAACCCATGTGGAGAGAACCTCACAGCCCAGACAGTTGATCTGAAGCTGCAGGCCGAAGCCGGCCACCGAGCGGGACTCAATCTCGAGGTCTTCTCCGCAACCCGGACAAATCGGGCACTCGCCCGCTCCGCCGGGTCCAAAGTACTCCCGCACGATCTGATCCAGTTGTTTCGGGGTAAGTCTGGCTCCCATCCTGCATTCCACCCTGGCGGTTGCAGGAAAGCTTATCAGCAAACTACCAGGCAATGGGGGCCACGCGATCGAGTGCGGACAGGAAAGTCGGACCATCCCGGACCAGGTCAAAGCCGGTTTCTTCTTTGACGACTGAAAACATGACTTCCCGCTGAGTCTCCGGGATCCGTCCTCGCAGGAATGCCCAGTGGCAAACAAAGAGTTCCACCGCTTCGGCCCTTCGACCACTTTCGTAGAGACGCATCCCCTCGTGATAGAAGCGGTGAATATAGGCGGGCAGGCTTTCCTTAATCTTGTCTTCCAGAGAATCCAGAACTTCTCTCTGAGCTCTGGCAAGCATCTGCTGGGGCGAAGGCAGACGAACAGGCTCATTTCGGATCAGGGAGGTGTCTGATTCTCGAACTCCGTCCAACTGGCTGTCTTCTTTCACCTCGGAAAAGACGATTTCCTGACTTTCGATCCGGCTCTTTGTGTAGAAGTCGCGCAGAGTCAGCAGAAGTTCAGCACTCGTTTGTTGCCGATGGTTGATTCTCAAATAGGTGTAATCAGCCAGCTTGGGCACCTGCTTTGTTCTCGAGATCTTTGCCAGAGCCATTTCGGCGAGATCTTTCTGCCGGGTCAGAGAAGAGATCTTCTTGTCACCTTTAGTACTCTCCAGCCGGCTGACAATCTCTTCGAGTTCTGATCTTTTGGCTTCGTATTCCGGATTGAGTACCTCCTCCGTGCCGGAGATGAACTTGGACGGAATCCGCTCGGGAGTCTCGGACGACCAGCGTTCGGACAGATGCTTTTGAATTCCTACAGTCAGGAGCGCCGTCGGTGATTTCCCGTCGGGTCTGAAGTCCTGGAACTCGGGATCCTCATCAGGTGACCTCTGGTAGCTCCCCTTGGTCCTGATCCGCAAGTCGGGCAACCCCAGGCTTTCGGCCCTGTGCTGCAGCCGGGCGGACACGGCATCTACGAAGGTCCGCGGCGCGCCCGTCAGGTCTTCCACCGACAGGACCAGCTGGGAGGCCCGCTTACGATTGAAGAGACTCCCGGCGTCCTTCACCTGACTGGGCAGGACAATGGCCGGACCCAGTCTCGACTGCGCACTCAGCAGTAGCAGGAATGCTGTTCCGATAAAGGTCGGGTCACCGAATTCGGTCAGGGTCATGGCCTTCTGCAACGAGCAAGAACCGAATCTCTCTGCGGCGTCCTGCTGTCGCGCCGAAAGAAGAGGATGCTCGGGGTTCAGACTCCTGATTTTGTCGAGGGTGTTCACCGTGTTTCTTGCGTCGGCGAAGCTATCTCGATTGCGCGAGAAGAACTCCACTTTTGACCCCGGATGATCCACCCACTGGTTCGCAATTCTTTCTTTGATCGCCTCCAGATCCCTGCCTTCCGGATAGCCTCCGATCGCCCGGAGGATGGTACTCATGGCTGCCTCAAAGACCTCCTCTATGGCCTCACTTTCGGCTCTTGCAGCGAGTTCATAGGCCTGACGTCCTCGCTCGATGCGGTTCTGAGCCGCCGCAATACGCGAGTCGTCGCTGTGCAGTTCGGCAGCACGCTGCAAGAGGTCTTCAGCACTGCCCCAGTTCTTGAAATCAAGGAGTCTCAGGCCGTCCCGGATGAGAGTATCTGCACAAGCTTTCTCGATCCGGAGAATCTGATCGTCCAGAGCCGGCAGATAGCCGGAATACGGATCCAGAGAGCGCAGCTGCTGCAAGGCTTCCTCTGCGCCCCCCGCATCAGCCATTGCCACGGCTGCGGAGAAGCGTCTCTTCAGAGTGGAGTGTTTATCCTGCAAGAGTGACTCGAGCTCCAGCACCGTCTCCGTCGCGGAGAACTCCTGCGCAGACTGGAGCCTCTTCTCACAGGCTCCCAGGTCCATGGCATTACAGGCTTCCCGCCCCAGAGCTGCTTCACGATCGGAAAGCTGGCGGCCCAGCTGAAGCTGGAGAGGAGTGTATTTCTTGTGCGGTCTGGGTTTATTGTGTCCTGAGTTCCTTTTTTCCAACGCCAGTTCCAATGCCTCGTAGGCCCGTTCTTTTTGACCACGCGCAAGGGCGCTCTCGGCCTCTCCGTAGAGTTTCTTTTCAGACAGGCTGGCCAGCTGACCGGACCACTGTGCCAGACCTGTTCCGTGAACTCCGGCCCAGAGCAGGACAGGTACGAGCGCTCGGATGAGGATCCGGGATCGCACAAGCTGGCCCACGGTTACATTCTGGTGTTTCATTTCCAAGTCCCTACCTGTTCCCGACTACGGACTGGAAGAAAATGGCCTGGATTCTGGGCGAAACGGACTCCAGCGGTGGAGTGAACTCCGGGTCAATATGGCGGCCCGTTCTGAAATGCTCCTTTGCGGTCTCCAGGGACTGCGGAGGAGCGTTTTCGGAGAGCATTGACGCCGAGGCGACGGAAGCGCCCAGGAAAAAGTAAGCCATTGCCGCGTAAGGGAGGGAGCTACCATCAGAAGGTGTGTAAATAGCATAGGCGGTGAGTATCCTTCCGGGTTGATTTAAAACCCAGGGCCGAAAGGCCCGCAACGGAAGGAGTACACACCGCATGAGCAAGCAGAACATTGAGGAAAGTGTCGAGTCAAGAGTTTGTTTCGAGGAGCTGGAAGATTGGGTGCGGGAGAAGATCCAAGGCTGGGTTCAAGAGCTGCTGGAGGAGGAAGTCACGGAGTTATTAGGGCGGCGTAAGAGTGAGCGGCGAAGGGCCGTGGACGCTCCGTCGGGCTATGGCAATGGATATGGGAAGCCGAGGCATCTGACGCTGAGCTCGGGGACGATCCAGGTTCGAAGGCCTCGAGTGCGGGATCTAGAGGAACACTTTGAAAGTCGGGTGTTGCCCCTGTTTGCCAAGCGGACGCGGCAGGTTCGAGAACTGATCCCTGAGCTGTACTTGCATGGTCTGGCGCTGGGGGATTTTGATCTGGCTCTGAGAGGGCTTTTAGGGGAAAAGGCGCACCTGTCGTCCTCCACGGTGGCCAGATTGAAAGAGAAGTGGCAGGCCGAATGGGAGGTCTGGCAGAGTCGACCCTTGAATGATCTGGAAGTGGTGTATTTATGGGTAGATGGAATCTACGTCAAGGCGGGTCTGGAGAAGGAAAAGGCAGTCCTGCTGGTGGTGCAGGCCGCCTTAAGTGACGGAAGCAAAGCCGTGGTGTCGGTCACGAGCGGCTATCGGGAATCGACCCAGAGCTGGTCGGAAGTACTGCGCGACTTGAAGCGCCGGGGGATGGGCTGTCCACGGCTGGTGATCGGAGACGGCCACCTGGGCATCTGGGGAGCTTTGCGCAACGTCTATCCCCAGGCCGAGGAGCAGCGCTGCTGGAATCATCGGATCGTCAACCTGCTGACCAAGCTCCCTAAGCGAGTGCACAAGCCGGCCTTGCTGATCCTGCGGCAGATCCCTTACGCCGAGACTCGAGAAGAAGCACAACGACTCAAGAAGGTTTTTCAGCACTGGTGCCGGCAGCGAGGGCTGACTCTGGCGGCTGAGCTAATCGAGCAGGACTGGGACCGGATGGTGACCTTTTACCTGCTATCCAAAGAAGCAGTGGCAGCATCTGCGAACCACCAATCCAGTGGAGTCACCGTTTGCCGCTCTTCGGCTGCGAACGGACGCGGCCAAGCGATTCAAGAAAGTGGACAACGCCCAGGCGGTGATCTGGAAGATGCTGCTGGTGGCGGAGCAGCGATTCCGCCGGTTGAAGGCACCGGAGCTGATGAAAGACGTCTACCAGGGCGCCAAATATGTCAATGGAGTCCCGGTCAACCAAGTCCCGGAGGAGAAAGCCGCCTGATGTTTTTCCACACCTAGTGACAAGAGCTCTAGGGAGGCTGTTTCTTTGCTTCCAGGTAGCCCTTGAGTTGAGCGATGGTCTCTGTGTATTCCCCTGAGTAGTAACTCTGAACAGCCAGTCTGAGCAGGGTTTCCTGCCGTTCCTTTTCAATGAAGTCCTGCAGTTCAATCAGAAGCGGGCCAGAGCTCTGCAATGAAAGCGCTTCCTCTATCTTGAGCCGTGCCTCCACAGATTCGCCGGCATCGAGGAGTTCTCGTGCTTCATGCGAGATTCGGGCGACTTTGATGGTTCGTCGCAGTTCCATGAGACGGGGGTCCGAGCCCTGAAGAGCAATTGCCTCCTCAATTCTTTCCCGGGCTCCTGCGAAGTCTCCGCCATCCAGAAGTTGGCGGGCCTGGATGGAAAGGCCTCTGGCCGTCTCGGCGTTTGCCTGCTCCTGCAGCCGGGTCTCCACTTTCCGGAGCAGTGCCCGGGCTTCGGGGTGATCGCAGCTGGTTTTGAGAACTTTCTGGAGGTGACTTTTCGCATCTGCAGCGTCACCCTGTTCAAAAAGCCTGACCGCTGCATCGTAGTGAAAAGCGGCGGTTTTTGAGTGGATTCTTTGGATCTCCAATTCCACAGCCCTTTGTCTTCCCTGTGCTTCTGTCTTATCCGGGTGCTTCTCGAGGAGGCTGTTGAGTAGCCGGCGGGCTTCTTGCCAGTTCTCCTCTTCAATTAGTTCATCAACCCGATCAAGGTCTTCCTGGAGCTGCGCCAGGTCGGGATTACAACCCGCTTTCAGTCTGGCCACCTGCAGATTGGGAAAAACGGGGGCAGTGACCTGGATCTTATGGAGTAGCTGGCAGGCTTCTTCGAATCTCTGCCTTTGGATCAGTACCTGGGCCCGCTGCCAGAGACGGTCGTTCTCTCGCCGGCTCGTGACTGTCGTCAGGAGTCGGGCGGCTTCTGCTCCCAGTGCTTCGGGGCAGTCGACAATCGACTCGGCGAGTCTCTCGGCCTGACACAAGTCGTCAGCCCTGAAGGCACGCTGGGCCTGCTCCAAAACTCCCGTACTGCACTTTTCAGGAGTGATCCTTTTCGACTGCAGGGGCATCACCATGCTGATTGACAGTGCGGTGATCAGAACCAGGGTTTCCGTCGCCTGCTCTTTAAACACTAGCGCTGAACTCCAACCCTAAGAAGGTGTCCAACCAGAGTCTCGACATCCTCACGGTCCCAGAATTCGTGCCGAACTCTGGGGATCCGGTTGGGGCTCACCGCGACCGGCTTCGTGACCGTGCGCGATCCGTAAGTGAACTGGAACGAGTAGTCTCCTGGAGGCAGAGGGGTGACAAAAGGAGTTTTGCTGCTCAAGATGACCTCTTCATCGGCATCCAGGACCTTCACATTGGCAAAAGGTGATGCATCTACCGCGACCGGAACCGGCATGGGCTGACCTGTCAACATATTCAGGGCGAGTCCTACCAGGAAGATTGTGGCTGACGTCAGCAGCACCAGCGAAGTGATCCGGCTGTTGGCAAGCTGGAATTCTCGGTTTGGGTCGAACTGTCCCAGTGTTACACTACCGTTTTCCTGCTGCAGGTAATCCACCAGTCGAAGCAGCAGTTCCTGATCGATCATCCTCATTCCTTCTCTCTGTGAACGCTAATGGATCTCGGACATCCCGAATCTGCGGGTACTCTTCTTGCTCGATGCCGTCTATTATCAGGGGTTTGTTGGAAACTTGACGTGATCCAGACCACATTCGGACGGAGAGGGTGTGAGGAGCAACATCCCGGAACCGCCCCACCTCGGGAGGTCCCCCACGGCAGAGTGTGGGAGCGGCCTCTGTGCCGCGAATCTCTCTGTTCGGACCACGGAGGGTCTTCCCACACTGGGGTGCTCAGACCGGACTGATCGGACCACGGAGGGTCCTCCTACGGGCCCGATCCCTTATCATCCGAGCCGCTCTGTTCGGGAGGTTCCAAATCCGGCGCCGGTGGAGCAGGCCGGCTCGGAGGTCCGGGCTGCGGCGGTGCCTGAGGCGGCGCAGTCGTCTGGTAGGGACTCATCCCCGGGGCTGGTGGGACCGAGCCGGGTTCTGCGCCCCCTTTGGGTCCGAACAGGGCCACGCCCAGCATAGCCCCGACCATGGCGAAGATTGAAAAGACAATGCCTCCGAATAGCAGAGAAAGGAGGATCCCTCCGACAGTGAGGCCGCCCGACATGATCGACTCCAGAAAATCAATCAACTCCGGCGGAAACTCGGGTGTGTTTCGGAGTTGTTCGAACGCATCCTGGCTGGAGAAGCTGGAGCCCAGCATCAGGTTGATGGGAATCGAAACCACGGTGTCCACGACCGCACCAAAGAGGCCGGCCAGAAGGCCCAGCAGGGCTCCGTCTCCGTAGGTGACCCGCGGCGAATCGAGTGGGTAGTCCTTCATGTAAAGGTAAGAGGCCAGGAGCCCGCCTCCGATAACCAGAATGCAGCAGGCACAGTTGAGAAAACTGATGGGCGGAACAGCCGAAAGAACGCCCAGGAAGAGGCCTCCGGCGATCACGGGAACGGACATGCTGGGCTTAGCTGGGTACATGCGATTCTCCTCGAGATTCGGGTCCAAAGAGCTGTTCAAATCCAATCCACACGAAAAGGGCCACCGGAAAACCGGCGAGCAGGCCGCTGACCACGCGATCAAAGGGTGTGTTTGGCGTCAGGGCGTTCAGGAGCAGGAGCGCGGCCGGAACCAGAACCAGGCGCGGCCTGTCGAGCAGCCGCCGCCCCAAATGTCCGAGGCTGGGCCAGCCCAGGACTCCGAGCCAGAACCCCAGGTAAACCCCCAGGCAGCGGTGGCAGACGGCTACTTGAGACCCCGCCCAATGAAAGCTTCGCTCTGGAATCTGGTGACAGACTTGAGAGAAAAAGTAATAAACGGCACCGGCCGGGAGAGGATATTTCTCGGCCAGGAATGATGGAGAGACGATCAGAACCAGCCACACCGATACCAGCAGCAACAGAATGAAATAGCGAAGACTGGGGCGTCCCGGCATCGCCGGAATGTTAATGGATAGGCAGTGACGCTGCAAGCTACCAGCCGCAGGTCCGACTCTCGTTTTGCTCGTCCAGCCACTCCTTCAAGGGAGCAAAATAGTCGAGAATCGCCGAAGCATCCATCTCGCGCTGTCCGCTGATCACCTCGAGCGCATCGGGCCAGGGCCGGCTGGCTCCCATCTCGAGCATCGCCTTGAGTTTCGCGCCGGCCTTTTTGCTGTTGTAGATCGAGCAGCCATGCAGGGGGCCGTCAACTCCCGCCTCGCGGCACAATGCGCGGTGAAACTGGAACTGCAGTATGTGGGCCAGGAAGTACCGCTCGTACGAGGTGTTGGCAGGGATGTGGTACTTGGCTCCCGGATCAAAGTCCTGCTCGCTGCGAGCCACCGGTGAGCGGACTCCCTGATACTTCTCCACCAGCTCCCACCAGCTCTGGTTGTAGCGATCAGGAGGTGTCTCGCCGGAGAATACCCTCCATCGCCACTGGTCGACGAGCAGCCCGAAGGGAAGAAAGGCAACTTTGTCCAGAGCCAGCCTCAAGAGCTGTGCGATGTCATCCTCGCTCTCCGGTACCTGGTCGATCAGGCCCACCTGCTGCAGATATTGAGGGGTAATGGAAAGGGCGATCGTGTCCCCGATCCCCTCGTGAAACCCACCGTGGGCTCCATCCTGAAAGAGGAAAGGCTGCTGGTTGTAGGCCCGCTGGTAGATGTTGTGTCCCAGTTCGTGATGGATAGTGGAAAAGTCTTCACCAGTGACGTTGATGCACATCTTGATCCTGAGGTCTTGGACGCCGTCAACGTTCCAGGCGCTGGCGTGGCACATGACTTCCCGATCGGCCGGTTTGGTGAAAAGGGACCGTTCCCAGAAGGTCTCCGGCAGGGGATCGAAGCCCAGAGAAATGAAAAAGCGTTCGCCGTAGCGGACCATCTCCAGCTCATCGACTCCTTTCGCGCGCAGAATCGAGGTCAAGTCCAACCCCTGGCCGTCGCGCTCTGATCCAGCCAGGTCATAGATGTTTCCCCACAGCTGGCTCCACATGTTGCCCAGCAGATGGGCGGGAATCGGCTGGTCGAGAGGAACGAGTTCCTCACCGTAGTGATCCCGCAGCTTTCCTCGCACGTAACAGTGGAGAGACTCGTAGAGGGGGCGCACCTGATTCCACAACCGATCCATTTCCAGGACAAACTCATCCGGAGTCATGTCATATCCGGATCGCCAGAGAGCACCAAGATCTTCAAAACCGAGCTCCCGGGCTCCTTCATTGGCCAGTTCCACAAAGCGCTGGTATTTTTTCTTTATGGGCCGTGAGATGTTTCGCCAGCCGACCCATGCCTCCAGCTGTTCATCCGGGTCGCGGCTCTTGGCCAGGACTCTGCTCAGCTGGCCCAGGTCCAAACAGTCACGACCTTCCGGGCAGTATTCTCCGGTCGCGTAAATCGATTCCATCTCAAAAGACACAGAGGCCAGTTCTTCCCGTTTCTCGGTGTCGTTGGGGGCTGCCAGCGGCAGTGCGAGTTTGATCAATGTGAGCTTGCGAGCCACATCGGGTGCCAGGTCCTGTCCCTCGTACAGGGCCGTCTGACGACCGGCCCTGCCCGTCCAGGCCAGCAAGGTGCTCAAACCGTCAGCCGCCAGCCGTTCGGTGTCCTGGGTGACGAAGTTGGCCTGAACCCAGTTGGCCCGTTGCGCCCGGTCCGCCAGCTCGTCCAGACGCTCTTCTGCCCGCTTCACGAATTCGGCAGCGTCAGGCGGCGTGGAAGGGGGCTGGCAGGAGATGGATAACAGCAGGGTCGAGCCGCCCAGCAGTCTGGACGCGATTCGTCTGGCGGGGGAATAACATACTCGGGTTGTCAACATGGCCTTTTTCTCCAATGAAGATCTCGATTCTAAGGGCGCCTAATTCCCTGCAGCTTCGGGCTGCCACCCTTTCACGTACTTGTCGTACCAGTCCAGCGCCCGCAGGCGACGATCCTTCAGGAAGGTGGGGCGGCGAATCCCATGAGACTCTCCGGGGTATACCACCAGGAGCGTCTCGCGACCCAGCCGTTTCAGGGCCTGATAGAGCTGCTCGGAGTTGAGGATCGGGACATTCCAGTCCTTCTCGCCCCCCATGATCAGAGTGGGAGTAACAATCTTCTCCACGTAGTTAAAAGGGGAGAGTCGCTCCCAAAGCTCACGATTTTCCCAGGGAAGACCCAGTTCCTTTTCCCACTGAAGCTGGTAGTGATCATGCCCGTAGTTGGCGACGTAAAGAACCTCGCTGGCTCCGGTAATCGCGGCTTTGAATCGATCCGTCTGAGTGATCACATAGTTGGTCAGAATTCCCCCGTACGACCACCCTCCCACGCCCAGCCTTTGTGGATCTGCCCATCCACTCTCGACAGCGTGATCAACGGCGGCCATTACATCCTCGAAGTCCTTCTGACCCCAGGCCTGCCAGATTCCCATGGCAAATTCCTGGCCGTAGCCGGAGGAGCCGCGCGGATTAGCCATCACCACGAGATATCCCTGGGAGGCGAAGAGCTGGGCTTCGAAGTTGAAGTCGAAGAAGAACTGGAACACGGGTCCGCCGTGGATCCGAAGCAGGGTGGGGTAGCGACGACCCTCCACGAAATCCGGAGGTTTCACCACAAACCCTTCGATGCGGGAACCATCCTTGCTCGCAAACCGAATGTCCTCGACTTTTCCCAGCTTGAGACGATTCAGCAGCTCGCTGTTTCTGAAGCTGAGCTGCCGGGGAAGGTTGTCCAGGAGAAAAACTTCATTTGGCTGACGTGGTTCACTCTTGAGCACCGCCAGCCGGCCGGCCGGGCTCATGGTGAAGGAGGAAACCTTCAGCTTTCCGCCCAGTGGCCGGGTCAGCCGTCTGTTCTCCAGCTCGAGCCTGGCCAGGTGATAGACACGGCCGTCCTCGGCGCGGAAATAGATGGCTTTGCCGTCGGGATCGAAGCGGGGCTGGCTGACGTTGCGGTCCAGGTCGGCGGTGAGGATTTCAGCCCTTCCGCCTGCAAAGGGAGAGATGGCCAGCTTGCGTCCCGCGTACCAGATCAGGTCGGGTTGCGTGATCGTCACGTGAGCCAGGTACTTCCCATCGGGACTCCAGGCCGGGTTCGTGTCTGATCCGGGATTGGTGGTGATTCTTTTGAGGGAGGGTCTTGCCTCCCGGGTCACGGTGGAGAGTACCCAGATGTCGGAGTTACTGTTGGCATCGGGTTCCTGGGAGCGGTTGCTGACGAAGGCAATCCACTTCCCATCGGGGCTCCAGACCGGCTCGGAATCGGCGTAGTCACCAAACGTGAGCTGGCGGGTCTCCCTGTTTTGCACGTCGAACAGGTAGAGATGGGTGCGCAGCCGGTCGAGGTATCCGATTCGGTCTCGTTTGAACTGGAGCCGGTCAATCACCCAGGGTATAGGCTTTTTCTCGGCCTCCTGCCCGTCCTCACTCTCCCCGGGTTTCGGATCCTTGATCAGCAGCACCAGTTGCTTTCCATCGGGTGACCATTCATGTCCACTCACACCCTGCTCGATGTCGGTGAGCTGCTGGGCTTCTCCACCGCGGCGGTTGAGCAGCCACACCTGAGATCGGCTCGACTCCTCTCCACTCTGGAATTCGCCTTGCGGGCGCCCGGATCGAAAGGACAGGTACTTGCCATCCGGGCTCCAGCGCGGCTGGCTGCCGGAGGTTCCCTTGCGAGTCATTCGCATCTCGGCGCCGTCGCTGGTGGAGACCATCCAGATGCTGGTTTCCGAGCGGTCTTTCTCGAGACTGGACTCACTGACCGTGTAGGCCACCCAGCCGCTGTCGGGACTAAACCGGGGATCGCCGACTCTCTTGATCTCAAAAAGATCATCCAGGCGTATCGGGCGCCGCTCAGTGGATGGTTCCTGGGCCTGCAGGCTGGCCAGGCAGGCGATCAGACAAACGACGAAGGCAGCGAATCTCAAGCGCATGGGCGTGTCCCCCGGGGTCGGAACTGTAAGCGTCTCCGACCCTGCGATCTTATCAACATCGGAGAGAGTTCTCGACCCTTCCATCACTTCGCGGTCAGGTCGTGGCCATGACTACCGAAGCCTCTCAGGATCTGCATGTCACTCCAGTCCCAGACCCTCTCTGGATTCGAATCGACGTCGGGCGTGAAGTTCCACTCCAGGACGCCTCTCTCCCAGGCCCCCTGATACTGTACGAAAAGACTCGAGGCCAACAGCAGGCCTGCCAGCGACCAGATCCTCAGCCGGCGGGTCCCGGTCATTCCGTCTAATCCTTCCAGGGCGGGGACCAGGAGCAGCACGAAGGCCGGCAGCATGGGCGAAAAAAGGCGTGGACCATAAGAGTGGCCGCCCCACCAGTGAGGAAAGAGTGAGATGGTGATCCAGTGAGCGAGGATCATTGCTCCCAGCAGGCCATAGAAGCGGCGCTCGCGAGATTTGAATCGAAGGGCCCGGTAGAGACCGTAGAGAGAGAGCAGGAATATCGGTGTGAAGACGAATAACCCTCGGTTGGGGCTGATCAGATGTCCCAGCAGAGCCTCGCCAAAGTGCTCCAGGGAAAGCTGTGCCCCTGCCTTGTAATAGGGCGGGATGATGGACCCATAGAGTACTCTCGAGGTGACCAGGATGAGGAAGCCAGAAAGGCAACCGGAGATCAAGAATCGGGCTCGCTCCGACCGACGGAAGATCCACACATAAAGGAGTGAGAGGACCAGAACCAGGACGGCATCCGGCCGTATTAGAACAGTGATCGTCAACGGAATCGCTGACAGCCCCGCTCTTTCCGAACGCAACCCAATCAGGGCAAACAGGAGAAAGGGAAGGACTGCATTGTGTGACCACAGGTTTCCGCCGTGGGTGGAGAAGTGCTGCGTCGCAAGTCCGAAAACGACCGCCAGCGACAAAGCTCTCCATCTCCCTGTCATCCGGCAGAGCAGGACATAGAGTAGCGCCACGGCCGTGGCGGCGAGGATCGCAGCCGCCAGAGCACTGACCTGGAGCGAAAGATCGATGGCGTGCGCGGTGGGGCTAAATATGAACCTTCCCAGCAGAGCGATCGGGGCGGACACCAGTGCCGTCCCCACCGGGAAAAAGTTGTACAGCCTTCCGTTGCTCTCGAAAATGCGGTAGTCCTCTGCCGTCAGTCCATAGGCGATGTATTCAGAAAGATTGAGGTCGCCGTGGCGAAGCAGACTGAAGCTTGTCGGGATGTACCATTGATTGTCGGCAAGGTCGTCGGTAACGGCCGCTTCAGTGAACCAGTAGAAAAGAAAAAAACACTACCGAGAGACAATGCCCGTACCAGCAGTCTGTCTCGATGCAGGAAGCTGAAGAGACCGAGACAGAGAATGGAGAGCCCAACCAGCAGGGCCTGAAGGCGGCGGTACGACTCTCTGACCTCGTGAAGGGCAACCAGCTGAACCAGCACATCCTCTCGATCCTCGAAGAAGATCCTGAAGAGGGCCCGGGCGGGAGCACTTCCGGAATAGAGATAGCGAGTCCGGGTTCCACCTTTCTTTCCTGCCTGGAAAATGACTTCCTGCTGGATCGAGTCGTATCCAGGCCCGGCAAAAAAATCCACCTGGACCTGCGGTGAACCCTTGAGTTCAATCTCGAGGAAGTACCCGACGTTGGGTGTGAGCTGGATCTCTGTGTAGGCCACCGACGGTTGGGCGGCGTTCCCTCGGATGATGAAAGAGCCCGGACCCAGCTCCTGAATCGGTCCTTGAAAGTGCGACATACCGGTGAGAAGAGGTGGCTGTTGGAGATAATCCCTGACATCGAGGCTGAAAGCAGCCAGAAGAACCCAGAACGTGGCCCCCACAAGCAGAGAGGTATTCAGTCCAGGGTGCCCGGTTGTTGTTCTCAATGCCATCATTAGAAACCCTGAACCCACCAGGAATCAGGGTTCTCTTGCAGAAATCAGCCACAACTCGAACAAGATGAATCGAACTGACTGTTGGGCAGCTTCTTGCGATCTTATCAACATAGGGTAGGGTTCTCGACAATGGGTGTCATTCTCTTCTCGAACAGACTGGGTCTTCCTTGCGCTTCTGGCGTTGACTGTCTGCGCGCCCTTCGAGCGACTCGAGCCGTTATTGGTGCTGCCGGGCCAGAATCTCACCAACCTGGAAATCCTGGATCCAAACCCCGGTCCTTTCACGGGCCTGCTCAGGATTCCAGCAACTTGCAGGGAACTTCAAAATGGGAAGCCGCCCTGCTCAGTGTCGCGTCCGCTGTCAAGAAAGTAGTTTCGGTGTGAAAGGAGCCAGCCAGGTGCAACGCATCCAGGGTTCGCAGAGGAGTCGAGAAATCAAGGAGAAAGTCCACCGCCGTCGTGAACGCTGCCGCTGAGATCGTTAGACGCTGGTACCGGGCTTCTCGGAGGTGACGATCAAACAACCCCGTGATGCGGCGGCATTGACTCGCTCGGAGTTCACCCATGCGAAGTTTTCTTGACAGGGCAGAGTGGAAGGCTAAGCAACTGTTTTTCTGTAATTTGACTGAGAGTGATCTGAGATCGGATTCTCCTGTGGTTTGAAATCGACCAGGCTGAGGTACTGTTTCCCGATCAGCCAGTCTTCGTGAATCTCCTCGACGACAGCGGTGATGAGTCGTAGTGCGGACTCGGTGTTTGGAAAGATACCGACGACCCGGGTACGCCGGCGAATCTGACGGTTTAGGTTCTCCAGCCCGTTGTTGGTGCGAATGCGCCGCCAGGTAGAACGTGCAAAACGAAAGACCGTAAAGCCTTCCGGCAGATTGGTCTCCATCCAATCGGCCAGCTCCGGGTTGCGGTCGTAGTATTGCTCGACTCTGGCCCGAAGCATCGCCTCAGCTTCGCCTCCAGACGGGGCATTGAAGATGTCTCGAATGTCAGTGGCGATGGCGGCACGTTGGTCGGATCGGCGGGCGTATCGCTGAGCATTCTGGCTCAGGTGAAACTGACAGCGTTGCCAGGGCACTGAAGGAAAGACAGCTCTTCTGGCAGCTCGTAGTCCTGAGTGGTCATCGCTGACAATCAGCTGCACACCCTCCAGACCACGCTTTTGAAGCTGCTGCAGAAACTCTCGCCAGTGGACCTCCGCCTCGCTGAGTCGGCAGCTGACCCCAATCACCTCCCGCTTGCCCCAGCAGTTGACTCCGGTCGCTTTCAAGACGGCCACATCCTGAATGCTGCCCTGGCGACGGACCTTCTCGTAGTGGGCATCCAGGTACACAACTGGATAGCTGCCCAAAGGGCGGTTGCGAAACTGCTCGAGTTCGTCGTCCAGCAGCTTGGAGATTCTTGAGACCTGGCTGGCGGAGATCTCGGTGCCGCACAGCTGCTCGGTAATCTCAGTGACCTTGCGCGTCGACACGCCCATCACGTACATCTCGGCGATGGCCAGCTTCAGGGCTTTCTCCGAGCGGCACCCTCGCTCCAGGGATCGGGGATAGAAGTCCAGGTGACGTACTTGTGGAATCCGGATTTGAAGCTGTCCCACTCGAGTTGACAGCGTCTTGGCCTTGTACCCGTTGGCGTGGTCTCGACGCTGCTCGCTCCGCTCCCAGCGTCGAGCTCCCAGAAACTCTTCTCGTTCCATCTGCATGGCGGTGTTGAGCAGTTTCTCCAACACTCCTCGAAACGCGTCGCTGCCTTCTTCGATCAGTTCTTTCAACAATTCTCGTGGTAGCCTCTGTTCTGGGTCTGGGGTCATTCGGATCCTCCTTGCTCTTGTCTTGAGTTTTTGGAGAAATCCTGCCCCAGACCTCTGATCCTTTTAGCTCACCTTCCTCAAATTACAGAAAGAACGGTACACCCCTATTACACCCCAACCCCGCAGCGCAGGGGATCATACGGAGACATCGATGCACAAGACCCCTACCCCAAGACTCTGGAGGAATGGGTTACCCCTGAATGGATTCGGTTCGCCATGCACTACAATCCGAGAGTACCCTGGCTTTCGGGGGATCTACTTTCGTGGCTGAGGAATTTTGAGACGGTAGTCCAGTGCCGCTGGCCGACGATCCAGGATCCTCGTCTAACCAGGGTAACTCGCGCAACGCTGCGGGCGCTGGCAGGCTGGCGATACCGTTCCAGGTTCTATCATTTCCCTGTTGAGCTCAAACTCGCGAAGCGTGTCATTACTTTGCGCAACCCCAGGGCCGAGAGTCTATGAGGCAATGGAGACGCTTGCGTGACAGGGTTCGGGGCTCGAAGGTGAATACGGTCGATCCCCTGACCGGCTACAACCGCTGGGCGAAGACTTATGCCAGCGAGGACAATCCCGTGCTGGAGCTTGACACCTGCGTCTTAGAGAGACTTTTGCCTGACGTCCACGGCAAGTGCGTGCTCGATGTTGGTTGCGGGACGGGAAGGGTGACCCGGATGCTGGCCGAACGGGATCCAGCGCACATCACCGCTGTGGATTTCTCAGTGAACATGCTGTATCAGGCAAGAGAGCAGCTCCGGGCTGCCCCTCGAACCGAATTGGTGGCTGCACAAGCCCTGGCTTTACCCTTCACGGACGAAAGCTTTGATCTTGTGACCTGCTCGCTGATGATCAGCCATGTTGAGGATCTGCAGAGCTTTGTCACTGAACTGGCCCGTGTCGCCCGACCGGGAGGTCACCTCTTGATTTCCGATCTTCATCCCTTCGGCCATCTACTGGGCTGGAACCGCTCATTCGTGGAGCAGCGGAACGGCGGAGTCGAGAGGATCGGAATTCATTATTATCGCCATTTGCACGAAGAGTATTTTCGCGCGTTCAGAACTGAGCATCTGGAGATTGAAGAGCTGCGCGAGCCCCGCATTGATGAATCGGTCAACACACTTCTTTGAGGGCTCGCGCGGAGGTCTCACGAACTACCAGCGGATTTACGGTTATCCCGTGGTTCTGTTTTTTAGGCTAAGGGCTTAGCAGCTAGGTCTCAGTCTTGTTGCTGCGACACGTACATTGGTATTCGGACGGAAAAGATGGCTCAGGGGACATCCGCATTATCGGCGGCGCCATCGAAGAGATTGGAAAAGGGCTCGCGCCGAGGATTCGAGAGGAATCGATCGAATTACGGGATTGTCTGGCATTACCCGGTCTGAACAATCCACATGATCACTTAGATTTCAACCTGCTACCGATACCCGGGAATCCACCTTACTCGAACTTGACCGCTTATGCAGCCGACATCTACCGTCCAAATCAATCGCCACTGCGAGAGATGCAGAGCATTCCCATTCGGGATCGACTTCTCTGGGGAGGCTACAAAACCCGGATTTCCGGCGTTACGACGGTTTGTCATCACAATCCGCCTGACCCAGTTCTGGGAACCGGTTTCCCCGTGCGCGTGGCCCGAGGCGTGGCCTGGTCGCATTCTCTGTACTACTCTCAAGATCCACTAAATGATTTTCGCAAGGCTGCTGGTCGCCCTTTTGTCATTCATGCGGCCGAAGGAGTGGACGAAGCGGCAAGGCTCGAGATTGAAGAGCTAGACAACCTAGGGATCCTGCAAAACAACACGGTCATCGTGCACGGTGTCGCCCAGGGAGAAGAAGAAATCGCACGACTCGAGAGGGCGGGCACGGCTTTGATCTGGTGCCCGGTTTCGAATCTGTCGCTTTTTCAGCAGACCGCCCCTTGAATCATAGGGCCCGTGATGAGAGAAAGGCCCAGACAGAGAGCTCCTTCGATCTGCTCCAAGACCGCCCCGATGTGGTCTCTCTCCACAGCAGTGTCGATGATACGTACATCATAGCCGGCCTTGACGAGAGGGCCGGCCAGAGAGATCAGGGCCAGCGGAGGAGTGACATCTTTAGTTGCATAGGATGGGAAGAAGAAGACGATTTTACCGTTGCTGGCCATACAGACTTTTTTTTCATCCTACGGTGCGCCGGCGCAAACCGGTGAGTAGCAGAGAGCGAGAGTCTCTCACAGGAAAGGAGTAGCGAACCATGCTGACCCCGAGTCATGCGTGTGTACTCGTAAGAGTGCAGGCGAAGCATTGACAGGGGCACGTGCGGGCCAGGTATTGAGCCGCGAAAGGAAAATGACTTCGGGGGGCCGACGTAGTCGTAGGATCGGAAGGCAACATGGAACCGTTCGCTAATCGCGAGAACGATTCCGCCCCCGCGTGGTCCCGAGACCCTGTGCACGTACGGAAGTTGCTTACACGGGAGCCGGGAGATCCCGCCTCTGACCCCAGGGGGATGGCCCCAAGGTCCGCGCTGTGAATCCGAAAGGAGCACGACAGCGATGCACGGAGGCGGGAAGTCGGACAGGCTGATAGTAGCTGAGAAGCGCTCGAACAAAGACGGCGGTGCGCCGCGGTCGGCGGAGAGGGTGGAGCCAAGCGGCCTGGCCAAAGGGAATTCGTCCTAGCAAAACAAGTGCCGGACACAGAGCCGGGAGAGGAATCGATATGGAGGACTCTAAACGGGCACCAAGCGGGAAATCGCGGACACAGCCAAGAGACCGCACCTACGTCGAAACCGAGGACTTGCAAAGTGCGCTGGAACGGATACGGCAGGTAGCAACAGCGACTGCGCGTTATTACCTGAGGTAAGAGCCCAGTGCGGTAGTTCCGCTCGCTGGGATCTGTGCGGGGGGCGATCCGAAAGGATCGTCCCTACCGCGACGTGCGCCGGCGCAAACCGGTGAGTAGCAGAGAGCGAGAGTCTCTCACAGGAAAGGAGTAGCGAACCATGCTGACCCCGAGTCATGCGTGTGTACTCGTAAGAGTGCAGGCGAAGCATTGACAGGGGCACGTGCGGGCCAGGTATTGAGCCGCGAAAGGAAAATGACTTCGGGGGGCCGACGTAGTCGTAGGATCGGAAGGCAACATGGAACCGTTCGCTAATCGCGAGAACGATTCCGCCCCCGCGTGGTCCCGAGACCCTGTGCACGTACGGAAGTTGCTTACACGGGAGCCGGGAGATCCCGCCTCTGACCCCAGGGGGATGGCCCCAAGGTCCGCGCTGTGAATCCGAAAGGAGCACGACAGCGATGCACGGAGGCGGGAAGTCGGACAGGCTGATAGTAGCTGAGAAGCGCTCGAACAAAGACGGCGGTGCGCCGCGGTCGGCGGAGAGGGTGGAGCCAAGCGGCCTGGCCAAAGGGAATTCGTCCTAGCAAAACAAGTGCCGGACACAGAGCCGGGAGAGGAATCGATATGGAGGACTCTAAACGGGCACCAAGCGGGAAATCGCGGACACAGCCAAGAGACCGCACCTACGTCGAAACCGAGGACTTGCAAAGTGCGCTGGAACGGATACGGCAGGTAGCAACAGCGACTGCGCGTTATTACCTGAGGTAAGAGCCCAGTGCGGTAGTTCCGCTCGCTGGGATCTGTGCGGGGGGCGATCCGAAAGGATCGTCCCTACCGCGACGTGCGCCGGCGCAAACCGGTGAGTAGCAGAGAGCGAGAGTCTCTCACAGGAAAGGAGTAGCGAACCATGCTGACCCCGAGTCATGCGTGTGTACTCGTAAGAGTGCAGGCGAAGCATTGACAGGGGCACGTGCGGGCCAGGTATTGAGCCGCGAAAGGAAAATGACTTCGGGGGGCCGACGTAGTCGTAGGATCGGAAGGCAACATGGAACCGTTCGCTAATCGCGAGAACGATTCCGCCCCCGCGTGGTCCCGAGACCCTGTGCACGTACGGAAGTTGCTTACACGGGAGCCGGGAGATCCCGCCTCTGACCCCAGGGGGATGGCCCCAAGGTCCGCGCTGTGAATCCGAAAGGAGCACGACAGCGATGCACGGAGGCGGGAAGTCGGACAGGCTGATAGTAGCTGAGAAGCGCTCGAACAAAGACGGCGGTGCGCCGCGGTCGGCGGAGAGGGTGGAGCCAAGCGGCCTGGCCAAAGGGAATTCGTCCTAGCAAAACAAGTGCCGGACACAGAGCCGGGAGAGGAATCGATATGGAGGACTCTAAACGGGCACCAAGCGGGAAATCGCGGACACAGCCAAGAGACCGCACCTACGTCGAAACCGAGGACTTGCAAAGTGCGCTGGAACGGATACGGCAGGTAGCAACAGCGACTGCGCGTTATTACCTGAGGTAAGAGCCCAGTGCGGTAGTTCCGCTCGCTGGGATCTGTGCGGGGGGCGATCCGAAAGGATCGTCCCTACCGCGACCGAATTCCGGCTCCAGGGGAAGAAATGGAAATAGTCTACAATAGGAAGGGTGCCGGGTTCCGGGTTCCGAGTTGGACGGGCATCTTGAATCTTAAATTTTAAATTTTAAATTAAACATGAGCGGTTCCCGGGTACTTGGAGCGTTTCAGAGGTTGGGGGGGAGGCTGAGGTTTCCCCAGCTTTTTCTGCTCACTTTCATCCTCTTCGTGGGAGATCTGCTGGTTCCCGACCTGATCCCTCTCATTGATGAAATCCTGCTGGGTCTGATCACTCTGATGCTGGGAATGTGGAAGCAGAAAAAGAGTGGAGAGGACCCGGTCACAGAACCTGTGCAGGGTAAAACAATTGAGGTCAGAGCCGAGCCGCTGTTACCCGAGGCAGTCGGGAAAACAGATTCTGAGCGTCAGGAAGCCACCCGGCTAGACACCTGATTCGGGATAGCCGAGCCTCCCGCCCCAGAGCACTCCCAGAGCCCCCACCAGCGGGATCAGAAAAACGTACCAAACGGGCTCCGAAGCTCCAAGGGACGCCTCCATGAACCCCCAGTCCGAGATGTCCGCGTCGGCTACGATCTGGGGGCGACTCGTCATGCTGTAGACCGCCGAAACAATTCCCAGGACGAGAACGATCCCGACCAGAATCAAAAACGCCTGCGAACTCTCGCCCGCACGTCCTGCAACCCAGCCACCGGCCAGCGCCGAGAGCAGTCCTGAGAGCAGGGCAACCAGTGTCCATTGGAGGGTGGACCGGCTGGAGGCTTCATGAAAAGCAAATTCCGGCCCCAGGATAGAATAGGCCACCGACAGGGAGGCGAAGACAGCAGCCGCAATGGTGACGTACCCCGCAACAGCCGCCTGCACTGACCTGAGCATGATCCCTTCTTCCTTGCCGGTCTCCAGCAGCATCGGCTAAGACGATAGCACTTTCCGGCTCCCTGCCCAACCGACGGGATCACCTCCCGAATATCTCGGCGCAGGCGACAATGAGGGTAGAATGTAGGTTCTGGGTTCTGGGTTCTAGCCCGCATAGATCACCGATTTGGAAATGAAGGTGATTTTGGCAGGCCGGAACGGTTTTCTGAGAGTTTCGCTATCGATCCGGTCCAGGTCGAGTGATGCGGTGGTGTGGAGGGTCGTGAATGGAACGTTTTTCGGGTTCGGAAGAGCGTGACGGAATGCATTCAGGCAGAGCTCGGCCTGAGCGATGGAACGATTTCGTTTTTGGGGGCGTTTGATCGGGACAGACCTCAGCAGCGCAGAGGAATGGCCTGGAGGTTTCGAACGACGGCAGCGAAGACCTCGCTGTAGGGATAGGCTTCCGACATGGAGATCCAGACGTGGCGGACCGTGAGGCGGACCTGGGCGCCGATCTTCAGGAGCTTCAAGCGAATCGTCTGACACTGAGCGCGAGCCAGGGGGGTCTGCTTCAGTCCGAGACGACGCAAGGCGTGCATGAGCATGTAGGCGGCGGAGGACAGATACAGCCGGAGTTGATTGGCGCGCATCGTTGCCGCGCTGGTCCGGTCGGCGAACAGATCCAACTGCTGTTCTTTTATGCGGTTCTCCATGTCGCCCCGCGCACAGTAGAAGTCTTCGTAGAGCGGCGCGGGCCCCCAGGCGTTCCGGCGACAGGGAGGTGACGACGAATCGGGGATTGGCGCCTTTCTCCAGGAACTCGGCCTTGCCGACGACGCGTCGCTCCGAGGTCCAACTGTGGCGAGTCCGGTAGCGGAAATCCTTGAACACCCGCGCCGGTGTCCCGGTGGCGTTGAACTCGGCTTCGGCCTGAGTCATCGCTTCGGCGCTCTCTGACTTGAGCCGATCATTGTTGGCCAACCCCATCACGTAATCCACGTGATGGTCTTCACACCAGCGGAGCAAGTCATCCCGGCAAAAGCCCGAGTCGGCCCGGATGACGATCGAGACCTCCGGCCAGCTCTGCCGAATCCGGCCGACGATCCGTTCCAGTTCCTCCACCGATCCCGCGGCCCCATCGATATTGGAACACCGCAACCGGGCGCACAGCAGATGCTCCCCCGAGAAGATGTACAGCGGGAGATAACAGTAGTGGCGGTAGTAAGCGTGAAAGAACCGGCCTTCCTGCTGGCCATGGATCGGGTCGTCGGTCGCATCCAGATCCAGCACGATCTCCTCGGGCGCCGATTCGTGGGACTCCACGAAGGCATCCACCATCCAGCCGTCGATCCGGTCCGGGTCCATCGCGATCTTCTTGTACCGCTCCTGCTCATCGACCTCGGCTCCGGTCAACTCCAACCGGTTCAGCGTACACCTGCCCGCCAGCGCCTTCCCCCGATCTGAGGCCTGCCGCCGCCGCTCCCCCAACGGATCGGCCTTATTCACCGCCACCGCCAGCATCGGATCGGTGCGCAACTGATCATGATCGTTCAGATCCTCGTACCCCAGACAGAGTCCGTAGATGCGCTGCCCCAACAACTCCTCCACCGTGTGTTCGATCAACCGCGCATCCCGATGATCCCTGAAACACTCAGCCAGTCCGGCGATCAGACCCGTCCCCCTCTCGACCTCTCGCAACAGCAGCACCCCTGCATCGGAGGTGATCTTTCCACCGTCGAACCGCGCCTTCACTTTGCGTTGAGATAGTTGGTGAAATTCGAACCTGACTTGTTTACACTCTGTTCTCATAAGGGCCGCCTCCGTTTGCGTGTGAAAATGTTCATTCAAAACACTTTATACCAAACAGGGCGGCCTTTTAAGGTCCTCATCGGTGATCTATGCGGGCTAGGTTCTGGGCTTCGAAGAGGAACTGAGGCTGTCCATTTGCAATTCACCAGGAATGTATATTCTGAATCGGGCTGAAGTGCGTTATTTCCTGTCACTGTGGTGGCTGGTCGTACTCATCTCACCCGGGTCGCTCGCGGAGTCTCGCCTCCATTTCCCTCGCCTCTTGAACGAGCCCGGCACGATCACCGGGGTGGCCATCGTGAATCCCCGGGAGGAAGCTGCCACGATCACGGTCACCGCTTACCTGGAAGATGGAGAGGTTGTGGCCGGAGAAGGAATCCAGAACCCGGTCGAGATGGTCATAGAGGGTAACCAGCAGCTGGCTCTCCTGACCAGCGACTTCTTTGGTAATGTCCTCCCAGAGTCCACGATCGGGTGGTTCTCAATCATCAGCGAGACCAACGACCTGACCGGTTTCTTTATCTTCCTTGACCTGGAATTCACTGTTTTTGACGGTGCGGACCTCCCAGTGTAAGCTGCGGGCATTGTGCTTGTAGATGTCCGCATCGGGGGCGGCTTCTCCCCTGAGATCAACATCATTAACCCGGGCGATGTTGATGCGGACATCGAACTCCAGCTTTCAGGTGAAGAAAGTGAGGCGTGGTCCCGCCAGCTCCTCATTCCCTCGCACGGCGTCCAAAGACTGAATGTGGCCGAGCTGTTCGGACTGGATGACTCCGCAGAAACCAGCTTCTTTTCCCTGACCGCCACCGCCAACACCGACATCGCCTGCTTCGAGCTGGTCAAGGGCCCAGGTGACTTGCTGGGCCTGAACGCTGTACCCATCGATGAGCCGGTAGACAGAAGCTTTTTCCCCCAGATGGCAGTTCTGGGGGGCCTCGAGTCTCGCCTGACACTCTCGAGCGAATCCGAGGATGCGGTCATCGTCACCATCAAAGCTCACAGGCCGGATGGAACTCTCTATGACCAGCAGGACCTGCAGACCAATCCAGTCAACCGCGTGATTCAACCTGGGGGGCATCTCGGCGAAGATCTGGAGGCTATGTTCGGCTTCTCCGGTGAGGAGACTCTGGAAGGCTGGCTGGAGATCGAAGCGACATCGGAAGCTCTTTTTGGAGCCATGAGTTATTCCGTTCCGGTGGTTGGCTCGATAGCCTCTGTCTCGGGGGCCGCCCAGGGCCTTCGGCGGGTTCTTTTTTCTCACATAGCAACGGACCTGGGCTTTTTTACCGGAGTCGCGTTCCTGAATTCGGGGGCCCTTGCAGCCAATGTTCAGGTCGTGGCGTTTCGACCGGACGGAACCCGAATCGGGTCCTTTGCGACCGTTCTTCGCCCGGGAGAGAGAGTCAGCAAGCTGATTGAGGAATTGATCGACGGCGCGGCCGGTCAGGCAGGCGGTTTTATCTGGGTCAAGAGCGATGTTCCGATCTATCTGACCTCCATATTTGGCAGTCTGGCCAGTGGTGTCTTTGCCAATATCCCGCCTCAGCAAGCACCCACGCTTTTTGAGCCCGACTCGGGTGGTGAGGAGATTCGCCTGAAGCCGCCCCTGGCCATTCTCGAACCTGGGAGCCTGCAGAGTTTCGAAGCGGAAGGTCTCGACGGGCCGCTGGAGTGGACTGTGAACGGTGCTGTTGGTGGGAATACCACGGTGGGAACAATCACCGGAGAGGGAGGATACAGGGCGCCGGCTCTGATTCCGGAGGATCAGCCGGTCACTGTGGCCGCCAATTCGGAGACGGCAGCTGTGGGAGCCTCGGTAGACGTTCTCAGCTCCGAGGTCTTTCGGTCCGATCTAGGGATCCTGCAATCGGTCGCCTACCTGGGCGGGCTGCAAAAACTGTTCACCGCCGAACTGGTTGCCGCCGCGTCTCCTCCAGGTTTTGCCGGACCCGTTCAGGCTGCTTCCTCCACGAGAATTGTGGATGTCACCGCACAGGTCCCCCAGACCCTGACGTTGATACAGGGTGAAGAAGTGGCCAAGATGATCGCCTTTGACGGGGAAGACGGCGATGAGTATCTGCTCATGAGCGCTACCAACAGCGGGCGCATACTTCGTCTCGACCCCCTGCAGCGGGGCTTTCACAGAGGTCGCCTCAGGGCTGAAGCAACCGACCGTCCTGGCCCTGGATGCGATCAGTGGAGATCTGCTGGTTGCTGAGGAGACCGAAGTCAGCTCGATCCCCCTGGTCTCCCTGAACATCGGATTGGCCGGCTCCAGGTCTCTCACCGACCAGGCCCCACCCGACAAGAAGACGGTCGTCGTTCTCGGCAACGGTCTCATCGCCGTGGATCAGTGCACCGGAAACATCTACGCGTCCTTGCCGAGGAAGGGTGAACTCGCCGAATTCGTTCGTTTCACGGGATCGCTGAGAACCATCCGTCGCGACCTGGAGAACCCGGGTCCGTTGCTGGGCTTCTATCGGAGTCTCACTGGATGTCCCTACTCCTTCCACCTGCTCGTTCCCGAGAGAGGAGCTGGCAGAATTCTGCTGGCTATTCCCGCCATTGGGGAGATACGACCCTGGATTGACGTCTCCGGAGTCGTGGACATCATCTTCCTGAAAGAGGGGAATCCCTTCGCGCCCGAAGGGGGTGTCATCCTGGCCCGTGAAGATGCGGGTCTTGCCCTGGTTCGGTTGCCGCGAGTGTATTCGCATCGAGGGCTGAATCCCCCCAGGAAGCTTTCCCCGGGCCCCTGTCGCATCGGACAGGTGACCGTTACGGAGAGTGGCCAGAATCAATCTCCTGCACTTGCTGGAAACGGGAGCCACCTCTTCTTTACTTCCACATCCGATCTTCTCGATCTCAATGGGGACGGCAACCAGGAGCTCTTCGACTTTGATGTGCCTGCCCAAACCTTCACCCAGGTCACCGAGACAAGCGACTCAAAAACCAGCAAGCCCGTCTCCAATTCCGACGGCAGTGTCGTGGTGGTCGGTTCCACGGCCAACCTGACGGGAACCGCCCCCGAAGGCTTCAACCTTTTTGTCCTCTCCTCCTCCCTTTTTTCACTCGTTCCCGGAACGCCGGAGGCGGGGGGCCGCTATGAGATCAATTATGCGGGAACCAGACTGGTCTATACCTCCTCTGATGACATCACCGGTGAGAATGGAGACGGGAATCGCGAGGTCTTTCTGTTCGATTCAAATCAGGACTCTTACCAGATCAGTCAGACGGCGAACGGACCCAACGGTCAGGTCACGATTAGCGGAAACGGCCAGTGGGTGGCGTTCCATTCTACGGCAGATATTGGCGGTCTGAATAGCGGGGGAGATGAAGTGGCCTACCTGTACGAGATCGAAACTCGAGTCACCACCCTGATGGGGGTGGTACGCGAGGCTGCGGAAGATCTGATCAGGGGTTCTCCGCAGCTGGATTTCGATGCCTCTCATGCCGTCTTTACTTCCCGGGAGGACCTGACCGGTCTGAATCCCAAGGGGGACAAGGTCCTCTTCGTCTTCAACCGCACAGGGCAGACGCTGGAACAGGTGACGGGTCCACTGGGAAAGTCGGATGTTACCGACTTGAGTGCTGACGGCAGGCTGCTTTTGATGGCGTCTAACAAAAACCCCGTCAAACGGAATCGCGACACGAATCGTGAGATTTTTCTGCTTGACCTTCTGGCCGGCAAGGTGTTCCAGGTTACCCGCTCCCTGGAGGTGCTCAACCAGTTGCCGAGTTTCAGCGCAGCCGGAACGCTTCTTGCGTTTCGATCAACCGCAGACTTCCAGGGTCAGAATCCCGACCGCAACTTTGAGATCTATCTGGCAAATTGCTCAGATCTGGGGAATTGAGGACAACGGTGAGCTGAGGCTCTACCGTTCTGTTCTTCTTGCGGAGCCAAGAAACGTGAAACGTGGAACGTGGAACGCAAAGCTACCAGGCGATCCCGTAATCCTCTGCGTGGTTGCTCGAACCTCCCCACATGGTTCCATGCTTGCGGTCGAAATAGATCGCGTTGATGGGCCCCGAGGTGCTGGCCAGCGTCGTAATGTCATAGCCCATCTTGCGCAGCTCCGCCTGTACCCAGGGGGGGACATCTTCACGCAGGGCCAGGCGCCCCGGCTTCGATTCGTGTTCTCCGAAGGAGCTGTGGATCTGGTAGTTCACGATGTTGGCTGCCTCAGCCGCCTGCTGGACATTCATCTCGAACTCGACAAAATTCAGAAAGAACTGCAGGAGGTTCTGATCCTGCGTGTCGCCACCCTGGACCGCGAAGGAAAGGTAGGGCTTGCCATCCTTGAGTGCCATTCCGGGTGTGAGAGTGGCCCGGGGACGCTGGCCGGGCCGAACCACGTTGAAGGGATTCCAGGCCGGGTCCAGAACAAAGCTCTGCATCCGCTGGCTCATGCCGATGCCGGTACGGCCGGCGATACAGGCTGGAATCCAGCCGCCGCTCGGGGTCACGGAAACCACCCAGCCGTTCTTGTCGGCGGCTTGAATCGAAGTGGTCCCGGCCCGGAAGTTCTCCTCGTAGCGGCGCAGCTCCGCCTCCGTCATTTCCTCAGCATCTTTCTCTTCTTTCTCAGGTGGCCAGGCCTCGAGTAAATCCAGGTACGGGTTTTTCTGGTCCTGAAAGGGGTAGGGGTCGCCCGCTTTCACATCCGGGTCGTTCTCTTCGTGGTTGATCAGCTGGAAGCGACTGCGGGCGTACTCTTTGGAGAGCAGTCCGCGGATCGGTTCCGAAGGAGGAACATAGGGATCTCCGTAGTAGAAATCACGGTCAGCATAGGCCAGATTCATGGCCTGGTAGAGCGTGTGGATGTAGCGCGAGCTGTTGTAACTCATCGACTTCAGGTCGACGTTTTCGAGAATATTGAGGGCCTGGAGCATGACCGGACCCTGAACCCAGGGCTGGAGCTTGTACACCTCCACTCCCTTGTAGGTCGTCATGACCGGCTCTTCGATGTAGACCTGCCAGTTTGCCAGGTCCTCGAGAGTGTGCAGTCCTCCCTGTTCCCGTGAACCGCGCACAAATTCCTCGGCGATGTCCCCCCTGTAAAAGCGATCATAAGCGGCCAGGATTGCAGCCTTACGGCTCTGGCCCGACTTGAGCGCCTGCTGCTCCGCCTTGACCAGCTTTTGAAGGGTCTCGAGGAGGTCGGGCTGATGAAAGAGTTCTCCCGGATGGGGAGCCTCCCTCTCCTCGTCCCCGAGGTGAGGCAGAAGGGTCTTTTGGGAGTAGGGCCACTCCTTGATCTGTTCTTTCTCGCTCTCGATGTTGTCGGCCGCAGATGCTTCGATGGGATATCCGGCCGCCATCTGCATGGCCGGACCCAGAACCTGCTGCAGCGAAAACGTCCCGTACTCGGCCAGCATGACCATCAGGCCTCCGGGAGTACCCGGGGTCACGGCCGCCAGGGGGCCGTACTCCGGAGGATACTCCAGCTTCTTCTCCTTGAAGAAATCAGGTGTCGCACCCGTGGGGGCGACTCCCAGCGCATTGATGCCGATCACCTTCCCAGTCTCCGGGTTGTAGATGAGGGCCTGGGTCTCTCCGCCCCAGCTCAATCCATCGAACATGGTGCAGGTCACGGCCAGCATGGCGCAGGCCGCATCTACAGGGTTTCCGCCCTTCATGAACATCATGGCTCCAGCGGTCGCTGCTAAGGGCTTGCCGGTGATTGCGACCCAGTGCTTGCCGTGAAGAACCGGTTTCACAGTCGGCTGGGCATCCAGCAGTGGGGTTGTCAAGAGAAGTAAGACGAAGCTGCTCAAGGTTCCGTGTTTCATGTCTGGGTCTCCATGTGATCTTCGGGTTCGACTGGTCGATTCACTTTACCCCTCCGGCAGAAGGGAACTCAAGCAAGTTCCCGTGTGGCAGAGTAAACTGGGTTGGTCTACGCCAGAAACTTTGGGAGGACACACATGAAGTCACTGTTTGCGCTGTTCCTTACTCTGAGCCTGATGGGATGCATTGGAATGGCCCAGCAGAAATCCACGGAACACACCTTGAAACTGGGAGAAGGAGGCCGCTCCGTGCCCGCTTCAATCGGCTGGTTCGCCTGGGCGACAAACAGGCCTTCTTCAGCGGGCTCACAATTACAGGATTGATGAAGAAACCCTGCTGACTTACCTCGTGATGCGCTCCAGAGACGGGGAAGTGAGCGAGAAACTGCTGCGTTTCAAGAAGTACTAACCGGAGGGCATTCTGCCATGGCTCAACGCTTCCTTCCGCTGCTGATTCTATTTGCCGCCTGCACGGTGGTTCACGAAAGTGAACCCCCGGCGCAGGCGGCTCGCCTGGCAGACCTGCTGCAAAGTTCCTCGATCATTGATCTCACCCATCCTTTCGACGCGGAGACAATTTACTGGCCCACGGCCGACGGGTTTGAGCTGACGGTGGACGCCCGCGGATACACCGAGGGAGGGTACTACTACGAGGCCAATTCTTTTTGTGCAGCGGAACACGGGGGAACCCACCTGGACGCCCCGGTTCATTTCGCAGAGGGCGGTTGGAGTGCCGACCGGATTCCCGTGGAGCGCCTGATCGGACCCGCGGTCCGAATCGATGTCTCCAGTTTCTGTCTGGAAGACCCGGATTACGAAGTCACCATTGGGGACTTCCAGTCCTGGGAAGAGCGCAACGGCAGCCTGCCCGAGGGTGTGATTGTGTTGCTCTACACGGGCTTCGGGCAGTTCTGGCCGGACCGGGGTCAGTACCTGGGAACGGAGGAGCAGGGCGAGGGGGCCGTAGCCAATCTCCACTTTCCGGGGTTGGCGCCCGAGGCGGCCCGCTGGCTGGTGGACAACCGTTCGATCAGGGCCATCGGTCTGGACTCTCCCGGCATCGACTTCGGCCAGTCCAAGCAGCTTCAGTCCCATCAGATTCTCTTCAAGGCCAATATTCCGGCCTTTGAGAATGTAGCCCATGTGGAGCGACTTCCAGAGAAAGACTTTGTCATTGTGGCACTGCCGATGAAAATTGGTGGCGGCAGTGGAGGACCATTGCGCATCGTGGCCCTGGTGCCGGAATCGTGACATCGCGCTGGCTGCGCTCGCCTTCCGCGTTCCACGTTCCACGTTCCACGTTCCACGGTCTCACACCCCCTTTTTGGAGTTCAGGTTGAAAGTTGCCGCTTGAAGGTTAAAAGTTAAGAGGTTCCCATGTCTACTACGATCCGCTGCCAACAGCTTTACAAGCAGTACCAGAGGAAGCAGAAGGTTGTCGATGCCGTGAACGGCCTGAATCTGTCGGTAGAGAAAGGCGAGTGCTTCGGACTGCTTGGTCCCAACGGGGCGGGGAAGACGACGACGGTGGAGATCCTGGAGGGTCTCCTGGAACCGACTTCGGGCCAGGTTGAAGTCCTGGGGCTCGGGTGGGGCCAGGGAAAGGACCATCAGATTCGTCAACGAATCGGCATCACGCTCCAGGAAACTCGCTTTCAGGAAAAACTGAGCGTCATCGAAATCCTGCGACTGTTCCGAAGCTTCTATGACTTAGGACTCTCGCTCGACGACGCACTTTCCCTGGTCGCCCTCAGCAAAAAGGCTTCTTCCTGGGTACGGGAACTCTCGGGCGGACAGAAACAGCGTCTGGCCGTTGCCGTCGCCCTGGTGGGGGATCCTGAGCTGATCTTCCTGGATGAACCGACGACCGGCCTCGACCCACAGGCGCGGCGACAGCTCTGGGATATTGTCACCGATCTTCGTGCCCGGGACAGAACGATCCTCTTGACGACCCACTACATGGAAGAAGCGGAGCGCCTCTGTGACCGGGTGGCAGTCCTTGACATGGGGACGATCATCGCCGAGGGGTCTCCCCGGGAGCTTGTCGCTCGGCTGGGTGGGGATCACGTGATCGAGTTCAGTCTCGAGAATGATTTGGAAATCGAAAGCCTGGACGAGGAGTTACGAGAGCTGGAGGCGGTGAAAGGCGTGACCAGAGAGGCTGGCATCTATCTGTTGGCCGTTTCCGAGCCACGTCTCAGCCTTCCAGGTCTGCTGGAGCACCTGAAAGCCCGGGGCCTGACCCTGAAGACTCTGGCCACCCGTCACGCCAACCTGGAGGATGTGTTTGTGAGCTTAACAGGGAGGCATCTGCGCGATGCTTGAGAAAAACGCTCTGGTCCAGCTGACCCTCTGCAACATGCGCGGCTACCTGCGCGAGCCGGAGGCGATTTTCTGGACCTATGGCTTTCCGCTGTTGATGGTCATCGGGCTCGGAGTTGCCTTTCAGGGAACCGGGAGTCGGCCGATCACCTTCGATGTAGTCGCGGGAGATGCGGCGCGGGAAGTGGCAACGGCTCTGGGTAACAATGAAGGATTCAAGATCACAGTCCATTCCGCCAGCGTAGCTTTTGGCCGTCTACGGGGAAGCAAAACGCCGCTGGTGATTGTCCTGAACGAATCCGGTGGTTTCGAGTACCACTACGACCCCTCGAATCCGGAGGCAAGAAGCGCGCGTTCCGCCATTGATGATGCCTTGCAGCGGGCTGCAGGAAGGATTGACCCACGGCCCGCTCGCGACGTGACCGTGACTGCGCCCGGGTCCCGCTACATAGATTTTCTGGTGCCTGGTCTGATCGGCATGAATCTAATGGGCGGAGGCATGTGGGGAGTTGGCTTTGGTCTGGTCAACATGCGACTGAAGAAGCTGCTCAAGCGCCTCATCGGGACCCCCCTGCGACGACCCCAGTTCCTGCTCTCGGTGGTGGGGCCGCGCCTCATCTTTTTCGTGCCGGAGGCGTTCGTGCTGCTGGTGGCTGCCAATCTCATATTCGGAGTTCCCATCCAGGGCAGTATTCTGTCCATTTTCGTAGTGGGTCTTACGGGAGCGATGGCCTTTGCCGGCCTGGGGTTGCTGGCCGCTTCTCGAGCCCGGCGCATCGAGTCGATTTCGGGCATCATGAATCTGGTCATGCTTCCGATGTGGCTCTGTTCCGGGATATTCTTCTCGGCGGAACGGTTTCCCCAGTTCATGCAGCCGTTCATACAGGCTTTGCCGCTGACTCAGTTGATCAATGCCCTGCGGGCCGTCATTCTGGAAGGGCAGCCCCTGGTGTCTCAGGGACTTCCGCTGTCTATTCTGGCCGCCTGGATGAGTGTTTCATTTCTGCTGGCGCTCAAATTGTTTCGCTGGAGTTGAAGAAAATCACTGTTCCCCCCATGCTGGTGCATGCGGCGAGGACACACCGCTGTTTGCCTGTGATCTGGATGTCAAAGAAGTCAAGTGCTGAAAATCTGATTCCAATATTGATTGCCATTGATGCGGAGCCCGATGGGGTCTTCATCAGTCCCACCGAAAGGGTTCCCTGGACTGGTGTGGAGAAGTCCATGACTGTGGTCCGTAAGTGGCGGGAAGATCTGGAGCGGCCACAGGACAAGCGGTCCATTTTATCTGGCTTCTGCGTATGGATTTTCAGGTCGAGAAGGTCTATGGGTCCTCCCGGTGGGGTGTCGATCGTTACGGCGGTTTTCTGGAAGAAATGAGAAGACAGGGGGACGAGGTCGGGCTGCATGTTCATCCCTATCGTCTGGCTGACTCCGGGGACTCGTTCATTGCGGATTTTGGCGACCAGGATTGGGTCGAGCACTGTATCCAGTTAGCCCGGATTATGCAAAAACCGTAGTCCGGTGTTGAAAAACGAGTCGAGAAGTGGCCCAACTCGGAAGCGGGCAGGTGTGACAGGCGGATTTGCGAAGAATATCGGTTGGGGAGGCGTTTGAGTGGTTGGGGGAGTGAATTTCAGACAGATCTGGGCCTGGATGAGTATCGGAAGCGGTTTTTTGGGGAACTGGGAGAAGCTAGCTGGAGTTGAGGCGACTCAAGACGAGGTGGAAGAGGGGTTGTTCGGGAAAGGCTGAGGAAAGATGGACCCAGATGCGTCGAGTGGTTTGTCGGATGCGGGCCCCGATCTTGAGGACACGACGACGTAAGGTTTCGATTTCGAGCTTGTGCCAGGGAGTCCCGTGCAGATAGTCGCGGAGGCGCACGAACATCTGGTAAGCCAGTGCATGCAGGAGGAGTCGAAACTGATTGGCCAGGAATCGATGACAGCTGAGTCGGTCCATGCTCAGATGATTCTTGAAGGCCTTGATGAAGTTCTCGGTCTGCCCTCGGTTTGTATAGTGGTCATAAAGTGATTGGGAGCAGAGATCGTCCCGGTTGGTGACCACAAAGCGACGATTGATCCCGCGCTGATCGACCTCCACTTTGACAATGACGCGACGGGATCGATCCCAGCTCTTGGCTCGATAAAGAAACTCGTCAAACTGACGCTGTTTTTCCTCCAGCTCAACGAACTGCAGCCGAGTCGAATCCAGCAGCGGCTCGACCACTCGCTGCAGGCGAGGGTTTCGACTTAACCCAATGACATATTGGAGTTGATTCTCTTCACCTTCACAGAACTCGTAGAGCCGAGGCGTGGCAAAGCCGCTGTCGGCCCGAATCTCAATCTCGACATCCGTCCCCACTCCTTGTCGGATGGCCTCCACGACTCGCTTCAGAATGGGCACGATGTGAGAGGCAGCCCCCTTGTTGCCAGGTCTCAACACGACACACACCAGGTCGCCCGTGTCGGCATCGAAGATCAGCAAAGGAGGCAGAATGTGGTTTCGGTAATACCCATGGTAGAAGGAGAACTCCTGCTGACCGTGAGTGTGGTCGTCGGTACTGTCCAGATCCAGGATGATCTTGCTGGGACGTCTCTTCTTCAGGGAGCGCACATAACGGCCTAGCAGCCACTGGCTCAGACGCATCAGATCCTTCTTGGTGACGGAGTTCTCCAAACGGGAGAAAGTCGGCTGGGTGGCCAAATCGGGATCGCTCTCGGGCAACTGATCACAGACTGTCTTGAGCATCGGATCGGAGCGCAGCGTATCGGCGTCATTACAGTCTTCGTAGCCGGCCACGATCTGCAAGACTCGTTGTCGAATCAACTTCAACAGGTCATGACGAACGTAGCGTCGGTCCCGGCTTTCCGAAATACACGAACTGAAGCCCTCGCACAACCGATGTTGCCGATCCAGCGATCCAAACAACAACCATCCTGCGTCGGAAGTCAGACTCCCCCCATCAAAACGCGCCGTGATCTTTCTGTGGCTGTGAAATGGCAGGGTATTCTGGCAGACTGCTTTCAGCATTGCAGTAGTGTAACTTTTTTTCTGTAATTTCTGGTCAGGCCTTGGGTCGGAAAGACAGAGGTCTGGGACAGGATTCTCCAAAAACAGAAACGAGAATCTGGCAAGGAGAATCAAATGAACCCAGATCTGGAAAAGAGAGTACCACGGGAGATCCTGGCGGAGTTGATCGAGGAAGGAACAGAAGCCTTTCGAGGAATCCTGGAGAAGTTGTTCAACGTGGCGATGCAGTTGGAAAGAAGCGAGTTTCTGGGAGCGGAAGCGTACGAGAGAACAGCCAGTCGGCGAGGCTATCGAAACGGATTCAAAGGCAAGCGGATTCAGACTCGAGTGGGAGAGCTGCACTTGGAGATTCCACAGGTGCGTGGGTTGAGGTTTTATCCCAAGTCGCTGGAGAGGGGTTGCCGTTCGGAGAAGGCCCTGAAGCTGGCCATTGCCGAGATGTATGTGATGGGCGTCTCGACGAGGAAAGTCACCGAGATCACGGAGCAGCTGTGTGGGTTGGAGATCTCGGCCACCCAGGTCTCGAGAGTGGCCGGGATGCTGGACGAAGAGCTGGAAGAGTTTCGAAGCCGGGAGCTGGGAGAGTATCCGATCGTGTATCTGGATGCCCACTACGAGAAGGTTCGAAGAGGCGGCAGGGTGCAGGACGTGGCCATCCTAAAAGCCATAGGAGTCAATCGTTTCGGGACGCGAGAGGTGTTGGGTCTGAGCGCCAAGATCAGCGAAGCGGAGGTGCATTGGCGAGGGTTTCTGGGAGATCTGCACAAGCGTGGACTGAGAGGGGTCGAGCTGTTGGTCAGTGACGATCACGAAGGACTGAAGGCGGCCAGGCGGGCAGTTTATCCGTCGGTGCCCTGGAACCGTTGTCAGTTTCACCTGAGCAAAAACGCCCAACAATATGCTCGCCGCAAAGAGGACAAGCCCCGCATCGCCCAGGCCATGCGGGACATTTTCGATGCCCCGTCTCGAGAGGATGCCGAGGAGCTCAAGGGTAAAGTCGTCAAGAAGTTCGAAAAGATTGCACCGGAGTTCGTGAGCTGGCTGGAAGACAACCTGGATGAAGGGCTGACAGTGTTTGATTTTCCGAGGAGCTGGTGGCGAAGGATCCGAACCATCAACGGACTGGAGAGACTGCACCGGGAGATCCGGAGACGAACCCGGGTGGTGGGAATCTTTCCCCACGAAGCATCGGCGCTGCGGCTCATCTCGGCTGTGCTTGCAGAGATACACGAGGAGTGGTTAACCGGCCGGCAATACCTGAACCTGGCCGGCTGGAAAAAACAAGTGGAGCAATTCTTCCCTACAGGCCCTAGAGGAAATTACAGAAAAACGGTTGCTTAACCAACATTGCCGTAGCTCCTGTTTAGGGTCGTTGTTTATGTAAACCCTTTTATATCAGAGAGCTACGGCCTTTTTTCTGGGCCCAAATCTCACTCGGATTCAGATCTCATGCATAATCCGGGTTAGCCCGGGCTCGCAGTGCGGGACTGGAGGATGTGAAACGACTTGAACAGGTCGGTGAGGGGCTGCTGGACGAGCTGACCTCGATTGAGGAGGAGTTGATTCAAGCCAGGAACGAAAGTGGCCAGGATCCGCTCAATTTCCCGCCTCGTATTGACAATCAGATCGCCTATCTGTTCGGCGTGGTCAATGGACAGGACGCTTTACCGACGGAGGGCTCCTACCGGAGATACGAGGATTTGAAGGGCGCGTTGTCGGATATCCTGGAGCGGCTGGATCGAGTGCTGGCCCCCGGGGTGCGCGACTTCAACCGCCAGGCTGGAAAAGCCGGAATCAGCGGGGTGCTCCTGCCCGACAAGTAACAGGAATCCTGAGAATCATTGCTGCTTGACGGTCCGGGTTTGCCTCTCGCTTCCCTCGGCTCCGGATCGCTCTTCCCTGTAGGTTCGGGCGACGGTCAACCGGCCGTTATTGTCGGAGGTTTCGACGCAGAGCTCGGTGCTTCCCTCGGCCTCGGCTCCCGCTATGGAGGAAGAGACGATTCTCTCGAACAGTTGCATCCGGCCGCTGCCCTGATGGCGGAGTTCCTGATCCTGTACGATTTTCACCGAGCCGTCCGGATCGATGGTTCGAACAGTGTTCACCCGCTCGGCCAGCTGCAGGTTTCCCTGCGGATTCACACTCCGGGTTTCGATGGTGCGTCGCAGGGTGCCGTTTTCGGCCGGCCACTCCCGGCTCGTAATCCGGTCGGTGAGAGACAGACGCCGGTTGAGATCGGCCTGGTAGACTTCTTCCTCTGTCCTGCTTTCCCCCCCAACGGCCCGAGTGACTGCCGTGTGCCGCTTCACGGGTTGCCACTGGCGATTGCTGTCGACCACATAGGAAGTGAGGTCGAGTTCGACCGTTCCATCGGCCAGGCGACGTTCCGTTTGAACGAATTGCTCCACGGGCTGCAGGCGGCGGTCTGCTCCCGGCATAGACACCACGGTCTGTACCTCGAACTCGTTGTCCTCTCTGGAGACAACTCGCTGCGTTTGTTCCTCTTCAACCTGAAGCCGGCCGTTGGCATCCGGGCGCGAGATGGTTCTGACCGCTTCTTCCTGCCCGTCTTTCTCCACCGTGCGGGTTTCTTCCGTCACACTGACGAGTCGCCGTGAGCCGAAGCCGTCGTCGTGATAAATCCGGGTCACAACCCGAGTTGTCTGGGGGTTGACCCGAATGGTCTCCTCTTCAACGTAGGCTTGCAGATCGTGCTCCATCTCCCGGGGAAAGGGCTGCAGGCGCTGCAGTTGGTGGGCTGCATATCTCATGCCCTCGAGAGGGTCCCGGTCATTCAGAGGGTCCCGGTCATTCAGCCACCCTCCTAAAACCGCAAACTTCTTCTCTTCCTCTTCTTGCTTCTCCTCTTCTTCTTGCTTCTCATCCTTTTTTTCCTTTTCCTGCTGTTCACTCTGAAGAGGCGAGGCGGTCACGGTCGCGGGCAGACTCAGAAGAATGAACAGACAGGCTGTGAGGCAGCGGATTCTTGCAATCATTTTCTGTAACTTTACTCTCCTCCCCCGAAAGTTTATGTGATCCATTTAACGCCCGATCACGCCATCTGTCAATCGGGTTCGACTTCGGAACCAACCACCCGAAACCCGGAACCCCTCAGGGCGTGGGTGCGTCAGGGCGAATCAGATTCTCGGCCTTCAGTTCCTCCCACAGGTCAGAGGGGATGCCGCACTGAAAGTGGGCGGTGTTCTGCTCTACATGTTGTGGCCGGAAAGCTCCCGGAATAACGCTGGCCACACAGGGGTGGCCAAAGGGGAACTGCAGGGCAGCCGCCGGCAACGGGATTCCGTGGCTCCTGCACACGGCTTCCATGCGCCGAACTTTGTCCAGGTCCTCGGGCGTGGCATCCGCATAGTTGTGCTTGGCCCCCTCGATGGCTCCCGTGACCAGAATCCCCGAGCTGAAGACAGCTCCTATGACGATGCCCACATTACGCTCCTCGCAAAGGGGAAACTCGTCGTCCAGAACATCCTGCTCCATCAGGGTGTAGGGAATCGCGACCAGAAAGAAGTCCAGGTCCACCAGGTCGAGAAATCTGGGAATCATTCCCCTCTGGTTGATTCCGGCGCCGACTCCACCGATGACGCCGGCGGTTCGAAGGTCATCCAGTGCCCTCCATCCGCTGCTCGCAAGGCGGGTGAGGTGAGCCCCCAGAAGGGCTTCCGTCGGGTGGTACAGGGAGTCAAGGTCATGGATGAGAAGCAGGTCGATTCGATTCAAGCCGAGCCGTTGCAGGCTGTCTTCAAAGGAGCGCATGAGGGCATCGTAGCCGTAGTCAAAGACAGGCTCGAAGGGAAGGCCTCCAATCCAGGGGGAGCCCTCGAGAACAGCCGGATCGGAGGATGGTTTGAGGAGGCGGCCCACCTTGGTCGAAATGACAAATTCATCCCTTCCCTGCTGCGAAAGAAAGCGGCCCATCCGGTGCTCGCTCAGGCCCAGCCCGTACCAGGGAGAGGTGTCGAAGTAGCGGACGCCGTGGTCCCAGGCAGCCTGCTGAGTAGCCTGGGCCTCTTCGTCGCTGACGCGCACGAACAGTTCCCCGATGGGAGCTCCTCCAAATCCGAATTGAGTGAGTTCCACTCCCGTGCGTCCAAGGGTTCGTTTTTGGGTTGGGTTCACTGCTCGCTCCCGCTCGCGTGGTTCCACGTTCCACGTTCCACGTTCCACGTTGCGCGCTCATTGTCATTCGCGCCTCTGTATTCCCGGCGAACCGAGAAGCCACCTTGGGGCACCCGGCCCGCAGGCCGCAAAGAAAAGGAACAACCTGGAACGTACGACGTGAAACGTGGAACGTGGAACATGGAACGTCTCCCTAGGGTTCAGGATGGGGTGCATTGGTGCTGGTCTCGACAGCGATCAGGGCCTGCGATGCTCTCTTCTGCAGCAGTCCCAGGATGGCCAGAACCTCTCCATTGCCGGTACTGATATTCATGGTTCCCGTGAAGTTGTTGTTCACGCTGTTCAGAAAGGCCTCGAACAGAGAAGCATCGTCCACAAAACCGACGATGCGCTGGCTGGAGCCACGGAAAGCTGTGTCTCAGCACGCTCGTTGCCGGCACCGTCAATCATGCACAGGTTCATGTCCACGGTGGTGGGGTTCGGATTGTAGGCAGCGAACCCCGTATTCTCGTCGTTGTTGACACTCACGAAGACCTGCTGGATGGCAGCCAGCGTGGAGCTCGGCACCGAGACGAAGTTGCCCAGGACCTCGAAAGCCTCTGTGGCTTCGAGTTTTGAGTCTGCGGCCAGATCGGACACGACCTCGATGCTGCCCTGTACCAGGTCACCCGTCCCGGCCGTCGAGACGTCGAATACACCTCCGGCAGGAATGGCGAAGGCGACACTGCTCAACAAACCTGTGGGGGCGCTGCCCGAAATACTGACGGGCACGAGCTGTGGCTCCCCATCGGCATTCTGGAAGTTGATCCGGCCCGTGTCGGTCTGACTGCCGTTGTTGCGAATCACGATTCTGGTAGCACCTACCTGATCCCAGTCGATGTACTGGGCGAAGATGGCCTTGGCAAAGCCCTCGGTGGGGTTGGAGTAGAGCTGTGCGATGGCCAGGCGATCGTCAGTTCCCAACCGAGCGCCCCGACCGTCATCATGAGCTGGGGTTCGCATTAAAGCGTCGTCCTTCTCCGGATCTGTGCAGGCCATGAACTCGCCACAGGAATGGTCCACGAGCAGTGAGTGGCCAATCTCGTGAGCGTAGGCTTCGGCAGCCAGCGCGGGCCCGCCTGCGTCGCTGAACGCGCATTCCACACCATCGTTCATGATTACAAACCCTTCTAAGATCGTGAAAAAGTCCTGTCCCTTATGGGAATGAATGGGTGTGCCCACGAAAGCTCCGCCAATGGCCAGGACCCCGCCACCCGGGCAGGTGTAGGCGCCATCGATATCGTTCGCCGGATCACCAAAGGAAACGTTGTTCTCCCCATCAAATACTAGTCCCGGGTTCGACGCTGTGGCCCCGATCAGCGCCTGATTGATGTTCGTGTTTAAGTCTGCATTCCAGGCTCCGAAGGCGGCGTCCAACTCCGCGGTTCCTCCCCCGGTCAGCCCGGGCTGGCCTCCTTCGAAGGCCAACCACTCGACCCTTTCGCCTTTGTCGAATTTGTCGTGTCTTCCGGGCTGCGAGCCTAAGCGAAAACTTGAAGTAAAGGGTATCTCTAGCTCGGATGTATCGACGAAGTATTCCATCGACCGCCGGAATCCTCTGGAATAGTCCTCCAGCCAATTCGCAAACTCCACAAAATCGCGGGGCTGGTGAAAGCGCTCTGAATCACTGAGGCTGGAACGGATCTCGACAGCACTGCCAAGGAGCCGACGGGCGATCATCCGATCTCCGACCCTGAGCTCCCGGAAAGCGCCCAGGCCGAGCTGGAGCAGACCGTATGAGCCATTATTTCGCGGCACCAGAAACAGAATCAGACGATCATTGGTGGAGAAAAAAGGATTTCCGTACAGGACCAAGCGGGTCCCACTCGGAGTCACTCCCCCGAGCACATCCACTGCCACCGTTTCTCCTTGAAGCTGGCCTTTGAGAAGGCGCTCAGAGCGGATGTAATAGCGCGTGAAGGCTGGATTGGCCACAATGCTCTCCACCCGCTCGACGCTGCCCACCAGAACCAGCCGGGCCTGGTCGGTCAGCACGTCGTCGCGCATCATGACGTAAGAAGTGGCCAGCGCCGAGGGCGTCAACAGGGTGGTGGCAAGAAGAAAGAGTTTCAATCGCATGCTTGGAGCTCCTGGTTTGGTTTCGGTATTCCATCAAGAGTTTCAGCGAATTCTAGCATCCTCTGACCCCCCGGGTACTTCCTGAGTTGCGAAGAGGCACGAAAAGTTGCTTTGCGGCATCAGGAAGGGGGCCGAGGATTCGACTAGGCGGGTCTCCCTGGCCCCCGTGGTGGAAGAGCTGGTGCCCGAGATCAGAACATCCTTCCAGTCCGGTTCTCTTGACTCGAAATGGACTGCCTGCCAGAATTTTCAGCTGCTCGCAGTCACATGTTGTTTCACACAATTCATGGACGGGAGTGCTTTAGCAGCCCGTGGTGAAAGTCGCCCGCGCTGCAGTTAGGTCGATGAGTTACGCCAACAGTCTGACGGTTCTCCGCATTCTCCTGGTTCCAGTGCTGGTGCTCCTGATCTTCAGGGGAGCCGCGGTGGCGGCACTCTTCACCTTTTTTGCCGCAGGATTGACCGATCTGCTGGATGGATGGATCGCCCGGCGTTGGGGGCAGCAGAGTGAACTGGGAATGGCACTGGACCCGCTGGCCGACAAGTTCTTGCTCATCAGCGCTCTTCTGGTCCTCAGCCTGCCCGGGGCCGCAGGATCTTTTCGGATTCCCCTCTGGTTGACCGTCACCGCCATCGCCCGCGACCTGCTTCTCGTGCTGGGGGCCGTTGTGGTGAACTGGCTGCGGGGTACGCACATTTTCCCCCCCTCGATGTGGGGAAAGTGGGCTACCACTTTTCAGCTCTTGAGTGTATTCCTGGTTCTGGTCGCCAACGCAGGAATCTCGATCCTGATTCCACTCGGACCGATCTTTGCCGCCACACTCGCTTTGACTTTGATATCCGGTTTACACTATCTCTCTCGGGCCAGCCATCTGGGCGATTTTGCCGGGAAACCGGTAGCAAAGGACACAAGTGGTTCAACGTGAGGAGAGCAAGCCGGTTGCTCCTTTCGAGATCGACACCTCCCGCCTGAAGATCGGAATCGTGGTTTCACTCTTCAATTCTGAGGTGACGGAACGCCTGCTGGCAGGAGCCAGGGAGGAGCTCGCTCGAATTGGAGTCCCGGGCGAAAATGTGAAGGAAGTCCGGGTTCCGGGCAGTTTCGAAATACCGCTCGCCACCCGCCTGCTGATACGAACGGATCGTCCTGATGCCGTGGTCTGCCTGGGTGCGCTGATTCAGGGAGAAACCGATCACTATCATTACCTGGCCGCAGAGGTGAGCCGGGGTATCGGGCAGGTCGGACTTGAGTGCGAAATACCGGTTGCTTTCGGTGTGCTGACGGCCCAAAACCTCGAGCAGGCCCTGGATCGCGCTGGCGGGAGGCACGGCAACAAGGGCGCAGAAGCCGTGCTGGCGGCCCTGCAGATGGTGCAGGCAATGAAGGAACTGGAGCCCGAGTAGTTCTCAGACTGGTGTGCTATGGGAAGTCGGCGAAAGAGTCGAGAGTACGCTCTTCAGTTACTCTTCCGAAGTGAGTTCTCGGATCCCGAGGACAGCGAGGAACTGATCTGGGAATCCAAAGAGGTCGACTCCGAGACTCGGGACTTCGCCCAGTTCCTACACGACCGCTATGTGGAGAATGAAGCCCGGATCGACCGGTTGATTCAAAAACACGCCAGGAACTGGAAGCTGGAGCGGATGGCTACCGTGGATCGAAACATCCTGAGAATGGCGATTGCGGAATTTCTCTTCGCAGAAACTCCTCCGGTGGTTGTCATTGACGAAGCGATCGAAGTGGCTCGCAAGTACAGCGGAGAGGAAGCGACAGAGTTCGTGAACGGTATCCTGGACGCAATCCGTAAGGACTTGGAAGACGCTGGAAAGGGCCAATCAAGTGGATAAGGGCGCCACGGACCCTGTCGAGCAGAGACGTCGAAAGCTGGCCGAATTGGAGCGGCTGGGCTACGACCTCTATCCTCATCGCTACGAACGGACTCACGAAGTGACCGACCTGGTTCGGCAGTTTTCTTCCAAGAGCGGCGACGAGCTGGAGCGGGAAGAGGCTCAAGTCCAGACGGCCGGAAGAATTGTCTCCATGCGAGGGCATGGAAAAGTTGGCTTTGCCGACCTGGCAGGTCAGGGTAGCCGGATTCAGCTCTATGTCCGAAAGGACCAGGTGGGGGGCGAGAACTACCAGCTTTACCGATTACTCGACCTTGGCGACCTCATCGGAGTCACCGGGAAAGTCTTCCGAACCCGAATGGGTGAGCTCAGCCTTTCTGTCGAACGGATCGATCTCCTGGCCAAGTCCCTGCTGCCTCTGCCCGAGAAATGGCACGGTCTGACGGATGTGGAGCTTCGATTTCGGCAGCGCTACCTGGATCTGATCGCCAACCCCGAGGTCCGAGAGGTCTTTGTCAAGCGCAGTCATATCATTCGTGAACTTCGAAGCTTCTTCGATGAGCAGGGCTTTCTGGAGGTGGAGACACCCATGATGCAGCCTCTGGCCGGAGGTGCGACGGCCCGGCCCTTCAAGACCTTTCACGAGGCTCTTGGCGTTCCTCTTTTCTTGAGGGTGGCGCCTGAACTCTACCTGAAAAGACTGACCGTGGGTGGCCTGGATCGGGTCTATGAAATCAACAAGAACTTCCGAAACGAAGGCATCTCGATCCAGCACAATCCCGAGTTTACGATGCTGGAGTTCTACATGGCCTATGTCGACTACAATGACCTGATGGACCTGACCGAGGAGATGCTCACTCGAGTGGCGGAGCGGGTGGCCGGATCCACACTGGTTCCCTACGGCGATGACGAGATCGATTTTGGGAACTATCGGCGTCTGTCCATGGTGGAGGCTATTCGGGAGTACTGGTCCGAGCCTCCCGCTCCGACTCCACAGGAACTGGACGACCCCGTTTGCCTCCAGAGGCAGCTGGAGCAGCTGGGAGTGGAGATACAGAGAGAAGCGAGCTGGGGAATGCTTCTGGCCGAACTGTTCGAAGCCGTGGCCGAACCTCAGCTCGTTCAACCGACCTTCATCTTCGATTACCCGCTGGAGCTTTCCCCTCTGGCCAAAACGAAGGATTCGGATCCTCGCTTCGTGGAACGCTTTGAGCTCTACGCGGGCAGGCTCGAGCTGGCCAATGCCTACAGTGAGCTGAACGATCCGGCCGAGCAGAAGAGCCGCTTCGAGGAACAGCTCCAGCGTAGAGCGCAGGGTGATCGGCAAGCCCACTCCATGGACGAAGATTACGTCCGGGCGCTCTCCTATGGACTGCCTCCCACAGGAGGCTTCGGGATGGGAATCGATCGTCTCACCATGCTGTTGACCGATCGACGGTCGATTCGCGAAGTCATCCTCTTCCCCCAGCTGCGACCGGAGACCGGTAGGGCCGGCGACGAAGATGCCCTTTGAACTCTTTGTCGCGATTCGCTACCTGCTGGCCCGGCGCAAACAGGTGGTCATTTCCATCGTTTCTCTGATCTCGATGGTGGGAGTGGCCGCCGGCGTGATGGCGCTGATAGTGGCTCTGGCACTGAACAGCGGCTTCCAGAAGGAGTTTCAGGAACGGATCCTGTCCGCGACGACTCACATCACCCTCCTGCACATCCAGAACCGGGCTATCCAGGGATATGACACGGTGGCGGATCAGCTGGGTGCGATTGAGAACGTCTCTACCGTTTCTCCCACGGTCTACAGTCAAGCGCTGCTGCAGAGTGACCTGGGCCGATCACGAGGTGTTTACATGCGGGGCATCGATCCCGGACGACCTCAGTTCATGGGAGGGTTGCTGGATAAGATTACAGAGGGGGACGCTGCCTCTTTTGGTCAGAAGACCTCCGTCCCGGAAATGATCGTGGGAGAAGATCTGGCCGAGGCCCTGGGCCTGCTGGTGGGCGATCAAGTTCGGGCTGTGGGTATGAGAGGCGAGCTGGCACCCCCTCCAATCCTACGAACGGTTCGCACCAGGGGCTTCAAGATCACCGCCATCTTCAAGTCGGGTTTGTGGGAGTTTGACGCCAACTGGGTGCTGGTTCCATTGCGCGAGGCCCAGGCGTTCGAAGGGATGTCTGATCAGGAAGTCTCGGCCCTCGAGTTTCAGCTGGTGGACATCTATCAGGCGGATGCGACTGCGGAAAAGCTCCGGTCCCGGGCCGGGAAGACGTTCACAACCAGAACCTGGATGGAGTTGAACCGCCCTCTTTTTTCGGCCCTCCAACTCGAGAAACTGGCCCTCTTCATCGCCATCGGTCTGATCGTCATGGTGGCCTCTTTGAACATCGTCATTACCCTGACCATGATGGTGATGGAAAAAAGGGGCGACATTGCCATCATTGCGGCCATGGGCGGACTTCCTTCAACCATCCTCCGTATTTTCATGTTTCAGGGCGTGATCATCGGTGTGGTTGGAACCTGTGTTGGGGCAATCCTGGGCTGTGCCCTGATCTGGTATCTCGAGACTTACCAGGTGATCGCCCTGGACAAGACCGTCTATTCCATCTCCTATGTACCCTTCGAACTGCGCTGGACCGATGTGGTGGTGGTTTCGGTGATGGCCGTGCTGGTCAGTTCACTGGCGACAGTCTTGCCGGCCCGGGCTGCCTCCCGCCTCAACCCGGTCGAGGGTCTTCGATATGATTAATTGGGTTCTGGGTTCTGGGTTCTGGGGGTTGCGCGCTCATTGGCATTCGCGCCTCTGCCTGCTCGGCGAGGGGACAGATGCTCTCCGGAACCGGCCCGGAAGCCACGAGGAAAGTTGACTGTCAAGAAAACTACAGAAGCAGGAACTACAGTGACTGTGCAGCAGCGGGGAAGCCGCCTGTAACGTGGAACGTGAAACGTGGAACCAGGATTAGCTAGTCAAGTGAGTACTACTGGTCTGAGAATCGAGCAGCTTGTCAAAACTTATCCTTCGGGAGCTGCCACTCTAACCATCCTGAAGGATCTGGATCTTCAGGTGAGCGAGGGCCAGAAAATCGCCATCAGTGGAGCCAGTGGGTGCGGCAAGACCACTCTCCTGCATCTGATCGGGGGGATGGATCAGCCAGACTCGGGTCGCATCCTGTTTCGCGAACAGGACTTGAGCCAGATCGAGCCCGCTGCACTGGCCCTGTATCGAAACAGGGAAGTTGGTTTTGTCTTTCAGTTCCACCATCTGCTTCCCGAGTTCAGCGCCGTGGAGAATGCCATGATGCCCCTTCTCTTGAGGCGGCAGCCGGTGTCGTCAGCCAGGACTCGAGCCGGCCAGCTTCTGAGTCAATTGGGACTGGGAGAACGTCTTCATCACCGGCCGGGTGAGCTATCGGGAGGTGAGCAGCAGAGAGTGGCTCTGGCCCGTTCGCTGATCGGTCAGCCACGACTGCTGCTGGCGGATGAGCCCACGGGGAACCTGGATGCCACGACCTCCCAGGAGATCCATGAACTGCTCATGGAGGTGCACGACGACTTTGCTCTGACCTCAGTCATCGTGACTCACGATCCACGTCTGGCTGGCCTTTGCGACCAGGTCTGGAAACTCGAGTTTGGGAAGCTGGAAAGGGTCGGGTAGGCCTTCGGCCTGCCCGCGTTTCACGTTCCAGGTTCCACGTTCCACGTCGACAGCGTCCCAGGGTTCGTGGAACGTGAAACGTGGAACGTGGAACCGAGACCCCACGAACAGCCCGCAAAGCTTTCACTCAATCGTTATATAATGCGCATCCACAGCCATCGGGCCGAGGTTGCTTGCGAAAAGACAATTTAGTTAAATTAGCAGCGACCGGGCAAAAAGCGCTAGCTGGCAAATGTTTGAGAAGTACACAGAGAAGGCACGTCGGGTTATTTTCTTTGCTCGCTATGAGGCCAGCCAGCTAGGTTCGCGCTGCATCGAGACCGAACACATCCTGCTGGGACTTCTTCGCGAAGACAAGGCGCTCACCAGTCGCTTCTTTCCACGAGCCGATACGACCATAGACGGAATTCGTAAAGAAATCGAGGGCCGGACCAGCATTCAGGACAAGGTCTCCACCTCGGTTGAACTGCCCCTCAGTGACGAATCCAAAAAGGTTCTCAGCTACGCCAACGAAGAGGCCGAGAGGCTGCTTTCCAATTACATCGGTACGGAACACATACTGCTCGGTTTGCTTCGCGAAGAAAAGTCGGTCGCGGCCTCGCTTCTCCACGAGAAAGGCCTTCGGGTTTCTAAGGTCCGCAACGACCTGGCGGGCAACGTGCCCGAAAGGGCTGTCCCGAGCAAGCCCAAGGAGGGGTTGATCCTGACCGAGTTCAGCCGCGATCTGACCGATGCGGCCATTGCCGGAACCCTGGATCCACTGATCGGGCGGGAGCCCGAAGTGGAAAGAGTCATTGAGATCCTGTGTCGCCGGACCAAGAATAATCCGGTCCTGATTGGAGAGCCTGGTGTCGGAAAGACGGCCATCGTCGAAGGGCTGGCCCAGAAGATTGTGAATGGGGATGTTCCCTCCATGCTCAGTGACAAGCGGTTGCTGGCCCTCGATATCTCGCTGATCGTAGCCGGTACCAAGTACCGGGGACAATTCGAAGAGCGACTCAAAGCCATCATCAAGGAGCTCGTGGAGAACCCCAACTTCGTCATCTTCGTTGATGAACTCCACACTCTGGTGGGGGCGGGATCGGCGGAAGGCTCCCTGGATGCCGCCAACATTCTCAAACCAGCTCTGTCCAGAGGTGAGATCCAGTGTCTCGGAGCCACTACGCCGTATGAATTCAGGCGGTCCATTGAGAAGGACCGTGCCCTGGAGAGGCGTTTTCAGGCGATTAAGGTGATCCCCCCCAGCGAAGAGGAAACGCTGAATATCCTTCACGGGATCAAGGATCGATATGAAGCCTTCCACCACGTCCGCTACCGGGACGACGCCATCGAGGCGGCGGTCTACCAGTCCAGCCGTTACATCAGCGATCGTTTTCTGCCCGACAAAGCGATTGATGTGCTGGACGAGGCGGGTGCACGAGTCAAACTGAACTCGACGGTGCTTCCGACCGAAGTCACGAGCCTGCAGAAGCGGATCAAGGTTATCGTGCGGGAGATGGACCACGCCATCAGCGAAAAGGATTTCGAGCGCGCCATCAAATTGAAAGATGAAGAGATGCGCGAGCGGGAAAATCTGCGGGTCGCAAAGGAGCAATGGAGGCTGCAGCACCAGGTTCCTCCCACGGTCGACAAGGATGATATGGAAGACGTCATCTCGCGCTGGACCGGGATTCCGGTCAACACACTCAAAGAGGAGGAAATGCAGAGACTTCTCCGGATGGAGGAGGACCTGCATTTGAGAGTGATCAGCCAGGATCGAGCCATCTCCGCTCTCTCCCGCGCCATCCGGCGCAGCCGGGCCGGTATGAAGAGCCCCAACCGGCCAGTCGGATCGTTCCTGTTCCTGGGCCCAACGGGGGTAGGGAAAACAGAACTTGCAAAAGCTCTGGCAGACTACCTTTTTGGAAGCGAAAAAGCGCTGATCCGCTTCGACATGTCTGAGTATATGGAAAAGCACTCCGTGTCCAAGTTGATCGGCTCACCTCCCGGCTACGTTGGCCATGAGGAAGGTGGGCAGATGACGGAAAAGGTGAAGCGAAATCCCTATTCTGTTCTGCTCCTCGATGAGATCGAAAAGGCCCACTTTGACATCTACAACATTCTTCTCCAGGTGTTCGAGGATGGGCAACTGACGGATGCTCAGGGCAACACGGTCGATTTCAAGAACGCAATCGTTATCATGACGTCCAATATCGGGGCTCGCTATCTGGCCAACAAGCCTCAATTGGGTTTCTCCAGTGTCTTCGAGCAGACTCGGCAGAAAATGGAGGATCTCATCATGAATGAGGTGAAGCGGGTCTTCAATCCGGAATTCATCAATCGACTTGACGAGATTATCCTCTTTGATTCCTTGAGCGAGGATGATCTGGCACAGGTTGTTGATCTGCTCCTCAAACAGGTGAATGGGAATTTGTCGAACAAAGAAATCGAAATTCAGCTCGACAGGGACGGGAGGAGTTGGATCATCGACAAGACTTGCAAAGACCGGTCTTACGGTGCACGCCCTCTGCGCCGCGCTATCCAGAAATATGTCGAAGATCCGGTCTCCGAGCTCATCATTCAGGGAAAACTGAAAGAAAAAGAAACCCTCGCCATCTATTTGAAGAATGACACGCTCTACTACCGATCCGAGGGTTCGAAGAGTGAGGGCGCGCCTCTCGCCTATGGAATGGCTTGATCTCTGCCCCAGGCAAGTCTTCCCCACATCCTCCGCTCCAGGGTCCTGGCTGGTTGTAGCCCCAGATGGCTTCTTGTTAAGATCTTGAACTTATTTCTGGGTAGGGAATACATGCTCTGGAGGATGGAGATTCACAGGCTGGTCGAATTCTGCAGATGCGCCGGGAACCGGCGCAAGTTGATCACTACTTTCGTTCTGTGTCTCCTGGTCTGGGGGGCGATCTCCGCCCAGAGTCCGGCCGACAGAATCGAAGATGTCCTGGTGGTGGGAAACCGACGGATCCGGGAAAGTACGATTTTTTACTATATCCAGACCCAGAAGAATGGACCTTATAACCGGTCCCAGATCCTGCGCGATTACAAAAGTCTTCTCAACACGAACTTCTTCGACGAGCTCACGGTCAAGACCCGGCAGGGAGAGACCGGGGTCATTATTATTTTCGAGGTCAGTGAGAGGCCCCTCGTCCGCCGCATTGAATATGAAGGGATGAAGTCCTTCAAGGAGTCGGATGTGCTGGAGAGTTTCCGTGACATGCGGGTCGGTCTGACTGTCGACTCTCCTTTCGATCCTGCCAAGCTTCCCAAGGCGCGACAGGCACTTCGGGCCTTGCTCGATCAGAACGGTAGACCTCTGGGACGTGTCGAGACGGAGACCGAGGAGATCACGTCCTCCTCGATCGGCCTGACCTTTAAGATCGACGAGGGTCCCAAGGTTCGGATCGGAAAGATTGACTTCGAGGGGAACACGGTCCTCAGTTCGGGCGAACTCCGCAGCGCACTGGAGCTGAACAAGGAACGGAGCCTGATGGTCATTTTCAAAGGCAAAGACAAGTTCATCCAGGACAAACTCGAGTACGACACGCAGGTCAACATGCTCGAGAAGTATCGGGCCGTCGGATATATCAACGCTAAGGCGGGCGAGCCGAAGGTGGAGATTGTCGAAGGGCCGCGCGGGATGCTCATCGGCTTTCGTAAGACCAAGCAGCAGTACTACATCACGATCCCTATCGAGGAAGGAGAACAGTTCCGCTACGGCAGTTTCGAACTGACGGGTGCCAGCACCTTCGACCCGGAGGCGCTCAGGAGGGGCTACCCGATCCAGACCGGGGCGGTGGTCAATTATACGGCGCTCAAGGAGGCCAACGAGAATATCAAGGAGCTCTATTCGACACGCGGTTTTCTCGACATGGATGCGATTCCCGCCATGACCCCGAACATGGACGATAAGACTCTCGACGTCACCATTACGATTGTCGAGGGAAAGCAGTACATCGTCGACCAGATTGAGTTTGCGGGCAACACGAGAACTCGTGACAAAGTGCTCCGGCGCGAGATGTTCATCGAAGAACAGCAAGCTTTCAACGGGACACTTCTGGAGCACTCCATTACCCGCCTCAATCAACTCGGCTTTTTCGAACCGATCGAGGAAGAGGATTACGAGGTCGTCAAGAAGCCCGACGAAGGAAGTGCCGACGTCGTCGTCAATGTGAAAGAGCGGAGCACGCAGTCGATTGGTTTCACCGGGGGCGTCAGTGGATACAGCGGAACGTTCATCGGAATTAACTATTCCACCAACAACTTCCGTGGTCTCGGACAGACCATCGCCGTCCAGTTGAGCACTGGGACTCGAACCTCCAGCTACTTCGTTCGTTATACGGATCCCTATTTCCGGGACAGCCGGGTGACGCTGTCGCTGTCCGTCTTTAACCAGCGATTCCGTTTTGATACGTTTACGGCCTCCTTTGGGCTCATCGACCCCGACCAGAGCGTCACGCTCTATACCCAGCAGCAGAATGGCTTTGAGGTTCAAGGAAGTTATCCCTGGCGGAGGTGGAGCCGGCTGGGCCTGGCCTACAAGTTGAGTAACATCAAGATTACCGACATCAATCCTTCCATCGCAAACCTGGCAGTGCGGCAGTTGATCGGCTTCACGCCGGGGGGCAATCCCGAAGACGCCAGGTCAGGGATTCTACGGAGCGAAATCCGACCCAGTTACTCGAAAAACACCAAGAACGCCTTTTTCCAGGCGACTTCCGGCTCCAGTTTGTTTGCTCAGGTCTCCTTTGCAGGCGGTCCTCTGGGAGGAAGTTTCAACCTGATACGGCCTTGGGTCGAATACCAGAAATTCTATCCCGACACCTGGTTGAGCGGCGGAAGACACACGCTGGCATTTCGAGTGAAGGCCCAGCACGTGTGGCCCTACGGGACGCTGGAGAGCGGAAGCGAGCAGGCAGTGCCCTTTTTCGAACGAATCTTCCTGGGCGGTGAATTCGACCTGAGGGGCTTTGACATCCGATCGGTCAGTCCACTGGCGATCACGAGAAACGCCCTCACGGACTCCTCGGGCAATCCTATCATCGATCCCTCGACCGGCTTACCTACCTTTACGGAGAGCCTCTTTCCCGTGGGTGGGGATACCAGTCTGGTTGGGACAGTCGAGTACCGAATTCCCATTGCCGGGCCGCTTACGCTCAATGCCTTTGTTGACGCTGGGACTTCGACCGTCCTGCGCAAGTCCAAGTTGACGATCTTCGGGCCCGGCACGGTGGTTCAACTGCTCCCGAATACGAACAACGTCCTGCGGATGTCCACGGGTGTGGAAATCCAGTTCCTCATGCCCATGATCAACCAGCCTTTCCGGCTCATCTTTGCGTACAATCCGATGGTGCTGAACACGGACGTCATTCTGCGGGGACGGCGTTTCAGACTGGAAGAAGACAGGACAAACGTGAAATTTACGGTAGGATATACATTTTAGAGGGAATTAAAGGGAATTAGAAGGAATGTTTGGGAGAAGTGTCAAAAATGAATAGAGCAGGACGATTTACCTTGACAGTGTTGATTTTGATATTGGCTGGTGGAGCGCTGGCCGCCCAGCAACCGGCGCCGCCGCCGGCGGCGGCGACCACGACACCCACCGCCACTGGGCCGGCAAAGATCAGGTTCCTCAGTTTCAGCGAGGTCTTGCAAACGACCGAGGAAGCCAAGCAGGAATTTGCCAGGATCCAGAGCTTCGTGGATGGGAAGAACAAGGAGAATGAAACCCGTACCCAGGAGCTCCAAAACCGCCAGCAGCAGTACCAGGAACAGGAGCGGGCACTGAATCCCCAGACTGCCGCCGAGATGCAAAGAGAGATTGCCAAGATGGAGCGGGATCTGCAGAGATATCGGGAGGACACTGCGTCCGAAATCGAGGCCCTTCGCAACATGGCGTTCGCCGCGCTGGGACAAAAGATTCAGACGGTCCTGGGCGAAGCGTCCCAGCAGAACGGCTACACGGCCGTCCTGTACATGGATTCGCTGGCGCAAAATGGTCTGGGAGGCTATTTCGATCCCGCCTATGACATTACCCAGGAGATCATCAGCCGTTACAACGCCAAATACCCCGTGGCCGCTGCGGCTCCAAGCCCGGAACAATAGTTGCCCGCGGTTCTGTCGTGGTGTCAAGGAACGTTGGGTTCTTGCCCTGTCCACTGAGCAGGCATCAGAGAGCGGTGTAGGAGCCGCTTCCATGCGGCGATCTGATCGGACCTCGGAGGGTCCTCCTACACCCCTGTCTAGCCGTGGCCTGGCGCCCGCGGTTCTGTTCTCTTGTTCCCGTCACCCTGTCCGTGGACGATCTTTACCTAGAACCCAGAACCCCCCAAAGCGTGCGCGGGTTGACCTTCCCGGTACCCTGTTGTTAAATCCACCGGGTGTACACGCTTGCTCGATTGGCCCAGCTGGTGGACGGGGAATTGATCGGGGATCCGGGGCTGATCATCCGGCGGGTCCGGCCCTTTGAAGAGGCCGCCGAAGGAGACATCACCTACGCGGCCAACGCCCGCTACCGGGAGCAAATTGCCTCTACGCAGGCCTCGGCAGTTATCGTCCGAGAGTTGATCCCGGCAGCCGGAAAGAGCCTGCTTTGTGTTTCCAATCCCAAGCTGGCCTTTGCCCGAGCCCTTCAGCTGCTGTCATCGAGACCCTTTCAGGCCAAGGGGGTATCGCCCCAGGCCTCCATCGGAGAAGATTGTGAGATCGCTGAAGAGGTGTCTATTGCAGAGTTCGCAAGCTTGGGTGAGCGGGTCAGAATCGATGATCAGGTCACGATTGGAGCCGGGTGCGTCATCGGTGCCGGGTGCCGGATCGGTTCGGATACAACGTTGCATGCCGGCGTCACGCTTTACCCAGGGGTGACACTTGGACAGCGCGTGACCCTGCACAGCGGCTGCGTGGTGGGAGCTGATGGATTCGGCTACGTGGGCCATTCGGAGGGTCATTTCAAAATCGAACAGACCGGTTCGGTCATGATCGAAGATGATGTTGAGATCGGGGCCAACAGCTGCATCGATCGGGCCACTTTCGGAGCCACCATCATTGGAACTGGAAGTAAGCTGGACAATCTGGTTCACGTCGGCCACAACTGCCTCATCGGGAAACACACGATCATTGTGGGCTGCGTCGGCATTTCCGGCAGCGTGGAAATCGGCGATCATTGCCTGATAGCCGGCCAGGCCGGGGTCAGTGATCACATCAAGATTGGAGACCACGTGACCATCATGCAGAAAACGGCGGTCACGAGAGATGTGCCGTCGGGAAGTGTGGTTTCGGGGCTGCATTGCCGGGATCACAGGGAGCAACTGAAGGCGGAGGCGATGATGCGGCGTCTCCCGGAGGTTTTTCGGACTTGGCGCAGCCTCAAGGATCAACTGGAAGCAAAGAGCAAGGACGAGTCTATGACGGGAGGGGATCCAGGTGTTTGATATTCAGGAGATTCTCAGTTTCTTGCCCCATCGATACCCTTTCCTGCTGGTGGACCGGATCCTTGAGTACGAACCAGGCAAGCGCATCGTCGGACTGAAGAACGTAACCATCAACGAACCCTTCTTCCAGGGACACTTTCCCGGCATCCCCATCATGCCCGGAGTGATGATCGTGGAATGTATGGCCCAGGTCGGGGGCTGTCTGGTCTTCGAATCGTTGGAAAACCGGGATGGTAAGCTGGTTTTCTTCATCGGGATCGAAAGCGCCAGATTCCGAAAGCCGGTAAGGCCCGGGGACCAGCTCCACGTGGAGATGGTCGTTGAACGGATCAAGTCCAGAATCGGCAAGCTGAACGGTAAGGCCTATGTAGACGGACAGCTGGTCTGTCAGGCGGGAATCATGTTTTCACTGGTAGACCGGGCCGCCTATGAACTGGAGCAGAATGACTGAAGTCAGGCCATCGGAGATTCATTCGACGGCCATTGTCTCGCTCTCAGCCACCATCGGCAGCGGGGTTGAAATCGGGCCCTATACCATCATCGGTGAGGATGTTTCCATTGGGGATGGTACCCGTATAGGGCCCCACGTCGTTATTGATGGCCCGACGGAAATCGGCCGGGAGAATCTGATTCTGGGCCAGTCATCGATTGGAACGATTCCCCAGGACCTGAAATACAAGGGCGAGAGATCGTGGCTGCGAATTGGCGATCGGAATCGAATTCGAGAATTTGTCACAGTCAATCGGGGCACGCTGGGAGGGATCAACGAAACTGTTGTTGGAAATGATAACCTGCTCATGACGGGTGTTCACATCGCCCATGACTGCGTTCTTGGAGACGGTACGGTTTTTTCCAACTGTGCCTCGCTGGCAGGTCATGTCGAGGTGGGCGATCACGCCATTCTCGGGGGCTTTGCCGGGGTCCAGCAGTTCTGCCGGGTGGGTCCCCATGCTTTCCTGGGAGCCTACTCAGTCCTGACCCGTGATGCCTTGCCTTTCATAAAGACTGTGGGCAGCCGCAATCAGGCTCGAATCTATGGAATCAACCAGCTCGGTCTGGAAAGGAAGGACTTCTCGAAGGAGGAGATTGAGCAGCTGAAGCGAGCCTATCGGGTCCTTTTCCGAAAGGGGTTGCTGGTGGAAGAGGCAGTGGAACAACTGGCTCGACAAAGTGAGAACTGGGAGTCGGTTCGTACCCTGATCGACTTCATTCAAACCTCGGAAAGCGGCTGCGTGCGTGCCACTTCGGATCGGTCCGATGAGTCGTGAAGAAAGCTCGAAACCGCTCGGCTTGATCGCCGGGAGCGGTCGGTTTCCAATCCTGGTTGTAAAGGAGGCGAGCCGTCGTGGAATTCCCATGGTGGTAGCGGCGATCAAGGAGGAGGCGTCGCCACAGGTTGTCAACTGCGTAGCCGAGGCAGGCGAGGGATTCGCGCTCCACTGGATCGCCCTGGGACAACTAGGAAAGCTGATTCGTCTGTTCAAGAAGAGTGGTGTTGAGAAGGCCTTGATGGCCGGCCAGGTTCGTCACTCCCAGATCTTCTCTCCGAACACCCCGACCTCCCGGAAGTTGCTCTCGGCCATGCCGGATCTGACCATGCTGAAGGTTCTCATGTCCCTTCCCCGAAAAAATACCGAATCACTGATTCAGGGGGTCGTGGGCGTTCTGGAAGAAAATGGGATCCAGCTGCTGGATTCCACGCTGTTTCTGAAGGATCTGATGGCAGGGAGTGGCGTCTTGACTGTTCGGCCGCCGAGCGCCGCGGAGCGAAACGACATCGAGTACGGCCGCCCGATTGCCCGGCAGCTGGCCCGGCTGGACCTGGGTCAGAGCATCGTGGTGAAGGATTGTGCCGTGGTGGCCGTGGAGGCAATGGAGGGGACCGATGAGACGGTGGAGCGAGCGGCTCGTCTGGCCACAGGACAGAGTCTGACCTTGATCAAGGTGGCCAGACCCGATCAGGACATGCGATTCGACGTGCCGGTCCTGGGCCTGGATACGCTGGAAGTCCTGGCCGAATGCCACGTCACCGCCGTAGCGGTCGACGAGGGAAGAACTCTCTTTCTGGACAAGGAGAAGTTCATTGCCGGTGCCAATGAGCTCGGCATCAGCATTGTCTCGGGGTCAGAATGAGTTCAGCTCTGAAGACAGCCGTTGTCGGAGTCGGTGCGCTGGGAAGCCACCACGCTCGCATCTACCATGAGTTGCCCGCTGCGAACCTGGTAGCGGTGGTCGACAGCAGTCCCGATCGTGCTGAAAGCGTAGCCCGGAAGTACGGCTGCGCCGCTTCGACGGACTACCGGGACCTGATCAATCTTGCTGACGCGGTGAGTGTGGTGGTGCCTACGGTGCTGCACGCCGAGATCGGGTCTGCTCTTTTGGAAGCCGGGTTGCATGTGCTCGTGGAAAAGCCGATTGCCGATTCGCTGGAAGGTGCCGATCGCCTGATTGCGGCCCAGAAAGTGTTGGGGAGGGTTCTCCACGTGGGGCACTCTGAGCGCTTCAACCCGGCGTTGACGCGGCTGCACGAATACCTCACGCTGCCGCTCTTTTTTGAGGGTCACCGCCTGGGGGCCTTCGTCACCCGAAGTCTGGACGTAGACGTGGTTCTGGATCTGATGATCCACGATCTCGATCTCGTCCTGTCCCTCGTCCAGCAGCCACTGCGAGAGATCCGGGCGGCGGGTGTCCCTGTCCTCACGCCGCGAATCGACATCGCCAACGCCCGACTCGAATTTGAGAACGGCTGCGTTGCCAACTTGACGGCCAGCCGCGTTTCCAGCGAGAAAGTCAGAAAACTGCGCTTCTTTCAACCCGGCCAGTACTTTTCCCTGGATTTCGAGAAGAAAGAGACAGAGATTTTCGGTGTCGTGGAGGCAGACGGAAAAACGCAGATTGCACATCAAGTCGTGAGCGGCGAACCCGTTGAACCTCTGAGGGCGGAGATTTCGGCGTTTCTAAACTGTGTCCGGGGCCATCCGGAAGAAGCATGGCCCGGACCCTGCAGCGGAGCCCAAGGCCGGGCGGTTCTGGAGGTGGCGCTTACTCTGCTCAGCCAGATGGGCAGCCCTCTGCAGCCCTCCGGTCAGGCTCACCCCGGTTGAGTCGTGAATACTGTCTCGTGTGATCCTTTGCTGGTTGCCATTGCGGGACCGACCGCCACCGGCAAGAGCAGCCTGGCTCTTGGCCTCGCCCGCGCCCTGCGCGGAGAGATCGTCAACTGCGACTCCATGCAGATGGTCAAGGGGATGGATATCGGCACGGCCAAACCATCCCGCCAGGAGCAGGCAACCGTTCCTCATCATCTCTACGATCGTGTCGGTCCGAATGGGTGGTACAGCGCCGGTCAGTACATGGAGGAGGCGAGGCCCATCTGTGGGGAGATTGCGGGGCGAGGCCGCGTGCCCCTGGTCGTGGGAGGGACGGGGCTTTACCTTCGGGCGCTGCTGCTGGGAGTGTTCGAAGGCCCCGGTCGCTCCCAGAAACACCGCCGATACCTGCACCAGGTAGCTGCCCGCAAAGGGAAGGGCGCCCTTCATGAGATGCTGGCCAGGGTAGACCCCTCCTCTGCCCAGCGGATTCAGCCAACTGACGTCGTTCGGATCGAGCGCGCTCTGGAGGTGTACCATCAGGCCGGCCGACCGATCAGTGACTTGCAGGGTGAACGGAAGTCTCTGACGGGATTTCGAATCGTCAAGATCGGCATCGGGCTGGAGCGTGAAAAGCTCTATGTTAGAATCGACTCCCGCGTCCGAGAGATGTTTCGCGCAGGGCTCCTTGGAGAGGTTCAGGGGCTCATCGATCAGGGATTTACACCCGAGTGCAAGGGCTTCGAAGCGATCGGGTATCGACAGGCGGTTTCCTGCCTCAAGGGACAGATCAGCCTGGAAGCAGCAGTGGACAGTACGTGCACAGACACCCGTCGCTACGCCAAGCGCCAGATGACCTGGTTTCGCAAGGAACCTGGCCTGCAATGGATTTCGGCGCCAGGAGAAAGCCAGGAGGCACTGGCGAAAGCTCTGGAACTTGTCGTCTGACTCTGAGACGATTTGCCTCGGAACCCGGAACCCGGAACCCGGAACCCGGAACCCGGAACCCGGAACCCGGAACGTTGAATGATGCCCCGTTTTGAAGTCGTTATCGGACTGGAAATTCACGCCCAGCTATTAACCGAATCAAAGCTTTTTTGTGCCTGCAGCACGCGCTTCGGGGCTCCTCCGAACAGCCATACCTGTCCGGTCTGTCTGGGTCTTCCGGGCGCCCTTCCGGTTGTGAACCAGAAAGCGGTCGGCATGGCGATTCAAGCAGCTCTCTCCCTGGGTTGCAAGATCAACAGAGCTTCCGTTTTTGCGCGCAAGAATTACTTCTATCCCGATCTGCCCAAGGGATACCAGATCTCGCAGTTTGATCTTCCTCTGGCAGAAAAAGGGAGCCTCGAGACCCTGACCTGTGCGGATGGCAGCGACGAACTGGAGTTCCTCAGATTTGGCATTCATCGAGTCCACCTCGAGGACGATGCCGGCAAGTCGATTCATCGCAATGACGGCAATTCTTACGTGGATTTGAATCGGACAGGTGTCCCTCTGATTGAGATCGTCACAGAGCCGGACCTGCGAACGGCCCGCCAGGCGCGCGACTTTCTCTCCTCTGTGCACAGGCGTCTGCTCTATCTGGGTGTTTGCGACGGCAACATGGAGCAGGGAAGTCTGCGCTGCGATGCCAATGTCTCTCTCCGCCAGGCCGGTGAGCAGAAACTGGGTACCAGGACCGAGATCAAGAATCTAAATTCTTTTCGATTTCTACGCAAAGCTGTGGAGTTTGAGATCGCCCGCCAGGTCGAGGTGCTGGGCAGCGGCGGAACGATCCTTCAAGAAACCAGGCTCTGGGACGAAGAAAGACAAAAGACCTTCTTGATGAGGAGCAAGGAGTTTGCCCACGACTATCGCTATTTCCCCGAGCCCGACCTGCTTCCCGTAAGGATTTCCCAGGAGTGGCTGGAAGACCTCGAAGGAGGCCTCCCGGAGTTCCCGGAACAAAAGCAGCACCGGTTCATTGAAGAGTACGAACTCTCGCCTCAGGAGGCCCTCCAGCTCACCCAAAGCCGAGAGACAGCTGACTTCTTCGAAGGGGCCATCGGTGCAGGGGCGTCGCCAAGGACCGTCCAGAACTGGATCCTCGGTGATCTGGCGCGTTTGCTCAAGCAGTCCGGTGCGAGACTTTCTGACACTCGTCTCACGCCACAGGGACTTGCAAACCTGATCCAGCTGGTCGATCAAGGGACGATCAGTAACCCAATCGCCAGGCAGGTGTTCGGGATCATGATGAAGACGGGCCAGGATCCCGAAGCCATCGTTACAGAACAGGGATGGAGCCAGATCAGCGATCAGGATCAACTTTCAGGGATTGTTGAGGATATTCTGCTGGCTCACCCGGGCGAATTGAGAGCCTATCGGGAAGGGAAGACCGGGCTGCTCGGTTTTTTCGTCGGCCAGGTCATGCGCCGCACGCGAGGCCAGGCAAACCCTAGACTGGTCAATGAACTGCTGCAAGAAAAACTGTGTGAGCCCTGATGCCGAGTAAGTCCAAGAGCCAGCCCCGAAAAATCGACTTTCGAATCGCGGTTATTGAGGAGACAGCCAACAACATCTACTCGATCAAGTTTGTCCTGCAGAGCCTCGGTTACGATGTTCTTTCTTTCTCTGCCGCCTCCAGTTACCTCCAGCCTCTTCGAGAATTCAGCCCTCAACTGGTGATTGTCGACATGATGATCCCCGGAGATGGTGGCTACCGGGCGATTGAGGAGCTCCGAAGTCACGTCTCCAGAAAGCTACCGGTACTGGCGATCACTGCCGCCGCCATGAAGGGTGATGAAGAGGAGGTTCTCGAGGCAGGCGCCAGCGATACCCTGGGCAAGCCTTATGCCGTCGCGGAACTCCAGAAGAAGCTGAAGAAACTGGAAAAATGAAGGGTTCAGCTTGGAACTCTTAACTTTCAACCTTCAACTTTCAACCTTCAACTTTCTTACTCCCAGCGGAGGCTTTCGATGGGATCGAGGGAAGCCGCCTTAAAAGCCGGGAAGACACCAAAAATGAGGCCGACCGACACCGAAACGACAAACCCCGCGGTGACTGCCCACAGCGGAATTGTGGCCGGTAGAGAGGGCATGAAGTAGAACAGCACGTAGCTCCCCAGGATGGAGAGCAGTATTCCGATCAAACCTCCCAGCGTTGTCAGAGTCATAGCCTCACACAGGAACTGAAGGATGATGTCCTGCCGCTTGGCTCCCACGGCCTTTCGGAGGCCGATCTCCCGGGTTCTCTCGGTTACCGAGACCAGCATGATGTTCATGACACCGATCCCTCCCACCATGAGGCCGACTGCCGAGATGGCTATCGCAACCAGGCCCATGGTGGCAGTCAGTGCATCAAACTGTTCGATCATCTTGTCCGCCGTATTCACATCGAAGTTGTTGGCCTGGTCGAAACGCAGTCCTCGCTGGCGCCTCAATATGCTCTCGGTTTCGTCCATGGCCTGGGCAAGCTGACCTTCCCGGGCTTGAACGACGATCATCAGGAATCGGTCCTCCGGACTCATTTTTCTCATCGTTCGATAGGGGACGTATACGGCGTTGTCGTCATCGGTCTCGCCAAAGAGGGAGTTGTGGCGTTTGCCCAGTATGCCTACAACAGTAATCGGGTGACCACCCAGGGTAATCGAACGGCCCAGAACCCGGCGGGTATGAGGAAAGAGCGCTTCGACCACGTTGCTGCCGATAACCCCTATGTCGGCGGCACGGTAGTTGTCGCTGGTCGAAAAAAAGCGTCCCTCCGCGAGGCTCGTATTAATGATGTCTCCGAAATTGGGGGACACTCCGCTGATCTTGGCCCTGCTGAAGCTGTCAGAACGATAACGCACGGTGCGCCCCCGCCAGTGAATCAGCGAAATGGCCTGGTAAGCCACATCATCGATCGCATGCGAGCCCGTCTTCAAAGCCCGGGCGTCGTCCACGGTGAGAGGTTTGCGGGCCATCTCCTCGCGGGTGGGCATCCCCTGAAATCCGGACTTCAAATGAAAGGCATAGACATTGTCGGTACCGTATTCCTGGACCAGGCCGATCAGGTTTTTCCGCACACCCGTCAGGATCGACGAAATCATCACTACCGTGAGGACGCCGATGATGACCCCGAGGACGGTGAGAAAGCTCCGGAACTTGTGGCTTCTGAGAGTCTCCAGAGCCATCTTGATGTTTTCAGAATACTGTGTGCGCTTCATCTTTCTGCCGTCATTGCAATAATCGGATCGAGCTGGGAGGCCTTGTAAGCGGGATAGATCCCGAAGATGAGGCCGATCCCGCCGGAGAACCCCACCGCCAGAAGAGCGTAGCCCCAGGTAATCACCATGGGGAACTCGAAGCCGGCTTCCACGATCTCGACCACGACCCAGGCTACTGCCAGCCCGATGGCTCCCCCCAGCGCTGCCATCAGGAAGGCCTCGATCAAGAACTGGTTCAGGATGTCGGAACTGCGGGCCCCCAGGGCCTTGCGTATTCCGATTTCGAAAGTCCGTTCGCTGACCGACACGAGCATGATGTTCATAATAACGATGCCCCCCATCAGCAGAGAAATCAGGGTGATCGGTATGACGACACCGGCCACGATGCCGGCGGCCCGGTCGACCGTGTCATTGATCTGGTCGGTCGAGACCAGGCCAAAATCATCCTCCTCGTTGGGATGTAGCTTGTGCCGAATCCTCATGCCCACGCGGACCTGATCGAGGGCAGATTCGAAAACCTGCTTGCTTTTTGCCCTGCCGCGAATCATCAGGCTGCGCCGCGAGCCGAAGAGTTTCTGATAGGTGGTAACTGGTATGTAGATCCCCCTGTCCTGGCTGTTTCCGAAACTGGAACCGAGCTTCTCCAGTTGTCCCACAATCCTGAGAGGGTGGTTGCGCACCTTGATGGTGTGCCCGATGGCGTCAACGTTCAGGAAAAACTCCTCTTTCACCTCCTTGCCGATCACACAGACGTTGGCGGCACCCCTCACTTCGGAGTCGACAAAAAAACGACCCTCTTCAACATCGAAGTTTCTCATCAGGATCGCATTGGCGGTCACGCCGTTCACATTGGTACCCGTCAGTTCCCGGTTACCGGCATAGACCGTCTGGGCGCCCGAGAGTTCGGCCGTCATTTGTTCACAATCGGTGCAGTAACGACGCACAAACTCGTAGTCGGCGAATTCAATCTTCTGGTTGCGCTTCCGCATTTCCCTCCAGTTCTCATCGCTGATGTTCCCGAAGTGGCCGAATTGAACGAGGATGAAAGAGTTGCTGCCCAGCGCCTGTGAGACCTGGTTGATGACATACTCTTCGGCGCCACTGATCCCGGCGGCGACGACCATGACGGAGGCCACCCCAACGATGATCCCGAGAAGAGTCAGGAATGTCCGCAGCTTGTGAGACCAGATGGAGTCCAAGGCCATCTTGATGACCTCGGCCAGGATTGATGAATGTACCATTTCGAGCCCGTTCTGGGCGGCGCCAGCGCTATTCTAGACGTTCCACGGTCCACGTTCCACGGTCCACGGTCCACGGTCCACGTTCCACGCTGGAAGAACGAAAGAGTGGGCCGGGTGCGCGAGGGGTCCGGATCTGGAACGTGAAACGTGGAACGTGGAACTTGGAACGCGTAAAGGCTAGGATGACCTCCGTGGAACCTCTGCTTCGGACAATCGAAGCCTCAAAGACCTACCAGAGTGAGGGCGGCAGCGTGCGAGCCGTGAAGAGGGCTTCCCTGGAGATTTATCCCGGTGAGTTTCTGGCGGTCACAGGTCCTAGTGGGTGTGGGAAGAGCACTCTTTTACACCTGCTCGGGGGTATGGATCGGTCCAGTGAGGGTGAAGTCTGGTACGGCGATTTGCCGCTCCACCAGATGAGCGAGACCCAGCTGACCCGATTCCGGCGCAGGGAAGTCGGCTTTGTCTTTCAGTTCTTCTATCTGCTGCCCACCCTGACGGTCCTGGAGAATGTTGAGTTGCCACTGGAACTGGTGGGAGGCAGTTCCTCTCGGAGAAGAGCCCTTGATCTTTTGGAACTGGTGGGCCTTTCCAGACGCTCGGCCAGTTTTCCGGGACAGCTGTCCGGCGGCGAGATGCAAAGAGCAGCTGTCGCACGAGCTCTGGTCGCCGGGCCCCGACTGCTGCTGGCTGACGAGCCCACGGGGAACCTGGACACGGACAATGGAGAGATTGTCCTGCACAAGATGCAGGAGCTGGCGGGCCGGACGGATACCGCCGTGGTCATCGCTACGCACAGCGGTGGCGCAGCCAGCTTTGCCGACCGGACGATTGGCATGCGAGACGGGCAACTGGTTTCCAGTGAGTGAGAGCGGGACATGAGATTGAGAAGCTTCCTCTCGCTAGTCCGGGAATTCACGCTCCGTCCCCTCCTTCAGCACCGCCTCCGGAATCTTCTGACCGTCGGGGGGGTTGCCCTGGGGCTGGCAGTCGTGGGGGCCGTGCATTTGTCCACGAAGAGAGCGGTCTCATCGTTTTCGGAGAGCCTGGATCTGGTCGAAGGCCGCTCTGATTTCCATGTGGAAGGCAGTGGCTTTCCCCTTCAGGAAAGCTGGCTGCAGGAATTCGCCTGGTTCTGGGAGTTTGGCACCATGACTCCCCGCCTGGAGGGAAGGGCCCGGACCCCGGACGGGACACAGGTCCGCGTCTACGGTGTAGACCTGATCGGGGACACTTCTGTCCGTGACTATTTCCGCAGGCAGGATCTGCAACCAGGGAGAGAGCACGAGAAACAGGGGACAGACCCTTCATCAGTCCGGCTGAAGACCAAGTCCCTCCTGCAGCTGCTGGAGGAAGACCGTCAGATTCTGGTACCGGAGAACCTTGCCCACAGCCAGGGGCTTCAAGTGGGGTCTGAGGTGAATCTGAGTATCGGGGGACGGATGTGGGACTTCGAGGTGGGATCCATTCTTGACCGTTTAGGGATTGCCGCGGCCTTCGGCGGAAATCTGATCATCATGGACATCGCCACTGCTCAGGACGTCCTTGGAAAAGTCGGGGTGATCGACCGGATTGACTTCAGGCTGCACGATTCGAGACAGGAGTCGGCTCTCCACAGGATGGAAAGGCAGATTGCGGGCCGTCTGACGCTGCATCGCAAAGGGGACCTTTCCAGACAAAGCAGCCGGATGCTGGGCAGTTTCCAACTCAATCTCAGAGTTCTCAGCTATCTGGCTTTGATGGTGGGTGTCATTCTGATCTACAACACGGTCGGCCTGTCGGCGATCTCTCGCCGTTCCGAGGTCGCTATCCTGCGAGCCCTGGGCACCTCGAGAAGGGTGGTTTTTGCCCTCTTTCTGACCGAAGCCCTCTTTCTCGGGCTCGTCGGTACTGTCGCGGGCGTCCTGCTTGCTCCATCCCTGTCCTCTTTCGCCGAGCTGCTGGTCGGTCGTACGGTAGCTGAGTTTTACGGGGGGGGCGCTATCGTGCCCTCCAGCAGGCAGCTGGAGCCAGGGTTCCTGAGCGCGCTGGCCTGTGTCGGTGTCGGGGTGGCCATCGCCTCCGGTATCCGGCCGGCCTGGTCTGCCACCAGGCTGGCTCCGGTCGAGGTCCTTCGCGAGGGATCCTGGTCCGCCGGTGGGTTGAGCCATCAGCGCGGGCTGGCAGTCACGAGCGCCGTCGTGATTTCACTTGGCTGTCTTCTCAGTTTTGGGCGTGCGGTCAACGGGATTCCCGTCTTCGGATACCTTGCCTGCCTCCTCTTCATTGCCGGCTTCACCCTGGGCGCTCTCCCGGCCATGCGGATGGTCCTGAACCTGGCCAGGAAGTGGATCTTGTCGTGGGTGGGTGTGGAAGCCCGCCTGGCGCTACGGCAGCTTCACGGGAACACCAGCCGGGTGATCCTGGCGGTTGTGTCGCTGATGATTGCTGCCTCCATGTTCGTCGGCGTGGCGACTATGGTGGGGAGCTTCCGAACCACAGTCCAGGCGTGGATCCATCAGACGTTTGTCGCAGATCTCTTCCTTCGGGCCGCCGGGGCCTCCGGCGGAGAATGGTCAAATCCCCTCCCCGTGCGGACTATCTCCCGCATCGAGGAAATTCCCGGGGTTGAAGCCGTGGGGACTTTCAGGGGAACAACGATTGATTGGGAAGGTGTGCCCGTCACGCTGGCAGGAGCCGGGCTCCAGGTCCTTGAGAAACATGGCCGGCTTCTTTTCATGGACTCGCGATCCTCAGCCGAGATTGTCCAACGTGCCCGGGTCCGCGATCGGGTTCTTGTGTCCGAGCCTTTCAGCCGGCGCTTCGGCGTTGCTCGGAGGGATGAGATCACGTTGAGGACGCGGTCCGGGCCCCGGTCCCTTGAAGTCGAAGCCACCTACTACGATTACTCCAGTGATCGGGGCGCGATCGTCATGGACCGGTCTCTTTTTGATGAACTGTTCGGGGATCGAAGCGCCGACACCCTGGCTGTCTACCTAGGGCCGGGTGCAGACAGCGAGATTGTGAGCGACAGGATTCGCTCGGCTCTTCCCGGGCAAAGCCTGAGTATCCAGCCCACTTCGGCTTTGCGGGCTTCGGCCCTCAGAGTGTTCGACCGGACCTTTCGCATCACCTACGGGCTGGAGATTATCGCGCTGATCGTAGCTGCGCTCGGCGTGACCAATACCCTGGCCGCATTGATCCTCGAGAGAAAAGGTGAGTTTTCACTTCTTCGCTTCCTGGGGGCGTTCAAGAAACAGATACGAAGGATCACTCTTGCAGAAGCAATGGTACTGGGTCTGGCGGGTTGCCTGCTGGGACTGGCACTCGGTCTCGTACTCTCGCTGCTTCTGATCTACGTCATTAATCTTCAGTCGTTTGGATGGACCATTCAATTCGACTTTCCATTTGTCTTTGTGGCGGGCGGACTGACTTTGATACTCCTGGTAACCGTTGTGGCCGGGATCTATCCGGCACTGCTGACAAGTCGAATGGATGCTCTGAGTGCCTTGAGGACGGGATGACATCTCTCTTGATCCTGCTGGTGTTGTGGCAGGGAGTATTTGAACTGGCCCTGCCCGGTTACGAGTTCTCCTTTCCCCGCGATCACGGAAACCATCCTCGCTACAAGCTGGAGTGGTGGTATTGGACCGGGCACTTGACCTCGGAAGAGAATCGCCGCTTCGGTTTTGAATTGGCCTTTTTCAGACTTGGAGTTCGGCGGAACCCAAAATCCTTGTCGAGTTGGGCCCTGGGCGACCTCTATCCGGCTCACTTTGCTCTCACCGATGTCGAGACCGGCCGTTTCCTTCACTATCAGAAGCTGAGCCGCACAAGTCCGGGAGTGGCCGGATCACAAGCCGGGACGCTCGAAGTGTGGAATCAACAGTGGCGAGCCCGGTTGGCGGAAGGCAAACTCCTGCTCGAGGCGGGATCCCGAGAGGCAGCCATTGACTTGACCCTCGACCCTCTCAAGGCTCCCGTCATTCACGGCCAGCAGGGAGTCAGTCAAAAAGGGGATCTCATCGGTCAGGCCTCTCATTACTACTCGCTCACCCGCTTGCAGGCCCGGGGGAGCATTCGCCTCCACGATGAGGTCTTCAAGGTGCGGGGCCTGGCCTGGATGGACCACGAGTTTGGCACCAGCCAGCTCTCCAGTGAGCAGATTGGATGGGACTGGTTCAGCCTGCAGCTCGACAACCGGTTCGAGATCATGCTTTACCAACTGAGGCGAAAAGACGGCTCCCTGGATCCCAACTCGGCTGGAACGGTTGTGTTCCCGGACGGGGAGGCAGTTCATCTGAGTCTTGGGCAGTTTCAAGTGAAGTCAACCAGGGACTGGACGAGCCCCGACACCGGGATTCGCTACCCGCTTGAGTGGGTTCTCGAGATTCCCGAGTTTGACTGCCAGTTGACAGTTCTTCCCCTGCTGGACGGGCAGGAACTTGACACACGCTCCTCAACGGGCATCGTGTACTGGGAGGGAGCCGTGGAGATCAAAGGTCGATGGCAGGGCAAAGAAGTGCTGGGTGTGGGCTATGTGGAACTGACCGGATACGGGGATGGGGGGAGGCCGAGGGTTTAGGTTGGTTGCTGGCTGCTGGTTAAAAGTTGAAAGTTGAAGGTTCAGACGCCAAATGGAGGTTGGAAGTTTGGTGGAATGTGAAACCAGGAAGGCGAAGCAGCATCTGCTAGAATGGACGGCCGTTCAGGGTAGACTGTGCCAGGGAAGAAGGAGAAAGAAAGAATGAGCAAGACTCAAGGTGGCTTGAGTGGTTTGGCGGTTGTTGTTGCAGTCGTTGCTGTTGCTGTGCTGACCTGGCCAACACCGGCCACCGCGCAAATCCCGGACAAGTTTGAGAATCTCCAGGTTCTTCCCAAGGACACATCGAGGAAGGACCTGATCAATACCATGAAGGACTTCACCTTCGCCCTGGGAACCAGGTGCTGGTACTGCCACGATGGCGAGGGAGACGATCTGTCAACCTTCAATTTCGCCTCCGACGTCAAGCCCGCCAAGGCGACAGCGCGCACCATGTTGAAGATGGTGCATGAGATCAACACCAACTACATCTCCAAGGTGGCCGAGGATCACAAGGTGACCTGTTACACCTGCCACCGGGGCAAGACGGAACCCGAAGAGTAGCGCCCTGCGGGCGCTTTCCACGTTCCACGTTCCACGTTCCACGCGTCAGATCTAGCAGGTGGAAGGTAGTTGCTCGTTCAAGCAAGCGGCCCAACGTGGAACGTGAAACGTGAAACGTGGAACGCGGCGTCAGCCGACTCGCACCATCCGCTCAACAGCCAGGCGGGCTTGCTCCGCCAGCTCCCGATCCAGTTGGATCTCGTAGACCATCTCGCGCAGTGAGCGCAGAATCTTGGGCAGGGTGATCTTCTTCATGTGGGGGCAGAGATTGCAGGGTCGAGTAAACTCGACGTCGGGGCACTCGACGGCCACGTTGTCACTCATTGAGCATTCCGTGACCATAACGACCCGGGCCGGCCGCTCGCTCTTGACGTGTTGGATCATTCCAGCCGTTGAGCCAACATAATCGGCTTCTCGCAGGACGTCCGGAGGGCACTCGGGATGGGCCAGAATGGTCACTCCTGGAATGCTCTCCCGATATTGACGGATCTCTTCCGCCGTGAACCGTTCATGTACTTCGCAACGGCCCTTCCAGGAGATGATTCTCACTTCGGTCTTCCGCGCCAACCAGTTGGCAAGGTACTCATCGGGAAGGAAGATTACGGTGTCTCTATTGAGAGACTCGACCACCTGCTGGGCGTTGCTGGAAGTGCAGCAGATATCGCACTCTGCCTTGACCGCCGCCGTCGTATTCACATAGGTGACCACCGGTACGTCCGGATAGCGCTGCTTCAGGAGCCGGACATCCTCAGCTGTGATCGACGAAGCGAGTGAACACCCTGCCTCGAGGTCAGGAATCAGGACTCTCTTTTCCGGGTTCAAGATCTTGGCTGTCTCTGCCATGAAGTGAACCCCGCACAGCACAATGACTTCCGCTTCCGTCTCGATGGCTTTCCGAGCTAGGGCCAGCGAGTCGCCGGTGAAGTCACCAATTCCGTGAAAAATCTCAGGGGTCTGATAGTTATGGGCCATCACGATAGCATTGCGCTCGGCTTTCAGCCGGTTGATGGCGGCGATATAAGGGGCGTGGACAGGCCATTCCACTTCAGGAATTACGTTGCGAACCCGCTCGTAAATCGGTGCCGTCAGCCGGGCGACCTCAGGGGTGTAGGTCAGGGAGGGATCACTCACGTTGTCTGTCAGCATGGCTGCCTCTCTTATACTCAGTTTGAGTATATATAAGGTCAAAAAACTGGGTCGATCACCCTGGATGACCCGTTACTTATACTAGGATTGAGTATATTAGTTTGTCAAGGTTTCTATGGGTTCTGGGTTCTGGGTTCTGGAAACGGTCGGCGACCAGCAGCACTGATTCGTAGGGCACGGTTATCAACCGTGCTGAACTGAACCAGTTGCCGGTGCGTACCGTTCGGAACGCCCGGTTGGCGTGCTACACACATTCGTAGGGCACCGTTATCACGGGCACCGAACTCAACCGGTTGCCAGTTTGTCCCGTTCGGCACTTCTGTGGGTTCCGGGTTCCGGGTTCCGAGTTTGGGGCTCATGACACACCAGGCAGCCCCACCCCGGGAGCCGGGCGCTCCTTGAGAACCTCTTTTCGGAAGCGGAAGAATTCGGCTGGTCGTCCACCCGTTCGAGTGTGGAGCTGGGAGGTTCCTTCTACCAGCCCGGCTCGCTCGACGAGGCGCCGGAAGTTCTGCTTGTGAAGTCGAAGGCCTTCCAGGGCCTCCACCAGTCTCTGAAGCTGGAGGAGTGTGAACTCGGGAGGGAGAAGCTCGAAGACGACCGGTCGGTACTTCAGTTTTCCACGCAGTCGATCCAGGGAAGTGGCCAGGATACGGCGGTGGTCCAGGAACATGGGCCTGCCCAGGTCTGGACCACCGGACGGCCGGTGAGTCGGCTGCCCCCGCCAGGCTTCCGGTACCAGATGCGCCTCATAGAGCAGCTCGTAGCGTTCCAGGACGCGTTCCCAGTTCCAGGGGGCGCCCCCCCATCCGAAACAGACCTCAATGCGCTCTCTACGCAGCGAGCGGTTTCGGGGAGAGGAATCCATCCAGCCTCCCAGCGCCGGCAATATATCCCGGTCCAGGACCTCAGGACGGCCTTCACGCCAGTCCTCCCAGGGCAGGAAAGCATACCAGTTCGACCAGCGAGCTGCGGCAACGGGCGGAGCCTGCTCCCGCACCAGGGCCAGATAGGCAACGGACAGAAGACGGGCATCTCCGGGATCCCGGTTGCGGTCACCGAATGTGTATAGCTGTTCAGCGTAACCGGGGCGGATCCCGGTCTGCTCCTCCACCCAGCGTCGCAGGCCCAGCTCCAGAGTGGAGTCCCGAGCAACGTCAAGAGGCCCGTACGGGAGTGCCGCCAGGGGTAGTCTCTGCTCGTTTTCCAGGCGCAGCGTCAGTATCCGGGGAATCTCCTCGGTTACGGCCACGATGACGGCATTCAGCCCCACGACAACCTGCCCTTTCACGGCACAGTTTTATAGCACAGTCCCGGGATGTTCACTCACTACTTCTAGCGAGGCTCTGCCTCAGACCGACGAGAAATGTACTTCGTCCGCTCTCAAACTTGACTCAAAACTGCAGATCAGCTTCACTCAAGCGAAGCTAAACTCTCCAGAGTATTCAAAAGGATGTACGCAGCGATGGCGGAAGTTCTGCTCGGACAGTCTTACTACCTGCGCTTCGATCCCAAACTGTGGGACGCGATGCAGCCCTATCCGCCGCTGGGTTCTCTCTATGCGGCCAGCTACATTCGCTCGCGGGGCATCCCGACCGTCGTGTTCGATGCCATGCTGGCCGATTCTCCCGCCGACTGGCGGCGGGCGGTGGAAAAGCATCGTCCTCGTTTTGCCGTCATTTACGAGGACAGCTTTAACTACCTGAGCAAGATGTGTCTGCTTCGGATGCGCGAAGCCGCATTCGAAATGATCCGGATGGCCCGGGGCGAGGGTGCCACAGTCCTGGTATCCGGATCGGACGCCACCGACCACAGCGACCTCTATTTTGAGCAGGGAGCCGACTTCATTCTGATCGGGGAGGGAGAAATCACGCTGGGAGAGCTGCTGGACTCACTGATGGGCAGAAGCAAGTCAAAGCCGGAGCAGATCCCCGGCGTTCGGACTGCGGACTTTGAAGGCCTGCCCAGGGGCTTGCTTCGGGATCTCGACCTCTTGCCTTTTCCGGCCTGGGACCTGGTTGAAGTCGAAAAGTACCGACGTATCTGGCTCAAGAGACACCGTCGTTTCTCCGTCAATATGGTCTCAACTCGCGGCTGTCCCTACCAGTGCAACTGGTGTGCTAAACCCATCTATGGACAGAAGTATCATTGTCGATCCCCTGAAAATGTTGTGGAGGAGCTCGATTGGCTGCATCAACAGGTGCGTCCGGATCATATCTGGTTCTGCGACGATATTTTTGGACTCAAGCCCGGCTGGCTCGACCGCTTTTCTGAACTGGTGACCGCCAGGGGCCTGCAGACACCCTTCAAATGCCTTCTGCGTACCGATCTGATCAGCGCCGAAACGGCGCGAGCTCTGAAGAAGGCGGGTTGTGAGTCGGTCTGGGTTGGCGCCGAGTCGGGTTCTCAGAAAGTCCTGAACGCGATGGAGAAGGGAGCCACCGTCGAGGATACTTATTCGGCTGCCCGGATCCTGAAGGAGATCGGCATCCAGGTTGGGTTTTTTCTACAGTTCGGCTACCCGGGAGAGGAGTGGGCAGATATCGAGCAAACCCTCCGGATGATCCGCGACTGCAGACCCGATGACATTGGAATCTCCGTTGCCTATCCCCTGCCGGGTACCGGCTTCTACGAAACGGTCCGGGAGGAGTTAGGTGTCCAGCAGAACTGGGTCGACAGCAACGACCTGGCCGTGCTTTACCGTGGCCCCTTCTCGACCGCCTTCTACCGCCAGCTCCACCGGACAATACACACCGAATACCGGGGTCGCCGAGCCCTGGAGGAATTGAAGCAGGGCCGGATCGGGCGGCTTCCCGACCTGGTGCGGGCGGCGGCACTAGCCCTCGAGAGGAAGCGTCTCAAGAGGATGCGTTAGCAGTCCGTGGGATTTCCACCACTAGCGGTTACCAGACCTGGGGGGGAGCTCTTGTCAATAGGTGTGGAAAAACATCAGGCGGCTTTCTCCTCCGGGACTTGGTTGACCGGGACTCCATTGACATATTTGGCGCCCTGGTAGACGTCTTTCATCAGCTCCGGTGCCTTCAACCGGCGGAATCGCTGCTCCGCCACCAGCAGCATCTTCCAGATCACCGCCTGGGCGTTTTCCACTTTCTTGAATCGCTTGGCCGCGTCCGTTCGCAGCCGAAGAGCGGCAAACGGTGACTCCACTGGATTGGTGGTTCGCAGATGCTGCCACTGCTTCTTTGGATAGCAGGTAAAAGGTCACCATCCGGTCCCAGTCCTGCTCGATTAGCTCAGCCGCCAGAGTCAGCCCTCGCTGCCGGCACCAGTGCTGAAAAACCTTCTTGAGTCGTTGTGCTTCTTCTCGAGTCTCGGCGTAAGGGATCTGCCGCAGGATCAGCAAGGCCGGCTTGTGCACTCGCTTAGGGAGCTTGGTCAGCAGGTTGACGATCCGATGATTCCAGCAGCGCTGCTCCTCGGCCTGGGGATAGACGTTGCGCAAAGCTCCCCAGATGCCCAGGTGGCCGTCTCCGATCACCAGCCGTGGACAGCCCATCCCCCGGCGCTTCAAGTCGCGCAGTACTTCCGACCAGCTCTGGGTCGATTCCCGATAGCCGCTCGTGACCGACACCACGGCTTTGCTTCCGTCACTTAAGGCGGCCAGCACCACCAGCAGGACTGCCTTTTCCTTCTCCAGACCCGCCTTGACGTAGATTCCATCTACCCATAAATACACCACTTCCAGATCATTCAAGGGTCGACTCTGCCAGACCTCCCATTCGGCCTGCCACTGCTCTTTCAATCTGGCCACCGTGGAGGACGACAGGTGCGCCTTTTCCCCTAAAAGCCCTCTCAGAGCCAGATCAAAATTCCCCAGCGCCAGACCATGCAAGTACAGCTCAGGGATCAGTTCTCGAACCTGCCGCGTCCGCTTGGCAAACAGGGGCAACACCCGACTTTCAAAGTGTTCCTCTAGATCCCGCACTCGAGGCCTTCGAACCTGGATCGTCCCCGAGCTCAGCGTCAGATGCCTCGGCTTCCCATATCCATTGCCATAGCCCGACGGAGCGTCCACGGCCCTTCGCCGCTCACTCTTACGCCGCCCTAATAACTCCGTGACTTCCTCCTCCAGCAGCTCTTGAACCCAGCCTTGGATCTTCTCCCCCACCCAATCTTCCAGCTCCTCGAAACAAACTCTTGACTCGACACTTTCCTCAATGTTCTGCTTGCTCATGCGGTGTGTACTCCTTCCGTTGCGGGCCTTTCGGCCCTGGGTTTTAAATCAACCCGGAAGGATACTCACCGCCTATGCTATTTACACACCTTCTGATGGTAGCTCCCTGGGGGGAACGCATGGTCTCAGCTGAATGGCTCAGGGGAGGCCGAACCCGTTCCGGAGGGCGCACTGCCCTGGGAGTCGATGGAACTGCAGGTCGGCGTCTGAGAGAGGAGGGTGTCAGCCGAAGGCCGAGCATGAGAGCAACGAGAAGCAACCAGAAGACAATCAGCGTGAGAATCAGAACCGTCATTTCGTACCTGCTAACTAAGACTCCGGGAGCCCTCTTTTGTTTCATTCTCAGGCCGCTGTTCCTCTTTTTGACCCTGGCAACGGCTTCTGCCACGGACCGGAAGCCCAGCGTGATCCTGATTCTGGCGGATGACCTGGGGTGGGGAGATCTGTCCGCCTGGGGCTCCCGAGAAATCCGCACTCCGGTGCTGGACGAACTGGCCCGACGCGGGTCCAGTTTCACCCAGTTCTACACCGTTTCTCCGGTCTGCAGCCCTTCCCGCGCTTCTCTCCTGACCGGGCTTCTCCCTCCCCGAACTGGAGTTTTCCGGGTGCTTCGCCCCGGGGCTGAGACTGGCTTGCCGGAAAAGCATCTGACCCTGGGGGAGGCCCTCGGGGCCCAGGGTTATGTCACGGCAGCGATTGGAAAGTGGCATTTGGGTGACGCGCCTTCTTTCCTTCCGACCAGGCACGGCTTTGACGAGTTCTTCGGGATCCCCTACAGCAATGACATGGTGCCCCTCCGCCTTATCCGGAACGTGGAGATCATTGACCCCAATCCGACCCAGCCGTTCCTGGCCAGGGAATTCACCGACGAAGCGATCGGTTTCCTGAACCGTAATGCCGACCGGCCTTTCTTCCTATACCTGCCTCTCAAGACACCTCATGTCCCCCTGGCCCTGCCCGACGCCTGGAGAAAGCCGGAGCGAAGCGCCTACATCGACTCGGTCGAGTACATGGACTGGAATGTAGGAAGAATCCTGAAGCGCCTGGGAGACCTGAATCTGGCCCGGAACACAATCGTCATCTTTACCAGTGACAACGGATCGTGGAGGCGTGTAAGTAACGGGCGGCTGAGGGCGGGCAAGAAATCTGTCTATGAGGGCGGGGTACGAGTCCCTCTGATCGTTTCCTATCCCGATCTCATTGCAGGAAACCGGAAGATCGCTTCTCCAGCTATGACCTGTGATCTTTTCCCAACCATAATGCTGCTGGCCGGAGCTGCCGAGCCGGAAGGTCTGGACGGACGACACTTGTTGGACGCTCTGGGTGTGGAAGGAATCCGCAGAAGCCCCGGACGCCGTCCCGAGGACCCGATCTTCTTCTTCCTGAAAAGGCGCGTGGCCGCCGTTCGTGCCGGTCGCTGGAAGCTGCATATTGAACCTGCCGGTCCAATTCCAGACACCCCCGATCAACTGTTCGACCTAGTCTCCGACCCGGGCGAGTCGCGGAATCTCATCGCAGACAAACCCGAAGTGGGAGCTCGCCTGCGCCGGCTGGTGAGGGAGTATGAAGCGAGCGGGGCTCGCTAGTAACCAGCAACTATCCCTCATCCAGCAGTAGCTGAAGCTTACCCAGGACCTGAGACGCATCCTCGGCAAGATCATCGAAGTTGTACTTCTTCCCGTCCGACCCGGAGATGGCCAGAGCGCCTTTCTCCACTTTGAAAGATTGCAGGTCTTTCAGCTGGAACTGAAACGCATGATCCTCGTTCTTGTCAGGCTTGTAGGCGATGGAATCGGCAGTCACCGTGAGAGTTCCCCTGCAGGAACGCTTCAGAAAGTGAACGTGCTTGCCGTTAGACTGGATGGGAAGGAGCGAGCTCAATTCCTTCCTGACTTCGAGTTTCGCCAGGCGAACTTCGAGAACCCCGGCTCCAGCCGCTTCGGCGGCCCCCAGTCTGATGGCCCAACGGATGGCTGCTGCCGCGGCATCATACTCTTGAAGGCGTTCCAGCACGTCGGCCAGATCCATCTGCACGGTTGGGTCGAGCGGTGAGAGTGAAACGGCCCGCTCCAGGTAGCGGCGAGCTGACGCCAGATCTCCTCTTGCAGCATGTGTCCTCCCCAGCATGTGGGCTGCATAAGAGTTCTTGGGAGATGCACTCAAAATACGCTCGAAATTCCGCGCGGCTTCATCCAGATTTCCTTCGGCCAGTGCAGATTGACCGCGGACGGCCAGGTTCTCGACCTGCCTGAGTTGATTCTCCCCTGCGATCCGCCCCTGCATCTGTTCTTTGAGGGCCATCATCTGCTCATCGTCGGGAAAGTAGGCCAGGAAACCCTCATAAGCCATTGCTGCGGCACGGGGAGCTTTCCGCCGAGCTTGCAGGAGGGTCTGCTCGCGAAGGCGCTCCTGAACCTCATCGATCACCTCCTGGGCTGTTGTCTCGCCGTCGGCAAGCGCGTTCTGAGCCAGATGCAGGGCGTCATCCTGCTCCTCACCGACGAGTCTTCCAGCTTCCAAAGCAGCCCGGGCTTCGCGGAGAAGCTCTTGACGAGACGCAACTGTTTCGGCTGACTCGACCTCGGAGCCCGCCGTCAGGCTTTCCGGATCCTCCGAGCCAAGATTCGCCGCCACGAGAAAGGCCAGCAGTATCAGAACAGCCGCAGCTGCTCCCCCGATGAACCCCAGGGTCTTGCGGCTGACGGGAAGGCTCCATTCCTCACCGCGAGCCACTGCCGTTTCTGCCAGCATCGTCTCCTGAGAGCCGTCTACCCAGGTCGCGTCCGTATCCGTTTCGGGGCCCCCCGACCGAGCCGTAGAGATGGCGGCAGCCGTTCCCATTGTCGTGTCGAACAGGGTCTCGCCGGCACTGTCGCCGGGATGAAGGCGGCTCAGATCCTGGGCCAATTCACGGCAGTCCTGATAGCGATGCGTGGCCGACTTTTCCAGACACCGATCGATGATGGGCCCGAAATCACCAGCCAGTGCAGCGTCGATTTCTACCAGGGGTGAGTGGGGATCATTCACAATCCGAAAGATCATAGTCGTGGGATTTTTCCCCTCGAAGGGAAGCCGGCCCGTCAGAACCTCGTAGAGCACGATTCCAAGAGAAAAGATGTCAGATCGCTGGTCCACCTTCTCTCCCTGGATCTGCTCGGGTGACATATAGCTGGGGATCCCCAGCAGCGTGCCCGTCTGAGTCAAATGGGTGGAAGCCAACCGGGCGACTCCGAAGTCGACCAGTTTCACCAGTCCGTCTCTGGTCAGCATGATATTGGCAGGCTTTACATCACGATGGACAACCTCGTGCTGATGGGCAAGGCTCAGTCCGCTGCAGATCTGCAGGAAAATGGGGATGATGGTTTGTTTGTCGCGCGGATCGGATCTCTCGATGATCCCATCGAGAGTCTCCCCATCAACGAACTCCATCACGATGTAGGGGCCGGCTTCATCTTCTCCCATGTCGTAGATGGAGACAATATTCGGGTGGGAGAGAGTTCCGGCCACTCGCGCCTCCTGAAGGAATCGGGTGACGAACTGAGCACGAATCTCTTCAGGAAGCTCAGTTACGGCCCTGATCTGCTTGATGGCGACCGTGCGTTCGATGGCCGGATCCCGGGCCAGATAGACACGGCTCTGGCCTCCCCGGCCGATCTCCTTCAAAATGACATAGCGCCCAATGTGAGTTTCTTCCATGCCGCCCGGGAGAGCCTCCCCTTCGAGAAGTCGGCCCCATTCTACCGATTTCGTGGTTTCGTGTAACCCCGAAAAGTGTGATTCAAGTCAAGTTACAGAACGGTGTGGCGTCAGCGCACCGTTAATCTGCAAGTTGGAATCTGGAATCAGCCAGCGGTAAACTGAATCCAACCTGCAAACGGCTTTTCCGGGAGGATGCGGCCATGGAAGAGATGAATCGAAGAGAGTTTGTGAAGACCTTAGCGGTAGCTACCTCGGCACCCTACGTTTTTCCACGCACAGATCTAAGAACCGACACGGTTCGCGTTGGTGTGGTGGGCCTGCGGGGACGGGGTCAGGACCACCTGGCTGGATTTCAGGATCTCCCCGGCGTTGAGGTCACTGCCATTTGTGATGTTGACGACGAGGTCATCGCCGGCACCCGCCACACTTTTGACGAGAGGGGATGGAAGCGGCCCAAGACCTTCAAAGATATGCGTCATCTCCTCGAAGACGACAGCCTGGACGCCGTATCTTTCGCCACGCCGAACCACTGGTACGCCCTGGGGACAATCTGGGCCTGCCAGACGGGAAAACATGTCTATGTGGAAAAGCCGGCCAGCCACAACGTTCGCGAGGGCCGCAAGATGGTGGAGGCGGCCCGCAGATACCGACGAGTCGTCCAGGTCGGTCATCAGATCCGCAGTTCCATCGGTGCCAGAGCCGCGGTCGATTTTCTGGCATCGGGCCAGTTGGGCGAGGTCTATATGGCGAAAGGGCTTTGCTACAAGTGGAGGGACACGATCTCCATGACCCCGGACGAACCCGTTCCCCTCGGTGTCGACTACGACCTGTGGCTGGGACCGGCGCCCCGGCGCCCTTTCTCACGCAACCGTTTTCACTACAACTGGCACTGGCACTGGGACTACGGTAACGGGGATCTCGGAAATCAGGGAGTTCACCAGTTGGACGTGGCCCGCTGGGGCCTGGGCGTCTCGGGCCATCCGGATCGCGTGAGTGGCGCCGGGGGGCATGTGATGTTCGACGACGATCAGGAAACGCCTAATATTCTCCACGCTTCCTATAGCTACGAGCGGGACGGGCAACCGCCTCTAATCCTGCATTTTGAAGTTCGCCACTGGATCAGCAACAAAGAGGCTGCCATCAGCCCGGACCAGATAAACACGGTCGGGGTGATCTTCTACGGCTCGGAAGGCTACCTGGTGGTTGACAGTTACAGCAGCTGGAGAGCCTATCTTGGAGATCAACGAGAACCGGGCCCTCACGCCCGGGCCGGTGGAGATCACTATGCCAACTTCATCCAGGCTGTCCGATCGGAGAATCCCGACCTACTGAACTGCGATATTGAGGAAGGTCACCGCAGTGCCAGCCTGACTCACCTGGCCAACGTGTCCTATCGGCTCGGCCGGTCTCTGGACTTCGATCCCGCGACTGAAGCCTTTCCTAACGACGCCGAGGCCGACGGCATGCTGACCCGCGACTATCGGGATCCCTACACGCTTGCCGAAAAGGTATGAGCGGGGGAGCTCTTTTCGTCTGCAGCCTGGCGGGAGTCACTCTCTTCGCCACCACCAGCCTGCTGACCGGACAGGTTGAGCTTGACCTGCATTCCGATGAGTCCAGAGTGGACGTCACGGTGCGGGGTCAACCCTTTACCAGTTACCTGTTTGGGGCGGAACGCAGTAAACCGATTCTCTTTCCGGTCCGGGCTCCGGGGGGAAGGATCGTGAATCGGCTCTTCCCGCTTCAGGAGAAGGGACCGGATGAAGAGGCGGATCATCCCCATCAGGAATCCCTGTGGTTTACTTATGGTGACATTGAGGGGCTGGATTTCTGGAGCGGTCGGGACGGAGTCGGCATTCGGCAGCGCTCCATCCTGGAAATGCGAAATGGCAGGACCGGAGTTCTCAAGGTGCTCCTTGACTGGGTCGACTCGGAGGGCCACGCTGTCCTTCGGGAGATTCGCCGGCTCGAGTTCGGAGGAAGTCAGGACTCGTTCTGGCTCGATCACAGGAGTGATCTTCTGGCCCGCGAGAGGCCCGTGAAGATTGGGGAAACCAAGGAGGGGATGTTTGGAATCCGGGTGGCGGAAGCTTTTCGGGAAGACCGCGGTCGATCGGTTTACGTGGATGCCTTTGGCCGCCACCGAGAGGAGTCGATCTGGGGCACCCGTGTACCCTGGGTGGCTCTTCAGGGGGAGCTGTCCGAAGAGCCGCTTACAATCGTCATTTTCGATCATCCCAGTACCTTCAACCACCCCTCCTACTGGCATGCCCGGGCTTACGGACTCTTTGCCGCCAATCCACTGGGAAGAAAGGACTTCGTAGAGGGCTCCGCTGCAGTCGGCTTTGAGATCCGCGTAGGGGAGAGGCTTCGCTTCCGATACCGGCTCTCCGTTTACTCAGCGGAGGTCAAGAAAGCGCGCCTGGATTCCGAATACCAGAGCTATATCCGCTAGTGTACTGTCCGGGAAGTTCACGGTGTTAATTCGGGACGGGGTTAATTCGGGGATTTTCGTCGTCAGTGAGGCGCGCGACGCAGGAATGCCGGGAGTCTTTCGAGGTAGCGCAACAAAGCTGTCGGCGAAAAGACGCCCGAAGTAGCGGCGTGAACTTTCCGGACAGTGCACTAGACTAGGCTCTGTGGAGAGCTTCGATGAGGCCCCGGACGAACCCGATGGACCGGGCGGCGCAGGCCTTTCCATCCGGCTCGTACCGGAAGGGCTCAATGGACACCGTTCCCTGGTAGTCGCGTTCAAGCAGAACCTGCACAATCTCAGCGAACGAATCCTCGCCCTCTCCCGGCCCCCGCGAGTTCGAATCGTTTAGATGAACGTGAGCGATCTGTCCAGTGGGAAGCCACTGTTCCAGCAGCAGGTCGGGTGCAACGGGTTCTGAGAGACGAGCGGAGCGGCTGTCCAACATAGTCTTGAAGGACGGGCTGTCAACCGCACGCACCAGGGCACGGGCTTCCTGCAAGTTGTTGATGAAATTGGTCTGCACTCGGGGAAGGGCCTCGATACAGTAAACCAGGCCGCGGTCGCCGGCGTGACGGGTAACCTCCTGGAAGATTCCCACTGCACGCTCGAAAACCCGACTTCGATCCTGATCGGCGCCGATCATCCTCTGCTCCGGCGAACCGTGGACGAGAACGCTTCCCCCCAGCTCCGCGCACAGATCGATCAAGCCCAGCAGAACCTGTTTCGTTTTCCGAAGGACCGTAGGATCAGAGGAGGTAATGGAGAGACCGGGTGGGGCGACCAGCAGCCAGTGAAGACCCGTGATCTCAAGTCCCTCCTCCTGCGCCGTTCGCCGGATCCGTTGAATCTCCGACTCCGGAATACGGTGGGGGGTCTCACTGAGCGTGAAAGGTGCCAGTTCCAGGCCATCGTAGCCGACTGCGGCGGCAAAGCGGCACTGCTCCGGAAAAGAGAGCTCTCGCAAAACCTCGTTGCAAAGGGCGATTTTCACCTCGCCATTCTTACTGAATCCAGGAAACCGATCAATAGTTGCCTGGATCCGCCTCTGATGCCAACATGGTGCCATGAGAGCGGTTGTTTCTCGACGCGAACTTCTTGGCACGACCCTGGCCGCCCCGCTCTGCTTCTCATCCCGGCTGGCTGGCCAGTCACAGGAGCGGCAGAGGAAGGGTCCGATACGAGCGGTGAACGTACAGTTCAAGGTGGAGGTTCGTGGGCCCGGCGGGGATCTGGTTCCTGCGGATTTCGAGCGTGTTCGAGAGATTATGGTCAAGAGCGGATACCGAGGCTGGGTGGCTCTGGAATACGAGGCGGCCGGGAACCCACGAATAGAGATTTCTCGCCACGTGCAGCGTCTGCAGTCTCTTTTCGAGAGGTGTGCCTGATGCAGGTCAGACTCGAGGCAGTGGAGGCGTTCGAGAGGCAGGTTCGCCTGAGACTCCCGTTTCGTTTTGGAATCGTCGTTCTGAGGGAAGCTCCGCAGGTGCTGCTGCGCGTCAGGATCAGCGACAGCAGCGGGAGAGCGGGGCAGGGAATTGCGGCGGAAATGCTGGCTCCGAAATGGTTTGACAAGAACCCCGATCTCAGCAACGAGCAGAACTTTGATCAACTTCGTGACTCGATCAGGATGGCCACTCAGCTTTATCTCGAGAGCTCCCGACCGCTGACGCCCTTTCAGCTCTCCATGAACTGTTATCGGCCCCAGCTGCGGGCGGGGGGTGCGGCGGGATTGAATCCCCTGGTTGCCGGCTTTGGACCCGCTCTCCTGGATCGAGCTATCCTGGACGCAGCCTGCCGCCTGGAGCCAACCTCGTTCTGGGAGGCGATAAGACACAATCTGCCCGGATTGTGCCCGCATTCTGAAATCGAGGATCTCGCCGACCTGGACTGGAACCGTTATCTGTCGACGCTGCGGCCGCTGAAGAGCGTTCACGCCCGCCATACCGTGGGGCTGGTGGATCCCATCACGGCCGCGAACCAGCTCCCCGAGGAACGGGTTGCCGATGGTCTCCCTGAGACTCTCGAGGAAGTCGTGGATTTCTACGGACACCGCTACTTCAAGGTCAAGGTGAGTGGCCGGCTGGAGGAGGACCTGGACAGGCTGGAGTCGATTGCCGCCGTCCTGAACCGTCTCGAGGGATACCGTGTAACCCTTGACGGAAACGAACAGTTCAAGACCATCGGGCAGCTCCTGGACTTCACCCGCCGACTTCAGGTTCACGCTCCTCTGCAGCGCTTCTGGCGTTCTGTGCTGTTCCTCGAGCAGCCGCTGGATCGAGGGATCGCCTGGGACTATCCTCTCCAGGATGCCGATCTTGGTCAGGTCGTGATTGCCGATGAATCGGACGGCGCACTCGATGCCTTTCTGCGAGCCAGGGAACTGGGATATCGGGGCATCTCTTCGAAGGCCTGCAAGGGCTTTTACAAGTCGATTGTGAACCGTGCCCGGTGCCACCTCTGGAACCGAGAAAAGGGTGCCGGGCACTTCTTCATGTCAGGTGAGGACCTGACCACCCAGGCGGGAGTTGCCGTTCAGCAGGATCTGGCACTGGCCGCCCTGCTCGGGCTGGACCACGTCGAACGAAATGGCCACCACTACGTCAAGGGCTTTGCGGGAGTCTCCTCGAGAGAGCCGGAAGATTTTCTGGAGGCCCACCCCGGTCTCTATGGCAGGGTCGACGGCACCGTTTGCCTCCAGATCCGGGAGGGATGCCTCGACCTTCGTAGCCTTGGAGGCCCGGGTTTTGCCTGCAACGCGCTGCCCGACTTCGACTCCATGGAGCCGGTGATGTCGCTGCAGTACGGCTAGGGGGATGCGTTCCACGTTCCACGTTTCACGTTCCACGCTACCTGTAACCTTCAACAAGATCAGCGCTTCTCCAGCAGGCTCAGCACCCCCAGCGCCCGGGCGCGATCGGAGGGACTGGTGGCGCTTTTCACTGCCTGCCGGGCCGCCTGAAGAGCCATTTTTTCCTGGCCGGTACCGGAGTAGCTCTCGGCCAGCCCCAGGTGGGCCCGGCTGTTGCCCGGGGCCTCCAGGAGAGCTTCCCGGTACAGTTCAATGGCCCGGTTCCAATTGGCCTGGCGGCGCACACAATCCGCCAGCAGAACCCGAAGTGAGGCCTGTCGAGGGTGGAAGCGGAGTCCCTCTTCTGCTTGATCGAGAGCCTTTTGCGTCAGTCCGAATCCATGATAGAGCTCTCCCAGAAGATAGCGGGCCTGCCAGTCGGTCGGTTGTTTCGTGGCGGCTCTCTGAAGGTAGCTTTCCGCGTAAAAGAACTCTTTCTTCTCCAGGTGCAGGCGTCCCAGTGCCAGGAGAGTCTCGCGATGATTGGAATCAATGCCCAGCGCCACCCGCCACAACTCTTCAGCGCTTTCCAGATCTCCCTGGTTCCACTTGATCTGGGCCAGACTTCGGTAGGCCAGGGGAAGCTCCGGTCGCAGTTGGATCGCACGGCGAAAGTTCTGCTCGGCAAGCTCGGGAGAACTGTCCATGAGAGTGACGCCAAAGTTGTACACCGGGCGATACTTCATCGGGGACTTGTGTGCCGCATCTCCCCACAGCGAAGCCGGCGATTCCCACACCTGAATTCTCTGCCAGGTCAGAGTCCCCAGAATTAACGCCAGCAGACCTGCCCCCGCCCCGAACCGCCAGACCGGCAGGCTGGTTCCCACCAGTAGAACCGAAAACGCCCCGGCGAATCCCAGTAAGGGCAGGTAGATCCTGTGCTCGAACATGAAGTCCTGACTGGGTATCAGACTCGAAGTGGGGAGCAGCCAGAGGAAAGAGAAGAGCAGCCAGAAGGAGAGCTGTCGCCGGCTCCGAAATATCCACGGGATAGCCGCCAGCGGGAGGATGAGGATGATCAGGTGAATCCACCATCCGAGGCTCATCCAGGTCTGGACAGCCTCGACGTGGGGATCGACTGACTGTCCCAGGGGCAGCAGGAAGAGCTGTAAATAGCGTCCGATCACAACAACCTGGGTGCGGGCGTAGGTCAGACTCTGACCTGCAATGCCATTCGTCGCCGCGCCGGCAGAGCCTGTCCACCACAGAAGGCCTACTCCCAGAAAAACCGACAAAGCAAGGCTCAGAGCCAGCACTGGGGCGGGCCGAACTCGACCGCGGTCGTAGACATCGAAGGCCCAGAGGATAAGCGGGAGCACGAGAGCGGACTCTTTGGACAGGGCGGCCAGAAGGAAGCAGATCAGACTCGCGGCTGACACGATATGCCCGCGCTTGGAACTGGAGCGAGATATCCACAAAAAGATCGCCAGCAGGCTAAAAAACGCAGCCAGGAGGGTTGACCGCTGGTAGATATGAACCACGCTTTCGGTTTGCAGTGGGTGGAGAGCGAAGAGCAGGCCGGCCACAACAGGTACTCGCCATTTCCTATCGCTTCCCGGGACCGGAAACCGGTTCTGCAGCCTGAGAGCCAGCAGCAGAACGAGCGCTGAATTGGCGGCGTGCAGAAGGATGTTCAACAGGCGGAGCGGGGACGGGTCCTCTCCCCAGGCGAACTGGGCTGTGAAGGAAAGCCAGGTCAGGACACGCGTGGTCGGCGGCCACAGGAAGGCTGACCAGCGGGTCAACCTGACGTTGTCGTCGCGCAGAAAGAGCTGGTCGTCGAATTGAAAGGGATAAGCAAGACTCGACCAGTAGAGGCAAAACACCAGCAGGCCGAGTCCCAGGGCCAACAGGTATCTGCGGGAGCCCGCTGACCTCATGCTGACTGAACCGTCGCTCCGGTGGGAAAGAGGAATTGAATTTACTGGACCGGCATCTGAGGAGTGATCTCTCCTCCCTCGTAAATCAAACGGACTTCGACCCCCTCCACTCCTGCGGATCCCGAGCGCCCCGGGAACTCGAAGACAAAGCTGGCGAAGTCGCGGGTATCCACGGATCGAACCACCTCACTGATCAGCTCACCGCGGTCAAAGAAATAGAAGATCGCGCCCTTGACCGGGCGTGCCGCCTCGCGCAGATCGAGCGCGACGTTCAGTGTCCCGGTCGATTCCCGAGTCACGGTTCCCATGACGCCGGTCGAGACAAGGGCTGCAGCGCCTGGGACAACCGGGAAGGCAGTGAAGGTGGGAACACCCTCTGGGAAAACGGCTCCCAGATTGTTGGTCCTCACCGTGAGAGCCGCCAGCGGAGTGCCGCTGCCACCGCCCCCCTGGAGGTTGACCGACCTCACCGTCAAGCTTCCCTCCATGTCGTTCACCTCTGGAACCAGCTCAGGATCGAAAAGGCCGCTCAGGAATTCGCTCAGCCGCTGGCCCGGAGAAAGAGGCACGTCGGTGCTGGCGATCTGCTGAAAAGACGGGTCAAACAGACTCAGACGCGCGGCAGTTATCGGTCCTCCTCCGCCGCCCATACACCCGGCCCGGCGGGATTGACGATAGCCAGCGCCGTGTTGCGCCTTTCGGTTGTGTCCACAAAGAGGCTGAAAGCAGACATTTCTTTCACAAGCGGCACGCCTGCCTCATTGATGACCGTGCCGGAGGGTACGTCTATCTGAATGAAGACCCCGGTCCCTCCCACGCCGCTGCCGCTGCTCCCTCCGGCGAGAGGACCTCCAGCGGTCACGACAGCGTATCCCACATTGGGAGCACCTTCTCCCATAGTCGAGAATTTAGCGGATTCCCCCCGTCCCAGTTCGAAGTCGTGCTCGGTCACGGGACCGATCCCCACCAGGTTGAGGGTCATCGGACTGCCATCCGGAAGCTTGAAAGCGAGGTTCACCTGAGTGTCTCCACCGCTGTTGACAAAGATGAATTCCGTGATCAGCCGGATGATATTGCCGAACTGGCCATCTCCCACCTGGAGCAGATAGGAAATCTCCTGAGCCTGGACGGCAGGAGTGGTGAGGAGCAACACAAGTCCAAGGAAAGAGGAGCGACCGAAAGAGGAGAGGCGCATCATTCAAAAATAAACGAAAGCCCTGTCAACTTCAATGATTCGTTGGCTCGAGACCTCAGGTTTGTTGGAACCAGGACCCGGAACCCGGAACCAGGTATCCTTGTGGACTGCACTACTGGGCCCACAGAGTAGATTCAGAGTTATGAACAGGGTGGTCATTTGTCACGACTGGATTCTCGACCCACGGGGGGCTGAGCGCGTCCTGGTCGAACTTGCTTCAGGCTGGGATCGTCTGGAAATCAATACCCTCTTTCTGGATCCCGCCGGTCTGCATCCTTCCCTGCAGGAGCGGACGGTTTTCGCCTCGGCTCTGAATCGCCTTCCCGGCGTCAGAGGTTACTATCGCTACACCCTGCCTTTTTTCCCTCGGGCCTCGCTTTCACTGATTGTCCGGAATGCGGATCTGGTTCTGAGTATCAGCCATTCTGTGGCCAAGGCCTTTCCTCGCGAGCCGGGGATCCCCCACGTCTGTTACTGTTTGACTCCCATGCGCTACCTCTGGGAACCACATCTCTACGGCAAAGAGATACGTTCTTTTCTTCGCGGACTGGCCCTGTCCTACTGGGCCCGATCTCTCAAATCCTGGGACCGGGAGACGAGCGGTTCCGTGGATTACTTCGTGGCCATCTCAAAGACCGTTCAGGAGAGAATCAAGCGGGTGTACGGCCGCGATTCGACAGTGGTTTACCCCTGCACCGATCTGGACTTTTACACTCCCTCTCCAGTGAAAGGAGAGGACTTCTTTCTGGTCGTATCGGGCCTGGTGCCGCAAAAACGTCTCGATCTTGCCATTCATGCCTTTAACCTGCGCGGAGACCGCCTGCTGGTGGTGGGAAGCGGCCCCCTGTCCCGGGTCCTGCGGAAGAGGGCCCGGTCGAACATCGAGTTCCTGGGCTGGCAAAGTGATGAGACCATCCGAGAGCTCTATCGAAAAGCACGAGCTCTCATTTTCCCGGGTCTGGAAGACTTCGGCCTGGTCCCCGTCGAGGCCCTCGCCTGTGGTTGCCCGGTTATTGCATTCGGAGAGGGTGGAGCCACGGAAGTCGTTGAGGATGGTGCGACTGGGGTCCTCTTTCCGGAGCAGACGGTTCCCAGCCTGCTGGAGGCTCTGGAAAGTTTCGACTCGATTCGTTTTCAGCCGACACTTCTGCGCCAGAGTGTGCAGAGATTTTCACGCCGGCGCTTCCGTCAGTCCTGGCAGGATTTTTTTGCAAAGGTGGACCTGGGGCACGTCAGCCCCTGGGCTGGGGACTCCGGCGGAGCCAGAACCTAGAACCTAGAACCCAGAACCCATTATTTACCTCAGGTGCGTGGCCAGGAAGGCCAGCCGATCCGCTGCCTCTTCAATTTGCATCGAGGTTGGCTTCCCGGATCCGTGACCGGCACGTGTGGCGATGCGAATCAGGACGGGACTGGAGCCGCGTTGTGCCTCCTGCAGCCGGGCAGCAAACTTGAAGCTGTGGCTGGGGACCACACGATCATCGTGATCTGCACTAGTCACCAGCGTGGGCGGGTATTCCACCCCGTCACGGATGTTGTGGTACGGGGAATAGGCGTAGAGCGACTGAAAGTCCTCGGGGTCATCCGGCGAACCGTAGTCGGACACCCAGGCCCACCCGATTGTGAACTTGTGAAAGCGCAGCATGTCCATGACTCCGACGGCAGGGAGGGTTGCCCCAAACAGGTCCGGACGCTGGGTCAGGCAGGCCCCCACCAGTAGACCTCCATTGCTTCCTCCTGCGATTCCCAGATGTTGGGTGGACGTGTACTTCATTTCGATCAGCCACTCAGCAGCGGCGATGAAGTCATCGATGACATTCTGTTTGTTCGCTTTCATCCCCGCCTGGTGCCACTCTTCGCCGAACTCTCCACCGCCGCGGAGGTTGGCCACCGCATAAACTCCCCCATTTCTGATCCACACCGCGTTCGACACCGAAAACCTGGGAGTCATGGGGATGTTGAAGCCCCCATAGCCATACAGGAGGGTCGGGTTCTTGCCATTCAGCTCCAGGCCTTCGCGGCAGGTGATGAACATGGGAACGCGAGTCCCATCTTTGCTCTTGTAGTAGACCTGCGCCGTCTCGTAGGCGGAAGCATCGAACTTGATGGTCGATTCACGATAGATTGTGCTTTTTCCGGTTCCCAGATCGTAGAGATAGATCGTGCCGGGATCAACATAACTGGAAAAGCGATAAAAGGTTTCCCGATCGTCGATTTTCCCATTGAAGCCGGCGACCGCCCCGATGCCAGGCAGTTCCAGCGCCCGGATCTTTTTTCCGCTCAGCTGGCAGATCTCGACATAGGAGTGAGCATCCCGCAAATAGGAGAGGACAAAACTGTGATTGAGAACGGAAACCTCGCGAAGTGTGTGATCAGCTTGGGGCACTAGCTCGACCCAGTGCTCTCTCTGCGGGCGGCGTGTGTCGATCTGGATGACCCGTCCCCGGGGAGCATCCAGATCAGTACGAAACCAGAACAGAGGACCCTGATTTCCCAGGAAGGCATAGCTGGCGTCAAAGTCGTCGAGTAACTCAACCACTTCTCCGGAGCCGTTCAGGTTCTGGTAATAGACCCGGTTTCTTTCGTCGGTTCCCTGGCTGACACCAATGATCAGGTAGCGGCCATCGTCGGTGACGACTCCCCTCAGGCCCCAGTTCTTGTGGTCTCTGCGCTCATAGACGAGCCGGTCCTTTTCCTGAGGCTCGCCAATCTGATGGTAGTAGATCTTCTGGAAGTAGTTGGCCTCTTCCAGAATGTCTCCCTTCGGCTTGGCATAGCGGCTGTAAAAAAAACCCTTACCGTCACCGGTCCAGGACGCTCCCGAGAACTTGACCCACTCGATCCGGTCGCTGAGATCCCTGGCAGTGTCCACTTTGCGCACACGCCACTCTCTCCAGTCGGAGCCCCCTGTGGAGATGCCGTAGGCAAGATACTTGCCGTCCGGGCTCACAGCGGTGCCGGCCAGAGAAACCGTGCCGTCCTCGGAGAGCGTGTTGGGGTCGAGCAGGAGGCGGGGGTCTCCATCCAACCCCTCGGAAACGTAGAGAACTCCCTGGTTCTGAAGACCTGTGTTGAGAGTGAAGAAATAGAAGTTGCCCTCCTTCTCGGGAAGACCGTATCGCTCGTAGTTCCACAATGAGGTGAGCTCGTCTTTCAGCCTTTCGCGGTCGGGAAGGGTCTTGAGATAGGGGAAAGTTACCGCATTCTGAGCCTGGACCCATTCTCTGGTTTCAGGAGAATCCAGATCCTCGAGCCAGCGGTAGGGGTCTGGAACCTTTACACTGTGCAGCGTTTCCACTACATCGACCTTTCTGGTGGACGGGTAATTGAAGACAGTCTGATCGGCTACCGGCTCAGCGCAGCAGGTCAAGAGAATCGCTGTTGAAAGAAGTGTGAGGATGAGTCTCATAGCGCTCTCCCGCGTTGGTCGGATAGCCGGTCGACCCTGAGGCCCCTCCCACTCTAAGACATTCAAGAACCAGAACCCAGAACTCCAGTACAATCTGATACAGTTTCGCGTCAAACTTTTCTCTACCCACGCTAAGGAGACGCCGATGGAGCAGCAGGTATGGCACCAGTTTTATGACCCTGAGGTGGCATCTTCGTTGGATTATCCGGAAACAACCCTTTACGAGCTTTTTGAAAAGGCGGTGCAGGAGAGTCCGGGAAGAACCGCCGCTCTCTTTTTCGGGGCTCGGACCAGCTATCGAAAACTGGGTCAGCTGGTGGATCAGTTTGCGGCAGCGCTGGCTTCACTTGGAGTCAAGCCGGAGGATCGTGTTGCTTTGATCTTACCCAACCTGCCGGTTTACCCGGTTGCCCATTTCGCTGCCATGAAACTGGGCGCCGTCCTGGTGCCCACGAATCCGCTCTACGTGGAAAGGGAACTGGAGCACCAGTTGAACAATTCCGGCGCCGAGACGATCGTTGCCCTGGACAAACTGCACCGGCGCATCTCTGCTGTGGTTCCCTCTACCAGCGTGAAACGCGTCATTTATGCCAGCGTGCAGGATTTTCTTCCTTTTCCATTAAATTTAGCCTACAAGATCAAGAATCGACATGAACCTCCGGTCGAGCCGGCTCCCGACGTATATTTCTACAGCAAGCTGTTGAAGAAACGGTTCCCTGTGGGTGAGGCGCACCGAGCCCGGCCCGGGGACACGGCCATTTTTCTCTACACGGGCGGGACCACGGGTGTCTCAAAAGGAGCGGTTCTCACTCACCGGAATCTGCTGGTCAACGTTGTGCAGACCAGGGCCTGGCTGGTGGGTTTCCGAGATCGAGCTGAGACCATTCTGGCGGCTCTGCCTTTTTTCCACAGTTATGGAATGACAACCTCGCTGCATCTGGCGATCCAGGCCCAGGCCACACTGCTCCTGCTGCCCCGGTTTGATGTGGCGGACGCCGTGAAGAGAATCAAGAAGCACCGACCCACTATTTTTTGCGGCGTGCCATCCATGTACAACGCCATCAATCACTCTCCCAGGGTAGCCCCTGAAGACGTCAATTCGATTCGACTTTGTGTCAGTGGTGGCGCAGCGCTTCCCGCCAAGATTCAAAGTAAGTTCGAGGAGTTGACCGGAGGGAAACTGGTCGAAGGCTATGGACTGTCGGAGACTTCTCCCGTGGCCATTGTGAACCCGATGTTCGGCCATCGAAAGAGCGGAACCATTGGTGTTCCGATCCCGGACACAATGGCCCGGGTGGTGGATCATCAGACTCGGTCGGTGCTTTCTCCGGGTGAGGTTGGAGAACTGGCCATCAAAGGACCCCAGGTGATGAGAGAGTACTGGAGCATGCCGGAGGAGACTCGAGAGGTTCTCGAGGATGGATGGCTTTACACCGGTGATCTGGCCCGGCAGGACGAGGAAGGGTTCATCACGATCGTCGATCGCAAGAAAGACATCATCATCAGCGCTGGCATGAATGTTTATCCTCGCGAGATCGAAGAGGTGCTGCTTACCCACCCGGATGTTGTCGAGGTAGCGGTGGTTGGAGTTCCCAGCCGCGTCCGGGAAGAAGTTGTGAAAGCCTTCATTGTCACCGCAGTGGGAAAGCAGGTGGCCAAGACTGACATCATTGATTTTTGTGTGGACCAACTCTCCAAGTACAAGATCCCCAAGCAGATCGAGTTTCGTGCCCAGCTCCCCAAGAGTGGAGTGGGCAAGATTTTGAAGCGGGTGCTACTGGAAGAAGAGGCTCAGAAGCTGGGCGAGCGCGAAGCCCGAAGATCAAACTAGTGTACTGTCCGGGAAGTTCGCGGGGTTAATTCGGGACGGGGTTAATTCGGGGATTTTCGTCGTCAGTGAGGCGCGCGACGCAGCAATGCCGGGAGTATTTCGAGGTAGCGCAACAAAGCTGTCGGCGAAAAGACGCCCGAAGTAGCCGCGTGAACTTTCCGGACAGTGCACTAGACGTGGAAGTAAATGGGGGTCAGGCCGACTCTTTCAAAACACGGAGCTGGTCGACGACCGACTCTGGCGAGTCACCGTCAACCCGGACCGACTCTCCGAGAAGACGATCAGCCCGCAGCACGACGCTTTGGGTCACCTTGTCCACGCCGCCCACTGTAATTGCGTACCCCCCGGAGTCGGTTCTCATGAGCCAGCCCTTCTCTTTCAGGTACCAGAGATGGAATTCGAGATGTTCTTCCGGACACCCCAGGTATTTTTCCAGATGAATTGGTCCCATTCCTGGATCGTCGACGTAGCGGCGTCGAGCTACATAGAGGAGTGAGAGGATGGCCGTTCTGATGTTCTCGTCGTCGTCCATGCTCGTGGATGCTTCGCCCTGGCCGAAGATCTTCCATTGCTCCTGACGAGCAGTTTCGTAGCTTGCGTCGTACTCAGCTCTCCTTTCGGGATCGGAAAGCACGCGGTAGGCTTCTCGAAGGCTCTGAAAGCGCCGACCGTCGCCCGACTCGGGATTGTCAGGGTGGTACCGCTTGGCCAGCAGACGGTAGACACCCTGAACCGTTGCCTGGTCGGCATTCGGATTGATTTGCAGGACATCGTAGTAGTCTTCGAAGTATCCCTTGGGCACTAGAACGCCCCCCCTTGACCTCGCCGTTGTACCAGCGAGACAAGTTAAAAGTTTGTTCTTACCATGTTGTACCAGGGGGACGGATAGGTCAAGGATACAATTCGGATCAATCTACTATGGCTAAGCAACTGTTTTTCTGTAATTTGACTGAGAGTGATCTGAGATCGGATTCTCCTGTGGTTTGAAATCGACCAGGCTGAGGTACTGTTTCCCGATCAGCCAGTCTTCGTGAATCTCCTCGACGACAGCGGTGATGAGTCGTAGTGCGGACTCGGTGTTTGGAAAGATACCGACGACCCGGGTACGCCGGCGAATCTGACGGTTTAGGTTCTCCAGCCCGTTGTTGGTGCGAATGCGCCGCCAGGTAGAACGTGCAAAACGAAAGACCGTAAAGCCTTCCGGCAGATTGGTCTCCATCCAATCGGCCAGCTCCGGGTTGCGGTCGTAGTATTGCTCGACTCTGGCCCGAAGCATCGCCTCAGCTTCGCCTCCAGACGGGGCATTGAAGATGTCTCGAATGTCAGTGGCGATGGCGGCACGTTGGTCGGATCGGCGGGCGTATCGCTGAGCATTCTGGCTCAGGTGAAACTGACAGCGTTGCCAGGGCACTGAAGGAAAGACAGCTCTTCTGGCAGCTCGTAGTCCTGAGTGGTCATCGCTGACAATCAGCTGCACACCCTCCAGACCACGCTTTTGAAGCTGCTGCAGAAACTCTCGCCAGTGGACCTCCGCCTCGCTGAGTCGGCAGCTGACCCCAATCACCTCCCGCTTGCCCCAGCAGTTGACTCCGGTCGCTTTCAAGACGGCCACATCCTGAATGCTGCCCTGGCGACGGACCTTCTCGTAGTGGGCATCCAGGTACACAACTGGATAGCTGCCCAAAGGGCGGTTGCGAAACTGCTCGAGTTCGTCGTCCAGCAGCTTGGAGATTCTTGAGACCTGGCTGGCGGAGATCTCGGTGCCGCACAGCTGCTCGGTAATCTCAGTGACCTTGCGCGTCGACACGCCCATCACGTACATCTCGGCGATGGCCAGCTTCAGGGCTTTCTCCGAGCGGCACCCTCGCTCCAGGGATCGGGGATAGAAGTCCAGGTGACGTACTTGTGGAATCCGGATTTGAAGCTGTCCCACTCGAGTTGACAGCGTCTTGGCCTTGTACCCGTTGGCGTGGTCTCGACGCTGCTCGCTCCGCTCCCAGCGTCGAGCTCCCAGAAACTCTTCTCGTTCCATCTGCATGGCGGTGTTGAGCAGTTTCTCCAACACTCCTCGAAACGCGTCGCTGCCTTCTTCGATCAGTTCTTTCAACAATTCTCGTGGTAGCCTCTGTTCTGGGTCTGGGGTCATTCGGATCCTCCTTGCTCTTGTCTTGAGTTTTTGGAGAAATCCTGCCCCAGACCTCTGATCCTTTTAGCTCACCTTCCTCAAATTACAGAAAGAACGGTACACCCCTTTTACTATAACATATTGTATTTTAGTTGAAATTATTGTGTCTTCTGTGACAGAGGTCACTCTTTTTACTTTGGACCTTCAACTTTCAACCTGTAACCGTTGACCGTTGACAGCAGAACCAACAACCAGTAACCAATAACCAGTAGCCAGCAACCATGAACCAACACTATTCACGACTTCCCGAGACCCGGGGATGGAAAGCTCTGGCAGCGCACTTTGAGACAATTCGACTCAGGAGCCTGCGAGAGCTTAATAGAAGTCATGCCGCCTGAACCCGATTCTTCAGTTCTTCAGGCACGGCGGGAAAAAGTATTCCTGGTGCTCTCAGGGATCTTTCTGGGAACCCTGGCGATGCTCAACATCCTGGGTATCTCCCGCTTTGTAGATCTGTCCTTCACTGTCTTTGGGCGGGAGATACCGCTCGCAGTGGCAGTGGGGGTACTGCCCTATCCCATCACGTTCTTGTGTACGGATCTGATCAGCGAGTTGTACGGAAAGCGTCGTGCGTCGTGGGTTGTCTGGATGGGTCTGCTGCTCAATGTCTGGGTGGTGCTGGTCATTTGGCTGGCAGGAATTCTTCCTGGATTCGAGGAGACCGACCCGGTGACCGGCCAGATTCTACGTGACGGCGCCGGTCGGCTGCCTGCGTTCTTCGAGATTCGTGCACTGACCTTCGGAGCCGTCTCGGCTTCCATGATTGCGTACCTGACTGCACAGTTCTGTGACGTCTACGTTTTTCACTGGATCAAGGAGTTGACGAAGGGGAGATACTTGTGGCTGAGGAACAACGGATCCACCTTGACCAGCCAACTGGTCGACACCGTGGCTGTCATTCTGATCACCCACTACTGGGCGGGAGCACTTCCAATCGAGGCTGACGAGCCGCTATTCAGGCAGCTCCTGATCTTCATCTGGTCAGGTTACGCGTTCAAGTTGACAGCTGCTCTCCTGGACACGGGTCCCGCCTACCTGGCGGTCGGGATTCTGTCCCGATACCTGAGAATCGATACTCGAACCGGCAAACCAACCGATTCCTGGGGCGGGTGGCTGAAATAAGAAAAAGGGAACCGCGCGGGACGGACACTAGGTTGCTGTGGACGCCGCTCATCCTGTTTGAACCTCATTGAGCCGCTTGGCTACTTGGATTTCTTGGCTTTGCAGTCCAAGGCTCAATTTGTCATCACCGATTCGGGTGGAGTTCAGGAGGAGACGACTTACCTTGGAGTGCCGTGCCTGACTCTTCGGTCTAACACGGAACGTCCTGTGACGGTCACCCTAGGAACCAACATTTTGATAGGCGACGATCCTCGGCTCCTGCCTGAAGAAGTAGACAATATTCGGCAGGGAAATGGGAAAAAGGGAAGTATTCCTCCCCTTTGGGACGGGTTGGCCGGGGAGAGGGTGGCTCAAGTCATCTTAGCCCACTGGGGCTCCTGAGTAATGGGATCGGGGAGCAACCGGCACCGTCCACGAGCACATTAGCTCGGAGGACTCATAAACCCGATTTATAGATCCGAAGGCCGCTTTGGCGTAGCTCTCCAGATTAGCAACTAGTGTGCTGTCCGGGAAGTCCGCGGGGTTAATTCGGGACGGGGTTAATTCGGGGATTTTCGTCGCCAGTGAGGCGCGCGACGCAGGAATGCCGGGAGTCTTTCGAGGTAGCGCAACAAAGCTGTCGGCGAAAAGACGCCCGAAGTAGCGGCGTGAACTTTCCGGACAGTACACTAGCCCCAAATAGAGCCGGGGCCACCTTGCTCTCGGGGGCCCATGACGCCCCGTGATTATTAATCACACACGGGCGCGACGTCACAGTTATCGCCCGTATAGCCGTCGAAGCACACGCATTCGGCGGGGCCGAAGCCGTCGCCGGCACATTCGCCGTGGGGGAATCCACAGTTGTTGACGCTTCCGCAGTCGAGATTGGGGTCTGATTCGCACAAAGGCCCGCCGAACCCGTTGAGGCAGTGCAGTTCGCCACAGACGCACACGCCATTAGGGCCAGGCATGCATGCGTCATTGGGGGGACAGATCTGCTCAACACAAGTAACACCTTCCCCTGTCTGCGTCCAGAGCCCATCGAAGTTGGTGCCATTGGGGTCACTGGTGTCACAAAGCCGACCCGGGGTGGGAGTACTACAGTCGACGGGCACGGGAACTCCGCTGCAGACGCCTGAATCGCAGGCGTCGTCAGATGTTTGCGGATCGCCGTCGTCGCACCCCGTCCCGTCTTCAAGGGGCGGGTCGTCGCAGACTGCCTGGCTATTTTCGTCGACGCTGCATGTGCCCACACCGTGGCACTGGTCGCTCGGTCCGCATATGATCCCCGCACAGGGGAACTCGCAGCCCGTGATGGGATCGCAAAAAGAATCCGGGCCGCAATCAACGTTCCCAAATTCACACTCACCCGTGCCCGGGTCACATACGTCGGCAGTGCATTCATCCCCATCGTTGCAGACTACGGCGAGTAAATACAGCCGGTCGCCGGATTACACTCGTCCAGCGTACATAGGAGCCCATCGTCGCAGTTGACCGGCGGGCTGGGGTCGAGGGAGCAAGCCCCGTCGACAACATCAATCGTGCACGCGTCACCGTCGTCGCATAATGTCTCAAGGTTTTCATCGCAGCTTCCCAGTAGATCGCCGTGGGCCAAGTGGGCAGGCAGTGCTTTCTCACTCGCCGTAATGGTGTGAAAGTTGGCTGGGTCGCCCGGGGGAAGATGGCAGATTTTCACTTTGGCGGGGGGTACCGCAAAGGCGGAGGGCGCAGCGAAGAACATAGCGGCCGCCACCATCAAGAAGACAGCCACGAGGCTAAACTCTGTTCCCCTCGCGATCGCCCGCTTGGTGGGGCAAACCTTGCTGTGAGAGGTTCCTACTCGTGCCTCCGGCTTGGCGGCAAACGCTTCCTCAAACTGATCGCAATCCTTGAGGTTGAATCTAGCAACTACATGCGCCATCGTCCTGTCCTTCCTTCAAACCGAAATTCCCCATATCAACTTCGGATCCGTGTTCCTCCAACCTCCCTGTGACGAATAATCAAAACCTATCAGGGCTCCAACCAAGAAACAAGTGTTTTTCCTCATATTTCGGCTGAAAACGGCCTCTAAGCCCAGAGTTATCCAGGCGCCTTTGCCGAAATCTGATCGGCAGAGACAACTCTCCAGCCTAAACAGACCATAATGAACAGCGTGCAGCACATGGACAATCAACCATGAACATGACCAGAAGAGAGTGGCTTTCCACAGCCTCCGGTGTCGCCGCCGCCGCCATTGGAGGTCAACTTGCGGCGGCAGCGAAACGAAACGCTCCGCCTGTCAAGATCAGCGCGGTAGAGCCGCTGGTCTTGCATGGGCGTTCCGATCCGGCGCAACACCCCTGGGTTTGGACGCGCCTGCGTACCGACCAGGGGGTCACCGGTTATGGCGAGTGCTTCGCCTGGATGCTGGAGAAAGGCAAGCTCAAGATCCCTGACCTCGTTCGCGGGATCGGCGAGCAGCTTCTGGGCTCGGATGCGCTTGCGATCGAAGCTCTGCGGCAGCGTTTCTGGCCGCGAGGCTCGGACCTCGAGTGGTTCGCCGCCCTGTCCACGATCGAGATTGCGATGTGGGACATTTTCGGGCAAGTCGCGGGTCTTCCGGTCCACGGCTTGCTGGGCGGAAAGGTGCGTGAGCGAATTCCGCTTTACGCCAACCACAGCACGTTTACCGGCCGCGACACTTCTTCCCGCGTTGAAAGCGCTGTGCAGGCCAAGGAGATGGGGTTCAAGACGTTCAAGTGGGACCCCTTCGTCGAGGTTGGTGCCCCGCCGACTTCAACCTTAGAGAAAGAAGTCGAGCAGGTTCGTGCCATTCATGACGCGGTGGGTCCGGAGATGCGAATCGCAATCGACGCGCACGCACGCTACACCAGTGTCGAATCGGCGATCGTCGCCGCCAAGCTACTTGAGCCCTTCGATCCGCTGTTCTTCGAGGAGCCGACTCAGCGCGGGCGCCCGGAGCTGCTGCCCAAAGTGGCCGCCGGGACCTCGATTCCCTTGGCGGTCGGCGAGGTGCATCGCACCGTCGCAGAAGCCAAGCAATGGCTCGACACGGGAGTGCTGAAGGTCCTGCAGCCCGAGGTGGGCAATGACGGAGGAATTCTCGAAACCTATCAGATGGCGGTTCTGACCGACAGCTACGGTGTCCAGCTGGCGCCGCACGGATGGCTGGGTCCGGTTGCGGTTCGGGCAGCAACGCATGTCTGCGCCGTGATTCCCAACTTGCTGGTGCAGGAGTTTCCCGGCTCAAGGCCCGACCACGCCTGGACCCACGAGTTGATTGATCCGCCCGCCGATGTACGCGATGGAGAGTTGGTCGTCCCGGGGGGTCCAGGCCTGGGGTTTAGCGTGGACGAAAAAAAGATCGAGAAGATCCGCATCGGCTGAGCGCGGTCCAGCCGTCTCTACCATGACGCCGAATCATCCTTGAGGCATTACCATCTCGAGGCCACCCTCAAAGTCCGTCCCAGCTGATTTCACCCCGGCCCTTACCCTTCCGGTCGCGCGAATTTACCGTTCCGGAAGAAGTGAATGGCTTGGTCAATGACTTTCGGATCATTCATGATGAAAGTGTGGCCGCGCGGAACGGCGAGAAAGTCCGCCATTCCCTCTAGACGGGCCTCCTCAAGCGTGACTTTTCCGTCGCTTTCATTGTTCAACAGTCGGGAAAGTGGGTTGATTGCCTTGTTCCCGGCGACAACACCTACGACATGGTGGACTGGCCCCATCTTAGAGATAGCGCTCCCGGGCCCGGCCCTGAGCTGTTGACCCGCTGGCCCGGCCAGTACGCGGAACAGAGAACTGTCTCCGAGGCGGTTTGCAAGCTGGCTACCCTGGTTAGGTGGCGCCAGCATCACTACGTTTCCAAGGTTGGCATCGATTTCGTGCCCGGACAGAAGTGCCCTGACAACGATTCCACCCAGGGAATGGGTCAGAAAGTGAACCGTCCTCGAGTGATCCTCGATCTTGCGGCCTAGCTCAGAGTGGACAACTTCAGCCAGCTGCTCAATCGGCTTGCTCCGGGACGGGTATCGGATGTTGATGACCTCGAATCCGGCGGACTTGAGTCGCAACTGGGGGATCGCCATGGAGAGTCTGGTTCTGCCCAAACCGTGTAACAGTACAACGTAGTCTTTAGACATCCGGATCACAGGCTCAACGTGTCTTATTGCTTCTGACGGGAAACACCCACTGGCTCGGTCTGCACAGAACTCCCAGTCGCCTCAACGGTTTGTCAACCCTTCTCGTATTCTTGACTATGGACAAACTCCTGAAGATGCTCCTTTGTCTCAGCCGACTTCGGATTTGAGGAAAGGGTTCTATTGATCAAGTCTAAGGTTTCCTGCTTACGGCCCATTCTGAACAAAATCCATCCCTTCGTATCGAGAAAGATCGTTGTCCGGGGCGGGCTGGCCAACAAGACAGAGGCAAGTAGGAGGTTCCTCACTGGTCGTGTCATAGGAGCAGCACAAAAGGGAGGTTAGCACAGTTGCCGCTGAAAGCGTGGACTGCTCCAAAGTCGCTGCCATCTTCGTTACACTGCTTGAAGTTTCCCAATTCGGGGATCAGGCTCAGACTTCATCAACCAGGAGGTCCGGATGGATACTTTCGCCAACGCAATTCTAGGTTTAGTTTTTTGGGGACTCGGACTCGCCAACACCATCTTGATGTACAAGCTGTGGGGCTATCCCGCATAGATCACCGATTTGGAAATGAAGGTGATTTTGGCAGGCCGGAACGGTTTTCTGAGAGTTTCGCTATCGATCCGGTCCAGGTCGAGTGATGCGGTGGTGTGGAGGGTCGTGAATGGAACGTTTTTCGGGTTCGGAAGAGCGTGACGGAATGCATTCAGGCAGAGCTCGGCCTGAGCGATGGAACGATTTCGTTTTTGGGGGCGTTTGATCGGGACAGACCTCAGCAGCGCAGAGGAATGGCCTGGAGGTTTCGAACGACGGCAGCGAAGACCTCGCTGTAGGGATAGGCTTCCGACATGGAGATCCAGACGTGGCGGACCGTGAGGCGGACCTGGGCGCCGATCTTCAGGAGCTTCAAGCGAATCGTCTGACACTGAGCGCGAGCCAGGGGGGTCTGCTTCAGTCCGAGACGACGCAAGGCGTGCATGAGCATGTAGGCGGCGGAGGACAGATACAGCCGGAGTTGATTGGCGCGCATCGTTGCCGCGCTGGTCCGGTCGGCGAACAGATCCAACTGCTGTTCTTTTATGCGGTTCTCCATGTCGCCCCGCGCACAGTAGAAGTCTTCGTAGAGCGGCGCGGGCCCCCAGGCGTTCCGGCGACAGGGAGGTGACGACGAATCGGGGATTGGCGCCTTTCTCCAGGAACTCGGCCTTGCCGACGACGCGTCGCTCCGAGGTCCAACTGTGGCGAGTCCGGTAGCGGAAATCCTTGAACACCCGCGCCGGTGTCCCGGTGGCGTTGAACTCGGCTTCGGCCTGAGTCATCGCTTCGGCGCTCTCTGACTTGAGCCGATCATTGTTGGCCAACCCCATCACGTAATCCACGTGATGGTCTTCACACCAGCGGAGCAAGTCATCCCGGCAAAAGCCCGAGTCGGCCCGGATGACGATCGAGACCTCCGGCCAGCTCTGCCGAATCCGGCCGACGATCCGTTCCGGCCAGCTCTGCCGAATCCGGCCGACGATCCGCCAGTTCCTCCACCGATCCCGCGGCCCCATCGATATTGGAACACCGCAACCGGGCGCACAGCAGATGCTCCCCCGAGAAGATGTACAGCGGGAGATAACAGTAGTGGCGGTAGTAAGCGTGAAAGAACCGGCCTTCCTGCTGGCCATGGATCGGGTCGTCGGTCGCATCCAGATCCAGCACGATCTCCTCGGGCGCCGATTCGTGGGACTCCACGAAGGCATCCACCATCCAGCCGTCGATCCGGTCCGGGTCCATCGCGATCTTCTTGTACCGCTCCTGCTCATCGACCTCGGCTCCGGTCAACTCCAACCGGTTCAGCGTACACCTGCCCGCCAGCGCCTTCCCCCGATCTGAGGCCTGCCGCCGCCGCTCCCCCAACGGATCGGCCTTATTCACCGCCACCGCCAGCATCGGATCGGTGCGCAACTGATCATGATCGTTCAGATCCTCGTACCCCAGACAGAGTCCGTAGATGCGCTGCCCCAACAACTCCTCCACCGTGTGTTCGATCAACCGCGCATCCCGATGATCCCTGAAACACTCAGCCAGTCCGGCGATCAGACCCGTCCCCCTCTCGACCTCTCGCAACAGCAGCACCCCTGCATCGGAGGTGATCTTTCCACCGTCGAACCGCGCCTTCACTTTGCGTTGAGATAGTTGGTGAAATTCGAACCTGACTTGTTTACACTCTGTTCTCATAAGGGCCGCCTCCGTTTGCGTGTGAAAATGTTCATTCAAAACACTTTATACCAAACAGGGCGGCCTTTTAAGGTCCTCATCGGTGATCTATGCGGGCTATCCCTTTGACAAGCAACGCCTGCGTAGCTCGGCCCCTCCCAGGTACCTGTTGCTTCATCGGCTGTCGGGATACCTGTTCTTGTTGATTTACTGCTACTTCATGTCCCAGATGATTCCCAGGCTGATCGATGATCAGGTGGAATTCCCGGCTCGGACGGTGGTTCACCTCACGCTGGGCTTGACCATCGGTATCATTCTACTGCTCAAGATCCTGATCGTACGCTATTTCAAGTATTTGGAGGGCGAACTGACCCCACTGCTGGGGACCAGCCTCCTGATCTGCACCACCCTGGTCATTGGGCTGTCGGTACCTTTTGCGCTACGGGATCGTTTTCTGGCCGCGAGGGTGGTCGGTGGAGGAGTGTTTAGTGAGGAGAGCAAGGTTCGGCTGGCGGGATTGCTCCCGTTGACCGACCTTCCCAACGAAGCTCTTTTGGAAGACCTATCCAGCGATAAGAGTCTGCTGAGGGGCCGCAATGTCCTGACCGGAAAATGCGTGCAATGTCACGATCTCCGCACCATCCTGTTACGACCCAAAACACCTCAGAGCTGGTACGACACGGTGCGTCGCATGTCGGATCGATCCTTGATACTCGATCCGATTCAAGCACAGGAGCAATGGGCGGTAACAGCCTACCTGGTGGCCATTTCGCCCCAACTTCAGAGGTCCTCAGCCGAACGACGGCACGAACAGATGGCCAATCAATCCTCTCGGCTGGCGGCCGAAACTGCCATCGCGAACGTGAGTCGTGCGACTGCAGGAGCGGAGTTTGATCAGGAAGAAGCTCGTGCACTTTTTCAAATGAACTGTTCCCTTTGCCACAGTCTCACTAAGATCGAAGAAGCTCCGCCACGCTCGGAGACAGAGGTCCACGATCTGATCGAGCGCATAGCAGCCAACGGTCTCATCGCCTCGGAGGATGAAATTCAGAAGGTCACTCAATACCTGGTTCGTGTGTACACCGACAACTGACGACGCCCGTCTTCAACGAACCCATCACACCCTTACTTCGAGCCGGTGCCATTCCGCACAGCAATGCCTGCGTAGGTATGTGCTTACGCGCTTGAATAGTTATGGGCAGCCAGGTGTGTTTTCCGTCAGAAGCAATGAGACACATTCATTCTGACGTGGAACGCAAGAGGCTACCGGACGAGCCGAAGAGTCCGCTTCCAGCGGGTCTTATTGAAGAAATTGATGACACGCTCCGCGTAGAGCTTCACGTAGTCGGTGCGCGTGTGCGCTGTAGGATCGTCCTGATATGACCAGAACACCAGGAGAGGGCGTCCCACCACGTAAGTTTGACGCAAAAAATTCCAGTATCGGCTGTCGGCGCTGTTGTCCCGGTTGTCACCCATCATGAAGTAGTGATCTTTAGGAATCTTCACGGGGCCGTAGTTGTCTCTCTGGAAGTCACCGACGAAACCGTGGGGCATAGCCCTGCGCCGAAGGGTCATCGAGTCACTGTGATGCTTGTAGGGCTCCTCGAGAGGCTCGCCATTGATATAGACCTGCTTGTCCTTGATCTCAAAGGTCTCGCCTGGCAAACCGATCAAACGCTTCACGTAGAGTACCTCGGGCTCTTCCGGGAACTTGAAAACCAGAATGTCTCGACGCTGGATCGAATGTGTAGGGGCAACGGAGAGGGGTCCCTCCAGGAAGCCGTTGCGGACCGTGAACTTATCAATGAGAAGACGATCGCCCACCAGGATCGTGGGTTCCATGGAAGGTGTCGGGACGGTCATCGGGTGAACCACGTATGTCGTAACGAAGAGGGCGAAGATCGTACACACGACGGTGGTGAGGAAGTACTCGCGGAGCGTACTTTGCCCGGACTCTTGCTGCTGGTCCTGTTCCTTTTTCTGCTTCGTCATAGCTGACTCACTCATTATAGCCTAGCAGCCCGTAACCCGAAGGGCGCCAGGGGTTGTGGGCATCCATGGGTGGGTCAAAATCCGTGGGTGGTTTCCATCACCCGCATGGGTTGCTGAAGATTTCCAGTGTCATATTCCTGCGCCTTCAGATGATCGAGAAGGAGGCTCTCGATCTGGGATGCCTCTGGGGTCGAAGCACACGGGGACGTGTGCCCGGGAATGGTGTAATGGGAAATGATGCCGTTCTCAAGGTACAATCTGTAGGCCTCCGAGCAGAGGATCACGCTGATCTGGCCGAGAGAATAGAAGGGGGCCCGGATTTCGCTCGTATCGAGCTGCCTTCCCTTTTGAGTCACCGTCGTCGGGTTACCTCCACGATTAGCAGCCAGGATTGGATAATTGGGATCGAGCGAATCACTCAAGAGCGAGCGCCCGACCATCCACTGGGGAATGGATCTGCCCAGGTAGTCGAGCAGGGTCGGTGCGATGTCCAGATTTTGAACATTGGCTGAGATCCTGCCGGCGTGGTCTCCCTCTGGAAAGCGGATGAGCAGGGGAATCCGGTCAGCCATCCGAAACCGCTGTCCGTGATCGGAGCCAATGATCAGAACAGTTCGATCGAAGAGGTTGCGCTCTTTCAGGAAGTCCGCCAGCTGCCGAACATAGTCATCAAAGTCGAGAATTGCATCATCGTAGAACTCGGTCATCCATGGGTGCTCCTGCTTCAGTCCCTTCGAGAAAACCCTGTTATGAGTTCGAAAACGGGATCCATGCGTCCCCATCAGGTGAACGTGGCAAAAGAACGGTTCCGTCTGCGAGTCAATGAAGTCGAAAAGTTCTTTCATTCGCTGGGGATCGCGTTTGAACGAGCGGTCACCTTCGGTGGCTTCTTCGAAGGCCTTGTCCATGGGAATGCCCTGGAGAATCTTCCTCATTCTCGAAAAGAGGCGATCCTGCAACTGATAGAGGAAGTAGGAAGTGTCGAGCCCAAACCAGTCGGATCCCAGCCCAGCTGGTCTTTTCACCGATCGAAAGTTGACTCTGTCGAAGGCTTCTCGAAAGTTCAGGTCGACTGAATCGGCATAGTGGCGGATGCTGAGGTCGAGTCCCGTATAGCCCATCCTGCGTAAGAGCCCCGGCAGGTGCTGGTAGGAGTCTTCTCCCCGCAAGATGTCGGGTGGATAAATCAACCGGGTCTGGGTGGGCCATTTTCCGGTCAGACGAGAAGTGATCGACGCAGCCGTGGCCCCGGCGTTGGTAAAGGAGTTCTCAGCGACCAGGGAACTGTCGACCAGGTTGTCGAGGAATGGCGTGGTGGCTTTCTCGTAGCCATACGCCGAAATATGGGAGGCATTCAGACCGTCGCTTGACAGAAGGACTATGTTGGGAAGCACTTTCTCCCCGATCTTCTCTTGCGCTCCGCTCAGCACAATTCCTGGGTCACTTCGCCAGTGGCTGAGAAGTGCCTGGGCGGCCAGCACGACGACCAGGCCAGCCGGGAGCAGGGGCCGGAGCCAGGGCCTCTCGAACCGTGTCGTCGAAACCCGTGTCGTCGAAACGCGGCGGCAAACTGCGACTGCAATCGCCGCCATGGAGGTCAGGTACAGGGCTCGCCACCACCCATCTATTGTTTTCACTCCCACGTCGAAAAGCGTGTAGGTGAAGTTGTCGACCAGCATCAGGGCGGTCACCGCCAGCACCGTGGCCGGGACCAGGGCGCCGAGCCACTTCCAGACAGACCAGGGGAAGAGACCGGCCAGGATCAGCAGCAGCAAGTGGAGGCACAGCACGAAGCCCATGGGAACCGCCAGAGTCGCCAAGAGCACCTGCCATTGCTCCCACCAGTTGAGGGCTGAGAGAAAAGACGGCTTGGTTATGAAAAAGAGCCATTCCAGAAAGCCGTAGAGAAACAGGCCCAGAATCGAAAGAGAGGCGATTCGGACCTGGGCCCTCCAACTGGCTTTTCGTCGAGATGCTCGAGGCTCATTCTTCAGCATGGCTCGCGACTTCCCGTGAAAACTCGGTGACGCGAGATTGATCCGGGCAGTGCTTCAAAAGAGAGTCGATCGTCTGATTCCGGACCGGATCCAGAAAGTCTGGAGCAATCTCCTGGAGCGGAACGAGCACAAACCGTCGCTCATGCAGCCTGGGGTGCGGCAATTCGAGATCTCCCGTCGAGAGTTCAATGGTTCCATAGTAAAGCAGGTCGATGTCGATGGTCCTGGCCTTTTCCGGTCTTCGGCGTCCCAGCCTCTGCTCGATCTCCTGACAGGCTGCCAGTACAGCCCCGGGCCCCAGCGGAGTGCGGGCGGCAACAACCATGTTGAGGAAGTCTGGCTGGTCCCCGAACTCAACGGGCTCGGTCTCGTAGACACTCGAACATCGGAAGGTGCTTATCCTCGACCCACGCAGGAGTTCGATGGCGGAGCGAAGGGTTTTGAGCCGGTCGCCCAGGTTGGATCCCAGGCTGAGAAAAATCGTCGTCATCTGGTTCTAGAAAAGGGAATCCGGTCTTCTGATGGTCCCGAAGGCTCCAATGCCTTTGAGGAAGAAAGAGAACCGGACCTCCCGTTCCTGTCTCAGTCCCAGGTTGAGCCGCTGGTACTCGGCCGACACTCCGCAGCAGTCCCAGAAATAGTTCACTCTTGCCCGCAGATTCAGCAGCGCCTTGGAGCGGGTGTCGTAACTGAATATGTTTGTGAAGGAGAGGCCCCTCCTGAAGTTTCCCCAGCGAATCGATCCCTGGAGCTGGTTGTTCTTCCGGGTCCCTGTCTCCAGTTCCTCGGTCAGAAAATAAGTGGTTGCCAGGCCCAGGCGTCCTTTGTTCAGAAAACCGGTCACGGCCAGGTTGCGGAATCGGTTGAAATCAACGTCGTAGTCGCTGTGCACGTCGAAACTCAAACGACGACTCGGAGTGATCCTGGCCACAGTGGTCAGAGGCGAAAACTGCCGCTGGATCGCCCCGTAGTGGAAGCCGGTCAGCGTATAGAGGGGAAAGAACTGGTTCACAGTGCCTGACTGGAAGGCCCCTCCGAAGTCCGGATCGGCAAAATACTTTTGCGCTACTTTGATAGAGAGCCATTCCCGTGTGCTGGAGCCACTGCCGGATCGCCGACGCACAAAAAAGCGATTCACCAGACCAAACTCGACTTCGTTGGTGTTGGCAATCGCATCATTCTCGTCGAAAAGGATCGTCTCCGTGAAGTTGTCGATGCCGGCGGTATAATGATATCGAAAGAGGGGCTCAATCAGATGTTTGAAAGCTCCACTGCTCCCCTGCCGGTAGATTTTCGACAGACCCCATCCATCCAGGGTCAAGGTGAAATCAAAGTACTCTCGATTCAGGTTGTCAGACGTGACTCTTCTCCCATTCTCTGTCTGCTCCAGACTGTCGCTGTAAAAGGTCTCTCGCACACCGATCCGGGGAGTCAGCTTGAGACCCTGGGGCAGGTCGAGTGAGAAATAGAACTTGGGATAGAGATCGAGGCGCTGGGTGAGACTGGGCGTCTCAATCTGGCTGTCAGCTCGACTGACTCCTTCCGCCAGGGCGTCCAACGCGAAATAGATCGGAAGGTGAGAGATCTGCATGCCGTTGAGGCTGAAGTGAAAGCCCGGAGCGGCGGTGCTGACAACATTGCGCCTCGGGAAAACCGTTTCCTGGCGCGAGAGACGGAGGTTGAGGGAACTGGGTCCGGCGTTTCGGGTCAGGAACAGGTGGGAAGCCTCGGTCGGTCTGGTCGCCAGGTAGAAGCTGTCCGAAAAGACTCTGCGGAACACGAAGTTACTGACCAGGTTGAAGTCAGCCACCAGACGGTAGCCGTCCCCGAATCTGGTTTCGCCGGTGCCGGTGAAACTCCCTCCTCCCTGGCCTTTCCGATCATCGATCGAATAACCGTTCAGGAACAGGTAACTGTCGGGATTGGGCCGTGTCCGGAACGTGAAGCTGTGGCCAAAACCCCGTTCCGAGAAATAGTCCTCTTCAATCAGCAGATCTGCGCTCCGGCCCAGCACGATGTAGAAGCCTTGAGTGATTCGCCGGCCCTTGTTGCTGGAGGTCCCGGTTGAGGGCAGCAGGAATCCCGTGGAGCGCTGATCTCGCCGGACCGGGACACGCAAGTAGGGTAGGTAGAAGACTGGAACTTGTTTGATTTTCAGGATGGGGTGAGTTGCCGAGGCGCTGGCCCCGACCCTCAGCGAGGCATTCTTGACCGCAAAGCTCCATTTGGGGACCGCCTCTTGACAGGCCGTCAGGAAACCATCCTGAGCTTGATAGGTGTCGGGTCCGGTCTTGAGAAGACGTTTTGCCCTCACGAAGAGTTCGTCATCGGTAAAGCCTTCGGCGTTGTCAATGAATCCGGTCCGGTCACCCAGCCTGAACTCACCGTTCGTGCCCTTCAGCCACTGGATGCCCTGAGTCACCTCGATCCCGTCCTCCGCGACCACGAGCTGGCGGTCTCGGTGATAAATCAGGCGTCCGGTCCTGAGACTGATGTCTTCATAGGTGACAACCACATCCCCTTCGGCAATGGTGGGGTCTGCCGAGACGATCCGGTCGGCTTCAATGACGAGTGGCTGACCTCGATAAACGATCTCGAGGCGAGCTCGATCCTGACCCAGCGTGGAAGTCGTCAAAGCGATGCCTACGACCAGGTATTCCCATCTATGGATACGGCAGGGTTTATTCACTTCGCTCATTGCGTTTTCTAGGTTCGTTTGACTTTGCCTTCAACATACAACGAGGAACTGAAGCACATTGAGCCGCCGACCTTCTGCGGATAGGGCCTGCGAGGCGACGAAGCGAAGAGAGGCGGAGGCGATGCTTCGGCATCGTGTTCAAGAATGGGAGTACCCCCGTGGGCCAGCCGACTCTGCGCATCGAAATAAGATTACCAACTGAGAGGTACCCGCAACAAAGCAGAGTTGTACTTGGGAGCGCCGTGCGGTGATACTGTGAAGCGAAATGGATGCCGGACAGACTCGCGGCCGATTCCTGAAACAGCTGAGACAGTTTGTGTTGTTTCACCTCGGCTCGGACGCGAAAGTGAGTATCAGTCCCACGGCTGAAGGCCTGGAGATCAACGTAAAGCATCCGCGTGTAGCTCCGATGCAGCTGCAGTTTTCGTCCCAGGAGATAAGTTCCCTGGTCGAGGACCGTACTGGATTCGAAGACCGATGGCTTACCTGTTTGACCCGATATCGGAGAAGCTGATCACTTCCACCACGGACTGCTAGTGTACTGTCCGGGAAGTTCGCGTCGTTAATTCGGGATGGATTTTCGTCGTCAGTGAGGCGCGCGACGCAGGAATGCCGGGAGTCTTTCGAGGTAGCGCAACAAAGCTGTCGGCGAAAAGACGCCCGAAGTAGCGGCGGGAACTTTCCGGACAGTGCACTAGAGCACCGCGAAGGGTGCCGCACAGAAAGAAACCATTTGCCAGAGAAGCAGAATCAAGGCCCGGTTGTGCTGGTTGTGTTGGACGGCTGGGGGCTGAGAGAGGAAAGAGAACACAATGCCGTCGCTCTGGCCGCAACTCCGGAATACGACGCATTATGTCGTCGTTTTCCCACTTCCCGTCTCGACACCAGCGGTACGGATGTCGGTCTTCCTGAAGGCACCATGGGCAACAGCGAGGTCGGGCACCTCAATCTGGGCGCCGGACGGGTTGTCTGGCAGCAACTCATGCAGATTCATGGAGCCATTGATAAAGGCACCTTTCGCCGCAACCCGATGCTCCTGGAGTCCATGCAGCTGGCACGGTCCCGTGGATCGCGTCTCCATCTTTTCGGACTGATCAGCGAAGCCTCCGTTCACTCCTCCGAGAAGCACTATCTGGAACTGATTGAAATGGCGGCTGAGAACGGCATCGAATCGGACAGAGTCCTCTTTCACGCCTTCACCGACGGTCGGGACAGCCCTCCCCACTCTGCAAGGAGAGCCATACAGAGGCTCCATTCACATCTGCAACGTTACGGCGGCCGTATTGGGACGGTAATCGGCCGCTACTATTCCATGGATCGAGACAAAAGGTGGCCTCGAACCCGGCTCGCCTATGAGGCGATGGTGCGAGGAGAAGCCGAGTTTCAGGCCGGGTCGGGTCTGGAAGCGGTCGAATCGGCCTATCGGAGAGCGGCCAGCCATCCCAACGGAGCGGGCTTTCCAGCCGAGAGCGACGAGTTCATTCGCCCCACCGTCATTGCCGATTCGGACGGCCCGATTGCGAAGATCCGGGATGGCGACGTGGTGATCAGTTTCAACCACCGGGCCGACCGGCCGCGTCAGATCATCCGAGCTCTCATTGAGAACGACCTTGCGGAACACACACGGGACGACCCAAACCCGTCCTTCACTCCTCGGCATCAGCCCCGGATCCACCTGCTGACGATGACCGATTACCGGGCCGGTTTTGCTTGCCCCGTTGCCTTCAGCACCAGTCCCCTGACCGGTACGATCGCAGAGATCGTAAGCCAGTCGGGGCTGCGCCAGTTTCACACTGCCGAGACTGAAAAGTACCCCCACGTTACCTTCTTCTTCAATGGTGGAAGAGAAGCTCCGTTCCAAGGAGAGGACCGCTACATGGTCAGATCTCCGGAAGTGGCAACCTACGACCTCAAGCCCGAGATGAGCGCCCCCGAGGTGACGGAGCATGTGGTCGAGGCGATCCGCTCCGGTCGCTATGGTTTCGTAGTCATCAACTACGCCAATGGAGACATGGTGGGACATAGCGGCGTGCTGAAAGCAGCCATTCGGGCTGTCGAGGTTGTGGACACTGGCGTTGGGCGAGTAGCGGAGGCTGTTCTGGATGTGGGAGGAGAGGCCCTGATCACGGCGGATCACGGGAATTGCGAACAGATGTGGGATGAGGAAAGCGGCGGACCTCACACAGCCCACACGACCAACCCGGTCCCGTGTATTCTGGTATCGGAGAGATTTCAACACACCTGCCTTGCCGACGGTCGCCTTGCTGATGTAGCCCCGACCCTCCTTTCCCTTCTTGGGCTGAAGTGTGCCGACGAGATGGCAGGAGAGAACCTGGTCGGGCGGAGCCACTCGGAGAAGATGTGACCAACCGTTTGAGCTGCAGGGCGGCGGTGCTGGGGCTCCCGGGGATCTTCACAGTGGGCGCGGGTCTCTATTACGTGCTTGGCGTCGGCTGGCTGCCCTGGACACTTCTGCCGGTTCCCATGCTGGTGTGGCTGATTGCAACTCCCGGAAGGAACAGCCCGTGGGTGGCCCTGGTCCCGTTTGTGATCCTTCTCCTCTGCTATCAGAGCCTCAGCGTCTTTTCCCGGAACCTGGAGGTGAGCGCCATCCATGTTGTCCAACTGATCGAGTGGGAAAGGATGGGGGCGGCCGGTGTGATTCCGGCGGCAGTTCTTCAGCGTCACCTGGGGGGACCGCTCGCTACCTGGCTGATCGACCCGCTTTCCAACCTCCTCTACCTCTCTCATTTTGTGACACCGGTCGTGATCGGCCTGGTTCTCTGGAAGCGCAAGCAGCAGCTTTACTGGGAGTTTGTCGCCGGATTTCTGTTCCTTTCCTTTCTCGGATTCGCTACCTATATTCTCTTTCCGGCTGCTCCCCCCTGGTGGGCAAGCGAGAGGGGGTACCTGGAAGGCCTGGAGCAAGTCGGGCTGGATCGATTCCTCCTGGCCGGTGTGACCGCCAACCAGGCGCCGAACCCCGTGGCTGCCGTTCCCTCTTTGCACTGCGCTTATCCGCTCTATTTCTTTCTCATTCTGCGGCCTCTGCTGGGCAAGCGCTCTCTGTGGCTACTTCTACTCACCTTCGGCATCGTCTTTTCCGTTGTGTACCTGGGACACCATTACCTGATTGACGCCTGGATCGGTTTCGCTTATGGGCTGGCGGGATGGGGTTTTGTTCGTTTCCTTAGTACTCCCTTTCATGAGTAGAGTAACGTAGAGTAACAGTCGGACAGTACGTAACACGGAAAGATGAGAAACACACGACTTGGTGAAAGCCCCCCGATGATCGATTCACGGGCTGTTGAGCCCTTCCACAAGAACGGCTACCTGGTCGGGTCCCCGGGCTCCAGCGAGGTTGTCTACATTGACCCGGGTGACGAAGTGGAGTCGATACTGGAACTGGTCTCCGCACGGCAGCGAGAACTCGTAGCGATCCTGCTGACCCATGCCCATATGGATCACATCTCTGGAATAGCCAGGGTGCGCGAGCAACACGACGCTCCCATTTACCTCCATCCCGATGATTGCCATCTTTATGAATCCCTCCCCGCTCAGGCCCAGTTCTTTGGATTCCAATATGGGCCGGCCCCGCCTGTTGATCAGGACCTGTCCGATCACCAGGTCCTGGAGTTGGCTGGTCTCGAGTTCAAAGTTCACCTGACTCCCGGACATTCGCCCGGACACGTCTGCTTCGAGGTAGGACAACATATTTTTTGCGGCGATGTGGTCTTCCAGGGCTCGATCGGGAGAACCGATCTGCCCGGTGGTTCCTCTGAGGTTCTTCTGAGCAGCATTCAGGAGCGCGTACTGCCTCTCGGAGATGAGAGAATCCTCTATCCGGGCCACGGTCCTCAGACGACGATCGGGCAGGAGCGCAGGACGAATCCCTTCCTGATCGGAATGGCCTGAGCTAAGTACTCACCTCGGGAGCACTAAGTGAGCCCTCGGCAAGAGAAGTCTGGATTCATCAGTAATTCGGAGTCACCCGAAGTTGTCTTCTTCGATGCCGCCGGTACACTCATTCGACTGAAGCAACCAGTGGGAACGATCTACACTGGCCACGCCCGTGCCTTTGGACTTCAGGAGCCTTTCTCAGGGGAGCTTTGTGAGCGAATTGACCGTTCCTTTCGGCAGGTCTTTTCCCGGCACGAGCCACTCCTGTTTCACGAACCGGACGGTTCGCAGATCAGCAAGCTGGAAAGAGACTGGTGGAGACGGGTTGTGAAAGAGACGTTCCAGGGCATTGCGGAGATCGCGGATTTTGGTGGCTTCTTTGACTCTCTGTATACTCTGTACTCGACCTCGAAGGCCTGGGCCCTGGAACCGGGTTGTCGCGAGGTACTGGAAGAACTGCAGGGTCGCTCCGTGCGAGTTGCAGTTGTTTCTAACTTCGACTCCCGGTTGCCCGGTTTGCTCGAGACTCTCGGGATCTCACACCTGTTGTCGGAAGTTGTATTCTCGAGTGGTGCCGGCTGTGCGAAGCCGGATCCGGAGATTTTCCGCCTGGCACTCGATCGGCTTTTTGTGCGGCCGGGGGACTGTCTCCACGTGGGGGATGATCCGGAAGACGACTGGCAGGGAGCGATCCAGGCCGGAATCAGACCCATTCTGTACGATCCGGCGGGCAGACACATTGGTTCGAGGACGGATAGAATTGAGCATCTAGGTGAGGTGATCACCTGCTTGTTCAGTTGATGCAGCAGGCAGGGGCAACTCGGCGAGGCCAGCCCTCCACGACTCATGAGGAGAGACACGGGCAGATGAGCAAGGAAACGATTACGGTTGCCCACAGCCCGGACAGTGACGACGCCTTCATGTTCTATGCACTGGCGACCGACAAGATAGACACTGGACCCTTCGACTTCGTACATCGGCTGCAAGACATCGAGACCCTGAATCGGGCCGCCTCCACCGGCCGGTACGAGGTCTCCGCCGTCAGCATTCACGCCTACGCCTATGTCGCCGACAAATATGCCCTTCTCAACAGCGGTGCAAGTATGGGAGAAGGCTACGGGCCGAAAGTGGTCAGCAGGACACCGCTGGAACCGTCGGAACTGAAAGGCAAACGGATTGCCGTGCCGGGTCTCTGGACCTCGGCCTTCCTGGCGCTCAAGCTCCTGGAGGCGGACTGTGAGTGTCCGGTTGTCCCCTTTGACGAGATTATTGACGTGGTCAAGACCGGAGGTGTGGATGCCGGTGTGATCATTCACGAGGGACAGCTTTTCTACCGCGACCACGATCTCCGCCAGGTGATCGATCTGGGTCGCTGGTGGCTGGACGAGACCGGCCTTCCCCTGCCTCTGGGCGGGAACGTGATTCGCAGGGACCTGGGCCAGGAGAAGATGTCCAGGATTTCAGCCTTCATCTCCAAGAGTATTCAATTCTCACTCGATCACAGAGAGGAGGCCCTGAACTATGCCCTCCAGTTCGGCCGGGGCCTCGACCACTCAAAGGGTGACCGATTTGTCGGGATGTACGTGAACGAGCGCACGCTGGATTACCAGGATAGCGGCCGCCGGGCCGTACAGATGTTTCTTGATCGTGGCTACGAGGCCGGATGGATCCCACACCGAGTTCAGGTGGACTTTGTGGGGACCTGAAAGGCATCACGCAATCCCGACGGCCCGCGGGCCGCTGCGCAGTCGCTTTCGTTCCTGCCTCTTTAGTTTCCTTGATGGCTACTGTTCCTTGCGGCTTCCGAGCCGGTCCCGAAGATGATCTGTCCCGTCGCCGGGTGGGCGGAGGCGCGAATGCAATGAGCGCGCCAACGTGGAACTTGGAACTTGGAACGTGAAACTTGGAGCACCGCGAGCGCCATCCCCGGCTTGCTTGGTGTAAACTGAATCCAATCGAGAGCAATCAGCATCTGTTTGCAGAGAAGAGGAGAAGAATAAATGGCAACGGTTTTTATACCAACACCTCTCAGGCAGTACGTGGACGGCCAGGACACGCTGGAAGTCGACGGGCAGACGGTAGACGAGGTGCTGGCCCAACTGATCGAGGGACACAGTGAGCTGCGGAAGCATCTCTATGATGAGGGGGGTCGGCTGCGTCGATTCGTCAATATCTATCTGAATGACGAGGACATTCGCTACCTCCAAAAAGGCGATACGAAGGTCGAAGCCGGCGACGAGGTCAGCATCGTACCGGCTATTGCTGGAGGTGCCCAAGGGAGATCAGAATGCTCGGCCTGACCCCAGAAGAAGTCCAGCGCTACAGCCGCCATCTCATGCTTCCCGAGATGGGAGTTGAAGGACAGGAGCGGCTCAAGAACTCGAGTGTGCTCTGTATCGGAGCCGGCGGCCTGGGCTCGCCGATGGCCCTTTACCTGGCCGCCGCAGGCGTAGGACGACTGGGGATGGTCGATTTTGATGTGGTTGAATTCAGCAACCTGCAGCGCCAGATCATTCATACCACCAGCGATGTGGGAAGATCCAAGCTGACTTCCGCAAGAGAAAAGCTGGAAGCCATCAATCCTCACGTCAAGGTCGAGGCCCACGAGGTGCGCCTCAGTTCCGAAAATGTGCTCGATCTCTTCCGGGATTACGATGTGATTGCGGACGGAACGGACAACTTTCCGACTCGCTATCTGGTGAATGATGCCTGCATCCTGACGGGCAAACCGAATGTCTACGGGAGCATTTTTCGGTTTGAGGGACAGGCTTCGGTTTTCGGTGTTCCGGGGGGGCCCTGCTATCGATGCCTCTACCCGGAACCTCCGCCCCCCGGACTGGTTCCTTCTTGTGCCGAAGGAGGTGTGCTGGGAGTTCTCCCGGGGATGGTCGGTACCCTTCAGGCAACGGAGGTCATCAAGCTGCTTCTTGGCATCGGGCGTCCCCTGGTGGGCCGGCTGGTGCTTTTCGATGCCCTCGAGCTCAACTTTCGCGAGGTGCGGCTGCGTCGGGACCCCGACTGCCCCATCTGTGGCGATCATCCGACGATCGACAAGCTGATCGACTACGAACAGTTCTGCGGAGTAGGCCAGGTCGAGGAAGAAGAGGTTGTCGAAGTGACGGTAACTCAGCTTCACGAGGAGCTGGAGGCGGGCCGGGACCTGGTCGTTCTCGACGTTAGGAATCCATATGAGATTGACATTTGCCGGCTGCAAGGCTCCGTCGTGATTCCTCTGCCGGAACTGATGAACCGCGTCGACGAACTGGATCCCGAGCAGGAGATGGTGGTGCATTGCAGATCAGGAGTGCGGAGCGCCACGGCCATTCGGCAGCTGCAGGGTCGCGGATTCTCCAAGATGAGAAACCTCAAAGGTGGGATTCTGGCCTGGGCGGAAGAAGTGGATCCGTCGATACCGACCTACTGACAGGTTCAAAGGTTCTAAGGCTCCGGCCTTCCCCCTTATGGTTGGGAACGGAATCAGGGTTCCTGACCGTTCGCGGCGGGAAGGCGAGGCCAGTGACCCAGGTTCCGCCAGCACCGCAGGTCTTCCGGCCGGTTCAGATTGGCCCGGATTCCCTCGTCGCCGACCTCCAGGTGGTGGACCGCATGGGGGTGGCTGCGAACCACGAACCTGGCTCCCTGCTCGAGAGGAGCCGTGTAGAGATCTCGAAAGAAGCGTGCGGGGAAAACCACCGGATGCCCCTTTTTCCCGTTGGCTGTGGGTACGAAAATGCAGTCAGGTCTGAAGAAGTGCCGGTTCACCAGAGCCCGGAGTGTGGCTGTGGAGACGAGAGGATGATCCACCGGATGGAGCAGCACACCCGAAGCCCGCATCAGTTCCTTCAGCGCCAGTTGCAGGCTGTGCAGAGGCCCCTTTTCGGGTTCCCGATTGATGACCAGAAGCCGGTCTGGAAGACCTGCATCGCGCACCTGGAGACCCAGTTCTTCCGAGGCGACGAGACGGACTGTCAGACTGCTGGCCCGGTGTTGCTGGAGGATTCGACTCCAGGCAGCTTCTCCCCTCGAGATCCGAAGCAGGGCCTTGGATCGACCCAGGCGGACTGACTGACCCGCCGCCAGGATGACCGAGGCCAGCCGGTGCTGTGCGGGCTCCAGGTTCCACATTGGGTTCTGGGTTCTGGGTTCTGGAGTTGAATCAAGGGAACGCCCAATAGTAAGAGACATGTGAGTTAATGAATGTGCCAGGTTCCATCATAGACGAGGCCGTCGAGCCTGAGGACAAACCAGGAACGAGAAACGAGGAACAAGGAACGCGGGAAGCGGTGCTGTTATACTAGAAAAATCAAACATGGAGCACCAGCGAGAATGACATGTCGATTCTGGTAACGGACAAAGCAGCCGAGCATATCAAGTCGGGAGTGGAGAATCAGGGCCTGGCCCCGGACGCAGGGCTGCGACTCGGTGTCAAGGGAGGCGGGTGTTCCGGTCTCAGCTATGTGATCCGCTTTGAGGAGAGCCACAAACCGGGGGACAAAGTATTCAAGACGGGCGGCGCGATGGTGTTCGTAGATCTCAAGAGCTATCTTTATCTCAAGGGCATGACTCTCGACTGGCAGGGAGACCTGATGCAGCAGGGCTTTACATTTGTAAACCCGAATGCCTCCAAAACCTGCAGCTGCGGGCAGTCCTTCATTGTCTGACCGAAGAAGGACGGTTCTCCTTCGGCAGCATTGGCAAACCGGCCGAGCATTTTAAGAAATGATCGTTGCCTACATAACCGATCTATTCGCCCAGGCAGAAATCAGTCGGACCGCTCGGGAGGCAGGTGTTGAGATCAAGGTGGTGTCTTCTCTTTACAAGTTCCTCCCTGAAGTTGAAAGTGACCCCTCGGCTATTCTGGTCGATCTGGATGCCCAAGGCATCAGTCCTACCTCGTTAATAGTTCAGGTGAAGCAGCGAAAGCCCGGGCTGCCTGTGATTGCTTTTGGCCGGAACCCGGGGAAGGCCCTGCTCGAGGGGGCCCGGACCGCTGGTGCCGACCACGTTCTTGAAAAATCTGAGAATTCGCTCTCAGAGGTTCTCAAGAGATTCAGCTGAGGTGTCCTCGCGCTAAGTGAACGGCCACCCGGCGGATCTCTCCCTGCAGCGATTTCGGGAACTTCCGAACCTCAACCTCAACCTTTTCTACTTGAGGATTGCGCAGGACCACGTCACAAACATGTCCCGCCATCGTTTCCAGCAGCGAGCACTCTTTTTGAGCCACTTCATCCTGGATGGACCGTACGACCGTCTCGTAATCGATGGAAAACTCCAGGGAGTCGGTGTTGATGGCCGCGTCCATTGAGTAATGCAACAGCACCGTCACTTCCAGGGGCTGGTACTCCGCCCTTTCCTGTTCAGACACCCCAATCCGGGCTCTGCACTCAATCCTCTCGATGACGATGTGGCCCACCAATTTCCGCGATCTCTTTGAAAAAGTCCGAAACTCGCTTCCAGTATCGAGCCGGCTCGGTTTCGTGAACTCTGCCCTGTCCGCCACCGTTGATCTGAATCCTAGCCCTGATGGCATGCCATATGCCACCATGCTTTGGGGCGCCGATTTCTTTCTGCACAATCAATGCCAGATTATACGTGGATTCCCTCGGCCTTTTCTGGCATCACACATGTATGAGGCAAGGAACCTTTCCCGACAAACGCTCTCTGAAGTAGTTTGGGGCAGTTTGCATGTTTTCTGAAACGGGATATTTTGAAGTGCCATGATGATGCTCACCATTCGGCAAGCAACTGCGCTGACGCGACCGCGCCATTGGGCACCGTTCGCCTTGGTCGTCGGCTGGCTTATTGGGCAGAACCTTGCGACCGCGCAGCAGCCTACGGTCGAGGTTCAAGTCAAGTCCGTAGAGCACCTGGAAAGACAGATTGTCCGCCAAACCGTTTTGTTTCCCGGTTGGGACCCCTACGAGCCCGTCCCGGCATATGTGTACTTCAAGCAGAAGGCGGAGAAGCTTCCCTTGGTCATCTTCATCCACGGCATCGGGGGGGACAAGACCTACCTTGCTTTTTGGCACGCGGAGCTTGCCCAGCAGGGATTCGCCGTGATCTCCGTCGACGCCCATCTTAGTGGCGACCGCAAGATTGCGACGACCATTGGCGGCATTCAAGCGGAGCAGGGCTGGGTCTGGCCGCACCAAACGGTGGTTAATCATACTGCCAACGATGTTTCGAGAATCCTCGATCTCCTCCCTGCGCGCAGGGAGTTTGATCCAACGAGGGTGGCGGTTACCGGGATTTCTATGGGCGGCGCAACGACGATGGTCCTGGCTTGGCGCGACCCAGAATTTCGGCGGTGATGCCCCTGATCGGCTGCGTCGACTTCTGGTGGGATGTCACCAAGATCGAGCCCGGGCCGCAGCAAGACGCCAAGATTGCCGAGTTCAGCCCTTGGCTGAAGCAATTGACCGCTTCTCTCGATTCAAATACTCCGGAGCGGATGGACGCCATCGCGCCCAAGGCATTGTTTTTGGTCAACAGCACCCAGGATCGGGCGATCGACATTCGCTCCATTCGCAAGTTCGCCGACGAGATGTGTCCTCGATACGAGAAATTTGCCGAGCGACTCGATTTCTTCGAGGATAAGAAAGCCGGCCAAACTTTTTCCAGGGTGATGAAAGAAAAAGCGACCCAATGGCTGGTGCGGCACTTGATCGCGAAACCGATTCGCGTGAGTCGCGACCTCGGAAATTGATCTGGTCAATCTCAGCGACAGGTGCCAAGTCAGCCCAGTTGGCCCCACTCCTGGGTCTTGACTCGACCGACTCTTCTGGATCTGCTAGCGGGGTAACGCCCCCGATCTAACCGAACAACTGCTCAGTGGTTGTCAGGGCCTTTCCCAAGAGGACAGCAACTGTTTACAGATGAAACGTTGTTCGTCTTGGTTGAAGTCTCTGCCGGTTCCAACATGAACGGTCAAGGGTCAACGGTCAACCGTTTACAGTCAACCGTTTACTGCCCGGGCCGGGCAAGGTATATTCACGAAGAGGCGAGTCGTGTGAATGACAGCGTAGAAGTGAAGTATCTGGGACACAGCACGTTTCTCTTCCGGTCACCCGGCGGTAAAAGGATTCTGATGGAGGCCTGGGTGGGAGGGAATCCTGCCTGCCCGGAGTCGGATAAGCAGCTTCCACCCATCGATATCATGCTCATCACCCACGGGCACCCGGATCACGTTTCGGATGCAGTGGAAATCGCCAAGCAGCACAAACCGCAGATTGCCTGTGCTTATGAACTGGGTGCCTGGCTCGAGTCGAAGGGAGTTGGCAACATCACTCAGATGAACAAAGGTGGGAGTGTCGTTTTCGATGGAATCCGAGCCACTATGGTCGACGCCAAGCACAGCAGCGGTTTTGTCGAGGAAGATGGAACGATTGTCTACCTGGGATCGGCGTCAGGGTTCGTCGTCCAGTTCGAGAATAACTTTCGCATTTACTACGCTGGAGACACCTGCGTGTTTGGTGACATGGCTTTGATCCGGGAGATCTATCATCCCCAGGTCGCATTTCTCCCCATCGGGGATCTGTTTACCATGGGACCGGAAGAGGCCGCCCATGCTGCGCGCCTCGTACAAACGCCGACAATCGTCCCCATGCATTACGGCACCTTCCCGCTGCTGACGGGCACCCCGGACGAACTGATCCGCCTTCTCCCCGCCGGCGTCGAGCTCCTGGAGTTGAGCCCGGGAGAATCCTGCCGACTGGGGGGATAGTACTTCCTTGCAAGAAAGTACCCACATGTCGATCGCCAGCCAGCATGAAGCTGTCCAACGGTCAGCCGGTATCCTCGACTACTCGGAGCGAGGAAAAGTCCGGGTGGAAGGCCCCGATCATGTGAGTTTTCTCCACTCGATGATCAGCCACGATGTGGAACGGCTGGGGCAGCAAGCAGGTCGTTACGCAACCTTTCTCACTCACAATGGAAGGCTTATCTGTGACTTTTACTTTTACAAGTTCGCCAGGTCCATCCTCATCGACCTGGATCCGGGTCGTGCCCCGATCCTGGTAGAGTCGCTGAACCGGTTCATTATCATGGACGATGTCGAAGCTGTGGATCACAGCCAGTTGTGGGATCACCTGTCGGTGCAGGGCCCCCTGGGGGCAGATATCCTGGAAAAGATTGTCCCCGGTCCGGTGCCCGGGGAGCGCTATCAGGTACAAGAAGTACCGTCCATGGACGCTCTCGTGATCAACAAACCGGAGCTGGCTGAGAGCGGATACGAAATCCTCCTGCCCCGGGGCTCGGGCCAGGCCTGCCTGGCCCGCATTCTGAGTGAGTTCGGGCCCCGGGGAGTAGTGAAAGTCGATGACGAGACCCGGAATGTGTTGAGACTGGAGCGCGGCACTCCCTGGTTCGGAGTGGATATGGACGAGAGCAACTATCCGATGGAGGCAGGCCTCGAGCAGGCGATCAGCCTCGACAAAGGCTGCTTTGTGGGACAGGAAGTGGTTGCCAAGGCAACTTACGTCGGCGGAGTTCGCAGGCGACTAGGTAAGCTGCTCTTTTCACCGGGAAGCCCGACCCCGGCCCCGGGTGCTGAAGTAGTCACGAATGAAAAGAAGGTAGGAGCTGTGACCAGCGCAGTCCATTCGATCCGGCTGCAGTGTCCGATTGCCCTTGCCTATCTGATTCAGGCTCGCGCTGGTCCCGGGGATGAAGTCACGGTGCTGGTGAAGGGAGATCCGGTTCAGGCCCGGGTGGTCGACTCGTTCTAAGTACTTCCTTGCAGATCAGGGTCCGAAGGTCACCGTGGTGAACAGGCTTATGCCAGTTTCCATGGGGTGAGACGCTGGGTAATGCCAGGTGTCGCGCAACGTGGAACGTGGAACGGCGCGAGTGACAACGAGCGCGCCTAGAGCCTCTGGGCGTAGTACTCGATGACTGACGAAACGTCGACCGGAAAGGGGACCGAGCCGGGAGCCGGAAGCGCGGCAACTGTTGCCGTGAGCGTTTCGTTGTTGAAATCGATCCAGTCAGGACGGATCAGAGAAATCCCCAGAAGGGAAGTCGCGATGACGTCGAGCTTCAGGCTTCTCTCCCGGGGTTTAATCACGTCTCCCTCTTTGACTCGGAATGAGGACACGTCAACCCTCCTGCCGTTCACTGTGAAGTGACGGTGATTGACGAGTTGTCGGGCCGCCGGAATCGTGGGGGCGTAGCCTGCTCGGAACACCACATTGTCGAGCCGTCTTTCCAGGAACTCGAGAAGCTGGTCGCCGGCCGCCTTTTTCCCCCGCCGCGCCTCGGCCACGAGACGGCGAAACTGCCGTTCGCCCAGGCCGTAGTTGAAGCGAAGCTTCTGCTTCTCCTTCAACTGGAGAGCGTAGTCCGAGGGCTTACGGCGGCGGTCATGGCCGTGCTCCCCGGGTGGGAATTCCCGGTGTTTCATGGTCTTACGGGAGAGGCCAGGCAGGTTCAAGCCCAGCGCCCTCATCTTTTTCAAACGTGGTCCTTTATCACGGGCCATGCGATCTTGACTCCTTGACTCATCGCGCCTGCGGCTCCCTGAGCCTCCGGCGGGGGGGAGGGCCGCCTCGATTCTCCAGGCAGCTTCGGGTCGCTCTCAGGTGAGCGGCGAAACGTAGACATTATGGGCGTTTTCCGCATCTCTTGTCAACGCCGTTTGGCGGCTCTCTTGCCGTTATAATGGGGCTTCCTCAAGGGAGAACCTTTGGAAGTCGCAAGCTATCGGACCGGCGGACTCATCGCTTTGAAGACCGTTTCCGATGTTGCCAGCCGGCTGAGTTCCTTCCTGCTGCTTCTTCTGGCCGCTCGTTTTCTCGATCCCTTCGAGTTTGGTCTTTTCTCGCTGGCCTGGGCAACAGGCTGGATTATTTCCATCGCGTCCGATCTGGGTCTCCAACTCTTTGTCGCCCGCGAAGTTGCCCGCAGTCCCGGGCAAGCAGGCCAGTTCGTTCCAACTCTGTTTCGCTTGAGGCTTTACCTTGGATCGATCCTGTTCGGGGTCATTGGGCTCGCCCACTGGGTGCTCTGGTGGGACAGGGGAGGGCCAATCTTTCTGGGGCTGGTTCTGGTTCAGCTACTCTCTTCCGTTATTGAATTCTTCAACCACCTGTTCCGGGGGTTTGGGCGAAGCGATCTCGAATCATGGGCCAATCTGCTTCATCGGCTGGGCGCTCTGCTGGCAGGCGGATTCGTGCTCGCCACCAGTTCCAGCCTGCCCTTTCTGACTTTAGCACTGCTTTTTATAGCGGCCGTCGTCACGCTGCTGACCTGGTCCTGGGCGGTGACTCTGGTCGGACAGAGTAAGAAAAGCGATGAAGAACTGCGGGCTGAACCGGAGAGAAACAAAGGTTCACTTGCGCGAAGGTTCCTTGCGGAAATCCTTCCCATCGGCCTGGGCATACTGGCCTCCGGAGTTTATTTTCGCCTCGATCTTCTCTTTCTGGAGTGGTTCCGGGACACGGGCGTCGTTGGTCAATACACGGCCGTCTTCCGGCTCGTGGATGCTGCCCGTCTTTTTCCTGCGGCGGTGATCGCGGTTCTCTTCCCGAGGCTGTGCCGTTCTCGATCGAAGTCGTTGGCCACAATACTTGCTGTCGGCCTGGGGCTCGTAGCCGTGACCGGCGCCATGCTGCTGCGTTTTCAACCCCAGAAACTCGTCCTTTTTCTCTACGGGGAAGCTTATGCGACAGCGGGGCCTGCTCTGAGCATTTTGGCCCTGGCTCTTCCACCGCTGTTTGTCAATCTCGTCTTGACTCACCAGCTGATCGCCTGGCGCCGTCCCCTGTCCTACATGTGGGCCTGTGTGGTGGTATTGATGCTGACGATTCCTCTGAACTCAATGTTGATCCCGTCGGGCGGTGCTGTTGGGGCTGCCTGGGCCGTTCTCGTGCGGGAACTCTTTCTCAGTGTGATTTGTGGTGGTTTAATCTTCTTCAGCCCAACTCCAGGTCCGGGGGAGAGAGCCCTCACGACGGGATTTCCACCACGGACTGCTAGAGAGCATGCATGAAGCCCGTTTCAACCAGCCCACAAACATTGAGTTCGAAGGAATTGGCCGTTCTCAAGTCGGTGGTCTACTCGTCTCTCTTCGAGTACCCGCTCACACCCCGGGAGGTTTCGTTCAGCCTGCCCGGAGCCAGGCTGAAAAGCACTGAGGTAGTCGCCATCTATCATCGAAGCGAGGCTCTTCAGTCGGTCCTCGATTTCCAGGACGACTGTTTCTATTTGAGAGATCAATCACTGCATTTAATCAAGAGGCGCAGGCGCGAGACGTTCAGTCGGGATGTTCTGGTGCGATATCGAAGAATGCTTCAGTGGATTGGTCTTCTTCCTTACACTCGTCTGATCGCTCTCTACGGAAGCTCTGCTCACTTCAACATGAGCGAGAAGGGCGACATCGATCTCTTTATTGTCACACGGGGAAGAAAGGTCTGGAGCACGGCAGTGAACATCCTTCTGGTGAGCCGGCTATTCGGCTGCCGGGAGATGGTTTGTTTCAACTATCTGGTGGCTGACACTCACCTTTCACTTCAGGAGCGTGACCTTTTTTCCGCCAACCAGTTGATTCATCTCCGACCCCTGACCGGGGAAGAGTGGATGATCCGCCTTCGTGAGTCCAATCAATGGGTTGAAGAGCTGTATCCGAACAGTCTTCCGCCCAGGGACAATCCTGGAATCCTCGGTGCGTCGCCGCTGCTTCACACTCTGAAGAGATGGAAGGAAGTACTCCTGTCTCCGGGATTGGCCCAGATCTACGAGGTTCTGTGCCGGACGTTCTATCGCCGCTACCTGCTCTGGAAATCCCCCTCCTGGTTAACGCCTGCGCAGATGAGGCTTGACCTGGACGTGATCAAGCTTCACACCCAGAGTCATTCCGCAGCTGTCATGCATCGCTATGATGCAGAGTTGCAGAGAGTGCTGAAGCAGATCTCTTGAGCAGAACCCTCATCCTGAATTTAGATTCGTCAGAAAGTCGGCCAGCTGGCGCAGGTATTCAAAGGAGTAGATCCCGCTCTTGTGGCTGTCACTGAACGAAAACTGGATCGCATAGTGGCCAACCTGCTCGGCTCCCGTCACTCGTACAGGCTCCTGGCCCAGGATCGGAAGGGAATGCGGATCTTCTTCGGGGATCCTGATCGGAGGCTTCTCGCCGTGGCCCGTACAGGTGGCACAGGGACAGTTGTTGCGCAGAAAGGCGGAGGAGTAAGTTGTCCCGATTCCGTCGTCCCAGGTGATTTGTATCTGGGACGGTCCCACCAGCTGAATCCTTCTGGGTATTGGACTCACGGCCTAGTACTCCCTTTCATAAGTACGGTGACGTTTGCGGATGGGTCTTGCTAGGTGAGGTTGCGAAGAGAGAAGGAGGCGATGCAGAGCGATCGTTAACGACGAACGACAAAGAGATCGCCCGCAACCCCCATCCGCCCGAAGGGTTGGGGCGGGACGGGCCCATCTCTTTGTTGCTCCTCCTCGCCGATGTCGGGGCATCGACTCGTCGTCGCGCCTCAATCTGGTCTCCGTCGCGCTCCCAACAAACATCACCGTACTTATGAAAGTGGGTACCTAAATCTCGATCGATATCTCAGTGGGTTCGACCATGTTGATCGATGCAATTTCGCGGGCTAATCCCCGAGCAATCCGACGATAGGCCTGGCCGTACTCAGACTCGGAATCCAGGGCGATCGGATCGCCGCGGTCGCTGCGCTCGCGGATCACCGTGCTCAAGGGGATTTCCCCCAGGAACGGATAACCCAGCTCCCCACTGGCCTGGCGGGCTCCTCCGTGGCCGAAGATGTCATCCCGTTCTCCACAGTGTGAGCAGCGGTAGTAACTCATGTTCTCGAGGATTCCGAGCACCGGTGTATTCAGCTTGCGAAACATGGCGATGGCTTTAGAAGCCACCTCCAGGGCCAGTTCCTGGGGAGTCGAGACCACTACCGCACCCGTCAAAGGGATGGTCTGGCAGAGGCTGAGCTGGACATCTCCTGTCCCGGGGGGAAGGTCAATGACCAGATAGTCCAGTTCTCCCCATTCGACCAGTCCCAGAAAGTCCATGATCATCTTGTGGAGCATGGGGCCTCGCCAGATGACCGCATCATCCTTGGGCAGAAAGTATCCCATGGAGATCAACTTGATTCCCCTTATCTCCGGCGGAATGATCCTGTTTTCAGGCGTGACCTGGGGTTGTTTCAAGGCTCCCATCAACTTGGGGATGCTTGGTCCGTAGACATCGGCGTCCATCAAGCCCACACTGGCTCCAAAGGAGTGCAGCGCCGTCGCCAGATTGGCCGCTACGGTGGATTTTCCGACGCCGCCTTTGCCGCTTGCAACCGCCACCGCATTTTTCACCAGAGGAATGAGCTCGCGAGCTTGAGCAGCGCTCTTGGAAGTCACTTGCCACTTTGTTTCCAGTTCCACCGATTCGACTCCGGGAAGCTCGCCGAGAATCTGTCGAACCTGACTCTCGACTTTTTCACAGGAAGGAGAGCCGGGATAGAGAAATACGAGCTGCACCCCGACCTGGTCGCCTCTCAGATCCACACCCTGGACGTATCCAAGATCAACGATGGTACGGTCGAATTCGGGATCGGCAACTTGACTCAGCGCCTGGAGGACAGCGTCCTCGGTCAGATTGAGTGGTTCCATCACAAGCAGGCAAGTTACAACCTTGACTCTTTGAGTTCAACCCGGTTGCCTTCGGGAATCGGCCTGGTGGGGGTGAGTTCCACGTTTCACGTTCCACCCGCGCTCATGAAAGTGGGAGGGGCCTCGGGCCGCGACCGCCGGGCGTGATGTTCAGAACCGGCACTTGACACCCCAAGGCGCCTTATAGTTACTAACGATCTATTTTCCGATGATGGATTAGGAATAGTAGCGATTTTCTTTTTTGCTTCTTTTTTCTTTTCTGGATTGTGGGAAAAAGTTGGTGCCAGGGGCGATCGAGGATTAGATTGCCTCTGTGCAGCACGCGCACCGTGGCGTTACGAATTTAAGGCCCCAGCGCACGAGACGCTTGGTGGGAGACTTTCGAACGCCACGGTGCACAGACAGCAAACGCATACTCTAGATGCTGTCCCTCGAGGACTCCACTATAAGGGTTGCGCAAGGTCTGGGCAAGCGGGTGCTGCACAGGAAGGAGTGGCGTCATGTTAGCCAATGAAGAGATCGCAGCTTGGGTGGGATTGGATTGGGCCGAAGATCAACACGAGATCCGACTGCAGGCAGCCGGCAGTCGGGAAGTAGAGAGGTATCAGGTGCGGCAAGACCCGGAAGAGTTGCACGAATGGGTGCGCCAGCTAAGAGCCCGTTTGGGGGGTCGCCCAGTGGTGATTGCCCTGGAGCAAAAGCGGGGAGGGTTGATGGCGGCGCTGATGTGCTATGACTTCCTGCACCTGTACCCGGTGAATCCCCGCATGGTTTCCAGCTACCGAGAGGCTTTTTCACCGTCGGGTAAAAAGGACGATGCGGGTGATGCAGGGTTGTTGCTGGAGCTGGTGTACGGACACCGGGATCGATTGCGTTGTTGGAGACCGGAGGCGACCCAGACACGGCAGCTGGGGCTGTTGGTGGAGGGGCGACGCCAGTGGGTGGAGCAACGCAAACGACTGATGCAGCAACTGGGCCAGGTCTTGAAGAGCTACTATCCCCAGCCCTGGCAGTGGTTTGCAGACTTGGATGGCCCCCTGGCCCTGGAGTTTTTGAGCCGCTGGCCCACCTTGGAGCAAGCTCGCAAAGTGCGAATCGATGTGCTGCGTCGCTGCTTTGCCCGACATCGAGTACGCTGTGCCGAGACGAAGGTACAAGCATTGCTCGAACAGATCCGTGCCAGTTACCCGCTGACCCAGGATGAAGCTCTCATCCAGGCCGGGTCACTCAAGTTGCTGGCCCTGGTCGAGCAGCTAAAGGTTCTGCTGGCTGCGATCAAACGCTACGACAAGCACATTGTCAAGCTCTTCGCCCAGCATGAAGATGCCGCTCTGTTTGCAAGCTTCAGCGGAGCCGGGCCGGCTCTGGCTCCTCGCTTGTTGGTGGCCTTCGGGTCCGATCGCAGTCGCTTTGAGGATGCTGAAGAGGTTCAAAAATGGAGCGGCATCGCTCCCGTAACACGAAACAGTGGACGAAGTTCTCAGGTGGTTTGGCGCCGAGGCTGCCCCAAGTTTGTTCGCCAAACCTTCCATGAGTTTGCGGCCTGCTCGATTCCGCAGTCGGAACGTGTCAACAACTTTGAGACACTTTGGTGAATAAATTACTGTAGTTTCATCTCAAAAGTTCTCCTTTTCGGGAGGGTTGATCCAGACCGCCTCGGGAAGAGGAGGAGGAACGGGTTTGCCGTTGGGAAATCTCTCCGGGAAGAGTGCATGGGCGGCCTCCAATGTTTGGGATCGATCGCGACGGGTGGTGATGGCGGTGAGGTAGTGCACATCCGCGGGAGTGTGCAGGCCGATACCCGAATGGCGATGGTCGCGGTTATACCAATCGAAGAAATCCCGACAGAAGTCTCTGGCTTGCTGAATGGTGCCGAAACGAGCCGGGAATTCGGGACGGTACTTGAGGGTCTTGAATTGGGATTCCGAGTAGGGATTGTCGTCACAGACATGAGGCCGAGAGTGAGACTTGGTGACTCCCAGATCGGCCAGTAGCAAGGCCAGTGCTTTGGAACTCATCGACGAGCCACGATCGGCATGCAGGGTGAGACCACCCGCTACGATCTCCTGCTTGGAGTAGCTCTGGGCGATCAAGACCTTGGCCAGGCGGGAGCTTTCCTGGGTGGCCACCATCCAGCCCACCACATAGCGGCTGAAGATGTCCAGGATCACGTAGAGGTAGTAATAGCTCCATTTGACGGGCCCCTTCAGCTTGGTGATGTCCCACGACCAGCATTGGTTCGGGCCGGTGGCCAGAAGTTCCGGCTTGGAGTATTGGGGATGGCGGCGCTGGCGACGGCGTTCTCTAACTTCCAGACGTTTGGCCAGAATGCGGTACATGGTTCGAATCGAGCACAAGTATCGCCCTTCGTCCAGCAGCTCCGCCCATACGGCGGCAGGAGCTTTGTCGATAAACTGTCGGCTGTGCAGGACCTCCACAACGGCTTCCCTTTCGGGCGGGCTCAAGGCGCGTGGGGATGCGGCCCGAGGCCGAGGATCCAGCGCCGGCCGTTCGCGCCGAAGTTTCTCCCGATACAGACTCGATGGCGGCAGATCCAGAGCCTGACAGCCGGCACGGACTCCGTGGGATTGTGAGAATCGCAAAGCTTCGTCCATCAGCTCTCGTCTCCGTTCTCTTCGCTGCTCGCCAGAGAGATTCCCAACAGTTGCGAGACTTTTTTTTGGAGATCCAGCATGGCTTCAAACTTCTCGAGCTTGCGTTTCAGCTTCCGATTCTCAGCCTCCACTTGCCTCAGTTGATGATCCAGAGGATTGACCGGCTTTGCCTTTCGTCCCCGCTTGCGAGGGGTCAATGCCTGCAGCGTTCCGTGCTCGCGTTGGCGTCGCCAGGTCTGCAGATTCGACCAGTAAAGTCCTTCTCGGCGCAGTAATGCTCCCACTTCGCCCGACTCTTCGCAGCCATCGGCCTGCTCCAGGACCCGGAGCTTATAGCGGGCTGAAAACCGGCGACGGGTTGCCTTGGCAGGAACTTCCGGGTCGGGTCGCGGCAACGCCTTCTCGGGCTCGGTCCGTCCCGCAGCGATTTTGGAGACCTCTCCCCTCCGCTCCGAGGTTTCCAAAATCCTCAGTTTCTTGTCGCTTCTGTTTTCTATCATTCTGTAATCCAGCTTCTCGCCCTCTACTCTAATTTAGCCGGGAAGAAGTGTCTCACCATTATTGGCACAGAGGGAGTCGCCCTGGGCTCATGCTTACTATCTGCAGCAACGTCAGCGCGGTCTCAAGCACCACGCCGCCGTTCGATCCTTAGCTTACAAATGGATTCGTATTCTCTTCCGTTGCTGGATAGATCGAGTCCACTATGACGAGGAACTCTACTGCCAGAGTCTTAAGCGGAGCAACTCTCCTCTTGTGGCTCTGATACAACCGGCTTGTGGATAACTTTCAGAAAAAAGGAGTCAAACTCTCTTGACTTATCAGCTCAGATGTCTCCCACATTTCGCGAGGAACAGCGGCAATCAAGGAAACTGTGGAGGCAGGAACGACAGTGACTGCGCAGCGGCCCTCAGGCCGCCGGAGAAAAGGAGGTAACGCTCTTCCGAACCGGGCGCCACAGGTAAAGCGAAGCGGAAGCTCGACCCACCAGCATCGCCACGGCGGCGGCTACAGCTCCCAGGAGTTCCAGCTGGAAAACACAGATCGAAAGCACCACCACAATACCAATCACTTCGACCAACGAGGACCAGGTGATGCTGGGAGTTCTACGAAGGCTGACCAGAAGTCCCCTCTGAAACGAAAGCAGCACGGCCAGTCCAGGAAGGGCAACCAGCAGGCGGCTGGTCGTGACCGCCAGTCCGGCGAGATCAGAGGATAGACCCGATAGCCACTCGTACCAGACAACATGCAGTGGAGTAAACGAGATCAGGGCCAGACCAGCGGATGTGGCCAGGGCCAATCGGCCCGTGAAGAGTCGAAGTGGCTCGTATCCTTCCAGTCTTCTTCCGGCCAGGGCCACCGCCACCTCCTGCAGCGCCAGACCCTGGCTGCGAAACACGAATACCAGCGAGTGGACAACGGGCAGGACAGCCAGGGAATCGATTGCTTCGCGGCTGTGTCCTACAAAAAAAGTGATCAGAGGCTGAACTCCCAGGACCAGCAAGGAAGTCAGCGCCAGCGGATAGTAAAAAGTCGCAATGGCAGGATAGCTAAGGCGTTCGAGAGATGGCTCTTCCTGCCCGAGCTGGGCGATGGTTGAATGGGCCATCCAACGGCTGGCAACTGCCTCCACCAGCACTCCTGAAGAAAGCGCCACGGCTGCCACACAGGCCCCCGAGACTTTCTCCTCCAGGAAGAGAAAGCATGAGACGAAAACCATTGTGAAGAGGCGAATCAAAGTCCCCATGGCGATGAGTCGCGTCCTGTGGCTCCGAATCAACAGACCATGGTAGAAGCGGCGGTATCCGATGGCTCCCGGCCAGGGGAGCAGAAGCACGATGGCCCAGTAGGTGAGATCTGCGACCTGCTGGGGAAGGCCGATCAACTCCAGTGCGACGGGATAGAAAATGGGAGGGAGGGCAAGAACCCCCATGATCAATGTCACTCCCAGGCTGAGGGCGAACGTGAAGTTTCGCAGCCTCAGGTAGGAGTCTCGGTCGCGGACCAGGGCGGTTGCCGCACTCATCATCATGATGACGGGGGCTTCTACGAGGAGTGCGATGGAGAGGGCAACTCCGTAGGCAGCCAGATTGAACCTGGGCTCGGAGAGCCTGGCCACAATGGCAGCCAGAAGTGGGCCTTCAGCCGCCATCATGAGCCAGGTAGCTGCCAACGGGCTCCAGAGGCGGAAAATGGTGCGCTGAGACAGCACAGAAGCTACTCGGACTCCCGACGCCGGTCCAGTTCTTCCTGGATCAGGTCCTCGGCTCCGGGCTTGAGTGTCGCCCCCATGTCGAGCATGGACTGAAGACTTTCGGTGGGCATGTCGGTAAGTCGAGCCTTCAAGGCCTCCTGCCCCTGGCCTGCGGATGGAGGGCCCTTGCCAGGGGCCACTCCGCTCACTCCCGGGTCGCTGTGGGCCGACGGCGTCCCCGAATCCGGCTGGCCCGACGACTCTTCCTGCTCCCTGACCAGCGTCCAGAGCGTGACGCCCACAACAATCATTACGAATAACAGCGCAAAGACAAAAATGGTCATCAGGTATCTCCACCGGAGTCCGATGGGGGACAAAAAAAAGCGGGCGAACCTTTCGGCTCGCCCGCCAAACACTGACTCCGACCAGGTGGCGAGCACAACCCCGCCTTAGCGGATCAGAGTGGGCTAATTTTTAACATTGACAAAAAACCCAGTCTGAGTCAGTAGCGGGTTGAAACGCGTCCAACCCCTTAGCCGCCTGACACGTTTCAGTGCCAAGGACGCTATTTTGAACCAGGAAACCTATAAAAAGCAAGGATTTAGAACACCTGCTCTTTTTTTTCTTTTCGCCCCTCCCGTGGAGGTAGGTCGACCAATCTCGGTCGAACGGCAGCCCAAACCAGTAAAATCTACCCGGTTTTGTGTGCCCAAAGGAGACGGGGCTGGAGACAAAGGAAGAGATTTGTCTGTGTGGAACCAAGGTGATTCTGTCTTTCCGGTCCGGTCGAGGCATAATGAGACGCAATGGCTGAAAGCTGCCATATCCTGATCATCAATCAGCACGGCAATAATCGAGGTGACGATGCCGCCATGCGGGCCATGCTGAGGTCCTTAACCGAGCGTCTTGCTGATCTGAGGTTCTCAATCCTGCATCAATTCCGCGGGCGGCGACTGGCTGTCGAGTTGGATGAGCCCGTCGAGGAATTGGCACTCATTCTCTCGCCCTTCGAAGGCCTGCGTCTTGCGGTTTTCGTGGCGGGCCGATGGCTTGGACTCTCGCTCTTCTGGGTGTTGGGGGAAGAAGGTCGATTCATCATTCGTGCCTATAAGAGAGCTGATCTCGTAATCTCAGCGCCAGGTGGACCCAATTTTGGGGATATTTATTGGTCCCATGAGCTCGTTCACTGGTTCTATGTTGCCATCGCAGTCCTCTATCAGTGTCCGCTCTTTCTCTACGCCCCGTCGGCTGGACCGTTTCGAATTCGTTGGTTGAACCCAGTCCGTCGCGCTCTCTTCCGGAGATTCGACAAACTCTGTGTACGGGAGGATCTTTCAGCCTCCCATCTGCGCGAACTTCTGGGTCCAGATACGGAGATTGAGGTGACCGCCGACTCCGCGCTTCAATATCGTTTCAGCCCTTTTCCGCGGAGTGATTATTTTCAGGACGAGCGCCTGAATCTGGCTGAACGCTATATTGTTGCGGTCTCGCTGATCGATTACTCGTACCCGAGAGAGACCCATCCCGAGAAACTGCGGGACCATTACAAAGAGATTGTGCTCGGGATCCTTCGGCAGATTACCAACCAACGGGACTCCCATTTTCTTCTGCTCCCCCAGCTTTACGCCAAGAAGCTCACTGACCTGGAATTCCTGCAGGAAATAGGTGCAAGGCTGGGTGATGGATTCAGCTGGGAGATTGTTGATCCCAGCCTGGATTCAAATGTCCAACAGAGGCTTTTTGCAATGTCCGATTTTCACATTGCCAGCCGTTACCACCCTGCGATTTTCGGAAACGCAGGACTTGTTCCTGGAATCTGTATCTACTACGAGCACAAAGCACTGGGTTTCATGAAGCAGATCGGCCTTGAACGCTTTGCGTTTGACATCCGAGAGCTTTCCGCTCCCAGGATCAGCGATGCTGTCAATGAACTGATCGAAAACCGCGATGCGATTCGCTCCCATCTCAAGAGCGTTATCCTTGGTCTGCGCGCTCGTGCCCAGCGCACTTCTGCACGGGCCGTCGAAGTGTTGCTGGCTGCCAAAGACACCCGCACCAAGGGAGGACCTTCATGAATCGCATCCTTGGAGTCGCAACCCCAGACGGCGCAGAGCAACGTTGTCACACAGCCGTGGAATGGCTCGCCTCTCGCGGCCACTCAGGAGCCAGGCTAAGCGGTCGAGGAGGACCCGTTTACATTGCATCCATCGACAATGGCGGCGCTGTACTGGGAAGGGCCGGGGTGCAAGACACCGATCTCGTCTATCTCGGATGGATCAATTCTCCGGCGCCCGGATTTGGGGCGGGTTCGCCTCTTGACAACCCGAATGTTACTGCTCGCTATTTGCTTCATCGATTCCACGAACATGGGTTGAGGTTTCTCGACGGAGTGACCGGCTCGTACATTCTTGCCCTCAGCCTTCCTGACTCAAGGAGGCTGCTGCTGGCACGGGATCCGTCGGGGAGTCGGCGGGTCTTCTGTGCCGACGTCTCAGGCGGGATAGTCTTCTCCAGTTATCTTGTCGATATGCGCGGGCTTGTCGCCGAGGAATTGAAAGTGGATCGTTCACTAGAGGACTTTCACCTTGGCTATGAGTTTCTCCCCTGGGAGCGGACTGTCTTTGAGGGCGTCTGCGGGCTGGAGGCGGGCACACTTCTTGAGTGGAAAGATGGAGAATGCTATTACCACCCCATCTCCTCACCCCCCCCCCCGCTCTCTGGTGAACTGGATCTTCTCAACGAATCTGCGGTAGTGGATCAACTTGGGAGCGTCTTTCTCAGTGCCATTCAAGATCAGGTCCCATCTTCAGACCGTGTGGCAGTGATGCTGGGTGGGTTTGACTCAGCTCTCGTCGCCTCAGCGCTGGTGCAACTGGGTAAGACGGTCGAGACTTTTTCCTTTCAATATGAGGACCCTGATTACAATCAGGCGTACACCGAACATCTGGCCAGCTTCCTGGGCATCCGTCATAATTGGGTTCCGATCCATGCGGAGGGGCTGCGCCGAGGACTCGTTGACTTCGCGGATTGTTTCAACCAGCCCGTGTCCCAAGCGCACTATCTGCTGAATACCGCTGAAACCTGCCGGGCGATCAGGAATCGTGGATTTCTGTACTGCTTGACCGGTGATGGCTGCGACGGCCTCTTTCTCGGCTATCCCACTGTTCACCAGCGTGCGAAATTGATTGCAGGGCTCTCCAGAATGTCCATGTTGTTTCGGCCCCTCGAGGCCATCGCACGCGTTGCCTGGCTTGAGAGGAAGCTGGGACACCCCTACCGACTTTTTCGAAATGTGCTTCGAATTCTTCGCCGAGAGATGCCGGCACGCGGTCACATCTCCTCCTGCATCCTCGACGAGTATTCCGTGGGTCTACTCCGCACCGAAGCTCCACCTGAGCAGGAGTCGGAGAGCGAGGCCATCATTCTCGAACTGGCGGACAAGGTGGGGGAAGTTCGTGGCCTTCGCCTTGCCTATCTGGGCAAAGCCGCGCCCGGGCTTAACCGTAACAAGCTCGAGGGAAACTCTGCGCTATCCGGAGTCGTGCTCAACTCTCCCTACATGCACCCTGGGATGGCGGCTCTCGCACAGTCCCTGCCCGACGATTTGTCGCGCCCGGATCGTCACACCGAGGCCCAGGTCACCGGAAAATATGCGCTGATGAAGATGGCCGAGAAACAGGAGTATTTGCCTCCTGAGATCGTTCGTCAGAAGAAAATGTCTCCCGTAACCGCCCCTGTTGACGTGTGGTACAGGGGTGAGCTGCGAGAATTCATGCTTGCCCAGCTCTCTGGGCTCCCATTTGGCTATGACTTGGACTATGCAGGGTCACTTCTCGACGAAAAGGCTGCTGAGGACTTGTTTAGACGCAAGGTGGGTATCAGTCGCTATACATCAAACGCGATCAGCTTGTTGGTGACATGCGCGGGCTTCACTCGTCTAGCAGCAAAGTAACCTGGCCACGTCCTGGACCCTGTTCAAAGCGTTGGTTAGATCCGGTTCTCTGACTGCCGGAGTCGTCCCCAAACGTATACCAGACTGACAAGTCCGATCGTGAACAGGAGTCCAAGTAGGACGGCGCGGTCAGGCTAAGCAACTGTTTTTCTGTAATTTGACTGAGAGTGATCTGAGATCGGATTCTCCTGTGGTTTGAAATCGACCAGGCTGAGGTACTGTTTCCCGATCAGCCAGTCTTCGTGAATCTCCTCGACGACAGCGGTGATGAGTCGTAGTGCGGACTCGGTGTTTGGAAAGATACCGACGACCCGGGTACGCCGGCGAATCTGACGGTTTAGGTTCTCCAGCCCGTTGTTGGTGCGAATGCGCCGCCAGGTAGAACGTGCAAAACGAAAGACCGTAAAGCCTTCCGGCAGATTGGTCTCCATCCAATCGGCCAGCTCCGGGTTGCGGTCGTAGTATTGCTCGACTCTGGCCCGAAGCATCGCCTCAGCTTCGCCTCCAGACGGGGCATTGAAGATGTCTCGAATGTCAGTGGCGATGGCGGCACGTTGGTCGGATCGGCGGGCGTATCGCTGAGCATTCTGGCTCAGGTGAAACTGACAGCGTTGCCAGGGCACTGAAGGAAAGACAGCTCTTCTGGCAGCTCGTAGTCCTGAGTGGTCATCGCTGACAATCAGCTGCACACCCTCCAGACCACGCTTTTGAAGCTGCTGCAGAAACTCTCGCCAGTGGACCTCCGCCTCGCTGAGTCGGCAGCTGACCCCAATCACCTCCCGCTTGCCCCAGCAGTTGACTCCGGTCGCTTTCAAGACGGCCACATCCTGAATGCTGCCCTGGCGACGGACCTTCTCGTAGTGGGCATCCAGGTACACAACTGGATAGCTGCCCAAAGGGCGGTTGCGAAACTGCTCGAGTTCGTCGTCCAGCAGCTTGGAGATTCTTGAGACCTGGCTGGCGGAGATCTCGGTGCCGCACAGCTGCTCGGTAATCTCAGTGACCTTGCGCGTCGACACGCCCATCACGTACATCTCGGCGATGGCCAGCTTCAGGGCTTTCTCCGAGCGGCACCCTCGCTCCAGGGATCGGGGATAGAAGTCCAGGTGACGTACTTGTGGAATCCGGATTTGAAGCTGTCCCACTCGAGTTGACAGCGTCTTGGCCTTGTACCCGTTGGCGTGGTCTCGACGCTGCTCGCTCCGCTCCCAGCGTCGAGCTCCCAGAAACTCTTCTCGTTCCATCTGCATGGCGGTGTTGAGCAGTTTCTCCAACACTCCTCGAAACGCGTCGCTGCCTTCTTCGATCAGTTCTTTCAACAATTCTCGTGGTAGCCTCTGTTCTGGGTCTGGGGTCATTCGGATCCTCCTTGCTCTTGTCTTGAGTTTTTGGAGAAATCCTGCCCCAGACCTCTGATCCTTTTAGCTCACCTTCCTCAAATTACAGAAAGAACGGTACACCCCTCGCGGTCAATCGCGCCGGCGAAGAGACCAACGTTGAAATCGTGTCCCGTTGCCAGGGTGACGTATCCCATAACGACTTCCCGCAGACCGAGGCCGCCCGGGACGATTGAAACGAATGAAACCAGGGTCGCGGTGGAGCTTAACAGAATGAGTGTTGCCAGAGGCACTTCAGATCCTACCAAGGCCAGACTCACGTAGAAACGCCCGCCCATCAGGAGGAGCTGTGCAAAGATCAGCACCAGCACGCCTGCTGCGACTCGTGGGTGAGTACGAATCTTTGACAACCCCTGGGAGAAGTCGTTCCACACCCGAAAGACGGCATTCTGCCCACTGACCTTGGGAGGGGGCCAATAGGCGGCAGCGCAAGAGACCAGCAGCAGAACCACAAAAACCACTGACAGCTCGACATTTACCTGTCCGCTATCGACATAGAGAAACAATAGCCCAATCTGTCCAAGAACTGCAGTGGCAACCACCAACAGGACCAAGCGAATTCCCACAACGCTAGCCGCCCGAGTGAAGCGCAACCTGTGCACGGTCTTGAGATAACGGAGTCTCACCACAGTGCCGAGGCGGAAGGGCATGTAGTTGAGGGCTCCGCCCATGACCGTGAGGAAGGTAGTCTCCATGAGTCCGATTCTCAGTCCCTCCGCGCGGTACAAAAGCAGACTCTGTCCGGCGTTCACTAGCCAGTGCAGGATAACCCCCACCGCGACCGCCGCGAGCCCTGCCCAGGACACCTCGATCGTCGCTGCCAGTGTCTCTCGACTCCCCCAAAGATAGGCAAGGAAGGCGACCACGATGGCGATGGCAGTGAGGCTGTGCAGACCTGCTAGGATTTGACGTCGGGTTTCTGGTTTCACATCTGGGTGTTCGGCAGGGGCAACGAACTACCTGGATCGCCGGTGTAGGCCGATCGCTGACGGCTGATCAGGCCTCAAACTCATTGGGTGCCCGGCGCCGCCAGCTCAGGCGTTTCGTTCTGTAGTTCCGTATCCTATTATCCGGTGTTGCCCGTTTCTATCCACGAAACCTGCCGGGCTTGTCTTTCAGTATATCCTCAAGCTGATTTGCCAGGGTTTCTTCACCGATCACAGGCAGACAGTCCAGTGCTATTGGTGAGTCACAAGCATACAATTGGTTTGCTATTTCGATCACGCCGTCTTTTAACTCCTGAGGATCCCCAGGTTTGACGAGTTTGATCCAGGGCGATTCACTGAAAACCTCTCTTATGGCGGGACTATCTGCCGTCACCAGTGGCCGCCCCGCAGCCAATATTTGATAGATTTTGTTTGAAACCACCCGCATTGCCTTACCAGAAGATCCGAAGATGCCTAAACAGAGATCTGCTTTAGAAATCCAATCTGCTAACTCAGAATAATCGACCCAGTCAATTCTCAAGATAGACTGCAGCTGCAGGTTGTCAATCTCCTTGTCAATTTCGTCTTGAAGCTGCCCTTTTCCAATGAGAATCCATTCGCAAACCACATCCCGTTCACGTTCAATCAGGTCAGCGGCTGCAATGATCGTGTCGAGACCATGCAGTGGAATGAACTGTCCATAATACAAGACTCGTATCTTATCTCCCGGGTTCTTGTTGCTGATCAAGGTTGTTCTAGCGTGGGCGAAAGAATCGGTCTCGACCCCCGTCCAGAGAGAGGATACTTGCTTGTGAGGCAATCGAAACAAAGTTTCTATGTAACGGGCATGTTCCTTCGTATCGATGATTAGAATGTCGGCTAATCTCGTCGCCAGCCATTCCCATGCGTAAAGCAGTCCGGAAGCTAAACCTCCACGCCTCGCCAGTCTACGATCAATCACGATAGTGTCGTAGAGGCTAAGAAAAATATCCCAACAAATGGTTGCGCCACGGAGCTTTGCAAATGGGTAGAGAATCAATATATCGAGCTGACCCATATAGGGAATAATCACAAGTTCATGGGAAGGTAGCCGCAGGTAGCGGAGAATCAGTCTGGGATAAGCGAATAGCCATTTTGCGGCCAGCCGAGCTTTGGGCAGAATTCCCTTCACTTGGCTCTTGTCTTCAATGCCATCCCACACAGATTCATGGCATTCTTCAACTTGCTGAACGAGTCGTTTTCCTGCCTTAATCAGTAAGCGAACTCGAGGCTTCCCCAGATCATAGGTACCCCAGAACACCACTGGTCCATTCTTGCCGGGTTGGTCCGAATTCATACTGCGCCCACTCTCGAAGGCACGCTGCTTCTGTGGCTTTCAGTTTGGGGCAATGTGCTGTTGATCATAGCTTTTTTCGAGGGAGTACTCCCAACCAAGGGAAAGGCCCAGATCAGTGAAGACAAACGAGAAAATACATATCGAAGGGGTATTGGGCGTCCTCTCGAAGCGAGCGAGACTATATGGATTCCCAATCAGCGTTTTGGGCAGGCTCCTCATGTTCACGGCGCGCCATGTTCAGAGACCCTTTCTGCAAACGAATCTGGGTGACGGGCTGATCGTTTACGGCATCAAGAGGGTGCCCATTTTTAGCCAAGGTCAACCTGTGTTCTCAGGGCCTGTCATCCTTTCTCAGCCTCACCAGTTCATCCAGTTTCTGGAGGCGCCAGTCCAGACGTTCGAGCAGCCGCCTGTTCACGGAGGTGAGATCCGCCAGCAGCCCGATGATGGCCAGGAAGAAACCGGTGGCCAGAAGGAGCGCAGCCAGGATGAGCGACTGCACGTGACCGCCGCCGCTGCCGCTAAAGAAGAAATAGAGGAAGCGGAGGCTAATCAGAAGGCCACACAGGAAGATGAGGCTGCCACTCACGAAGAAGAAGGCGAAGGCCTTGTAAGTGACAAAGATGCGGAAGATGGTCAAAACCTGGCGCCGGATATATTCCGGCATGCTCTTGACCAAACGCGAGGGCCGGAGTTCCTGGTTGACTCTGATTGGGACTGAGGTTATCGCCATGCCATCCAGGCCGGCCTGGATGACCGTTTCGAGAGTGTAAGTGTACTGGTTGAAAACGTGCGTTCTCATCGCAGCTTCACGACTGAGAGCTCTGAATCCACTGGGTGCATCCGGCGTGTCGGTGCGGCTGACAGTCCTGACGACCCAGCTTCCGAGACGCTGCAGGAGCTTCTTCGAAAAAGAGAAGTGTTCAATCTGGGAGAGAGGACGGGCCCCTATGACAAGGTCGGCAGAGCCTTCGAGGATTGGGCGAATCAGCGATGGGATGTCCCGGGCGTCGTACTGGTTGTCAGCGTCAATGTTGACGATGATGTCGGCCCCGTTCTCGACAGCAGCTTCCAAACCCGCCAGAAAGGCGCGGGAAAGTCCTTGATGAGGGCGCTGGATGATGTGGTGAACGCCTCCTTCTCTGGCCACCCGTACAGTTGCATCGATGCTGCCGTCATCGATGATCAGCCATTCCACCTGGTCGATTCCGGGCACGCTCTTGGGAAGTTGAGCGAGGGTTACCCCGAGCGTGTCTTCCTCATTGAAGCAGGGGATTTGAATAACCAGCTTGGGCACTGAAAAAGTGATAGCACGGTAGGGTGACGGCCTTGGGCCCGGCTTTTCTCAGTCGGGCGGCTCATCATTGGACGCCTGCAGGATCACTTCTCCAGGATTTTCGCCAGACGGCGTACTCCTTCGGGAATCAACCCCTCGTTAATGAAGCTGAAGGAAAGTCGGAGATTCTCTTGCCCCTGGTGGTTCACGAAAAAGGGAGAGCCGGCCACAAAGGCAACGTTGTATTGCTGGATTGCCGTTTCCAGGAGCTTGCCTCCATCGCTGCCAGGCGGCAATCTCACCCAACAGTAAAAACCTCCCTCAGGCCTGGTCCAAGACACTCTTCCCTGAAGCCGTCGTTCTAATTCCCGCAGGAGGAGATCGCGCTTTCGCCGATACAGAGGAATCGCCCTGGACACTTGAAGATCGACAAGGCCGCGCTTCCCAGCTTCAAAGACGAGCCTTTGGGTCAGACTGTTGGAGCACTGATCGCCTCCCATTTTGAAGAGACAAAGAGTGTTGATCACTGATGGATCCGCAACAACCCAGCCCAGCCGGACACCCGGGCCAAAGATTTTTGAAAAGGTGTGAACGAAGATGACTGACTCGGGGGCCAGCTCCTTGAGCGTGGGAATTCGATCTCCCTCGTAACGAAGTTCCGCATAGGCATGGTCTTCCAGAATCGGCACCTCAAATCGGCGGCAGATGTCAATCATCCGCTTTCGTCTCTCCAGGCTCAGGGTCAAACCGGAAGGATTCTGAAAGGTGGGAATGACATAAAGGAAAGCGGGGCGGGTTCCCTGCTTATCCAGGTCTTCGAGTCTCGCTTCCAGGCCTTCCGCCGAGATTCCGCCCTGGTCGCAAGGTATGGAGAGAATGCGTGCCCGGTGGGACTGGAAGGTATGAATGGCAGCCAGATAGGTTGGGGCAGCGACGAGGACCCGATCGCCCGGGTTGAGCAGAGCCCCCGCAATCAGATTGATGGCCTCCAGCCCTCCCGAAGTGACAATGATGTCGTCAATGGCTGCCTGGACGTTTTCAATCGTCCCCATCCGAGCTGCGATCCATTCTCTAAGACTGGTGTAGCCAAGGTTGGGTCCATAGTTCAGCGCCTCGCCACCCTGTTCTCTCAGGACGAGGTCGCACACCTCGCGGAGCTCTTCGAGCAGAAAGGTCTTGGGATCCGGGAGGCCTCCACCGAAGGAGATGATGTCCGGCTTCTCAGCCAGATTGAGTATATTCGCGAGGGCTGCCGCGGAGGCCATGGATTCCACGCAGTCTGCGTAGCGCCCCTGCCAGTTGATACTCGTTTGAACGCCCCCTTTCACAGAGTCAGTAGCCAATGACCTGTCCATCCTTTCTGATTTCCGAGGCTTCCTGGTAAACTCGGTTGACAGGATCCCAGAGAATTGCCTGAACCCGCGATTCCTCAATTTTCCTTTGCAGAAAGCGCAAACTGCGCCAGCCGAAACTGCTCGTCCTCCCACAGTGTCCGAATGGGACTACCGTCCAGCAACCCGCGCTGTCGGATCGTCTCCCAGACTTCGTGCCGAAACACGGCGTAAACATTACGACCCCTGACTAGATGGTAGTCCATCAAGGGTTTGAAATCTCGAAAATCATCCGACTTTCCCTCGCGGGCGGAGCTGGGAAATGCGAGCCGTACACGATCAACCTCCAGCAAACCCAGATAATTATACGAGTCCATGAATACCAGCGAGTCCGGCGAAATATACTCGGCAACAGTGGCTGAAAGCCTGGAATTGATGTAGCGAAAAAGAGCTGCTCTGGGGTAGTCGTAGGAGAAAACGACCAGTCCCGACCACACCATTGCGCCGAACACGGTTGTGAACAGCAACCATGCGACCCAGTGGATGTGATGTGAAACGAATAACCTGAGAAGAACAAGCAAAGCGATCAGACCGGCAACGAGCAGCGGGAACGTCAGGAGCCAGAACTCATGCGTGGACGTCAGTTCTCCAGTGTTGGGGAGAACAAGAAAGCTGAACAGAATCACAATGGCCAGCCCGACGAACCTCATTGACTTTCCCAGGCTTCCTTTTTGTCCCTTGCTCAACTCTCGCCACGCCCAGGCCGTCAATATCGAAGTGAAAGGCAGGATGGACAGAAGATATCGTAAGTTCAGGCACAGACCCCCGTGCCAGGCGAAGAAAGAAAAAACCCCGGAATAACTCAACGGTATCAAATAGAGAATGGAAGCACCCGCCATACCCGGAAGGTTCGTTTTCTTCTTGCTCATTGTAAACAGCGGCAGCAGTACTACAGGCAAATATGCACAGCTTTGCAGCAGGGACTTCTTGAGTGCAGCTATATAGACCACGGCTCCACTGGCGGTTCGAATCATGACCGGTTCGATTAGATCGGGGTCCCGAAAGCGTAGATCCACAAGGAGTTGAAGAGCTCCCGAGAAGAGTTGGAAGAGAAGGCCCGTACCACTTTTCAGAAAAACCAGCGCGGCCAGAATGGCTGCTGCCCAACCGAGCACTGCCCAGTTCTTGTGTCCGGACCGCCAGCCCACGATCACTTTGCGGCTGATCCAGACGGCAAACAGTAAAACCAGCGCCATCAGGACGATGGGGACATATACGGCAGGTCCGGCCCTGCCGCCATAGCTGAAAGGCGAGACAGTGCCGAGCTTGAAATGATTGGTGATGGACAGGGCTGCCAAACCCGGACCAAGTCCGGCACAAAAAGCAAGTGTCTTCTTGACCCGTTGGGATGGGCCCAGCGCCAGAGCGAGTGCCAGAGCAGGCGCAGCCAGAATAACGTCGAGCCGAACTCCTGCACCTGACCCGATGAGTAGCCCGGCCAGCGCAGGGAAACAGAGAGACCCGGCGGCCCGGCTGAGCTTCAGGCCACGCACTGTGCAGTAGGCTGCTGCTGTGACAAAGAGAACGGTAACTGCATGCGGCCAGGCCGCCTGAGAATAGTCCCAGAGGTAAGTTGCCAGGACAAGAATGAAACAGGAATTCAGTGCCAGCTTCCTGTCCTCGAACAGAGAGCGGGCGAGAGCGTAAGAAACGAGAACCGCTACAAAAAAGGCGATCGAGTTGACGAAGAAAAGACCACGGTACCCGAAGATCCAATAGAACGGCGTAGCGAGAACGGCATACAGATAGGGATACTGGGAAATCAGGCGGCCGTTGTGGGTCCGCAAGTGGCCGGCCGCCTGTAGCTCAATCGAAGACAACTCGTCGTAGCCATTCCAGATCTCCAGAGTCCCGCTTCCCGCAAAGTTTTTCACCATCATGTGGTACGTCCCTTCGTCGACCGAAATGTAGCCCGGGACGGTAACAAAGAGGGTGAAGGTAAACTGGATCGAGATCAAAAGGACGAGCGCTACCCATTCTCTTCGATACCTGGAGAAGGATCCGGCCCCTGCAGGGTCAGCGAGATGGGGTGTGTTCATAGCTATCCTGTGATCTCTCTGGGCTGGACCGAAGCATGAACGGTCAAGGGAGGTTTATTTCTCGTTGGTGGCGGAGCGGAGATGAGACCATTCGAATTCTCCCTAAAACCACCTACTGTTGTAAAGTGCTGTTTGTCCATGTCCGAAAGAATCTTATCCATTGTCGTCGATCACGGTGCTTGCATGACCGGAAAACCGCCGCCTATAATCACCAACGCTTGAGCCCTAGCAGCCCGTGGTGAAAGTCGAGGATAAGGGGTCACACAGCGACACTAGACTGACCCCATGGCAATGGGGAAAAAGAAACGTCGACAGCAAGAAGACCTGTGGGTCGCCACCAGTGAGCTGCCCCGCACCGCCGGCCATCCCTTCTACGAAAGACTGAATGGCCTTTTCAACGAACACGGCTTTGACGACTTCGTGGAGGGACTGTGTGCGAAGTTCTATGCAGACAAGATGGGGCGACCGAGCCTGGCTCCGGGAGTGTACTTTCGGCTGCTGCTGGTGGGGTATTTCGAAGGGATCGGATCGGAACGAGGAATAGCCTGGAGAGCAGCTGATTCTCTGGCACTGCGAGAGTTTCTGGGATTGAAACTGAGCGAGTCGCCGTCTGATCACTCCACGATCTCCCGAACCCGACGACTGATCGATGTGGCTACCCACGAAGCAGTCTTTGACTGGGTACTGAAGCGGATCGGGGCGAGCGGCCTGCTGCGGGGCAAGACGATCGGCATCGATGCCACTACGCTGGAAGCGAATGCAGCGCTGCGCAGCATCGTGCGCCGGGACAGCGAGCAGGGGTATGAAGAGTTTTTGATGGAGCTGGCGAAAGCCTCCGGGATTGAGACGCCGCGACGGGAAGATCTGGCCAAACTGGACCGCAAGCGCACGGGCAAAGGATCGAACCGGGTTTGGAAGCACCCGCATGATGCGGATGCGCGGATTACCAGAATGAAGGACGGGCGGACGCACCTGGCGCACAAGGCGGAGCATGCAGTGGATCTGGAGACCGGAGCGATTGTCTCGGTGACGGTACAGGGAGCCGATCAAGGGGACACGCAGACCATGGTGAAGACCCTGACGGAAGCGGCCGAGAAGGTGGAACAAGCGCTGCCGGAGGGACGAGGCATCGAAGAGGTGGTGGCCGACAAGGGGTATCACAGCACGCAGCGGATGGTGGACCTGGATGCGGTGGGACTGCGCAGCTATGTGAGCGAACCGAGGCGAGGGAAGCGACGCTGGCGAGGAGACCGGCAGGGGCAGGAAGCGGTGTATGCGAATCGGCGGCGCATCCGGGGAGAGCGAGGGCAGCGGCTGCTGCGGCAACGAGGAGAGCAGCTGGAGCGACCCTGTGCGCATCTGTACGGGAGCGGAGGGATGAGACGGCTGCATGTACGGGGACATGAGAATGTGTTGAAGCGACTGCTGATCCAGGTGAGCGCCTTCAATCTGGGGATGCTGATGCGTCAGAGCCTGGGTGTGGGAACGCCGCGGGGTCTGCAGGGGCGGATTTGCGCCCTGATGCTACTGATTTTGTCGCTGTTCAAGCGTCTTAAGGGCCTGTTCGGACTGATTCCGGCTGCTTGGCCCGAAAAACCCAACTCAGCGACCCCTTCGCTGCTTCCACCCGTGGGTACCACCTGAGCTCAGAAAACGTACTTCCACCACGGGCTGCTAGGCTCTCTCAACTCAAGCATCCTTCTTTGCCAAATCATCTGATGACGGACACGACGGAGGTAGATTTGGAAACGAACTATCAGGACTATCTCGCTTGGACTTACTTTGGAGAACATGCGTTCGATCGAGCTGAATTCGAGAGAATGGAAGAGTTACTACGGGGAACGACTCGCTTCATCGACGTGGGTGCTTCCCAAGGGATCTATACCTACCACGCTAACAGAATTCTCGAGAACGCGGATATTTTCGCCATCGAAGCCGACCCGACTCGATTCAGCATTCTTAAGGCGAATGTCGAGAAGTGGTCGGCTGGTTCCTCAAACACAATTCATTGCATTAATGCGGCGGCCAGTGATGAAGCGGACCGACGAAGCTCCCCTGAAATCACTTTCTATGTCACTGGAACTCAGATTAGTGGAGGTTTGTTTTCGGTTTCTGAGCGGTCCGATGATTACACCCCGATCAGAATCCCTCTGCTTTGTGTTGATGATTTCTTCGAGCCTTCGTCCAAGACTTTTGTGAAGATAGATGTGGAAGGAGCCGAGCTCCGCGTATTGCAGGGCGCGATCCGGCAAATCGAGGCGGGCAATACCCGATTCTTAACGGAAATCTCCTGGTGGGGAGATCGAGATAGGGGAACGAGCGCGCTCGACGTGATCCGCTTTTGTCTGAGGTCCGGTCTAAGGACCGACCGGCGCCTACGTTCCGACTATCTCCTTTCGCCGGAGCCGGATTCTTCGGCGCGACTGTGGTCGGTCATGCGCTGTCTTCCGCCTCTCTTATTCCGGGTAACTTACGATATGATCGTCCCCTTGCGTCTACGCGCCTGGCGGGAGCGTCGAGAAAACCGCCGGCGCTTGTCCCGGTACACCGGCTCCTAATGGGCGCTCGAGCTGACTCAAAGCATACTTTGGAGCGGACGAACCGAGCCACGCAGCGGACTCAACCCTTTATTTCGGCGCCTCGGTCCAAAGGGGGCTCGGAACTTCCGTCCGATGCCGCTCCCGGCATCATGGGGGAGCCCCGGAGCTGGTGAAGGTACTGTTGGGTACGCCGCGCCGAGCCCCTTTCTCAGACGTGGCCCTTGTTCAAGCTGATCGAAGAATCTATGGTTGTTTTTTTCCATCCCATCACCGCTGCCAGCGGCCAACCAAACAGAGGTAGAGAACTTAGCCTGGAACGTAGCGCCACGGGCTGCACTGAAAAAGGTGAAGCACCAAAAAGTAACGCGAAAAGCAAGATATTCTCCCTGAATGCTATGGAGCTCTTGTCACTAGGTGTGGAAAAACATCAGGCGGCTTTCTCCTCCGGGACTTGGTTGACCGGGACTCCATTGACATATTTGGCGCCCTGGTAGACGTCTTTCATCAGCTCCGGTGCCTTCAACCGGCGGAATCGCTGCTCCGCCACCAGCAGCATCTTCCAGATCACCGCCTGGGCGTTTTCCACTTTCTTGAATCGCTTGGCCGCGTCCGTTCGCAGCCGAAGAGCGGCAAACGGTGACTCCACTGGATTGGTGGTTCGCAGATGCTGCCACTGCTTCTTTGGATAGCAGGTAAAAGGTCACCATCCGGTCCCAGTCCTGCTCGATTAGCTCAGCCGCCAGAGTCAGCCCTCGCTGCCGGCACCAGTGCTGAAAAACCTTCTTGAGTCGTTGTGCTTCTTCTCGAGTCTCGGCGTAAGGGATCTGCCGCAGGATCAGCAAGGCCGGCTTGTGCACTCGCTTAGGGAGCTTGGTCAGCAGGTTGACGATCCGATGATTCCAGCAGCGCTGCTCCTCGGCCTGGGGATAGACGTTGCGCAAAGCTCCCCAGATGCCCAGGTGGCCGTCTCCGATCACCAGCCGTGGACAGCCCATCCCCCGGCGCTTCAAGTCGCGCAGTACTTCCGACCAGCTCTGGGTCGATTCCCGATAGCCGCTCGTGACCGACACCACGGCTTTGCTTCCGTCACTTAAGGCGGCCTGCACCACCAGCAGGACTGCCTTTTCCTTCTCCAGACCCGCCTTGACGTAGATTCCATCTACCCATAAATACACCACTTCCAGATCATTCAAGGGTCGACTCTGCCAGACCTCCCATTCGGCCTGCCACTGCTCTTTCAATCTGGCCACCGTGGAGGACGACAGGTGCGCCTTTTCCCCTAAAAGCCCTCTCAGAGCCAGATCAAAATCCCCCAGCGCCAGACCATGCAAGTACAGCTCAGGGATCAGTTCTCGAACCTGCCGCGTCCGCTTGGCAAACAGGGGCAACACCCGACTTTCAAAGTGTTCCTCTAGATCCCGCACTCGAGGCCTTCGAACCTGGATCGTCCCCGAGCTCAGCGTCAGATGCCTCGGCTTCCCATATCCATTGCCATAGCCCGACGGAGCGTCCACGGCCCTTCGCCGCTCACTCTTACGCCGCCCTAATAACTCCGTGACTTCCTCCTCCAGCAGCTCTTGAACCCAGCCTTGGATCTTCTCCCGCACCCAATCTTCCAGCTCCTCGAAACAAACTCTTGACTCGACACTTTCCTCAATGTTCTGCTTGCTCATGCGGTGTGTACTCCTTCCGTTGCGGGCCTTTCGGCCCTGGATTTTAAATCAACCCGGAAGGATACTCACCGCCTATGCTATTTACACACCTTCTGATGGTAGCTCAATGCTACCCATTGTGAGCGCAGCTCCGAGGTGTAACCCAATTAGAAGAAATCCCCAAGAGAAGTTCGGTGCAGGGATGGTCTAAAGAGAACGGCTAGCGCGACAGATTCGACGTAAATCCCGGCGAGCATCGGCAACCATCCCAGCAACGGGTTCTCAATCAAGGTCGCTCCCAGGACAGTGGTAGAAGCGGTTTGCAAAAGGCGATCGGCCACTTTGAAAGCGAATCCATCCAGCGACAAGTAGCTTTTCTGTTGACCGAGGACCTGGAGGACGGTGCCGTACACTTTCCAGAGACCTGAGAGTGTGTAAGCACTCAGCACTAGAGCCTGTGCTGCCAACACAACCGTCAAGAACTTCTGTCTTGAGAGCCGAGCACGCGAGCCGTCAGAGGTTCTCCCAGCCGGTAAGAACATCAGCGCAAAACTCACATAAATCCAACAGTGGTAGCCGTGGTTGATCTTACCGAAAGAGTTGCTCAAACCGGCTGCGAGCAAGAGGGTGACAAATACAAGACATCGGAAGAATCGAACTCGCGGCGCAATACAGGTCAATACCAATGCAGTGCCGTATGCCGAGAGAGTGAGGTCAACGCCTAGGGGAATTCCAACTCTTGGCATCCAGGCCGTTACGCCGACGGGAGCGAATGACTGTGCCTGTCGCCACAGCGGCCACCCGTTGATGAATTTAACCAGTAGACCGAACTGCAGTAGATAGAAAATCAATACCACTCCCTGCGCGCGCCGGAAGCGTTCGCTCTGGAGCAGCAAGGCAGAGCGTGCTGGACGCTTTTCGAAGGCCGTAAGTGCTGACCTAACACGGCGCGGCGGAAATGGGATCACTTGTACAATGTCCTCCGAAAGATTGTTCTTGTCACTTCGTACCTATCCGTTTTCCAGCGCTCAATCGGGTCGTATGACCGCTGTACCAACTCATAACGGATGCGACGCTTGTAAAAGTTCAGGTATTGGTGTTCAAAGAAATTCCGATACTTCCCAGCACTTCCGCCAGCGGCATCGTCCAGAGTTTCCCGGGCCATCCCCTGTATCACGTAATAGACAGTGACGTTGCCGGCGTGCGGCACGATTTCAGGGGAGCTCATAAAGTCCAGCGGGGGCTCGAACTGGCGGCCATCGATTTCCAACATGAGCACGGCCGCGTCACTGGAGGTCGGCTGCGCTACACTCGAGAACAGACTCCAGGAAAAGATGGGAAAGGTTTCCCCTTCAAGAAAGGACCACGCACTACCCCACAGAAACAGGCCCACCGTGAGTGCCAGAAACCAGGTGAGCATGCGGTAGATTCTCATGACGGACCTCGAGGTGGGCGGGAGAGAGGAATTGCCTTTTTAGAGACGAGTTTAACAGGGACCAAAACGGAGGACAAGAAGTGCAAATGGAGAGTTTGCCTCTATCTGCTACTGTTCTGGCGCTGGTAAAATGAAAATGCCGGACGCTTTGTAGAACGGGGACGTGACATGATAGGGCGAAACTCGGTAGTCATTCGGACAGAAAGCCCGGGACAGCATACAGCCTTCCGCACCTGTCTTGAGAATTCGAGTTTTATTGGAAGGCTTCTCAGGCGAGCCACGGATCCTATTGCCCGGTACATACTCGTCCCGTAACAAGGGCTGATGCGGCTATGGAACTGACTGCCAAGGGTTCTTACTCCTTGATTCTGGATGAGGAACTCCAACAAATCCTCAAAACCGACCTCGTCGTTGATCTCAGCGGTGACATGCTGACGGAGGACTACGGTCGGCACGTCGACTACTCGCATTTCCTACTTAGGGTCAACGGCATCACATTATCCCTTGAGAGGCCGGAGCCATGGTAGGCATAACTGGTAAATCGATCTGGAAGTCCAATTTGCTCCTGGCTGCGTTCTCGCTGTCCGTTGCGAATCTCAATCTCATGAATATGTGGAGGATCCTCATTTTTGCGAGCGATCAGGAGCTCTATTTTGTTCCGACGCTGAAGCGCCACGACTACATCGGAGCATTGCTACTGATGTTGATCCTGGCAGGAGGCGTATTCCTTGTCTTGAAGCCACTGGTGTCGCGAGACTCGGATGAGTACAAATGGACTGTGCTCGCCGCGTGCATGGTATGTGTGGTCAACCCCCTGCTCTTCCTGATCTCTTCGATACCAGCGTTTCTGGTGGTTGCCGTGGTTCCCATTGAACTGAAGGAAGGATACTTAATCCCGCACCTGGGAGCCTCTCTTCTTTACCTCGTAATCCCGATGGCAAGTGCCGCCGTGCTGTTCTGGAAATGGCGTCAATTTTCGGTGCATGCCCTCTACCTGCTGCTGGTGATCCTGTGCCCGTTCGCGCTGAGCAATGTGGCAGGCGGCTTTTCTGGACAACGAGAACTGCACTTCAGGGGAGAGTCCCAGGCTCGTAGAACGAGCGGAAATGAACGCTGAACCTGTCGATCTTCAACGGCTGATGTGGATTATATTCGATGAGCTGGATCAACGCATCTTGTTCGACAAACGACCGGCTGGATACGAGTTCACGGGATTTGACTCCTTTCGAAGGCAATCGATCTACATGTCGCGGGTGGTTCCCCCGGGAAGCTTGACGGAGACGGCGATGCCGACCTATTGGATCGGCCAACGGGTGGTGAAGAGCAGGAAGAGATCGTGCAATAGGCTCGAGGTGCAGATCGAGGGTAGCGAAGGTTTCCTATCGGTCTCTGACTTCGACCACATTTTTAAGGGAGCCTTTGCCGCTGGGGCGTCGACTGGCATCGCAGGCTTCTACCACCCCTACTGCCGACTCTTCGGCGAGTTTGCCGACCGCTGCCAAGCATTCTTCTTGGAAAGCATCCAAGACAGGGCGTCGAATAGTCTCGCGTCGAGTATGAAATGGTCTGCTCGCATACTCCTCCCGGAGTGGCGGAAGGCCAGGACCGTCCGGACCTTTGAGAGCATCCGCTTTGCAGCTTTGGAGATGGCCATCGATCCGGAGAAAGACTTCGTGGTCGTGCACGTGAACATGCCTCACGTGCCGTACGTCTACGATCCGTCATCCGACGAGTTGACGATCTGGGGCTCTGGACTCAGCTACGCCGACAACGTGAGTTGTGCGGACAAGATGCTGAGCGAAATCGAGCGAGAGTCGAGGAAGGCAGGCCTGTGGGACAAGACCGCCGTTGTCGTCATGGCCGATCACGGTTGGAGATCCATGCCTGGATTTGGCTCAGAACCGGGAGCGATCCCCCTGATGATCAAGATGCCCGGTCAGAGCGAGGAGATTCGACTCGATGAGGAGCTCGACTCGGTACTCACCAAGAGGTTGTGCCTCTCCATCCTGCAGCGCGAACTGAGAACGTCCCAGGACGTCGTTTCCTGGCTACGCTCCCAGTGAGGAAGGACGAGGCGCGTTCGACGAAAACCTCAGGTTGAGCAACCGGTTGCTCGGCCGTCAAGGGTGTTCGTTAGCAACTGGCTAGCAAGACTCCCAGCTGATGAAGCAAGAATTGCCCATCGGAAGCCACCTACAGAAAACTGGTGCCGGAGGGGAGATTCGAACTCCCACGGGCACAAGGCCCACTGCGCCCTGAACGCAGCGCGTCTACCAGTTCCACCACTCCGGCACCCTTTGTGTTCAACGACTTACGGGCGTGTCGTTAAACGGTGGATTGCTTCGGTGTCAAATAGGTGCCACTTTTTTTCTCCAGATGCTCTTCCAGCAGCGCCCGCGCCCGCGCTTTGTGCCCGATTGAAAGGTGGGCGTCGCGCTGAGTCATCTCAAGGCTGGAGTGGCCCAGACAGCTCCGAAACAGTGTGTAAGTCTACCCTAAGCCATGATGCGATGTGTAGAGAGGCTTCATAGACACTGACTCTCGGGGACACCCGCGCTAAAATCAAAGCTTGGAGCCAGGACTACAACCATGGTTTCACGGGGCGTGATCCAGACGGATAAGATATGTTGATACTCGGAATTGGAGGCTGGCTGCATGATGGTTCGGCGGCGTTAATAGTTGACGGCGAGTACGTTGCCGCGATCGAAGAAGAAAAGTTGCTCCGGCAAAGGCACCCTGGTGGTTTTCCGGACCGGGCGGTGACGACCTGTCTGAAAATCGCCGGTGCCCGGCGAAAGGATGTCGAACTAGTTGCCCTTTCAAAGCCGCTTGAAGCCGGTAAGGAAGCCAGTGCGCTTCTGCATTTGAAGACCCTCTTTCCCAATTCGAGAACGGTTATCGTTGATCACCACACCGCGCACGCTGCAGCTGCCTTTTTCCCTTCCCCATATGAGAATTCTCGTGTCCTAACGTTGGACCACCATGGTGACGTTTGTTGTGGAGCGATTTGGCAAGGAGCGGGAAATCAGTTGCAGGCGAAAGACACAATCTACTATCCAGACAGCCCCGCAGCTCTCTACAGCAAAGTCACAGAGTTGGTAGGCTTCCAGCCCGACTCCGAAGAGCACAAGGTCCAGTGGCTGTCGGTTACTGGAGAGCCGCGGTTCAAGGAGATGTTTCTCGCCATCCTTGGTATGGACCGAAATCCACTTCCGAGGCTTGACCATAGCTATTTTGATACTGGACACCCTACCCAGGGTGGCTTTAGCGAGCGTTTCTATCGTGAGCTGGGCATCAAGTTCGACGAGCAGTTGGACGAGGGCATCCAAGCGGATGTGGCCGAGCATCCAAACAGCCGTTGCAGAGACCGTTCTGCGCATAGCTGGAGAAGGAAAAATATCTGCCTTGGAGGCGGTCTGGCCTACAACGCCTTGCTGATCCAGAGCATTGAGGACGCTGGTCATTTTGAGAATGTATGGATCCAGCCGGTGGCAGGGAACGCCGGGACGTCGTTTGGCAGCGCCCTGTTCGCACTCCATCAGAGCCAGTCTAACGCCGAAAGGCACGTTTTGCGCAACCTCTTCCTGGGTGAAAAATATGGAAGCGAAGAGATCAAGCGGGTGCTGGAGAATTGCAAACTGCGGTTCGGCTACCATCGGACGGAGAACGAGATGGTGAAAGCAACAGTGCAGCGCCTGACCGACAATAAGATTGTGGCATGGTTCCAGGGCCGCACAGAGTTCGGTCCCCGCGCACTGGGCAACCGCAGTATTCTGGCCTCTCCTCTCAATCCCTACTCGACTCAAAACCTCAACGAGTACATCAAACATCGTGAACCTTTTCGTAAGTTTGCGGCCTCGGTTCCAGAAGAGCTGGCCTCTCAGTACTTCGATGTTAGTGACAATGCCCGGTTTCTGGCAACGGTCAGCCGCGTCAAGGCGAGTCATCGAGAAACATTCGATTCGGCTTTGCTCGACGGTGACAGAATTCGCGTCCACGTCGTCTGCAGAGAGGATAATCAACGGTTCTGGGAGCTCTTGCAGGCCGTGGGGAATGCGAGTGGGCTTCCCGTTGTCTACAACACGTCGTTCAACCTCTTCGGGGAGCCATTGGTCTCGGATCCTCGCTCAGCAGTTCGAAGTTTCTACTCTTCGGGAATCGATGCCCTCTTCATCGGGGACTTTTTCGTCGAGAAAGGGTAGAGCCCGTAGAGCAAGAGAGGATGACGAGAGGATCGGGAATCGAAATGATAGAATCCCCGCGACGCTACTACACTAATCCCGAACTGCTGCGAAGCTCAACCCTGATCCCAAGGAAGGTTTTCTGATGAACAACCAATATCGGGTCGGCAAGCCCAAAGAGGGAATGAACACTCTGGTCGCCAGATTCTCCTTCACTCTCTTTGACAAGTCAGTCGAGAAGATCAAGATGCTGCGCCGGCAGGGGGAGTCGGAAGATCAGATTCTGGAGCACATCAAAGACGCTTTTCGCCACGCCGATGAGATCACCCGCAAGAACATGCATCAATTGGCCCTGGGGCTCACTCCCAGAGATGACATCTCGGCCACTGAGGTGGCACGGCAGGTCGAGGTCAAGGCGGGAACGTTGGAAGTTGAATTGAGTGAGCCCCGGGAGGATGTGGAGGCCGGAGCCGTCGTTTTCTATGACGGGAAACGCTGGGTGGTTGCCTCCAGCAAGGGCTCCAGCCTGATCCTGAAGCTCTTTTGATCTGGCCTGCTCTTGACCCTCTGGAGTACTTAGCTTGAATTCCGATGCTCGTGAAACTCTAATCGAGGATTCGGGAAGCGAAGATAGAAGTACCGGGTCCTTTCATCCCGAACTGGTCAAGGGAAGTGGCCCCCGGCTGGGAGCGGAGACGCGGGAGTTGCTGCATATCCGGCTCCGGGCGCGGGAGTTGTCCTGACTGGCGCCTGGATCCTCTCCATTCTGCGCAGCCTGTGCGTGCCTGGTGTGGCTTTGATGCCGGTCCACCTGATTGGACTCGTGGTGGCTGGCGGGTTGACGGCTTTCCTGCACCTGAAGCCCGTATTCTCGCTCCAGCAGCTTCGCTTGCTGGAGTCGGGAGTGATTTTCTCTGCAGCCATCATCGCCGGGGCTCTCCAGTTCACAATTCTGTCCGAAATAGCAGATCACGGAACGCAGGCTTTGCTGGCGGCCTCTCTGGGGCAGAGTGGGATCGTTTATATCTGGTTGATGCTTCTTTACGGAATGTTCATTCCCAACACCTGGAGGAGGGCTGCCAGGGTGATCGGCTTGATCGCTCTCTTCCCGATTGGGATTCGGGTGGCGCTGCGTTTCCACTATCCGGGTCTCTCCGAACTGCTGGGCCCGGACCAGGTAAGTCTCACGCTCCTGATGCTTCTGCTCAGTGCGGTTTCAGCGGTCTATGGCACCCATGTCATCAATTCCCTGCGTAAAGAGGCTCACCAGAGTAGTGTAACTTTTTTTCTGTAATTTCTGGTCAGGCCTTGGGTCGGAAAGACAGAGGTCTGGGACAGGATTCTCCAAAAACAGAAACGAGAATCTGGCAAGGAGAATCAAATGAACCCAGATCTGGAAAAGAGAGTACCACGGGAGATCCTGGCGGAGTTGATCGAGGAAGGAACAGAAGCCTTTCGAGGAATCCTGGAGAAGTTGTTCAACGTGGCGATGCAGTTGGAAAGAAGCGAGTTTCTGGGAGCGGAAGCGTACGAGAGAACAGCCAGTCGGCGAGGCTATCGAAACGGATTCAAAGGCAAGCGGATTCAGACTCGAGTGGGAGAGCTGCACTTGGAGATTCCACAGGTGCGTGGGTTGAGGTTTTATCCCAAGTCGCTGGAGAGGGGTTGCCGTTCGGAGAAGGCCCTGAAGCTGGCCATTGCCGAGATGTATGTGATGGGCGTCTCGACGAGGAAAGTCACCGAGATCACGGAGCAGCTGTGTGGGTTGGAGATCTCGGCCACCCAGGTCTCGAGAGTGGCCGGGATGCTGGACGAAGAGCTGGAAGAGTTTCGAAGCCGGGAGCTGGGAGAGTATCCGATCGTGTATCTGGATGCCCACTACGAGAAGGTTCGAAGAGGCGGCAGGGTGCAGGACGTGGCCATCCTGAAAGCCATAGGAGTCAATCGTTTCGGGACGCGAGAGGTGTTGGGTCTGAGCGCCAAGATCAGCGAAGCGGAGGTGCATTGGCGAGGGTTTCTGGGAGATCTGCACAAGCGTGGACTGAGAGGGGTCGAGCTGTTGGTCAGTGACGATCACGAAGGACTGAAGGCGGCCAGGCGGGCAGTTTATCCGTCGGTGCCCTGGAACCGTTGTCAGTTTCACCTGAGCAAAAACGCCCAACAATATGCTCGCCGCAAAGAGGACAAGCCCCGCATCGCCCAGGCCATGCGGGACATTTTCGATGCCCCGTCTCGAGAGGATGCCGAGGAGCTCAAGGGTAAAGTCGTCAAGAAGTTCGAAAAGATTGCACCGGAGTTCGTGAGCTGGCTGGAAGACAACCTGGATGAAGGGCTGACAGTGTTTGATTTTCCGAGGAGCTGGTGGCGAAGGATCCGAACCATCAACGGACTGGAGAGACTGCACCGGGAGATCCGGAGACGAACCCGGGTGGTGGGAATCTTTCCCCACGAAGCATCGGCGCTGCGGCTCATCTCGGCTGTGCTTGCAGAGATACACGAGGAGTGGTTAACCGGCCGGCAATACCTGAACCTGGCCGGCTGGAAAAAACAAGTGGAGCAATTCTTCCCTACAGGCCCTAGAGGAAATTACAGAAAAACGGTTGCTTAACCCTCACCAGGCCAGGAAGCTCGGTCAATATCAACTTGTCGACAGGATTGGCAGGGGAGCCATGGGGGAAGTCTGGCGAGCCAGACATCAGATGCTGGCTCGTCCTGCAGCAGTCAAGTTGATCCGTCCGGAGGTGGTGGGGGATCTGGCCGCGGAAAGCACGCAGATGATCCTGCGACGATTCGAGAGAGAGGCCAGAGCGACTGCGGCGCTCAGATCTCCCAACTCGATCGTGGTGTATGACTTCGGCACCACCGATGAAGGAACCTTTTACTACGTTATGGAGTTGCTGGATGGTCTCGACTTGGAATCCTTCGTGTCCAGGTTTGGCCCCGTTCCTGCGGCCAGGGCGATCCACATTCTCTCTCAGGCCTGCGACTCTCTGGCCGATGCCCATGAGAGCGGACTCATTCACCGCGACGTGAAGCCGGCCAATCTGTACCTCTGCCGGCTGGGACTGGTCTCCGACTTTCTCAAGATATTGGATTTTGGTCTGGTCAAGGCACGGGAAGGCAGCGAGATGGACGAGACCCGGCTCACGAAAATGGGAATGACGGCTGGAACTCCGGCCTATATGGCTCCCGAGCAGGTCCTCGGGGAGGCAGTGGATGAGCGCACGGACATTTACGCCCTAAGCTGTGTCGGGTACTGGCTCCTGACTGGAGAAACGGTCTTCGAGGGGGATTCGAGCATGGGCGTTGTCATTGACCACGTCAAATCCACCCCTCAGGCCCCCTCCCAGCGAATCGACCAGGAAATTCCGGGAGATCTGGAATGCATCATTCTGGATTGTTTGAAGAAGGATCCCGCCGAACGACCCTCCAGTGCTGTGGAACTGAAACGGCGCCTGGCCGCCTGCCGGGACGCGGATGGATGGGATCGAGACCGGGCTGCAGACTGGTGGGCCCGGAACATGAGAGGAAACGAGCAGGCTTCGATCGACCCGTAGCGGCGATCCTTGTCGGAGCAGCTTCGAAGAGAAACGCAAGCAAGAATGATTGACAGGGGTCTCTGGCACTATCGGTGCCGACTTGCATAGTCTGACTCTGGAGGTAATTTGATGAGCAAGCTTTGGGTTGTCTCTTTCGGATTGGCCTTGCCACTCGCCGGCTGCGGCTCTGGGTCAATCCAGGACTCGGGGGAAGGATTCATTTTTTCGAGCAACTCACCGGGGCGCTCTGCCACCTCCTGGGAGACCCATCTCAAGCCTTTCCGAGGCAAAGAGAATGTGCGCTACCTCGAGCTGGGGGTATTGGAAGGCCGGTCTCTGTTTTGGATGCTGGACAATATCCTGACCCACCCAACGGCTCGGGCTGTGGCCGTGGATGCCTTCCCGGAAGAGATCTATCGCAAGTTCAAAAGGAACTTTGATCTGCACGAGGCCAAAGACAAAGTCACGGTGGTCAAGAGCTATTTCGATCAGACCTTGCCTACGATGGAACGGAACAGCTTTGACATCATTTATCTCGACGGTGGACATATGGGGTGGACCACGCTGGAGACGGCCTTGCTGGCCTGGCCGCTCTTGAAAGCGCAAGGAGTGCTGATCTTTGATGACTATCTGTGGTTCCGCGGTGAACTCCCCGATCATATGACTCCAAAGCCTGCCGTCGATGCCTTTGTCTACACCCATCGTTACTTCCTGGAAGTCTTGGAGCGTGGTTATATGGTGACGGTAAAGAAAGTCCCTACTTCCTGCGATATCGCAGGGGAGTATGCCTGTTCGCCCCTCAATCAATTTGCCTACCAATGGACAAAGAATCTCCTTTTCGATACCGCGACCTCCAGGAAGCTGGACCTCTCCTCCTCGCAGAGCGTTACCCTGGAGGGTCTCTTGAGGAAGTACGAGTCCGTGATTGGTGCGGTCCAGTTTCAGGCCCAGACGGCAGCCGATGCTGAGATCCAGCAGCTGATTCGTGAAGTGGCGGAGTCAGACTAGCCGCTGAGGATAATTAGTTCCACGTTCCACGTTCCACGTTCCACGTTCCACGTTCCACGTTCCACGTTTCACGTTCCGGGTCCGGACCCCTCGTGCTCCCGGCCCACTCTTTCGTTCTCCCAACGTGGACCGTGGACCGTGGAACGTCTAGTGTAGAGCGGGATGTCCGAGCGAATTGTCGTAGTCGGGGGAAATGCTGCTGGAATGACAGCGGCCAGCCGCGCCAAGCGGCTGCATCCGGAACTCGACATCCTGGTCCTTGAAGCGACCCGCTTCATCTCCTACAGCATCTGCGGCCTGCCTTATTACGTAGCGCAGGTGGTCGGACACCACTCCGATCTGGTTCAGTTCACGCCGGAAAGCCTGCAAGAAGAGAGGGGAATTGGCGCTCTCACCGGGGCCCGGGTTTCGGAGATCATGCCCGGCCGGCGAGGGCTCCGATATGTCGAACTGAAAGACGGTCACGAGACTGTCATCGGCTACGAAAAGCTGGTCCTCGCCACTGGCTATCACCCTAGATTGCCCCGCTTCGTACCAGAGCACGAAGTCGGCGGCCTTCTCACCTTCAACCGGCTCGAGCACGGGCTCCAGCTTCGTGATCTGACTTCGTCCCGCCCTCAGGCCGTCGTGGTCGGGGCCGGTTACATTGGACTCATGATGGCCGAGGCCCTGATCGCTCTGGGTCTGTCGGTGACCCTTCTCGAGCGGAGCCGGCAGGTCTTCAACCAGATCGACCAGGACATGGCGGAGCTGGTTCAGTCGGAGCTGGAGGAAAACGGTGTCCGGGTTCTCCTGGAGACGGGGGCCTCCGGGATCGTGGAAGAACGGGGCCGCATCCGGGCCCTGGAGATTGGCCGGGGTTCCATCCCCTGTGACCTGGCCCTGGTGGATGTTGGCGTGCGGCCCAACACAGATCTGGCGGAGCGAGCAGCCATCCCTCTTGGCATGAGTGGGGGGATACAGGTCAACAGCCGCGGAATGACCGATCTAACGGGAATTTTTGCGGCCGGTAATTGTGCCGAAACCGTCCACAGAGTGACCGGAAAGCCGATCGTCTCGGCCCTGGGGACCACAGCCGCCAAGCAAGGTCGCGTGGTGGGGGAGAATCTGGCCGGCCGGCGTTCAGAGTTCTCCGGGACGCTGGAGACCTCCATTGAGAAAGTCTTCAACCTGGGAGTCGCCCGTACCGGGTTGACGTCCCAGCAAGCCTTTCGTGGTGGCTTCGAAGCGGATTCAGTTCGAATTGAGGCCCGCGATCGGGCGGCCTACTACCCGGATGTGCAGCCGGTCCACGTCAAGCTGGTCTTTGAACGCAAGACCCTGCGCCTGCTGGGAGGCCAGATTGTGGGCGGTGGCCAGTCCGCCAAACGGATCGATACGCTGGTCGCAGCCCTCAGCGCTGACATGACGGTGCGGGATCTGGCTCAACTGGATCTGGCCTATGCGCCTCCCTTCGGCACCCTGTGGGATCCGATTCAGATTGCCGCCAACGTGGCACTAAGGAAAGGGGGTTCTGGGTTCTAGGTTCTGGGCTCTGGGTGGTGCAATTCGGGTTCGTGATCAGAGGCCTTGACAGAACGGTAGGGCGTTAGCTCACCGTTAACGGCTGGCTTACGCCGCGCCGTTCTGTTCTCAACCCAGGCACATCAGCCATTAGTCCCCAGTTTTCTCAGCGCGGCCACAATCTCCTCCTCCTCTCCCTCCAGTACTGTCCGCAGGTCGATGAGAAGCCTGTCGTTGTCAATGCGGGCCAGGATGGGCGGCGAGTGGGCGCGGAGATGTTCTTCGAGCTGATTGGTCGAGAAGCGAGCAGAGCCCAGGCTGAGAACCGCTGTGGGGATGGTCTGGCCGGGGGCGGATCCTCCACCGACCAGCGACTCGGCCTCCTCGATGCGAATCTCCAGGTCTGTGTCTGCGAGCCTGTTCATGACTCTCTCGGCACGAGACCGGATCTCGGACGCGGAAGTGGCGATCATTCTTCGCACCGGGATCTCCTGTTCGGCTCGATTTCTCTCGCAGGCGATGAGTGTCTGTTCGAGGAGAGCATAGGTGGTCTTGTCAATTCGGAGGGCCCGCATCAAGGGATTCTTGCGCAACTGGCTCAGTAGCTCAGCCTTACCCGCAATCAGGCCCGCCTGTGGGCCCCCCAGCAGCTTGTCGCCACTGAAGCAGACCAGGTCGACACCCTGCTCCAGTGAAGCCTTCACACTCGGCTCCATTTCCAGAACCGGCAGGCTGGAGTCGGATAGCAGGCCGCTCCCAACGTCGTGGGCCAGGGGAATGTCGGCCCGGGCAGCGAGCTGGACCAGTTCCGCCAGGGCAGGGGACTGGGTGAACCCGACGATCTGGTAGTTGCTGGGATGAACCGCCAGGATCAGCCCCGTGTCGGCATCCAGAGCGTTTCCGAAATCTGCGAGGCGGGTCTTGTTGGTGGTTCCGACTTCGTGAAGCAGAGCGCCGCTTCGTTTCATGATCTCGGGAATCCGGAAAGAGCCGCCGATCTCGACGAGCTCACCTCTCGAAACGAGAACCTTCTTTCCCAGAGCAAATGTGTTCAGAATGAGCAGCAACGCAGCTGCATTGTTGTTGCAGACGGTAGCAGCTTCGCAGCCCAGGAGTCTGACCATCCGCTGTTCGAAGAGCTGATCGCGGTGCCCTCGCTTACCTTTCTGGAGATCGAACTCGAGATTGGAATAGCCGGAGGCGACCAGGAGGGCCTTTTCCGCAAACGACCGGGACACGGGAGCCCGGCCAATATTGGTGTGAATGATGACCCCCGTGGCATTGATTACACGCCGTAAAGAGGGCTCTATTCGCGCCTCGATAGAGCTCCTGATGGAGGCGGGTAGACTTTTGATTCGAGTTTCCAGCCCCTTCTGGTCCAGGCCGCCCCTCCTGGCGGCCCGCCGAAGGTCATCAAGCTGAAGGCGGATCTCGTCCACCACCAGCTCCCGGGAGTATTCCTGGAAGAGCGCCTCGACGGCGGGATCAGCACACACCTGGTCAACAGCAGGGATCAGCCGTAGCGAAACGGAATCAGACACGAGGGACATTATAGATGGGTTCTAGGTTCTGGGTTCTGGGTTCTGGGTTCTGGAAATCTGCTATCTGGCAAGGCAACCTTCAACTTTCAACCTTTAACCTGTAACCTTCAACGAGCAACCAGCAACCAGTAACCAACAGAATGCAGATAAAAACAGCCTTGATCAGCGTCTCCGATAAGACCGGACTTGGGTCATTCGCCCGCTCCCTGATGGAACTGGGAGTTCAGATCATCTCTACTGGTGGGACGGCCAGGGCCCTGGAGGAGGAGGGCGTGAGTGTAACCCGTGTTTCGGAACGAACCGGTTTCCCGGAGATTCTGGGTGGACGTGTCAAGACCCTTCACCCTCGAATCCACGCCGGAATCCTGGCGCGGCACGCAGACCCGGCTCACCTCCAGACCCTCGCGGAGCACGACATTGGTCCCATTGAGCTGGTCGTAGTGAATCTTTACCCGTTCTCAAAAACCGTTGCCCGTCCCGAAGTGAATCGCGAGGAAGCGGTCGAGCAGATTGATATCGGGGGCCCAACCCTGGTGCGGGCTGCTGCCAAGAACTCCGACTCGGTGACCGTTGTGGTTGATCCCGGCGACTATCCCCGGGTGGTCGCCGAGATGAAAGCAGGGAAGGGAAACGTACCCCTGTCAATCCGACAGCAACTGGCCACCAAAGCTTTCCAGTACACGGCCGCTTACGATGCTGCCATCGCCACCTGGATGGAAAATGCCGGGCGCTCTGAGGAGGACCAGCTTCCTGCAGCGCTGCTCCTGAACTTGACGCGATGCGCGACCCTTCGCTACGGGGAGAATCCTCACCAGCGAGCCTCCCTTTACTCGTCAGGATCGCCCGCGGGGATGCTGGTCGCGAAACAGCACCAGGGAAAGGAGCTGTCCTTCAACAATCTGGTTGACATGGACTCCGCCTGGGCGCTGTGCGGGGAATTCGACCGCCCGGCCTGCTGCATCATCAAACACAATAATCCCTGCGGGGCGGCGCTGGGGGACTCTCTAGCAGAGGCCTATCGAAAAGCACTCGAATGTGATCCCGTTTCCGCCTTTGGCTCGGTCATCGCCTGCAACCGCAGCGTCGACGAAAGGACCGCTGCAGAAATGAGCCAGCTTTTCGTGGAGGTCGTGATCGCTCCCTTCTACGACTCCCACGCACTGGAGCGTTTCTCTCGAAAGAGGAACCTGCGCGTGATCGAAATGCCGCAGCAATCAGACAGCTCCAGCACCCTCAATGTGCGCTCGATCCAGGGAGGTTTCCTGGTCCAGGAGCGAGATGTCGTCTCTCTGAAGGCGGAAGATCTGGAGGTGATGAGCAAAGTCGGGCCAGGGGAAGATCAATCGAAGGATCTTCTTTTCTCCTGGACCGTCTGCAAGCATGTCAAGTCAAACGCTATTGTGCTGGCAAAGGACGAGCAGACGCTCGGTATCGGCGCCGGCCAGATGAGCCGCGTCGACTCCGTGGAGCTGTCGGTGCGAAAGGCGAACCTGAGTCTGGCCGGATCGGTCATGGCCAGCGACGCCTTTTTCCCCTTTCCGGACTCGATTGAGGCTGCGGCCCGTGCCGGTGTAGAGGCGGTCATTCAGCCGGGTGGCTCGATCCGCGACCGGGAGGTGGTTGAGGCTGCGGATCGGTACGGCCTGGCCATGGTCTTCACCGGGATCCGGCATTTCCGACACTGATTGCAGTTCGTTGCCCCGGGGCCTTAGTGAATTTCGGGTCGTGGAACGTGGAACGTGGACCGTGGAACGAGAAACAAGCATTACCGGTTATGATTATGCGATGCTTCTCGTCATCGATATCGGCAACAGCAACATCATAGCCGGAGTTTTCCGGGGGTCGAAACTCACCTCCTCCTGGAGAATTGCTGCTCGGCAGGACAGGACAGCTGACGAATATACGGTTCTCTTTTCCGACCTGCTCGAAGGAAAAGAAATCTCTCCCCGCGACATCGAAGCCGTGGTCATTTCTTCGGTGGTTCCTCCCTTGAACGATTGCTTCCTGGAGCTGTCGCAAGAATTTTTCGGCCAGACCCCGAACTTCGTGGATCCGACCTCCCAGGAGGTGCTCGAGATTCGTTACCAACCCGTTTCCGACGTGGGAGCCGATCGAATCGTTAATGCCGTAGGGGCGCTGAAGATCGTCTCACCTCCCCTGATCGTCGTCGATTTCGGGACTGCCACCACCTTTGACGCGGTGGATAGCGGCCCTGCCTATGTGGGGGGAGTCATTGCGCCCGGGATCGGGATATCCGCCGAAGCACTCTTTCGCCGCGCGTCCCGGCTACCCAGAATCGAGATCCACAAGCCCGCGGCTGCAGTGGGCACCTCAACCGTCTCAAGTATGCAGTCGGGGCTCTATTACGGATACATCGGGCTGGTTGACGGAATCATTGAGCGCATGAAATCGGAACTGGGTGAGGCCCGCGTCATTGCCACCGGCGGACTCGCACCGCTTATCTCGGCCGAGTCCTCCCACATCCGAAAGGTCGAGAAGGATTTGACTCTCCTGGGACTGAGAGAATTTCATTTCCAACAGTTCACAAAAGATAAATAGTTGAGAAACTACTTCAACTACTTCACAGAGATCGAAGAACACTTTTCCCGGCAGCGGGGCCGCCACCTTTTCGTCTCTCCTCTGGACTGGTGCCTGATTGAATTGTGGAAAGATAGCGGGATTCCGCTGCATGTTGTATTAAGGGGAATCGATCGCAGCTTTGAGAGCTCTACAGCCAGGGGCCGAAAGCCACCCCGGACTCTCTACTACTGCCATCCAGCTGTGACGGAGGCATTCGAAGAACATCAGACGGCTCATGTGGGCGCGCGGGAGCAGGACCAGGTCGCGGACGCCTCCGCGTTCACGAAGAGTCAGGTCGAGGAACTGCTCGACGAGCTCTCCAGAGTCCTTTCGAGTGAGGAAGGTGAGAACTTTCGCAGGGCCCTCGATCGACTTCGGGGACTGCGCGAGGAATTGGGAAAACAGGCCCACCCCAACTTCGAGGCGGTAGACCGATCCCTGAGTCACGTCGCCGGGCTTGTCGCCGAAGCTCTTCTCGGGCGGATGGATCGGGAGTCGGTCAAAGAGCTCCGGAAGTCAGTTCGGAAGGACCTTCGTGTCTACCGGAAATACCTGTCCGAGGAGGCTTACAAGGAGCTTTTCGAAAGCTACCTGAGCCGGAAGGTGATCGAGGACAGCGAACTGCCCAGCTTCAGTCTCTTTGATCTTGATTCTGACGGGTGAAGGATCAGCTGTTTCTGCCCTGAAGATCCAGAAAGATCGTCTCATTGCGGCGACCCATGGCAGGGAAACTGCGCAGAAGTGCAAAGCGGAGAAAGCCGGCCCCGATCCCCAGTGTGAGCACCACCACGATAAAAAAGCCGGTGAAGAGGATGGAGCGAGTCACGACGCCGAAGAAAGTGACGATCTCGGCCCGGTTGCGCTCCAGATCGCGGAGTTGGGTATCCTCTTCATGAATCCACTCCACGCCGGCTGTGTACTGGAGATCCTCCAGTACAAGGGTAGCGGCAGGAAGGGGCCCCAGAAACAGACCCAGCAAGGGACCCGACCGCTTCATGTAGATTCCATCCTCCGAAAACACCGACTGGAGGGCGTCCTGAATCCTGCCGGCGTAGTCGTCTGCCACGGAAGGTGTCGGGTAGGCAAGCAGTAATAGCGGAAAGCCATCCGGCTCATACCGCGCAATCGTCGCCTCTGCCTGATCCTCGAAGCCCAGGTGACCAATGAGTTGCCGGGGAATGAACGGATTCGTTCCGATGGCTTTCTGACCCACGTAGAAACGAATCGAAGGCCGGTCCAGATTGTCGGCGGGCAACTGGAAAACGCTGACAGGATGGAGGCTACGCTCGTCGATCGCCTTCTTGAGGAGTGGAGGAAAGGAGGACAGAAAGTCCAGCTGGGCCGGGGAAGAATGGAGAATGAAGAAATAGTGCCCCCGCCAGAAGGCCAGACGCTCCTCCAGCAGCAGATTCTCCAGACCCATGGCAAGGGATCGGCCGCTGTCTCTTCGCCCCTCGTTCCAGATCGTGAAAAGACCATAAGCAGCCTGGGTGTCGGTCATTTCGTAGACACCCAGAATGGCCGCGCCGGGCCGGGTGCGCCACTGAGTGAAGGACAGAAATCCATACTCCTCCACGATATCGGACGGAAACTCCCCGGATGGAGCGGTCTGGCTCGACTCGATCCGGACCAACTCGTAATCGGTCAGGTTGGGGAGAACCTCCTCGAATTCGGCGTATGCCGACGGAGCCAGGGCCCCAATCAGGGTGCAAATCACCATTCCCCGGAAGCTTATTCGTCTCAACATGTCGTCTTCAGTTAGCGGGTCGAAATACCTGGCAAGACTTCATTCTATCCTTGGGTTGGTTATTGGTTCCTGGTTATTGGTCAGGGATTGTGAGCCTGTTGCACCGTGAAAACGTGGAACGTGGAACGCGTGGAACGTGGAACCTGGAACGGATTTCAGCGGCTGGCAACCACCCACGGGGTGTTGGTGTAAATGACGCGCCCGTCGTCCGTTTCGATCCGGTAAATCCGACGAGAGGGAGTTCGACTCTGCCGGCGGGTCAGGCTGTAGAGGCGGCTGACCTTCTGGAGGTAGTCTCGCGTTTCCCTGTAGGGCGGGACTCCACCATGTTTGGCAACGGCATTCTCGCCCGCGTTATAGGCCGCCACGGTGCGGGTCAGGTCCTCGTCGAAATGGTCCAGCAGCCACCGCAGATAGGCCACACCTCCGCGAATATTTTCCTCCGGGTCAAACACGTCCTGGACTCCGAAACGCCTGGCTGTGTGCGGGTGCAGCTGCATCAGTCCCTTGCAGTTCTTGACCGAGACGGCCCGGGGATCGAAGTTGCTTTCGATCTGAATAATGGCCTTCACCAGGTCCACGTCTACGCTCTTTTCGGCCGAGATTCTCTCGATGAGAGGCAGGAATCGTTGTTTATGGGAAGAACTCGGTTTCCCCGGGCGGCTGAGTTGATTGACCGGGATCGTCGATTTCCAGGACTGACCGGAGGGCAGGTTGGTGAGCACACGGGTCCCATTATTGTCGACATAGGAGCGCATGTCCTTAGCATTCACGGGGAAAACGCAGAGGATACCAAGCAGAATAATTCCTCTCATGGCTACCCGTATAGGATGCCACAGTCGGGGGGAAAGTCGGAAAAAATCTTCCAATCCAGCCACCCAGAACCTAGAACCTAGAACCTATTTCAATATCGCTTCCACCTCGGCATAGGCCTGCTCCAGGGCAACATCGAGCCGGGACGGATCGCTGCCCCCAGCCTCGGCCATGTCGGGGCGTCCGCCGCCACCGCCGCTGACCGTCCTGGCAAGGCGCGAAACCAATTCGTTGGCCTTCACACGGCCGGTCAGATCCGAGCTGACCATGGCGATCAGGCTCACCTTTCCATTGATGGGAGCCCCCAGAACCACTACACCGGAGCGGAGTTTGTTCTTCAACTCGTCGGCCAGTGACCGGAGACCGGCTCTGTCCAGGTCCTCGACTCTTTTGACCAGTACCTTGACACCCCCGATGTCGCGTGCCTCTGCAACCACATCCCCGGTCTGCTCGCGGGCCAGCCTGAACTGAAGTTGCTCCAGCTTCTTCTGCGTCTCCCTAAGCTGGTCGGAGAGACGGTGGACCGTTTCCTCGACACTGTCACGTCCCACCTTCAGGTCAGCCGAAAGCCGATCCAGGGCTCCTTCAGACTGCAAGAAGCGCTCCGTGGCTCCGTGTCCGGTGACGGCCTCGACTCGTCGTACGCCGGCTGAAATGCTGCTCTCGTGAATCAACTTGAAGAGGGCGATCTCCCCGGTGGCTGCGACATGGGTGCCACCGCACAGTTCCAGGCTAAAGCCGGGAATCGACACGGTGCGCACCTCGTCGCCATACTTCTCACCAAAGAAGGCCATTGCTCCGGCCTCCAGAGCCGTGTCCAGATCCTGGACCGAAATCTCGAGTTCGATGTTGTCCCGAATCTTCTCGTTCACCATCTCCTCAATCATCCGGATCTCCCGGCTGCTGACCGGCTGGAAGTGGCTGAAGTCAAAGCGGAGACGATCGGGAGCCACCAGAGAACCCGACTGCTTCACGTGTTCGCCCAGAGTCTCCCGCAGGGCAGCCTGAAGCAGATGAGTGGCCGTGTGGTTACGGGCCGTGTGGTGCCGGCGTCTCATGTCAACGCTGGAGCGAACCTTGTCTCCAACCGAGAAGGAGCCCTGCTGGACCTGGACCCGGTGGATGTGCAGGCCCTGGAGAGGGCGGTAAGTATCGGTCACCTGCAGACGGGCGTCTTCGGTTTCCATGCAGCCGGCGTCACCGATCTGGCCACCGGCCTCCGCATAAAAGGGCGTTCGATCGAGCAGCACTTCTCCTGTTTCTCCTGCGCCCAACTGGTCCCGGGGCTCTCCGTCCTGCAGAAGCGCCGTAATCCTGCCTTCCACTCCTTCCAGCTCGGTGTAGCCGGTGAATTCACTGGCTCCGACGTCTTGCGCCAGCTCCTGGTAGACAGGAGAAACGGCTTTCTCGGTGCCCTTCCAACTGGCGCGGGCCCGCTTGCGCTGCTTTTCCATCTCCTGGAAAAATCCATTCTCATCGATTTGGAAACCGCGCTCCTCGGCGATCTCCCTGGCCAGGTCGAGCGGAAAACCATAGGTGTCGTAGAGGCGGAAGAGCTGGCTGCCGGGCAGCTCGCGGCTGTCCTTCTTCTGCGAGATCTCGAACATCTCCTCCAGAAGCTGGAGACCAGAGCTGAGTGTGGAGCTGAACTTCTTTTCTTCGGCCTTGACCAGCCGGGAGGTGTACTCACGGCTCGACTCCAGTTCGGGATAGGCGCCTTTCATGAGGTCGGCCACCAGAGCCACGAGCGTGAAGAGGAAAGGCTCGCTGGTTCCGAGCAGTTTTCCGTGACGGATGGCTCGCCGCAGGATCTTTCGCAGGACATAGCCCCGCCCCTCATTGGACGGCACCACTCCGTCGTCGATGAGAAAGGTACAGGCGCGGCTGTGATCGGCCAGAATGCGCAGGCTCACGTCAGAGCCATCGTCTTGGCCGTAGGCCACATCGGTGAGCCGGGAAGCTTCCCCGATGATAGGAACGAAAAGATCAGTTTCGTAGTTACTCCGTACGCCCTGCAGTACGCACGCGATCCTCTCCAGTCCCAGTCCGGTGTCGATGGAAGGGGAGGGAAGCAGGCTCTGCCGGCCCTCTTTGTCCTTTTCGAACTGCATGAAGACGAGGTTCCAGACCTCCAGGAAACGAGCTGGATCGGGTTCCTCATCGTTCTGAGCAGCGGAGCCACCCTTTCCCATGTCGTAATGAATCTCGGAGCAGGGTCCACAGGGACCCGTGTCTCCCATAGACCAGAAGTTCTCGGAGGCGCCCAGCCGGTAAATGCGCGATTCGGGGAGGCCGATCCGGTCTTTCCAGAGGTCGTAGGCCTCGTCATCGCTCTCGAAGACGCTGGCCGCAAGGCGCTCTCCCGGCAGTCCGAATACGTCCGTGCAAAGTTCCCAGGCGAAATCGATGGCTTCCTTCTTGAAATAGTCTCCGAACGAAAAGTTGCCCAGCATTTCAAAGAAGGTGTGGTGGCGCGGAGTGCGCCCAACTTCTTCCAGGTCATTGTGCTTTCCGCTGACCCGCATGCACTTCTGGCTGCTGGCCGCCCGGCAATAGTCGCGCTTCTCCCTGCCCAGGAAGACGTCCTTGAACTGGTTCATCCCTGCGTTTGTAAAGAGCAGCGTGGGGTCGTCGTGAGGAACCAGAGAGCCACTCTTGACTCGGCGATGGCCCCTGGCTTCAAAAAAAGTCAGGAACTCTTCACGGATTTCGTTGGCACTCTTCATAAGCAGTCTCTGTCAATCGTGTGGAATACTTATGGATCTATACGTCCAGGCGACCCCAGAAGGGCTCCAGCAAGTCTCGAACCATCTGAGACGGAAAACCCTGGCGCCGGCAGTGGTCAAAAAGCTTCTTGAGCCTGGCGACCGAACCCGGTTCTCCGTTCTTTCGGGTCCAACCCTCAATCACTCGCGCGAGCGTCTCTTCGGACGGAAATGCCGACTCGGCCCGGTCTGTCGCACGAGTCACCATCTTAGCATCGAACCCCAACCTTCTTAAGTCACCCTTGATCCGTTGAGTACCCCAGCGCCGGCGGCTGCGAAGCATCAGGGCACGCTCCTCGGCCAGGCTGGCATCGTCCAGCAAACGGTGCTCGATCAGCTCCTCAAGCAGTGTCATTACCTTCTTCTCAGAGTAGTGTCGAAGAAGCTTCTGCTCGAGCTGAAGCTGGCTGTAGCTGCGCCTGGAGAGAAGGCGGAGAGCGTGGGTGCGGATCTTCGTCAGATTCGGCTCTTCGGAACTCAAGACCCGACAGAGGTTTCGACCGACCGGTGACTGCGGACGGGGGTCATCCAGCCGTGGCGGTCATCCACTTCCCCTTTCACGTAGGCAAAGAAGTCTTCCTGGAGCTGGGCAGTTACCGGACCTCGGCGGCCTTCTCCTACGTCGATCTTGTCGATGGACCGAACCGGTGTCACCTCGACTGCGGTTCCTGTCATGAAAACCTCGTCGGCCAGGTAGAACATCTCCCGGGGAAGCTGCTGCTCGATCACCTCGTGCCCTCTTTCCTGCAGCAACTGGATCACACTGTTTCTGGTCAAGCCGGGCAGAATGGCACTGGCGGCAGGCGAGGTCATGACTTTGCCCTGATAGAGGAGGAAAAGATTCTCCCCGCTGCCTTCGCTCACATAGCCGTGGACGTCGAGGGCCAGGCCCTCCGAGAATCCCTGTTCGACAGCTTCCATCTTGATCAGCGCGCTGTTCAGATAGTTGCCGCCGGCCTTGGCCATGGAGGGAAAAGTGTTGGGGGCGGCTCGTGACCAGCTCGATGTCATGACATCGACGCCGTTCTCGAGTGCTTCTGTGCCCAGGTAAGTGCCCCATTCCCAGACTATGATGTAGACCTCAACGGTTGCCTTCAGGGGGTTCAGCCCAATGGTTCCCAGTCCCCGAAACACGATGGGTCGTATGTAGCAGGCCTCCAGCTCGTTAGCCTGAATGGTGTCCTTAATCGCGGTGATCAATTCTTCCCGAGAAAACGGAATCCGAGTCCGGTAGATTTTGGCCGAGTTGAAGAGGCGCTGAACGTGTTCCTGGAGCCGAAAGATCTCTGATCCCCTCTCCGTCTGATAGCAGCGAATTCCTTCAAACCAGGAGGTGCCGTAATGGAGAACGTGTGACATGACGTGAACTGTCGCGTCGTCCCAGTCGATCAGGTGTCCGTTTTGCCAGATTTTGCTCGATCTTATTTCAGACATGATTTTGCATCATAGGGTTGGCCGGGCAGGCGAGTCAATGATCAGTGTCACCCTGTGGCCGCGAGTGGTAGCCTTTGCGAGCCCGCACTCTCAGGTCTCTTTCCCGGGCGTTGAGCAGGCGCACCTGAACAGACCGCCACCCCTCGTCATCTTCCTCCTTGGTGATGTTCGAAACGTAGGCGAGTCGATACTGATTCCGGAGCTCGTAGGCAATCATCTTGAAAGCCTCCTCGATGTCCTCCTTTTTCTGCGGAAAGAGAGCCTTGCCTCCCGTCGCCTCCGCGATGCTGGCCATCGCCTTTGTGACTTTGTCCCGGGGGGACTTGAACATACCGAAGAACCCGCTGTCATCGGTCAGGTCCTGGTCCAGGAAGGCCACCAGGAAGACCTGGACATCCGACTCTTCTACCTTTTCGATCACCTCTTCCAGTTCGTAGTAGCTGTCTTTGTCCTCTCCGTCGGTAAAGACAATGACGACCTTTTTCGGCTCGCTCCCTTCGGCGGCGTGCTCGACTCCCAGGTGGATGGCGTCGTAGAGGGCAGTACCCCCGGTGACGATCTGGTTGAACAGGGCATCGCGGATGTCCTCTACGTCCCGGGTGAAGTCTTCGTCGATCTTGACCTCGGAATTGAAGCCCAGCAGAAACAGTTCATTGGAGGGATTGGTCAGTTGCAGAAACAGCTCGGCGGCCTGGTCCACCCGCTGCTTTTTCCCCCTCATGCTCCCGCTGATATCCATGACGATGCCGATCGTCGAGGGCACATCGTCGAGCCCGAAGTAGGTGATCTCTTGAGCGATCTTGTTCTCGTAAACCTCAAAATCTTCTTTTGTCAGAGTGGAGACGAGTTGTCCCGTTCCGTCGTACACGGCAGCGTATACGACCACCTGGTCAACAGCTGCCTTGAATCTTGCCGACTGTGCCAGGGGCGACGAAGCCGCGAGCCAGAGTAGACCGGCCCCGATCAGGAATAAGTGGAGCTTCATCTTTCGTGCCACGGTTTCACCACCACCTTAGACGATAAAAGGCGAGGGTCAGTCTCACTTCCATAAACATCATCGTATTTATGGGCGTGAGTACCTAGTGCACTGTCCCGAAAGTTCACGCCGCTACTTCGGGCGTCTTTTCGCCGACAGCTTTGTTGCGCTACCTCGAAAGACTCGCCGTATTCCTGCGTCGCGCGCCTAGCTGGCGACGAAAATCCCCGAATTAACCCCGTCCCGAATTAACCCCGCGAACTTCCGGGACAGTACACTAGTTCTGGGGGGCGTAATAACCCTGCCGGGCACGAATTGTAAGGGCGGGAAGGCCCTCGGGGGGGGCCAGACGGACCTTGATCCTTCGCCATTTGCCGTCGGGCTCTTTGTCGCTGGGTTCGTAGCCGATCACGTACTGGTTGCGGAGTTCCGTGTGGATCAGGTCGACAAAGTAATCGAGCTGTTTGAAGTTGTTGGGGAAGAAAGGTCGGCCCCCGGTCAAACGGGTGATCTCAGTGATGATACCGGTCCCGTAGCCCAGCTTTCCCCGCTCCCCGATCACATAAATATGGACACCCGACTCCTTGGCAAACTGCTTGACCTCGCTAAAGGTGTAGCGGCTTCGGTTATCCTCACCGTCGGTGATAATGATCAGCGCCTTCTTGTCGTGAACTCCCTCGCGGATCTTCTCCAGGCCCAGGTACACACTGTCGTAGAGAGCCGTGCGGCCCTTGGGCCTGGCGATCGCAATCTGACCCTGAATGTTCTCCCGCCGGGACGTAAACTCGTAGGCCATTTTGGTGCGATCGTTGAAGGTGATCAGAAAGTACTCGTCGAGATCGTGTCCCTGCTCGAGAAAGCGCACCACCGAGTTTCTGGCGCTGAGGATGTCATCCTCCATCGACCCGCTGATGTCGAGAATGATTCCCACAGAAACGGGGGATCGATCATTCGAGAAATGAATGATCTCCTGCTCGACCTTCCCTTCGAAAACCCGGAAGTGATCCTCTTCGAGGCCGATCACGTAGCGGTTGAGAGGGTCCGTGACGGTGATGCGAACAACCACCATCTCCACATCGACACGAACGCGGGCCGGATTCTGCAGAGCAAGTCCGATGGGTCCGATTAGGACCGTAATCAAACTCGTTGCTACTGCAGATAAGCGCATTTCAAGCCTTCAGTTTAATCCAACCGGCCCACAAAGGAAAGTATCCACGAGATGCGAGTCAGATGCTCAACAATCTAATGGGCGATCCTAGGTATTTAATTTCCCTCCACTTCCTCGAAGTAGCTGGGCGCTACCAGCAGCTTGCGAGCCCTGGTTCCATCGGGAGGACTGATCAGGCCCTCATGCTCCATCATGTCCAGTATTCGAGCCGCTCGTCCGTAGCCGATTCGCAAGCGCCTCTGGAGCATGGAAGTCGAGGCCTTACCTGTTTCTACCACAAAATGGGCTGCTTGGTCATAGAGGGGATCCGCGAGACCCTCCGCATCCACCAGGCTGATTTCCTCATCGGCCTCTCCTTCCAGGATGTCTTCCTGATAAGAAGGCACCCCCTGGGTGCGCAGAAAGGTGGCGATGTCCTCCGTCTCCCTCTCGGTGACGAGGCCGCCGTGAATACGAACCGGCCTGGCGGTGAGCGGAGACAGAAAGAGCATGTCCCCGTGACCCAGAAGCTGCTCCGCCCCGTTCATGTCGAGCACGGTGCGAGAGTCAGTCTTGGAAGAGACCCGGAAGGAAACTCGGCACGGGAAGTTGGCCTTGATCAGTCCGGTGATGACATCCACAGACGGCCTCTGGGTGGCCAGGATGAGATGGATCCCAATTGCCCGGGCCATCTGAGCGAGCCGGGTCAGGGAAGACTCGACTTCTTTCCCGGCAGTCATCATCAAGTCGGCCAGCTCGTCGACGATGATCACAATCAGGGGCAGAGGCTCGAATTCTTCTTGGTTCTCATCGGGGGACAAAGAAGCGACGTACTTGTTGTACTGCGCCAGGTTGCGCACGCTGGCGCGGGCCAGAAGTTTGTAGCGGCGCTCCATTTCTCTGACGGCCCAGTTGAGAGCATTGGCGGCTTTCTTGGGACTCGTAACGATGGGAGTGAGGAGGTGAGGGATGTCTTCGTACAATCCCAATTCCAGGCGCTTTGGATCGATCAGAATGAACTTCACTTCCTGGGGAGAGGCCCGGTAGAGGATAGAAGTCACAATGCAATTGGCGGCCACGCTCTTGCCCGAACCGGTGGCGCCGGCAATCAACAAATGCGGCATCTGAGCCAGATCGGTCATGAAGGTGTTTCCGTTGATCAGCTTGCCCAGCCCGAGAGTGAGCAATGATTCGCTCTGCTGAAAAGCCGTCGAAGACAGGATCTCGCGCAGGCGAATGGTCTGGCGCTGTCGATTGGGAACTTCAATGCCGACAGTGTTCTTTCCCGGTATGCGGTCGATGCGAATGGCTTCGGCACGCAGAGCCAGGCACAGGTCATCGACCAGATTGGTGATGCGACTGTACTTGATTCCCGGGTCGGGTTTGAACTCAAAGGTCGTCACGATCGGACCAGGATGGATTTGCAGGACTCTTCCTCTGACGTCAAACTCGGCACACTTGTCGATGAGCTTCTGTGCCCGATCCATCAGTTCCGCCTCATCGATGACCACACTTCCAGAGGGTTCCCTCAGGATCTCCAGGGAGGGAGGTTCGTAACTCCTGGCGTCGAACCCTGTCGGTCGCTGGGATTTCGACGTCAGTTGCTCAGCCTGGATCGGCTGCACGATGGGATCGCCAGCCTGGCGGGCAGGGCCCGGGCGGGGCCAATCCTGCAGGCTCATTTTGCGAGGCGGAGGCTGGTTCACAACGGCACGGGGATCCTCTCTCAGGCGCTTCAGGGTCCGGCGGTCCTGGCGCCTTTTCTGCCAACCTGCATAGCTTTCCCGGAAACTGGCGAAGGGATTCCAGTTCTGCTCGCTGAGCCAGCCGACCATGGCCTCGAAAGAGAAACGGGTCGTGATGACCAGTGTGAACAACAGTACAAAGCAAACGACAATCAACGCTCCGGCCGAGTTGAAGGCGGCTTCCAGTACCGAGGCCACGAGGATCCCCACGATGCCACCCAGTTCGTAGTGGGTCGCCAGGGCCAGCGTTGGCTGCAGAATGGACAGACCTGCGGCCGCGGCCGCCAGCATGCCCAGGGTTCCACAGGTCTTAATGATCGGGTACTCAACGCTCCGGCCCCGCAGTTGACGAAATCCGGCTGAGAGAAGGACGAACGGAATGACCAGAGCGGCGAGTCCGAAGAGCTGAAGCAGGAAGTCGGAAAGCCAGGCGCCGGTGCGACCGATGTAATTGAGATACTCAGTGCCGCCCGAAGACACATTCAACGACCCGTCCAGGGGACTGTAGCTGTAAAGGGCCAGGATCAGCAGCAGGGCACACATCAGACAGGCAAGCCCTATCAATTCCGTTGTTTTCTGTTTCGGGTAGACTGACATGTCCGGACCTGCTTTCTTGGAAGTGAGTACTTACATTCTCTGCAAGACCGGTACGATCAACGGTCGCTTTCCGATGGTCTTCTTGAGGTACCGCTTGAGATGACGGATGATGCGTTCCGCCAAGAGCTCCGGGTCCTCTCTTTCCGAGGCCGTCAGGTTCCGGATCGCCAGCAGTGTCTCACGGCTCAGATCCTCGACCAGGCTGACTGCAGGCGCGGCTGAAAGGACGCCTCGGAGAATCACTTCGGGAGGACCGAGCATCTTCTTTTCAAAGCGATCAGTGGGGAGAAGCACCACGACAAAACCGTCTTCCGCCATGTAGCGGCGATCCCGAATCACATCGGCCTCGATCTCCTGCCGGTTTCCGGAGTCGATGTAACGATATCCGACAGGTACCTCGTCTCTGACGTGAGCTCCCTCCTCGGATACTTCCAGTATGTGACCGCTCTCGATAATTTGCACCTGGTCCGGGCCCAGTCCCTGTGCCCTGGCCAGCCGAGCGTGCTTGGCCAGTTGCCGGTATTCGCCGTGGATGGGGACGAAATAGCGGGGCCGGGTCAGGTTGAGAAGGATCTTCAAATCGGCCTGAAAGCCGTGGCCCGAAGAGTGAACCTGGGTTGTCCGGGAGTCATAGACAAATGCCCCCCGGCGGTAGAAGTGGTTGATCATCCCCGCCACGCTGCGCTCGTTGCCGGGGATGATCCGGGCTGAGAGGATGACTGTGTCTCCGTCCTGAATCATGATTCGCCGATACTCATCGTAAGCCAGCCGGTTCATGGCGGAGCGAGGCTCGCCCTGGCTGCCGGTGGCCAGAAAGATGATCTCGTTCGGCGCCAAGCTGTTGTGTTCCGAGAGTGGCTGCAGCACGCCGGCGGGAATCTTCAAATAGTCGAGCTCCTGGGCAATCTCGAGGTTGTTCACCATACTCCTGCCCAACGCTATCACCTTCCTCCCGAATTCCTGGGCGAGATCCATCACTATCTGCATCCGGTGAATGCTGCTCGCAAAGCAGCTCACAAAGATGCGCCCCTCCGCTTTTCGGAAGATGCCCCGGACCGGTTCCCGGATGTACTGTTCCGACGGAGTCAGGCCCACCATGGCCACATTCGTACTGTCGGAGCAAAGCATCAGGACTCCCTCATCGCCATACTCGGCCAGTCGACCCATATCGCTCAAGCGGCCATCGATGGGGCTCTGGTCAAACTTGAAGTCTCCGGACCACATGACGACTCCGGCCGGAGTCCGGATAGCGAAACAGTAAGAGTCGGGCATAGAGTGGGTCATGAGCAGAGGCTCGATCTGAAAAGATCCGAATTCGAGTTGCTGTCGCGGCTCGATCGGGTTCAGGGCGACGGAACGGTGCAGATTGCGCTCCCGGAGACGCTTCCGGACCAGTCCCAGAGCCAGCCGACTCCCATAGATGGGCGCGGGAACCTCGTCTATGAGAAAAGGTAGCCCGCCAATGTGATCCTCGTGACCGTGGGTCAGGAGAATGGCGTGCAGGTGCTCCTTGTTCTCCTTGAGAAAAGTGATATCGGGAACGATCAGGTCCAGCCCCAGACCCCGGAGCGAACCGTTCGGGAACATCACCCCCGCGTCGATCAAAATCATCTCTTCACCACAGCGGAGGACAGCACTATTCATGCCGAATTCGCCCAGCCCTCCGAGGGCGATGATCTCTACAGAATGGCTCATAACTTTACGAGATTATAGCACTTGTGCCAGACAGCAGAACTCCTCCAGGCTCACCTGGTGAGGTCGGCGAGAACGGTCCATTTTACAGGCGGAAAGGGCCTCTTCCAGCTGCTCGGAAGCGATCGGGAGTGACCGCAGATTGTTGAACAGGGTCTTGCGAGGATGGCGAAACGAGCGGCTGACGATGGGATCCAGCCGGGCCCAGTCAGCGGCCCCGGCGTCCGCCACGCAGGGTGTCAGCTTCAGCACCGTGGAAACCACTCCGGGGAGCGGCGAGAAAGCACCGGGCGGGACATGAAAACCTCTTTCCAGCTGGTAGTGGTACTGGACAAAAACTGAGAAGTATCCATGGTTGCGATTGTGACAGGGAGCCAGAATACGTTCGGCCACCTCCCGCTGGACCATCACGGTAAGGCTCTGAAACCAATCGCTGATTTCGGTCATCTTCTTAATAATGAGAGTGGCGATATTGTAGGGAAGATTGGCCACCAGGTGGATTCCTTTGCGGGGCAGAAGCCGCGGAAGAGAAACTTCCAGGATGTCACCTTCCACGATTTGAAGCCGCCTGGCTGCAGGCCCGCTCCAGCGTTTGTGCAGGAGAGGCACGAGTTGTCGGTCGAACTCGACGACAATGACGTGGCCTGCAGTTTTCAGCAGTTCATTAGTGAGCTGCCCGGTGCCGGGTCCGATCTCGAGGACAGTGTCATCCTTCGAGATCCCGGCAAAGTGGACAATGCGCCGGCAGTAGTTGCGGTCGACCAGAAAGTGTTGACCGAGCGCTTTCTTGGGTTCGATTTGTTCTGTCAACCGGGCAGTAATGTTAGCATAGGTACGACTTGAGCAGACCACCTGCCGGAGGGTGTAGTTAAAGAAATGATGGAGGACTCATGAGCCAGGTGAACGAGGTTACGGATGATAATTTTCAGCAGGAAGTTCTGGATTCGGAGAAGCCGGTACTGGTCGATTTCTGGGCAAGCTGGTGTGCACCCTGTCGCATGCTCGCACCCACCATTGATGAAGTGGCCAAGGACTTTGACGATCGTGCCAAGGTGGTCAAACTGAACGTGGACGAGAACGGTGCAACTTCCATGAAGTACAACATCAAGGGAATCCCCACTCTCCTTCTCTTCAAGGATGGGGTGATCAAGGATCAGATCGTAGGAGCCACCTCGAAGGACAATATTGCCCGTATGATCGAAGATCAGATCTGATCTTTCCGAAACCTGAATCCTGTTCAAGGCCGGCTGGCGACCGCACCTGCCCGCCCAGGGACACGGACTGTCCAGACTGCCGAAACCGGAAGATGACATGCCAAACATAGTCGTCGTGGGCACCCAGTGGGGAGACGAGGGAAAAGGGAAAATCGTCGACCTCATGACTGACCGCTTTGATGTGGTTGCCCGCTACCAGGGCGGCAACAACGCCGGGCATACCGTGATCATCGGGGACGAGAAGTTTGTGCTCCATCTCATTCCTTCGGGAATCCTCCGCCCGGAGAAAGTCTGCGTCGTGGGAAACGGCGTCGTAGTCGATCCCGGGGCCATGCTTGAGGAGATCGAGGAGCTGCGGACGCGGCTGGGGCTCGATCTGGAAGGCCGTCTTTTCGTCAGTAATCGCGCCCACGCCATCCTGGCCTGGCACAAAGCACTCGAAGTAGCCGACGAGGGTGCTCGCGGTAAGCAGAAGATCGGCACCACTTTCCGTGGAATTGGACCCTGTTACGAAGACAAAGTGGCCCGCCGCGGTATTCGAATGGGAGATCTGCTGAACCCCCAACTCCTGGAGGAGAAGATTCGTCTTCATCTCGAATTCAAGAACGCGGTTCTGGAAAAGGTTTACGGGGCTCCCCGACTGGACAGGGAGGAGATCCTCTCCCGCAGCCTCGAGCACGGAGAAAGGCTGAAACCGTTCGTCACAGACACCGTCGAGCTTCTGAACGAAGCGGTTTCTGAGGGAAGAAACATCCTGCTGGAAGGGGCCCAGGGCACTCTGCTGGACGTGGACCACGGAAGCTATCCGTTTGTGACTTCTTCCAATGCCAGTGCCGGCGGAGCCTGCAGCGGCACCGGCCTGGGACCCTCCGCAATTGACGGTGTCATTGGTGTTGCCAAGGCCTATACCACGCGGGTGGGCGCCGGGCCCTTTCCCACCGAACTGAACGACGAAGTGGGGGAACACCTGCGCCGCCGCGGTGCCGAGTTTGGGGCAACCACCGGTCGGCCCCGGCGTTGCGGCTGGTTCGACGCAGTCGTAGGCCGGTACTCGAGGCTCGTGAACGGTCTGACGGCGCTGGTCGTGACCAAGCTGGATTGCCTCGACGAACTCGACGAGGTCAAGATCTGCACTGGGTACCGTTACCAGGGGAGAACTCTACGGTGTTTTCCGACCGAGGTCCGCGTGTTGGGCGAAGTGGAGCCGGTATACGAAAGCTGGCCCGGCTGGCGGCAGACTACTTCCGGGGCAACCCGTTACGATCAACTCCCTGAGCAGGCACGGACCTATCTGGATCGCCTCTCCCAACTGGTTGGCACCGACATTTCCATGATTTCCCTCGGACCCGAGCGCAGCTCGACGATTGTCCTTGAAGAAAGCCCCCGCCTCAAGAGTCTATTGGCCTGAGCACCCACCTGGAACCCAGAACCCAAGAAATCCCCTCCGCACTCTGACTTTTTATTTCACGATCTCTCTTACTTTGGCTGACACAAGGATTGCGTAGTTTGTCTCTGTCCAGACATAACTCTCTTTTGTCCAACTACTTAGCTCTCCTCGCCTGTTTTTGGAACGGAATGTGCAGTGGTATCAAGCCGTGGCAGGTGAGGGAAATCCTGAGGAAAGGAGGATGGCCGATCTGGATGGCAGGGAAGTGAAGGCCATCTCCTCACCTGCCCACTTGTCGACCTGCTGCGCAGAAACCGGAGGGGTCAGAAACACGAGGTCAGTATCAATGCTAGCAATGGTCTTCTCCGGCTTACTTCTGGGCGAGGCATCTCTTCCCGCTGAATCCGACCGGGCGGAGCAGCAGCTCCGAGAGGCACTGGCGGCTCACGGGGGACAGGCCTCCGCCAGCACTCTCCGTTTTGCTCTCATGCGGGGCACCTGGTCTTTCCTGTCTCGAGGTCAGGTTGTGAAGACGGAATCGTTCGAGCTTCACGCGGGCCCTGCCGGAAAACTCCGCGCCCACTTCTCCGGGGCCGGAGGCGAGCGCATCCTGGTCACGAATGGAGAAGTGGGATGGGTTCGCCGGGGACCGGAACTCAGGGCTCTGCCACGCCTCGAGATCGAGAACCGACTCTTTGAACTGAATCCGATTCTGGGACTCTTCAACCGCTATCTGAAAGGCAGGTTGAGTCTTCCCTGGGACCCTCAAGACGACGAGGAGGGTAACGTGAAGCGGATTCGTATCTACCTGGAACCCTCTCCCCGACAACAGGGGCGCGGGTGTCTCAGGCCACTCCGACGCATGTACGAAGTCCAACTCGACCGCCAGACGGGGCGGGTGGCCAGGCTGGTTGCTTTTCACCTCGCCGACTCCTTTTTCTCATCCCCCATGGAAACGCTGTCCTTTCGCTACGGGGACTTCAGGACAGTTGGCAAACTTCTGGTTCCGTTTCAGATCGAAATCCATAGCCAGGGCCCTCCCTATGCCCTGGTGGAATTGGACAGTTTCGCTTCCTCTTCCAAACCGCCTGACGTCAGCGCACCCTGAAGCAGACAGGGTGACCAGACCTCGGGGCTTTCAGTACAATGAGAGAGATGGTGTTGAGGTTGAGCAAGATTCGAGTCCTTCTACTCTTTCTTCCTGCCACCTGTCTCCTGGGCGCCCAGTCCGACCTCCAGCTCGACGAAGTTCTTTTCCTCTATGGACTGGAGTCTCAGGTCAGTCAGATTCCAGCCCAGATCGAGGAGCAGATGAAGAGCTACGACGACGGGCAGGACCTGGAGGCCTTGCGGATTCTCAAGGATGTTCTTCCACGGGCTTACGGGAAGGACTACCTCATGGCGTCTGTTCGCGAGACCTTTTACCAGGAGGCAGAAGACCGCGACCTTGGGCCGGCCCTGGAGTGGCTCCGAAGTCCCGTGGGCACCAGGATTGCAGAGCTGGAGGCAGAGGCGACACGTCCCGAGGCCCTGGAGGAGATGATGGAGTTCTTCCAGGAGTACCAGAGCATGGACCCCGACTCCCCGAGAGTGAGACTGCTTTCCGATCTGGATGAGGCAGCCGGCGTGACCGAGTCCAGTGTCCGGCTGGCGCTGGAGATGGCTCGCTCCACAGCACGTGGGGTCAACCACCTGGCCCCGCGGGACCAGCAAGTCTTCTCGGAAGCCGGTCTGGAGGATCGAATCAGTCAACTGGAGCCGCAGATCCGTCCCGCCCTGCGGGAGAGCACGCAGCTGCTTCTGTACTTCAAGTTCCGCACTCTGAAGGATGAAGAGATCCGGCAATATCTGGAGTTCGTCCGGTCCCCCGATGGCCAGTGGCTGCAGGAAGCCGTTGTGAACTCCCTGGTCCAGGCCCTGCGCGATGCCGGGGACCGAACAGGCCGCCTCATCGACGAACGAATCCAGGCATCCGGCTTCTGAGCGCGGACTTGGAACTTCGGTTCCGGCACCCTAGAATCAATTGATCTCCAGGCACACGACTCAGGTGGACCATGACCGAACCAAGATATCTTCCCCAGGGTCGGGTCGTCTCCCTTGACCTTTTCCGCGGTTTCGTAATGTTCCTTCTGGTCGGAGAGGGAACTGGCCTTTATGGGAGCTTCATCCGCATCACCGACCCCGATTCGCTGCTGGGCATGATCGCTCTGCAGTTCCGCCACGATCCCTGGAACGGCCTCCGATTCTGGGATCTGGTGCAGCCCTACTTTATGTTCATCGTGGGCGTTGCCATGTGGTTTTCCGTCCAAAAGCGAATGGCCAGGGGGGATCCCTGGTCACAGGTGTTCCGTCACATCCTTCAGCGCTGTCTGATTCTGCTGGCTCTGGCGGTCATGATCCACAGCGGTCATGCGGGAAAACCGGTGTGGGAGCTGTGGAACGTACTCGCTCAGCTTTCTTTCACGATTCTGGTCGCTTTTCTGATCATGCACCTGTCGGTCCGCACCCAGCTGGGCGTGTCCTTCGGTCTGATTCTCCTGACCGAAATGCTTTATCGCTTCACCAACATCCCGGGCTATGATCAGCCCTTCGTGAAAGACCAGAACTTTGGTTCCTTCATGGACATGGTACTGATGGGCAAACTGAACAACGGTGGAGGCTGGGTGGCCGTCAACTGCATCCCCACTGCGGCCCACACGATCTGGGGAGTTGTGGCCGGGAAGCTGCTGGCCTCCAGTCTGGCTGGGGGAGAGAAAATCAAGCGCCTGGCGATTGTGGGGGTGATTGGCCTGGTCGTGGGTTACAGCCTTGACTGGGTCGGACTGGTTCCCATCATAAAGCGGATCTGCACCAGTTCGTTCATTATCACCTCGGGGGGCTGGTGCCTGGTCACGCTGGCGTTTTTCTACTGGTTGATCGATTTCAAGGGAGTCAAGAACTGGACGCTTTTCTTTGCCATTGTCGGCTTGAATTCAATCTTCATCTATACCTTCATGGAAACGGTGGGGAAGCAGTGGTTTCGTGACTTCGTAGGGATCTTTGTGCTGGGTTTTCTGGGCTGGTTCTCGATCCCGGAAGGGCCGGCACTTTTCGTGAACGGGATCATCGTGCTTGGTCTGGCCTGGGGTCTGTGCTTCTGGCTCTACCGCAAGCGCATCTTCATCAAGGTCTAGCGGTAGCGTCTCAGAGCAAGCGCAAGAAGCGTGAAACTTGGAATGTGGAACGCAGGACTATGTGGCCCAGCCCGACAAACGGAAGAAATTCGTTTGATCAAACTCTCCACCACCAGAGTGACTCCCCCAAGGGACTCGGGCAGTTATGCCGGGCTGAACCAGCGGATCCATTCTTGAGGGGTCAGGATCCGCCTTTCTCACTACCCCATCAGGTAACCCCAACACAGGGGTGACCGTTGGAGTGGCGATGTCGATGCCCCGCCAGCTTCGCACCAGTATCCCTCCGGTACGAGCTGTCGGGGACCAAAGTTAAGGAGATAGGTGTGTCCCCGTAAACCGGGTGCCCCCGACGCTTCTGATTCCCCCTAACCCTCATATCTCGGGAGCGTAGCACAGTGCTTTGCCTGCCAAAACGAAAATCTGCACAACTGTGACGGGGATCACAATCTAAGCCTCGAAATGTGGTGCGGGAAGCTAAAAACCGCTGTTTCAAGTGGTTCTCAGCTGGGAGCCCTATGCCAAAATCAACCTAGAAACTTGGGATCTTCTTTAGTCAACATTCCCCCCGATCGCCATGAGGTGTGAAAAGGTTCGGAGGTACATCACTCCGTCGGCGATGGCCGGTGTGCTGTGGCTTGGTTCTTCCAGATCGACTCGCCCCAGGAGCTGATACTGCGGCGCGGCGGCAAGCACGACCATTTCGCCCGCGCTCGACATGAAATAGATCCGGTTGTCGACGCGCACCGGCGAACCGAAGAAGTTGCCGCCGATCCGCTCGCGCCAGACTCGCTGGCCGGTTTCAATATCAATGCAGCTGGCCATACCTCCGTCGCTGATCAAGAACAGCCACTTCCCATGAGCCACCGGAGTCGGCACGTAGGGTAGCGAACCTTCAAGCTCGTACGCCACCTGGGCATCGCTGCCGTTGCTCAGGGCTGGAGGTCTTATGGCAAACATCCGCCTGGCGCCGTTGGCGAGCCCAGCCTGTGCAAAAATCAGCCCGCCTGCGGCGACCGGCGAACCGACCACGCGATTCCTCCCGAACAAATCGGCCACTTCCCAGTTGAGCTTGCCCGTGTGCGGATCGAGGCTGCTCACCCCATGGCTGGTGCTTGCAAGGATCAGCTGCGGAGGTCCACTCTCAGGTCGATAGATGATGGGTGTCGAATAGGCAGAGCTGGCGGTACGGCGCTCAACTGCCCATCTTGTCTGGCCAGTCTGGCGATCCAGCGCGACAGTCAAACTGGGCCCGCTCTGGTCGTTGGCCAGGATCACCATTTCTTCAAAACGGATGGGGGAGGGGCCAAAACCATGGTCTCCCTGGTAGGAGCCCAGATCACGCCGCCATACCTCTTTGCCCTTTTGCCGGTCCAGAGCCACGACGATGTATCCTCGGGGCGATCCCCAGGCTGCGTAGACGCGTTCTGCGTCAACCGTCGGACTGGCGGTATCGTAAGCGGTGGACCTGCCCTGGTCGGAAGTCGAAGACGGAAACCGAACTTCCCAGAGCAAGCTGCCGTCAACCGATCTCAGAGACCGGATAATCTTCGTGGCATCCTCCTGAATCGCGGACATGACGAACACCTGTTTGCCTGAAACCACGGGCGACGAGTGGCCTATACCCGGAACTTCGACGCGCCACTTGTAGTCCTGTCTGGTCCAGACGGTAGGAATGGTTGTAGCTTTGCTCTGGCCGGCACCGTCAGGCCCCCGGAAGCGGGGCCACTCTTCACCGTCAACAGATCCGAACAAACACAAAGATATTCCCAGCAGGACCCTGTGATTGCGATACAACTGCACCGCGGTCTCCTTCCTTACAAGTTCACCGGTGTCCTTTGCCGGTCCATATTTTGCGGATTACACGTTCTCGGGCTCTACCCAAAGAAAAGATCTCGGGGCGGCCAAACAAGGTTCCCACTCTCTAGTGCACTGTCCGGAAAGTTCACGCCGCTACTTCGGGCGTCTTTTCGCCGACAGCTTTGTTGCGCTACCTCGAAAGACTCCCGGCATTCCTGCGTCGCGCGCCTCACTGACGACGAAAACCCATCCCGAATTAACACCGTGAACTTCCCGGACCCTCTGTGCCAATAATGGTGAGACACTTCTTCCCGGCTAAATTAGAGTAGAGGGCGAGAAGCTGGATTACAGAATGATAGAAAACAGAAGCGACAAGAAACTGAGGATTTTGGAAACCTCGGAGCGGAGGGGAGAGGTCTCCAAAATCGCTGCGGGACGGACCGAGCCCGAGAAGGCGTTGCCGCGACCCGACCCGGAAGTTCCTGCCAAGGCAACCCGTCGCCGGTTTTCAGCCCGCTATAAGCTCCGGGTCCTGGAGCAGGCCGATGGCTGCGAAGAGTCGGGCGAAGTGGGAGCATTACTGCGCCGAGAAGGACTTTACTGGTCGAATCTGCAGACCTGGCGACGCCAACGCGAGCACGGAACGCTGCAGGCATTGACCCCTCGCAAGCGGGGACGAAAGGCAAAGCCGGTCAATCCTCTGGATCATCAACTGAGGCAAGTGGAGGCTGAGAATCGGAAGCTGAAACGCAAGCTCGAGAAGTTTGAAGCCATGCTGGATCTCCAAAAAAAAGTCTCGCAACTGTTGGGAATCTCTCTGGCGAGCAGCGAAGAGAACGGAGACGAGAGCTGATGGACGAAGCTTTGCGATTCTCACAATCCCACGGAGTCCGTGCCGGCTGTCAGGCTCTGGATCTGCCGCCATCGAGTCTGTATCGGGAGAAACTTCGGCGCGAACGGCCGGCGCTGGATCCTCGGCCTCGGGCCGCATCCCCACGCGCCTTGAGCCCGCCCGAAAGGGAAGCCGTTGTGGAGGTCCTGCACAGCCGACAGTTTATCGACAAAGCTCCTGCCGCCGTATGGGCGGAGCTGCTGGACGAAGGGCGATACTTGTGCTCGATTCGAACCATGTACCGCATTCTGGCCAAACGTCTGGAAGTTAGAGAACGCCGTCGCCAGCGCCGCCATCCCCAATACTCCAAGCCGGAACTTCTGGCCACCGGCCCGAACCAATGCTGGTCGTGGGACATCACCAAGCTGAAGGGGCCCGTCAAATGGAGCTATTACTACCTCTACGTGATCCTGGACATCTTCAGCCGCTATGTGGTGGGCTGGATGGTGGCCACCCAGGAAAGCTCCCGCCTGGCCAAGGTCTTGATCGCCCAGAGCTACTCCAAGCAGGAGATCGTAGCGGGTGGTCTCACCCTGCATGCCGATCGTGGCTCGTCGATGAGTTCCAAAGCACTGGCCTTGCTACTGGCCGATCTGGGAGTCACCAAGTCTCACTCTCGGCCTCATGTCTGTGACGACAATCCCTACTCGGAATCCCAATTCAAGACCCTCAAGTACCGTCCCGAATTCCCGGCTCGTTTCGGCACCATTCAGCAAGCCAGAGACTTCTGTCGGGATTTCTTCGATTGGTATAACCGCGACCATCGCCATTCGGGTATCGGCCTGCACACTCCCGCGGATGTGCACTACCTCACCGCCATCACCACCCGTCGCGATCGATCCCAAACATTGGAGGCCGCCCATGCACTCTTCCCGGAGAGATTTCCCAACGGCAAACCCGTTCCTCCTCCTCTTCCCGAGGCGGTCTGGATCAACCCTCCCGAAAAGGAGAACTTTTGAGATGAAACTACAGTAATTTATTCACCAAAGTGTCTCAAAGTTGTTGACACGTTCCGGGACAGTACACTAGTCAATGTTCTTCTCCCGACCTTCCGGGCCCCCGCGCCGGGTTCGAAAGTTGTGATCTTTGACAGTGGGATTCATGTACCAGCTCGATCGCTTCTAGCGGTCACATCCGAGTTTTGGCTAACGATTCGATTCCAGCTCTCAACCACGTTTTTGTATACGCTCGCATACTTTGTATGCATTGTATACACGAAACTGGCAGCGGCCTCCCTTGGAGTCAATTCTGAGGCCTTGGCGCTCAAGAAAGTAGACATCGACCTGAAGCGCTGGCAGCTGACCGTAGAGGCGGATCACGCCAAGAACGCGGAGACAAAGACCCGTCCCATACTCCCTGACCTGGGGGAGCCTCTGAGGGCTGAAACGGAGTGCAGCAAGAGTGAGTGGGTATTTGTGAAGAAGGATGGAGTCAGCAGGCTGCATACAGCAACAAAACAGCCTTCATGGCGGCCTGCCGGCGTGCTAAACTGAGCGGCGTTACCCCGCACGTTTTGAGGCACACCTTGGCCCCACGGCTTGCGATGGCGGGGACGGATTTGAGGATGATACAGGAGCTTGGAGGCTGGCGCAGCATCAAGATGGTAGAGCGCTGTGCTCACCTGTGTGATGAGCACAAGAGGACCGCTATCGAGGGCCTCAGCCGGGGGAAATGGTCACAGTTTTCCCCACCAGCGAAAACGCCGAAAATCCGCAATCTCTGCAAGTCGTTGAAAAATAAGGCGGTGGGCCGCTAGCTCAGTAGGTTAGAGCATCTGCCTTTTAAGCAGAGGGTCGCTGGTTCGAGTCCAGCGCGGCTCACCATTCATTCAAAAGGACTTACAGGATTAAAGGCTACCGAAAGAACGACCGGATTTGGGTTCTGGGTAACGTTCTGGGTAACAACCGCCAGGTGCTTCACCGGACCAGAAGCCCTGAAATCGAAACGGGGTAACGAATGGGTAACACCGCTAGCAGCCCGTGGTGGAAGTACGTTTTCTGAGCTCAGGTGGTACCCACGGGTGGAAGCAGCGAAGGGGTCGCTGAGTTGGGTTTTTCGGGCCAAGCAGCCGGAATCAGTCCGAACAGGCCCTTAAGACGCTTGAACAGCGACAAAATCAGTAGCATCAGGGCGCAAATCCGCCCCTGCAGACCCCGCGGCGTTCCCACACCCAGGCTCTGACGCATCAGCATCCCCAGATTGAAGGCGCTCACCTGGATCAGCAGTCGCTTCAACACATTCTCATGTCCCCGTACATGCAGCCGTCTCATCCCTCCGCTCCCGTACAGATGCGCACAGGGTCGCTCCAGCTGCTCTCCTCGTTGCCGCAGCAGCCGCTGCCCTCGCTCTCCCCGGATGCGCCGCCGATTCGCATACACCGCTTCCTGCCCCTGCCGGTCTCCTCGCCAGCGTCGCTTCCCTCGCCTCGGTTCGCTCACATAGCTGCGCAGTCCCACCGCATCCAGGTCCACCATCCGCTGCGTGCTGTGATACCCCTTGTCGGCCACCACCTCTTCGATGCCTCGTCCCTCCGGCAGCGCTTGTTCCACCTTCTCGGCCGCTTCCGTCAGGGTCTTCACCATGGTCTGCGTGTCCCCTTGATCGGCTCCCTGTACCGTCACCGAGACAATCGCTCCGGTCTCCAGATCCACTGCATGCTCCGCCTTGTGCGCCAGGTGCGTCCGCCCGTCCTTCATTCTGGTAATCCGCGCATCCGCATCATGCGGGTGCTTCCAAACCCGGTTCGATCCTTTGCCCGTGCGCTTGCGGTCCAGTTTGGCCAGATCTTCCCGTCGCGGCGTCTCAATCCCGGAGGCTTTCGCCAGCTCCATCAAAAACTCTTCATACCCCTGCTCGCTGTCCCGGCGCACGATGCTGCGCAGCGCTGCATTCGCTTCCAGCGTAGTGGCATCGATGCCGATCGTCTTGCCCCGCAGCAGGCCGCTCGCCCCGATCCGCTTCAGTACCCAGTCAAAGACTGCTTCGTGGGTAGCCACATCGATCAGTCGTCGGGTTCGGGAGATCGTGGAGTGATCAGACGGCGACTCGCTCAGTTTCAATCCCAGAAACTCTCGCAGTGCCAGAGAATCAGCTGCTCTCCAGGCTATTCCTCGTTCCGATCCGATCCCTTCGAAATACCCCACCAGCAGCAGCCGAAAGTACACTCCCGGAGCCAGGCTCGGTCGCCCCATCTTGTCTGCATAGAACTTCGCACACAGTCCCTCCACGAAGTCGTCAAAGCCGTGTTCGTTGAAAAGGCCATTCAGTCTTTCGTAGAAGGGATGGCCGGCGGTGCGGGGCAGCTCACTGGTGGCGACCCACAGGTCTTCTTGCTGTCGACGTTTCTTTTTCCCCATTGCCATGGGGTCAGTCTAGTGTCGCTGTGTGACCCCTTATCCTCGACTTTCACCACGGGCTGCTAGAGGTGGCGGAAGAAGCTTCCTAGCGAAGCCGAGGGGACGGGAAAAAGGTGGCTGGGGACCAGTGAAATGACCACTAACCGGACCGAACAGAAGGAACCTAAAAAGTCCTGCTTTGTGATCGCCCCGATAGGCAAGCCGCAATCGCCGAAGCGGCGATCCATTGACGGGCTGGTAACGGTCCTCCAGAGCGTCTTGAGCGACAGCCATACTGTTGAGGCATCTCATGCCCCCCCCACGACTCGGTAACATTTCTTCGCAAATAATCAGACATTTAATAGAGGACGATCTGGTGGTTGCCGACCTAACAGGCCTCAACGCCAACGTAATGTACGAGTTAGCCCTCAGACATGCTGCCGCTAAGCCCCTTATTCTCATAACACAAGACAACCTCAATGATCTTCCGTTTGATATCGACCACGAGAGAGTCATCCAGTGGGAAAACACAGTAAAGGGCGGCCAAGAATTGCGGGCCGAACTTGAGAGGCTTCTGGCATACACTGACGACTTAGAGGGTCAATCAGACAACCCAGTGTACAAGGTTCTCAAAGAGGCATTAATCAAGCACGAGAAGGTGAAGTCTGGGACACCCGAGGAACTTATCCTGGAGAAGCTGGATAGAGTAGCAGACAGGATCGATCGGCTCGAAAGGCGTGCATCCCGACGGGGAATCCCTGGGCGTTTTCGGGTTCGCTACGAAGTGGCCGATCCAAGAATGGACCCTCAGACTATCATGAAGCTCATTGGGGACAACCTTAACGCAAAATTGGCAGGGACCGGGACTGGGTTCTCGATATCATATGATGACGTCAAGGCACCTGATTCGCACGCCTTTGTTGTAAGTATGGATGCGGGTAAGGTTGATCCGGAAGCCGTCCTCAACGTTCTCTCTGATATGTTCAGGGCCACCCCGGGCCAAAAACCCTTCGCCATTGGTCTAGCAGAATCCTAAGCCTCGTTGCCCGTTACTTGATCGAGCCCTCGAGTGACTCTTCGATTTGGCTCCGCCGGCACTCGTTGCATACACTCGCCTTTTGGAAAATTGCGGCTGCCGGCCTGGCGCCGATGCCTTCAGGCTGCCTTTTCCCGGACCCTAAATGCCAGGCATGAGGTGTTGTGCGTTGCCAAGTATCCCCGTCTTTGCCTGACGCCTCGCGCACCGTCAAAACATCTTTAGAACTCGATCGTCTTCCCACTGCGCCTCTCTCTCGAGTGATTCAGCGACTCCTCTGAGTCCTGAAGCAGTTGTCGGCCAACCAATATCGAAGGCTCGAGCATAGTCGCGGTATTTCCGGGCCAGGACTCTTTGCTGATCGCCACCGTCGGTAGGCAACTTGACTCGAACCCCCCTTTTGTTGAAGATCCCAACCTCAAAGCCGCGAAGAACTTTTCCACTTTGGATTTCCTCCAAAAGCTCCCTTACGGCTAGACACGGCCAGTTCCGATCGTCGTCCTTTGGTGCGTGAGCTAAAACCTCACCTACATAGATGTCACATTGATCTAGCAGCTCCGATTCTCGAGACGAGCTACCATCAGAAGGTGTGTAAATAGCATAGGCGGTGAGTATCCTTCCGGGTTGATTTAAAACCCAGGGCCGAAAGGCCCGCAACGGAAGGAGTACACACCGCATGAGCAAGCAGAACATTGAGGAAAGTGTCGAGTCAAGAGTTTGTTTCGAGGAGCTGGAAGATTGGGTGCGGGAGAAGATCCAAGGCTGGGTTCAAGAGCTGCTGGAGGAGGAAGTCACGGAGTTATTAGGGCGGCGTAAGAGTGAGCGGCGAAGGGCCGTGGACGCTCCGTCGGGCTATGGCAATGGATATGGGAAGCCGAGGCATCTGACGCTGAGCTCGGGGACGATCCAGGTTCGAAGGCCTCGAGTGCGGGATCTAGAGGAACACTTTGAAAGTCGGGTGTTGCCCCTGTTTGCCAAGCGGACGCGGCAGGTTCGAGAACTGATCCCTGAGCTGTACTTGCATGGTCTGGCGCTGGGGGATTTTGATCTGGCTCTGAGAGGGCTTTTAGGGGAAAAGGCGCACCTGTCGTCCTCCACGGTGGCCAGATTGAAAGAGCAGTGGCAGGCCGAATGGGAGGTCTGGCAGAGTCGACCCTTGAATGATCTGGAAGTGGTGTATTTATGGGTAGATGGAATCTACGTCAAGGCGGGTCTGGAGAAGGAAAAGGCAGTCCTGCTGGTGGTGCTGGCCGCCTTAAGTGACGGAAGCAAAGCCGTGGTGTCGGTCACGAGCGGCTATCGGGAATCGACCCAGAGCTGGTCGGAAGTACTGCGCGACTTGAAGCGCCGGGGGATGGGCTGTCCACGGCTGGTGATCGGAGACGGCCACCTGGGCATCTGGGGAGCTTTGCGCAACGTCTATCCCCAGGCCGAGGAGCAGCGCTGCTGGAATCATCGGATCGTCAACCTGCTGACCAAGCTCCCTAAGCGAGTGCACAAGCCGGCCTTGCTGATCCTGCGGCAGATCCCTTACGCCGAGACTCGAGAAGAAGCACAACGACTCAAGAAGGTTTTTCAGCACTGGTGCCGGCAGCGAGGGCTGACTCTGGCGGCTGAGCTAATCGAGCAGGACTGGGACCGGATGGTGACCTTTTACCTGCTATCCAAAGAAGCAGTGGCAGCATCTGCGAACCACCAATCCAGTGGAGTCACCGTTTGCCGCTCTTCGGCTGCGAACGGACGCGGCCAAGCGATTCAAGAAAGTGGAAAACGCCCAGGCGGTGATCTGGAAGATGCTGCTGGTGGCGGAGCAGCGATTCCGCCGGTTGAAGGCACCGGAGCTGATGAAAGACGTCTACCAGGGCGCCAAATATGTCAATGGAGTCCCGGTCAACCAAGTCCCGGAGGAGAAAGCCGCCTGATGTTTTTCCACACCTATTGACAAGAGCTCCTCGAGACAGCGCTCGCGCTTCATTGACCCACAGCAGTAGTTCTTGGCCGTTCACATTTCCTTGCTGGTCGGTTCCTGGGACAGTAGTCCAGGCTCTGAGTAACTTGAAAGCGTTCTGGGCGCGCGCCCTTGTCTCGTTGAGGTTCACACCAGGGCTCTGGTTCGAATCCTCAGTCTCATTGGTGGGCCTGTAAATCAGCGAGAGAATCTCCACAAACAACTTCGGATCACGGGTTAGATGTTCACACAGCGTAATGGGCGAACGATGATAACTGTCGAGAAAAGAGAGATATCCCCACTCCAGCAAGGCAAGGCGGCGAGAGTCAACCTCACTGCGAGCCTGAAGACGCTCAAAGAGTGCCACGATGTCATCACGAGCACCTTGTCTTAACTGGGGCAGTGATTGCTGGTCCAGGGCCGCTTCCAAAACTTCAAAGATCAATGAAATCCGCACACTAACCTTTTGATGCAGTGCTATTGCCAGAACATCAATCGCAGCGAAAGGCCGATCATACTTGAGTAGCATTGATGCGGCCCGCGTGACCTGTTTCTTATCTCTCTTACACGGCCCGCCGGCTCTGCTCCAGTAGCATTTGCTGACCTCTTCACCGAGTTTCTTGACTAATTCCCAGGTTTCGGATCGAAACGGAAGTTGAGATAAGAATATGCCTGCCTGGTCCGCGGGCCACGTGTCCAGTGGGAGTTGGCTGACCCATTCCCATTTGCCAGTGTGAAAATGTCCCCGAACAAACCCAGACACGAACAGCTCAAGACCCTTTTCAGGAGAGCCCAGCATAACTGGGAGAAAATCGGTCTCATCCTCGACGAGATCCGTCTCTCCCAAGCTGAACCCCACCGTGTGTGGTTGCTCAACGATCTTGGCAAGTTCAACCACAGCCTGAACGCCTTCTCTTGCCAGTATCTCTTCAAGCGCCGTCCTGCGCAGGTCCGATACCTTCTCATAGTATTCAGCTCAGTCTCCTTTCGACACCTCCGGGAGGCGTGGATAGTTCCCGAAAAGCCATGCATGCATGCTTGTGAGTGAGTTTTTTTGGCTCAAGGAGCCTTTGGATCTCTTCAAGCTGGTCCAGAATGTCAATCGGCAGAGTCCAATGAGCCTCCCGGTACGAACGATGACGTTGGACCTTTCCACGTAGCATTTCGGTCATCTTTCTGCGATCGGAATTACTCATCTCTTCCACGCCAAGATGGCGCATCAGTCTCAGCAGTTCCTCCTGGGAAGGGAGAGAGAAGTCCTCGAACTTGTCGACTGTTTGCTCCCACTGGTTGAGTCGGTTACCAACGTTCTTGATCAAGAGCTTCTCGCAGGAGGTTACCTGTTCCCAGTAATCCCGCTTAGTCACCTTGCCCGACCAGTTTAGAGCCCAATCCCGCCACCGCGGTTTCTTGGTCTTGTTGGAGAACTCCCCCTGGGCCGGGAGCAAGGCTAGTGTACTGTCCGGGAAGTTCGCGTCGTTAATTCGGGATGGATTTTCGTCGTCAGTGAGGCGCGCGACGCAGCAATGCCGGGAGTATTTCGAGGTAGCGCAACAAAGCTGTCGGCGAAAAGACGCCCGAAGTAGCGGCGTGAACTTTCCGGACAGTGCACTAGGCACGTCTGAAATCCGACTTCGGGGTGTCGTTTTGATAGGATCTCCAACACTTCAGCGCGCTCCGCGGCCGATGCCATTGTCTGGGGCAGCCATGGCAAGAAGATTTCCCTTAAGCATGCAAGAGGACGATTCGCCAGGCTTCCTCCTGGGTCTTCTTCGGCCAGCCGCGCCAAGACCAGGATCACTCTGGTCAGCCACTCGGGTTTCCACGCCAATGTTTCGAGAGCCCAAAGCAGTCCGGTATGGGGACTAGATGGCATGAAAGACTTGCTTTCCTGATTGAGGAGTGCGACCGCTGCTGGCTCGTCCTGCTTGAGATCGGTCTCGACAGCGTCCAGAAAAGCCTCGGGAGCCGCCTCAGCCAGATCACAAAGGTGATCGGAAAGAGATGCCCATCGCATCCAATGGGCATCCTTGAGAAGCCGTTGAACAACTCTCGCGGCCAATAAAGCCAAATCCCTGTCGCCACCAACCCCTCCAGCTTTCGTTCCAAGCAGAACTAGAGTTTCAGTGAGTCCCCTTCTGAGGTAATGTGAATACGTGGGTAGTTGGCCCCGCACGGGTGCCAACCATCGTTCGGCCGTCTCCATTTCGTAACAGGGGTCCAGTTCCCCTAACACGCTGAGCGCGACTCTCTCGAATCTCTCAAAAAGATGACCGGTTACCGAGGGAGCCAACAACAACCACGAATCCTCCCTTGAAACCAGCGACCAGCAGCTTCCGACTCGTCGAAGTGGAGAATCTTCGTTCCCCAGCCACCGGTGCGAAACTGCAAGGATCTCCTCATATCGACAGTCGGAAAGCCTCTCAACCACTCCTTGATCATCCTTGGAGGAATCGTCCCATCCACCAGCTAGGACAAGAGGTGCCAGTTGAACCGCATGTTCTGATTGACTCCATTCTGGCAAGTGATTACTCGGGACCAACCGGCGCTTCAGGACCGCGAGACTGCAACCGGATTCTCGGGCCAGTCGACTAGCCTTTTCCTCTTCAATACCCGAGCCCACTAACGCTTCCTGAAGGTCGGGATACAGGGGCCGGGGAAGCTCGATTGAAGTGTTATTTCCCGCGCGAAAAGGATAGCGGCAAAGAATCACGTGGTGCCGCTGGCTAGCATCCGCTACTACCTCCGATTCCAAGGGCAATGCAGGACTCGCTATCAGGACCAGCGGTGTGTCTGCGAGAGCTAGTGTTCGCCAGGCCTCTTTCTCCTCGATTATCAGAGCGCGGGCTTGGGCCACCTCGGTGGTGATCTCACTGGGTTCTGATAAATACGCAGCCACCCAGTCAAGTACGTCATTGGGAGATGCCGCATGGCATGGAAGCACATCAGGAGACCCGACAAGGAACTCAGTTAATTGCTTCGTCGCTCTCTCGCGGGATGCCAGAAAAACCTCGGATTTTAATCCAGGGCTCGCAAGAGCCACCAGGCTAGCCCAGTGTCCCTCGATATCCAGGACTCCACTAGGTCGGATTCCTAGATGTCTAGCCAGCCAGGCGTCAACCGCTGGCGCAATCTCCAACCATTGCACTAAGTCCTCGCAATCATAGGCGCGGACGTCTTTCCAGACTCCTTCTTTTCTCTTCTTGTTCGACCAGTTCCGCTTTTCATCCCATTTGCGAGGGCTGGCAAACACAAAAACGGTTTCTTCCGGTTTGCACCCTTGGGGGTTGTCTTTGCGCTTCGTGAAATTGCTTTCGGCTTCTCCGTCCGGGTCTTGACTCGTGGAGACCTCCCAACAGCTTCTCCCTTTTGGCACAAACAGATTGGATTCAGATGTTTCGACAATGCCGTCCCAACCGCGCCTTTGGATGCCCTCGTCGACCGGGAAGTCAAGCCGATCCAATTTATGCGTATTCCGGTGAAACCGGCCACCCAATCCGGGGAAAGTGGCCACCCGGTCGGAGCGAAGCGACGCTGGGGATTTCATGATGTGTCAGGTGGCCGTTTTGAGTCAATGTAACTTCGATCGATTGGCACTCTAGAAACCTCCAATAAAGATGTGTGTGAAGGAGTCGTAGAGGCTGTGGGAAGTGTGGAAAACTGCCGAGCGCAGCGAGGAGTTTTCCAAGCCCTGTGAGAACCCACGTGTCGGGAATCCTGAGCAGATCTGCAAAGCGCTGAATGGGTTTGCACAGGGCGGCAGTTTCCATAGCCTTTTTGCCTTTAGTCCTGAGAAGCCGCCAGACGCTTTCGCATGGAACCTCCTGCGAGTTGCAGGCGATGGGCGTTGTGAACGAGCCGGTCTAAGATGCTGTCGGCCAGAGTCGGATCACCGATCTGTTGGTGCCAATCGGCAATGGGGATCTGGCTGGTCAAGATGGTGGAGCGAGTGTTGTAACGATCCTCGCAGATCTCGAGGAAGTCACGACGTTCGCTCTCAGCCAAGGCCGTCATGGCGAAGTCATCGACGATGAGGATATCGACACGGGCCAGTTTTGCCAGGCGTTTGTGCAGAGTCCCGTCGGCGCGAGCTATGGAGAGTTCGCGAAAGAGTACAGGCTGGCGGGTATAGAAGGCTGTGTGGCCCTGGCGGATAGCCTGCTGGGCGAAGGCACAGGCCAGAAAGGTCTTACCCACACCGCAGGGGCCAAGCAGGATGAGATTCTGATGTCTGGTGATCCAGTCGCAGGTGGCCAGGGAACGGACGAGGGATCGATCCAGTCCTCTGGCGGGACGGTAGTCGATATCCTCGAGGCAAGCCTGGCTGTCCTTGAGATGGGCGTTTTTCAGGCGCCGGGCCTGGGCCTGGTTCTCTCTCCAGATCCAGTGTCGATCAATCAGCCAGCCGATACGCTCCTCGAAGCTGAGAACGGAGGAGTCGGGATCTTCGAGTTGCTGGGTGAGAGCCTCGTCCAGGCCGGTCAGGCGCATGGAGTGAAGTTTTTCGAGAGTCTGGTTAATGAGCATGAGAGTTCTCCTCACAAGTGAAGTAGTCGGCTCCGCGCAGGTTCGAGTGTTCCAGAGCCGGTTGTGGTGGTTGGGTCTCGGGTAATGGTTGGGAGTCCAGACCTGTCTTGAGAATGGACTTGACGCTCTGGTAGGAGAAGGTGGAGAAGGCCAGGGCCCGCCGGCAGGCGGCCTCCAGGCGATCCTCGCCGAAGGTCTTGCCCAACCGCAACAGTCCCAGGCAGCTGCGGTAGGCCTGTTCCGGATAGCGGCCAGAGGCGAGCATCTTCTCGACCAGATCACCACAGTGGGGTCCGATCTTGGCAGCCCAGGAGATCAGCCGCGAAGGAGACCACTCCAGATAACGCCGGTGACACTGTGGACGGTGCTCGGAGCAGGTAGAGGCGGCTCCTGACACGCGGTTGCGACGATGCGAGGCCACCCGCTGGCCCCGGTGCAGGATCTCCACGATGTGTTCCGTGTAACGGATCTCGACCTGCTGGCGGACCAGAGCATAGGGGACGCTGTAGTAGTGGCGCTCGAACTCGACGTGGTAATCAATGTTGACGCGGGCTTTCTTCCAGCGAGCCAGCTGATAACGGATCCTGGGTAAGGGTCTGAGAGCGGGCTGATCCAGACGCCGGAAGAGCTCCAGGCGATTGCCCTCAAGTTTGCGGAAAGGCCGGCGGTTGAGTTCCCCAAGCAGTTCGTGGATGGCTTGATTGAGTTCACCCAGGCTAAAGAAGCGTCGCTTGCGCACAGCGGCCAGGATCCAGCGCTCCACGACTAACACGGCCGATTCGACTTTTCCCTTGTCCCGGGGAGCCCGCACCCGGGCCGGGATGACGGCCACTGAGTAATGGGCCGCCCACTCGGCATAGCTGGGGTTGATCTGGGGTTCGTAAAAGCAAGCCTGAGAGACAGCCGTGCGGGTGTTGTCAGGGATCACCACCCGGGTAGTGCCACCGAAAAACTCCACGGCCCGTACATGAGCGCCGATCCAGGACTGAAGATTCTGGCTTTCCGTAGCCTCGGCGTAAGTGTAGTTGCTGGCTCCCAGCACGGCCACGAAGATGCTGGCTTGACGCATCTCACCGGTCTTGGGATCGACGATCTCGACCGTCTGGCCGGCATAGTCGACGAACATCTTCTCGCCGGCCCGGTGGTTTTGCCGCAGCACCACGTCGAGCTTGCCTCTCCAGCGGTTATACAGATCGCAAAACTGCGAGTACTGATAGCCGTCCGCATGAACCTGCTTGTACTCCTGCCAGAGCAACTGCAGAGTGACCGACTTTCCCCGCAGCTCTCGGTGCACGTAGGCGAGATCGGGTGGAGGGCGGTGGCGGCCCCGAGGAGCCGGAGGAGGAAAAAGCTGTCCTTCCAACTCCGCCTCGCTCATCTGGGCCACTTGTTTCCAGTCGAGCTGGGCGGCCCGGGTCCGGCTCAGGTAATCACCCACGGTAGCCCGAGATACCGAGCAGCTTCGAGCGATCTGGCGAGCGGATAAGCGGGCCTGAAAATGTAGTCTGAGAATCTCCTTGATCTTGCGCATAGGCAACCTCCGATTGGCCATCTGTTCTCCTCTTCCTCTTCAAGTGAAAAAGGAACAACGATAGCCCTCGTTGCCCAGCGTCGCAAACTCCTGAGGGCAGGAACTTTCCGCTAACCTGGCCACCCATTCCGGAGCAAACCGGCCACCCATTCCGGAAACTGGCCACCGACTCCGGAAAAGCCCGGCAAAGTGGCCTACTTTGCCCCGGAACAGGTGGCCGCTTTCAATCGGAATCAGTGGCCGGTTTGGCCCGGAATACGCAATTTACGACTGGTTGCTAGGATTAGCTTTCGAAGCAGGTGTGGGAAAGTGGAACGGGAGGGTAAAGATCCTGCCCAGAACTCTAGGTCACTGGTTGTTGTCCATGGTCGCCTTAGGGGCTCACGGAGTTGGCGAAACACCTTTCGCAGCTGCCCGTGAGTTCCTGCTCTCTCCATAAGTTCCGGAGGTAGCTGTCCTCTTTCGGCAGCCGCTAAATCGAAAAACATCTCATACGCTTTTGTCCCGGGCGCAAGTTTCAAAGATGTGGCGTAAGAATCCAGTACCTTGCGCCGTTTCGGGGGTCGATGGATACCTCTTTCGAGTTTGCTAATGTTCCCCGGATCAAGGTTATGTCGGCGGCAAAACTCTCTCAGGCCCAAACGCAGACCTCTTCTTTGCCGCCGGAAGAACTGACCGAATCGCTCCTCTTGAATCATTGTGGTATTTATTGTACAACATCCTGCAGAGGATCGGTTCTGCGGAGGAGTTTCGAGCCTATCGACAGGTCTTACGGATCTCACGAATCAGAGGATCTTTTCAGCCGAAATATGAGGAAAACAGTTGTTTCTTTGGTTGGAGGGCTGATAGGTTTTGATTATTCGTCACAGGGAGGTCGGCGGACCTCATATCCGAAGTTAATATGAGGAATGTCGGATAAGTAGAGTTTTTGGGAGGAGACAGATCATGAAATTCAGGTTCCCGATTCACCATCGCCGGCTGTTTTTGCAGAGTCTGGCCTGGGCACAGCGGCTACTGCTTCCCGGGCTTTTGCCGAGGAACTGGTGCGGACACCCAGACAGACCGAGGGTCCCTTTTACCCTGACAAATTGCCCCTGGATACCGATAACGATCTACTGATCGTCAACGATTCAATCACTCCGTCAGTCGGAGAAGTGACTCACCTGACGGGGCGTGTGCTCAGTCCAGCGGGGTCACCGGTCCGCAATGCCACGGTGGAAATCTGGCAGGTGGACAGCCAGGGAATCTATCTCCATAGCGGCAGCCCCCATCGTGACGAGATCGACCGGAACTTCCAGGGTTTCGGGAAGTTCCTGACCAGCGCCTCGGGTGAGTATTATTTTCGCACCATCAAGCCCGTGCCTTACACTTTTGGTGCCAAACGCACCCCGCACATCCACTTCGTCGTCAATCAAGGGGGCAAGCGGATGCTGACCAGTCAGATGTACATCAAGGGCCAATCGCTGAATCAGAAAGACAGCATCTTCCGAAGTCTGGGAGAAGGAAGGGATCGCGAGGCCCTGAGTGTCGATTTCAAACCCATTCCCGATTCCAGGATCGGGGAACTGGCGGCGAGTTTCGACATCGTGCTGGGAAAGACGCCGGAAGATCGGACTTAAGGAATCGCGCCGCGCCCCCGCTGCTAGCGATTCTTCCCGCTGGTTCCAGCTACCGGCTCAGGGTCGATCTCCTCCTCGACCCGGCCGTGGTTCTTGACGTGAATCTCCAGCCAGTCCACCCACCTGGCCCACAGATCCAGCAGGGTCTCACGAGTCGCCGGCCCGTGGTGCTCGTACGGGTAGTTGTAAAGAGCCGCGTTGTTGCATAAATCGCGTCGGCGCGTCGGCTTGTCTCCGATGGGCCCAAGTGCCAGCATGAGGAATGACGCCGAATGAATACACCTTCCGGTATCGAGTGCGCAACTGGCCAGACTACAATCGGGCGCTGATCGCCAGGGGTAGGTTGACCTTTTGGTTTGATGAGAACGCCGTCGCCGCCTGGCGCAACGCTGACCCGCACAAGGATCCCGGCGCTCCGAAGGTTTACTCTGACACGGCGATTCAGTGTGCGCTGGTATTGAAATCGGTGTTTCATCTTAGCCTTCGGTCGACGCAGGGCTTCGTTTCTTCGCTCCTGGAGTTGCTCAGACTCGATCTTCCGGTTCCAGACTACAGCACTCTCAGTAGACGACAGAGTTCCTTGGCGACGTTCTTGACTGTTAGCCCCAGCAGTCGGCCTCGGCACGTGGTTGTGGATGCGACGGGCCTGAGAGTGTACGGCTCGGGTGAATGGCACGTCCGAAAGCATCGACATGGTCGGCGCAGAGCCTGGCGTAAGCTGCACCTGGGTGTCGATGAGAGGACGAAAGAGATTGTGGCGGTAGAGGTCACACCGAGCCGGGTCCACGACTGTCGTCTGTTGCCGGCCCGGCTGGATCAGATTCCGGATCGCCTCGTTCAAGTCTCGGGCGACGGGGCCTATGACACGAGGGTCTGTTATCAATCGATACTCGACCGCGAGCCTGTCGCCACCATCCCTCCGCGACGCAGTGCACGGCTGAGTGAAAGTGTGGACCCGCCTGCCTGGCGGGCAATGCGGGATGCCCATCTACGAGAAATCAGGAGACTCGGTCGATATGAATGGCGCATCTCCAGTGGTTGCACCCGGCAAAGCCTCGCAGAGAATGCGATGTCGAGGTTCAAGACGCTGTTTGGGCCTAAGCTGGCGGCGCGACGATTCGACAATCAACGGGTCGAGGCCATCATCAAATGTGAGGTGCTGAATCGTATGTCGAGTCGGGGCATGCCTGAGTCGGTGCGAATTCAGTAGCAGCCACTACAAAAGCTCGGGATCCGCCAGGTGACCGGAATTGTGCAACAACGCGTCGGACTTCCTCAAAGTTTCGGTCTTTAGTGCTTACTCCGGCGCTTTTCAACAGATCTCTTCATCTGGGAATCGATGCCGCTCGATACAGTGACATCGAGTGATTATCACCGACAGCCGCTCAACTTGATGAAGCCGGCCGCTGGGTCAGATCTTTGGCCGGCGAATCCGAAGCTTGCGATCAGTAGCGACTACAAAGCAGCCTTTCCAGGATTCAACATCCTCGTTCTCAAAGAGAGCTCGAAGTCGCTCGAACAGTGCCTGTCGCCCCGGTTCCATCAGACGAACAAGCAAGATTCCCGGATGTGTCCCAGGAGTGAATCGACGTAGATCTGAAAAGTCAAGATCTTGCGTGATGAAGAGGGCGCCTTCCTTCCGAACCGCTTGCCAAATCTCCTCATCGGCGCGGCCTTGCAACTTACTGGCTGCAACAGACTCGACGCTGTGGCCCATCCGCTCGAGCACAGGTATCAGACGAGCTGGAATGTTCTCGTCCAGCCGGACCTTCACGAAACTACAGGCAATTCCGGCACAGGCAGGTCTTCGGCAGCGGCCACTGCGGCGAAAGAAATAGCAGCCTTGACGTGTTCTTCCTGCAGGCTTGGGAAATCTTCCAAGATTTCCCGGACGCTGGCCCCTTCTGCCAGACTCTCCAGGACGGTCCGAAGTTGAACACGGGTCCCTACCATGACAGGCTGCCCCGCACAGATGCCGGGATCTCGGGTGATGTATTCGTGGTAATTCATCGAGTACCTTGCATTCCTATACCCGGGTGGATCAATCTGCCAACAGAATCTCACACACCCGGCTTCGACATTGTCGCACACTGGCCCGCCGCAGCGTACTCTCTTTCCCGAGGCTAGCTCAAATTATCAACAACTTGATCCCGGTCGAGTTCACCATAAAGATCGCTGGACTACTACACCGGCCCAGGCCGGCCGAGAAAGCAGCGGCCAGGAAGCAAACTCGGGCCGCGGGGCTAGGAGCAAGACCGAGCAAATCAAATCGGTCCGGGTAACCCCCGGGCACTGACCGGCAGAGGCCTTGGCTAGAGATAACTCTCCACAAACGCTCGAGGCCTGAGAACTTCAATGCTGTCGTATCCCGTTGCATTGAGCAGATGCTTGCCACCACTAACAATCACCCTGCACCTGCTCGCAACGGCACATGCGAAGAACTTGTCGTCTTCAGGGTCCTCACACACGGCTTCATCCAGGGCGGGGGAGGCGAAAAGCTCGCCTTCAGTTACCACCAGCGCGAGAAATGGATCGAGATCTAGCCCTTCGAACCGACGTGACAGTCTGGCACCCGTTTTTCTATACTCATCCAGAATCTCGAGCGAGTAAGCCAGGCTCAGCTTGCGTTCACGCCACGCGCTCAAGACCTGGTAGGGCAGCCCGCCAAAGAAAACGCCTGAGAGGAAGACGTTCGTGTCAATAACGACCTTCGCCTCCGACCTCGAACGGCGCGAACTGCCGCTGAGATGTCAGAAGGCTTCATGCCGGCTTTCTTGGCTTGACGCCTTGCCGTGGCGATCAACTCGTCGAAGTCCGCCATGGACGGATGCACGATCTTTTTGAGGATGACTACGTCGTCTTCTCCGACAACTACGAATTGCTCACCGGTCTTGAGATCGAGACGAAGACGAATCTCTTCGGGGATCACAACCTGACCCTTCGAAGACATCTTGGTAGTCGCTAGCTTTGACATAAGGTGCTCTCCTTGGAAACTATTCAGTCTTACCAGTAAGATCATAGCACGTCGGCTGACTTGTGGGAGTGGGTCACCACACCAACCAGATTCATTCCCCGGTCTCTGCCTGCAGCTCTATGTACGTGGCATGTGTGCCACTGTGGTGGATCCGATGTCTTTCGTTGAAGCAAACCGGGGTTTGTGTATGAGAAATCTTCCGCTACTTTCGACAATTGAGGAAAATCAGCCAAAATTGCCATTCCGATAAGTCCAATAATTCCCGTAAGTTACTGATAATGAGGAGGTTGTGAAGCTCGCCTGGGGCCCTCTTTTAAGCAGAGGGTCGCTGGTTCGAGTCCAGCGCGGCTCACCATTACTTTTGTCCTTTTATTATCAACACTTTACAAGCTAACCGCAGCACCCCTGCAGGCCCCTCCTGTAGTGCCGAAATAGGGCAAAATAGCCCCTTTTTTGAAACCTTTGGCAACTCTTGGCAACCTTTCGCAACGCCTGCGGTGCCTCTCTCCAGGTTGTGTGATTGAGGCGTTGGTGATCTTGTACCAGATGATGGGCGCCAGATTGTCGAATCCCGCGAACTACAACGAGCGCTTCAAGCCCTAGTCTCTTCGACCCTCTACTTGGAAAGACGCGCTTGCGCGGCTCGACCAACGCGAATCCCAGACCAAGCGGCACGATGAGCGAACCGGCAAGGGAGCGAGGGTGCTACAATTCCAACCCCGGAGGTCGTCTGATGAAAAGCACTTTTAAGGTCCCTATCTGCTGCATCCCGAGACTCCTGTTTGTGGTTGCGCTCCTGATCGCCGCTCCCTTCGCGCGGGCCCAATCTGGCGCCGAAGACCAGCTCACTCCCGCCGAGCAGGAGGTTCTCGCCCAGATGCTCGCGAACCGCAATGCAAAGCGAGTGTGCTCAGGGGTCTTTCTCTCCGGGAGAACCGCGGCCGAGGTGCTTGCCGAGGATCGCGACACCGATCCCGGGACCGTGGAGATCGACGTCAACCGTGCCGCCGGGCGCGCGAGCATTGGCGTGCTGGGGAAGACCGGGACCGCTGTCTACCGCCCCGGACTCGGTTGCACGATCCTCTATCGTCTGAGTCAGGAGCAACTTCTGGCTCAGGATACGGGCGAGGCCACCCCGAGGACTCTCGATCTCCAGAAGGGCTGGCCGCTCGGCTCGAAGGTCAAGGTGACGACTCCCTCTGGGCTCGACCGCCCGGCCCTGGAGGCGGCGCTCGACGATGCGTTCTCGGAGCCCGAAGCCGCTCGGCGCCGTGGCACGCGGGCCGCACTTGTAGCCTACGACGGCCAGGTCGTGGCCGAGCGCTACGCACCCGGCTTCGGCCCCGACCGACCTCTCATCATCTGGTCGATGACGAAGAGCCTCACGAGCGCGCTCGTCGGCCTCCTGGCAGGAGACGGCGTGCTCGACCCCGCGGCTCCGGCTCCCGTCCCTGAGTGGGCGACGCAGGGCGATCCGCGGAAAGCGATCACCCTCGATCAGCTTCTTCGGATGTCGAGCGGCCTGAAGTTCCAGGAGGTCGTCTACCAACAGGGGCTCACCGACGTCGAGGTCATGCTCTTCGGCGACCCGGACACGGCTCACTACGCAGCAAGCCAGCCGTTGGAGGCCGACCCCGACACGAAGTGGTGGTACTCCAGCGGGACGACGAACATCATCTCGCGTGTCGTGCGCGACAGCCTCGGCGGGGAGCTCTCGGACTACGTGACCTTCGTTCGTAGCCGGCTGCTCGACCCGCTGGGCATGACCCACACGGTAATGGAGCTCGACGAGGCGGGGACTCTTGTCGGCGCCTCATATGCCTACTCGACGCCGCGGGATCTGGCACGGTTCGGCCAACTCTACCTGCAGGACGGGGCCTGGAACGGCGAGCGATTGCTGCCGAAAGGATGGGTGGAGTACTCGACGACACCCACGCCCGCAGCGCCGCGCGGCCAGTACGGGGGCCACTTCTGGCTCAACACCGGCGATCCGGAGGACTCTTCGAAACGGCGGTGGCCCGATGTACCGAGAGGCGCCTACGGTCTCGCCGGCTTCGAAGGCCAGAGCGTCACGGTCGTGCCGTCAAGAAAGGCGGTGATCGTGCGCCTTGGCCGCACGCCCGATCGAACGGCATTCGATCTCAACGAGTTCCTGGGGTCGGTTCTCGAAGCGTTGCCGTAGAGGGCGCCCGATGATCACGATACATCTGCTTTTCCAAAGGAAATAGGCCCGAGAGGCGGTCGTCAGTTCTGCGCGAAAGTGTTTGTGCAGAGTCTCTATGTCTTGCATTGGTCTACTGGCATAACGAAAAGGTCAGCGACGGGAGCCTGCCGCCGATGACGTTCGATTTGTCGCCCGAGCAGAACGGCTGGCTCCCGTTCGCTGGACCACCTTGTTCGGCTTTGAGAATCTCATGTGGATCAGAGGGAAAGGTCTCCCTTGGGAATCCGTCTCCGATCTGCCGAAAGGCGTGAATCCACAGGCTCTATAAAACGCACAGCCCCCTCGTTTTGCTCGGTGACATCCACGCAGAGCTTTTCCCTCCTTCGCTTCGCGTGGTCAACGAGGCGCGTCCCTAGTCCTTGATGGAGATACTCAGGGGCGATGAAGAGAGCCTCCATCTTATCCCCCTCCAAACTCATAAATCCTGCCATCTTTCGGTCATCCGACTCCAGAATCCAAGGAGCTACCATCAGAAGGTGTGTAAATAGCATAGGCGGTGAGTATCCTTCCGGGTTGATTTAAAACCCAGGGCCGAAAGGCCCGCAACGGAAGGAGTACACACCGCATGAGCAAGCAGAACATTGAGGAAAGTGTCGAGTCAAGAGTTTGTTTCGAGGAGCTGGAAGATTGGGTGCGGGAGAAGATCCAAGGCTGGGTTCAAGAGCTGCTGGAGGAGGAAGTCACGGAGTTATTAGGGCGGCGTAAGAGTGAGCGGCGAAGGGCCGTGGACGCTCCGTCGGGCTATGGCAATGGATATGGGAAGCCGAGGCATCTGACGCTGAGCTCGGGGACGATCCAGGTTCGAAGGCCTCGAGTGCGGGATCTAGAGGAACACTTTGAAAGTCGGGTGTTGCCCCTGTTTGCCAAGCGGACGCGGCAGGTTCGAGAACTGATCCCTGAGCTGTACTTGCATGGTCTGGCGCTGGGGGATTTTGATCTGGCTCTGAGAGGGCTTTTAGGGGAAAAGGCGCACCTGTCGTCCTCCACGGTGGCCAGATTGAAAGAGCAGTGGCAGGCCGAATGGGAGGTCTGGCAGAGTCGACCCTTGAATGATCTGGAAGTGGTGTATTTATGGGTAGATGGAATCTACGTCAAGGCAGGTCTGGAGAAGGAAAAGGCAGTCCTGCTGGTGGTGCAGGCCGCCTTAAGTGACGGAAGCAAAGCCGTGGTGTCGGTCACGAGCGGCTATCGGGAATCGACCCAGAGCTGGTCGGAAGTACTGCGCGACTTGAAGCGCCGGGGGATGGGCTGTCCACGGCTGGTGATCGGAGACGGCCACCTGGGCATCTGGGGAGCTTTGCGCAACGTCTATCCCCAGGCCGAGGAGCAGCGCTGCTGGAATCATCGGATCGTCAACCTGCTGACCAAGCTCCCTAAGCGAGTGCACAAGCCGGCCTTGCTGATCCTGCGGCAGATCCCTTACGCCGAGACTCGAGAAGAAGCACAACGACTCAAGAAGGTTTTTCAGCACTGGTGCCGGCAGCGAGGGCTGACTCTGGCGGCTGAGCTAATCGAGCAGGACTGGGACCGGATGGTGACCTTTTACCTGCTATCCAAAGAAGCAGTGGCAGCATCTGCGAACCACCAATCCAGTGGAGTCACCGTTTGCCGCTCTTCGGCTGCGAACGGACGCGGCCAAGCGATTCAAGAAAGTGGAAAACGCCCAGGCGGTGATCTGGAAGATGCTGCTGGTGGCGGAGCAGCGATTCCGCCGGTTGAAGGCACCGGAGCTGATGAAAGACGTCTACCAGGGCGCCAAATATGTCAATGGAGTCCCGGTCAACCAAGTCCCGGAGGAGAAAGCCGCCTGATGTTTTTCCACACCTATTGACAAGAGCTCGAATCCAAGTCTCCATCTGGCACCAAGGTTCGAGGCGGACAAGGGGGAGGAAGAACGCAACATCCTCCTCGCTCAAAAAATGATGAGTCGCCTTCACGGAGCGCAACCACACATCAGTAAGTGCCTCCAGATCAGATTCACAGTAACGCTGAATTTTCATGCTTGTCCGCCGAACTATTGATTATCCGGTTTCCAAATAAGTCGTTGGTCGTGCTTTGTTTCTAGATGATACGCCCGGCAGATCGTGGGGTCTAGCCGGTTTCCAACCTCAGGACGATGGGCAGTAGGGGCAATGCTTCACTTAGGAAAGGGACCGGCCTGGCGCCTGGGGGAACAACCACGGAAGCCCCTCTATCCTGGCCCATCCCTCGCCCTTCTCCACAACCGTGACTTCCAGGTCATCAAAGAACTCATCCAGGGCTGCCGCCCGTTCCTGGGCCAGGGGTGGAAGTACAGTAGTCCTCTTCCTTCACGTAGGTGACTTGGCGAGCATGCAGGCCGGAACGCGAGTGAACGTTGAGCAGGCCTCGAAACGACAAGCTGCGGAAGCCGATCCGCCCACAATTCGGGGAAGGCCGCCGTCTCCCGGACGTCGAGCGACGTCTATCCGGGAGGTTCCGTCGGGGTAATGACGCCGGATTTACAGGAGTTTAGTACGGTCCATCGTCCGGTAGCAACCCTCCATCGACCAGGTGTCGCTAGCTCCTTGGAGGGTCTGACCCCGATCAGATAGCAGCATCTGCCCCCTCCAACATCCCAATTTACAGACACATAGGCAAAGCTCTTATGCTATAGGCAATGGTTCATTGTTCCCACTGCAGCCAGCTTATCGGCTAAGCAACTGTTTTTCTGTAATTTGACTGAGAGTGATCTGAGATCGGATTCTCCTGTGGTTTGAAATCGACCAGGCTGAGGTACTGTTTCCCGATCAGCCAGTCTTCGTGAATCTCCTCGACGACAGCGGTGATGAGTCGTAGTGCGGACTCGGTGTTTGGAAAGATACCGACGACCCGGGTACGCCGGCGAATCTGACGGTTTAGGTTCTCCAGCCCGTTGTTGGTGCGAATGCGCCGCCAGGTAGAACGTGCAAAACGAAAGACCGTAAAGCCTTCCGGCAGATTGGTCTCCATCCAATCGGCCAGCTCCGGGTTGCGGTCGTAGTATTGCTCGACTCTGGCCCGAAGCATCGCCTCAGCTTCGCCTCCAGACGGGGCATTGAAGATGTCTCGAATGTCAGTGGCGATGGCGGCACGTTGGTCGGATCGGCGGGCGTATCGCTGAGCATTCTGGCTCAGGTGAAACTGACAGCGTTGCCAGGGCACTGAAGGAAAGACAGCTCTTCTGGCAGCTCGTAGTCCTGAGTGGTCATCGCTGACAATCAGCTGCACACCCTCCAGACCACGCTTTTGAAGCTGCTGCAGAAACTCTCGCCAGTGGACCTCCGCCTCGCTGAGTCGGCAGCTGACCCCAATCACCTCCCGCTTGCCCCAGCAGTTGACTCCGGTCGCTTTCAAGACGGCCACATCCTGAATGCTGCCCTGGCGACGGACCTTCTCGTAGTGGGCATCTAGGTACACAACTGGATAGCTGCCCAAAGGGCGGTTGCGAAACTGCTCGAGTTCGTCGTCCAGCAGCTTGGAGATTCTTGAGACCTGGCTGGCGGAGATCTCGGTGCCGCACAGCTGCTCGGTAATCTCAGTGACCTTGCGCGTCGACACGCCCATCACGTACATCTCGGCGATGGCCAGCTTCAGGGCTTTCTCCGAGCGGCACCCTCGCTCCAGGGATCGGGGATAGAAGTCCAGGTGACGTACTTGTGGAATCCGGATTTGAAGCTGTCCCACTCGAGTTGACAGCGTCTTGGCCTTGTACCCGTTGGCGTGGTCTCGACGCTGCTCGCTCCGCTCCCAGCGTCGAGCTCCCAGAAACTCTTCTCGTTCCATCTGCATGGCGGTGTTGAGCAGTTTCTCCAACACTCCTCGAAACGCGTCGCTGCCTTCTTCGATCAGTTCTTTCAACAATTCTCGTGGTAGCCTCTGTTCTGGGTCTGGGGTCATTCGGATCCTCCTTGCTCTTGTCTTGAGTTTTTGGAGAAATCCTGCCCCAGACCTCTGATCCTTTTAGCTCACCTTCCTCAAATTACAGAAAGAACGGTACACCCCTAGCTTATCCAGGACGCGGCGGGCTATTGCAGGTTCTGCCGGCGGGGTGTCACTCCCGCCGTGGCCTGCTCCGACAAATGGACGCAGTTTGGAAACAAGTTTCACCGACTCTCGGCTGACAAGCAGCAAACGGCCTGGGACCAGCTCAAACCCGACGACCGAGTCCATGTTCAGAAGGTTCTGGGAATTGTCCATCCCCAGCTGCCAGGAATCCGGGAGGCCATCGCCGATCTAACTGGAAGTAAAAAGTCACGGAGACCGGCGGGCCTCTTCGGCTTTGTCATCGTGCTCAGTTTGTGCCTGCTGGTCATCGCTGGCTCCTATTTCCTGCTCCCCATTATGGAAGCCCCGATCAGTGAATCCGGGGATGGCGGTGACCAGGCCTTGTCGACTTTGGAGAGAATTGACCAGGTGATCGACCGGGCCTATGAAACGGTCGCTTTGCTGGTAGCAGACTTCGGCGGGGCAGCTACTGACACGATCTCGAGTCGGGCCGGGGACATTGCTTCCGACACACAACCGCCAGCGCCTCCGAACCCTTAGCAGCCCGTGGTGAAACTCCCACGTGCCCGTAACCCGAAGGCCGCTAGCAGCCCGTGGTGGAAATAGGTTTTCTGAGTTCAGACCGAGCGGACCGGTGGCAGAAGCGACGGGACCGTTGACCTGGACTTTTTAGTCTGGGCAGTCGGAATCAAGCCAAACAGACCCTGCAGACGCTTCCACAGCGACAAAATGAGGAGCAAAACGAGGCAAATCCGCCCCTGCAGCCCCCGCGGCGTGCCCACACCCAACTGCTGGCGCATTAGCAGCCCCAGATTGAATCCGCTCACCTGAATCAGCAGCCGCTTCAAGACATTGTCATGGCCCCGAACGTGAACCCGTCTCATCCCGCCGGTCTCGTAAAGGTGAGCACACGGTCTCTCCAGTAGCTCACCCCGTTGTCGTAAAAGTCGCCGTCCCCGCCGACCCCGGATTCGTCGCCGGTTCCCATAGACCGCATCACGGGCCTGAGTGTCTCCTCTCCAGCGTCGCTTCCCTCGTTTCGGTTCGCTCACATAGCTGCGCAGTCCCAGTGCTTCTAAATCCACCATCCGCTCGCTGCTGTGATACCCCTTGTCGGCCACCACCTCTTCGATGCCCGATCCCTTCGGCAGCGCCTGTTCCACCTGCTCGGCCGCCTGTGTCAGTGTCTTCACCATCGTTTGCGTATCGCCTCGATCCGCTCCTTGCACCGTGACCGAGACGATGGCTCCCGTCTCCAGATCCACTGCATGCTCCGCCTTGTGCGCTAGATGCGTGCGCCCATCCTTCATCCTGGCGATGCGGGCATCCCCATCATGCGGGTGCTTCCACTGCTGGTTCGATCCCTTGCCGGTTCGCTTGCGGTCCAGTCTGGCCAGATCTTCTCGAGTAGGCGTCTGGATGGCGGAGGCTACTGCCAACTCCGTTAAGAACTCTTCGTAGCCCTGCTCGGTGTCTCGTCTCACGATGCTGCGCAGCGCCGCATTGGCTTCCAGCGTGGTGGCATCGATGCCGATCGTCTTGCCATTCAATAACCCGCTCTCGGCTATCCGCTCCAGCACCCAGGAGAAAACCGCCTCATGCGTTGCCACATCGATCAGTCGCCGGGTTCTCGAGATGGTCGAATGATCGGGCGGTGGCTCACTCAGATTCAGTCCCAGAAAATCACGCAGCGCCAGTGAATCAGCTGCTCGCCAGGCGATCCCTCGCTCCGAGCTCAAGCCTTCGAAGTAGCCCACCACCAGCAGCCGGAAATAGATGCCGGGTGCCAGGCTCGGTCTCCCTCGGCTGGGGGCATAGAAAGTGGCGCATTCCGCTTCCACAAAATCATCCAACCCGTGCTTGCCCAGCACTCTGTTCAGGCGTTGGTAAAAAGGGTGTCCAGGTGCTTTGGTCAGCTCTGTTGCCGACACCCACATCTCGCTCTGCCTCTGTCTCTTACGCTTGCCCATCGACATGGCACAAGTCTATTGGCACTGCCTGACCGAGAGGCGACTTCACAACGCGCTGCTAGCCACCGCCACTCCCGGGATGCGCTGCTTTACGAGCACCGGAATCCTGGCCAGAACGCCCAGGTTGGGACCCGCCGTGAGGCCGATGGGTACGTGGGTATCGCAATCAGGAACGAAGAATAGGGTCTTTTTAATGTCGTTAAGCTTAACATTGGCTATGCTGGTGCCCTGGAACGTGACCAGATTGAAATGATCGATAAAATCGAGCCAGCAGGCCTCCTTCTGGGCGGTGCTGAGATCATCGAATCCCAGGCCCCCTGTAATCCAGTCGGGACATACCCAGTCCGGGAACGGGTCGGGTCCGCTCATCTCGGTCGGGATCCAACTGTAGTCTTTTTTGGCATTCCGGATCATCCACACCATGTTCACATTCACAGCGCCAACCAGCTTGGAGCAGTTAGCGACATTTTTGCCCGGACACTCGATGACCGGCAGGGTCATGTTGTAGACGGTATCCGGACGGCCGTCGCCGTCGCTGTCGGCAGTTGCTTCCCAGCAGTCCATGAGATCGTCGGCCACAGTCTGCATCTGTCCTCCCGTCGTACCCATACCTACCTGAAAGACGATCTCCGGAGAAGGAATCGCACTGCAACCGACGTACGGTTTCGTTGATGAGCTGCTGGTCGTTTCACAGGGTTCCTGGGTGAAGTTGGTCCACCCCGCGGTGTTGTGTCCGTCGCCCAGTGAGCTGTTTATCATGCGCCCCGTACTGCATGAGTACTCTCCGTCCGCGTTGAGAAGAGCCTCCCGACAGATGGCAATCGGCTCGAGTGCCTCCCCCGGAAGAAACGTCCCGGCGAAACCGATGTAAGCGATCGCCTCAGACTGCATCTGGAAATCGCTGAAACCCAGGAGGTGTGAAAAGAAGGAAACGGCCGGGGTTGTCTGTCTTCGTGCTATGACCCGGACCGCATTGATGAAGTTCATGTTGGCGTCGAGGTCCGCGTTCGTCACGTCATTCAGGACGACGGCGGCCAGGCTGTCGTCGGGAGTGAAGGAGTGATCGGTCCATCTCCAGTGGCCTCTCTGCACGTCTCCACTGTTGCTGCCCGTGTTTGCATTGACTTCCACTGCGTTGTTTTGAGCGCTGTTGGTGGTGGCGGCAGCCTCTGCCACGGCATTGCAGCCCGTGTTAATTTGCTCCCCGCTGTTGAGATACAACTCGCCGGCGCCTGCCAGTGCCCCCGCGTCGGTCGCATTCTGCAGCTCATTCCGGACCAGCAGAAGAGAGCTGATGTCGAGCGCCAGAGCTGCGAAGCCCAGAAGTGCGGCCAGCAGCAAAGCGACCGTGACCGCCACCATCCCGCGCTCGTCTTGAACACGCACCTTAAACATGGACGAACCTCCTTGAAAGAGGTGGAAATAATCCCCAACCCCTGATCTTTGAAGGTTACAAGATCGTTGTTCCGAAATCCGTGAGGAGTGTTACCGGACGTTCCGTTTTGAAGAGCACAGCCCCGACCAAATCAGAGCCCTTATCGCAATTCAGATCAGACCTCGTAGAGTATCGTCAACACATGTCTTATCAGATCAACAACTAACCCGCATAGATCACCGATGAGGACCTTAGAAGGCCGCCCTGTTTGGTATAAAGCGTTTTGAATGAACATTTTCACACGCAAACGGAGGCGGCCCTTATGAGAACAGAGTGTAAACAAGTCAGGTTCGAATTTCACCAACTATCTCAACGCAAAGTGAAGGCGCGGTTCGACGGTGGAAAGATCACCTCCGATGCAGGGGTGCTGCTGTTGCGAGAGGTCGAGAGGGGGACGGGTCTGATCGCCGGACTGGCTGAGTGTTTCAGGGATCATCGGGATGCGCGGTTGATCGAACACACGGTGGAGGAGTTGTTGGGGCAGCGCATCTACGGACTCTGTCTGGGGTACGAGGATCTGAACGATCATGATCAGTTGCGCACCGATCCGATGCTGGCGGTGGCGGTGAATAAGGCCGATCCGTTGGGGGAGCGGCGGCGGCAGGCCTCAGATCGGGGGAAGGCGCTGGCGGGCAGGTGTACGCTGAACCGGTTGGAGTTGACCGGAGCCGAGGTCGATGAGCAGGAGCGGTACAAGAAGATCGCGATGGACCCGGACCGGATCGACGGCTGGATGGTGGATGCCTTCGTGGAGTCCCACGAATCGGCGCCCGAGGAGATCGTGCTGGATCTGGATGCGACCGACGACCCGATCCATGGCCAGCAGGAAGGCCGGTTCTTTCACGCTTACTACCGCCACTACTGTTATCTCCCGCTGTACATCTTCTCGGGGGAGCATCTGCTGTGCGCCCGGTTGCGGTGTTCCAATATCGATGGGGCCGCGGGATCGGTGGAGGAACTGGAACGGATCGTCGGCCGGATTCGGCAGAGCTGGCCGGAGGTCTCGATCGTCATCCGGGCCGACTCGGGCTTTTGCCGGGATGACTTGCTCCGCTGGTGTGAAGACCATCACGTGGATTACGTGATGGGGTTGGCCAACAATGATCGGCTCAAGTCAGAGAGCGCCGAAGCGATGACTCAGGCCGAAGCCGAGTTCAACGCCACCGGGACACCGGCGCGGGTGTTCAAGGATTTCCGCTACCGGACTCGCCACAGTTGGACCTCGGAGCGACGCGTCGTCGGCAAGGCCGAGTTCCTGGAGAAAGGCGCCAATCCCCGATTCGTCGTCACCTCCCTGTCGCCGGAACGCCTGGGGGCCCGCGCCGCTCTACGAAGACTTCTACTGTGCGCGGGGCGACATGGAGAACCGCATAAAAGAACAGCAGTTGGATCTGTTCGCCGACCGGACCAGCGCGGCAACGATGCGCGCCAATCAACTCCGGCTGTATCTGTCCTCCGCCGCCTACATGCTCATGCACGCCTTGCGTCGTCTCGGACTGAAGCAGACCCCCCTGGCTCGCGCTCAGTGTCAGACGATTCGCTTGAAGCTCCTGAAGATCGGCGCCCAGGTCCGCCTCACGGTCCGCCACGTCTGGATCTCCATGTCGGAAGCCTATCCCTACAGCGAGGTCTTCGCTGCCGTCGTTCGAAACCTCCAGGCCATTCCTCTGCGCTGCTGAGGTCTGTCCCGATCAAACGCCCCCAAAAACGAAATCGTTCCATCGCTCAGGCCGAGCTCTGCCTGAATGCATTCCGTCACGCTCTTCCGAACCCGAAAAACGTTCCATTCACGACCCTCCACACCACCGCATCACTCGACCTGGACCGGATCGATAGCGAAACTCTCAGAAAACCGTTCCGGCCTGCCAAAATCACCTTCATTTCCAAATCGGTGATCTATGCGGGCTAACTGTTTGAAACGTAATTCAGGTTGCTTCGATAGATCGGAACGGGTGGCGGGATTGAGATGTGATCCGGCTTACAATTTCCTAGCTGCTAGCTAGCATCGTCGAGGAGGGGCAACCCAGCAGATGGGCCTGCACCGCCCGTAACCCGAAGGGCGCCAGGGGTTTGCGCCCCCCTGGTTGTGTTTTTTGTCGTCCTCGATAACCAAGCATCGACTTCCTCCTCGTGCCTTGCCAGCGAACGCAGATCCCTGGCGCGCGACCGCGCGCGACTTTCACCACGGACTGCTAGGGGGGTGAGTACCCCACCCAGTACTTAGGATCCTCCGCCCAGCTCATCTTCGCGACCTCACTGGCCAGCTCAAACCTCGAGGGAATCCTCCTTCAATCAGGGGCACGTTCTTGCCCAGGGGGGCCTGAATACTGTCCATCAGTTTGTCGAGACATCTGAATGATGTGAGCGCAAAGAGTATTACGGCTCCCTGTACTGGGCCAGCGATTTTTGGTCTCCGTTTTTGGGCCGATAGCGTGACAATATCAGAGACGAGAGGCTACAAGTCTTACCTTGAAGTGCCCGCTGCAGGAGGGCCTTCCCGGATTCTGAAGGAGCAGAGCGCTGAGGGAACATAGCCAACGAAAGATCAGAGCTCAAACTGTGGAGCCGGACCAGCCCTACGCGGCACGCCTTAAGGAAACGACCGAAAGGTGACGACGTCCGTCGTGGTAACCGATTTCAAGGCTGAATCTATCACCGGCTGTCCGGCGACCAATGTGCAAGGCTTGGCGCACCGCGATCTCCGTGGCCAGTCTTTGATGCGGAGTTCCTCCCGCAGCAAGGCGATTTCTTGATGCAGTCGATCCTTCTCGGCAGCGATTCGGGCGCTGGCACTGACGCTTCTGGCAGCCCAGCCTCGGGCGTGTGTGAGCGAGAAGTGAGCTAATGAAATGACGTGGAGGACGCCGGACTTGACGTGTGATGGCCAGCCCTTGGGAAGCGGGATTCTTGGAGGTCTGTGAGTAGACATCGTGCTCTCTGGTGTTTCTTGAAAGATTCAGTAGAGAAACACGATAACATTCAAATTATCAACAGATTGCTCCCGGTTGGGTGCACACCAAAGATCGCTGGACCACTACACCCTCAGCGAGATG
>CBDBGQ010000050.1:0-233574 GCA_965205345.1 Acidobacteriota bacterium | reverse complement strand
TTACTGGTTTCTTTGTTGGTCTCCCAACTGGTAACCGGTAACTGGTAACCGCCGCGAGCGCCAGCGAGCGGCACGCCCTCAACCTTGAACCTTCGCCGCACCGAACCTCTTTTTCACGTAGTTCTCCAGGAGCGTCAGGAAATCGCCGGCAATGGTGGGTCCTTTCAAAGTCGTGAAGTGACGGCCTTCTACATAGACCGGAGCCTTGGGACTCTCTCCCGTACCGGGAAGTGAGATCCCGATATCTGCGTGCTTCGACTCTCCCGGGCCGTTTACCACACAGCCCATGACGGCAATCTTGAGGTCGGCAACGCCAGGACAGGTCCTCTGCCAGTCTCTCATCCTCCTGGAGACGTGAGTCTGGATCTCTTCGGCCAACTGCTGGAAGAGAGTACTGGTGGTGCGGCCACATCCCGGACAGGCACTGACCCGGGGAGCAAAGCTCCGAACTCCAACAGCCTGAAGAATCTGCTGAGCCACCAGGACCTCCTCGCAGCGGTCGCCTCCGGGACGGGGAGTCAGACTCACCCGAATCGTATCCCCAACGCCTTGCGTCAAGAGCACTGCCAGCCCCGAGGCACTGGCCACAATCCCCGGTGTTCCCATCCCGGCTTCGGTCAGACCTAGATGGAGAGGATAGTCACAGCGCTCACCCAGCTCCCGGTAAACTTGAATCAGGTCCGGCACTTTGGAGACTTTGGCACTGATGATGATCCGGTCGTGAGGCAGCCCGTACTCCTCAGCCATTTCAGCCGACTGCAGCGCACTCTCCACGATCGTCTTCATTAACACATCATTGGCGTCTGCAGGTTCCGGCCGCCGGGCATTCTCGTCCATGAACCGATCCAGAAGACCCTGGTCGAGAGATCCCCAGTTCACTCCAATTCGGACCGGCCTGTCGTTGTCGAGCGCAATCTCGATCATTTGCCGGAAATTGGTGTTCCGGTGCTTTCCCACGCCCACGTTGCCCGGGTTGATCCGGTACTTGGCCAGCTTTTCCGCACAATCCGGGAATTTCCTCAGCAGCAGGTGGCCGTTGTAGTGAAAGTCTCCGATGACCGGAGCCGGACACCCCGTGTCGGCAAGGCGAGCGACGATCTCGGGGACTGCCCTGGCCGCCGCCTCGTTGTTCACGGTGATCCGAACCAGCTCCGAACCCGCCTCGGCAAGTTCGCGGATCTGCCCGACCGTTCCCGCGACGTCAGCCGTGTCGGTGTTCGTCATGCTCTGAACTACCACCGGGTGTTCGGAACCCACCGGCATCCCACCTACCCTCGCAGTGACACTCTTACGCCTCGCGATCATGCCACCATTCTAGCAAGCTGAAGGTTGGAGGTTGAAAGTAAGCGGCGAAAAGTGGAAAGTTAGAGGCTGCAAGTTGAAAGTTGAAAGTTGAAGGTTCGCGCTGACGCCACACCGTTCTGTCCGTCCGCTCTCAAACTTGACTCAACATTAAAGATAAACTGGGCACAAGTAACCTAGAACCCAGAACCCAAAATGAACGAAGTTCTACACCAACTCTTTGATAGCTCGAACCCGAAGGCGTTTGCCAAGCTGTTCAAAACGGCCCAGGAGGAGTGGGGAGAGCCACGGGAGTTCATCCTCCAGGTAGCGGCTGAGATGCCCGTAAAACTGTATGAAAAGTACTACGACGATCTGGTTCCACACGGTTTCTTCGGCCTCTCCTGTGCAGCATCCACGCTGAGTCTTTTCCCTCAGAACCGTCTCTGGTGGCCCTGCCTCCAGCAGGCCTGGTTTATCGCCAATTCGCGAAAGCGGAGACCCTGGAACGGTGTCTCAGAGGAAGCCGGGGGGGACCAGCCCCTGGAAGATCGCTGGAATCAGTTTGAGGAGGCAGCCACCAATCGACAGTTCGAGACTTGCTACACGCTGGTCAGGGGATTCCTGGAAAACTCAGAGGAACGAGACTTCTTCCGAACTCGCAGCTTGACCAGGGGACTCAACGACACCGCTCACGGCGGATTGAAGTTCATTCAGCTGGCCCAGGCCTGGGAAATGGCCGAGTCACTGAACTGGGAGCACGCAGAGCTGATCCTGTTTCCGGCGCTCCATTTTCTCATCCTGGGACCCCGCCAGGATCGACTGGCCACTCTGGCCGTCCAGGCGCAACCCCTCGATATCTCGCAAGAGAGAGACAAAGCCATGGTCGAGGAAGAGCTGGAGATCTTCGAAGGGGCAGTTCTCTACTCTGACGACCCGTCCGACGCCCTCGACGCTCTGAGCCGGCTGGCAAGTCAGGGAAACACTTTTGACTCCATACACGAAGCCCTGCTGTTGACAGCTGTCCAGGCACTCACCAACGCCCAGATCGGCCGCTGGCTGCTTCCGGTCAGGGCGCTGCTCTATACCGATGCCTGTCGCGACTGGGCAGGAAGAGCCGGGACCAGCAAGCGCGGCCAGGGCCTGGCAGTGGCCGTGCTTCTCATCCAGCAGGCTTCTCGGAAAAGCCGTGAAGCCGGTCAGGCTCGTCGGGTGGTCGACATGGCGGAGAGTGTCTGTCCCATCAATCCCTTCGAAACCCTGCGCAGCCTGATCAGCCACAGCGACCCCTACGCATCCGCAAACACGGCCCAGACGATCCTGGGAATGGGAGAGGAAGCCCACCTGGAACTGGTCCAGACTCTGGCTACCCTGGCCGCCAAAAACGACGCCAGGGTGGGCCAGGGCTATGACCTGCTCCTGGTGAGAGCCTGTGCCGCGGCTCACCAGCGGTCACAGTCGGTCCTCAAGGACAGGTTCCTGGTCGGCTGTGCTTTCTTCCTGGGCTATATTTTGAAGAACTACGAGTTATTTGGCGCCTACGGCGTGAAATAGACGCTCGCTGTCGCTCGCGTCGTTCCACGTTCCACGTTCCACGATGGGTTCCTGGGTTGAAAGTTGAAGGTTAAGGGTTCGTGGAACGTGAAACGTGGAACGTGGAACGCATTCACTCCAGGAGGAGCGTCTCGTCTCCCCAGACATACTCCAGGTCTCCCTGTAGAGCAGCGGCCCCCCGCCGCATGTCATCCGGACAAAGCAGACTGAAAAAGAGAAAAGACGGGAGGTCGAGTCGCGCCGACAGCAAGCGGAGCAACCGCTCCCGATCTCCCTGTTTCCATCCATCCAGCAGATCAAGAAAGCGTCGGGCACGAAGATATTCCGAAACAACCTGGCGTCGCTGGACCGATCGGCGACCGGGAATCGGGTAACGGCTAGCCAGGTGACTCTGAACTGGATCGCGATCGATGGCTTCCCGGACCTCCGGAAAATCAATCCAGTCACGCCAGTGATTCGGGCGCCCGTAGCGCTCCGGGGCCTGGATTTCGAGCACCCGTATCAGGGTCATCCACCAATCTTCCCGGCTGGCCCCGCGAATCCGTAATAGGCTGGCACTCGAGTACTCGCTGACGAGCAGAAAACGGAGTCGCAGAGGAAAACGCTTCCGGCCCGGGAGGGTGGCCGAGTCGAGAATGCGCGAGTGAAGTCCCAGGCGCAGCCATTGGCGCAGCCGTCTCCGGTCAAAGCGACCCTCTCGTGCAAGACTCCACCTGAGATTCGTCGACTTTCTTTCTCGCTCCTCGATGTCCCTGAGCAGGACCGATGCCAGCTGCCGGCTCCGTCGTGTCTCCCTGAGTCTTTCCAGGGAATCAGCACGCTCGATAAGAAGATGACCGTCGGGTGTCAGGCTTGCCCGCTCGATTCGTTGAGTGGACTTCTCTCCCCGCAGAATCATCCAGTCGAAAAGATTCAGGGCAACGCGGATGCTCTTCTGTCTGACGCTTTCGAATACTCCGCTGATTCGGACCCCGGGCAAAGGCGAAGGTAATCGCCCCCCAAGCAGATCCTGATAGGCAAAACGGACCGATTGCTCCTGGTGGGACTGCCACTCTACCCTGAAGAGTCGGGTTTGCCCTCGCTTCCGGGACAGTTCTATCGACAGGCTGGTCTGGAGGCGCCGCACCACGGCATTCGACAGCCTTCGATTGGCCTGTTGAATCAAGGGCTGGTTGAGGGGCTGGATCGCGTATCGGTCAAGCTGGGGACGTCGCGACGAGATCCGGGAGAGACGAACCGCGGTAGCGGCGCCGATCCTTGCCTGTGCAGTCACCCCCGCTTTCAGCTCACGGACCTGCCGCAGGGACAGAACCGTCTTTTGCCGGCGGCGGCTGAGCTGCAGCTGAAAGCGACCCCGGCGCCTGACCGAGAAATCCAGAGAGGCTCCAGCCAGGGCCGAGGCGGCGGCGGTCACTTTCAGGAAGGGGAGTTGGGCGGGGATAGACCAGCCCTCGAGAAGAGACCAGTTCACTTCGATGGCGGTCTTGAGATCTCCGGACCACAATAGACGGTGAACCTGCCCTTCTCCAATCCGTGGTGCCTGCCTGGCATCCAGGAGGTTCAACCAGGCACGCCAGCTTTCCAGCAGCGCTGTCGAGGGGGAACCGGTTTCTAGAGGGAATTCCGTGACCCAGGTGCTGCTCAACCTTGTTCCTGCTTCGACTCTTGCCAGACCCCAGAGTGCTGCCTCCGCCTCCACCGCCCCCTGCACCGTCCACTGAATCCCGAAGTGATTCTCCGCTACCCGGAAGTTGCCCAGAAAGGCATTGCGCGAGAACAGAATTCGGGCCCTCAGACTCCCCTCCGGATGAAGCCGCAGGACGCCCCCTCCGGGAAACTCCGCTCTCAATGGCCGCCTCAAGACAAAATCCAGGTCAACAGGTCGAATCCTTCGAGCCAGGCCCGTGGGAGAAAGAGCGGCGACCAGTTTCCATGTTTTTCCCCTGAGCCGAGCCTCGACGTCTCCCTCCCGGATGAGTTCCCCGTAGCCACCTTTCAGCTTCCAGTCGAATTCCGGACTGCTCATGGGTTCCAGGTTAAAGGTTGAAGGTTCAAAGTTGTGGGGACGTGGAACCTGGAACTCGCAACCCGGAACCCAGAACCTAACGAGGCTCCGCCTCAGACCGACGAGCAATGTACTCAGGTGGTGAGCCAGGCCAGCACCATCCCGCACACAGAACGGCACGGCGTCAGCGTGCCGTCAGACACCTGGGACGGTGCGCTTACGCCACACCGTTCTGTCCGTCCGGCCTCAAACTTGACTCAAAATTAACCCAGAACCTAGAACCCAGAACCCGGAACCCATTCAATGTTAAAATTTCGCGGGACCAATCGAGTTCTGCTGCGTCATAAGAAGGAGAACGGGACCTGGAATGGCAAAGGAAGCAATCCGAAATACATACTCGAAGGCTGCTCAAGCTACTGACCCTTCACTGTGCTGTTCGGTCGATTATCGAGAGTTTTTCAGCCAGTCGGATCTGGCCCACCTTCCCGAGGAAGTTCTGGAGCGAAACTATGGGTGCGGTGTTCCCGCTGAGCTGCGGTCTCTGGCGGAAGGGCTGACGGTTCTCGACCTGGGCCCCGGCCTGGGACGGGACTGCTTCATTGCCGCCAAGAAGGTCGGACCGTCCGGCCTGGTGTGGGGGCTGGACATGAACTCTGAAATGCTGAAGAAAGCCCGTGCTTTTCAAGCAGCCGTGGCGGACCAGCTCGGTTATGACAACATCCAGTTCTTGAGCGGACAATTTGACGTCAAGATTCCGCTTCCAGCTGAAACGGTAGACGTCATTTTCTCGAATTGCGTGAACAATCTGGCAGTAGATAAGTCGACGGCTTATCGCGAGATGTACCGAGTACTCAAGCCCGGCAAGAAGCTTTCTTTTTCGGACGTCGTTTCCTACGCCCCGATTCCAGAGATCCTGCGCAAGAGCGAGCAGGCCTGGGCCGACTGCGTAGCTGGGGTCTTGTCTTTCCAAGAGCTCAACGCACTTCTCAAGGAAACCGGATTTCACGGCATCCAGCTCGTGACCGACTACCTCTGGCAGAACGGTCCCCAGATCAGCGAGCGTTACTTTTCACAAAAGCCCCTGTCCGAGGTTCACCGCAGATCCCTGGAACAGGTGAGACTCTACTCGGTGATGGTGGAAGCCATCAAACCAGTCGTCGACCCGGGTGGCGATTGCTATTTTATCGGGCAGCAGGCCATGTTTCACGGCCCCGGTACGGCGTTCCATCTCGATGATGACCCGGATCACGTCTTTCGGGCTGGAGAGACGAAAGAGGTGTGCGAAAAGACGGCTTCGATACTGAAGTCTGAGCCCTTTGCCCGCTATTTCACAGTGTTCGAGCCGGCTGGCGAAGTGGAGGCACAGCACTGTGTTCCCGGCCAGAGCTGCTGTTGATCAGGTCGCCAACCCAGGGAAAATTGTCGCTGCCCCAAGGCTTCTCCCACACAGGGGGTTGCCATCGGGCAGGGTCCCCGGGTATCACATCAGGGACTGAGTCTGTTGCGATAGTAGGTTGGCACCTCAAGGTCCCTTTCCTGATCGGGGCCCCCCTGCTCGGAAACCTCAAAGCGCCGGACGGCGGATTCGGTCGGCAAGCCGAAATTCCCTAGAGCGGGCTCAACCTCGTCGATACTCTCTTCAGAACGGGATCTCTCCAACCCGAATTCATCGAAACCCGTTGCGATCACCGTGATCTTGATCTGGTCTTCGATCCCCTCGTCAAAAACGGATCCGAAAATGATGTTGGCATCTGGATGAGCTGACTCCTGGATGATGCGGCTCGCCTCACTCACCTCCTGAAGCGTGATGGACTGGTTGCCGGTAATGTTGATCAGGACGCCCTGAGCGCCCTGGATAGTCGTGTCCTCCAGAAGGGGACTGGAAATGGCATTCCTGGCCGCCTGCACGGCCCGGTCTTTGCCCGAACCGACCCCGGTTCCCATCAGTGCCATCCCCATGTCGGTCATGATGGTCTTGACATCTGCGAAGTCCAGGTTGATCACACCGGGAACCGTGATGAGATCACTGATCCCCTGCACGGCCTGGCGCAGGACGTCGTCCGCAAACTTGAAAGCGTCGGCCAGTGAGGTGCCTTCCGGGACTGTATCCAGAAGGCGCTCATTCGGAATCGTGATCACGGTGTCTGCACTTTCTTTCAGTTCCTCGAGAGCGCGGTCGGCATGAAGACGCCTCTTCCTGCCTTCGAACTCAAAGGGCCTGGTGACGACCGCTACGGTCAGCGCGCCCAGCTCGGTAGCCAGACTGGCAGCTATGGGAGCACCCCCTCCTCCCGTGCCGCCGCCCAGCCCTGCGGTCACAAAAACCATGTCTGCCCCTTCCAGGAGCTCGATGATCTTCTCCGTGTCCTCGAGGGCGGCCTGTCGACCCATATCGGGATTGGCTCCCGCCCCCAGTCCCTTGGTCAACTTGTTGCCGAGTTGGACTTTCATCGGGGCATGACACAGACGAAGAGCCTGCATGTCGGTATTCGCCGCGATGAATTCAACGCCGTCAATGCCGGCCTCAATCATTCGATTTACGGCATTGCATCCCCCTCCGCCGATACCGATAACCTTGATGCGCGCGCCGTTGAGGGGACCTTCCTCGAAGGCCAGTTTGATCGTTTTCTCATCGCAGCTCAGTCGACTCACAGGTCCCTCCTTAAACAGGTTGCCCCATCGTTTTTTCAGTTGCTTCCTCGAGATTCCAGCCTTCACGAGATTGTCTCCAGGAGCCATCTCTTCAATCGATCTGTCCTCCCCTTCGACCGGCCGTATATGGGCTTCGCCCGGGCCGAAGGAACCCCGTTTCTCAGCTCATGTGCGTAGCGAAGAAGACCGAGGGCCGTGCAGAAGGCCGGGTGATAAATCTCGTGATCCTGTGCCACCAGGTTCACCGGGTATCCGATTCGAACCGGCATTCTCAGAATGGTCTCGGCTCGGTCCCGAAAGCCGTCCAACATGGCTCCCCCACCCGTCAGCACCACCCCGGTCGCAAGCTCGTTATTCACTCCTACGGCCTGGGTGACTCCGGCCACCCGATTCAGGAGCTCGTCACAGCGAGCCTGAATGATCCGGCAAACGAACTGCCGTTGTATGGTCTTCTCGCGGCCTGAACCAACTTCTGTGATCTCCACGAGCTCTTCGACGGGAACGCTTTCCGGGAAGACACTTCCCACCTCTTTTTTCACCTGTTCCGCTTCGGAAATTGGGGTCTTCGTTCCGATGGCTATGTCCTTAGTGATCAGGTTCCCACCCAGGGGAAAAACCTCAGAATGCCAGATGGCACCCTGGCTGTAGACAGCCAGATCCGTGGTGCCGCCCCCGATGTCGACCAGAAAGACTCCCAGGTCCTTCTCGTCGTCGCTCAGGATCGACTCGGCGGAAGCAAGCTGCTGCATGACGACACCATCGGCCACCACGCCCGCCTTGTTGACAGCGTTGACGATGTTTTGAAGTACGGACGACGCTGTCAACACCAGGTGGAGATGGACAGAGAGCTCATGACCATGCATGCCTTTGGGGTCGTCAATCCCGTCCTGGCCGTCGACTTCGAATTTCTGGGTGAGGACGTGGATCACCTCGTACCCTTCGGTGATATCCATCTCCCGTGCGGCGGCGACGGCTCGCTGGATGTCCTCGGGGCTGATCTCATTGTTGCGCCCCCGCACCTCGGTCGTCCCACAGCGATTCACTCCCCGCAGATAGGCACTTCCAAGGCTGACATAGGCGGATTCCACGACTGTTTTGGAGCGCTCTTCAGCCAATTCGAGAGCTCCTCGAATGCTGTCAATGGTCTCTGACAGATTGACGATGACTCCCTTGCGAAGACCTGTCGAGGGTACGGTTCCCGAGCCCAGCACTCGCAGCCCCGGCCCGTTGGCTGCCGCTACCGCTACACAGATCTTGGTCGTGCCGATATCAATTCCGGCAATCAGCCTGTTCTTTCTTCCCATAGACACCCGTGAGTACCTAGCAGCCCGTGGTGGAAGTCCCAAGAAGTACTAATCTGAATCCAGAACTTTCAGTGTGGATTGATCCTTTTCTCGTGGAGTGTGAATGATGATTCGATGATCAAACGTCACATCGATCCAGTCGATTGTCCCGTGCTTGTCCTTCACTTCCTGGACCAGGTCCATCTGGGAGATGAAGGTCTCGTACCGCTGCAGGTAATCTCGTTCCCCCAGTAGCACCGGGACTGGTTCCCGGGAGGGGATCACCCTGACCCGGCTGACATCACTGACATCCACCTCGGAAATACTTCCGGTGTAGTCCTGATCTCCCGCGTCCAATTCGTCGAGGATGCGAAGGTAGACCTGCATGCGCTGGGCGTTCGAGGTCCGGGCCCTCTCGATGGCCGGGCTCAGCAGGCCCTTCAAAATGGGCCTGTCCAGGTACTGAAACCCGGGCCCGAAGGGCGCCAGGGCAACACCTTCTGCATCGACGATCGTCAGTTTCCCATCGATAGCCGCCACCGCTTCGGGAATCCGCTCCTGAACATAAACCTCGAGTTGGTTGGGCAGCCTTCTGCGAACCACAGCTGACTGGACCCAGGCCTCTGCTTCAACCCGTTCCCGCACTTCTGACAGCCTCACGGTCAGAACATTCGGGGAGACACCCTGTTGCACAAGCTGCTGAAGACGGTCTTGGTCGGCATGTTCGAGCCCCTGGAAGGTCACTCCCTGCAAATGAAAGGTCCGGGCCGAAGTAGTCAGATTGTTGAAAAGGAGAACTCCGTAGAGGATGGCTGAGACCAGGGCGACCACCAGAACCACGCGGGCAGTTGAGCGAGCCACCTTCTTCAGGTTTTCACGATTGCGGTGCTTGGTGGTCCGCTTAGCCAAGAAACTCCTCCCCCACCTTCCAGACGTCTCCCGCACCCATCGTGACCACGAGATCGCCAGGCTCCGTCTCACGCTCCAGAATCTGGACCATGGCGGACGGTCCTTCCACGAAAGTGGCCTCGCGGCTCTTGCGTATCCGGTCCACCAGCTCTCTGGAATCGACTCCCGGAATCGGCTCCTCTCCAGCAGCGTAGATTCCCATGACGAAGAGTCGGTCGGCCGCTTCGAAGCAGTTCCCCATACGATCCATCAGGTATTCCGTCCGCGTGTATCGGTGGGGCTGGTATACGACGATGGTCCTTCGACCAAATTCTCCCAGGCTGTCCAGCGTGACTCGGATCTCGGTTGGGTGATGCCCATAGTCATCAATCACGGCAACTCCGCCTCGTTCACCTTTGAACTGCTGGCGCCTTTCGGTTCCCTGAAAGCAGGCCAGAGCCTCGGCCACCTTCTCAAAGGGAACTTCCAGCCGTAAGCCGACGGCAACTGCCGCCAGGGCATTTTGGACGTTGTGACGACCGGGAACATGAAGCTCCGCTCTGCCCAGCTCCCGCCCTCCACGGAAACATGTAAAAGCGGTGCCGAAAGCCTTGGTTTCCAAGTGTTTCGCCGACACGTCGGCGTCTTCATCAAGGCCGTAAGTTAACACTCGACGGTGAACTTTTTTGATCAGATCCTGGAGCCCGGGATCGTCCCGGCAGGCGATGACAAGACCGTAGAACGGAACCGAGTTCATGAACTCAAGAAAGGCATTCTCCAGATCTTCCAGGTCCCGGTAAACGTCCATATGGTCCGCGTCAATGTTGGTCACAACCTTGAAAACGGCCGGAACCCGCAGAAAGCTTCGATCACTCTCGTCGGCCTCGCAGACCAGATGGGGCCCGGAGCCCAGCACGGCGTTGGTCCCGAGATGGATCAGACGGGCTCCGACGATGGCAGTGGGGTCGAGGCCGACCTCCTTCAGGAGGGTGGCAATCATGGCAGAGGTCGTGGTCTTTCCGTGGGTTCCCGAAACAGCGATTCCAACCTTGTAGCGCAGGAGCTCTGCCAGCATTTCCGAGCGGTGGAGAATCTGAAGCCCCCTTCTCCGCGCGGCTTCGAGTTCTACGTTGTCCCCTGAAATCGCGCTCGAGACTACCAGCAAGGCTGCGTCTGGGAGGTTCTCTTCTCGATGGCCGATCTCGACTCGGACTCCAAGGTCGCGAAGGGAATCGAGCACCTCTCCCTCCTGCTGATCGGAACCGGAAACCTGAACACGGCTCTGGGCCAGGATCCGGGCCAGTCCACTCATGCCGATTCCACCGATACCCACAAAATGAACCGGGCCCACGGAATAACCTGCAAAAAAACTGGAATCGCTCATTGACAAAGGTCCTGCACCAGGTCAGTGATGCGCTCAGCACTGTCGGGCCTGGCCAGGCGCCGGGAGGACTCAGCCATGCACTGAAGTCTGTTTCGATCCGAGTCGAGTTGAGCGAGCAGAATGGCCAGCTCCTTGCCTTCCAACTCTGCCTGTTCCTTGACCAGGGCAGCTCCCCGCTGCTCCAGGGAGCGGGCGTTTTTTCTTTGATGATCATCAGCAGCGGTCGGCAGCGGAATCAGGATTGAGGCTCGGCCGGCTGCTGTGATTTCAGCCACGGTGGAGGCTCCAGCCCTGGAAATCACGAGATCGGCAGCAGTGAGCTCACTTGGCATGTCCTCCAGATACTCCAGAACCCTGCCCTCAACACCAGACGCCTGATACCGCTGCCGCACCCATGCGACATCATCTCGACCGGTCTGATGTGTAATCTGCAGGCCCTGGGGCAGAGAGCTCAGGGCATCGCACACCACCTGGTTAATGGGGCGACTCCCCCGGCTGCCACCGAAAATGAGCACTCGTAGTGGTTCAGCGGATGGTTTCCAGGGTGGTACCTGGTGGAACTCTCTGCGGATAGGAATTCCGGTAACCACGGCCCTGGAGCCAAAAAAGCGGGTCGTCTCCTGAAAGGCTACTGCTGCCCACGTAACCCATCGCGCCAGGACACGATTGGTCAAACCCGGGAAGATGTTGGGCTCGATCAGAAGGGCCGGGCACCTGCTCAGCCGGGCGGCCACCATCACCGGGCCCGAGGAGTAACCTCCCATGCCCACAACTGCACAGGGCCGAAAGCTCCGGACAATCCGCAGGGACCCCAGCAGACTGCCGGGAAGCTGAGCCAGGGTTCGAGCCATTCTCACCGGATCCACCCGGTTCAAGCCTCCGACCCGGATCGTTTTGAGGGGAAAGCCGAGCGGCGGCAGAATGCGGCTCTCCAGGCCTTCCTCTGTACCCACGAAGAGAACGCTGCATCCAGGGTCCCGTCTTTTCAACTCCTGTCGGAGCGCCACTGCCATGTAAACGTGACCTCCCGTCCCACCTCCTGCAAATAGAACCCTGGCAGCCCCCGGTGGAAGTCCCGCGGGTCGCGTTACGGGCGCCACGCGACCTTCACCGCGGACGGCTACCCCTTCTCCCCTGTCCGCCTGGCCACTCATCATCCCCCCGCATACCAGGGAGGATCGGTCGGACTTCGGGGGTGGGCAGAGATGTTGAGAAGGATTCCGGCCGAAGCCAGCATCACCAGCAGCGACGATCCACCGGCAGAAATAAAGGGCAGAGGGATTCCCTTGGTCGGGAGAAGACTCATCGCCACGCTCATGTTGACCAGTGCCTGAGTCACAATCATGACTACAATACCCAGCCCCACTAAGGAACCGAAGGGTGTGTCCGAGCGCAGTGAGATCTTCACTCCCTTCCAGAAGAAGAGCAGGACGAGCCCAACCAGAACAGTCGCGCCGAGGAGACCAAGTTCCTCGCCGATAATCGAAAAAATGAAGTCGTTATGGGCCTCCGGCAGGAAGGCTAACTTCTGCTTGCCCTGAGCAAATCCCCGTCCACCCGCCCCGCCGGATCCGATTGCGATCAAACTCTGACGAATCTGATAGCCCGTACCCAGTGGATCGGCTTCCGGATCCAGAAAGGCGAGAATCCGATCTCTCCTGTAGGGCACCCGGTATACAAGCAGGTAAAAGGTTGGAATAGAGGCCAGAAAGGCCATCCCAAAATAGCGAAGCCGAAGACCCGAAAGGAAAAGCAAGACGGCGGCGACGAAGGCAATGCCGGCCGCGGTTCCAAAATCGGGCTGGACCAGGACGAGCCCCAGAATGGATCCCAGGATTGCACAGTAAGTGAACGCTTCCCGACGGTTCGGTTCGCCGTCCTGATAGCGAACGAAGAAATAAGAGGTAAAGAGAATGGCGACCAGCTTCGCAAGTTCCGAGGGCTGAGCTCTGAACGGCCCGATCGCCAGCCAGCGATTGGCGTTGTTGATGGGCGGCGATGCCAAAGCCCCCAGCAGCAGAATGTAGGTCAGCGCCAACAGCACCAGAATGACGGGTTTGCTGCCCAAGTAGCGGTAGTCCACCCGCATGATCACGAGCATGGCCCCGAGTCCGCAGGCCATGGAAACGACCTGTCGAAAGAACGTACCGCTGCTTCCCGTTGCCACCGCCGAAGAGCTGAAGACCATCACCAGGCCAAAGCTCAGAAAGCCGAAGATCAAGAGCAGAAGCGTCTTGTCAAAAGCAACACGATTTCTCAATTACCTGCACCCTGATGATGAATGAAGCGGGCGACACTTTCCTTGAACTCCCGCCCCCGCTGCTCGTAGTCATCGAACATGTCAAAGCTGGCACAGCCGGGAGCCAGTAAGACCGTGTCACCTCTGCATGCGGATCGACCCGCCTGAACAACCGCCTGTTCCAGATTCTCAGCTTCCGAAATCGGGGCTGATGAGCCCAGTGCGCCGGCTATCTTTGGGGCTGCCTCGCCGATCAGGATAAGCCGTCGGACACGTTCCTTCACCAGATCGGCAAGCTGCCCGAAATCGCCGCTCTTGTCTCGTCCGCCCATGATGAGAACAAGCGGCCTCGAAAAGGCCTGCAGGGCCCTTTTCGCCGACTCCACATTCGTCGCCTTGGAGTCATTGTAGTAAGACACACCGTCGTGAACGGCAACCCGCTCCAGCCGGTGCTCGACACCTTTGAAGTTCCGAATCGTGCGGCGGATGGCCCCAACCGAAAGCCCCGACAGATGGGCCGCGCAGGTAGCCGCCAGCACGTTTTCCAGGTTGTGCTCTCCCCTCATGGCGACCTCTGAAGCCGGCATGACACTGGCCGTTGACCCCTTCTGCCTGATGACAATCAGCCCCCCCTCGACACAGACACCCTCCTGCAGGGGGCGCCGACTGAACAGGCAGACACTCCCTGCGGCCTCAGGTCGCATGCCCAAAGAGAGTTCATCATCTGCGTTCAGAACCGCCCAGTCCTGCCGGGTCTGATTCAGTAGAATCCGCTGTTTGGCCAGTGCATAGGATTTCAGGCTTCCATGACGATCCAGGTGATCCGGCGTCAGGTTGAGAATCAGGGCAATGTGAACACGGAAGTGTTGAATCATTTCGAGCTGGAAGGAGGACAACTCGACCACCGAAGTCACTTCCCGGACAGAAGGTTCCAGAGCGATTCGGGTCAGCGGGATCCCGATATTCCCGGCCACAGCCACGGCGACATTCGCCTCTTCAAACATCCTGCCGATCAGACTCGTCGTTGTCGTCTTCCCATTGGAGCCGGTCACGCCGATGATGGGTTCCGCGAGGAACTGGAAAGCCAGCTCCACCTCTGCAAGCACCCGAATCCCAGCCGCTCGAGCCTTTCTCAGCGGCTCGATATCAGAAGGTACCCCGGGGCTGGCAACGATCAGGTCGGCGCTGAGGAAATCTCCAACTCGATGCCTGCCGAGTGCGGTCTCGACCTCTCCCCGAAGTTGAGAGAGCTCATCCTTCAGCTGATCCGCCGGCTTCAAGTCTGTGACGCGCACACGAGCCCCTTGAGACAGCAGCAGGTTTGCCGCAGCTACTCCGCTCCGCGCCAGACCTACGACCAGAACCTGTTTACGGCGAAGCTGAAGCATGGCTCTATCTCAACTTGAGAGTGGTGAGGCTGAAGAGGGCGAAAATCAACCCAAGTATCCAGAAACGCACCACGATCTGACTCTCGGTCCAGCCCTTCAGTTCAAAGTGATGATGGATGGGAGCCATCAGGAAGGGCCGTCTGCCAAGAAACTTGAAGAAGCCGACCTGCAATATTACCGAGAGTATTTCCAGAACAAATATGCCGCCGATCGAAAAGAGAAGAAGCTCCTGTTTGATCAGAACGGCCACGGTCCCGATGGCTCCGCCCAGAGACACGGAGCCAACGTCCCCCATGAAAACCTCGGCCGGATGTGTATTGTGCCAGAGGAATCCCAGCGTGGCACCCACCATGGCCCCGCAGAATATGGTCAACTCACTTGCGTAGGTGTTCTTGATCAGGTCGAGATAGCTCGCGAACTCGGCGTGTCCCGTCACGTAGGTCAGCACTGTCAGGGCCGAGGCAGCGACAATCACCAGCCCCGTGGCAAGACCGTCCAGACCATCTGTGATATTCACGGCGTTACTGCTCCCCACCAGCACCAGGACCGTGAAGAGGATCAGTGGCAAGAAGGTCGAAGCCCCGAGAAGCACAAGGTCGAGCTCGGGGGTGAACTGCTTGAAGAAAGGTACAGAGAGCTGAGTACTGTAAAGCTGTCTCGAATGCAGCAGGACCAGCGTCAGGGCAATCGCCAGAGCCACAGCGATCTGGAGAAGCAGCTTGTGTCGGGCCCTGAGGCCAAGACTCTGCCTCCTTGACACCTTCAGGAAATCATCAATAAATCCGACGGCCCCATACACCACCAGCGAGGCCAGAGCAATCCAGATGTAGAGGTTCGTCAAATCAGCCCAGAGAAGGGTTGGCAGGACAATACTGATAATGATCAGAAGTCCTCCCATGGTGGGTGTCCCCGCCTTGGCCTGGTGGGTGGCAGGCCCCTCCGCCCGGATGACCTGACCAATCTGAAAGTCACGCAGCTTGCGGATTACCCAGGGACCCAGAAGAAGGCTGATGAGCAGGGCCGTCAAAGATGCGTAGGCGGTCCGAAAGGTGATGTAACGGACCACATTGAGAGGAGAAAAGTAATCCTGCAGAGAGTAGAGAAGATAGTAAATCAAGAGACTTCCTCCTGGCTACTTTTCGTTTGAGCATCTTCCTCAAGCCTTTGAATCATCCGGTCCAGGCCAACGCCCCGAGAGGCTTTCACAAGAACCAGGTCCCCATCCTGCACAAGCCCCCGCAGCAGTGTGCCTGCAGTCGGGCTATCCTGAGTCGAGAACACCTGGTGAGAGGACATCCCGGCCTCCAGGGCCCCCTCCAGGATGTGCCGGGCCAGTTCACCGACAGTCAACACGAGATCAATCTCGAGATCGGCCAGATGTCGTCCCGTCTCACGATGGAATTCCGCTGCGCTCTCTCCCAGTTCGAGCATGTCACCCAGCACGGCCAGCTTGCGACCCTTCCAGGCCCACCCGGCGAAATCCTCCAGAACCGAGCGGAGAGCGTCGGGGTTGGAGTTGTATGATTCGTCGATCAGGGTCAGGTTGACACCCCTGGCCGGGCTCAATGATCTGATCTGTCCTCTTTGATCCAGAGCCCCCAGGCCCCCGACGCCCTGCCCAATCTGTGCATCGGACAGGCCCAGAGTTACCGCCACCGCCACGGCCGCGGCGATGTTGTAGAGATAATGCTTTCCGGAAAGCGGAACACAGGTCTGAAAGCGGCTTGTAGGAGTCTGAATGGCGATTTTCATTCCCTGGAGAGCCGACCACGTCTCCGCCCTTACATTGAACCGATAATCCCCCGCGGTACCAAAGTCCATGGAAGGTCCGTCGAAACGCCGGGCCATCGAGCAGAGCCTTTCGTCCTCGCCGTTAAAGAGAAGCGTGCCCCCACCTCTCATTCCCTCCAGAATCTCCGCCTTGGCCGCGGCGATGTGGTCCAGCGAGCGGAAAAACTCGAGATGTACCGGAGCCACGTTCGTGATGACGGCTACATCGGGCTGACAGATGAGAGAAAGAGTCCGGATCTCCCCTGGATGGTTCATGCCCAGCTCCAAAATCGCAACTTCGTGATCGTCCCGGAGCCGAAAGAGGCTGAGAGGAACTCCGAAGTGGTTGTTCAGGTTCCCGCTAGATTCGCACACCTGATACCGCCGCCTCAGCAGAGTCGAGGCAAAGCGCCGTGTCGTGGTCTTGCCCATGCTGCCGGTCACGGCCACCAGCACCCCCGACCATTTTTCACGAACGCAACGAGCAAGTTTCTGCAAGGCCAGGGTGGTGTTACCTACTCTCAGAAAAAGAACCTCGGACTCTTGACCAGCTGCTGGAAGAGGTCGCGAGTGAACCACCACCCGGGCACCCTTTGCGACTGCCTCGTCGATGAAATCATGGCCGTCGAAGCGTGCTCCCTGAATGGCCAGAAAACAATCTCCGGGTTCCAGCCTGCGGGAGTCTATGGAAACGGGGGGGAATGGTGCTGCATTTGAGAAGGCCGGATTCTCGGGAAGCATCGCCTCCAAGACATCCGCCACCTCACTGACGGAGACCGTGATCATAGATTTCTTCAGCCACGCGGACGTCGTCGAAATCGATTTTCTCGCCCCCGCTTTCCTGGTAAGTCTCGTGTCCCTTTCCCGCTATCAGAACGAGATCTCCGGGCCGGGCCAGCTCGAAAGCTCGCTCCATCGCCTGGCGGCGGTCCGTGATCGACTCGCAGTGACCGCTCGCGGAGACGCCCAGCTCAATCTGTCTGATGATCTCCTCCGGAGCCTCCGATCGCGGGTTGTCGGAGGTCAACACGACCAGGTCTGCCTGTTGGGAGGCAATCCGTCCCATGTGTGCCCGTTTCGTGCGGTCCCGGTTCCCCCCACAGCCGAACACACAGATCAGCCGGCGCCGGCACAGATCCCGGGCCAGGCTCAAGACATTGGCCAGGGCATCGGGAGTGTGAGCATAGTCCACAAACACGGAGAACGGGGCATCAATGGAAATTCTTTCGAAACGACCCGGTACCCGCTCCAGCCGGGCAATTCCGCGTGCGATTTCCTGATCCTGAAATCCCAGATGCAGGCAGGCGCTCACGGCTGCCATCAGGTTGTAGACATTGTGCTCACCCGCCAGTGCACTGGAGATCTCCAGGCGCCTGCCTTCAACGTTAAGGACCAACTCGGTCCCGTCGATCCCGGTGTTGATCGCAAGGGGGTGAATCTCATGCTCTTTCGACATCCCGAAGGTGACCCTGCGAACGGAATCATGGAGGGGACACTCCGTTACTATTGGATCATCCCCATTCAGCACGGCCGTACGAAGTCCGGGATTATAGGAAAGATCAAAGAGCCGCCGTTTGGAGGCAAAGTAGTGATCAAACGATTCGTGAAAATCGAGGTGATCCTGAGTGAGATTCGTGAAGATTCCCACGTCGAAGCTGCACTGGTAGGCACGATCCAGCGCCAGAGCGTGGGACGAGACCTCGATCACTCCGCTCCGGCATTTCTGCTCCACAGCACGGGAGAGAACTTTCTGGATCTCCGTCGCCTCGGGCGTGGTCCGGAGCGACTCCTGAACCTGACGGCCCACAATCGTCTGGATCGTTCCCACCAGAACCGCCGGGCCTTGCGTCTGCATTACCGAATGAATCAGATAGGCGGTCGTGGTCTTTCCATTGGTACCCGTAACTCCTGCCAGATTCAGATGATTGGACGGGTAGCCGTAGTAGTGATTCGCCATTTCCGCCATGGATCGACGGATTTTCGGAACCTGTAGCCACACCGCGGGGAAATCCGAAGGCACCGGACGTTCCGAGACAATGGCCGCCGCCCCCTTGAAAAGAGCCTGCGGGATGAATTGATGCCCGTCCAGCTGGTGGCCCTGGATGGCAAAAAAGACCGAGTAGGAGCCGACCATTCTGGAGTCGTACTCGAGAGAGGACACCCTAGTTCTCAAGTCTCGCCCCTCGCCCACCTGAAACGACCCGGGTGGAAACGCCGCGATGAGCTCTTCGAGTTGCAACTTCTCTCTCTCCCTTTTCCGAAAGTACCACTTCGCAAACAGTTCCGGCGCTGACCAGCGTCTGGGGTACCGGTCTCTGTCCCACAACCCGGCCTTCACCCCTGTAACTCAAGATGAAACCGTAGCGGGCGCTTGCAAACGCGACTTCGCGAAGGCTCAGGCCCTTGAAATCGGGTAGGGGAACACCCCCTGTGACCCGGGTCACGACCGTGTCTTCAGACAAGCCGCCGGGGCCTCTGTTCACCAGAGCCGCCAGCGTTTCGAGAAGACCCTCCATCGAAAGGTCCCTCTTCTCTGAGACCCCGGGAATGGTTTCAGGTTCCCGTTGCCGGCGGTAGGAGGCCTTCTGAACCGAGGCCGGTCGGTCACGGGAAATCCCCAGTTTGATCAGAGCGCGCTCCATAACCTCCTTGAAAACCGGTGCTGCCACCAGGCCACCATAGTAGTCTCCAACCGGCTCGTTCACGACCACGATCGAGGCGAGAACGGGCTTCTCTAGGGGAGCAAATCCCATGTAGGACGACACGTACTTGGTCTTGGAATACCTATCACCCACAAACTTCTGAGCTGTCCCGGTCTTGCCGCCGCCCGAGAAACCAGACAAACGGGCACGCCTGCCCGTCCCATGTTCCACTGTGTGGCTCATCGCATCTCGCAGCTGTCGCGCAGTCTCCTCCGAGATGACGCGACGTCGAACCGTTTCCGGGGCGGCCACCAGCTGGCCATCCGGGCTCAGGATCCGGCGGACAACCCGGGGTTCCACAAGGTACCCTCCGTTGGCGATCACCGACACGGCCCGCAGCATCTGCAGAGCCGTCACACTCAGCTCCTGACCGATCGCCAGAGCCCCGATCGAAATCTTCGACCATTCGGATGTGGGGCGTACCCGGCCATCCGCTTCGAAGGGCAGGTCGATTCCGGTTAGTTCCCCGAAACCGAATCGTTTGATGTAGTCATACAGGCGCTGGTTGCCGAGTCTCAACGCCAGTTTGATCGTCCCGACGTTGCTGGACTTGGCGAGAACCTCTCTTACTTCCAGCAGGCCGTAGCTGTGAGTCGCCTCCCGGTAGACTTTGCCGGCCAGATGCAGGGTGCCAACACGGCAGTCCAGTTGCTCGCTCAGGTCGGCCAGTCCCTCGTTCAAGACGGCGGCGATGGTGACCACCTTGAAGGTTGATCCGGGCTCAAAAGTGTCCTGAATTGCAAGATTTCTCTGATTCCTGGTCTGGTCAGTGTTGTAGAGGTTCGGATCGAACAGCGGATAGGATGCCATGGCCAGTATCTCCCCGTTTTGGGGATTCATCACGATGGCGCTTCCGTTGATCGCCTGAGTCGACTCAACGGCGTTCCTGAGCGCCTGTTCGGCCGCGAACTGAATGGCGCTGTCCAGGGTCAGAATCAGGGAATCTCCTGCGGTCGAACGAGAGCTTCTTTGACTGCTGAAACTGCGGCGTCTGGCGTCCAGGCTGAGTTCGACCCGATCCGAGACACCTCTCAGGTTGGCATCGTACTCGAGTTCCACGCCATTCCAGGCGTGCCCGTCCATTCCTACAAACCCCAGAATCTGGCCCGCCAGTTCGTTGGCAGGATAGAAGCGCTTCGATTCGCGTTCCAGGTAGATTCCTTTGAGCTCCATCTCCCGGATCGCTTCACTAGCCTCGGTGTCGAGCTGGCGCTTCAGAGAGACATGAACTCCATCGGCCTCGAGATGATCAAAGATCTGCTCCTCCTCCATCCCGATCAGAGGTGCCAGCTGGCGGCTTACCTCAGATGGGTTCTCGATGTGGTGAGGATTCGCTGAGAGCGATTTCACGGGCAGGCTGACTGCCAGCTCCCGGAGCTGACGATCAAAAACATCCCCTCGCCGCCCGATTAGTTTGCGGAAGCCGAAGACCTGCCGGGCCGCCTCCTCCCGATACGCCTCGGCCTTCAAGACCTGAAGGTCGAGAAGCCTGACAAGAATGAGTGCAGACCAGACCAGGACGAGCACGTACACGACCAGCAGCCTGTGTACAAAGATGCCCTGGGTCAGCCAGGATCCAGTGCCCTCCTTCATTGCTGATCAATCAGGTTTGCAGTCTCCGCGGAAGCCCGGAGATCTCTGGCCATTCCGATCGGCGTGCCGGCCTCGATGATTGTCACCTCCGACCGGTTGGCACTGACCAGACCCAGCTTGCTGGCCTTACGGTCCAGTCGATCGGCGCTGGTCTGGGTTTGGTATTCAGCCCGCAGTGCCTGCTGCCTTTCGGACAGTCTTCGGTTCTCTTCGCGCAGCCTTTCAATCTGGTACCCGAATCCAATAATCTGCTGCTGATTCCAGCCGTAGATCAGGGCCAGAGAGACCAGCAGCGTACCTGTCGAGAGCCACCCGGCTACTTCCCAGCTCGACATCCCCTTTTTGTTGTTCAGCTTCTGATTCCTGAGAACCAGGGTGGACATATCAACCATCATCACGCTCCTTTTCTTCAGATTTTTCAAAGGCTCGCAGCCTGGCACTCCGCGAGCGCGGGTTTTCAATGAGCTCTCTCTTCCCCGGGACAAGGGGCCGTGCAGTCAGAATGCGACCCTTGGACACCCTCGGGCAGGTACACAGTTCGGCTGGTCGAAAGCAAACACAGCGGCCTGCGGACCTGCGAAAGACCGTCTTGACAATTCGATCCTCAAGGCTGTGAAAGGAGATCACCACCAGCCTTCCGCCGGGATGGAGCAGGTGAATCACTTCTTCCAGGAACCGGTCCAAGCCTTCCAGTTCCTGGTTGACTCGAATACGCAGTGCCTGGAACACCTTGGTTGCCGGATGAGTCTTTCCCCGGTACCTGGCCGATTTGACTCGCTTGACCAGTTCGGCCAGCTGCACGGTGGTTCTCAGAGGAGCCTGTTCGCGCTGACGCACAATCTCACGCGCGATCGCCCGGGAACGACGCTCTTCTCCATAGCGCCAGAAGATGCGGGCGAGCTCTTCTTCAGAAAGTCCGTTCACCAGGTCGGCTGCGGTAGTCCTGGATCTCCGGTCCTGCCGCATGTCAAGAGGGCCTTCCAGCCTGAAGCTGAATCCGCGCCCCGCACTCTCGAGCTGGAAGGAGGAAACTCCCAGGTCCAGCAAACAGCCGTCCATTCCGTCCCAACCCAGACCATTCAGCAGTAGCGGAAGATTGCGGAAGTTCTCGTGGTGGAAAGAAACGATGCCGCCGTGCGACAGGAGACGATCCCTCGCCTGTTCCAGCGCCTCCTCGTCCCGATCAATGGCAATGACTTTTCCCTCACCGGCCAGGGATTCCAGAATGCGCGCCGTGTGCCCTCCCAGACCTACCGTTCCGTCTACGTAAGTCCCTCCCTTCCGCACCTTTAACAAACCGATCGCCTCGTCGAGTAAGACCGGCATGTGGCGGGCGGCAACCATGAGCACTCTAGATCCCGACCTCAGCGAGGGAGATGGAGTCGTCGTCCGTGTAGGGATCACTCTCCAGGATCTTCTCGAAGCGGAACCGGTTCCACACTTCCAGGTAATTGAGCTGTCCCATGACGTCGACCTCTTCTTTTTCGACCCGGGCAGCTTCTCGCAGATGCGGCTGGATGAGGACTCTTCCCTGACGGTCGACTCGAGCCAGCTGGCCATAGTAACTGGTGTTTCGGAGAAATTTGACTTTCCCCGGGAGCATCTTGGGTGGCTCCAGCAGCCTTGCCTCCAGCTTTTCCCATTCGTGCAACGGGTAGATGAGCACGTTTTGACCGGTAACGCTGGTCACGAACACCTCAGCGCCATAGTTGGCTGTTAGTATCTTCCGGTGCGTGGACGGAATCTTGATTCGACCTTGTCCGTCAAGCTTGGCTGGGAAGTTGCCGCGAAACATGTTCGACTCGCTGTCCTGAAGCTAATATTCCTATTCTGACCTATTTAGTCTATTTTGAGCCTAAAAACTCCAAAGTCAAGCAAGAAAACGACTTCCCCCCCTCTTTTTGGACAAAAACTGTGCCTTGACATCCTGATTCTTCCCGTGGTGGAAGTCCCACGGGTCGCGCCACTTTCACGAAGGACTGCTCGCTTCTGTTGGATTGACGGTCCCGTCAAAACTGGGCTAGCATATCCCGGGCTGAGCACTCCATTCATGTGGAAACTGAGACATGCCCACCACAGTCTAATGAACTCGAGAGCGAATCGATGAAAAGGCCCTTGAGTGAGGTGGATCCGGAAGTCGCCCGGATGATCCTGGATGAGACCGCCCGCCAGGCTCACACACTCGAGTTGATTGCCTCAGAGAACTTCGCCAGTGAGGCCATCCTCGAAGCCTGTGGTTCTGTCCTTACGAACAAGTACGCCGAGGGCTACCCGGGCAGGCGCTATTACGCCGGCTGCAGGCACGTGGACCGGTTGGAGCGACTTGCCTGCAGGCGCGCCATGCAGCTCTTCGGCGCCGAACACGCCAACGTGCAGCCCCATTCGGGAACCCAGGCCAACTCAGCCGCTTATCTGGCCGTGCTCGATCCGGGAGACAAGATTCTAGGAATGAATCTCTCTCATGGTGGACACCTGTCCCACGGTCACCCGCTCAATTTCTCAGGACGATTGTTCGAAGTCGTGGCCTACGGCGTTGATCGCCGGGAGGAACGGATCGACTACCAGCAACTGGAGAGCCTGGCCCTGCAAGAAAGACCAAAACTGATCGTGGCGGGGGCCAGCGCCTATAGCCGCACGATTCACTTCGATCGCATCGCGGAAATCTGCCGCAAGTCGGGAGCTTACCTGATGGCGGACATTGCCCATATTGCAGGCTTGGTGGCAGTGGGTCTTCATCCCAGTCCTGTTCCGGTGGCGGACTTTGTTACCTCGACCACACACAAGACTCTGCAGGGCCCTCGGGGTGGTCTCATTCTGTGCCGGGAAGAGCATCGGAGGTCCCTTGATCGGCTGGTTTTCCCGGGGCTTCAGGGTGGTCCTCTCGTGCACGTGATTGCGGCCAAAGCGGTCGCTTTCAAACAGGCCATGACTGCGGGCTTTTGCGATTATCAGCAGCAGGTCGTGGCCAACGCCAAAAGGCTGGCTGCCAGCCTGGCCGACCAGGGGCTGAGAATCGTTTCGGGGGGGACCGACATCCACATGTTCCTGGTGGATGTTACCCCCCAGAGGATCACCGGAAAAGAAGCGCAAGAGTGCCTCGAAGACGCGGGAATCACCGTCAATAAGAACGCCATTCCGTTTGACGAGCATCCACCAATGGTGACGAGCGGGATCCGGATCGGATCCCCTGCGCTGACCACTCGCGGAATGATGGAGCCGGAAATGCAGCTGGTCGGAGAGTGGATCGCGCAAATCCTCAATGATCCGGGGAATGACCCGCTACGCTCGCGGATCAAAGCTCAGGTTCGAGAGCTGACCGACCAGTTCCCTCTCTATGAGTGGCGGCTGCGCCGGGATGGTGTCAGAGCCTAGTGCACTAGGGTGGGACTTCCACCACGGACTGCTAATGCCCACCAGCCACCCGAGTCTCGAGGATGTCTTTAGACCGGAAGGGATCCTCGCTACCCGGATGGAGGGGTATGAACACCGTCCATCCCAACTCGAGATGGCGCAGGCGGTCGAGGATGCCATAGCCAACAGGCATCACCTGGCCGTGGAAGCGGGAACCGGTACGGGGAAAACACTGGCCTACCTGATCCCCAGTCTCTTCTCGGCGAAGCGCGTTATTATTTCGACTGCCACCAGAACTCTCCAGGATCAGCTGATCCACAGCGATCTTCCATTTCTCAAGAAACATCTGGCCTCGAATCTAGCCGTTGCCTGCATGAAGGGGCGCAATAACTACTTGTGCCTGAGACGCCTGAGACAAGAACTGGGTAAGGGCTACCTCCTTGCCGAAGAGCGTCGAAAACTGGCCAGGCTGGCCAGTTGGTCTGATTCCACGCCTACCGGAGAGCGGAGTGAAATCGACTGGTTGGCAGATAGCGATCCCCTCTGGCATTCGCTGGACGCACGCAGCGACATCTGCACGGGGCAGGCCTGCGACGACTTCGCACACTGCTTCATCACCCGCATGAGACAGGAGGCCTTCGAGGCCGATCTTCTGGTCGTCAATCACGCTCTGTTTTTTGCCAACCTGGCTATGGAAAGTGACGAGATCGGGAAGATCCTGCCCGACCACGGGGTACTCATTCTCGATGAAGCCCACAGAGTAGAGGACATCGTGGCCCACCACTTCGGCAGCCATCTGAGCAACTACCGTTTCGAAGACCTGGTGGGAGATCTGCAAAGGGCTTTTTCGAGGCAGGAGGCTCCCCTGCCTGTTTTCGGTCGGCTTCAGCAGGAGGCCCGCCGACTCTTCGCCGCCTTCCCCGGAGAAGAAGATCGATACTCACTCAACTTCTTTCCCTCGGCTCATGGTGCCATCGACCTGCGAGACGAACTGGGACCGGCCTACGCCCGGCTGAGAAGTACGCTGCGGCTGCTCTATTCGGAGTTGCAGCTGGTCCGACCGCGTCCGGATGAATGGGAGGCACTGGTTCGGAGAGTGGAGCAGTTGACCGAGGACCTGGACAGTATCTTCATCCGCGACAGCTACGAAAACGTGTACTGGTTCGAGAAGCGGCAGGGTGGGGTCTTTGTTCACGTGACACCCATCAACGTCGCTGACCTCCTCTACCAGAAGCTCTTCGACAGAACCGACACCGTGATTCTCACTTCCGCAACCTTGACCACCGGCGGAAGTTTTCAATACTTCCGGCAGAGACTGGGAATTCCCGAGCCTGTGGAGTTGACTGTGGAAAGCGAGTTCGATTATGAGCAGCAGGCGATTCTCTTTATCGCCAGGAGCCTCCCCCCACCCGGAAGCCCGCAGTTTCTTGCCCGGGCACTGCCCGTCGTCGAAGAATTGGTGAACATCACACAGGGCCACACATTTGTCCTCTGCACCAGTATCCGTAACATGAACCAGTTCTATGCGGCTCTCTCGGAAACGGTCCCCTACCCCGTGCTCAGACAGGGCGATATGCCCAGGCACCGTCTTCTCCAGGAATTCAAGACGACTCCGAATGCGGTTCTCTGTGCCACCGCCAGCTTCTGGGAAGGGGTCGACGTGAAGGGAGCGGCCCTGCGGGCAGTGATTGTTGACAAGCTGCCCTTCCAGGTTCCGACTGAGCCGGTGGTGGCCGCTCGCCTCCACCGGATTCGAGAAATGGGGGGGGATCCGTTCCTCGATTATACGGTTCCCGAAGCCATCATCTCGCTCAAGCAGGGACTGGGACGCCTGATACGGTCAAGGACCGACTCGGGCATCCTGGCCATCCTCGACTCCCGGATCAGTACGCGGCGCTACGGGGAGCTGTTCATACAAAGCTTGCCAAAATGTCGAGTCACAGATAACATGGATTCCCTGAGAAACTTCTTCCGGCAAACCACGTCCCGAGTCAGTGGGGGTGAAACGCTATGAAGACGAAATCTTTCCTCTTTCTTCTTCTTGTTTTCCTGATCATTCCGGCCCCCGGATTCGCCCAGGTCGGGCGCCTTAGAGGGACCGTGACCGACCCCGAAGGAAACCCGCTCAAGGCTGCCCAGATCGAAATCAGCGGAATGGACATCAAGCGGAACTACAAGCTCAAGACGGACAAGAAGGGGAAGTATCTTCACCTTGGGATTGCGCTGGGGGGCGTTTATCGAATTGTGGTCACATTCGAGGGATATCAACGGAACTACGTTGAAGGTGCAAGGTGCACCTCAGACCATCTAAGTGAAAAACTGGGCGTCTATGACTTTGTGCTTCAGCCACTTCAGGAAAACCAGACGGAACGGAAGCTGGCCTTCGAGATGAGTGAGGAGGATCGGGCCAGGCTGGCCAAGTTGAAGGGCGACCAGGAAAGGCATTCCGCCGTTTCGGCCAAACTGGGCAAGAAGTTTGAGCAGGCCCAGAAAGACCTCGAAGCCGGCAACTATGAACAGGCCGTTGAGCTCCTGACTGAGGCGGCCGAACTGGACGCCACCCAGGCCGGGATTTGGATCAGCCTGGCCCAGGCACAGGAGGGGCTGGAGAACCACGGAGAGGCTCTTTCCGCCTATCAGAAAGCTGCCATGTTGGAGCCGAGTCCCGCCCTCTATCAGAACATGGGCAACCTCTACGCTGAGATGAAAAACAGTGAGAAGGCACAGGAGTATTACGATAAAGCCGTCGAAATGAGTGCCGGCAGTGATCCTTCCGTCGTGGCCTCAACCTACTACAATATGGCCGTAGGTCACATCAACTCGCAAGAGACCGAGAAGGCCAAAGAAGCGCTGCAAAAGGCCATCGAGGCCGACCCCGGTTTCGCAGAGGCCTATTACCAGCTGGGCATCATCCTGACCAACGACATGAATGCTATTCCAGAGGCGGTGGAGAACCTGAAGAAGTATCTGGAACTGGCTCCCCAGGGGCCCAATTCCGAAATGGCCAAGCTGCTGGTGGAAGGCCTGAGCGGTTAGCAACCCGTGGGCTACCGGCGATAGGCTAAGCTAGTACGGAGTTCCTTTTCTCCGGCGGCCTGCGGCCCCTCCCACTTTCATGAGCGTGGAACGTGGAACGTGAAACGTGGAACGTGGAACTAGCCCGCATAGATCACCGATTTGGAAATGCAGGTGATTTTGGCAGGCCGGAACGGTTTTCTGAGAGTTTCGCTATCGATCCGGTCCAGGTCGAGTGATGCGGTGGTGTGGAGGGTCGTGAATGGAGCGTTTTTCGGGTTCGGAAGAGCGTGACGGAATGCATTCAGGCAGAGCTCGGCCTGAGCGATGGAACGATTTCGTTTTTGGGGGCGTTTGATCGGGACAGACCTCAGCAGCGCAGAGGAATGGCCTGGAGGTTTCGAACGACGGCAGCGAAGACCTCGCTGTAGGGATAGGCTTCCGACATGGAGATCCAGACGTGGCGGACCGTGAGGCGGACCTGGGCGCCGATCTTCAGGAGCTTCAAGCGAATCGTCTGACACTGAGCGCGAGCCAGGGGGGTCTGCTTCAGTCCGAGACGACGCAAGGCGTGCATGAGCATGTAGGCGGCGGAGGACAGATACAGCCGGAGTTGATTGGCGCGCATCGTTGCCGCGCTGGTCCGGTCGGCGAACAGATCCAACTGCTGTTCTTTTATGCGGTTCTCCATGTCGCCCCGCGCACAGTAGAAGTCTTCGTAGAGCGGCGCGGGCCCCCAGGCGTTCCGGCGACAGGGAGGTGACGACGAATCGGGGATTGGCGCCTTTCTCCAGGAACTCGGCCTTGCCGACGACGCGTCGCTCCGAGGTCCAACTGTGGCGAGTCCGGTAGCGGAAATCCTTGAACACCCGCGCCGGTGTCCCGGTGGCGTTGAACTCGGCTTCGGCCTGAGTCATCGCTTCGGCGCTCTCTGACTTGAGCCGATCATTGTTGGCCAACCCCATCACGTAATCCACGTGATGGTCTTCACACCAGCGGAGCAAGTCATCCCGGCAAAAGCCCGAGTCGGCCCGGATGACGATCGAGACCTCCGGCCAGCTCTGCCGAATCCGGCCGACGATCCGTTCCAGTTCCTCCACCGATCCCGCGGCCCCATCGATATTGGAACACCGCAACCGGGCGCACAGCAGATGCTCCCCCGAGAAGATGTACAGCGGGAGATAACAGTAGTGGCGGTAGTAAGCGTGAAAGAACCGGCCTTCCTGCTGGCCATGGATCGGGTCGTCGGTCGCATCCAGATCCAGCACGATCTCCTCGGGCGCCGATTCGTGGGACTCCACGAAGGCATCCACCATCCAGCCGTCGATCCGGTCCGGGTCCATCGCGATCTTCTTGTACCGCTCCTGCTCATCGACCTCGGCTCCGGTCAACTCCAACCGGTTCAGCGTACACCTGCCCGCCAGCGCCTTCCCCCGATCTGAGGCCTGCCGCCGCCGCTCCCCCAACGGATCGGCCTTATTCACCGCCACCGCCAGCATCGGATCGGTGCGCAACTGATCATGATCGTTCAGATCCTCGTACCCCAGACAGAGTCCGTAGATGCGCTGCCCCAACAACTCCTCCACCGTGTGTTCGATCAACCGCGCATCCCGATGATCCCTGAAACACTCAGCCAGTCCGGCGATCAGACCCGTCCCCCTCTCGACCTCTCGCAACAGCAGCACCCCTGCATCGGAGGTGATCTTTCCACCGTCGAACCGCGCCTTCACTTTGCGTTGAGATAGTTGGTGAAATTCGAACCTGACTTGTTTACACTCTGTTCTCATAAGGGCCGCCTCCGTTTGCGTGTGAAAATGTTCATTCAAAACGCTTTATACCAAACAGGGCGGCCTTCTAAGGTCCTCATCGGTGATCTATGCGGGTTAGCGCCTAGCTGTCGAGCAGTTCCAGAGCCCTGCTGCAGCCGACCTCAGCCAGGCCGTAGATCGCTGAGAAAGCTGCCATCCTCACCTCCAAAGAGGCGTCCTGACTGGAATGGGTCAGAGCCTCAAGTACCTCCTCCGGAATCTTGTCTGGACTGTGCCAGTATCCTGTTCCCAGCTCCAGAGCAGCCTGAGCGCGGACCCCCGGTTCTTCGTCCTTCAGCATTTCCTGCAGGGCTTCCCGGCCCGCCTGCACATCCTGCTGGAGCACCTTACCCAGCGCGGAAACGACCACACGTCGCCGTTTTCGAGTAAACCCGTCACCGGTTTCCTGGCGGGCAAAGATCTTCAGCAAGGCTGGTACGCTCTGCTCACTTCCGATCTCGCCAATCGCAACAATGATCGCCGTCTGCAGGGAACGGCTTCCGCGACCGGTCCGAGTGGACGGCTCGTCAAAGCGGTCGCTGAGAGGGATGAGCCCCTCAGGGCAGGCTACCGCACCCAGCGCCACGGCCGCAAAGATCTGCTTGCTGCGAACCCGGGAGCCAAGAAGGCGCGACAGAAGCTTCAGGAATGACCGGCAACGCAGCAGACTGATATGAGGAAGGATCGAAAAGAGGGTCTCAGAATCGCCTTTCAGGAGGAGCCGATGGCAGGTCTCGATCAACTCGTCCTTGCTGCCGATATCCTTGCCACGGTACATGTTTCACGCCTTGCACCCAGAGTGTGAAAGCCCACCAGTTGCCGATGTCAGGCTATGTTAACATACGGCCAGAAATGAAAAACAAGCAGGTTCCCATCGCCATCGTAGGGATTCTGGTTGGATTTGTGGCCGGCTTTTTCGTGGGCCAGGGCTTCGTCCAGCCCGTCACGAGTGTCCCCTCCGCTCAGAGCCTCCCGGGTCAGAGTCAGCCCGCTGTTCCCGAAAATCACCCTTCGCTGGAGTTCATTGAGCAGCTCCAGGCGCTGGAACGGCGTGCGGGAGAACACAAAAATGATGTCCAGACTCGGGTAGCTCTGGGAAATGCCTACTACGACATGGGCCGCTTCGACCTGGCCATCGGCTGGTATGAAGAGGCGATAGCCCTGGATGATCAGGATCCCGACATGGCGACGGACCTCGGCACTGCCTACTTCTATTCGGGAAACTCCCAAAAAGCGATCGATCTGTTTCATCACTCCCTCGAACTTGAGGAGGATCATCCCCAGACCCTTCAGAACCTCGGCTGGGTGCAGTTTCAATCGGAGAATCTCGAAGCCGCTGCTGAAGCCTGGGAAAGACTGCTCCGGGTTCACCCGGACTACAAACAGATCGAGGCGGTCAAGAAGCAACTCGAGACGTTAAAGGCGCACCTGCAGGGAGACCATTCCTGAGTACTCGCAAGACCCATCCGCGAACATTACCGTATTTGTGAAAGGGAGTACTAAGATGCCCAACGTCCTCAAGGTTCTCCTATTCTTTCTCTTCGTGGGTGTGGCCCGCTGGATGGTGTCCCGGCTCAGAGGGATCAAGCATGGCCCGACGGCCACCAGAAAAACTCCTCCTCGACCAAGCAGGGGCAAAATGATCAGGGATCCCCACTGCGGGACTTATGTCGCCCCCGAGCTTGCCGTCCCCCTCTCCCACTCGGGAGAAACGCTGCTCTTCTGCTCCGAGAGCTGCCGTGACGATTACCTGAAGCTTCAAACCCGAAAAGCTGCCAGCTCGTGAACCCTCGGTTGAGGTCATTGTGAAGGTTGGAATTGTAGCCAAGACCCGCATTCAGGAGTTTGGCCCGCAACTGGCCAAGATTCTGGAGCGTCTGCAGTCTTGCGGCTGCCGGGTGTTCGTGGACCAGAAGGTCGTTGAGGACCTTGCACTCGAGAATGTGGAAGGTCACCCCCGGGAGGCTCTCCCCGAGATTTCGGATGCTCTCATTGTCTTCGGGGGCGATGGAACACTTCTTTCGGTCGCTCGTCTCGTCGGCGAGCAGAGTTGCCCCATTCTGGGCGTGAACCTGGGATCCCTGGGGTTCCTGACCGAGGTTACGCTGGAGGAATTCGATGCAGCCGCCAGGAAGCTCGTCGCCGGCGACTTCCAGACCAGCCGCCGTTCCCTGCTGGAGGTCCGCCTCCTGCGGCAGGACGGAACCACGGCAGAGTACAGGGCCCTCAACGATGCCGTCATCAACAAGGGGGCCCTGGCCCGCGTCATCAGCATGGAGACCTATTGCGATGAGAACTTCATCGCCAACTTTCTCGCGGACGGGATCATTGTGGCAACTTCAACCGGGTCCACCGCTTATTCACTCTCGGCCGGCGGGCCCATCATCGTGCCCACCCAGGATCTCATCCTCCTGACTCCCATCTGTCCTCACACCCTGACGAACAGACCCCTGATCATCCCCAGGGAAAGTGAGGTTCGGATCGGTCTGAAGGACGGCGAAGAGGTCATGCTGACGGTGGACGGTCAGGTGGGAACAACGGTCTGTCCGGGCGACGAGATCCGGTGTCGGCTTGCAGAAAAGCCGATCGAGCTGATCGAGTCCAGCTCGCGGAACTTTTTCGACGTGCTTCGCCAGAAGCTGAAGTGGGCCGGGGGTTGAAGGTTGAAGGTGCGAGGGTGGTGGAGAGTGGTTCATGCTTGCTTTTTAGTCAGAGTTAAAAGTTGAAAGTTAAAAGTTAGAGTTTAGCGCCGCAGCTTCAACCAGTGTGTCAGCGTGTCAGCGTGTCCAGCGCCTCCCTCAATTCACAGACCGCATGAGTGTCGCCGGCCTCTTCGCAGATCCGAATCCCTTTTTCATAGACCTGCCGAGCCCTCTCAACTTCTCCCAGACCCACCAGGGTGAGACCCTGTTGCATGAAAGCTGCCCGGTACCCGGGAAACTGGTTCAACAGTTCCTCGAAGTACTTCGAGGCTCGTTCCAATTCCCCGCGACTCCTATACTCCATCGCGATTCCGTAGAGGGCAAAGGAGTTGGCCGGGTTTTTTCCCAGGAGGTTCTTCAACTTGCCAAGGCGGTCCGTTTCCGACATCAGTTGATCACCGTCTGTTGAGGGACCGCGCTCAGAAACTCCAGATCCTGCCTGCCGAAGAGCTCAAAACCAAAGATCCCTCGACTGGAACGAACTCGAATGAATCCTCTCTCCTGGTTTCCGAACCCTGCGAAGACCTCGGGAAGAACAAAAGCGACCTTCTGGTTCGACCCGAGCTCGAGAAACAAAGCGCCCCTCTGCACTCCTTCAGCCGTAAAGACCTCGACGCTTACCAGAGCCGTTCCCGTGGAAGCGTTGAGCAACGTGACACCCGTGAAAATCTCCGGCGTCTGTGCCACGTGGCTGAGTAAGAACTCGCGAGCGCCCTGCGACTGCAGGGGCAGAGAAGCCAGGAAGCGACCTGCAGGATCCTGGAACGAGATCGAACCCAGAAGCTGGCCATTCAGTGAATGAACAACAAGCAAGCCTTCGACGAACTCTTCTTCCAGCCCGACAAGGTCTCGAACAGAACCGTTCAGATGCCCGTTCGGTCCCACTTCCTGCCACTTCGAAGCCACGACTTCACCCAGCTCACTTCTCACGACCAGGTTCACGAGCACTCCGTCCTGTCCCGTGTGAATGAGGCTGAGAAAAGTCTCGACTTCCGGCCCGGAAGCCAGCTGCGCTCCATAGAGATTCGAATCCACCGATTCCTCGTCCAGGGCCAGCAGGCCACCAGTCATCTGATTGTTTCCGAACAGTTCCATGGCAAAGATCGAGTCTTCGCCTTCCACGCTGAGGTAACCGGTGGATGCGGTCGATCCCAGGTCCTCCAGACTGGTTCGCAGCGATCCTCTGGCTGGAATCGTCCGAATGTCCAGCAGCTCCCGCTCCAGACCCGCCGGGTGCCAGTAGAAAGCGACGTTGACAGAAGACTGATGCGGGTTGACCACGAAAAGTGTGGTGGTCTCACCCTCCCGGTTGCGAATCTCGGGAAAAAAGAGCCTGGATCCCCGGGCGGGCGCCAGCTGGCTGCCATCCATCCGGGTCAATCCCGAGTCTCCCGTCAAGGTGAAACTCATCAGATCCTTCTGGGAAGGAAGAATCTCCAGCCAGCCCTCACCGAGGTCGGGGAACTTTTCCCGTACCAGAAAAGCCTCCTGAGTCAGACTGGCCGCTTCGATCTGGAGGTTTCCGGCCAGACTTCCATCCGGCCTGTAGGCCCGGATTGCGATCTCATTGAGCAGTGGCGAAGATGTGGCCGTAGACAAGGCATTGGCCAGAGCCAAGCCGATGAAGTGGCCTGCTTCAGTAGTGAGAAGCGGCAGGATGAGGGGCTCCGTGGCTTCGGAGGCGAACTCCAGGGCACCCACATCGACCCGGGCGTCACCGTCCCCGTCGCCGTCCACAATGCGGCGGTGGAAGTCCAGATCAACCGCCGACAGCGAAACGGCATGGGTACCCCGATCCACTGCGTCCGAATCCTCACTCAGAGAGAAGTCGAAACCCTGGGGGTCTGCAAAAGCCGGATTGCCCGTGAAATTACCAGCTTCTCCTGCAGTGGAGAGATCTCCCACCAGGTTGAACGTCACGGAGCTGCTCGATCCATCATCCTGCAGATCCCCCGCCAGATTCTGAAAGAGAATGGAATTGGCGACCACTGCCGGAGTCGAGACAATCTGAACTCCTGTTCCTCCGCTGCCGTAAACCGTCGTGTTGATCAGCGTCAGCTGGCTGTCGGTCACCTCCACCCCCTCATCCGCCGACCCGGCAAGCACCGAGTCTCTTATATCCAGCTGGCCGGCCTGAAGGGCAATCGCCCCCTTGCCATTGGCGGTAAGCAGGCTGGAGCGGACGCGAACGGAGGCCGCTTGAGCCATCAGACCAGCCGTCTCGTTGCCCCCGACCTCACTCCCCCGGATGGTCGAAACCGCACCGTTGAATGAGCAAACTCCGGCCCTTCGGTTGTTCACGATCGAGCTGTCGCCGAGATCCAGCTGGCTCTCGCCCAGGACCAACACGCCATCCCCCAGGTCACCCCGGCTGTTCATGATACGGCTCCCTTTCACCAGAACCTGGCTGCCGGACGCTCGTACACCCTGACCGGTAGAAGTCTCTCCAGAACCAATGATGTCCGTGTCGAAAATCGCCAGAGTACTTCCGGGCGAGGCAAAAATCCCGTGAACCGCACTTCCCTGTTCCTCTCCCCCGATCAGGCTGTGCTCAACCAGCACCTCCGAAGAGAAAACCGCCAGTCCGTTCCCGGAACCTGCCGCCAACTCCGACTCAACAACGTGGGCGTGGCTGTCCGTCAGGTGGATGGCCCCACTCTGGTCGGAGGGTTGGCCGCTCGTCTCCACGCGGCAGCCGATGATCTTCACACTCGAGTTTTCGACCTTGATCCCGATCTCCTTACCTCGAACCAGCAAATCCTGAAGGGTAACGTTTCGAAGGTTGCGAACTTCGACGGCAGCATCACTGCCCGAAACCTGGATCACTGGCAACTGCCCCTGCGCGGCCCGCAGGGTGATCCCGTCCAGGCGGGTTCCGTCCCCGTTGAACTCAATCAGGAGGGGAGCCTGATAGCTACCACTGTCGATGATTTCAATCGTGTCACCTGGACCGGCTTCTGCCAGGGCCTCTTCCAAAGAGGTAAATACGCCCTGCTTCGGGGTCTGCGCCACCTGCAGAAGGTCCACCGAGTTGGCGACCAGAATCCCCCAGAAGGGCAACCGGAGGTCGGTCGCGTCGCGATCGGAAGCGGCCAGGGTCAGGGCTCCCTCAAAGGCCCCGTTGGCCGCCGACCCGGCCGGAGAAACGTCCAGGTGGATCTCAACAGTCTCGAGAGAGCCCAGTTCCAGTGTCTCCGGCGTGACAACCACCGCTACATCTGCCTCTCCAACCAGAATCTCAACGGACAGTTCATAGGTCTTCACCGTGCTCACAGCGTTGCTGACAAGAACGCTTCTTCGAGTGCTACTGGCCGCCGGTATTCTCCCGAAGCTGGTGCTGACCGGATCCAGAAACGCAGCCACCTCAAAGGCCCGGCCCAGATCCAGCCGCCCGTTTCCGACTTCGTTGACGAGGCCCGGAGCCCCATTCACCGTGACCACCTGAACGGCCGAGTTGACCAGAGCCGACTTGACCTGGGCGGCACTCCAGCCCGGAAAGCGCTGCAGCAGGAGAGCGGCTCCCCCGGCAATCATGGGAACGGCAAAGCTGGTACCGTCGGCCGACAGAATAAAGCCCGAACCGTTTGAGGCCGTGTGAATGGCCACGCCGGGGGCGGTCAGGTCAGGCTTGATTCCCAGATCGATGTTCGGGCCCCTTCCGCTGAACCCGGCCAGAATGTCCGGTGCTGTGGGGAAAGGCCGCAGATCTCCCTGAGTCAGAAAGGTCACTTCGACCACGACCTGCGGGGGGCCTGCCGGGTTGAGCCCATCCAGGAACTCCAGCAGCTTTTCTCCATCGGACTTCGTGATCATGACAGCCGGGACAGTTGGAGCTCGACAATCGTCAATGTCTGGGTCCTGCCACGCCATACTAATCGGGCTTCCGTTGACGTTGTTGTAGACAAGCATTCCGGCGGCTCCAGTCTCAGTCAGCACGTTTTGGGCCTTAGCACAGAACGTACAGTTTCCCCGCCGCACCAGGGCTACTTTCCCCTCGAGGCTACCGACAGCGAGCGCCGAAGAACAGCCTTGTTCCGTCGGGTCGAATTCGGTGATTGTGGCAACAGGCAACGGACCAATTGGATCCTGAATCGCATCCTGATTGCTCGCAACCGCAAGAATCGTACGGAGTTCATCGGGGAAATCCGGCGAGTTAGACGTCAACTCCACAGCACTTCCAAATGTCCTTGGGTTCGTCGACGCGCCTACTGTGATCGCCGCCGGACTGGTTCCAGGCGAGAGGATACTGCCCCGGCCCGGCCCGGCATTGCCGGCTGCGATCACGAAGACAAATCCCAGGGCGGTGGCGCTGGCAATGACCATCTGCTCCGGATCCCGGTCCGGATCGATGGCGGGACCGCCCAGGCTCAGGTTGATCACATCCATCCCGTCGGCCACCGCCGCATTGATGGCCGCAATCACTGCCGCACTGGTGGTCGTGGAGTTAGTTCCCGGTGTCCCAAAAACCTTGTAGTTGCCCAGGAAGGCCCTGGGAGCGATCCCGCTCACAGGGGCCAGAGGAGAGTCCACCGCCACCCCCGCTGCAGCGCCCGCCACCTGGGACCCGTGTCCGAACTCGTCTCGTGGAGTCTGGTCCGCCTGGGGTCTCATCCCGAATTCAGTTTTCACAAAAGTGCGGTCCACAATCACCTTGTTGGTGGCAAACCCCTCGGATTCAGAAATAGGGAACCCTTCGGGCGGGACCAGGTCGGGATCCAGAAACATCACGTGATCCTGGTTGATGCCGGAGTCAATCAGTCCGATCTTGATTCCCAGGCTCGCCTCTTCACTGCCCCCGACTTCCTGCCAGGCCGCGGGTGCCCCCACCAATTGGGGAGCTGCATCCATCAGCAGAACTCGTTCCCGATTCGGATAGACTCCCTGTACCGAAGGATGGTTCTCGAGTTCCTGCACTTCCAGGGCGGTGGCTTTCACCACCAGACTGTTGATCAGGAGAGTTTCCCGGTGAAGTACCTGGACACCGTCAGTGCCGGGATTTTGCCCAATGGAGGACAGAAAGCGGCGCTGACTCGATTCGACGGCCCGCTTGTGACCGGCGGTCCCGGCGCCCTTCAGGAGCTGCCGGGCAGGCAGCGCGGGCGCTGCCGAACGCCTGCGGAGCACCCGTTGGGCCACCGATGGCTCCTGGAGCACGACAATGTAGGTCGATTCCCCCGAACCGGACTGGAAGGCCTGGTAGGCCCTGGGAGCCTGGGCTAAGATGGCCAGGACGAGAGCCACCGCCAGCAAGGATCTCTTCATGAAGAATCGGTCATTCATCAGGGAATTGAGCTATTCACTTATCGCCACCGCCCTGGTCGTCCTGCTGCTGCTCGTTTTCACCCCTGAAATCGCGCTGCCTTCACTGGCCGTCTTTGCGTACATTCTCCTGGGCGTCGCGATCGTTCTTCTCCTGGCCCAGAAGCTGGTCGGAATTATACAGCAGGAACAGCTTCGCCGGTCGAGAGTCCGCTGCGAAACCTGCGGATGGGACGGCCTCGGAGAACAAGTCTACCGGTCCCGGGTCTGTCCCGAATGTGATTCTTTCCGCTTGGAGGTGATTGAGAAAGGTTGACTCGTAGCCCTAACCCTAAAGCAAGTTGAAAAGCTGGTGGCGGTTGGGGTTGAAAGTTGAAAGTTGAAGGTTGAAGGTTGAAGGTTGAAAGTTGGGGACCTGAACCTACAACCTTGAAGCTGCTGCGCTAAACTCTTAACTTTCAACTTTCAACTGTGACTAAAAGGCAAGCATGAACTCGTTCTCTTCAACCTCGCTCGACAGGGAACGGGTGGGCTACGCAGTAGACCCGCGTTTTCTGGATCACCGTAACCCCCAGGGCCACCCCGAGCGCCCCCAGCGTCTGAAATCGGTCATGGCGATACTGGATCAACTCGAGGGAAGAGATCGTCTTCAGCAGGTTTTCGGAGAAATGGTGCCGCTGGACCTCGCCACTCAAGTTCACAGCCACGAACTTGTTCAGGCACTCAGTGAGTCGATGGGGCAGCCGTATACCCGCTTTGATGCCGACACCTACGCCTGCTCCGATTCGTTCGAGGTGGCCCGACTGGCCACAGGACACGGGGTGGAGTTGACCCGAAGGGTTGTGGCCGGAACCCTGGGAGTCGGCTTTGCCCTGATCCGGCCTCCCGGGCACCATGCCGAAACAAATCGAATCATGGGTTTCTGCCTGCTCAACAACGTAGCCATTGCTGCCCAGGCTGCCCTGCAGGAAGCGGGTGTCGAGCGCGTCGCGATCATCGATTTCGACGTTCATCATGGAAACGGGACACAAGAGATCTTTTATTCGCGCAGCGATGTCCTGTACATCTCTGCCCACCAGCACCCGCTCTATCCAGGAACGGGGGCTCTTCAGGAGAGCGGCCGGGACCAGGGACTGGGCTTCACCGTCAACTTTCCTCTGCCCGCTGGACTGGGGAATCCCACCTACAACAGCCTTTTCCTCGACCTGGTATGCCCGCTTGTCGAGGCCTTCGAACCGCAGCTGATCCTGGTCTCGGCCGGCTATGACGCCCATGCACAGGATCCCCTGGCATCCATGAACGTCAGCGAGGAGGGATTCGGACTGATGACACGGCAGCTCAACCGGGTGGCCGGCAGGGCCTGTGAGGGAAAGATCGTCTACTTTCTGGAAGGCGGGTACAACCTGGAGGCTCTGGCCGGCAGCGTTAGCGCCACCATCAGGGAAACTTTGTCGCCCGGGTCCGACCGTTTCGATCTTGACAACTCAGACTTCTACCGCAACTACCGCGACCAGGCTGTGACTCGGCTCAACCGCTGGTGGCCTTCCCTGTAGGGTTCCACGTTCCAAGTTCCAAGTTGAGGACTCGTGGAACGTGGAACGTGAAACGTGGAACGTGGAACTAGATTCCTTCAGGCCTCTTCCAGCTCCTCCGGAAGGCGATAAACCGTAGAACACTCCTCACACTTGAGAAGCACGAGATTCCGGTTGCGGCCAAATTCCTCCTCGATCTCCCCCAGAAGCTCTTCCTCTGTTTCATTGTAGTAGCCGGCAAAGGGATAGGTTCTCTTGAGCGATCCGTGGCACGGTTTCCCTTTGTCGTTCTTGGCACTGCACACCACCTGGCGCGGTATCAGATCCTTGATCACACCGGTCTCCCTCCTTTCACGTCCGTTTGATTCCTTCGGCCGGGGCGGCACCAGCTCCACCATCACGTGCAGAGCCTTGTAGCCGTGGGGGTCGGCTATGCCGGGTGGCCAGGTACTCCAGGCCCTTCTGCATCAGTGCGGTGAACCCCTCTTCGTCCCCGGCTCGAACCACCGAGAGCAGACTTTCCACGGCAGACAGAAGAGCACTGAGGGATTCGCTTCCATAATCGTTGAGCGACTGAATTTCGAAGTACAAATGAGGGTTATCCCGGGCGACGCTCGCAGCCACCGCCAATTGCGCATCGAACGTGGTGCTGGAGAGGCGGGCCAGTCGCGGAGCGGCCTCTCCGCTCTCCGCCAGAGCACTGAAGAAGACGATGTTCAAGGCATGAGAAAGGCCCAGCACATAGGCGATCAGCCGATCATGATCTTCCAGGTCCATCTCCACCAGCTCCGCCATGGTGGGCTCGAAGAGCCGCCGCACCTCGAGATGCGCCTCGGCTCCGCCCAGCGTGATGAAAATGACGTGCCGCCCTGACAGAAGCTCTGTATCGGGGCCGAACATGGGATGAATGGAACACACCTGAAGCCCTGCATCCGCCAGCGCGAAGAGCTCTGTCCGCAGGGGACTCTTGAGGGAGGCGATGTCCAGAATGAGTCCTGGGGGCCGACGCTGCAGAAGCTCCCGCAGAATCCCGGAGGCGGTGCGGATCGGACAGGCGACCACAATGAGGTCCTGATCCAGGGATGCTTCCTTCCAGTCAGTGAAATGGGGAAACCCTTCGACAGGTCCAGCCGGATCGGCAATCTCAACTTCGAAACCCTGGGAATGAAGGAAGCGGACAAACCAGCTGCCCATTTTTCCTGCTCCGCCGATCACCAGCACTCGCCGGCCGTCACCACCGCCGTGGGATACGACGCGCTGCTGTTCCTGTCTGGTCAGCGAGTGTCGAATCAGCAGCGAAAGCAGCTCGTCTGCCAGGGACTCGGAGAGCATCAAGCTCCGAGAGATCTGGCGCCCTCTTTCCATCACTTCTTTTTCCTGCGCATAGTTCCGCGTGCCCTCACCCAGGTCCTGTTTGAGCCGGCCAATTCGGGTGGCGGTCTCCTGGCGCTCGGCCACCAGCTCGAGAAGCCTCCGATCGAGCTCCGCCAGCTCGGCACGAAGGGCCACCAGATCGGACTTTGGTTTCTCGGACTTAGTCATCTGGGTCGAAGCCGCTCCAGGCGATGAGCCGCCTCCCTCAGCAAATCCATGGTCTTGCAGAAAGCAAAACGGATCAGGTGTCGGCCCATCTCGGGTCGATGATAGAAGCTGCTACCCGGGACCGCGGCCACACCGATGTTCTTGATCATCCAGTCTACGAAATCAACATCGTCCAGGTCGGTGAGACCGGTGATCTCGGCCATGATGTAGTATGCACCGCTGGGTTCCCACACTCGAAACCCGCTCTCTTTCAGAGCTCTCACCAGAAAGTCACGCCTCTGGGTATAGTCGGCACGCAGTTTCTCAAAGTAAGAGTCGGGGGCCTCCAGAGCCTGTGCTCCCGCCTCCTGCAGAGGCGCCGGCGCACCTACGGTCAGGAAGTCGTGCATCTTGCGGATCGCGGGGGTCACATCCGCTGGCGCCAGGACATAACCGATTCGCCAGCCCGTTACGGAAAAGGTCTTGGAAAGTCCGCTGATGGTGATTGTCCTCTCCCTCATTCCAGGCATGGCGGCCATCAGGTGATGCTCCCCTTCATAGATAATGTGCTCGTAGATTTCGTCGGTGAAAATGTAGAAATCGAATTCCACGGCCAGCCGGGCCAGGTGTTCGAGTTCCTGAATGGAGAAGACCTTCCCGGTGGGGTTGTTGGGAGTATTCAGAATCAGGGCCCTGACTCCCCCGCTCCCCTGCAGCCCCGCAACCAGGGCTCTCAGCTCATCCGGATCAAACGAGAAGTCATTCTCGGGATCCAGGTCGACAAAGTGAGGGGTAGCCCCCGAGATGATGGCATCCGGACTGTAGTTCTCGTAGAAGGGTTCGAAGATGATGACATTCTGTCCCGGATCGACCACGCCCAGCAGGGCGGAAATCATGCTCTCGGTGGCCCCGCAGCAGACCGTTATCTCCCGATCGGGATCCACTTCAAAGCCGTAGAATCTCTGATAGTAACGAGCCAGCGACCGGCGCAGCGAGAGTGATCCCCAGGTGATGGCGTACTGGTTGATCTCGGAGCGAATCGCCTCGCAGGCTGCTTCCTTGATGAACTCGGGTGCTGGGAAGTCGGGGAACCCCTGGGACAGGTTAATGGCCGCATGCTGGTTGGCCAGCCGGGTCATCTCCCGGATGACAGATTCCGTGAACTGCCCAGCTTTTCGACTGACTCGGCTGCTGGAGCCCCTCTTAGTACTCACGTCCATAAGTACGGTAGCATTTGTTGGGAGCGCGACGCGAGGCAGATCGAGGCGAGACGACGAGTCGATGCGGTAGTATCGTCGAGGAGGAACAACGAAGAGATGCCCGCGTCCCGCCCCAACCCGCAGGGCGAATGGGGGTTGCGGTCGATCTCTTTGTCGTTCGTCGTCAACGATGGCACAGCATCGCCTCCTCCTCTCTTCGCGATCTCCCCTCGCAAGACCCATCCGCAAATGTTGCCGTACTTATGGACGTGAGTACTTAATTGGCATAGCGGATTCGACCGGTTCGGGAAGGTTGTCAGTCAGGTGGGTAAGGGTACCAGGATCCGGACGAATCCGGAACACCCGGTCAGTCGACGCGAGGTCCAGGATACTGCTTGCCCAGGAGATTTCTTTCCCCGGAGGCGAGAATGCGAACCACTTCGGCGTCAAAACAGTCTTCCTCGGAACGCACCGAGGGATGGGCGCGCCTCTCGTACATTTCCCAGCTGCGGTCGATATCGTGTCTGAGGCGATCATAGATGTCGGCAGTTCCGCGGCCCTCCTCGACTGCCTCCGAGTTGTAGAGCTTGATTTCAGAGACGAGGAGGCGGGCAAATCGGAGAGCTTCCTCCCGAAGAACCTCGAAGTCTTTCTCTTCTTCCTCTTCTTCTCCGGCTGCTTCTTCCTCGGTTTCGTCCGCAGCCGCTTCCACCAACTCCTCCTCCTGGACCTTCTCGTCAGCGACCTCTTTCTGCTCTCCTCCTAGAGGCTCCTCGACCGGCTCTTCCACATCGAGGCTTTCAGCAGCGACGGCGTCCTTCCCGGTCGGTTCGATCGATTCCTCCGCCTCGATTTCGTCCGTTTCAGCACCCTCGGCCGCCGCGGATTCTTCATCCGCGTCGCTCTTATCCGGGGGTGCCATCGAAGGGGGGGGGAGTGTTGACTGTTCCCCTCCTCCTTGCACATGGCCCTGCTGGAGGGCATGGTTCTTGAGGACCAGAGTGGCCAGAAGGGTAAGGAATTCCAGTCCCGCCGGCGAAAAGTTCTGGTCCGAATCGGCATAGAGAACGACCGGCACCAGCTCGTCAAAGCAGAGCGGAACTCCAACTGCCGCTTTGGGAAGGCCGTCCTCGTCTCCCCAGCCAAAGTCTTTCACTCTCCGGTCTTCGGCGTAGATGACCGACTGCTCACGCGCACACCGGGCCAGCAGCGAGTTTTCATCTTCGACCTTGACTCTGGCCAGATCGTCCAGATCCAGGCCGGTCGCTCTCCACGGGACCAGAGTGCCACTACGGTTCAGGAACAGGACTAAACGTGGAACCCAGGTTGAGGCCAGTTCCAGGTACTCCTCCAGAATCTCGGGCTGAGTCTCTCTGTCTACCAGGCGACGAATGGCATCATTGGCCACAGTCAGGAGACTGGTGACTCGAGCCGATTCTTCCGACGAGTCAGAGCCGAAATCGAAGGGCAGAGCCGAGCGCTCCAGCCGCCCGAGCCTCTTCGACACCTCACCAAGGCTCTGGTTTAAACTTTCCATTCTCTCAAGGAGAGTGTCTTGATCCATAATGACTCCCCACCACTTGAAAACAACGTTTCGAACTAAATCCCGATCACACTCAAGTCAGAACGCGACCGGCCTGGTCGACCCGTTCCCAGGAGAAGAACGATCCTTTCAACCGCCGCCAGATCCCTCACCGCATGCTCAGCCGGGATAAGTCCCTGCGAACTAGGTCTCTAGCCTATCAACTTCCCCCTCCTGAGCGAATATGATCCACATCACACCAAACCCCAATTGAGGCGATATTCGCAAAGATCCTCACAGAAAAGCTCATCGCATTGTAGCAGGACTCTGCGAATGGAACCAAAACGCAACAGTTCGATTCTCTCCCCACCCGAGTTGCATTCATTCTTTAGAGTACTCATCTCTTCGCAACCTTACCTGGCAAGACCCATCCGCAAACGTTATCGTATTCATGAAAGGGACTATTAATGAAAGGGAGTGCTAAGCTATGACCGATCCATTGGCCCAGAGAATAGCGATTATCGGGTTGGGAAAGCTGGGCGGCATTCTGGCCCGGGCCTTCATCGAAAAGGGGCTCATCGGTAAGCGCCAGACCGCCGCCACGGTGGCTCACCAAAGCCGGGCCGACAACCTGGCCGGGGAGTTCCAGTTTCCGGTATCCACCGACAATTCCGTAGTGGTTCAGAACGCTGAGATTGTGCTCCTCTGTGTCAAGCCCCAGAATGTGGGTCGCGTGTGTCAGGAAATCGACAGCGCTCTGTCCCCTTCTCACCTCCTCATCTCGGTAGCTGCCTCGGTTCCAACCCAGTACATCGAAGACCACCTGACTCGACACGTTCCGGTTGTACGAGCCATGCCCAACACCCCTTGTCAGGTAGGCGACGGCATGACGGCCATCTGTGCGGGCCGGTTCGCTGACTCCAACCACCTGAATCTCACCCGAAAGCTGTTTGATACGGTGGGTCGCACCGTCATCCTGGACGAGAAGCATATGGATGCAGTGACCGGATTGTCGGCCAGCGGGCCCGCCTTCATTTATGTGATTCTGGAGTCGCTGGCGGAAGCCGGTGTGAAGGTGGGATTGCCCCGCGGAACAGCAACGCTGCTGGCGGCGCAGACCGCCCTGGGGGCCGCCCGGGTAGCCCTGGAAACGGGCAGCCATCCGGCCCTTCTAAAGGACAGTGTCACCACTCCGGCGGGCTGCACGATCGACGGTCTCCTGGAGCTGGAGGAGGGAAAACTTCGTGTGACCCTGATCAAGGCCGTCGTCAAAGCAGTCCAGAGAGCCGGGGAGCTATTGCCTGAGGAGTGAACCGTAGGTTCTGGGTTCTGGGTTCTGGGTTCTAGGTTACTTGCGCAGCGCGGAAGCTGCCGGGGGAACCTTACAACCAGCAAACTCTGATTCGCAGGAACGACAGTGACTGCGCACCGGCCCGGGAGCTGCCGGGAAGCGCATGACACCAGGGTGGCGATAACGTATCATCGAATTCCCGTGACCGTCCCCAAGCCCATACTCGCCCTCTTTGCGCTACTCGGACTTGTGGCGGGGCTTTCCGCGAAGCCGCCGGGAGGCGTCCTCCTGGCCATCTCTCCCGGGCAGGAACAAGAAGCTCCGAAATTTGAACTCGTGGGTCAAATAGAGTCCGAGCCTGGAGTCCGACTCAAGGGATTCTTCTCGCAGGTCATCTTGAGAGGAGCCTATCACCCTTTCTTGCGGCAGACCGTCACGAACCTGGGAGGTGTTTTCAAGTTCAAAAAAGTAGGCGCGGGAACCTACGTTCTGACTGCGACAACCCCGCGCAATGGAACCTCAACCAGGACCATTGAAATCACGCCCAGCTTTGCCGATTCGAAAGGCCGCGTTCGTACTTCCATCCAAATGAACCTCGACCAGAACCGCTCTGCTTATCGCATCTCGGTTGCCGCACTGGCAGTACCGGACAAAGCCTGGAAGGAGTACCTGAGAGCACAGGATCAGCTCTCCCGAAGCCACACCGATACAGCCATCAAACACCTGAAGCGGGCCTTGAAGGCAGCGCCGGAGTTCCCGACGGCGCTGAACAGTCTGGGAACCATTTGCTACCAGACAGGTAAGTACAAGGAGGCGGAGGAGTACTTCAAGCAGGCACTCGATCTGGACCCCGACTCATACCCGCCCCTGGTCAATCTGGGGGGAGCCCTGCTCTCACTGGGTCAGTTTGAGAAGGCCCTCCAGGCCAATCTGAGGGCACTCGAGCGCCGCCCTTCGGATCCTCTGGCCCACTCCCAGCTGGGTCTGAGTTATGAAGGCCTGGGGGAGTGGGACAAGGCCATCACGAGTCTTCAGGAGGCAAAACGGCTGGAGCCGACTCACTTCACAATTCCCCAGCTGTCCATTGCCCGGCTTCTCCTGAAAAAAGGCCGGCTCGAGGCTTCCATCAAGGAGTACGAGGAGTTCCTCTTCCTGCATCCCGACTCCCCCCACGCAGCGGGGGTTCGCCGCTTCATCGAAGGTGTGCAGCGAAAACAACCCTGAGTATCTGCTGGATGAATTCAGACCCGATCGAGCTTGCCGACCTGAAGCAGGTTCCCCTGGTCATCTCCCATGATCCCATCTCCCCAGATCCACCCGCTGGTGGGCACCACGGTCAACCTGAGATTTGAGCCCCGATCAACACCCGGCTTGTTATTGTTGCTGGAGCCGATCGAGCACTTCGCGGAGCTTTTCGAGGGCCTCCTCTAGCCCGGCTTTGACCGCCTCCAACTTCTGCGATGCGAGGGACAGTGCCTCTCCCTCTTCCACTGCTGTCGCAATCTGCCCTTCTACTTCTGTCCCGACAGGAGCAACCGCAGGCAGGGATCCTACAAGAGCTTGAAGGCTACCGTCGAGGGTAGGGTGCATGACCACCTTGGTGGCATCGGCGAGAATGATCCTGCGCAGCTCGGGAAACTCCAGTGCCTCCGGTTTTAGAAAGACAGGCTCGGCATACAGTATGGAATCCTCCAGCGGGATGACGAGTAAGATTCCTCGCGATACCTCGGATCCCACCTGTCCCCACAATGTGAACTGCTCTGAAATAATGGCGTCATTGTCAATCCGGGCCTCGACCTGGTTGGGACCATCCACATGTCGCCCCGGGGGAAAGCGGAAAAGCACGAGCTCTCCATAGTGGGAACCATCGCTGCGGGCGGCAATCCAGGCCACCAGGTTGTGGCGATCGACCGGGGTAAACGGCTGAATCAGGAGGAACTCTTCTCGATCTTCACCCGGAAGGCGAGCCACGATGTAGTAGGGTGCCAGGGTTGACGAACGGCCGAACGAAGTCTGCAGTGGAAAAGCCCACTGATCCTCTCTGTTATAGAACACAGTGGAATCCTGCATGTGATATTGAAGCAGCATTTGGACCTGGATCGTAAAAAAGTCCAGGGGATAGCGGAGGTGGGGCTTCAGATCGACAGGCATCTCTTCCAGGGGCTTGAAAAGCCCGGGAAAGATGCGCTGGTAGGTCTGGATCAGGGGATCCGACGTATCGGCAACGTAGAAGTCCACGCTGCCTTCGTAGGCGTCGATGACCGCTTTGACACTATTGCGGATGTAATTGAATTGACGCTGCCAATTCGTGGAATACGGATATCGGTTGGTCACCGTATAGGCGTCTTGAATCCAGAACAAACGCCCGTCGGCAGCCACGGCGTAAGGGTTCCGGTCGCGCAGAAGAAAGGGGGCGAGCGCGTTGAAGCGCTCAGCAATGGTTCGTCGATATTGGATCCGGCTGGCCGGCTCGATTTCCCCGGAAATCAAAATGTTGAGATCCCGGAACTGCCAGGCATAAAGCAGCCGCCGCAACAGAGAGCTGAGAAGGACTCCTCCATCTCCCTCGTAGCGAGTGTAGACGGGACCCTCCCTCCCCGGATAGTTGAACTCCTGCATCCTGGTGTGGGTAATGATGGAATCCAGGCTTTTCAGACCATAGTAGATCTCGGGGCGCTGGAGTTGAATCTCGCCCTGGGGTGGAACATCTTTCAGGAAAAAAGCGGGGCGGCCTCCCGAGTCGACCTCCGTGACGGGGCTCATCGCAATTCCATAGCCGTGGGTAAACTGGAGGTGACGGTTCACCCACCGTTGAGCCTCCTGGGGGAGTTTCTCAGCAGAAATCTCCCGCGTGGAAAGCATGACCTGTCGCAACTGCCCATCGATGACATAGCGGTCGGTCGTAACCGACAAAAAGTCATAGTAAAGTCGGAAGAACTGGATCTGGTTGTAACTCTGAAGAAGAGGACCTTCATCCCACAATCGCACGTTCTGAACGGTGCCTTGATTCTTAGCAACCGCATCGGCTGAGACGATTCGGCCGGCCGGGTGGCTTTTCGACTCCAGACGGTCCAAGCCGTAAGCCTGGCGGGTTAACTGGATGTGGTTCTCCAGGTAGGGTTTCTCCCTCGCCAGCTCACTTGGTTCCACATACAGCCGCTGGACCAGGAAGGGCAGGACGGATCCAACCAGGATGTTCAGCCCAAACCACAGACCGATCGCCCAGGAAGCCAGACTGCGGCTGGAGGCAAAACGCCCGGCGGTCAGAAGGATGCCACTTAGAATCGCTACGATGGCCATCAGAACATGGAGTGGCAGTCCCGCGTGGGCCTCCGTATAGCCGACACCTGTGACAGCTCCCGAAGTGGAGTAAAGGAGATCGTAGCGCCCCAGCCAGTGTCCGACCGCCAGCAGAAGAAAGATGGCGGTTCCCAGGCTGGCCAGGTGGGCCCAGGCCCCACCCGAAAACATTTCTACTTCCCCTCGCAATCGGGAAAGCAGGTAATAGAGGGCCGCCACCATCAGAGTTCCCAGAATCAAGGCGACCAGCAACCACTGTTGGATGAAGTGAAGGACTGGAAGTGTAAAGACGAAAAAGCCCAGATCCTTTTGGAAGATAGGATCCACCTCCCCAAAAGGTACCGCCCAGAGAAAACGCAAAATGCTGTCCCACTGCCGAGCCGCAGTGGCCGCAACGAAAAAGCTGATCAGCGCTACACTCCCGACAGAAAGCCAGACCAGGAGTTGTCTAACGGTTGCATAGAGGTGGGGGGTGATCGTGCTTCGCGCCAGCAGCGCCTGTCCCCGAGTAGCACGGAACACGAGGTGAAGGTTGGTCCCGGCAATGGCTGCAAACACGAGTCCGCCCGCCAGAAAAAGCCAGACTTTAGTGGTTACGATCTTCAGAAGGATCTGCTGGTAGCCCAGGTTACTGAACCAAAGCCAATCCGTGTAGAAAGTACGAGCCCAGTTCAGGCCCATCAGGAGCAGTAGGACCGCCACCGCCACTGAGATCAACTTGAGGCGACGGGGCAAACCGGAAACGTCCAATGCCTGCAGGGATTGCGCCAGCGTTAAAGGCGGTTCCGGATCTCGTGGAGGATCACGGTCGTTCACGTCGTTAATGGGGACCTCCAGACAAAGTACTCACGTTCATAAGTACAATAACATTTGCGGATGGGTCTTGCGAGCCCGAGATCGCGTCAGTAGTCAAGAGTTGAGTGCCGGTTTATTTCTGATGCACTTCCAGTTGATGAACTCCTCGTAGCTTCCGGCCGTGCTGCAGCACCGCTTCGATGTCTGTTTCGCCCTGGAGCAGCTCCACTCCGCTGAAAGTGCAGGTCGCGGTGCCGGCCCCAATCTGCTGCACCCGCTCCGCGTCCCCGATCCGGAGCCGGGCGCTCCCCGGCTCTTGCCCGGGATCGAAGCGTAAAAGGAAGTCGTAGGCTGCCGCCCGGGTAACATAAACGTTCCAGTGCCCGGAGGAGTCACGCTGCCATCCGGCCGGAAAGTCGGGGTTTGAGCGCCAGTCCTGGCGGGTCAGGACGGTAGGGTTTTCATAGGGTGTACCGATGTGGATTCGTGGCGGCGCATAATTGTCGGGCCGGGAGTTGCTGACAGAATCGAACCAGGAGTCGTAGGCGGCTTTCATCTGTGAAACGATCTCGGGACGCCGCCCGGCAAGATCTTGCTCTTCCAGCGGATCCTCCTGCATATCATAAAGCTCAAAGCCCGGACTGGAGGGCAGCGTTTCACGATGGAATCCACTGGGATTGAGTAACTTCCATCGTTGAGTGCGGGCTGCAAAGTTGTGGTAGGGCTGGGGGAGATTCCCACGGTGGCTCTGGATCACGATCGTGCGGTCCGGCCAATCAAGCACCTCTCCCTCCAGGAGTGGCAGGAGGCTCCTGCCGTCGACTTGCAACCCCCGGGGCAGCGGCACCCCGGCAGCCTCCAGCAAAGTGGGCATAACGTCGATGTGGGCGGCGATCCGATCAGAGGAACCGGGGGTAAGGCGGGCAGGCCAGCGGACCCAGAAGGGGGAGCGGATCCCCCCTTCGTAGACTTCGCTTTTCATCCCCCGCATCCCGGCCACATAACGGCGAGTGTTGGGACCATTGTCCACCATGAAGACAATCATCGTGTCGTCGGTCAGGTCGAGTTCCTGCAGCTTGTCGACGAGGCGGCCCACGTTCTCGTCGATGTTGGTGATCATGGCAAAGATACGATTTAGCCGGTCGCTGTCCCATTCCCTGGGCAGGGGGTGTCCTTCCAGCTGCGGAAACTGTGATGGACTTAAATCCTGTGTCCGATAGTACTCGTAGAGCTGGGGGGGGACATCGTTAAACGGAAAGTGAGGCGTGTTGGTGGGAAGGTAAGCAAAAAAGGGCCTTCCCGCACTGTGGTTCCGGGCGATCCATTCCAGAGCCGACTCGAAGTAGACATCCGTACAGTAGCCCTTCGTTTGGATCGGCTGGCCATTGTGAAAAAGCACGGCGCCCGTATACTTGCCTTCCCCTCCCGGCGGGTCGGAGGGTTGACCGATTCCGCCGCCGCGGTGGACCCATACCTCCTCGAAGCCCTGGTCCTGGGGTCGCATCGGATAATTGTCCCCTAAGTGCCACTTTCCAAATATCCCAGTCGCGTATCCTGCCTTTTTCAAGATCTCTGCCAGTGTTTCTTCCTCTGGATCCAGCATGGCGCGCCCCAGCCAGGTGTCGACTACCCGGGTGCGGTAGTTATAACGTCCGGTCATCAGGCTGGCCCGAGTGGGGGCGCAGACCGGACTCACGTAAAAGAACTCCATCCTGGCACTGCCGCCAGCCAGCCGGTCGAGATGAGGTGTCCGAATGACAGGGTTTCCGGTGACCCCCAAATCCCCGTAACCCTGATCGTCGGTCATGATGAGGATGATGTTGGGACGACCGGCCTTGGGCTGGCTCGTTTCTCGACACCCGGCCAACAGGACGATAACTGCGGGCAGGAAGACGCGGGTAAAACTCTTCAATGGGGTGAAGCATAGCACAGGGCAAGAACGCTCGATCCCACACGTTTCCGCTTCGGATTGGTTGGCGTCACCACGCTCCCCGCTCCAGTCGAGATTGGGAGCTTGCCATCTCCCTGGCGATCGGGCGTGGCATTGATTGACTTAGCCCAGTACGCATCCTACACTGAGCAACAGCTCCCAGAACCTCATGAGCCATCTGTTTCGTTACAACTCAGCAATCGAATCAGCAATCGAACTTCATGAAAGGAGATTTAACATGAAGCGCGTTTTGGTTGTTCTCTCCCTTGTCCTGATACTGACACTGCCCGCAGCTGGTGGCAGCAGCAGAATCGGCGCCCTGCTCGTCTATCTGAGTGGAGACCAGGAAGTTGACCCGGTGATCAACAGCTTCATTGGCCGCTTTGGCATTGCCTTTGAAGACGATCTCTCGGCAGCCGATGTGAATCTAACCGTCTTTGCTGCCAATGTAACTGGAGCCCACCTTCACTGCGGCGCCGCCGGCACGAATGGCACCATCGTGGTGGGCCTTCAGGAGGGAAGATTGTTTTTCCCTCCCGAGCAGGCCCGCGGCAGAATTGGCAAGGTGATGATCACGAACGATGACATCCTGCCCAGAACGGTTGAGGATTGCGGGATGGCGATCAACAACATCGCATCTCTCCTGGCAGCGATACGGATGGACCTCATCTACGTCAATGTTCACTCGTCCGCGTTTCCCGGTGGCGCTCTGCGGGGTCAGCTTTGGGGACATTTGCTTCCCTAGTGCACTAGCAGCCCGTGGTGGAAGTCCCACGGGGGTTCTGGCCTTACTCGTTTCCTTTGCCTTTGCGTCTGGATGTGGCGATAGCGCCGCCCCCCGGGTAGCGCCGTCAGGACTACCTGAGGGATTTGTCTCTCTTTTCAGCGGGAAAGACTTCACGGGTTGGGAAGGAAACCTCGAGTTCTTCCGGATAGAGGACGGGGCCGTCGTCGCGGGCAGACTGAATGAGAGAGTTCCCCGAAACGAATTTCTGTGCACCATGCAAGACTACAGGGACTTCGAATTGCGTCTGCAGATTCGAGTTTCCAGCGACGAGGCCACACGGCCCGGAAGGATCCTCAGGAAGGAGCGAGAAGAATGATGCGGATGGGCCTGCTGGCTCTTCTGGTCGCTTCCTTTGCCTGTGGATCTGCATCCGATCCTGCTGACCTGATTCTGGAGAATGGCAGGATCATCACCGTGGATCCGGAGTTCACGATCGCGTCGGCCATGGCCATCAAGGACGGAAAAATCGTAGCCACAGGGCAAGTGGACGAACTGGGAGTCTACCGGGGTCCTCGCACCCGTCTCATCGATCTGGAGGGAAAGACGGTCATGCCCGGCTTGATTGATTCCCACAGTCATGCCGCCAGTGCCTCCATCATCGAGTTCGAATCCGGTCCCGGACATGCAGACGATCGAGGAGGTGCTGGAATACGTCCGTTCCAGGGCAGCCACCTTGAAGGATGGGGAATGGATCAAGGTGAGCCAGGTGTTCCTGACTCGGCTGGAAGAACAGCGCTATCCCACCAGGGACGAGCTTGATGCTGCAGCACCATTGAATCCCGTCATCTTCGAGACAGGGCCGGATGCTTCCGTCAGCAGCCTGGCTCTCGAGATGAGTGGTATTGACGAAAAGTGGGAGGTCGTCGATGAAGGGCCCGGTTTTGTCGAGAAGGATCCCAAAACCGGCAGACTGACCGGGATTCTGCGAAGCTGTACCCGCTATTTGAAATGCCAGCCTCCCTTCCCTGCCCCCCCTCCGGAGGAACATTCCCGGCTCCTCAGACAGCTCATTCGGGACTACAACCGAATCGGCATTACGAGCATTGCCGAACGCTGGGCTTCGAGCGACGAGATCGCGCTGTACCGGAAGTTGGAGCGGCGGGGAGAGCTGACGGCACGCGTCTACATCTCGCATAGACTCGACGCACAGAAGCCGATCCGCGAGATCCGGGCTCAACTCCAGGCCATGGCGGCCTCCCCGCTCTTTGACAGAGAAGGACTCGTACGGGTCGCGGCGGTGAAGACATTTCTGGATGGAGGAATGCTCACCGGCAGCGCCTACATGCGCCATCCCTGGGGCGTGAGCCGGCTCTACGGAATCAGCGACCCTGAGTACCGGGGGTTACTTTTCATCACTCCCGAAAAACTGCGGCAGATTCTCACTGCCTGTTTTGAAATGGACATTCAGTTTACCGCCCACGCCGTGGGAGACGGGGCCGTCCACACTTTCATCGATGCCTGCGAAAACCTGAGCGACCGGTTCGATATCTCGACCCGCAGGCCCGTCATCTGTCACTCGAATTTCATGAGTGAAGAAGCGATTTCCGGCGTTGCCAGACTGGGAATCGGAGTGGACATCCAGCCCGCCTGGCTCCATCTGGATGGAAAAACTCTACGCCGGCAGTTCGGTGACGAACGGCTGCGCTGGTTTCAACCCTTGCGTTCACTGTTCGAAGCGGGTGCCGTGGCGGGTGGCGGATCGGACCACATGCAGAAGATCGGATCCAGACGCTCGATCAACTTTTACGATCCCTGGCTGGCGATGTGGGTGGCCTCGACAAGAGAGGCCAGGTGGCTGGATGACCCGATTCGCCCGGAACAGGCTTTGTCCAGGCAACAGCTCATCCAGTTTTACACGATCAACAATGCCAGGCTCTTGCGGGCCGAGGACGACAGAGGGTCCCTGGAGCCCGGGAAGTGGGCCGACTTCATCGTCATCTCGGATGACTTATTGAGCTGCCCGACGGAGAAACTGAGAGACATCGAGGTCGAGCAGACCTTCCTGGCGGGAAAACTCGTCTACCCTCGTGACTGATCCCGATTGTGTTCCTCACACCATTGTGGCACAGCCTGGAACCCGAACCCGGACAGGTCAGGTCGGGCACTATTATTCATAAGTTTTCGTCGCGAACTGTAACTTCCTGAGGATTCCCTTTTATAGGTACGGTGACACTTGCGGATGGGCTCTTGGTAGGGAGAAGCCGCACTGCTCCTCCTGCCCCCGCTGAACAAGAGGTTTGCAATGACTGGTGTCCAGACGCGAATCTGGAAGTTAAAGAAAAGACAAGGCAATCAAGGACTGATGAACGGTCACTCGCAGTTGAATCGACTTTGGATTTACCGTTTAAGCCGATCGGTCATCTGCGCTGTAGTGGTCCTGGCGATTGGAGGTTTTTTCTGGATTCCCCCGACCTCCGTTGCTTATGCGATTGACATTCTCCTTCGCACCTATCTCATTTTTCTGGGGACCGTCATGGCTCACGAGGGAATTCACGGTCTACTGGGCCCAACCAGGGCCACCAACTTCTGGTGGGCCAGAGTGGCTCTGCTTCCAAGTATGGTTCCCTTTACCAACTTTCGAAAGACCCACCAACTGCACCATCTTCACACCAATATTCCAGATAAGGATCCGGATCATTTCATCAAGCCACGGCATCCCCTGGAGATTCCATTCAGGGCGGTGGCCATGCCACACCAGTGGTTTTTCTGGCTGTGGAAACGAGGAAAAGTCCAGCGCCAGGATGTGATTGAACTGGGGCTCAACTACCTCGGGATCGGGGTGGTCTATAGCGTAATCGCAAGCCAGGTCGGATTCGTCCGGGTCTTTTGGGGACTGGCACCGGCCTTGATCCTCGTGTCTGTCCTCCTCTGGGTTCCCTTTGCGTTTAAGACTCATGAGGGTTTTTCAACGGGTTCTGCGGAATCGCGCTCCCATGACTACTATGGGCGGTTTATGTACTGGGCGTCTCTTGGACTTTCAATGCACCGGGTCCATCATATGAAGCCCCAGCTGGCTTGGATTGAGCTGAGGCAGTTCGTCAAACAACGCCCTCGAGACGGTGGCTTCACCCTGCTGCCGCAGAGAGATACCGTCGACGCGTCCCATCAGGGTGAGAAGCGGTAACACCGTGGGGAACCGACTGGCTACGGTCGACCTGATCTGTCTGGTGATGGACACCTGGCTCCGACCGCTGGACTTTACTCTCCTGCTGCATCTCAAAGAGCTGCCCGATTGTGCGGTCTTGCGTCGGGCAGCAATGAGCGCCTGTCATCGTTATCCCAGCACTGGTTCCTGCGTCAGGGGAAAGGCTTGGCAGCCGCTCCAGGAACCCCCTCAGGTTGTCATGCCCCGGGAAACCCTCTGTCGAAATGACGAAGCCCGAATTCTCAGCGAGTTTGTTGGGGGACCGCTGCGGCCGGCACATGAGCCGCCTGTGAGGCAGCTTTTACTCGAACGTAGCGGCGGCGGAGCTACGTTGGCGACCAGGTTTCACCATGCCGCAGGCGACCTGCTGAGTTGCTCTATGTGGGCAGGTCACCAGTTGCGGGTAGCTTTCGAAAATGAGGAAATGACCCGTGTGAGGCGCAGTTTCCACGAACTTGTATTCAAGACACACCCAGGTCCCAGACGGCGGAGCCCATTTGCCTTCCAGGGTCCTTGTCATCCTCTCTGCTGCCGCGGTCGCGAGCCGTCCCGCCAGAGAAGATGGCAAACACTGGAGATCGAGAGTCTCTTCTCCCGTCGTTGTTCCAAGACCGCAAACGGATTCACGTACAACGATCTGCTGCTCACCTGTGCCCTGGAAGCCCTGATCCAGTGGAACCAGCTTCATGGGGATCGAAGTCGTCATGTAGGTCTCTGGTTACCGCTGGATATTCGCAAGCGTCCCTTCTCGGGCTTTGGAAACGGGATCAGTCGGATCCGGATTTATGCCAGCTATTCCGAAAAACTCTCGTTCATCCAGAAATGTCAACATGTGCGTCGGCAAATCGACTGGTCCCGCCGGCATGGGTTGTGGGCGGTTCCAAAAAAACATTTTCTTACCCGGATTCCCTCCTGGATGGGCTTTCCACTACTGCGCGTCTATCTGAATCGCCCCTGGCTGGATGTCGGAAGCAGTGTTTTTTCGCATTTGGAAAGGTGGCGGCCAGAAGACGGAAAGGTGTTGGCCAGGGCAACAGGAATGGAAATCGTGGGGCAGCTGCACTCCGGGTACTGTGTTGCCCTGAATGCCCTGACTCATGGAAATCGAACCTGGCTGACTTTTACCTACGATCCGGCGCTGCTCGAAACCGAGGATGTGGCGACCATGCTGCAATTGTTCCGCAACCAGCTGGACCAGGCTGGCAAGGAGCTGCATTGAGAATAAGAGAGCAGTTCAATGATGCCCTGCGCTGGATGCTGAGCAGAACACTGTGCTGGTGGGGACTTCTACTGCAGGTGGTCCACCAATTCAGGATAGGGAGCTTCGATTGGAATCAAAGGAGACTGCGCCACCGCTACGGTATTGATGTCAACATGCCGATTTCAGGCTGGGACACGCAAACCGAGAGGCGGTTGCTTCAGCATGTCGGGAAAGATTCGCAGCTGGCTCAAACCTCTGGTTCGACCACAGACCCCAAGCGAATTCCCTACTCGCTCCGCCGGCTGCGTTCCGTCCGGTGGACCTTTCAGGAGTTTTTCTCCCGAGCCATCTGGGCTCTTGGGATCCGGCGGACGAGTCTTTACTTCTTTGGTTCCCTGAGTCGGGACCGATCCCTTACGTCGATTGTGCTGGCAGAGAAAAAACTTCCCCTCTATCTCATGACGCTGCAGGCTCCTTACCGCTTGCAGTCTCATCCCGCGGTTCAGCAACTGGTGAACTCCTACGGCACTGTGGCGGTACGACTGTGGATCCTGGTCCTGAGTAATCCGGGTATTCTCTACAGCACGAACCCTTCCACTCTCTTGGTTTTCTTCGAGGAGCTGGTGTCGAACTGGACCCGAAGTGTTTGCCTGCTTCGAGACTACTACGAGAAGCCCCACCAGTTCCGACCTTCGGTTCACCAGGTCGTCAGGCGGTTGGTCTCTCGCGGAAGTCAGAAGCGGGTCGCCCGGGTCGCCCGAGCCGAGGGGCCGGTTGATCTGAAGGTCTTTTGCCCGAGTGTGCAAGCCTACGCGTGCTGGACGAGTGGCTATTCAGAGCCGTTTCTCCAGCGACTCCAAACGGTTCTGCCGCCCCATCGTTACAGGCTGATTCCCATGTACTCCATGTCGACGGAAACCATCGAGACTTTGACTCATTTTCAAGGGCGAAGGGTCGGTTTCTTACCGTTGGCAGGCGGGGTTCTCTATGAATTCCTCGAGCAAGGAGAGGCCGACCAAGCGGAGAATCTCAAAGGAGCTTGCGACCTGGAAATGGACAAGACGTATTCCCTGGTGGTCAGCGACGCCTATGGCCTGCAACGCTACCAGACAGAAGATCTCTTTCAAGTCCGCGGTTTCTTTGGGCGCTTACCAGACCTGCACTTCATCAGCCGTCGTGGCTTGGAGTACTCGTTTACCGGGGAAAAGGTGACCGACCAGCAGCTGGAATCAGTCTACCAGCAGCTTTGTGAGGACTGGCCTGAGCTGAAGGAGGCCCGCTTCCTGACTTGCTTGCCCTCTTACCCGAGTGGGGACCCTGTGCCACACTACAAGATCGTTCTAGTGGGAGGTCATCCAGAGATCGAGAACTGGCAGGTCCAAGAAATCGAAATTCAGGCTGATTCTCTCCTTTCTCAGGCCAATCGCGAGTATTGGAGTAAACGAGAAAGCGGAAGGCTCGGATTGACCCGCCTCGAGACGGTGTCCCTGCAAGAGTTGCTGGAAGTCTTGGCCCCGGAGGCCTGGGAATCCCAGTCTAAACTTCTACCTTTGTATACGCGGACCTGGGAATCACTCAAACTGCAGGGGAAGTCAGCGCACGACTCCAGCAACCAAGGGATAGAGGAAGCCATGTGATGGGGGGCCGGTCAATCCGAGCCAGACAGAGCCTGAATCTCTCGGGAAAGCAGTGAGGGGAAGGAAGTAAAATCTCTTCCAAGAATGATGCTTGAACATTTTGCGGCTTCAGCTGCGGCACCATCGGTTTCGGCTCGGTCGCCGATGTGCAACAGGCTCTCGGGCAGTATCTGAAAGTCTCTTAAGATCGCCTGAAAAAGGGCAGGATGAGGTTTGACACGCCCCAGCTCTTGACCGCAATAGGTGCTCTCGAAAAAGTTGCGAAGGCCCAGTGCCGCCAGTTTGTAGTCGGCTCTGTAATCGGAAACGGCCACCTGGACGATGCCGAGCCTGTGCAGGAAGGTCAGCAACTCACGGACCCCCTTCCGGGTTCCGGTGGCTTCTACGGCAGGGCCCAACCAGTCCCGTTGAAGCCTGCCAGTCTCAAGTGTCCAGCAATCCCCCGGGAGTTCTTCCAGACAGCCTCCTTTGCTCCAGCGGAGGGCTTCAACGGCCAAGGTGGAACGGTGCAGCGCCCTCAACTCCCGGATCGCCTGGAAGCTTCTTGTCTGTAAGACTTGCACAACCGCTTGTGTGAGGAGATGGAACTTCATCTTGCGGGTGGAGTAGAGGGTCCCGTCGACGTCCCAGCTGACAATCTCAATCGTTCTCCGGGAGAAGGTCGGCTGGGTCCGGGGTGTGTCAATCACCGTGGTTGCTCTGATCAGTATATACTCATGACTCATTCTCTACACCTTGAGGCTCACTTGAGTTAGCTCATCGGATTCGGCATGACCTCCTCCAAGAAGTGGGGTACGTCTGCTCATTAGGGTGCTTCTTCGCATCGCCTTTCGGGTGTACTACCGCTCCATCCAGGTACAGGGGGCGGAGTCCATCCCCGAGGACGGCGCGGTCCTTTTGGTGGCCAATCATCCCAATTCCCTGCTCGATCCTGCCATTCTGGTTCACTTGATTCCCCGGCCCCTCCACTTTGGGGCCAAGCACACCCTTTTTTCCGGTCCTCTGGGGTTCGTTTGGGAGGCCTTTGGGGCCATCCCACTGGTGCGCACCCAGGACGATCCGCGGGGTGGCCGACGAAATCTGGAGGCCCTGGACCGCTACGCCGAACTCCTTGGCCAGAGCCTTGCCACCGCCATCTTTCCAGAGGGCCTCAGCCAGGACGATTCCCAGGTGGCACCCATCAAGACGGGTGCGGCCCGCATCGCCCTGAAAGCGGAATCGGCTGCCGACTTTAAGCTGGGTTTGCTGATTGTCCCGGTGGGACTTCAGTTCGAGCCCCGCCGAAGATTTCGGGCCGATGCGTTCGTCCGCTTTGGAGAACCGCTCAAGGTCGCGGATCTTGCCCAACTGCACGCCGTGAACCGGCGCCAGGCCATCCGGGAATTGACCGGCGGAATCGACACGGCCCTCAAGAAGCTTGCCTTCCATGTGGAAGAGCGAGAACACCTGCCCCTGGTGGAGCGCCTGGCCGAGGTCTATTTTCAGCGCGTCAGAAAGACCGGCATGGCCGGGGTGGACCGAAAAGGCCTTCGGGGAGAACTCCTTTACCGGACGGCAGCCTGCCTGAACCATTACTTTCGAGCCGACCCTGATGCCGTCGCCGATATTGAACGTCAGTTGGAGCGCTACGACAGACTGCGGGAGAAGGCCGGGGTGGACCACCAGCTCCTGGAAGAAGCCGCCCGCCTGCTGCCCGGGCCCCTGGCCCCGATTCAGGTGGTAGCCGAAGTTCTTTTGGGCGCCATTCCTGCGCTGTTCGGCTTTCTGACCGGAGCGATTCCCTACTACCTGACCAGGGGAGTCAGCAATAGGATCCTGTCTAACACGAAACACCCCCCTGCGCTTTCACTCTCCCACATTCTGGTGGGTGTTGTTGCATTCCCCCTGTTTTACGGGCTCGAGATTGGGTGGCTATCCAGCTACGCCTCTGATGCCGCGACCATTGCCTTCACCCTCTTGCTGATCCCCACCGGACTCTTTGCCCGCTTTTATATCCGCCGGGTCTGGAGGCTGTTCTCTCATCTGGGAGGACGTGTGAGTTCGTGGATGAAGCTGAGTGCCGTCAGCCGGGTCACTCAGGCCCGGAATGATCTGCTCCAGCGCATGGACCACATGCGCGATCGATACCGGGTGGAAGTGCTGGGATGGTCCACCCTTCCTCCTCGTCGCCCTCTACCCCTGCGTACGGCCTGGGGTGTGTTGCTGGTCGTGGTCCTGCTGTTTCTCGGTTTTTTTGTGGCCCAGCTGCGTGATCGCGGGGTGGAGGATCTTTCCCAGGCTCCCTCGCTCTGGTACGAACTGCGCAATCAGGATCCTGTCCTCGTGAATGCGAGGCTTGAAGCCGACGGCCGCGGTACGGCGGTAGCCCTCGCTGAACTGGATCGCTTACAAGAGGATATGCGTGACCTGCGTGAATCCTTCCTGCGGGGTGAAGGCAGCTTCTATAGCCAGGAGGATGACGATGCCATCCACCAGCTCCTTTTGACTTACTTGAATCTGCGCACGGCACTCCTTCGCACAATCTGGAGCTACCGTGCCGCCCATGATGATTTGATGGAGGGTCAGATGGAGGCGCGTGCCCTTCTGCTGGCTTATGCAAGTGCGGCCACTCTTTTGGAGAAGGCTTCCGTCATCGTCGATACCTTTGGAGACGACGAGCAGACCCAGCGCAAACTCAACGAGGGGGACCCGGCCTGGGAGATCCCGGAAGGCACTTACGACCGGCTGCTTGCCAGCCTCTCCAGTGCGGAGGTGGTCTCTCAGCTTCAGGAAGCGTCCCAAACATTTAACCGGCTGCGGGAGACGCGTGCCTGGGGAAGCGGTTCCCCCTGGGACGAGCTTGCCGGTGCAGCCCTTCTTGCAGAACCCGCCATTGAGAAAGCCGCCAATCGAATTGGTGAGCACAAGCTGGAGCTGGCTTTACGGGAAGTGAGCCGCTCCGTGAACGACCCGCTTTATCAGGCTCAGTCACTGATTTCCACCTGGATTGGCAACTTCCGTCTCAGAGACCGACCTCGCCACCAGGGACTGATTGAACCCCAACAGGTGGAGGAACTGAGAGAGCTTCTTCAGCCGGGCGACATCCTGATCGAGCGTAGAAACTGGTTCCTGTCCAACGCCTTTTTGCCGGGATTCTGGCCCCACGCCGCCTTTTACCTGGGGGAGGCGGATGAGCTGGTGGCGATGGGCCTGCACGAAGATCGACGGGTGTCACCCCACTGGGATGCCTTTCTCAAACTCGACGCCGCCGGTCATCGCCATGTCGTGATCGAGGCCATAAGTGAGGGCGTGGTTTTCACCAGCCTGGAGCACTCCGTGGGCGAGGCCGATGCGGTAGCGATACTGCGCCCGCGGCTGACCCAAGCACAACGTCGCGAGGCCATTGCCCGCGCCTTCTCCCACCATGCCAAACCCTATGACTTCGAGTTTGACTTCTTCTCCACCGACCGTCTCGTCTGCTCGGAAGTGTGTTACCGGGCCTATGACGGCATGTTGACACTCCCGCTAACCAACATCATGGGCCGGCAGACCTTGCCGGTGAACACCTTCGTACAGGTTCACGCCGATGGGCTCGCAGCGGGCACCTCCCCCTTTGATTTGGTTCAGTTCCTCGACCTGGACATGGACACGGGCCGTGCTTTCGTCGCTTCAGAGAGCGAGTTCGTGGAAACCCTCAAGCGCTCCGGCTTCACCTTCCTGCAACCGTAACTCCCCCAAACCCTTACCCCAGCAACCTCCCGCCCCGTTCGAACACCTGTGCCGGCAACCCCAAAGCCTGCTTCAACCGAAAACTTCTCTCCAAAAGGTTGGTTTCACTGCTGAGCCTCAACAGATCCACAGGATTCAATCGATTCCAGAAGGCCAGGGCGTTGCAAGGAAAAGGAAAATCACTCCCATGGATGAGCCTCTCCAGAACCAGATCCTGCTCCAGAATGCGGTGAAGAGAGCGCCAATAAGTGGTTGAGGCCAGCACCGCCGAGTCACAATAAAGCCTCGGATAACGGGGCAGCAGATCCACCAGAGTGGGAAAGAAATCGACCCTGTCCAAAAACGTGCCCATCCCCGTATGAGCGGCGATCACCGAACAGCCTTCCTCCAATGCCGGCACCAACCGTACAGGATCGCTGAAATCATCCCCCACAATGGGAGTACCGTGCTCCGCCCCGGTGTGCACCATCAAAAGAATGTCCAGCTCCGCCAGCCGCCTGTAAAAGGGCCGAAACCGATCCAATCCGGGATCCACATCCTGGGTGGGTGGATGAATCTTCAGCACTCGGGCGCCCGCCTCGGCACAACCCTCCAACTCCTCAAAGGCATCGCGCCGTCTGGGGTTAATCGAGATACAGGGAACAAACAGGTCCGAGTGTTCCCGGGCAACTTTGAGGAGATAATCGTTGGGCACATACACATTGGTGGCTTCTCGATCCAGGATTCCGTCTTCGTCATAACGCCCGTCCTGCCCAACCAGTACCGCCCTTTCGATCGAGGACTCTCGAAGCTGGCCCACTAGAACCGACACATAGTCGCGATCGATGTGTCCGTTCTCCTTCAGCCCAAGGAGACGAAGCAGAACGGGATAGTAGGCTGGCGACATGCCAGTCGATGCAAAAGTCCGTTGTTTTTCGGAGAGAAAGCATCCAGTTCCCTCATCACCAACGCCAAATAGATGAACATGGAAATCGACGAGAGATCCCGACTGTTCCTCCTCGTCCTGATTGCCGGAACCGGTGCAACCGGAGCCGGCGCAAGAGGAAGCGAAAAGCGTTGAGGCCAGAAAATGCCTCCGGCTCAGCTTCACGGCCTTGCTCCCCACCAGGACACTGTGAGCCGCCTCACCATCGACAGGCAGAGGAAATTGAAGATCAAGGCGACGCTGGCCGCAACAACCAGGAAAGCTTCGAAGGAACTCCCTTGCCACAGACTCAGGACCAGGACAATGGCCAGGCTGGTGGGCAACCCTAAAGTCAGGAGCCACCCAAACAAGAAAAGGAAGATGGGGAGAGGCGCACCGAAAAGAGCCAGGCTCAGAGCGATACCAGTCACTACCAGGCTCACCACCCAGCAAGAAACAGCAAGCAGGAAAGTCCTTGACCAGGTCGATAACGCCGAATGAATCAACTCAAACATCCTGTTTTCTACTCCTCCTTCTACTCCTCCCGGCGGACCTTAGATTGACAGAGCCGCTTAGAAGAGTCTATTGATCCTGGGGAGCTACCATCAGAAGGTGTGTAAATAGCATAGGCGGTGAGTATCCTTCCGGGTTGATTTAAAACCCAGGGCCGAAAGGCCCGCAACGGAAGGAGTACACACCGCATGAGCAAGCAGAACATTGAGGAAAGTGTCGAGTCAAGAGTTTGTTTCGAGGAGCTGGAAGATTGGGTGCGGGAGAAGATCCAAGGCTGGGTTCAAGAGCTGCTGGAGGAGGAAGTCACGGAGTTATTAGGGCGGCGTAAGAGTGAGCGGCGAAGGGCCGTGGACGCTCCGTCGGGCTATGGCAATGGATATGGGAAGCCGAGGCATCTGACGCTGAGCTCGGGGACGATCCAGGTTCGAAGGCCTCGAGTGCGGGATCTAGAGGAACACTTTGAAAGTCGGGTGTTGCCCCTGTTTGCCAAGCGGACGCGGCAGGTTCGAGAACTGATCCCTGAGCTGTACTTGCATGGTCTGGCGCTGGGGGATTTTGATCTGGCTCTGAGAGGGCTTTTAGGGGAAAAGGCGCACCTGTCGTCCTCCACGGTGGCCAGATTGAAAGAGCAGTGGCAGGCCGAATGGGAGGTCTGGCAGAGTCGACCCTTGAATGATCTGGAAGTGGTGTATTTATGGGTAGATGGAATCTACGTCAAGGCGGGTCTGGAGAAGGAAAAGGCAGTCCTGCTGGTGGTGCTGGCCGCCTTAAGTGACGGAAGCAAAGCCGTGGTGTCGGTCACGAGCGGCTATCGGGAATCGACCCAGAGCTGGTCGGAAGTACTGCGCGACTTGAAGCGCCGGGGGATGGGCTGTCCACGGCTGGTGATCGGAGACGGCCACCTGGGCATCTGGGGAGCTTTGCGCAACGTCTATCCCCAGGCCGAGGAGCAGCGCTGCTGGAATCATCGGATCGTCAACCTGCTGACCAAGCTCCCTAAGCGAGTGCACAAGCCGGCCTTGCTGATCCTGCGGCAGATCCCTTACGCCGAGACTCGAGAAGAAGCACAACGACTCAAGAAGGTTTTTCAGCACTGGTGCCGGCAGCGAGGGCTGACTCTGGCGGCTGAGCTAATCGAGCAGGACTGGGACCGGATGGTGACCTTTTACCTGCTATCCAAAGAAGCAGTGGCAGCATCTGCGAACCACCAATCCAGTGGAGTCACCGTTTGCCGCTCTTCGGCTGCGAACGGACGCGGCCAAGCGATTCAAGAAAGTGGAAAACGCCCAGGCGGTGATCTGGAAGATGCTGCTGGTGGCGGAGCAGCGATTCCGCCGGTTGAAGGCACCGGAGCTGATGAAAGACGTCTACCAGGGCGCCAAATATGTCAATGGAGTCCCGGTCAACCAAGTCCCGGAGGAGAAAGCCGCCTGATGTTTTTCCACACCTATTGACAAGAGCTCGATCCTGGGTTCCCGTCGGCCCAGTCGGGAATCAGCCTGGTTGATATCGCAAGCGCTTCTTCAGCGCCTGTTGTCTGAATGAGATAATTACGGTATAATTATTAAGGTGCTGAGATTCGAGTGGGACGCGCGGAAGGGCACCAACAACAAGCGGAAGCACGGCGTCTCCTTCGAAGAGGCACAAACGGTTTTCTTCGACGAAAAGGCAATCGAGTATCCGGATCCGGATCATTCACATGAAGAAGACCGTTTTCTAATGTTGGGGCGCAGCTATCAGCTACGGATCCTGGTAGTGTGTCACTGCTATCGGAAGAGTCTGGCCGTGGTCCGAATCATATCGGCACGCAAGGCAACTTCAAGAGAGCGGCGCGTTTACTCGCGCAGGGGTAAGAAATGAGAAAAGAATACGACTTTTCGAAGATGAAAGGGCGGAGGAATCCCTACACGAGACAACTGAAGAAGCAAATCACGATTCGACTCGGCATGGATATCCTGGAGTATTTCAAGGAACTTGCGGAAGAAACGGGAATACCCTACCAGAATCTCATCAACCTGTATCTTCGGGATTGTGTTGTTTCCAAGAAGCGCCCATCGTTGAAATGGGCCTCCTAACTTAGGGGGCACAACAACCGTGACTCGCGTTCGAGAGCTAATCATTCGAAATCTGGCTGGCCGAGAACTTTGACCCGGATCTAGTTACCCGATAGGGTTTTCCTAGCCAGGCCTCTCTGTGGGAGGCGTGTCTCCGGCTCCAGGTAGGACGGTTTTTCTTCCGCCCGCTGCTTCTCCATCAAGCAGAGCTTCTTCATCGGAATACGGGTAAATGGTTGGGGCATGGTGCTGCATGAGTCCGCCCGTGTCAGCCGTCGGCCCAAAGGTGCTGTGCAAGTCATGCTTTAGCATACGCAGCATCGTTGTCTGCTGGCCACGGTGGTGAGCAGTATGTGCAATCCGTCGCACCATAATCCAAGCCCTGGTGCGTCCCACCTTGAAAAACTGAACTTCTTTTTCCCACCACGCCTCATCCTTGTGGCGCAGTTCATCCAGCCGTTTTGAGGAATCCTGTGCATACCTGCGAATGAACTCGATCCGGGTCTCGGTCTCGGGAAGCAGTGGAGCCCCGACGTCGACAGCAAGGATTTCTTTGACCCAGAAGTCCTCACTCACACACTGGTGAACCATTTGTTCATGTACACTCCGGCCCCGGGCGTCCTCGGGGTGAGGACGGGCGGAGAGTTCCTCGTCCTTGAACATACTCCAGACACTCAGCACCTTGATGCGCTCTGTTTCGTAGGTGTCCACGATAAACCGATAAGTCATAGGGACCTCCACTGGTTGAAAATCACAGCCACGCTACGATGACCGCAGTCCTCGGCTTTTTCCTAATGAACAGAGTTGTAACAGCTTGACCACGCTCTGACCAACCGAAAGCAGGACCGCGCGACTTTCACCCTGGACTGCTAGTCGGCGGGCCGCTCTTTTTGAGCCACCAGGTAGACCATCAGATCCGAGAGTTCGGTGAGAGTCAGCGATTCGTTCAGTCCTTCCGGCATCATGGAGACTGGTGAAGGATCCATGGAAACGATCTCGCTGCGGGGAATTCGGACCTGATAGTCAGCACCCGTGAGCAGGATCAGAACCCGGTTCGTTCCGTCCCTGGGAATCCCCTCATAGACCGCCCTGGAGGTTTTAACCCGCAAGCTCCCAAACTCGCGCACCAGGCTGGCACTGGGAAAGAGGATGGACTCTGCTAGATCGTGTCGTGATCGGATCGCCCCGATAGAGGTCAAATCGGGACCAACGTCTCCGCCCTCGAACCCGATCGTATGACAGGTCGAGCAGGCCGCTTTTCGACCAAAGAAAACCCGGCGGCCGCGCTCCACGTCCCCGCCATCCAGTTCGCCCAGGAGCTTTTCCAATCTTTGCAGACGGCTCTCGCGGAGGCTGGCCAGCTCAGTGATTAGAGGCCGGGCGGACGCCTGAACCGACTCGGAATAGGTGCTGAGCAGGTCTTCCAGCCGGCTGTCATGGAAACTGTCCAGAACCGAACTGGATTCGATCAAAGCAGCCACCAGGGCTGCACCCACCTCTGGATCCGAGCCCCCTCGATAAGCTTTCAGCAGAGAAGGCAGCAACAGTGGATCTCCTCTGGGAAGATGGTCCCTGGCCAGGCGGATCAGTTGATCCCTGCTCAATTCGGATCCGCCCAGTATGGCCGCAGACAACTGGCGAAGCGGGGCATCAGCTTCCGGCTCGAGCTGATCCAAGAGGAGCTCGAAGTGAGACTGCCTCAATCGGGGCTGGTGTCTCGCCAATGCATCCACAGCGGCAATACGCAGCTCAACGGGCTGGCTGGTCCGATCGATGATCGAAGCCAGCTCCTCATCATATAGATCAAGCTCGTGAGCTCGAATGAGAGCGACCGCGCCACTGCGGGTCCTGCTGTCTCCACCAGCCAGACGCTCTCGAACCGGATCCGTCCAGACCGACGGGAACTCGGTCACAGGGCAGCTCTCCATAGTCTTTAGCAACAGGACGCTTCTCTCCCGGCTCAGGGAGGCTTCCAACATCAGCTCCCCCAGCATCGCCTGGACTTCGGGAGTGCCGCAGAAAGCCAGAAGCACCTCGTCCAATGCCTCTTCGGCCGAGCCAGACAGTGCAGATCCTCTGATCCGCTTTTCGAGGTGTTTCCGAATGGCACCGGACCACTGCAGGTGATGAGAGGCGACCCACAGTGCCGCCTTCTGCAGCCCCGGGTCGTCGGTCTGAAGCAGGCTGAGCAGGTGAGCTCTTTTGAGGGGGCGTCCCTCCATCTGATCCAGCGCAATCAAAGCTGCCTTGCGGACCGCGGGAGAAGAATGATCGAGAGCTCCGACCAGGGGAACCGGATCGGCCAGTTTGATCAGAGCATGGATGATCGCATGCTCGACAAATCGATCGTCCGGATTGGACACTGCCTCCAGCAGAGCGGGCACGGCGCTGCGGCTACCGATCTGCCCGATGGCGGACGCAGCCTGTCTCCGAACTGGGGGCAGGTCATGGTTGACCAGCTCGAGCAGTCGATCCAGACTCTCAACATCCCGCGCCATCCCCAGAACTCGGGCTGCCGACACACGCACGTCGGTATCGGAGTCCTCCAGGGCCGGGCGCAGGGCGGCCAGCGCTTCGGACGAGTGGATTCGCGAAAGCACAAACACCGTCGAAGAGCGAACTTCCAGGGACGGGTGCTCGGAGAGCAATCGGGACAACTCACCCACAGCTGTAGAGCCCCTTTGAACAAGCTCTTCTACCGCGCGATCCCGGACCATCGGTCGAGAATCACCCAGGTAACCGGTCAGTTCGGCGGGTGAAAGCAAACCGAAAGCGATGCCCTCACCACGTGGATCTGCACTCGGGGGCGAGCCCGCTCTTCGAATCCGGTAGATTCCTCCCCGGAATTCCGGTCTGGTCACACGGGAGAGAGGACAGCCCTTGATGAACCACCCCCCGGTGTCCAGAAGCAGGAGACTCCCATCCGCGTCTTCCACAACATCCGTCGGATGAAAGTGAGGGTCAGTGGAGGTAAGAAACTCCTCATCCCGGGTTCGAAACGTGCCACCGTCGCGAAACAGCACGTGACGCAGAACGCGGTGAGTGTTGAACTGAGCACTGAACAGATTTCCCTGGTAGTCGTTCCCCAGGGAAGTCCCCCGGTAGCGCATCAGCCCGGCAGGAGCCACCCGGGCGAACCTGGTCATCACCGGCATCAAGTCCCCCGTTCGTTGCAGGGCGTCGTCCTCGATCACGCGGTGCGGTTTCGGATAGACCCCACCCTCGACCCAGTGCATCAGGGCATCCCGCTGGCCGGCCTGGGGATCGATGAAGTAGGTCATCGTCCCGATGGTTTCTCCAGCCCCGGTGAATATGAGCTCTACTGCGTTGTCAAATCCACCGGCGGCCACGACCTCCAAACCGGTCCCGTCGGGTCGGCAGCGCCAGATTCTTGCCCCCTTTCCTTCCAACAGCGTGCCTTCTCGGGTCTCGATCCGGTAGCTGCGGCGGGCATCGGCCAGATAGAACCACCCGTCGGGCCCCTGAAAGGGCCCGGTCAGATCGGCTCCATTGACGTTCAAAGTCCAGCCCGTGAGCAGTACGTCACGCCGGTCGGCAATCCCATCACCGTCGCTGTCCTCCAGCCGCAGCAGGTCGGGAGGCGCTGCCACGTAGAGGGCTCCCCGGTAGAAGGTGCCTCCCTGGGGGAGTGGAATCCTGTCGGCGAAGATCTGAGACCGATCGTAAACACCGTCACCGTCCACATCCTCGAGCACCCGAATCTGATTGGCCGGGTTGGCCAGCATCTCTTTGGTCGTCATCGTGTTGGGGCCGGTCGACTCGGATACAAAAAGTCGCCCGCGGTCGTCCAGGGTAGCGAACATGGGATAGGAGATCAGATCCGGCCCCGCCACCAGCTCGACGGTGAATCCTTCAGCAACCCAACGAGAGTCGACTCCCTGCTTCCCTGTCTCGGAAGTCCGGTCAAACCCGCAGGCTGCCGCCATCCCCACTCCGGTCAGGAGTAGAAACAGGCCGATCCGGCCGGGCTGGTGGAGATTCTCCAAATCTAAAGGCACGCCCTGAATTATAGGTTCGATGCGGCTCACCGGCTACCGGATACTCCCGCCTGCTCGGAAGAGAGTTGACAGGCACACTTCCCTCTTCTAAATTGGCCCCAGAAACACTTTCTAACCAATTGGTCTCAAAACCAGAAAAGGAGGCAAGATGTTACGATGCCGTATCATCACGCTGTTGATCCTGGTGGGATTTCTCTCAGGAGTTCCCCTGTCCGGGGGGACATCCTCCACTCTGCACGATTTCCCCCAGATCGGAGACGGCGGAGGAGTCTTTACAATCTTTCTCATCCTGAACCAGAACGAAGAGGAGGTGACGGCCACGATCTCCTTTTTCGCTGACGACGGATCGCCCCTCTCTCTCACATTCAACGATCAAACCGGAACTTCCATCCAGGTCGTCGTTCCGGCCCTGGGGACTGTCAAACTGACCTCCTCCGGAGCCGGCGATGAGCCCACCACCGGCTCCGCCCGCCTGCAGGCCACGGGGGACGTGGGCGCCCAGGTCATCTTTGAGATTCGGGTGGACGGGAACCTGGTCACTCAGGCAGCCGTCGAATCCTCTCCGGGGATTCGCGAGGCCGACGTTTTTGTGGAGCAGGCCCCCGGCACCGGAACGGGAATCGCTTTTGCCAATGTGACAGGTTCCCAGATTGCGATGCGTCTGACACTGAGAAACGCCGCCGGCGAGGTCTTGACTGAAAAGGAGATGACACTGGAAGGCAGAGAGCATATTGCGAGATTCATGGATCAGCTTTTTCCGGGTACGGAAATCACCAGTGCAACCGTACACATCAGCTCTTCCGGTCTCGTCAGTGTGGTAACGCTCCAGCAGACCGGGTTGGTCCTGGGCACGCTTTCCATAGTGGAAGTGTTGTAAGAGGAGGAATAGCGATGAAACAGACAGCTCTCTTACTCGTTGCCGTGTGTGTCCTGGCCGTGCCCGCCCATGCGGGCACCAGATCCAGAACCAACCCCCACATCTTTGAGCTTCACGCCCTCATTGGCCAGACCAACCTGGACTCAGCCCAGACGCAGACTCTCGTAAATCTGACGAATATCGTTCAAGCGGCCTACGAAGACATTGACAACATTCCCAATGATGTCATCGAAAAGCTGCTCTGGGCCTTGTACTGCCAGTGGACCTATTTCGAGATGAGCGGTGGGATCCAGGAAGAAGTCTTACTTGACGTCTTCCTGGCCGTTGTGTGGATCGAGGAGAATCTCAACCTGACCACCGCCCCACCCCCGCCCCGGCCCAAGCCGGCTCCCAAGCCGCCCGATTCCTGCACGGTGGGAAGCGGTAACAAGCAGAACACCAGCAGGCAGGTGCTTTCCGAGGGCACCGCAGCTTTAGGGATCGGCTTAAAGGCGGAAGGAGATCCAGGAGGTGGAACCTACCTGTGGGAAATCACCGAAAACGGCATGGCACCGGACCAGGGTGGCCTGACCAGCACCGATCACAACAGGCCTGTTTTCTGGTCAAAGAAAGCGGACACTGAGTATCTGGTGAAGGTGACCTACATGGTCGGCAATGCCACGTGCACGGACGAGGTGACGATCAAGGTCGTACGCTGACGCCGGCCAACCATAGTCGACCGGGCGAAATGGACATGATTCGTCATCAGCGTGTAGGACCGAATCGACAGGCCAAAAAGCTCGCATGCTTGGGACAACAGTTCGAGATAGATTTTGCGGTCTCGGTCATCGGAGAAAACCGGATAGCGACGAACCCTCTCTGGGTGATGTGATGAGGAAGGCCGGGAACAACGACACGGCGAAGCCTACCCATGTGTGCGGTTACTCCCTGAAATAGGTGCCAAAGTAGACTGTCCCCTTTTTCTTCGACACTTGCGGTGGAGACCACTTCGCCCACAAACCCAACTCCTACTACGGGCATATTCCACACGCTTATAAGAAGCGTTGAGACATCCAGACAGACACATGCCGACACTGTAGTAGTGTAACTTTTTTTCTGTAATTTCTGGTCAGGCCTTGGGTCGGAAAGACAGAGGTCTGGGACAGGATTCTCCAAAAACAGAAACGAGAATCTGGCAAGGAGAATCAAATGAACCCAGATCTGGAAAAGAGAGTACCACGGGAGATCCTGGCGGAGTTGATCGAGGAAGGAACAGAAGCCTTTCGAGGAATCCTGGAGAAGTTGTTCAACGTGGCGATGCAGTTGGAAAGAAGCGAGTTTCTGGGAGCGGAAGCGTACGAGAGAACAGCCAGTCGGCGAGGCTATCGAAACGGATTCAAAGGCAAGCGGATTCAGACTCGAGTGGGAGAGCTGCACTTGGAGATTCCACAGGTGCGTGGGTTGAGGTTTTATCCCAAGTCGCTGGAGAGGGGTTGCCGTTCGGAGAAGGCCCTGAAGCTGGCCATTGCCGAGATGTATGTGATGGGCGTCTCGACGAGGAAAGTCACCGAGATCACGGAGCAGCTGTGTGGGTTGGAGATCTCGGCCACCCAGGTCTCGAGAGTGGCCGGGATGCTGGACGAAGAGCTGGAAGAGTTTCGAAGCCGGGAGCTGGGAGAGTATCCGATCGTGTATCTGGATGCCCACTACGAGAAGGTTCGAAGAGGCGGCAGGGTGCAGGACGTGGCCATCCTGAAAGCCATAGGAGTCAATCGTTTCGGGACGCGAGAGGTGTTGGGTCTGAGCGCCAAGATCAGCGAAGCGGAGGTGCATTGGCGAGGGTTTCTGGGAGATCTGCACAAGCGTGGACTGAGAGGGGTCGAGCTGTTGGTCAGTGACGATCACGAAGGACTGAAGGCGGCCAGGCGGGCAGTTTATCCGTCGGTGCCCTGGAACCGTTGTCAGTTTCACCTGAGCAAAAACGCCCAACAATATGCTCGCCGCAAAGAGGACAAGCCCCGCATCGCCCAGGCCATGCGGGACATTTTCGATGCCCCGTCTCGAGAGGATGCCGAGGAGCTCAAGGGTAAAGTCGTCAAGAAGTTCGAAAAGATTGCACCGGAGTTCGTGAGCTGGCTGGAAGACAACCTGGATGAAGGGCTGACAGTGTTTGATTTTCCGAGGAGCTGGTGGCGAAGGATCCGAACCATCAACGGACTGGAGAGACTGCACCGGGAGATCCGGAGACGAACCCGGGTGGTGGGAATCTTTCCCCACGAAGCATCGGCGCTGCGGCTCATCTCGGCTGTGCTTGCAGAGATACACGAGGAGTGGTTAACCGGCCGGCAATACCTGAACCTGGCCGGCTGGAAAAAACAAGTGGAGCAATTCTTCCCTACAGGCCCTAGAGGAAATTACAGAAAAACGGTTGCTTAACCGACACTGTCCGGGTTGTCTCGATCCCTCTGGTTACAATCAAGCTAACGTAAGAGTGACCCGGATTGGGGACGAGTGATCGAGTAAGAGTGACCCACCCCAATCAGACCTCTGTTCTAGTTTGTTCATGACTTAACTGCACGTGGCGGACAGCTGCGGGGGATCCTACGGTGCGGGCATCGAGCGAGGGCAGCGCAACCCAACTCTGGGGGTGGGGCACTGGCGTGCTGGAACTCCAGTTGGACGATCTGCTGCGAGGAGCGTAGTCCACAGCATAGTTTGAGGGAACCCTTAGTGGCGTGAGTATCAAGCTCAATGCGGCCGGTCTGAAGCGTCCGTAGGTCGTTTCGGCACAGAGGCACACCAGGAGTAGGCTAAGCAACTGTTTTTCTGTAATTTGACTGAGAGTGATCTGAGATCGGATTCTCCTGTGGTTTGAAATCGACCAGGCTGAGGTACTGTTTCCCGATCAGCCAGTCTTCGTGAATCTCCTCGACGACAGCGGTGATGAGTCGTAGTGCGGACTCGGTGTTTGGAAAGATACCGACGACCCGGGTACGCCGGCGAATCTGACGGTTTAGGTTCTCCAGCCCGTTGTTGGTGCGAATGCGCCGCCAGGTAGAACGTGCAAAACGAAAGACCGTAAAGCCTTCCGGCAGATTGGTCTCCATCCAATCGGCCAGCTCCGGGTTGCGGTCGTAGTATTGCTCGACTCTGGCCCGAAGCATCGCCTCAGCTTCGCCTCCAGACGGGGCATTGAAGATGTCTCGAATGTCAGTGGCGATGGCGGCACGTTGGTCGGATCGGCGGGCGTATCGCTGAGCATTCTGGCTCAGGTGAAACTGACAGCGTTGCCAGGGCACTGAAGGAAAGACAGCTCTTCTGGCAGCTCGTAGTCCTGAGTGGTCATCGCTGACAATCAGCTGCACACCCTCCAGACCACGCTTTTGAAGCTGCTGCAGAAACTCTCGCCAGTGGACCTCCGCCTCGCTGAGTCGGCAGCTGACCCCAATCACCTCCCGCTTGCCCCAGCAGTTGACTCCGGTCGCTTTCAAGACGGCCACATCCTGAATGCTGCCCTGGCGACGGACCTTCTCGTAGTGGGCATCTAGGTACACAACTGGATAGCTGCCCAAAGGGCGGTTGCGAAACTGCTCGAGTTCGTCGTCCAGCAGCTTGGAGATTCTTGAGACCTGGCTGGCGGAGATCTCGGTGCCGCACAGCTGCTCGGTAATCTCAGTGACCTTGCGCGTCGACACGCCCATCACGTACATCTCGGCGATGGCCAGCTTCAGGGCTTTCTCCGAGCGGCACCCTCGCTCCAGGGATCGGGGATAGAAGTCCAGGTGACGTACTTGTGGAATCCGGATTTGAAGCTGTCCCACTCGAGTTGACAGCGTCTTGGCCTTGTACCCGTTGGCGTGGTCTCGACGCTGCTCGCTCCGCTCCCAGCGTCGAGCTCCCAGAAACTCTTCTCGTTCCATCTGCATGGCGGTGTTGAGCAGTTTCTCCAACACTCCTCGAAACGCGTCGCTGCCTTCTTCGATCAGTTCTTTCAACAATTCTCGTGGTAGCCTCTGTTCTGGGTCTGGGGTCATTCGGATCCTCCTTGCTCTTGTCTTGAGTTTTTGGAGAAACCCTGCCCCAGACCTCTGATCCTTTTAGCTCACCTTCCTCAAATTACAGAAAGAACGGTACACCCCTCAGGAGTAGTCCATTTCGACCCGCAAGTCATTGGTCACTCTCTTGGTTTCGAGCCCGTCAGCGCTCGCAACATAGAGGTCTGTAGTTCTATCTCTCTGCGAAATGAACGCAACCCACTTGCTGTCTGGCGAAAAAACGCCTCTCGCACCGGCTCCCAAACTGCTTCGTTCTCCAGTCCCCTGGTGCAGTACTGTTAACCCATCCCGGTTGTTCAACAGCAATCGGGATCCATCGGGCGACCAATCACTGAGTGAATCGCCGGGGCGTGTGCCGGGCATGACCTCCAGGTTCGTCCCATCAGGATGAACCAGATACACAATAGATTCCCGCTGGGGATTGCCGCTAAGCAGGCTCCCTGCACCAAAGGCAATCCTGCCGCCATCGGGAGACCAACTGGGCGAGAAGTGATCCAGACCGGCGGGCTCATCCGTGAGTTTTCTTTCACCGGTTCCGTCAGTGTTGATTACGTAAAGCCGGAAATGCTCCAAAGTATCAGTTGGCTCATTCTCGCTCCTAACACCCCCAAGCTCCCTGGCACTCTGGAAGACAAGCTGCTTTCCATCTGGAGACCCACTCTGCGCAAGTAGTTCAAAGGGCAGTAGTGGGGCCAACTGGGTGAGATTCGTTCCATCTCTGTGAATTGAAAAGAGTGGTGCCTCCAGCGGGGAGTCTATTGGTGTGTTCCCGATCGTCCAAGCCGACTGAAAGAAGATCCGGCGGCCATCCTTCGACCACCAGAAATCACCCACAGCATGATCGATCAGCCGTCTTTCGTGACTCCCGTCGTCACGAACGATGTAGACAGGGCGATGAGAGGCGAGTAGCCGGAGACAACGGCGACGGGTCTCAGATTCGTTTAAAGCTGGATTGCCGCACTTCTCCAATTGTGCCCGCAGCTCCTTTCTTCCCGGGCGATCGTCGTGGCGCCACCCACTGAAGGCAACATAGTCCCCATCAGGGGAACAGATGGGGCGCTTATCGGACATATCGGAATACCCGGATGTAAGCTTCCTGCGCCCCCCCCCATTTCCATCCATGATGCTGATGCCCCGCTCCCCGTTGACTCGAAAGACCAAACGATGCCCCACCAGCGGGCGGTCCTGAGCCTCGCTAAGGGCCGGACTGGTCGCTAACCCACCCATCAGGAAGGATAGAGCTACCATCAGAAGGTGTGTAAATAGCATAGGCGGTGAGTATCCTTCCGGGTTGATTTAAAACCCAGGGCCGAAAGGCCCGCAACGGAAGGAGTACACACCGCATGAGCAAGCAGAACATTGAGGAAAGTGTCGAGTCAAGAGTTTGTTTCGAGGAGCTGGAAGATTGGGTGGGGGAGAAGATCCAAGGCTGGGTTCAAGAGCTGCTGGAGGAGGAAGTCACGGAGTTATTAGGGCGGCGTAAGAGTGAGCGGCGAAGGGCCGTGGACGCTCCGTCGGGCTATGGCAATGGATATGGGAAGCCGAGGCATCTGACGCTGAGCTCGGGGACGATCCAGGTTCGAAGGCCTCGAGTGCGGGATCTAGAGGAACACTTTGAAAGTCGGGTGTTGCCCCTGTTTGCCAAGCGGACGCGGCAGGTTCGAGAACTGATCCCTGAGCTGTACTTGCATGGTCTGGCGCTGGGGGATTTTGATCTGGCTCTGAGAGGGCTTTTAGGGGAAAAGGCGCACCTGTCGTCCTCCACGGTGGCCAGATTGAAAGAGAAGTGGCAGGCCGAATGGGAGGTCTGGCAGAGTCGACCCTTGAATGATCTGGAAGTGGTGTATTTATGGGTAGATGGAATCTACGTCAAGGCGGGTCTGGAGAAGGAAAAGGCAGTCCTGCTGGTGGTGCAGGCCGCCTTAAGTGACGGAAGCAAAGCCGTGGTGTCGGTCACGAGCGGCTATCGGGAATCGACCCAGAGCTGGTCGGAAGTACTGCGCGACTTGAAGCGCCGGGGGATGGGCTGTCCACGGCTGGTGATCGGAGACGGCCACCTGGGCATCTGGGGAGCTTTGCGCAACGTCTATCCCCAGGCCGAGGAGCAGCGCTGCTGGAATCATCGGATCGTCAACCTGCTGACCAAGCTCCCTAAGCGAGTGCACAAGCCGGCCTTGCTGATCCTGCGGCAGATCCCTTACGCCGAGACTCGAGAAGAAGCACAACGACTCAAGAAGGTTTTTCAGCACTGGTGCCGGCAGCGAGGGCTGACTCTGGCGGCTGAGCTAATCGAGCAGGACTGGGACCGGATGGTGACCTTTTACCTGCTATCCAAAGAAGCAGTGGCAGCATCTGCGAACCACCAATCCAGTGGAGTCACCATTTGCCGCTCTTCGGCTGCGAACGGACGCGGCCAAGCGATTCAAGAAAGTGGAAAACGCCCAGGCGGTGATCTGGAAGATGCTGCTGGTGGCGGAGCAGCGATTCCGCCGGTTGAAGGCACCGGAGCTGATGAAAGACGTCTACCAGGGCGCCAAATATGTCAATGGAGTCCCGGTCAACCAAGTCCCGGAGGAGAAAGCCGCCTGATGTTTTTCCACACCTAGTGACAAGAGCTCGCCCTGGGTTGTCTGGAAGCTAATGACGGGCGTCCTGTGTCCTGACGTGCGGGTACATCAAGAGGCGGTCATCAGCCGTGACCAGAGTCAGGTGGTCCAACCGGGCAGTCGCTGCCAGGATTCTGTCCGCGGGATCTTTGTGAAAAGATCCAGGAAGGGCGTAGGCCTCCGCAGCGATTTCATGCGAAATCTGGACCGTAATTCCCCTCAAAGCCTCCAGAGTGTCGGTGACCCACTCCAACAAGCCACCCGAAAGCCGGATGGTCCCTCCGGCAATCAGACGGGCAATCTCCAGGGTGGAAACAGGTGACACGTAGAGCGCCTGCTCTGGATCGATCAGGAGTTCTCTCGTCCGGTCGCCGAGTTCCTCCGGGTTTTCCTGCGACCAGATCCAAACGTGGGTGTCCAAAAGAAAACTCACGAGAGCATCTCCCAGTCTTGCTCAGAGCCGGTTCGAACAATGTCGCCCCTGATCTGCATTCTGCCCCGCAGAGCCCCTAGTTGCCGCCGGGAAGCATCCTCGAGGATCGGCTCGATACGGGCAAGAGGCTTCCCCCTGCGCGTTACAATCACCGGTTCTCGTGTGCGCTGTGCCTCTTTCAGAATCGCAATGCACTTCGCTTTGAACTCGGAAATGACAATCGTTTTCATGAGTTCATTATGACCTGGTCAAGTGACCTGGTCAACTCAATCTCAGCGAGCTTTCCCAGGCTTTTTCCAGACTAAGCGAAATAGTGCCTCTTCATGACGAAGATCACTAAGGGGGGTTGCATCCAACCAAAGTCCAGTATAGGCACAACCAAGGTGGCATAGTCGCCTCACCATCGTCCAATAGCCAACTTCTTGAGAATGCTATACAGTTTCTACAGTTGTGCCTTACTTGAGTAATCCAATACATATCACAACGAATAGTAATGACTCCAAACAAGGTGATATAGACTCGCACACAAGCTAGAGGCGGCTTTCAGGTCAAGGAGGCCTGAGCGTTGTTTGTCTAAGGGGGAGATTCCGCGTGACCGTTTCCTGGGCAGAGGAAACAGCAGCAAGCAGACCGGTCAGGAGCCGTCTTAGACAGGCGTGTGCAATCGTTGTCGTCGCCAACCTATTGTTTCCCGCCTTGAACGGAATTCTGGGCATTTTCTTTGAGCATAGTCTCGCGTTTTTGATTTGGTTATTTGCCGCATTCATGCTGGTGACCGCTCTCAGCTACCGGCAGGCTGCGGACTACGGCCTCAGCGGACTGACCGGGCTGGCTATCGCTGCCGGTCTGTATTTTATTTTCGTGACCGATTGGTGGAGTCAAGCCTTCTCCTGGCTGACCCATGATGACAATGCTTTGAAAAGCTTGGGAGGAACGGCTTTGCTCTTTAGTACTGTGGTGCTGATCGGGAAGGGCCCCAAGTTCTTGGGCCTCATCAAACTCGTCAGCTTCATCGTCCCAGTGACGATGGTCTCTGTCAACTTGCCGCATGCATGGAAGCAGGGAAGTTCCTCTATTCTGAACTCGCCCACCATCTGGAATCAGCTCAGCTCTAGCCCTCCCCTTCGAACATCACCTTTTCCAACGTCACCTTCGGAAGTTCCAAAGGAGGCGATACGGAACGATCTCGCGATCATGGCACAGCTCTCCGTCGACTCGCGGCTCTATTCCGAACCACTGAAGAACAGTGGCTTGGTTCAATCCGAGGTCCTGCTGCCGAAAGGATCGTGGGTGCTGGTACTGACAGAGATTGTCGATCGCAGCGGGAATCATTGGCTCAAGGTGATGCTTCCGTTTGAAGGCACTCGGTTCAATGCGGACAAGAGTGAAGTCGGATTCATCCCCGCTCTCAACATCGCTGGGCGAGTGCTCGTCCAGGCCCCTCGAAGGCCTGCCACGTAGGGGTCCATGGATTCTGAAGGCTTTTTTGGAAAGGATCAACTCCCGAAAGCTTGTAAGACATTTGTCTTCGGAGTAGTGCTCGTCGGAGTCCCTACCTTCCTCTATTGCGTCGTCGATGCCTCAAGACAACACGGCTCGGAGTGGCTGCTCTTAGCCTCTCTAACATTGATATCGAGTCTCTTTCCAATCCAGATTGTTACCTCTGTCCGGGACGAAAGAACGCACTCTCTTTCCGTGAATGTGAGTGACGTCTTCGTCTTCTTGGGGCTGATGATGTTCGGCCCAAGCGTGGCTGCAAGTCTGGCCACAATGGATGGAGGGGTAACCGGTCTAAGGGGTCAGTTCACGAAACCCTACAAGTACTTCTTCAATCTCTCGCTTCTCTGCATTGCGGCATGGGTCAGCGGGTGGTGTTTTCATTTTCTCCTGGGGACACCTCCCCCTCTCGGGAACCCCCAGAACGTACAGAATTTTGGAGCCTTCTTTGCGATCCTTGGAGTAGCCAGTCTGCTTTTCTATACCATCAACTCGGGCGGAGTCGTACTTGCCATCGCCCTGGCCTCAAGGCGTCCTCTCGCTGAGGCGTGGAGGGAGAATTTCTTTACATCGTCACTTGCAACACTAGCAGGATCTTCGGTTGCTGCTTTTGTTTTTCTCAATCTGGATCGAGGGCGCGTCCTTTCGCTTCTGGTTGCAGTTCCCATCGTAGCCGCCTTGTACTATGCGTACCGGCTAAACACGAATCGGATCAACGGGGCCTTGGCCCACGCCGATCAGATGAGTCAGTTGTTCCACTCGACGATCGCTTCTTTGGCCATGGCCATCGACGCCAAGGATCAGTACACCCATGGACACGTCAACCGGGTTCAGCAGATCGTGTTGATGATCGCTGAGAAGCTGCACTGGAAGGAGGGCCAGGAAGAGGGTGTCGAGGGATTGAAAGCTGCGGCACTGCTGCATGACATCGGGAAGCTGGCGATCCCCGAGTACATCCTCAACAAGCCCTCGGGTCTGACCAAATGGGAAATCCAAAAAATGCAGACTCACCCTGCTGTGGGCGCCGAAATCCTGGAGACCGTTCCCTTCCCGTATGAGGTTGTCCCCTATGTTCGACATCACCACGAAAAGTGGGACGGAACGGGATACCCCGACGGCCTGAAGGGAGAAGCTATCCCTCTCGGAGCCCGCATCCTCTCGGTGGCCGACTGCTACGACGCGCTGCGATCGGATCGACCCTACCGGGCGGCCATGAGCGGGGACGTCGCTCTCGAGTACATCGTGAGCCTGGCCGAGAAATCATACGATCCGGCCGTGGTTGACGTCCTCGTCGAGAATATTGAAGAGTTTGAGAGCAAGCTGGCCGAATCGGAAGCCGTCAGCCCGATCCGGACCGGAGTCTTCGCTGCCAGCCCGCGGGACCCGGCTCCTGATCCCGACATCACAAAGACCGTGTTCCACGACATCGCCTCCGCCCACCGCGAGATTCAGGCCGTTTATGAAATCTCAGAAAGCGTGGAAAAAACTCTCAATGTCTCGGAGACACTGGCCTTGGTAGCGGCCAAAATCAGCAACCTGGTTCCCTATGACGGGTGTGCCGTCTTCCTGGCTGACCCTCACACCGGCCTGCTGCTGCCCTACAACACCTCCGGCGAGCTGACGGAAGACCTGGATAAGCTGCAGATCACCATCGGGGATGGAGTGACGGGCTGGGTGGCAGCCAATAATCAAATGCTCGCCAACGTGTCCCCGGCTCCCGACTTCACAGACCATCCAAGGCTCAGGGAATCTTTCCGCAGTTGCGTCTCCATTCCCCTGAGTCTGGATGATCGGGTCGTCGGCGTCATCACGGTTTACGCCAAGGTGGAAGCGATCTTTCAAGACAACCACCTGCGCCTGCTTGACACTCTGGCCCGGCAGGCTGCAGCTGCTGTCAACAATGCCATCGTCTACGAAGAGACACAGGAAGACGCCTATACGGATGCCCTGACGGGCTTGCCCAACCTGCGCTACTTTCGGGTCTTTGGAAATCAGGAACTGAGACGAGCCGGGCGGGTCGATTATCCAGTCACCCTCCTGATGATGGATCTTGACGCCTTCAAGGGTGTCAACGACAGCTGGGGGCACCGGGTCGGTGATCGGGTTCTGATCGAGGTCTCCCATGTTCTCCGAAACCAGCTCCGGAAATCCGACACCTGTATCCGCTACGGCGGTGACGAATTCGTAGGCCTTCTACCCGGAGCCGGCAGGGAATTGGCCGAGGTGACCATCAAGCGACTCCAGGAGGCCGTGGCAGAACACAAAATTGTCCTCCAACGGGGAGAGGTCCTGAATGTGGGCCTGAGCGTGGGAAGCGCCACTTTTCCGCACGACGCCAAAGACCTCGACCCCCTCCTGGCCCTTGCGGATCAGGCGATGTACCAGGACAAGCTCCAGCGTTGTCCCTACCACAAACTCGCAACTCCTGAAATCATTGATGCTGGGCCCGCCTGACCTCGGATGCACTCTTCAGGGCTCGGAATTCGTCGGCCTCGTTTCCCGTGGGCTACCGCCGCTCCCTGGCGACCGACAGCCAGTCCGGAATTCCCTCGACCTCACCCGGATCCACGGTCTCTTGAAACAGTTCTGTAGCCGCGACGTGGACTTGAGACCTGTAATTGAAGCGCACGTCGAGTACTCCGTCGGAAACCCGAATGCCTTTTTTCTCGAACACGCCAGCCGTTCGGTAAGGCGCCTGCATCTCCCAGAGGTCGCGCTCCGGGCCGTCCGGCTCGATCTCCAGCTGAACCCGATCTTCCGGTGAATCCCCGGTTGCCTTCCAGTGAAAGGGCCGGGCGAAGTGGATCCGGAGGGTGTAGGAACCCTTTGCTACCGTGAACCGCAGCCGGCCCGCACTGTAGCGAACTGTCCGGTAGATCTCGGCCCCGGAACCCTCGATCTGAATGCCGGAGGGAGAGGCGAAGTCGTCACCATCCAGAGCCCCGAAAGTCCCTCGCATCCAGGGTTGACCGGCCAACCATCGGTGGTCGCTGGCATCCGTGTGGGCTCTAGAGCTCCCCCAGTTCACACGCAGCACCTTGGGATAGGTATTCCTCTCGCGGCCCAGGCATCTGATCTCACGCTCACGTTCCAGCCGTGTTACATGGGGGCGTTCCCGGGCGTGCTCGTCCACCCACTGGACGACCTCGTCCAGCTCGTCCAGCGACACATTTCTCGGAATCATGACGATGTCGTCGACCGAGCAGGCCCAGCCTGCCTCGAACTGGACTCCGGTAATCGCCTTGATCCGAGGCGCTTCGGCCAGAAACCTTCGACCCAGGAAGATTCTGGTCCCCGCCCTAGGATCCACGTGAAAGGAGAGGCGGTTCCAGACGGCGTCGGGATCCCACTTGACATCGGTCTGGATGTCTCCTGTGATGACGTCTTCCGGACTTTCATCCCGACGGCGGCCGAGCCGCCCGAAGTGGAGACGCAGCTTCTGATCGCCGGTGCCCTCGATCAGGCAGGAGAAGGCTCTTCCCCTGTCAACGGCGGAATTGAGCTTCGCAGCCCGCAGGAAGGTGGCGAAGAACATGACGAGTGTGCCCGTGCGCGGCGCCTCCTCGAAGGCGCGGTGTACCCAGATTCCATAGCCTGGATCACGGTAACCGTAGTAGTAGGGATATCCGAAGGCGAAGGCGGACTGCTGGGAGAAGTGGTGGACGGCCAGCGCCCGGTATCCGGTTCGGGTCGGGAACAGTGAAAGCTCTCCCTTGAAGGTGTTCGGCCTGGCGCCGTCCGGCGGTTTGTTGGTCCACGCCGAAGAGACCTGCAGGTCGCCCATGTCACGATAGCGTTCGAAGTCCTCGATCTCCAGTACACCCCACGGCGAATCCTGCCGCACCCAGTCCTGGGGTACCTGGGCAAGCCACTTCCGGTAGCCCTCGGGGTCGACCAGCCTGACTACGGCGGGACGCAGCTCCGTTTCGTAGATCATGTGCTCGGCGTTGCCGGTGTGAGGATTCTTGCTGGTCCAGGCAATCTTCCCCTCCTTGTCGATTAAGACCATGGGCCACCAGCCGTACAGCTTCTCCGGGTTCAGGGTCTGGTAAAGCGAGTGGTCGGCCAGGCCGGCCCGGGCGCCCCCGCTTCCCCGGTTCTCGATCAGAATGGGCAGATCCCCAGGATTCAACAACTCGCGGACATCGGCGGCCGTGGCTTCCCACAGATCCCGGGTTTGCTGGCGGTGGTGGGCTTGCTCGGGCATTACGGCAATGGCCAGGCGGTCCTTGTACTTGGTCTGCAGTTCTTTCAAGCGCTTAAACGGGTCCGCATGCCAGCTCACCGATCCGTCGTCCACGATGTGGTTGGCGATCAGCACCGCCTTCCTGCCCTTGAAGTCGGCTAGGCGGAACTGTCCCCCGCCCGAGATGTCGTAGACGAAATCCTCCGGATAGGGATCGCCCGGACCCGGGTTCTGACGGTCCTGATCTCCCAGCTCCTGCGGAAGGGAAAGCAGAGCGAACAGGAGTCCTGGCACCAAGACCGCTTTTTGAACCGGCATCTGCATGACTCTCCCTGGGCCTGATTCCGCTCCCAACTTATACCGCAAGAGGCCCGGCAAGACACCCCCGTCGACGCTCTTAGCGCCTCCAGCCACACCGAGATATGAGTCGACAGTCTATCGCGAGTTCTTGCCCGATGAAGCACTAACTGTTGTGCCGAAGGATCTGTGGTTCTATCCTAGTACGTACTAAAAGCACACAAACTCTTCTCTACGGTCTGGACGATGCTCAACGATCTCACTGGGAGCACGATAGGACGCTACCAGCTTATTGCCCGGCTGGGGCGAGGTGGCATGGGAGAAGTGTACAAGGCCCGGGACACCGCTCTGAAGCGCCCGGTTGCCGTCAAACGCCTGATCCGGAGTCTTTCTGAAGACGAAAACGCCCGTCACCGCTTTCTCAAAGAGGCACAACATGCTGCCCAGCTGAACCACCAGCACATCGCCGCTGTTTACGACGTTCTCGAGGCCCGAGAAGAAGTCTTCCTGGTCATGGAGTACGTGGAAGGCCTGACGCTGCGGGAAACACTGTCCAGGCCACTGGACCTGGATAGCTTCCTTGACATCGCCACGCAGAGCACGCAGGCACTGGTCGCCGCCCATGAGCAGGGGATCATTCACCGGGACGTGAAACCCAGCAACATCATGCTAACGGTCGACGGAAAGGTCAAGATTCTCGATTTCGGAGTGGCTCGAGAGCTTCCGCGCTCACTGGAAGACGCCACCACCCAGAGCCACGAATTCAGTGACGAAGGAGGAGTTCAGGGTACTCCAGCCTACATGGCTCCCCAGGTGCTCCTGGGCAAGAAGGTCGATCCCCGGGCTGACATTTTTTCCATGGGGATTGTCTTCTACGAGCTGCTGACGGGGCACCATCCCTTCCTCGAGGAAACCGTCGCTGCCACAGCAGATCGGATTCTGCATGCGACCCCGGTTCCCATCCTGAGGCTGAACCCGAAAGTCCCGGAATTGCTCGAGCAGACCGTTTTCAAAATGCTGGCCAAGGATCCGGACAACCGTTATGCCTCGGCTGCCGATCTGCTCGTCGATCTCCAGCACCTCAAGAAAGTGCAAACGGGCGAGATCCCCGACTGGGTTCCTCCCGCAGCCACCTGGCGGTGGAAGCTCCGGCTCCCGCTGACGGCTCTGATGGCGGCGGTCCTGCTCGTGACGATTCTCTTCCTGGCTTCCATGTGGCGCGACAAAAGTACGCCGGTGGCCACGTTACCAGCCGATCCCACGGTAGCTCTCCTCCCCTTCGAAGCAGACACATCCGATCTCCGGGACGCGGCCTTTGCAAGGGGCCTCACGCGGGCGCTGAACGAACAGCTTTCCAGCCTGGCACCCGATTACTCTTTCGCTGTGGTTCCCGCCGATCTGGCACGGGGGCGAGGTATCGAGACCCTGAAGGAGATCGCATCGGAACTGGGCGGCCAACCTGGCGCTCTCCGGAAAATTGACACAGCAGGGCTCCAGTCACCATCTCGATATGGAACTGATTGAAGAAGCCTCGGGTCTGCCCGTTGCAACTGTGCGGGCAACTGCCAACCTGGGTGATGCTCTGAGTCTCGAATACGAAGTACTGGAGAGAACCCTGCAGCTGCTGGGCGCGGAAATGGAACCGGGCCACCGCCGCATGTCTGCCCAGCTGGGTACCGACAATGCCTCTGCTTACCACCTGTACCTTCGAGGCCGAGGACTGCTCGAGGATCCTGAGGGTGTCGCCGGAGCCCGGGATCAGTTTCAGGAAGCACTGTCCCTGGACTCCTCTTTCAACCAGGCACGGGTTGCCCTTGGGAGTACCCGGCTGCGCGACTTGGAAGACCCCGACGCCTGGGCGGAGGCCGAGCGGCTGTGCTCCGTGGTCGCGGAGGAAGATCCCGAAGTAGTGAGTTCCCATCTGTGCCTGGCGGACGTCTGGCAGCTGCGCGGAGACCAGGAGAAAGAGATCGGGTATGTCAAGACCGCGCACTACCACGACTTTTTCAACCCTGTAATCGTCAGGCGACTTTACTACGCGTACCGCGGGCTCGGGCGCACGGACAAGATCCCGGAAGTGGAAGCCATCATGCGCCAGGCCATTGAGCGCCAGCCCGATTTCTGGCGCTGGCACAGCCTCCTGGGTGTCCTCCTGTACCATTCCTCCCGGTACAGTGAAGCCATCGAAGAGATGAAGCAAGTGGTCGCGCTGGCCCCTCGCTATTACCGGTCCCTGGACAATCTGGGCGCCTGTTACGCCGAGCTGGGACAGTGGGCGGAAACCAGCCAGGTTCTGGAACAATCGATAGCCATCCAGCCGGGTGCCACGGCCTACAACAATCTGGGGACGGCTTATTTCTACCAGGGTCAGTTCAAAAGGGCGGTCGAGCTCTTCCAGAGCGCACTGGTGCAGGGTTTTGCCGGAGATTATCTTCTGCACGGCAATTTGGGCGACTCTCTCTTCTGGGCGCCCGGCGAGCGGGAGAAGGCCCGACAGCACCATCGGAAGGCCGCTCAGATGGCGAAACAGGCTCTTGCGGAGTCCCCGAGTGACCCCACCATCCTGGGCCGCCTCGCCATCTACCACGCCATGCTGTCAGAGCGGGAGAGCGCCTACCGTTACCTGGAGGAAGCCATCCGACTCTCTCCCGAAGAGGCCGAGATGCAGTTTCGGGCAGCCCAGGTTTACCAGCGATTCGGAGAGACCGATCGAGTCATACGGTCGCTCAAGAGGGCCTTCGAGCTGGGGCTTCTCAAAGAGAAGGCGCTTCACCATCCTCTTTTTGAGGAGGTTCGTCAAAGCAAAGAGCTGATGGCAATCATTACGCAATAAGAGATCCGATTCACTACACAACAACCAAGAAAGGGGTGTCACATGCCGGTAATCAAGGTCACTGTCGACAGAGAAAAGATGAAATCAGGGAAATCAAGGTACAGTATAGTCCTGGACCCGTGGAGAGTCCCCTCTGTGAGCAAGAAATCCAAGGGGAAACTCGGTTGGAAACTGAAGAGCTCCGTGGCCAAACAGATAGAGATCAAGTTTGCCCAGGACAATTTCGATGGTGGCAAGAAGGTCACGGTTACCGCTGGTGATACGGGGCACACCGGGGAGGTGAAGCACACTGCCGCTAACGGCGGCCATAAATATTCAATTGTTATCGATCTGAAGGATAAGAACATTGCGAGCATCGAGGTCGACCCCGAATACAGGGTTCGAGACTGAGTCGCAGCCTCTTCCCGATTGAATCTGCCGTCTCGGGGATCCAGACCGCCCGGCCTCTTGCCACCGGAAAAAAGGGGACAATCTACTTTTTTCCGGCGTGGCTGACCTTTGTGGTCCTGAAGCTTCCAGCACCGGAAAGAAAGTAGACCGTCCCCTTTCTTTCCGACCACAAGGGTCGCCCCTACGAATCTGATCGGATCGGGCAACCACAGTTACCGGGCCGTGGCCAGGATGGCTTCAGCATAGCTCAGGGCACCCGTACGCCCATCGTAGTAGCGAAAAACGACCTGGGGACGAGGATAGGCAACCCAGCGCTTTTCGTCCGGACTGCGCGGATTATTGAAGACATTGTTCCCTCGAATACAGGGCCGGAACCTCCGTCGAAATCGATGATGGTTTGAACGTTACAGGCATCCATGACACGCAGGGTGTCCTGCGAGTCCATGCGTCTCAGATGGCCGTGAAAGTCGATCACCGGAAAGCGGGCTTTTTCGACGGGATGCTCAGCCACCTGGAGCATGGATGTGGGCTTGAAGTCTTTGTGGAGGAGCTCCTGTTCCGGCTGGTCGGGCTCTGCCGGCTGCGGCGATTGGGCTGAAACCGCCTGCCCACCGCCCGCCAGAACCACACACACAGCCGCAAAGTGTGACAGTTTCGGGATGACAGGGATAGAAAGCGGAAATAGAAACGGTTTCACAAGAAAACAGGCCCTCCAATGGATGATCTATGAAAGCCTCACATATACCAGAGACAGCTGGTCCTAACGAGGCCGAATCCACATCGAGTGTCCGCCCCCGGGAGCCATTCGGGCCCGGACTACGTCTCCTTTCTTCGCTTTCCCCCTGCGGATCCGGTAAGCCTCCTTGTTACGGGTGTAGTGAGAATCTTCCGCGTCTTCATAGTAGGTCACATCGTACTCGCGGTCCGGCTCTAGAAAGTCGAGCAGGAGTTCCAGAGTCTCTCCCTCCTCGTCAACAACGCTGCCCACGAACCACTCCTCTCCTGCCCGCCGGGCCATGCTGAGATACCGGGTCATTGCGCTATTCAGGACCCGGGTTTCGTCCCAACCCTCCTGCGGCATTCGCGCAATGAACTCGAAGAGATCGATTTTCTTTTCGAACTCCTCGGGTGGCTCCGGAAGGATGACAAGACCGTTGAAGCAGATCAGCACCTTGGAGTTCTCGGCAGCTACAGTCGAATCCACAACCAGGATCCAGGCCTTGCGGCTACTCGCCTCGGGGTCCGTATTCAGCGCGTAAAATCCATAGTTCAGATCCACCGGCCCGGTGATCATGTTGATGATCGCTGTTTGCACAAAATCTCGCGGGGAAGAAACCCGGCCGGCATCCTGCTGGGCGTGGCCGTACTCACGCGTGATGGCGTTGGGGAGGGTTCGATGGACGCCGATCATGGGAGTTGGTTTGTCGTGAAAGTTGATCAGCAGCCTGTGTTCGGCCGCCCGCGTGATGGCCTCGGCCGTGAAGGCCGCATCGTTACCCTTGAAACCGTACTTGACTCCGGCCGCCCCCAGGTCGGAGTAGAGACGAAACACCTGCTCCATGGGGAGAGTTCCCCCTCTCCACTCGTCCCAGTAGAGCAGCAGCTGCACACCCCGCTCCCGACCGTAGGAGATGACCTCTTCAATATCCACATCGGGCGCGACTTCGAATTCTCCCTCCTTGATGGTGTACCAGTACCAGTCCAGGAGGAGATATCGAATGTTGTTCCTGGACCCAAAATCGATGAGGCGCTGGTAGGAAGCGGTGTCGATCCCGTAGGTAAACCCGTCCGTCTCATACCCCCGGGACATCCAGTCCCACATCGCCTTCCCCGGTTTGATCCAGGAAGTATGTTCCAGTCTTGACTCGGCGGCCAGATTCAAGGGGACCGGGTTGAGGATCATGTCTCCAGGCTGCTTTCCGATTAGAAAGACCCGCCAGGGAGTGGAATACTCTGTCCCCTTGACGGTGGCCGGATTCATCGACAGGAGCCCGGGCTGGCGTGGGCCCCGGGCCAGTTCCATGGTCCCGGTCTCCGCCTGTTGAACGGCACTGTAGAGATCGGACTCCAGCATCGTCAGGTAAAGATCGCTGTCCAGTTCGATGACGGCTGGAATCAATGAGGAAGGAAGGTCCTTTCCCAGGCGGGCCAGAGCCGGGATGGACGGACCCCGCTCGTCCGGATTGAATTCACTGACGGGAAATGGGCCCACCGGTGCAATCGGACCTGTGGGGTGGTAAAGGGGATAATCGGCGTCCAGGTTGTACTCGATGCGGTAGCGGACGGTCTGCCCCTGCAGCCGGCTCTGCTCGGGAAAAGAGAATCGAAAGCCTACACCGTCGTCGAAGACTCGGCAAATAAGAGAGAGCTGCAAGTCCCCGGCTTCGAGCTCCAGCGTGAGTTCATTGAAGTGGTCCTGAATATTGCTGAAGTGTCCCCACACCGGCTTCCAGCTGCGGCGAACCGAATCTCTGCAAGTGTTGACCACACGGTAGGGAGCGTCGTCCAGAATCGATATCTCGGACCGCTCCACCAGGGCCCTCTTTTCCAGGGACAGGGCATAGCAGAGGCGACCCTCACTCCACTCGAGGTTTACCTTCAACTTCCCATCGGGAGAAGCGACACTGCCCGCCCCCCGGCGCTCTGCACTTGAGCAGAATGAGAACCAGGCGAGAAGCAGAGTCCAAATGACAGCTCGGCGGTTCATACACCTTCTCTTCATTTTCGAGCGACGGACTCCTACAATGCTCCCTATGTGTTTTCCTTGGATACTCCTCAGTCTATTTTTCGCCAATCTTCATTTGCAAGCTGAACAAGCGGCCAGAAGCACAAACGGTTAAGCAACCGTTTTTCTGTAATTTCCTCTAGGGCCTGTAGGGAAGAATTGCTCCACTTGTTTTTTCCAGCCGGCCAGGTTCAGGTATTGCCGGCCGGTTAACCACTCCTCGTGTATCTCTGCAAGCACAGCCGAGATGAGCCGCAGCGCCGATGCTTCGTGGGGAAAGATTCCCACCACCCGGGTTCGTCTCCGGATCTCCCGGTGCAGTCTCTCCAGTCCGTTGATGGTTCGGATCCTTCGCCACCAGCTCCTCGGAAAATCAAACACTGTCAGCCCTTCATCCAGGTTGTCTTCCAGCCAGCTCACGAACTCCGGTGCAATCTTTTCGAACTTCTTGACGACTTTACCCTTGAGCTCCTCGGCATCCTCTCGAGACGGGGCATCGAAAATGTCCCGCATGGCCTGGGCGATGCGGGGCTTGTCCTCTTTGCGGCGAGCATATTGTTGGGCGTTTTTGCTCAGGTGAAACTGACAACGGTTCCAGGGCACCGACGGATAAACTGCCCGCCTGGCCGCCTTCAGTCCTTCGTGATCGTCACTGACCAACAGCTCGACCCCTCTCAGTCCACGCTTGTGCAGATCTCCCAGAAACCCTCGCCAATGCACCTCCGCTTCGCTGATCTTGGCGCTCAGACCCAACACCTCTCGCGTCCCGAAACGATTGACTCCTATGGCTTTCAGGATGGCCACGTCCTGCACCCTGCCGCCTCTTCGAACCTTCTCGTAGTGGGCATCCAGATACACGATCGGATACTCTCCCAGCTCCCGGCTTCGAAACTCTTCCAGCTCTTCGTCCAGCATCCCGGCCACTCTCGAGACCTGGGTGGCCGAGATCTCCAACCCACACAGCTGCTCCGTGATCTCGGTGACTTTCCTCGTCGAGACGCCCATCACATACATCTCGGCAATGGCCAGCTTCAGGGCCTTCTCCGAACGGCAACCCCTCTCCAGCGACTTGGGATAAAACCTCAACCCACGCACCTGTGGAATCTCCAAGTGCAGCTCTCCCACTCGAGTCTGAATCCGCTTGCCTTTGAATCCGTTTCGATAGCCTCGCCGACTGGCTGTTCTCTCGTACGCTTCCGCTCCCAGAAACTCGCTTCTTTCCAACTGCATCGCCACGTTGAACAACTTCTCCAGGATTCCTCGAAAGGCTTCTGTTCCTTCCTCGATCAACTCCGCCAGGATCTCCCGTGGTACTCTCTTTTCCAGATCTGGGTTCATTTGATTCTCCTTGCCAGATTCTCGTTTCTGTTTTTGGAGAATCCTGTCCCAGACCTCTGTCTTTCCGACCCAAGGCCTGACCAGAAATTACAGAAAAAAAGTTACACTACTGCACAAACCAGGACCCAATGCCCAACATTCTCTTCATTCTGACCGACGATCAGCGCTGGGACATGATGGGGAACATTACACCGACACTGCACACCCCGGAGATGGACCGGCTGGCGGAGGAAGGGGTCCGCTTCGAGAACGCTTTCGTCACCACCTCCATCTGTGCGGCCAGCCGGGCCAGCATTCTGACGGGACTGGTCGAGCGAACCCATCGCTTTTCCTTCCTGACGCCCCCCTTTGCGGACAAGTACGTCGACATGAGTTTTCCGAAGCTGCTGCGGGACGCCGGCTATCGAACGGGATATGTGGGCAAGTTCGGGGTGTTCCCGAAAGAAGGTGCTACCGAACGGCTTTACGATTTCCTGAAGGAGCTGACCCACCCTTACTGGAAAGAGCAACCCGATGGATCGCTTCGGCACCTGACCGACCTGGAGGGTGAAGCGGCCATGAGGTTTCTAGAGGAGCACTCCCGCTGGGGAGACGGGAAGCCGTTCTGCCTGACCATCGGTTTCAGTGCCCCCCACGCGGAAGACGTCCATCCTCTTCAGTATCTCCCCCAGAAGGAAGTGGAGCATCTATACGAGGACCTGGAGATTCCCCGCCCGCCCCTGTCCGATCCCTCGTTTTACAACAACCTGCACCCCTACCTGCGAGACGGAACCATGAACCGGGATCGCTGGTGGTGGCGCTTCAACTACGAACGAAAGCGCCGCGAAATGACGAAGGGGCACTGGCGCCTGATCAGCGGGATTGATCTGGTCCTGGGAAGAGTTCGCCACAAGCTGGAGGAGCTCGATCTGGCCTCGAACACGGTGATCATCCTGATGGGCGACAACGGCTACTTCCTGGGCGAGCGAGGCTACGCCGGGAAGTGGTTGCCTTATGAGGAAAGCCTCAGAGTGCCCCTGCTCCTCTTCGATCCGCGGGGACGCTTCAGCCAGGCGGGTGGCCGCCCCACTCAGTTCGTACTCAACATTGACATCGCCCCCACCATCCTGGACATTGCCTCGGTCCCCATTCCCGAAGAGATGCAGGGAAGCAGCCTGGTTCCGCTGGCTCAAGGGGAACCACCCCGCTTCTGGAGAAAGGACATCTGGTTCGAGCACCTCACCATGAACGCCACGATCCGAAAGCATGAAGGAGTTCGAACCGATGGCTTCAAATACATCCGTTTCTTCGAAGCGAACCCGATGCTGGAACAGCTCTTCGATCTCCAGGAGGATCCGCTGGAGACGGTGAATCTGGTCAACAGCCCGAAGCACCGCGAGACCCTCCAGAAACTGCGCGAGCGCACCGACGAGCTGCGGGATGGCTACGGCGGAGAGTTCAGCACCCGCCTCTGGAAGCAGGAACAGTAACAAGTTTAGTTTAAAGGTTGAAGGTTAAAGGTTGGGGCGCGAGGGTAGCCGAGCGCCCTGACCTATCCTCCCAGGTGGACGACCACCATCTTCAGCTCGGTCATCTCCTCGACGGCATACCTGGGGCCTTCCTTACCCATGCCGCTGTCCTTCAAACCACCATAGGGCATCAGATCGGCACGCCACTGGGGACCCCAGTTGATGTGGATGTTGCCGCTTTCCACCTCGTTGGCAAAGCGCAAGGCCCGATCGATATCCTGAGTGAAAATCCCCGCGGAGAGACCGTAGCGTGTGTCGTTGGCCAACTCGATGGCCCTGTCCATGTTGTCGAATGAGCTGACACCGACGGCCGGGCCAAACAGCTCGTCGCGACTGATCTTCATATCGGGATGCACCTCGGCCAGAATGGCGGGTTGGACGACGGCTCCGTCTCGTCCCCCACCAGTAATCAAGCGGGCACCTCCGGCCACAGCCTCCCGAATCGTGTCGCTGACCCGAATGGCATCCGATTCGCGGACCATGGGCCCCATGCCGGTGCCTTCCTGGAGCTGGTCTCCCGTGGAGATCGCTTCCACCCGAGATTTGAGGCGATCCAGGAACTCGTCATACACCTGGTCCGCGGCCAACACTCGCTGAGCTGAAATGCAAACCTGTCCGGCGTTGGCAAATCCCGTCATGGCCGTCGCCGCAGCCACCTTGTCGAGGTCGGCGTCGTGCATGATGATCAAGGGCGAGTTGGATCCCAGCTCCATGGTGACCTTCTTCATGCCGGCTACCCTGCAGATGTGGTCACCCACTTCGTAACTCCCGGTGAAGGTGATCTTGCGCACCCGCTTGTCCCCGCACAACACATCGCCCACTTTCCCTCCCGAGCCGGTCAGACAGGTCACGGCCTGGGGAGGCACTCCGGCCTCCAGCAGCACCTCCACCAGCTTGAGGGCGGAGAGGGGTGTGTCACTGGCCGGTTTGACGACCACGGCGTTCCCCGCCGCCAGGGCCGGTCCAACCTTGTGGCAGACCAGATGGAGGGGAAAGTTGAAGGGAGTAATGGCAACCACCACCCCACAGGGAACCCGCAGCGTGAAGCCCAGTCGACCTGCCCCTCCGGGGGCTGCATCCAGAGGCAGCACCTCACCGGTCAGCCGCTTGGCCTCCTCCGCCGAAAGCTGTATGATCTCTGCGGCACGGGTGGCTTCGAAGCGGGCCTCGGCCAGAATCTTCCCTTCTTCGCTGCTGATGGTCCGGGCAAAGTCCTCGGAGCGGGCCAGCATCAGGTCGGTCGTCTTGCGCAGGATCTGGGCCCGATCATAGGCTGGAATCTTGGCCATGATCTTGGCGCCTTCCACAGCACCCGCCAGCGCCTCATCGACATCACCCGAGTCGGCAGCCGGGACCGTGTCCACCACCGACTGATCGAACGGGTTCATGACTTTGATTAGGTTGGGGGTCTCTTTCCACTCTCCGCCGACAAACATCCTCATGGCACACTCTCCTCATCGTATTCGCAAAGTCGTTGTCAACGACAATGCTGTGCTGGATTCACCCAGTCCTTCGAGTGCTCATTACTCGGTTTTCCGTTCCTGCCAGACAAGACTCTCTTGTACCACGCCGGCCGATCCCATGCCTAGTCGAACCGGTGAAAGCTCGGGTCTAGACTTGAAAGTGGGCGGGGCCTCAGGGCCGCGACCGCCGGGTTCAGATCGCGAATTCTCGGGCCGGCTCGCGGAGGTTGTAACTGGAGCTCATGACCGATCCGTAGGCCCCGGCGTTGGCCACCAGCAGGACATCACCTTCCCGGCACTCCGGCAACAGCCGTTCGCTGCCCAGCAGATCGGCGCTCTCGCAGATGGGCCCCACAACACTGACGACGTACTTCCCGGGCTCGTCCAGTCTGCTGAGATTGACGATCTCGTGGTGTGAACCGTAGAGAGCCGGGCGAATCAGAGAGTTCATGCCGGTCGTGACGCCCACATAGCGAGCGTGGCCTTTCCCTTTCACCTGGGTCACGCAAGTCACCAGGACACCGGCCTCGGCCACCAGATAGCGACCCGGCTCCAGCCACAGTTCCAGGTCACCGTACTGACGAATCCCTTTCAACCCCTCATTCAGGGCACCCAGGTCGAGAACTGGCTGGCCCGGCTTTTCGGGCACCCCCAGGCCTCCACCGAGATTGACATAGCGGGTCGTGGGAAACTCCCGTGCGGCCTCCAAGAGCGCCGCGGCCACATCGCCCCAGTGATCCTCCTTGAGAATACCGCTGCCACTGTGGGCGTGTAGGCCAACCACCGTGGCACCGCAGGATTCGATCCGCCGGCGAACTTCTTCCAACTCGAACAGCGGGATCCCGAATTTCGTATGGCTTCCCTCGGTCCGAACGTGCCGGTGATGTCCCCGTCCCTGTCCCGTGTCCAGGCGCAACAGGATCTCACGACCGGAGAACATTTCGGCCCAGTGACCCAGGGGATAGAGGTTGTCCAGAGTGACCCAGACCTTCTCACGAAAAGCGTACTCATACTCCCCGCGGGGTGCAAAATTGGGTGTAAAGAGGATGCGCTGCCGATCGATTCCCGGAAACAGCTCAAGGACCAGGCGAAGCTCTCCCGCCGACACGCACTCGAGACTCAAACCGACATCATGCACCACCCGCAGGATGTCGGGATGGGAATTCGCTTTCAGCGCGTAGAAGACCCTGTGAACTCCATCCAGACCCTGCAGCCGATCAGCAGCACCCTGGACCGTCTCCAGGTCGTAGACATAGGCGGCGTCCTGGGCAGTGGCAATCTCCAACAGCCGGCTCCGCTTTCGCACCCACCAGGGCTCTGTTCCCGGACGAGCTGTCACATCACCCTGCTCTAGTTCTTCCCAGGTGCGACCGAACACCGTGTCATTCTGAGCCGGCCGGACCAGCATGGCATGGAGCTTCTGAATCAGGCGGTGGGCCTGATCCTCCCCCACCACAAAACTGAGGTTCAAGTCGTTGGCAGCCTGGCTCACCAGATGAATCCGATGCTCCTCAAACACCTCCATGGCCGGGCCGATCTCATGGAGAATGGCGCGAATTCTCTGACCCACCAGACTGACCACTTCGGCATGCTCAATGATGCGGACGCGGCACAGGCTCTCCAGTCTTTGCTTTAGCTCGTCCAGCGTTTCCGCTTCGATCGCCTGGGCGCGCGTGTCCAGAGTGACCGTGACGCTGCTTTCGGAGGTGGACACCAGATCGATCGACAAACCGAGATCACTGAAGCAGCGAAAAGCATCCGCCAGAAAACCGACTTCGTGCCACATCCCCAGCGTTTCCATGGAGATGAGCGTAATTCCAGTCCGACCGGCGATGACCTTGACCCCGGGTGCATCTCCAGCCAGGTCGCTGGCGACCAGGGTTCCGGCCAGTTCGGGCTGAGTTGTGCAGCGGATCCGCAGGGGAATGCGATCGCGGCGCAGCGGAGAGATGCTGCGAGGATGCAGGACTGATCCACCGGTGGAGGCTATTTCCTGGGCCTCCTGGTAGCTCAATGCCCTGAGCTGGCGGGCTCCCGCCACGATGCGTGGATTTGCACTGAACACTCCGGCTACATCCGTCCAGATTTCCAGGCCGACCGCCTGCAGTTTGGCAGCCAGATAAGAGGCCGATGTATCCGATCCTCCGCGGCCCAACAGAACGGTCTCGCCTTTGTCATTGGCGGCGATGAAGCCCTGGGTCAGGACGGTGCCGGGGAGGGCGGCGAGACGGGCCTGGCAGTCCGGGTCGGGATCAAAGTCACAACTGGCGGACAGATACGCTGCCCGGGCACTTCCCTTCACCTGCTCCCTGCTGGGCAGGATCTCCCTCGCATCCAGCCAGGTCACAGCCAGGCCTTGAACCTGCAGCCAGGCGGCTCCCAGCCGAGTGGCCATCAACTCTCCCAGGGCCAGAACCGCGGCGTGGACGGAGGGCGTGACCTGGCCCACCCGCTGGATCTGGGCCAGGAGCCGGCGAAGTGCCTCGACATCGTCGTGAAGTATTGCAGCACCTTCCAGTCCCAGCTCGCTGGAAAGGGTGAAGTGAAGCTCGAGCAGGACTGTGAATTCCTCTTCGTAGTCGCCCGAGAGTGCCAGCTGGAGCAGTTCCTGCAGCCGGTCGGAGACTCCGGCCAGGGCCGAATGGACGACCAGCAGTCGGTACCCCGCCTCCACCCGCTCCTGGATCAGGTCCCGGATGGTTTCCCAGCGGTCCAGCGAGGACACACTGGTGCCCCCGAACTTCAGGACCAGCCAGCCGTTGTCGCCAGCCGGGGGGAATGTAGTTTCATCCAGAGTTTTCATCGCGACCTTCAAGTAAGTGCCGAGGGGGATTCTACCCCAGTTAGGAGTCCACTCGCTGTCGCTCGCGGCGTTCCAGGTTTCACGTTCCAAGTTCTGGGTTCTAGGTTCTAGGTTCTGGGTTCTAGGTTCTGGAAATTTGGGATCCCAGAGGGTCCGTCGGAACGTATTGAAGGATCAGCGAATCTCGGCGGCTGGAAGCTCACTCTTGATCCCTTCATCGAGGGGCATGGTCTCAAGGGAGCGGTTCTCCTGCTCCGCCATCAACCGGTCCAGCTCGGCCCGGAGCTGCTCCACCTGCTCGGCGTAGGCGGGGTCAGCGGCCAGGTTGTGAAGCTCTCGAGGGTCCTTCTCCAGGTCGTACAACTCTTCCTGGTGGCGATCGGGGCCGCCGTCGCCGTGGGGGTAGCGGATGTACTTCCAGCGGTCAGTGCGAATGCCGCGGACATTGGGGGTGTAGGGAAACTGCTTCTCGTAGTTGTACTCGTAATACCAGCTGCTCCTCCAGCCCCGGTTTTCGCCCTTCAGTAGGCTCACCCAGGAGCGTCCATGGATGTCGGAAAGGGGGCTGGCGCCCGCCAGTTCGACGATACTCGGGGCCACGTCGACATTGAGGACCTGTTCCTGGATGACGGTTGCCGGCTGGATCAGTCCCGGATAGCGTGCCAGCAGGGGTACCCGAATGCTGGGTTCGTGCATGGCCCGCTTGTCGGTCATACCGTGCTCTCCCAGAAACATCCCGTTGTCACCGGCAAACAGGAACACCGTGTTGTCGAGCTGGTCCAACTCCTCGAGCGTGTGATAGATGACACCCACGCTGTCGTCCACGGACTTGATGGTGGTCGTGTAACTCGTGACAAAACGGTCCCACTCCAGCACTGAACCGGCGGATCGGTCCGGAAACTCCTCGCGAAAGCCATAAATCGGACCGTAGATGCCGTGCCAGGTATCCAGGCGCTCTTCTACCCAGCCCGGTTTCCCTTTCAAATCAAAGGCACTGTGGGGATAGCCAATCTCGATGTCGTCGTAGAGGTGGCGATACTTCTCTTCCGGGGTAAACGGGGTGTGGGGAGCCTTGTGGCCCAGGATCAGAAGAAAAGGCCGACCGCCGTGATCTCCCAGGAGCCATTCCCGGGCCATCTCGGTGACCACCTTCGTGTAATACCCGGGGACGGTCCGGCGCTGCCCGTTGATGTTGAACTGGTTATCGAAATAGTCGCCCTGACCTCGGTGGCTGATCCAGTAGTCAAAGCCCGGCCTCCTGGAATCGTCCTCTTCTCCCATGTGCCACTTGCCGATGTAAGCCGTGTGGTAACCCGCCTCCTGAAGCCGGCGCGGGAAGCTGGGCAGGTCGGCCGGGTAGTCGGTGAAATTGTTCACCACTCCGTGCGTGCTGGCGTAGAGGCCGGAAAGAAAAGAGGCGCGGCTGGGAGAGCACAGCGAGGTCGTGACAAACATATTGGCGAAACGAGCACCTTCGCGCGCCAGCCGGTCCAGATGCGGCGTATTCAGGAACGGATGCCCTTCAATCCCGAGCTGATCCCAGCGCTGATCGTCGGTCAGGAGCAGGACTACATTGGGGCCTCCGCTGCTCCCGAGTTCCGCGGGGCCGCCACAGCCCCACGCCAGCACTATCGCACAGACAAGAACCGCTCCGCGAAAACTTCTCCTATTTGAAAATATGTGAACCAAAAGTTGACTCAGCACAACCCTCTATTCCATCTTGGAGGCTGATCCATGCGCACCATAGCGAACTCGTACTCTCTCCAGGTGAGCTTCCCCCATAGTGCTGCCCTGGTGCCCGCAATGTAAACCACTTTCCAAGAGGTTGGAACAATGAAACGAATCATTCTGGGTCTCTGGCTGCTTCTCGGTCTCATCCTGCTCGGTACTCAAGTTGGACAGGAGTGGCTCGCCGCCCAGCAGGAAGTCGATCCCTCGGCCGCGACCATGCTCTCGACTCTTTTGACTGATCATCCCTATGTTCTGAGCGAGGCCCAGCGAGAAGAGTACGACGAGGCTCTGCGAGTGGTCCGGCAATTTGCGGATCGACGGGGCGACAGGGCGGGGATGGCTCCGGCGGTCCGTAACGCCCTGGCTCCGCTGGCGGATACGCTGCTGGAGGAATTGCGCGGCCCCTGGATTATCTCCGTCTCTCCTGAGGACGGCGAACCGCGTACGCAGCGTCGCGGCGGCCAGTCTCTGGTCTTCGAAAACCTCGGTCCCGTCTCCCTCCCCGGCGATATCGGCGTTCTGCTTTTTCACATCGATCTGGGGGGAGACTCCACAGGTTACTCGACCGTCGAGTACGATCTGTCCCGCCGAAGCGTCAACAATCTGGCCATCAAGCCCGGGGCCGAGAACTGGGTCCTGGTCAATCTGAAGAACGTCCCGGTGGACCCGACCTCCGTGCGCCTGCAGCTGCGACCCGAGGGGGACACTCCCCTGAGCCTCCAGGTGTGGGTCGAATCTCCTCCTCCCGGACGGCTGAACGTTCGGATTCTCTCGGATGATGACGGAGAGCCGACTCCGGCCCCGGGCTCCGGGCAACGTGGTGGACATGGGTTCCCAGTTCGACAATATGGGCAACTCCACGGCCCGTCGGCACGCTAGTCTTCCGGGCAAGCTGGGGGGCCGCATCTGGTGGTGCGTGGCCGGACCGTTTGACATCCAGCTACCCCCCGGGGAGTGGGAAATAAATGTCCGCCGCGGCCTGGAGCACGTGCCTGAAACCACCACCGTCGCCATCGAGTCGGGGAAAACGGTTGATCAGACCATTCGGCCCAGGCGCTGGGTGGACATGCGGCAAGAGGGCTGGTATTCGGGCGACGATCATGTCCACGCCCGCATCATGAGTGACCGGGATGCTGAGAACCTCATGAACTGGGCCCGGGCTGAGGATCTCCACCTTTCGAACATCGTCAAGATGGGAGACATTCACCGGACCTTCTTCCCGCAGCGCGGCTTTGGGAAAGACTTCCGTACCATTCACGGGGACTACGTTCTCTCCCCCGGACAGGAATGCCCCCGCACTCACGCCGAGCTGGGACATACGCTCTCCATGAATCTCACCGAGATGGTCAGAGACACGGACAAGTATTTCCTGTATGACTGGGTTTTCGACAATGTGCATGCTCAGGGAGGCCTGTCTGGTTACGCCCACGTTCAGAACAACGGTAACCATGTCCACCGTGACATGAGCATGAATGTACTCAAGGGAAAAGCCGATTTCGTGGAAGTTCTCCAGTTCCTACGACTGGGGACCGATCTGTACTACGACTTTTTGAACACCGGCTTCAAGTTGACGGCCTCTGCCGGATCAGACGTGCCCTGGGGCGGCACGATCGGCGAGGTCCGCCTCTACGCCTACGTGGGACGGAACACTTTCTCGGCAGATGCCTGGTTCGAGGCCGTCCGCGCGGGCCGAACCTTTGTGACCAACGGCCCTATGATCGAGTTTCGGGTCGAGGGTGCACTGCCCGGAGACGAAGTGAAGTTGGCCCGGCACGAAAAGGGGCGGCAACTCCGGGTGAAAGCCCGGGCTTGGGGAAACGCCGGTCGCATGCTGCCCGTGGAACTGGAGATCATCCGCCATGGAGAAGTGATTCGCAAGGTAACGCCTGACAGAGATTCTCAGTCCGAGCTCGCCCTGGACTTTGAAGTCGACGCCGGGTTCGGGTTCTGGATCGCGGCCCGGGCCAAGGGCAGCGACGGCTCCCAGGCCCACACCACTCCGGTCTACGTAGTCCAGGAACCCTTGAGATTCTGGAAGCATGAAGCTGCTCAGGAGCTGATCGCCAGTCGACTGGAAAGCCTAGCGGAAATTGAGAAGCTGGTGTCCGATGCCCGGCTGCGCGAAAAGGAGGGCAACGCCGGCTACAATCAGAAGGAGCTGATCAAACAGGGCGAGCCCCTTCTGCAGAGAGTCGAAGAGGCCCGCGAACTCTATCAGGGGCTGCAGGGAGAAGCGCTGAAAGAAAAGGAATTGCGGCGATGATGAGAGCAGCTGGACGAAAACCAGGGGCACGGGGGTACAAGCGCTTCCGAGCTGTTCTCTGCTGCAGTTTATGGGTCCTCGCAGTGGCGACAGCCGGGCTCTTCGCCCATGAATCCCCGGAGCGGACGGCCCGCCAGAACTACGGGATCAGCGTGGACTCACGGAACATCGACATCGAAGTCACCACAACCTTCTTTGCCAGGCGTGAGCCGGCAGGAGATCTCCCCACGGGCCAGAAAAGTGACATCCAATTCGAGACCCGTGTGGACCCGGAACTCCTCGCTCAGTCGACAGGTGGAAATCTGAAGCTGCAGGTGGATGGGAAAATGGTGCCTCTTTATCGACTCCATCGCCCGGAGCTCGAGCTTGCCGGCCCGGAAGACTCTCCAAGGCCCCGTCTTCTGAGGTTGACCTTCTTTGCCCGGACTCCGGACTGGCTGAAGGAAGGCAGCCGCATCAGGCTGCAGAACTACCTCCCCGGGCAGTCTCAAGTGGAGAGTTTCTTTCGGATCGAGGGCTTGGATGGCTATCGATTCAGCCAGGGCGACAACCCGCTGCGCGTTGCGGGCACCCCGCTCGGTCTAATCACCTTTGAAGCGAGCGTCCTTGCGGGGCCGCCGACCCACTCGCAGGCTCCCGCCCTGCAACGGGCAGCTGCAGCCACGAACTGGTCGAGCTGGCTTTTCCTGGCCTGGGGGCTGCTGACGCTTGCCTTTGTCCTCTGGGGCCGTGCCTTCAGATCCTCACGAACTCGAAATGTGTGAGGACCCTCCTGGTGCAGCCCGCACTAGTTGTTCGAACCTTGGGAGGCGACGGAACCCGCGACTCCCATCATGGCGAGGGCGATCATCCCCTGCAGGCTGGCCTGGAACTCCTCGGACGTCTGAGCGGCCAGCAGGCCTTCCAGGGCTCCATCGACCATCATCAGCACAGCTCCTGCCTGGGCGGTCTGTGCCGGATCGACCGCGACCTGGCTCAACTGCTCACGAGCATCGGCGATCCCGGAGTCCCAGCCTTCGGCCATCGCGGCCGGGACCCACTTCCCTTCGACCAGGACAAACTCGACTTCTTCTGGGTCCTCATCCGCTTTCTCAACCAGAATCCAGGCCCGTTCTCCTTCCATTCGGCTGAGCGTCACATTAAGGGAGCGAAACTCATCCAGGGTCTCCGTCTGTTCGGGTGCCAGAGCCGCCAGGTCACCCATCCGGGCCATGACCTGACTACCTGTGGTGGCCAGGAACCTCTCCCCGTCGAAATCACTCAGTCGCTGAAGACTCGAGATGTCAGAATTCAGGAGCGTCTTCAGCAGAGCCACAACCGCATCGTAGGTCACCTCGGCGTTGGGCGACTTGCTGAGCTGCTCGGCTACCATCGGATGTTCGAGAACAAACTGTCGCTTCTCGTCCAGAACGCGCGTCAGCTCGGTGAGAGTCCCAAAGGTCTGGTCCCATAGGCTGTCCTGCATCTGCCCGGCGAACTCTCGAACCAGTCCGGAGACGTCATTCTGATAACTTGCTGGAAGGGCCTGCCAGATCACCTGAGGCTGGTTCTCTCCAAGCCCGTTCACGACTGCCATCACGGCCTGGTCAGGCGAACCCTGAGCCAGGGCCGATGCGGCGAACAGCGAGCACGACAGGGAAACAACAGAAAGCAATATTATCTTTTTCTTGAGCACGTTTACCTTCTTTCGATCTAACAATCGGATGAACCCCGTAATCGGATGAACCCCGCAAACCACTCTACGGGGTTGGGAAAAAGCCTGTCAAGTGGTCCAATCACAGTAAGAGAAGGACCCTGCCACGACTCGCTAATCCTCAGGCGCCTTTTCCCACTCGTATTCCTCGCCCAGCGCGTGGCGGGCGAACCAGTCCAGCTCCAGGTTGATTTTGAAGAGCCGGTGTCGCAGTTCCCGCCAGCCATGGGGCTGCCGGGGGGCGATGTAGAGGCGGGTGGGGACACCGTTAGCCGCCTGCACAACAGAACGGCAAGGCGTAAGCCTGCGGTTTCCCCAGCGGTGCGCTTAGGCCACACCGTTCTTTCCGCGCAGTGGAAGCTTGACTCTGGGCCGACTGAGAAGCTGGACCCCGAAATCCAAAAAAGGTTTATCTTGTCTCTGATTTGGTGTAAAAGAAGGGGCGAAAAAGAACTGTCCGACAAGCTGGCTCAGATAGTCTTTCTGGAGGAAGGTAGCTGATGACCTACATAGTCACTGAACGTTGCGTCAACTCCCGCTATACCGAATGTGTCGCGGACTGTCCGGTTGACTGCTTTTACGAGATCATGAATCCGCACATGCTCATCGTCAATCCAGATGAGTGCATCGACTGCGATGCCTGTGTGGCTCTCTGCCCGGTAAACGCGATCTATCCTGAAGCGGAAGTTCCAGACGAGTTCGAAGAGTGGATCGACAAGAACGATGCAGAACTGTGCACAGATGACAATCGTATCACCGACACTTCCGACGCTCTGGACTCTGCTCTCACTATCGAAGAGGTGAAACAGAAGGAAGAAGAAACCTACGGCGAGGTTATCGAAGATCCTTCCAGCGCCGCCCACTAGGAGTAGGGTGACGGGGGGGGTTTCTTTATCGTGCCAGACGGCTGAATAGTTTGTGAGATGCAAGCGTAGGATCGAAGAGACCACGCCGGGCAAATAGGATGGAATCATGGATCTCACGAATCTGGCTCTGGCTTTCGGCTCCAGCCTGACAGCGGGCTTCAAGCTCTATATTACGGTTCTGACCCTCGGGCTCCTGAACCGGTACGAGATACTGGACCTGCCCGAGCGGCTGGAAGTGCTATCCCATCCCTGGCTTCTGGGAGCCGCATCGGTGCTGCTGATTGTCGAGTTCTTTGCCGACAAGATCCCGTACATCGACAACACCTGGGACGCGATTCACAGCTTTATTCGCATTCCGGCCGGGGCTCTGCTGGCGGCTGGCGCCATCGGCGATGTCGATGAGCCACTGCTCTGGGTTGCAGGACTGGCAGGGGGCCTCGTCAGTTTCACTGCCCACGGTGCCAAGGCCTCGACGCGGCTGGCCGTGAATGCCACACCCGAACCCTTCAGCAACTGGTTCCTGAGCCTGCTCGAGGACGGGTTATCGCTGGCGGTTCTGTATCTTGTCGCCACCCACCCGTACATTGCCATCGGGCTCACCCTGCTGCTGCTGCTCTTCTGTGGATTCGCTATCTTTCTCTTTTACAGGTTCCTGAAAGCACTCTTCACGCCCCGGCAGGCGGCCGCAACATCCTAGTGCATCTCGCCACAAGTCTTGATCCAGGGTCAGCGCGTCCATCGTCTGGCGTTTTGTTTTGGCCTGGAAGGTTCTTAGCTCTATCAGATCAACTACGGCGAAGTGAACAAGAGATGAGGTCAGGGCAAAGGCAAGGGGGTGAACAGATCACTTGACCCACCTGTGGGGATGGGTGATGCTGGTACTTGCCGTCATCATGTGTGATCTTGCTCCGCAGACAGATGCTTTCAGTTTCGTCCTTTCAGCCTCTAAATGAGCCCTGGTGGTTGACCCGAAGAGTGCTTCTTTTTGGGCTGATTCTGCTCTTGACTTCGACCCTCTCCTGCGCACGCCGTGCCGATCTGGTGGCAGATCTCGGGCTGCAGGCTCTGGACTGCCCTACCGACGCGAATCAGCGCCTCCAGATCACGGTGTCGAATGAAGGCAAGCGACCCGCAAAAGCGACGACCACAGTCCTGCAGTATGAGGATCGCCCACAGGTACATGTTCCCACCCACCCGATTGGGCCAGGGCAGAGCGAAGCCCTGACCGTTCAGCTTCCCGATGAGTGCCTCTGGTCCGCTTGCTGGTTTGAGGTCAAGGTCGATTACAAGGACGAGGTGGCCGAAAAGGATGAGACCAACAACCTCTTTCAGGGTCAGTGCATACGAGTCGGTCGAAAGCAGGCGACCCGGCCATGAAGAGGGGGAGTCACACATCCGGTTCGGCCGAAAAGAAGCGCTCTCCCTGGCTGCTGCTGCTGGCCGCGGTGGCCCTGGTGCTGATCTTCGACGCGGCCGTCTTTCATTCTCGACTCTATACTCGCGTCCTCAAGCCGGATTCCTATGCCGGCCGTTTTCAACTGCTCGTCACTCGGGAGATCGAGCGCGGAGATTCTCCTTTCCAGGAAGTTCTTCTCCTGGGTGATTCTCGATGCGTAGAAGGGTTTTCCGAGAAACTTGCTCTGGAATTACTCGAACCGACTCAGTTGCGCCTCTATAGCGGAGCGTTTGGCGGGTCCACTCCCCGTCTCTGGTACTACCTGATGCGGGAGCTGCTGGCCCGGGGAAAGGGATACTCCGCGGTGGTAGTAACTCTCGACACCTTCATGGACATCGATAGCGGAGGTGATCCCGCCAACCGCCGGCTTGATCTCCGAGTCCTGGCACCCGCTTTGGGTGTCTTCGACGTCGTGGGCTTTGCCACCTCCTATTCCAACTGGCGTGAGGCATTGTCAGTGACCTGTTCCCTGATCCTGAAAGGACACGCTTTCAAGGAGGACGTTCTGGACTTTCTGACATCCCCCTCCGAGCGCCTCGCGGCAGTGAAACTGCACCGTCAGAACTTTGCCAGGTGGCGATTCGTGAAACTGCACCGTCAGAACTTTGCCAGGTGGCGATTCATGGGCTGTCCACTACCCGGGACGGGAAGGTCAATTGAGCGGTCTGGAATACGATCCTGAGTCCAGAGATTGTTCTCTTCACAGAGGACTTGAGCCAGGCTCAGAAGACACAGGCACGACGACAGCTGCTACGGGTCTTTGCCACTCAGAACGGGCAGTAGTACCGCTACCGCCAACTCTGGCTGACCAGGCTGGTGGACTTGCTCCAGGAGCATTCGATTCGGGTCGTCTTCGCCCGGCTGCCTCGTCATCCCGCTTTTCCACAACCCGCTTTTCCACAACCCGAGACACACCTGCGAGCGCCCAGCACGGTCTCGCAGCTGAAACTGGGCTCGAGTGTTGAGGTGCTTCCTGAGATTGCGTTCGCCCATCTCGACCGCCAGGAGCTGTTCTTCGATTCACTGCACCTGAACCGGGAAGGCCGCGAGCGATTCACCCGATCCCTGGTTCAGGAGTTAGCGCCGCGGCTCAGAGAGGGAAAACTGGCAGCCGCTTCCGCACCCGGTCAGCCCGGCGCGGGCCTGGAGTGAGTGTTGGACTCGACTTGCAGACCACTTCACAATGCTCTTTAATTCCCTGGAATTCTGGATCTTCCTTCCTCTCGTTCTTCTCTTTTCTCGTCTTCTTCCCCGAAGACCTCGGAATCTGTTTCTCCTGTTCTCCAGCTATCTCTTCTACATGTGGTGGGATGCCCGCTTCATCCTCCTCATCGTGGCTTCGACTCTGGTGGATTTTTTGGTCGGCAGGTCGCTGCCTTCTGCCCGGGGACAAGCCAGATCGTGGCTGCTGATCGCCAGTCTGGCTGCAAACCTGGGGCTGCTGGGATTCTTCAAGTACTACAACTTTCTGGCCGGATCGCTGGCCGGGCTGCTCGGCCTCCCGCCTCGAACACTCTACCTCGACATCATTCTGCCGGTGGGAATCAGTTTCTACACCTTCCAGAGCATGTCCTACACAATCGACATCTACCGGGGAAGGCTGGAACCCGTGAAAGGGCTGACCGACTTCGCCCTCTACGTTGCCTTTTTTCCGCAGCTGGTGGCAGGCCCGATTGTCCGGGCCCGCGAATTCTTTCCTCAGCTCTTCCAGTGGCGGCCTCCTTCGCAGGAGCGCACCGAGAAGGGGATCAGTCTGATTCTCATTGGCCTGGTCAAGAAGATGGTACTGGCCGACCATTTCGCCAGGATTTCCGATCTCTATTTCGGGGACGTGGCCGCCCACCCGGGAGCCTGGGAAGCCTGGAGCGCCTCCTTTGCCTTCGCCATGCAGATCTTTTTCGACTTCTCGGGCTACACGGACATCGCCCGGGGTTGCGGGCGGCTGCTGGGCTATGAGTTCCCGGTCAATTTCCGTCGGCCCTATCTGGCCAGGAGCATCACCGAGTTCTGGCGCCGCTGGCACATCTCCCTCTCCTCCTGGCTGCGGGACTACCTCTACATTCCGCTGGGCGGGAACCGAAAGGGAAGGCAGAGAACCTACGAGAACCTCATGGTGACCATGCTCTTAGGGGGGCTCTGGCATGGGGCCAGCTGGAACTTCGTATTCTGGGGAGGTCTTCACGGGCTGTTGCTGGCGATTGAGCGTCTGGCAAGAGATCATTTTCCGGGCCTGGCCGTCCCGCCCCCGATCCGGCTGGCACTGGTGCCGCTTCGAACAGCTGCAACGTTCGTCCTGGTCATGGTGGGATGGGTCTTTTTCCGAGCCTCCAGCTTTCAGGACTCCTTCGCCGTCTTGAACTCCATGTTTCTGTGGGACTCCGTCGGCTCCGTCCTGCTCCCTTCAGGACTGATCCTGGCCACGGTTCTCACTCTGGTTGTGGCCCTGGCCGAAGAGAGTCGGGGTCTGCTGGCGAACCTCCACCTGGCCCCGGTCTGGGCGAGGGTGTCGACCTACGCTTTCCTGCTCATTGTGCTGGAGCTGTTCGCAGTCACGGGTGAGGAGATCCCGTTCGTGTACTTCCAGTTCTAGAACCCAGAACCCAGAACCCAGAACGTGGAACGTGGAACGTGGAACCTATTCCCGCTCCCGTGTCCAGAGCACATCGGGACGACCCTCGGCCCGGTTCAGGGCCCGCGCCACGACGAAAAGGAGATCGGAGAGTCTGTTCAGGTACTGGAGCGCCAGCGTCAGCCCTGCATCGTCGTCGCCTCCTAGAAGCTCCACAGTCCGCCGCTCAGCCCTCCGGCACACGGTCCTGGCCAGGTGACAGACAGCCGAAGTCTGGGCTCCGCCGGGCAGGATAAACTCCTCCAGAGGCTCAAGGTCCTGATTCAGATGGTCCAGAAACTCTTCGAGTTCCGTAACCTGCTCTGACCGCAGGAGGGAGTGCCCGGGTATGCAGAGCTGCCCGCCCAGGTCGAAAAGCGTATGCTGAACCTCTTTCAGGCAGTCGTAGATGGGGGTGGGTAGCGGAGAAGTCAGCAGAATCCCGATCACGCTGTTCAATTCGTCGACTGTTCCAAAGGATTCGACCCGGGGATGGTTTTTCTGGACCCTGGAGCCGTCCCCTAGACCGGTCTTCCCCCCATCACCCTTTCTTGTGTAAATCCGACTGAGACGATGGCCCATCAGGCCAGACTGTAGCACTTCGGGATTCCACGTTCCACGTTCCGAGTTCCGAGTTCCAAGTTCCAATTCAATGGCGAGCTTACACCCTGCCGTTCTGTTGTCCCGGTGTCAAGGCAAACCACAGAACGGTAGAGCGTTAGCTCACCGTTTCCTGGTTCTTCTCCCGTCGCTGACCCTCCCGGCTCCGTTTCAGCTTTCCTTGTCAGATCGTGAGCGCAGCATTCCGCCAGAACCTAGAACCTAGAACCTAGAACCCATGCAATAATTGAAGATGATGCCCTCGTTCCTGCTGACACTTCTTTTGCTCCAGACGCCGGCCCCACAAGCAGCATCGTTTCGAGTCACCGCCAGCTACGTAAAGGTCCCGGTGACCGTGTTCGACGAGAGAGGAAGGCTGCTGGACGACCTGGATCGGGAGAACTTCGAGGTGCTGGATGACGGCGAGCCGACCCCCATCATCAATTTCGTGCGCGACCTGGCCCCCATCAACGTGTTGTTGCTGCTGGATTCCAGTGGAAGTCTGAAGGACGAGCTGGAGGAGATCAAGCACGCAGCTCTGCGCTTTGCACAGTCCTTCACGCGGGACGATCGAATCTCGATCATGAGTTTTTCTGACGAAACCGTGCTTCTCACCCCTTGGACCAACCGACTTGGAAAACTCCGCAAAGGTCTCAATAAGATGAAGAAAGGCTATAGAACCGCCATTTATGACGCCCTGGGGCAGAGCATCGAGAGTCGTTTGAACGAGGTCCAGGGGAGAAGAGTCATTATTCTTCTCACGGACGGGCTGGATAATGAGAGCGTCACTCCCTATGACCAGATACTAAGCCGCCTGATCGAATCACAGGTCACCCTCTACATCGTGAGCCGCACCCGGCTGGTGGACGACAAGGTGCGCGACAGTGAAAGGGTTCACTTCCTGAACCAGGTGATGCGCAACGTTCTTCAAGACGATAGTGATTTTGTTGATGACTACTTCAAGAAGAAAGAAACAGCCATGGTGAATCTGGCAGAATCCACGGGCGGACGAGTCCTTTTCCCCGAGGTGCTGGCGGAACTGGGCAACACGTATGCCCAGGTGGCCAGAGAGCTGAAGCATCAATACCTCCTCACCTTCCTGCCGCCGCAGTCTTCCGGCAAGAAGTTTCGCTCTATTCAGGTCACCTGCAATCTTCCCGCCGGGAGAGTCTATTCCCGCAAGCAGTACGCCTGGCTGGCGATTCGGTAGGAGTTCCACGTTCCACGTTCCGTGGTCCGATCCGATCGCTGACAGGGCGACGATTCCATCCGCCATTCATCTGTCAGTCGTCAGTCTGCTAGTCGTCAGTCCGTCAGTCGTCAGTCTGTCAGTTGCGAATCAGCGCACTCCTTAAAGAGCTCCACAAACCTCTTTGCTTTCATTGAGTAGTGACTGGCTGTCCAGCAGAAGCCATCGGTCTCAATACGGACCGTACCGAGCTCGGAAGTCAGCAGCACCCGACTCCCCTGCTCTTTCAGGCGCTGCAGAGTCTGCTTGGAGGGGTGGCCAAACCGGTTGTTCCGCCCCGCCGATATCAGGGCGATTCTGGGATGTGCCGAACTCAGCAGCTCCCTGGAGGTGCTGGTCTGGCTGCCATGATGAGCAACTTTGAGAGCAGTGACAGTTCTCATCCGGCCAGTCAGTTCTCGTTCAGCCCGTTTCTCTATGTCGCCTGTCAGAAGCAGAGAGAAGCGACCAAATCGAAGCCTCAGAACGAGGGAAATATCGTTCGTTCCCCATCCCGGTCCTGCCATCTCTTCAGAAGGATGCAGGATCTCATGGTGCACTCCGGCTATGGTGAAGCGGTCACCGGCAGCCAGCTGAAGCTGGTTCTCCCGGTCGTAGATCCGGTGGGGTTCATGGTAATAGAGCCAATCGATCGGAAACGCTCTGGCCAGGAAGGGCAAACCCTGGATGTGATCGACATGGGGATGGGAGAGAAGAACAAATTTCAGTTCCCGGACGCGTTGTGACCAGAGATATCTGGAGACGATCCTCGCTCCCACAAAGTCCGTCCACTCCTCTCCCGCAAGGGCAAAGCCACCGGTGTCGATCAGGGCGTCTCGGCCATCAGGATAGCGAAGGTGAAGGCTTTCCCCCTGTCCCACGTCGAGCATGGTCACGATCATCCTCTCAGGAGCAATCGAAGGAGGGGCGGCCAGGAAAACGTAGAGCAGCCAGGGAGCGGCCAGGATCATCCAACGGCGGGACCCTCTCAACAGCAGGGCGAAGGCCAGAAACAGGAAATATCCAACAATCTCCAGCTTGGAAGGTTGGCGGAGAAGGGTAACCACCGCCAGGTGTCCCTGAACGGAAAGGGTCAGGTCAACGAGCCACGACAGCGCCTCCACGGGAGCGGCAGCGAGGGTGGCCAGTGGAGTCCAGAAAGCAGCCAGCAAGAGAAATCCAGCGGGTATCAGAAATCCGAAAAGCGGGATCAGGACCAGATTGGCAAGCCACTGCGACCAACTCCACACATTCGAGTAGTAGATTGAGACAGGAAGTGTTGCGATCTGGACCAGCAGCGAAGCCAGGATCAGTCCGGCAAGGAAACCCAGAGGACGCCCCAGGAAGTGGAAGAAGGCACTCACCCCACCGCAACGAACGGGCTCGAGCCAGGATTCCAATAGAAACCGCAGCCGCCGGCCCCTGGTCTGGCCAGGATGTCCTCCCAGTTCGATGTGATCCTCCCAGATCCGGGTGCCCCTGGTGAGCACGTACTGGAGCTTTGAAACTACCTCCGAGCCAAGTCCGAGAGACAGAAGCGACAAGAAGGAGAACTGGAGACCGGGCGCCCCATGAGCTGCAGGATTGGCCGCGAGGAGAACAATGCCAGCGATTCCCAGGTGGTTCAGCAGACGCCCCCGGGTACCCGTTCGGTTGAGAAGACAGGCGTAGGTTGTCATGAGGCCGGCACGGACTGCGGAAGTCGCGGCGCCTGTCACGCCGACATAAGCCCACACCCCTGCCAGGGCGATGATCTGCCCCGCTGCCCCCAGAGGACGGAACAGGCGGAGCAGGGCAATCAGCAGCAGTCCCACATGCAGCCCGGAGACGACAAAGAGATGCACTACACCCAGGCGGCGCACCAGGTCTTCTCGCTCGCTCTCGAGAGCGCTCGACTCCCCCAGGAAAGAACCGAGTATCAGGCTGAGCGTACGAGAGGAGAAGCGCTGCTCACAGAAGCTCACAAACCGCCCCCGGTACCAGTCGAGCCAGCGGCGCAGCGGGCATCCTCTCAGGCCACCGGTCAGGGACAGTTGCCGGAATGATTTCAGATTGACCTGCAGAAGGACGCCTCTCCGCCACCGATGCTGGCGCCAGTCCAACACACCTGGAGCCGCATAGAAGGAAGGTTCGTGGAGGAAGGCTCGAATCGCTATTCTTTGGCCGTAGTGAAGCTCGGGAATTCCTTCTGCAGGCGCAGGGAAATAAACCTGGATTCGTCCCGGCACCTGGACGTGCCGATCGCCCTGGAGTGTTTGTTCCGGCTGCAGGTCGAACTGGATTCGGTCGTCCAACCGGCGGAGGCTGGAACGGACCCAGCCCGACACTTCGCAGATCCGATCCAGGTCGATCTCGACTTCCGGTCGTTCGGTGGGGAAAAAGAGTGCCAGAATCGCCCACAGAACCCCGGTCAGAACCAGACAGGGGTGGAGGAGGATAAAGCGGCCAAGGCGATCCACGGCGACAACGCTCCAGATTCCACGTTTCACGTTCCACGGCTGGGAATTCCACGTGCCACGTTTCACGTTCCACGTGGCTTGTCGTGGAACTTTCTGCCTCGCATTTCCGATCTGGTCAGGTATTGGGACAGATTCGACAGCATGCGGCTGATGTGGTCGACCTGGTCTCGAAGCTTGATGAAAGATGCCTCTTCAAAATAATGCTGGTCAAAAGCTGCGATCAGCTGCGCACGTAGTTCGCCACTGGATCCTTTGGCGATACTGAGGAGTTGCACGAATTCTCTGTTCCCGTCCCTTTCAAATCCTTCTGCAATATTGGACAGTATGGAAAGAGCCGATTTCCGAAGTTGATTCTTGAACACGAAGTCCCTGGCAATCGGAGACTGTGAGGTAAGTTGATAGATATCAGCAGTCAACTGGCGGGCGCACTGCCAGACTTCCAGGTCTTCGAAACCCTCGATCTTGCCCGTCATACTAACTATTACGTTCCTGACCACAAATGTACGAAGCTCGTAACGTGAAACGTGAAACGTGAAACGTGAAACGTGAAACGTGAAACGTGAAACGTGGAACGTGGAACGTGGAACGTGGAACGTGGAACGTGGAACGTGGATCGTGGAACGTGGAACGTGGATCGTGGAACGTGGATCGTGGAACAGAGCGAACGAGTGAGCTACCTCCCCCTCATCCGTATCCGATCCGCCTGTTCCGACAGATCGACATCGTGAAGCTGCCCCTCGGAGGCGGCTACGACAGCGGCCACCGTGGCGTCGCCGGTGACGTTGGTAACGGTTCGGCACATGTCAAGAATGCGATCCACACCCAGAATCAGGGCTATACCCGCTGCGGGAACACCAATCGCCTCCAGAACGATGACTAGCATAATGATTCCGGCGCTGGGAACTGCCGCCGCACCAATGGAGGCAAGAACAGCCGTCAGGACAATGGTCAGCTGGGCCGTGAGGTCCAGGCCCAGGGCATCGGCAATGAAAACAGCTGCCACAGCCAGATAGAGAGCCGTTCCATCCAGGTTCACCGTGGCGCCAAGCGGTAGCACAAAGGAGGAGACTTCTTCCGACACGCCCAGCTTCTCTTCGGCGCGTTCCATGGTCACGGGAAGCGTGGCCGCACTGGAGCTGGTGGAGAATGCCAGCAGCTGCGCCGGCGCCATGGCCCGGTAGAAGGTCCCGATTGAGATGGGAGTCAGGAATCTCAGGATCAACCGTCGCGGTAGGGACGATCCTTTCGGATCGCCCCCCGCACAGATCCCAGCGAGCGGAACTACCGCACTGGGCTCTTACCTCAGGTAATAACGCGCAGTCGCTGTTCGGGATAAGGGTGTACAACTCGCAGTGCAGGAAGCCATCTTGTCGCTAGGCGGTTCATCCGCTCTCCAGTGATCCGATGACGCTGGCTACGACGCCTTAGCGCACGCAGCCAGAGTCGATAGACCTGATACTTGAAAGCGGCCGGCTTGCGATGGTTACGCGGTACGGCATAGTACTGGAAATGTCCCTGTACTACACTGCGCAACCACTGACCCACTACCGGGACGGGTTCATGCAGGCGATACCGAAGCTCGCGAGCGATCTCGCGCAGTTTCGCTTGCATGCGCTTCCGCATGGTCTGCCGCAGCACGATGAATCTCCCGTTCCGGGTTCTGTCGCACGTGTGCGTAAAACCCAGGAAGTCGAAAGACTCGGGCTTCCCTTCTCCATGGCGCTTGCGATCCCGAGCGGCGTACCGCCCGAACTCGATCAAGCGCGTTTTGTCGGGGTGCAGTTCCAGGTGAAACGTGTGGAACCGGTCCCGCAAGTCTGCCAGAAAACGCTCGGCATCTTCACGAAACTCGAAACCCACTGTGAAGTCGTCGGCAAACCGGACGATGATTACATCGCCACGAGCGTGCCTGCGTCTCCATTGGTCGGCCCATAGATCGAACACATAATGAAGGTACACATTAGCCAACACGGGTGAAACACTCCCGCCTTGAGGCGTACCGGATTCGATCTCGGTTCGCTTCCCATCCTCCACGATCCCCGCCTTGAGCCACTTTTTAAGGTGGCGGATAACACGTGGATCGGCGATTCTGTGCTCGATGAACTTCAACAGCCATTTGTGGTCGATGGCATCGAAAAACCCACAAACGTCCGCATCCAGCACCCAGTTCACTCGCTTGCGCATGATTCCGACATAGAGCGCGTCCAACGCATGGTGTGGACTGCGCCCCGGGCGGAAACCATACGAGAAGCCGAGAAAGTCGGTTTCGTAGATGGCGTTCAATACCTGTACCGTAGACCGCTGGACGATCTTATCCTCCAATGCAGTCACTCCGAGCGGACGCTGCCGCCCATCGGCCTTCGGTATATAGGCCCTCCGAACCGGCTTGGCTCGGTACGCTCCGCGTTTGAGCCTTGCGGATAGATCCTGGAGGTTCTCCTCGAGGCTCTCTCCGTATTGCTGCCACGTCAATCCATCCACGCCCGGTGCGGCATTGCGCTTGAGGCCGAAGTAAGCCTGCCGGAGTCGATCGATGTTAGTGACGTGGTGCCAGAGCGACGTGAACCGTAGCTCCTTATCCCGGCAGGTTACCTGCCGTATCCGTTCCAGCGCACTTTGCAAGTCCTCGGTTTCGACGTAGGTGCGGTCTCTTGGCTGTGTCCGCGATTTCCCGCTTGGTGCCCGTTTAGAGTCCTCCATATCGATTCCTCTCCCGGCTCTGTGTCCGGCACTTGTTTTGCTAGGACGAATTCCCTTTGGCCAGGCCGCTTGGCTCCACCCTCTCCGCCGACCGCGGCGCACCGCCGTCTTTGTTCGAGCGCTTCTCAGCTACTATCAGCCTGTCCGACTTCCCGCCTCCGTGCATCGCTGTCGTGCTCCTTTCGGATTCACAGCGCGGACCTTGGGGCCATCCCCCTGGGGTCAGAGGCGGGATCTCCCGGCTCCCGTGTAAGCAACTTCCGTACGTGCACAGGGTCTCGGGACCACGCGGGGGCGGAATCGTTCTCGCGATTAGCGAACGGTTCCATGTTGCCTTCCGATCCTACGACTACGTCGGCCCCCCGAAGTCATTTTCCTTTCGCGGCTCAATACCTGGCCCGCACGTGCCCCTGTCAATGCTTCGCCTGCACTCTTACGAGTACACACGCATGACTCGGGGTCAGCATGGTTCGCTACTCCTTTCCTGTGAGAGACTCTCGCTCTCTGCTACTCACCGGTTTGCGCCGGCGCACCGTAGGTCACAATCATGTGGACTCCCAGCCCGAAGAGGACCGTGGCGCAGTACATGCCCAGAGCCGCCAGCAGCTCCAGAATAGCGGCTGGATTCTCTCCCGTAACTTCAGTGATCGTTCCCGCGATCAAAGCGAAGACCCCGAAGGGAGCCAGCAGCATGATGAGATCCACAAGCCGGATGATGACCAGGTTCAAGCCTGCGAAAAAGCCGAGTAGGGGCCGGGCCTTTTCTTTGCTCACCTGAATCAGCCCCACGCCCAGTAGAATCGCGAAAAACACGACCTGTAGCATGTTCCGATTGTCCGAAGCCGCACCGAAAAAGTTCTGGGGCACCAGGTCAACGATGGGCTGCAGAGGCCCCCGTTGTCGAGCGACTTCAGCCTGCTGCGAGCGAGCCGTGACATCTTCCTGATAGACTTGCTGGAGCCGATCTCTCAACTCTTGAGGGACCCAGGCACCGGGCTTCACAACATTGACAATGATCAGACCAATCGAGACCGCGATGGCAGTGGTCGTGATGTAGATGGCAATCGTTTTTCCGCCAATGCGAGAGAGTTTCCTCAGATCGGACAGCGAAGCCACTCCACACACCAGCGAAGAGATCACCAGAGGAACGGCAATTAGCTTGAGCAGGTTGACAAAAATCGTTCCAAAAGGAGAAATCCAATCGGCGGTGAAGTCCACCCAGCCGGCAACAGCCGCGGCGACACCATAAATGATTCCGAGGACCAGACCGGCTAAAATCCTCCAGTGCAGCTTCTTGTGCCAGGGCGTACCGCTCATGCAGGCTACTCTAGCAAATCAGGCTCTGACCCCAAAAGGAGAAGGATGACCAACCAATTAAACCGCTACAGCTCCCGTGTAACCCAGCCCAGATCACAGGGTGGTTCCCAGGCCATGCTTCACGGGTCCGGACTCAGCGAGGCCGACATGGAGAAGGCTCAGGTCGGAATCGCCAGCATGTGGTACGAGGGCAATACCTGCAACATGCACTTGAACCGTCTTGCCGAGGAGGTCAAAAAAGGCGTGACCGATGCAGGTCTGGTAGGGCTGCGCTTCAACACCATCGGAGTGAGCGACGGAATCTGCATGGGAACCGAGGGAATGAGCTACTCCCTGCAGTCCCGCGAGATCATCGCCGATTCGATCGAAACCGTGATGTGTGCCCAGTGGCACGACGCCAATATCTCGATCCCTGGCTGTGATAAGAACATGCCGGGATGTTTGATGGCTATGGCGCGGGTCAATCGGCCGGCCCTGATGGTTTACGGAGGAACCATTCGTCCCGGGCTTCTGAACGATCGGAAGCTGGACATTGTCTCCGCTTTTCAAAGCTACGGCGAGTATCTGGCTGGCAAGATCAGTGACGACAAGAGGAAGGAGATTGTACAGCACAGCTGCCCTGGCGCTGGAGCCTGCGGAGGCATGTACACCGCCAACACCATGTCTTCGGCCATCGAGGCTCTGGGGATGTCGCTTCCCTACAGCTCCTCGACTCCCGCCGAGGACGAACAGAAACTGCAGGAATGCAGGGAGGCGGGCCGGGCCATCTACCGGCTACTGGAAAAAGACATCAAGCCTCGCGATATCATGACCTCACAGGCGTTCCGGAACGCCATGGTGGTGGTCATGGCTGTCGGAGGGTCGACCAACGCCGTCCTTCATTTGATAGCCATGGCCCGAACTGCGGGTGTGGATCTGACCATCGACTCGTTCCAGGAAGTGAGTGACAGCGTACCCTACATCGCCGATCTCAAGCCGAGTGGGCGTTACGTCATGCAGGACCTTCATGAGGTCGGCGGCATTCCGGTCGTCATGAAATACCTGTTGCAAAAGGGCTTTCTGGACGGGTCCTGCCTGACCGTGACCGGGCAGACACTCTCCGAGAACCTGGCGGATGTACCGGATCTGACGGACAGCCAGGATGTGGTCCACCGGATCGAACAGCCTCTCAAGCCGACCGGACACCTTCAGATTCTGAGGGGCAACCTGGCTCCTGAAGGAGCAGTGGCCAAGATCACTGGAAAGGAAGGTTTCCAGTTTTCGGGGCCGGCGCGGGTCTTTGATTCGGAGGAAGATATGCTGGCGGCGCTGGAAAAGGATCAGATTCAAAAGGGCGACGTCGTTGTCATTCGCTACGAAGGCCCCAAAGGGGGTCCGGGAATGCCTGAAATGCTCACTCCGACATCAGCCATCATGGGTGCCGGACTGGGCGCCGACGTCGCTCTGCTCACCGACGGGCGCTTTTCCGGTGGCTCCCACGGGTTCATCATTGGTCACATTACTCCGGAGGCTCAGGTGGGAGGTCCGCTTGCCTTGCTCGAGGACGGCGACCGCATCAAGCTGGATGCGTTACGAAGGACCATTGAGGTGGAGTTGAGCGAAGAAGAACTGCGGGAACGAGCCGAAGGTTGGACTGCGCCTCCGCTCAAGACGTCAGCCGGGACCCTTTTCAAATATGTCCGATCGGTTCGATCAGCCTCGGAGGGCTGTGTTACCGACTGCTAGAATGAGTTCCACGTTCCACGTTCCACGACTCTGAAGTTCCAACTATCCCTCGGGCGCGTCGACTTGAAACGTGGAACTTGGAACGCGGAACGTGGAACCCGAAAGGGTTGAACAGTTGGGCCGTTGAAAGCTAATCTCATGTCTGTAATGAACAACAATACGACAGTCACTTGGTTCGTGCTCTTTACCTTTTTCCTGGTGCTGGGCGGCACCCTTCTGGCTCAACAGGTCCTGCACCAGAACAAGCCCCTCACGGACAGGGAACTGGAGCTCCTGGCGATTCGCGGAAAATGGGCCATGTACCCGAGAGATGCGGGAGCCACACCTCCCGACCCTCCACCACCAAACGCCTCCTACAAAGATGCGGCCAAGCTGAAGCCTTTTCAGACGATTCCGCGACTCCAGGTATTTCTGACCGAGGGACGGCTCTTCGGAGAGGCCGTTTTTCCCGACGGGATCGTATTGACGGATGAGAACGCCGACGTCACTGGAAAAGAGCCCGTACCGGTTCAGGGCATTGCAGTGCAGGATGGGAATCTCTCGTTCAAGGTCCAGGTTGGAAGCGAGTTGATTGAGGCGCAGCTCAAGCTCGACCGGCGGCGCTTTCTGGGAACCTGGAAATCCTCTTCTGGCCGGAGCGGGGATCTTTTTCTCGTCAAAAGGATTTCTTGAATGGGTTCTGGGTTCCAGACAGAAAAACGTGGAACGTGGAACGTGGAACTCCCATGGTCAGCCGTCGGCCTGGTTCAATCTCCTGGCTGTCTCTGTCATGCGGATGAGCATGCGGGTGACGACTCCGGCCTTCGTAAGCGCTGTTTCCGGATCCGATTCAGGGTCCCAGACGGCCTGCTTGAAGCGGTCGTAAGTCCTCGAGTCCCGCTTCAGAAACCTGTCCATCGACAGACCTTCCTGTTTCTGCCGCGCTTTCAGAAACTCAATTGTGAGCTGCCGCTGTACACTGCGCAGATCCATGATCAGACTGGTGGCCGCAATCTTCTCCCACTTGCTTTTCTTGGGCAGGTTGAAAATAGCGTCCCGCTGAGCCCCCAGATGGAGCTTATCCCCCAACGCGTAAAAGGCCTTGGCTGCTTCCTCCAGAGTGGCCGGGGTCGAGTCACTGGCAGTGATCAGTCCCATGCTGCTGGGGAGATAGTCCAGGCTGGCCACCTGCCCGGCCAGACGCTTTGGGAAGCTATCTTCGACAAACTCCTGAGCCTTCTCCGAATAAAGCCTCTTTTCGGCACGGGGCAGGAAACGCGCCATTCTCTTTCTCACTTCGGTCATGGGTGGTCGGTAGTGTTCGACGAACTCGGTCAGTTGATCCAGGTCGACATCGCCGAGAAGGATCCAATGGACAATTCCCCGAACAGCCCGGTCAACTTCACCAAGTGCACGATACTGACTGGTGGCGGTGACCCTGTTGTCGAGAGCGAAGATTTGTTTCAGAAAACTCCCCAGATCCAGGATAACCAACGCCGCAACGGCTGCCTGAACCACTTCAGGTGGAGTCGCACCAGTGTCCAGTATCATACTGTGTATGAAGGCAATTCCGACCTTGTCAACGACCAGATTAGTGAGTTGACAGGCAATGATCTCGCGGCGCAAACGATGCTCCTCCACCCACTCGGGGTAGCGCTCCATGAGCCGGGCAGGAAAGTAGTCGCTCAAGTAGTGCTGGACGAACTCCTGGTCTGGAAGATTCGAGAGCAGCAGGTGCTCGGTGAGGGCCATTTTGGTGTAGGCCAGCAGTACTGCAAGTTCGGATCGTGTCAACCCGAGGTGCTGGGCTGCGCGCTCCCGGTAGGTGCGGCTAGAGGGAAGCGATTCAACCACTGGATCCAGGTCGCCTCGATCCCTCAGGTGCTCCTGTAAGGATTCAAACAGGGAGAGGTCCTCCCGACTTCTCTTCTCGGCCAGAGACAGACAGAGCGACTGGCTGTAGTTATCTTCCAGAACCAGCTTGCTGACGTCATCAGTCATGTTTTCGAGGAGCTGATTTCTCTCCTCGAAGGAGAGGCTGCCGGCTTCGACCGGCAGTTGCAGCAGGATCTTGATATTCACCTCATGGTCGCTCATGTCGACGCCGGCCGAGTTGTCAATAGCGTCCGTATTGACCCGCCCGCCTTTGAGCGCATATTCGATACGTCCCAGCTGCGTGAATCCCAGGTTCCCTCCTTCTCCCACCACCCTGGCCTTCATCTGGGAAGCGTCCACTCGCACGTTGTCGTTGGACTGATCGCCGACGTCGCCCTGGCGCTCACTCGACGACTTGACGTAGGTCCCGATTCCACCATTCCAGAGAAGATCGACCTCCATTTTGAGAATGGCCCGTATCAGGGCCCGGCCACTCAGGCTGGCCTCCTTGGTACCCAGCATTTTCCTGGCTGCTGCTGAGAGTTGGATCGACTTGGCGTGACGGGAATACACTCCCCCCCCGCGGCTGATCAGTTTCGGATCGTAGTCCTCCCACCTCGATCCGGGGGTCTCGAAGAGTCGCCTCCGCTCCCTGAAACTGGCCTGTGGGTCCGGATGGGGATCCAGAAAGATATGCAGGTGGTTGAAGGCAGCCAGAAGCTTGATCCGATCGGAATAGAGCATGCCGTTTCCAAAAACATCGCCAGACATGTCTCCGATCCCCGCCACCGTCACTACCTGCGTGCTCAAACGAATCCCGATTTCTCTAAAATGTCGACGCACACACTCCCACGCTCCCCGTGCGGTAATGCCTTCCTTCTTGTGGTCGTACCCGTGTGAACCTCCCGAGGCGAAGGCGTCGCCCAGCCAGAACCGGTACTCCTGGCTGATCTGGTTTGCCAGATCGCTGAACCGCGCGGTCCCCTTGTCGGCTGCTACGACGAGGTAGGGATCGCGCTCATCGTAAATCACGAGTCCTCTGGGATGGACGATCTCTCCCTCGACCAGGTTGTCGGTGAGGTCCAGGAGACCTCGAACGAAGGTCTTGTATTGTTCCCGAACATGCTCTCTGAGCTGGGTTTGCTCAGCAGGTGGGTGCTTGAGAACAAATCCGCCCTTGGAACCGACCGGCACGATCACGGCGTTCTTTGTCATCTGGGTCTTCATCAGGCCCAGCACTTCCGTCCGGAAGTCGTCCGGCCGATCACTCCAGCGAATCCCCCCCCTGGCCACCCGGCCACCCCTCAGATGGATTCCTTCCATGTCGGGAGAGCTCATAAAGATCTCGAAGAGAGGGCGTGGGTCCGGCATGACAGGAACCTTGCTGGAATCGATCTTGAGGGCGATGCGAGGGGCGCCGCGAGGGTCGTCCAGAAAGAAGCTGGTCCGCACGGTGGCCTCGACGATCTGAAAAAGAGTGCCCAGAGTCTGGTCCTCGGACAAGGACGAAACCGGCGCCAGTTGTTCGTAGAACGCCGATCTGGCTCTTGCCACCGCTTTTTTTCGTGACCCGTTGCTGGAAGGGCCGAACCTGGCTTCGAAGAATTTGTAAATGGCCCTGGCGCAACCCGGATGCTTGAGGAGAGCATCTGCCACGAAACTCAGACTGGTCGCTGCCTGCACCTGCGAAAGATAGGCCCGACAGGTGCGCAGGAGAGCGACCTGCCGAATAGTCATTCCGGAAGTCAGTACGAGCTGGTTGAGACGATCATTGGCAGCGCGCCCGTAGAGTAACTCCAACAGCCCTTCGGTCAATACGTGGCCCAGCCGATCGACATCGATGGGGGTGCCGGAATGATCCAGGACACGGAAGATGTCGATACCCAGGCTCGGATTCCTGGATCCCTCCGGAAGGACTTTACTGCCATCCGGACTGTAAGAAATCTGCTCGATAATTCTGAGCCCCAGGTTCTCCAGGATTGGAAACACCTCGCTCAAGACCAGCGTTGACTGCTGGTGGTAAATCCTGACTTGCGTGGATAGCACTCGATCGCTTCCCCGGGCGCGGGCCACCAGGTCCACGAGGTAGGGGGCGTCGCCAAGAGCCTCCAGGTTTTCAATATCACGCGCCGCTTGCTCCACGGGCATCTCAGCCCTGTAGCCCTCCTCGAAGGCCTGCCCATAACCGTCCACCAGCCGCCGGGCCTCGGAGCGATCGTGCCGTTTCAGCATCTCGTCCAGTAGGTGCTCCTTCCAGGATCGCGTGAATTCAGCGATTTGCCGGTCAAGACCGGGCAGGTCAACCGAATCGATGGTGAGCTCGGTGGTAAAGAAGAAATGAAGCCGCGCTTTGGCTTCATCCTCACCCATTGCCAGGTGATAGTCGACGTGGTCCGCCTGCAGTTGTTGGGCAAGAAAACCCTGGATTCGCTGTCGGACTTTAGTGCTGAATCGATCGCGAGGCATGATGACCATCAAGGCCAGGCCGCGACCGAGCGGATCCGGTCGCAGAGTCAGGCGGACCCGCCTTTGCCGCTCGATTCCCATGATGGTCCGAATGTCCTTGTGGAGTTGATCGGAAGAAGACCAGAACAACTCATCGCGAGGGATGGAATTGAAGATAGCGACAACCTGCTTGAAATCGTGAGAACCTTCCACTGCCCCGTCAAGAGCCAGAACCTGCTTCAGTTTGCGCCGCAGCAGGGGAATGAGTTCAACAGAAGTGGAGTGCGCGCTGGATGTAAACAGTCCCAGCAAGCGGCGTTCTCCGGCGGGGCGGCCCGAGTCGTCATAGACCTTGACTCCGATATAGTCCATGCGGACGGGACGATGCACGGTAGATTCGGCATTGGTCTTAGTCACCATCAGGACCGGTCCGGCCGTCATCCTCTTTCTCAGTTTCTCCGGAATCTTCTCCAGAGGAGTAGCCTTGAGGTACGCGCTGCTCTCCATTTTTCGAAGAATCCCCAGACCTGAACCGGGCCGGGTCTGGATGGATCGACTACCTTTGCGGTCAAAGATGTCGTATTCCCGGTAGCCCAGGAACACAAAGTTGTCGGCCAGGAGCCACTCAATGAAGCTGGCGTATTCCCGCAGGTCGACCGGTCCTTCTTTGAAGGACAGATGGGTTCCGGCTCCGGCAGCCAGCCCGATCAGAGAGTCACGTAATTCGACCGCCCTGTGTTTCATTGACGGGTAGTCGGTGGAGGCAAGAACCACATCGCCCAGGACGTCCCTGACCCGTTTCTTGATGGCCTTGTAACGCGACCTCTCCACCCGGCGCACCAGAAACAGTTCGTATGCCTCGAGAGTGCTCTCGTCTCGCTGAGGTCGGACTCTGTGGAGTTTTCCGGTCCCATCCCGCCTGACACGGATAACGGGGTGCAGGAAGTCCACCAGCTCCAGCCCGAGAGATGCCAGACAGCCCGGCATGGAGTCGACAACGAAGGGGCGGTCCTGCAACAGGATCTCGACCACCGTAAGGTCGGCCTTCCAGCCATGCCGGCCCGGCGTAGGATTGTAGACTCGTACCTTGATCTCCTCTTTGCGCCGCCGGTCCACAAAGCGCAGCGACGAAGCGGCGATCGCGGTCAGATCCTCCGTGTCAAAAAGGCTCAAGAACCCTACGCTGGCCTTTTCGAAGAGCAGATGGGCAAAGTCAAGGAAGAACTCTCTATCTTGATGGGCAGCTGCAGCCTCAATAGATTGATACACCGGCTCAAGATTCAGGGCCATAAGAGTACTTCCTTGCAGACGATTCGACGAGCAGCACTAGAGTAGAACATGCCGGCGAACTGGAGACAAGCCTGCCTCAACACCCCGGGGCAGGAGAGCCGGCCCTACAGCGACGTTCGAAGCTGCCGGTCCGCAGCTGCACTCTCCAGGGCCAGTTCCACGAGCCGCTCGACCAGCTCAGCGTAACCGACACCGCTTGCCTCCCACAGCATCGGATACATGCTGATTCTCGTGAATCCCGGGATCGCGTTCAGCTCGTTGACGATGACCTGATCTCTGGTCACGAAGAAGTCCACACGTGCCATTCCTCGACACCTGAAAAGTCGAAAAGTGTCCACTGCGACCTGGCGCACCCGGGCGGTCTGCTGCTCGGAGATCCGGGCCGGAATTCGGAGCTCAGCTCCATCCGGGTCCAGATATTTCGCCTGATAGGAATAGAACCCATTCCTGGGCAGGATCTCTCCCACTATGGAAGCCTGTGGATGGTTGTTCCCCAGGACCGCACATTCGACTTCCAGACCCTGGATGGCCTCTTCCACAACGACACGGTGGTCAAATTGAAAGGCTTCATCCAGAGCTTCGTCCATTTGACCGACCGTGTCGACCCTGGAAACTCCCACGGACGATCCCAGATTGGCCGGTTTGACAAAGAGAGGCAAGCCGAACTCGGTCAGGAGTCGATCCACTCGCACCTCGGTGCGTCCTGTCCGATGAAGAGTCCGCCCTCTGGCGTGAGGGATGCCGGCCTGGGCCAGCACACGCTTCGCCATTTCTTTGTCCATCGTGAGTGAGGAGGCCAGGACACCGCATCCAACCATCGGAACCTGTGCCAGCTTCAAATGACCCTGTATCGTTCCATCCTCTCCGTAAGGCCCGTGCAGCACCGGAAAGATCACATCCACCTCCCCGCTGGACTTGCCGTCCCGGACACGCCGCAGGTGGTTACCCGATGCCCAGGGCAGAAGGGTGACCTGATCGAACTTCTCCACACTCAGGGCGATTCTCTGGGGATCATCCGGATGCTCGAGGAAGTCCCGATTCTCACAGTGATACCACCGTCCCGCCTTGTCGATCGCAATCAGGACCGGCTCCAGCCGAGACGGATTCATGGCCTCAATGATGTTTTGAACCGACTGCAGCGAGACTTCGTGCTCGACGGATTGACCGCCGAACAGCAGTCCAACTCGGATGGGCTGACTCATCAAGGCCATAGTATGAGAAGGCCCTGAAAGGTTCCTTCACGGATTCAAAATGATTCGCTTCGCTCATTGCGGTTCCAGGGCAAGGTCAACAATGCCTTGAACCGACTTGCTCGGAAAGATTGCACTTTGGGGCGCCGAGTCTGTGCGTTCACGATCGCAGAGTCGCCGCCACAGGCGCCTCCCACATTCCAAAGTTCGAACTTCTCGATTCCTCTAGGCTGTCTCGATGAAGTCGAGGGAGGGATCGGTGAAGTCGGAGCCCAGGACGACAGTGGCATCTGCACCCAGCCAGGCCGAGAGCAGGTGGGAATAAACCGACCGGAAGTCAACCGAGTAAATCATGTCGCCGACGTTGTCGAGATCTCCAGGTGCCAGCGAGGGATGCTCTCCGTCGTAGCCGCTTCGCACGTTGGTAGGATCCCCGATCACGAACATCTGATTGGCTGTACCGTGATCGGTGCCCTGGCTTCCGTTGTCGCGCAGACGACGGCCAAACTCCGACCAGGTGAAGATAACGATGTCCTTGTCCCGACCCATCTCCACCATGTCGTCATAAAACGCCTTCAGGGTCTGGGAGACGCCGCCCAGAAGATTGGTGTGGAAACCCTGCTGAGGATTCCCTCCCACCGCCTGATTGGCATGCGTGTCGAAGCCCCCGGTTTTGGCGTAAAAGACGGTCACACCCAGATCGGCTGCAATGATTTGAGCGATGGTTCTCATGTTTCCGGAGAACGCCCCCGCGGGGTACTCAACCGTCCTCGAGTAATTGTCACGGCCCTCGATCAGGGCAATCGAACTGGCGGATGCGTCCAGGATCGTCTGGCTCACGTAGTCCTGGAATTCAAACTGTTTCTGCGGCTGCGCCAGCAACTGCTGAAAAGCCGCGTTCTTGTTGGAGGCGTCCTCGGGATGAAAGGGATCCGTCTGAACCTGATAGGTGTCGACGTTGAGGATGGAAGGTGCCGAACCCTCCGACGAGACCATCGAGCGTGGTACCGCACCTCCGATATTCACCCCCACCAGGCTTTCCGGATCTTCCAGGCTGTTGAAGTAGCTGGCCAGGCAGCCTCCGGTGGCTGCATTTTCGGGCTCAGCCGTGTGCCAGATATCACGAGACCGGAAGTGCGATCGGTTCGGGTTCGGGTAACCCACTCCCTGAACAATGGTCAAGAGATCATTGTCCCACAGCTCCTTGAAACCGGTCATGGCCGGATGCAGCGCGTACTCGGAATCGAGGGTCAACAGGTTCGGAGCGCCGGCCAGTCCCAGGTTTTGCCGGGTTTTCTGGTAGAAAGTATTCGTATAGGGAATCACGGTGTTCAGACCGTCGTTGCCACCGGCCAGTTCAATGACCACCATGATGCGATTCGGGTTTCCCAGATCGGCATTGAGCATCCCGCCGGCCCGGGCTCCCTTGATGCTCTTGACCAGAAACGTGGGCGCCATGGTCACTGTGGATAACAGTGTGAACTTCTTGATGAAATCTCTTCTTTCCATCTTCTTTTCTTTCCTAGTTGAGCTGGTAGACGGGCAGCAGGGTAAGCAAAAAGATCACGCCCCGCACTTTGGTGTCGACCATTACCTCGTCACCGATGTCGAACAGTTGGGAAAGTCCGTCCGGACCCGTGTTCATGTACTCCTCAAGGATGTAGGCGTCATCGATTGTGTGATCTCCCTGCAGCATGGCGCTGGCAAAGTAACTCACAACGTCAGGCGCAAAACGCAGGTTGTTGCTCTCAATGATCCCCGTGATATCGACCTGATCCTGAGATTGGCTGAACCGGCAGACCACTGAAAAGAAATCCTCCCTATCTGAGATAGGAGGATCACCGGGATTGCGCCCGCGGTTGCAGCTCACAAAGGTCATGAAGTTGAAACGCCCGATCACGGACCCCGTGTTGATCCAGCCTTCGTCGTGCGTCCAGCCGCCCACATCGGGAGGAATAAACAGCTGCTGGCCCAGACCAAAGATCTCAGAGAACCTTGGGATATTGAACGGGTCCACGACACCCAGCTCGCGAAAGGCTCCGATCATGAATTCAATAGGGCTCTTGATCTTGGCACGATAGGCCTTGCTAGACATGAAGTGGGGATGAGTGAAGATGGCCCGCATGAGAGGTTTGAGCTCGTAATTGCTGGAGCGGAAGACCTCGGCCAGTTCCTGAATAATCTGGTCGCCGGGATCGAGGTAAACGAAATATTCCCAGAGCTTGCGGGTGATAAAGATGGCGGTCTGCGGCTGCTCAAAAATGATGTCTATGACCCGCTCGCCATCAATGATCGAGGCATTCCACTCGGGTGAGATAATGACCTGGTCGAGAAACGTCTTGGCCTCGAAGTCATGCCACTGAGGGGCATAAAAGAAGTCCCATGCTTCTCTTCCACTTCCCGGGGGCGGTCGTGGCCCATTGGAGGTCCAACCCGTAAAAGCCCGGGCGGCTTCCTGAATATCGAACTCGGTATAGGCGGCGCTCTCACTGCTCTCACCGACGGTAAAGAGTTCCAGCAGCTCGCGGGCCCAGTTCTCATTCGCATTTCCGACCCGGTTCTCGGCGTTGTTGAGCCACAGAATCATGGCCGGATCGCGGGCAATGGCATGAACCATTTCCTTGAAGTTGCCCAGGGCGTACTGGCGCAGCAGTTCGTTCTGCACCAGGCTCAGAGGCTTCTCAGTGCCGTCCAGCGTTTCATTGTCCCTGACCGGCGCCCCCAGAACGTAATAGACCTGCAAGACGGAAGTGGCGAAGTGGTCATGCCAGAAAAAGGTCATCTTCTCGAGGAGCTGACGCCGGCTGTGGGTCATGCGGTACAGCCACCATCGTTGGAGATTCCCGATGTTGGTTAGATAGCGCCCGTTATTCATGTTCTGCCGGATGAGCTGCAGGCCGGCCGCTTCCAGCCCGGCTTCCATTTCCGAATCATCAATCGCTTCGTAGTCGAGAAGCTCGTTCAACGTTGCCTCGAAGCCTTGCCCGACGAGGCGCCCGATCTCCTCCGGAGGGGCGCTGAAACCGCCTCGCCTGATCAGGTGAGCGGCAGCCCCGGTGCCCCACTCGAGGGCTTGAATCTTCTCGGCACCTGTATAACGGCCAGGGTAGCGCCAGCCGCTCCCCCCCCGTCCAACCTGGGCGGAAAGCTGGGAACAGAACAGAGAAAGCGTCAGAATAAAAGTGATTCGCACCATTTGTATAGACCGTTCAAACAGCATTGACAGTTCAGTACGACCGCCAGCTTCCGATGTTTCAACACAAAGTGCTATTTTTTTAACAATTATACAGGATTCCGGCTCTTTTCGCACCAGAATCGATCCTTTGCGTTCTTATTTATTTTAACCTACCGGGCTCACTGTTTGTATAACCTCTTGTGCTCTTGTGCCTGCCCTGGTCTTGCCGCGGTGTTGTCCTGATACACTCCTCCTGATGTCCCTCCGGAGTTCCGCTCATCTCGGAGCCTTCATTCTCTTCTTCGTTCTGCTGGCTCTGATGATTCCTCCGCCTTTCGATCTGACGCCCCTTCAATGGAACACTTCCCTTCTTTTCTTTGGAACTATTGGGGCAATTCTCTGGAACCGCTATCCGTTCACAGTGGTTGTCCTGATCTCTCTGTCTCTGGGGATGATCCTGAAAACGATGACTCTGGACCAGGCATTGCGCGGTTACTCATCGACTGTCACCTGGATCATCGTGATGGCTTTCATTTTCGCCCGCAGCTTTGTCAAGACCGGTCTGGGACGGCGCGTCGCGCTCGTCCTGATCCGCCGATTGGGTTCCAGTTCCCTGCGTCTGGGCTACGCTTTCGCCCTTTCTGACCTCACGCTCGCTCCGGTGATCCCTTCCAACACGGCCCGTGCAGGAGGTATCATCTATCCAATCGTCAGGAGTCTGGTTCTCGAGTTTGACTCGCGTCCGGGGAAGAGCGCTCGCCGCATTGGCGCTTATCTGCTCTTTACAGCCTACCAGTCGAACATTGTGACCAGCGCATTGTTCCTGACCGCCATGGCCGCCAATGCACTGGCGGCTCAACTGGCCATGGACACGGCAGGAGTGGTCATCGACTGGGGCACCTGGTTCAAGGCAGCCTCGGTTCCCGGCTTCTGCTCGCTTTTCCTGGTTCCGGCCCTGATCTACTTGACCTATCCGCCGGAAATCAAGAAGACGCCGGAGGCTGGCCAGTTTGCCCGCAGAGAGCTCTCTGCCCTGGGGTCCATGAGTCGTGATGAAAGGATTCTGACCGTGGTCTTCGTGCTCCTTGCCCTGACCTGGGCCACCTCCGGCTGGCATGGCACAAGTACTGTGGCTGCGGCATTCTTCGCCATTGGCCTGCTCCTGGTGGGAGGAGTGCTGACGGGGGAGGATCTTTCTGGAGAGTCCTCGGCCTGGGAGACCTTCCTCTGGTTCGGCGGTTTTCTCTCCCTTGCCGGGGCCGTCTCGGACAGCGGCCTGATCCAACAGCTCCTCTCTTCCGTGGGAGCCCGGTTCCAATCCTGGAACCCCATCCTGGCCCTGGTCTTCCTGGTCCTGGCCTACACTTATCTTCACTACGTCTTCGTCAGCATGACGGCCCAGATTATTGCCCTCTATGCTGCCTTCCTGACCCTGGCCGTCTCGGCCGGGGCCCCGGCGCTCCTTTCAGCCCTGGTTCTGGCGTTTTTCTCCAATCTGTATGCCTGCCTGACACATTATGGCGACGGTGCGGCTCCGATCTTCTTCGGGTCGGGCTATATCGAACTGAAGGACTGGTGGACGATCGGCTTCCTGCTTTCAGTCCTGCACCTTGTCGTCTGGCTGGGGATAGGGCTTGTCTGGTGGAGGCTGATTGGGATCTTCTGAGTTTCCAAGTTCCACGTTCCACGTTCCACGACTTGGAACTTGGAACGTGGAACTTGGAACGTGGAACGGCGCTCGCGCCAGCGAGCGCCTATTTAGCCCTGGGATGGGTCCGATTGTAGATCTCTTTCAGCCGATGGCGGGTCACATGGGTGTAAATCTGCGTGGTTGAAATGTCGGCGTGTCCAAGCATCATCTGAACCGCCCTGAGGTCGGCGCCGTTCTCCAACAGGTGGGTGGCAAAACTGTGGCGCAGCATATGCGGACTCATCCTGCCTTCCCGGCCCACGGCTTTTCCGTAGCGGTTCAAGAGCATCCAGAAATACTGGCGGCTCATGGGTCCGGCCTGCTGGGTGAGAAACACGTACCTGGAAGTCCCGCCCTTTAGAAAATGAGGGCGGGCTATCGTCAGGTAGCTTTGGAGATAGCCGAGCGCCGAATCACCGAAGGGAACCACCCTTTGCTTATCGCCTTTGCCGACAGGCTGTAGAATCCCCACTTCCAGATTCACTTCGTTCAGCTTCAACCGAACCAGTTCACTCACACGAAGTCCCGTTGCATAAAGCACTTCCAGCATGGAGCGATCCCGCATTCCGTGGGGGGACTCCAGGTCGGGCCCGGACAGCAGGGCCTCGACCTCCTCCCTGGTGAGGTACTCCGGAAGGGTGTGCCACACTCGGGGCGTCTCCAGGTTCTGGGCCGGGTTCAGTTCCAGATATCCATCCACAACCAGAAATTTGAAGAACACTCTCAGGCTCACGATCTTCCTCATCACAGAGCGGGGAGAGAGCCGCTCATACAGTCTCTGCAGAAACCGGGTCAGGTCGAGGTGTTGGACGGCTTTGAGGCCCTTCTTTTCGTCCTCCAGGAAGGTCAGGAACTCTTCGATATCGGAGCGGTAGGCAGTGATCGTGTTGGTGGCCAGGCCTTTCTCGACCCGGAGATAGTTCAGGAAGCTGTCGAAGGCCAGCCGAGTGAGATTCAACGCCCTGCCTCTTCTCCCCGGGTGATCATCAGTTTGACTTCCTCCAGTTTGAGTGCCATCGCGGCCAGCACATAGACAACTGCACCCAGTGCAATGCAGGCCCCCAGTGCCAGAACCCGTCCCACTCCTTCCAGCTCATAAGGAGCGAGCCACCACGACAACGCAAACACCGAGGCGGCCATAAACAGCGACGAAAGGAAGGCCTTCTTGGCTACTTCACCCACACCCAGATCCTGAAAAGAGCCCAGCTTCGATTGCAGCTTCCTGGCAAGAAGGGTTTGATTCAAGATCAAGGAGAGGGACGTTCCGAAGGCGAGTCCCAGGAACTCGCAACCGGGCGGACACAATACCAGAATCATCAGCAGATTGATCGCTATGTGGAACAGGGCCGTGATGATGCTGACACGAACTGGTGACCTTGTGTCGTTGAGAGCATAAAAGGTGGGAACATAGATCTTGACGCAGCTGTAGCTGGTCAGACCGATTGCATACAGGGTCAAAGCCAGTGCCGTTTGCCGGGTGTCAAATGCATCGAACCGCCCCCGCTCGAAAATCGTGCCCACAATGGGAGTCGCGAGTACGATCAGCCCCAGCGTGGAAGGGATGGCCAGGCACAGGACCATCCTCAGCGAGTTGGCCACGGTCTCTTTGAGCTCCTGCCAGTTCTCCTCGGCGGCATAGGCTGAAACCTCTCTCAGGTTGACGACTCCAATCGCGACCCCGAACAGTCCGATGGGGAGGTAAATGATGCGGAAGGCAAAGTTCAGCCAGGAGATGGGTCCGTCCCCCAGGGTCGAGGCCAGAATCGTGTTGATCATGACCGCAAACTGGGTGACACCCACCCCCAGGAAGGCAGGGCCGATCAGGCGCCCGATGTGGACCAGGTCAGGATGCTTCAGTTGAATCCGAAAACGGAATCGGAATCCGAGTCTGGCCAGAGTGGGAACCTGAACCAGTATTTGAAGGGCACCCCCGGCAACAGCCCCAAACCCCACTGCATAGATTCCCGGAATGCCCCGGCTCTCAAACCAGGGAACCGCCAGGAGGGCCGCACCGATGATGGCCAGGTTGAAGAAGGCTGTCGTCACGGCAGGAAGGAAGAAACGATCAAAGGTGTTCAACATCCCCATGGCCACCGAAGAGATCGCCACCAGCAGCAAGAAGGGCGAAATGATTTGAATCAGTGTCGAGGTTAGTTGGAATTTGCCTTCAGCCTGTCCGAAGCCGAAGGCGAACAGATAGACAAACGCATCGGAGAAAACGTAGAAGAGGATGGCGGCCGCACCCAGGAACAGCAGCAGCGCACTCATCACCAGGCTGCCCAGTTGCCACGCTGCTTCTCTCCCCTGGCGGGCGAGAACTCGATTGAAGGTGGGTATGAAGGCCGAGCTGAGGGCTCCTTCGGCCACCAGATCCCGCAGCATCCCCGGCACCCGGAACGCAACCAGCCAGGCGTCGGTCACCGCTCCGGCTCCGAATACTGCCGCTATCGTAAGTTCGCGAACCAGGCCCAGCAGCCGACTGATCAGCACGGCAAGACTGACCCGGCCTGCTGCTCTCGCGGCCTTGCGCTTTCTGGCCATTGGATCTCCCGTTCGCTTAGTACTCCCTTTCACGAATACGGTAACCCTTTCGCATGTCATCGTATTGATGAACGTGAGTACTCAGAGTCCTTCAGTGGAGCTGAAGTTCCCCGTTCTCTATGCTGTTCGTGTGAATGGGCGAGCTACCCCGCTGAACGTGTCTTTCCCCGTCAGCTTCCTGGCATGAGTTATAACTCGGAGACGAGATTACGTTATCATTCCCGTCTGAACAGGGCAGGAGTTCCCGGAGGGAAATGAAACTTGCAGCAATCGCCCGGCACCTGGATTGTGAACTCGTGGGGGACGGCGAGATCGAGATTCTTGGTGCTGCCGGGATCGAGGAAGCCGGACCGGAAGACCTCACGTTTCTCTCCAACCCGAAGTACCTGTCCAAGGTCAGGAGCTGCCAGGCGGGAGCCATTATTGTCTCTTTGGATTCACCTGCCACCGACATACCCCGTCTGATCTCTGAGAATCCTTATCTGTCTTTTGCACGGGTGATTGAGCTCTTCTATCGTCCTCCACAGGTCATCCCCGGGATCCACCCCGCCGCGACCATCGCCGAAACGGCCCGGCTGGGGGAGGACTACTCCATCGGGGCCAATGCTGTCATCGGCGAAGGAGCGGTCATCGGGGATCGGGCCGTCCTTCATCCCAATGTCATCATTTACCCTTATGCTCAGATCGGCGATGATTTCGTGGCCCATAGCCATGCTGTGGTCAGGGAGTACTGCCGAATCGGCGACCGGGTCATTCTGCAGAATGGCGCGGTGATCGGGGCCGACGGCTTTGGATTTGCGCCCAGGGGAGATGGAAGCTACCACAAGATCCTGCAGGCGGGAATCGTGGTCCTGGAAGACGACGTCGAAATCGGAGCTCAGGCCTGCATCGATCGGGCCACGGTGGGAGAAACCCGCATTGGGTCCTCCACCAAGATCGACAATCTGGTCCAGATCGGTCACGGCTCGCAGGTGGGAAAAGACACGGTTCTGGCTGCTCAGGTGGGACTGGCCGGGAGCACCCGGGTGGGTGACAGGGTGATGCTGGCAGGCCAGGTTGGGGTAGCCGGTCACCTGACGATTGAGGATGACGTGATTGCGACTGGCCAGACAGGGATTGGGCGTTCGGTCAAGGCGGGAAGCAAGATCTCTGGAACTCCAGAAATGGATTCCAGCTTGTGGCGCAGGAACTATGTGATTCTTCAGCGCCTCCCGGGACTCGTGCGGACCGTTCGAGCCCTGCAAAAAGAGCTTCGGGAGTTGGCTGAATCCCTCCAGCGAGAGGACGACCCGATTGATTGAAACCATCTACCGCCCCAATCAGCGATCTCAGTTGAGCAATTTCGAGACCTGGACGCGGATGGCGGGAACTCTCTGGAGCAATCGCGAGTTGATCAACCAGCTCTTTCGGCGCGACTTCGTGGGGAGCTACAAGAAGTCACTTCTGGGCCCCACCTGGGTGTTCCTTTCCCCGGTCGTGGGGGTCATAGCCTGGGTGTTTCTGCGTCGTGCCGGAATGCTCAACGCCGGGGAACTGGACATCCCCTATCCGATCTACGTGCTAGCGGGGACCACCATGTGGGGCCTGTTCATGGGCTTTTACTCAGCCTCCGCCAGCACGCTTCACGCAGCCGGCAGCCTGCTCATGCAGATCAACTTTCCTCATGAAGTCTTACTCTTTGAGCAGAACTTGCTGCAGCTGGTTAATTTCTCGATTCTGCTGGTCCTGAACCTGCTGGTAATGATGATCTTTGGCGTTACGCCCAGCTGGAAGCTGATCCTTTTGCCAGTGGTTCTCCTTCCCCTCTTTCTGGCGGGCGCTTCGATCGGGTTGATGGCTTCGGTTTTCGGAGCCGTTACTGTGGATGTAAGGCGCGGCCTGGACTTGACCCTGGGCATGATGATCTGGCTTTCGCCGATCATCTACTCCTCCTCGAACCCGAGTTCAGTGCTGACCACCATTTCTGGATACAATCCCCTGACCCACTTGGTCTGCTCGGCTCGAGACATCGTCCTCTACGGCCGGCTCTACGACACCGGAGGTTATCTATTGAGTGCGCTCCTGGCGCTGATTCTGTTTCTTTATGCGTGTCGGGTCTTCTACGTAGCGGAGACCAGGCTGGTGGAAAGGATGCTGGTCTGATGCACGAGCCAACTCCCGCTCCCGGCCGGCCACTGACCGGGGAAACAGACCATCCCTCCGCAAACCCCGTTCTTACCCTGAGCGGCGTGTCCAAAAAGTTTTGCCGAGACCTGAAGCGGTCCATGATGTACGGACTCGGTGACATCCTCAGGGTGATGGCTGGTTTTACTCCGACCACAGACAGGGTCCGGAAACATGAGTTCTGGGCGATCGACGACGTCACCTTCGATCTCACAAGAGGTGGCATTCTGGGACTCATGGGTCAGAACGGCTCGGGGAAGACAACGCTGCTTCGAATGATCTCTGGCATTCTTCCTCCGGATCGCGGCGAAATCCGGGTTCGAGGGAGGCTGGCATCCCTCATCTCCCTGGGTGCTGGTTTCCATCCCTATATGACGGGTCGGGAGAACATTTTCCTCAATGCGACGCTGCTGGGTATGGGACCTGATCTGATCCGGGATCACATTCCCAGGATCATCGCCTTCTCGGAACTGGAAGACTTCATCGATTCTCCCGTTGCCACCTATTCGAGCGGCATGCGCGTGCGCCTTGGCTTTTCGATTGCGGTCCGGACCGATCCAGACATCTTTCTGATCGACGAGGCGCTGGCGGTGGGAGACCAGCGGTTCAAGCTCAAGTGCTTCGGCGAGTTGGAAAGGATCGCGGAGTCGGCGACGGTCATCATTGCTTCACATTCGGCGCAGCGCATCAGCCGGCTGTGCCACAGCATGAAAGTAATGGAAAAAGGGCGAATCATCTATTCCGCTGACGACGTTAGGGAAGGAATTGAGTTCTATCATGCCCGCCTCGGCGTCAGCGAGCAGATTCACTGAGGGGTTACAAAGTGCTCAGATGGCTTTCCAAGCGTGGACCGGAAATTGTGTCGCTCCACATTCCAAAAACCGGAGGCACCAGTTTCTGGCGCGTACTGGAGCACGTCTACGCAGCGGAGACCGTACAGCGCGTGTTTCCAGGCGATTATGAAGAGCACGAGAAATTTCCGATCGAACGCGGCACCAGAGCGCTGCACGGCCACATTCGATATAAGGACCTGGAGGCCTTTTTCGACCTGCCCGCCGATGTCAGGTTAGTGACGTGGCTTCGCGATCCCACAGACCGGGTCATCTCCAACTTTCACTATCTTGTCGAGCGCCGCGAGATGAGAGAGTCTGACCTGTTGGAGTACGCGGCCAGGGGATCTGCACGCAACCGGATGAGCAGGTTCCTGAAGGGCGCCGACTTGGACGACTTTTTTTTGTGGGGGTTCTAGAGAAGTTCTGGGAGGACTGCAAGGATCTGGGTCGCAGGCTGAAATGGCCCGACGTCCCTCACCTTTGGGAGAATGTAAGCGATTACGCACGCAGGAAAATTCCAGAGGACACGCGCCGGGAGATCAGGACGTTGAACCAGCAGGACGAGGAGCTGTACCGGCGGGCCCTTGACCTTCGATCTGCAAGGCTTTCGAGAGTCGGTTGAAGATGCTGGAGGGAGTTCGAAATGATATGGCTTGCCTCATTCCCTAGATCTGGGAACACCTTCTTCCGCATCGTGCTGCATGAAGTCTATGGCATCTCTTCGGGCCATCTCCGCCCACCAGAAATGCGCGAGGGAGACTGGGAGAAGGATTTGGATTATCCGGTCGTCAAGACACATCTCCAACCCAAAGAGCTTGACCCGGACGACCCGGATATTCCTGCCGTTTATGTGGTGCGGGACGGTCGCGACGCGATCGTCTCAATCTCACATCACCGCAGTGACATTGTGGTTCCAGGTTCCGACTATCTGCGCAACATGGACGAAGCCATTCGCGCCGAAGACGGCAGCTTTTTCGGTGGCTGGAGTCGAAATGTTGAGGACTGGCTGAAGCGCGCCACGATTGTGATCCGATTCGAAGAACTGATCGAGGACCCCATCGGAAATGTAGAGAAGTTACGCGATATTCTGGACTTGCCCGAGCCGAAAGCCTCGAACCTGCCCACTTTCGAGGATCTCAAGAGTAAGCCCCTGCCCTACGGGAGACGCTCCGACGGCGAGTGGCGGCAGAAGTTTTTCCGGCGCGGCAAGGTGGGAGCGTGGAAAGACGAAATGCCCGAACCCATGCAGCAGTTGTTTTGGGATCTACATGGTGACACGATGGAGAAGTTGGGCTACACCGACGGGCACTGGGAACGTCCCGCGGTTAAGAAGAAGTGGTATCAAAGACTGTTCACTTCCTAAGGCAACCATGGGACAAAAGCGAGTTCTGATTGAAGGTTTCAAACTGGCTGAAGGGAAGAGAGACGGCTGTTTTCGGTACACTCAGGAGCTCTTGAAGGGACTGATCCAGAGTCAGCAAGAGGAACCTTTTGAGTTCAGAATCGAGACTTTGGTTGGCGGTAAGGCGCTGTCATTGGCTGATGTGGCTAGAGTCTCATCCTTCCGAACCTTTGAAAAGAAACGAGCTAGAATCGTCGAGGCGGTGAGGATTCGCCAGAAGCTTGCTGACGCCGTTACAGCCAGGACTCCGTTCCTGACTCGGCCCCTCAGAAAGATCGACGACAAGCTGAGCCTGACCCGGAACCTGGAAAAGGCCCATCTTGGAGCGCTGGCGGATCCAAGGAAATACGACCTGATTCATCTCACACTTCCCCAAAGTTTCCAGATGATCGAGGATCTGGAAGCCAGCCGCTATCTTGTGACTGTTCACGACTGCACTCACAAACTCTTTCCCGAGTTCCATACCCGGCCAAACATCGATGCTTCAGAACGGGGTATGGAGTTTGCATTGAAGAAGGCCGCCAACTTCATAACTGTTTCCACGTCGACCGGCGCCGACTTGCTGGAGCTTTACGACGTCCCACCCGAGCGAGTGACGACGATTTACGAGGGAAGTAATCCCTTGACGTTCCATCCGGTTTCGGATCAGACTCGCCTCAACGCACTGCGAAAAGAGTACGGGATTCCCGAAGGAGTTCCTTACCTTCTGACTCTCTCTACCCTCGAACCCAGAAAAAACCTGAGTAACACCTTGAAAGCCTTCTCCCGCCTGCTTCGGGACATGCCGGACTCGCCTGTTCACCTTGTCATCGCCGGGCAATTGGGGTGGAAATACGACCAGTTCCTGTCCGACCTGGAGAGTCACCGGGAGAGGGTCATCTTTACAGACTTTGTTCCCGACAAGAATCTGGCCGCTCTCTACTCCGGGGCTCTCGCCTTCTCATTCGTTTCTCACTACGAAGGCTTTGGATTGCCCGCCCTGGAGGCGATGGCCTGTGGGGTCCCGGTCGTTTACGGTAACAGAGGCTCGCTGCCCGAAATAGTCGAGCGCGCAGGTCTGGCAGCAGACCCCAACAATATCGATCAGATCAGCCGGTGTTTTGTTGCTCTGATCCAGGATCCTGAACTGCGCAGCAAGTTGAGTCGCAGGGCGGTGAAGAGAGCAGCCGAGTTCTCCTGGGACACTATGGCGAGGAGAACAGCCGAAATCTACCGATCTCTGCTGGCTGGCGAGCAACCCTCTGCTGTGAGGAGCACAAGCGCACCCGGGGACACGACCTTTAGGCCGGAACTTTCATAAGTTTTCGGGTTAGGCCAGTTTTCGGGTTAGGTCGCCGCAACAGCAGCCAGAATCTGGCAAAGTCTCTCCTCAAAGGCCTCCCGGGACAGCTCTCTGGCCCGGTCCAGCCCCTTCTGGACACTGCTGCGGTACAAAGTGACATCACCGCACAGCAACATCACCTGCCGGACCAGATCTTCCGGGTTCCCGGGTTCGAACAGAAGTCCGGCACCGGCCAGGACCTCCGGGATTGCTGCGATGTCGGCACCGACACAGGGCAGGCCGGAAGACATGGCCTCCAGAAAGGGCATTCCGAAGCCCTCATGCAAGCTCGCCGACACGAATACGTCGGCACTTCGGTAGAGAGCGGAGAGTCGCCTGTCTGAGACCCTGCCGGCAAAAGTCACTCTTCCTTCGACTTTCAACTCGGCTGCCAGGCGAAGGCAAGCCTCCATAACCTCGGCATACTCGGGACGCTCATTGTCTCCCGCAACCACCAGAGAGTATTCTCGGGGAAGCCGGGCCAGCGCTCTGATCAGGAGATCGATTCTCTTGTTGGTGGCGAGCCGGCCCACATAGAGCAGAACGATCTGACCCTCCATGCCCAGAATCTCCAGAAGTGTGGTATCCCGGAGGGCAGGTCGGAATTGGTCCGTGTCGACACCCAGGTAAAGGGTTTGAATACGCTCCCTGGGAAGGTCCTGCATGGTAAGGATCTCGCCACCTATATAGTCGCTGTGTACCAGGATCCGGTCGGCTCGCCCGGCAAGCGAGACGTGGCGGTGGCTGGCATCGAGATCCTTATCCGCCCACAAAGCGGCAGGCGTCACGCCGTGGAAATCAAAGATCCGGGGGCCGCGGCAGCTTTCGATCCGCTTCAAGAATGGATAGTAGCCCGGGTACTGAAACCAGTGAACCCCTTCCGCATCGGGGGTGGGCAGCCGGGTAGTGATCCGACTGGCATACTCTACATTTTCGACCGGACCCTCCACATGAATTGAAAACCCGATTCCATGTGCCTCCAGAATGCGGGCGATCTGAGCCAGGTAGTTCCCCACGGCATCCCCTTGCAGGAAATTGGGGGCGTAGAGGTAGAAACTCGTCTTTTTCAGGGCTTCGGCTTCTCCCAGAAACTCAAAGAAGGCTTGAAAGCGGGGTCCCATGACCGAAGGAGCGAAGCGGCGTCGCGTGAACTCCTGACCCTGGCTTCCCAGAATCGCTCTCTCCGTCGGATGGGTCCTCAGGAACTCGACGGCCTTGCGAAACTCTTGCGGGGTGCCTACCGACAGTCCCCCGTCGGCACGTAGACAGAACTCTTCCGTCACCTTTGACAGGGAGCTGACAATGACCGGGGTTTGCTGCTGCCAGGACTCGAACAGAACGAGCGAAAAGCTCTCCATCGCGGATAGCTGACAGGTGGCAAGAGCTGTTCTATAACAGTAGTCCAGCTCCGCATCCGTCAGGCCCCGAAGATGAAGTGCTGTCCGTGGCAGGGCCACTTCTCCTTCGCCAACGACCATCAGATCAACTTCTGGCGTGCCCTCCACCCAGTCCAACAACTGGAGGACTCCTTTTCCCGGTTCCAGGCGACCAACATAGAGCAGAAAGGGACGCTTCGGAAGGGCAAGGCGTGCCGGGCCATCCCGGCCCTGTGAGGGCCGCTCCGGCAGCGGCAGCCCCAGAACTCTTTGCGGTACCCCCGCCAGGTCGTAGATATAATTTGCAAAGCGCTGCTCTGCAGCTGAATTGAAAGCCAGACCTCCCAGTCCGCGGAACCAGTCCTTGAAAAGCTGAAAGTGGGCTGGTGGCTCATCATGCAGTCCCGGCAGCAGGAGGCTCAGGCGCGGAAACACCCGCGCTCCGTAGTAGGTAGTTGCTCTCAGGTAAGGCGTGAAAAAATAAGCGTCGTGACGGCTCTTGCTCAGATCCTCGAGAAGGCTGGTGCTGTTGAAGCAATTCCGCATCCATTGCTCCTCCTCGGCTGCGCTCAGGAGCTGATGCTGCATCTTTTCCGTGAGGCGGGTGAAGAGGGCTCTGTCGATCGCATCGGGAGAGTATCGGCGAACCGCCAGATCTCCGATTCGCTCTTCCCCTTCCGGGTATCGCGGCAATTGGTCGTCAAAATCTCTCAGAGTCGTGGAGTAGACAGTCGCGCTGGCATCCGGCAGGGCCTGAGACACGCGCAGAACAGCAATCTCCGAACCGGCAAAGATATCGGATCCGAAGCGGGTGGTGACAAATGCAACGTCGAGAGACAAATGGTTAGTACTCCCTACTTGGAGTCCGTCTCTCGAGACAGCCTTTCTCCCAGCAGCTCGATTTGCCTCTGGAGAAGATCCAGTCGCTCACTCAGCGCCTGAATGGCGGCGATGTTCGAACTGTTGTACAGGTCCTGGTAACGGCTGTAGACCATGATCACGCGAAGCATCATCTGTTTGAGAAAACGGAGCCGTGTTGCCCGCGGAAGCCGGGCCTTTCGATGGGACTGCAGGCGTGCCACGATCGTCAGGAGTTGCTGGTTGGATTGCTCTGCTTCAATGATCAGATCTTTGAGAGTCTGGTCCACAGTCGGGGAACTGGACTGAGCGTGTCCTATGCCGATTTCCTCCATGAGCCGTCCCGCGTCAATGCGTCTCGGTCGAAGCCGATTGTCGCTCACAAGTCCTCGTACTCAATGCCGAAGCTGGTTCCAGGGAGCCAGCATGCCCAGACGCCCGAGCCTCGCACCCGTGAACGCCCTGATCACCTTCAGGTAGTCAGGGCTCTCACTCTGCAATTTCCGATGCAGTTTCATCTGATGATGAATCCACCGGCCGGCATGATTGTAGAAGCGATCTGGGTAGCGTCCCTCAACACCAAGATCACGATCGGTCCCGGTCTCCCAGCTACGGTTCTTTATGATCCGGTCCCCGAGTTCGTCAAAAAAAGCTGTCCCTTTGATGGGATAAGCGACCGTTGTCAGAAACCGGTCCGGAGAGGCATTCTTCAAGAAACCCAGCGTCGCTTCGACATCCTCTCTTTTCTCTCCCGCATAGCCCAGCATGATGAAAAGTCCGGCCTCAATACCATTGTCTTGAAGAAGCCTGACCATCTCTACCACACGACTGGCGCTGGTGCGGCGCTGCATGGCATCCAGTACCCGCTGCGACCCGCTCTCCGCCCCGATCCAGAGGCGGAAGCACCCCATGGCAGCGAGCTCCCGGATCATCTCGGCGTCGAGCCGATCTTCGCGGGAAATGGTCTCGAAAGGGATCCTCAGGTTTCTCTTCTGCAACTCGTGGGAGAAGGAAAACAACCACTTTCGGTTCATCGTGAAAACATCGTCCGCGTACCACAGCATGTCGGGCTGGTAGGTACGAATCAGCAGTTCCACCTCGTCGACCACGTTCTGCGGCGACCTGGAGCGGTAACTGAACCCGTACACTCCGTGGCTGCACCAGCTACAGGTGTAGGGGCAGCCCCTGGAAGTAATGATGGAAACAGAGCCTCGTCCATGATGGCTGCGCCAGACGTCCACGTATCTTTTCTGGTCGATCGCCTCCCGATCGGGAAAAGGCAGCCTGTCCAGTTCGCGGATCATAGATCTCGAGGGAGTCCGCACAATCCCGCCGGCCTGATCTCTGAAAAGAATGCCCTCGATCTCGACCAGGCTCTCCGGTCTACCTTCGAGGCGATGCCGCAGCAACTCCTCAAGCGTCTCCTCTCCTTCTCCTTGTACAACCACATCCGCCCCCTGCGCCAGGTACTGCTGGGCGTAGTTGGCAGGCTCGGCCCCCCCCACCACCACCCAGCTTCCCAGGGCATGGCAGAACCGGATCATCTCGACGACTCTCAGCCTGGTCATCAGGTTGGCTGAAAGGCCAACCACCGGGGGCCTGGTCTTCTTCACACGGGCCTCAAATGCTGCCACCGAAGAAAATGTGGAATCGAACACTTCCACCGAAAAGCCGCTGCGCTTGAGATAGGAGCTGAGGTAGAGGAGACCCAGGGGAGGGTACGGTTTCATGACCTCCTGCTCCACGGCGTCATCCCTGAGGAAGTACCCGTGACTGAGGAGGATGTCCATCGGGGCTAGATTAGCACACTGATTGGTTACCGGTTACTGGTTGAAGGTTAAAGGTTGAAAGTTGAAAGTTGAAGGTTCGTGGAACGTGAAACGTGGAACGTGAAACGTGGAATCTCCTAATCCCTGGTTCCGACGAGCATGAGAAAAGTGGCCGGCTCCCGACTGCCGAAGAGGGACTCTCTCCACTGTTGCAGTCGCCACTTGAACCCGTAGGCGGGACGAAGCCGCTGCCAGGTCAGACCCAGCTCAGCGGCCAGATCGTCCAGGCGCCCAAAGGTAAGAAAGTGTTCACTCTGCAGCGAGTTGGAAGGACACCCGTAGGTACGTTCAAAGTGCCGCTCCCGCTCCTTCACCATCTGCTCGCCGCTTTGAGCGTCCCGATAGCAGGGAGAATCCAGCACCACGATTTTTCCTTCCGGATGGAGGACACGCAGGGCCTCCCCCAGGGTGATCCGGTAGTCCGTCGAGTAGTGGAGAGAGGCGTTGAAGACGGCCAGGTCGAACTGGTCGCTCTGGAAAGGAAGGCGGTCGAATTCAGCTTCCACGCAAACGAAAACGGAACTGTAACAGCAGTGGCACCCGAGACCGTCGAAGCTGTTCTTGACGAGATCGACTGCCGCCACCTGCAGTCCTTCCAGCGCCAGTCGGTTGGACAGCCAGCAGTTCCCCGCCCCCAGATCACAGGCTCGCAGCGGCTCGGATCGTTCCCTCTTCCATTCCTGCAGGGTCGACTGGAATGTGCGGAAAGTCGCGGCCCGAATCCCCCACTCTCCGCTCCGTCTCGAAGATGCCTCGAGGAAGGGTAACGCCCGGTACTGCGCTGGCGAAAACTCCCTTCCTTCTGCTCTTCGGATTGTCTCGTATTCGTGAATGAATTGATCCAGTCGATGGCGGCGGGAAGGGGAAAGGAATCCCAGGATTCCTTCGATCTCCTCGAAGCTCAGCCGGCAGTCGAGGCAGTCCAGATGGTTTCGGTCCTGAAGCTGCTTCCGGCAATTGGGGCAAGCCCATTCGATTCCGGTTTCAGTACTCACTTCAATCATTACAGTCGTGTTGAGCCTGTTGCCGAAACTTCGATTGGCAGCTTGCTGTTCGTAGGGCACGGTTATCAACCGTGCCGAACTGGACTCGTCTGCACAGGTCATCCATTTCCGGGCCATCCTTGCCATCTCGGAACGTAGGGCACGCCAGATTGGCGTGCCCTACGCAATCTTCTTGAAGGTCCGGTAGAGAGTGTCGCGCTGGGCGGGAATGAAACCCGCCCTCTCGATCAGGTTCGTGAGATCGGAGCGGCTGGCCTGGTAGTTGGCGCCGGCCGTACTGATGACATTCTCTTCGATCATGATACTTCCGACGTCGTTGGCTCCGAAATGGAGGGCAATTTCACCTACTCGCAACCCCTGTGTCAGCCACGAGACCTGAATGTTCTGAATGTTGTCGAGAAAGATTCGACTGACTGCCAGGAGCTTCAGATACTCGACTGGTGCCACCGACTCGCTGATGGTCTCACTCATCGGCGTGTTCTGGAGCTGAACACTCCAGGGAATAAAGGCAACGAAACCGCCGGTCTGATCCTGCAACAAACGAATTCGCTGCAGGTGCTCCACCCTTTCTTGCAGGGTCTCTCCTCCCCCGATCATCATCGTGGCTGTCGTGAGCAAGCCTTCCTTATGGGCCAATCTCATCACTTCCAGCCACTCCTGAGCGCTGCACTTGCCAGGACTGATCTCCCGGCGCATTCGCTCGCTAAGGATCTCGGCTCCGCCTCCCGGAATGGAGTCCAGACCGGCTGCTTTGAGCCTGCGGATCGCTTCCCAAAGCGACAGGTTGCTGAGCCTGGCCAGAACCACAATCTCGGGTGGGGAGAAACAGTGAAGGTGGATCTTGTAGCGAGTTCGAATCGAACCCAGCAAGTCTTCGTAGTAGTCAATCTTCAGGTCCGGGTGCATCCCCCCCTGCATGAGGATCCCGGTCCCGCCCAGTTCGATCGTCTCTTCGATCTTCCGAAAGATCTCCTCCTTCTTCAGCAGATACCCGTCAGGGGCCTTCGGTTTGGTGTAGAAGTTGCAGAAGGTGCAGCGAGCCACACAGACATTCGTGTAATTGATGTTGCGGTCGATCAGAAAGGAAACAACACCCTCCGGATGCTTTCTGTGGCGCACCACGTCGGCCGCCTCTCCGATCCGGGTGAGTTGTGACGACCCGAACAGCTGCAGAGCCTCGTCGGCTGTTATCCGCTCCCCCTCTTCGGCCTTTCGAAGCACTCGGTCCGTGGCGTTCATCACCTTCTTAGTTTAGTTCATATCCAGAAGCTGAGGCTTCTCTTTTCTGGTCGCAATCGGGAATAATGACCTCAAGAACAGGCGGCAGGAGATTTGCTTGCCTCACCAATCGGGAGCTGTCAATGCAAAACGTCCTTGATCAAACGGGGGGCCTCATTTTTCTGTTTCTTTTTGGGGCGGTGATGATCGCATTAACCGCGTGGGTTGGACGGGGAAGGCGACGCGATAATGCTGAGTTCCTTTTGGCAGGTAGAGACATCGGGGTGCTGCCCGGCGCCATGTCGATCGCAGCATCTTGGATCTGGGCACCGGCGCTCTTCATAGCATCTCAAAAGGCTTATGAACAAGGGATAGCCGGTTTGTTCTGGTTCACCTTCCCAAACGTTCTGGCGCTCGTCGTCTTCGCTCCATTGGCCCTCAGGATCCGAGAACGGTTTCCAAGCGGCTACACGTTGCCCCAGTTTATGGGAAGCAGGCACGGTCAGAGTGTACACGTCCTCTATTTGATCCAGTTTTTCGGGCTGCAGATCTGCTCGTTTGCCGTCCAGATCTTGGCTGGTTCGGCGCTGATTCAAACGATGACCGGGTTGCCATTTCTTTGGGTTGCAACCATCTTGGTCGGAACTGCGCTCCCGTATTCAGTCATGGGAGGTATCCGAGCATCCCTGACCACCGATTTCCTGCAGATGGCGCTGATCCTGACGATCTCGGCGATTGCGGTTTCATGGGCCGTAGTACGAGCTGGCGGTTTATCGGCCGTAGTGGAGGGTCTTGGCGGCCATTCTGGCGAATATACCAACCTCTTCGATCCTTGGGTCGCATACTCGTTTGGCATCCCAGTGACAATCGGCCTCCTTTCGGGCCCCATTGGCGATCAGATGCATTGGCAACGCGCCTACGCCCTACGCTCCAACTCGGACGTGATAAAGACCTTCCTACTGGGGGCTGCCTTATTCATCGTTGTCCCTTTGAGCCTCTCTTTGCTAGGTTTTGTTGCTGCCAACAACGATGTCTCCGCCGACTGGACGGTGACCAGCAGCCAATTGATCGGTCCAATCGCCGTCTCGCAGCTTTTGCCTCCGTTCATGACGGTAGTCTTCAGCCTGATGCTACTATCCGGCCTCTGTTCGACGCTCGATTCCGTACTCTGTGCGATGTCGTCTCTCTCTTCGGTAGCCTTGGCCGGTGCGGCCAAAGAGGATCAGATAGACGAGCACGGCATGGGGAAAGTAAGCATCGCTCGGGTGAGCATGTTAGCGACGGCGGTAATCGGCCTTGGAATAGCGTTAATACCCAACCTGCAAATCGTGCACCTTTTTCTTTTTTATGGCACGTGGCGGGCGTCAACGATGATTCCCACCGTTCTTTCGCTCTATTGGGATCGGTTGAACAGCAAAGCTGTATTTACCGCAATCCTTGCCTCGTTGACACTTGGCGCACCCATTTATGCCGCAGGGGCACTCCTTAAGAATCCACACCTGAGCGTATTAGGGAGTATTCTTGTGCTGCTCATTGGACTGGGAACGTGTGTCGTATGGAGAGATGACGCTGCATGAACCGTTCTGTGTTGGTCCCTGGCGCCACAACAACAGAACGGCAAGGGTTGAGCCTGCCGTTGAGTTCGAAGAGCGTCAGCGATCCGGATAGACCATCGTGGCCGGATCAGGAAGTGGAATCATGGTGATTTCTCTGTCCCGCGCCAGCTTCTGAAACGAGTATTCAGGCCGATCCGGATTCCCTTTCAGCAGTTCCTCGACCTGCCCTACCGCCAGAATCACCATACGCTCTGGATGCAGGTACTCCCGGGCAACTCGGAGAACATCCTCTGCGGTAACCACTTTCAGGCTGTCGCGGTAGTGAGTCCAGTAGTCGGGATTCCGTCCGATGATCTCGTCGGTCGCGAAGGTTCCCGCCACGACTCTGGCTGAGGAGAAAAATCGAGGAAAGATTTCGATCGCGTAGTTCCTGGTGGTCTCGAGCTCCTCTGCGCTCACCTTCGCTGCGCGAATCTTTTCGATCTCCTCGAGAATGATCTGCGCGGCCTGCGCACAGGTTCGAGATTTGGACTCGAACCCCGCCCGGAAGGTGCCTGGATAGTAGGCCCCGGCCGAGAAACTGGACCCGGCACTGTAGGCCAGACCTTCATCCGACCGGACGCGGCTCAGAATCCTGGAAGTGAGCGATGAGCTCGATCCCAGAATGTCATTCATCAGGTCAATAGCAAACTCATCGGGGTTGCCCAGCTCGATCCCCAGGTGGCCCATGGATACGCGGCCCTGGTTCACGTCCGCTTTGTTCACCATGTAGACCCCCGGGACCGGTGTGTGGTCCGGCGGTTCGATTCGGGGCGCCCTCTCCCCCACCTCCCAGCCCTGCATGCGATTCTCCAGGCGGATCTTCATTTCCGCCGTGTCGAAGTCTCCGGACACGGCGAAGATGAAGTTGCCCGGATGCAGATATTTTTGACGAAAGGATCTCAGATCCGCAACACTGATCGACTCGACAGCTGCGGCCGTAGTCTGCGCGCTGCTGGGATGATTCGGCCCCCGAATCAATCGAGCCCACTCTCTCCTCTCGATGGAGGAGGTCCTGTCATTCCGCCGCTCCAGGTTCTGCACTACCCGGCTCTTGTGGAGATCGAGTCGATCCTGCTGGAAAGCCGGGTCCTTCAGCATTTCAAAGAAGAGATCCAGCCCTTGGTCCAGATTCTTGGTCAGAACATTCAAGTTGGCGTCGGAAGAGTTGAGTCCTGCAGAGGTAGAAATACTGGCTGCCAGGAAGTCTGCCTCTTCGTCAAAGTCCTCGGCAGCCCAGCGCTTCGTCCCGCCGCTCCTGAGCAGGGAAAAAACGGCGCGGGTCAAACCTCGTTTCTGGTCCGGATCCAGGTGGGAGCCAGCCCGGATGATCAGGCTGATGTTCACCAGGGGCAGTTCGTGATCCTCAACAAAAAAGCCGACCACACCGTTGCTCAAGACGTGCCGATGCTGGCTGACGTGCGGCGGCTCGTATTCGAGCGGGGCAAAGCGAAGCTGGTCGGGATGAGAAACGATCCCACCCTGGGCCGGGAGAAAAGTCGTGAAAAGAAACGTTACAAGCCCGGCTAGCACCACGAGTTGGCTGTTCATTGTGCCTCCTCCAGTTCTTTGAGCCGCCTCTCCAGGAGTTGCCTGAAAACGTCGAATACTTTCCTCTGATCCTCTGGAACCTGCCCCGCAGCAGTCGCCATCCCGGCCAGTTGCTGCTCGATCTGCTCAGCGGGCGCCTGCTTCAGATTGGCCAGCATGGGCTGAATCGCCGCCCGCTCCCGGGGGGACAGGGAAGCCAGGAGAGGATCCATCTCGGCCTCACCGGCCTCCGACTCTTTGGTGTAGTAGATGGCTACAGCGCGGTTTTCGGGCCGGAAGTACTTTCCGACCACGCGCTGAATATCCTCCGCTGTCACTGCCTGGAGTCGGGCAGGATCCGTGTTGAAGGCCTCCCAGCCCCGGTTGGTCTCGGCGATCAGAAGCTGAAACATCAGGGAAAAGTTGTTTTCCATCCGCCGAAAGGCGCTGGCCGCATAGCGATTCTTGACTTTCTGGAGCTCACGCTCGCCGACCGGTTCCTCTCTGAGCCTGTCCAGCTGGGCGTAAATGGCTTGTTCGACTTTCTCGGGTGCCTTTCCCGGCTTGGCGATGCCCGAGATCGAGAAAAAGCCTGCCCACTTGCGGGAGTCCTGCCCTGCCGAAGCCCGATTGGCTACCTGCTGGTCTTCCACCAGGGACTTGTAGAGGCGACCGGTTCTGCCGCTCAGCAGAGTCCCGGCGACGGTCAGAGCGGCATCGTCCTCGTGGCCATCTGCAACCGTGTGATAGCGGATCTCAACCTCAGGGTTGGTCTCGGCGTAGGCAACCATCCGCTTTTCCGCCATTTGCTCGGGCTCGCGGGTGCGTACGGGAGCCTGCTTCAAGGGACTTCGCTGGAGGCGGCCAAAGTACTTGTCGGCGAGTCGTTTCGCCTCCACCGGATCGAACTCACCCACCAGACCGGCAACAATATTGTTGGGAGCGTAATTGACCGCAAAGTAATCCAGCGCTTCCTGGCGTGTGATCCCGTCCAGGTCGCTGGGCCAGCCCACTACCGGCCAGGAGTAGGGATGGGAAGTCCAGAACAGAGAGTTGAACTCCTCCCGAAAACGACCCGTGGGGGTACTCTCGATAGAGCGCCGTCTCTCTTCGCGAACCACGTCCCGTTCGGCGTAGAACTCTCGAAAGACCGGGTTGGAGAGTCGATCAGACTCCATCCAGAACCAAAGTTCCAACTTGTTGGCAGGGACATTGATGAAATAGACGGTGAAGTCCTCGCTGGTTCCCGCATTCATGCTGCTGGCACCGGCCCTTTTGTAGATTCGGTCAAATTCTCCTTTAACCAGAAGTTCCTTCTGAGAGGCCAGCAGACGATTGAACTCTTCCAGGAGCTGCTGGTGCCTGGGAGTTCGGTTCTCGGGATTCACCAGGTCGTCGATTTCACCCAGCCTCAGCCGATCGATCATGTTCTGCTCTTCAACCGCCAGCTGAGCCTTGATCTCATCCAGTTCGGCAATGAGCTGCAGATCCTCCTTGATGTCCCGGGTACCGATGGTGTGGGTCCCCTTGAACATCATGTGCTCGAAGAGATGCGAAAGGCCGGTGATCCCGGGTCTTTCGTTCACAGAACCAACCCTGGCAACCCATCCCGCAGCGACATTCGGATCTCCCCGGCGCGGCACTAGAAGGAATCTCATGCCATTGTCCAGGAGGTGCTCTTGAACCTGCACCTGCTGGGCTGCGACCGGAGCGGAAAGCAGGGTCGCGACCACTAAAATCGGAAAGAGTTCTTTGTGCATTGTTTCGCTTCCATTCTAGCTTCGCTTGAGTGAAGCTGAACTTTAATGTTGAGTCAAGTTTGAGAGCGGACGGCAGAACGGTGTGGCGTCAGCGCAGCGCTGGGGAAACGGCAGGCTGACGCCGTGCCGTTCTGTGAGCGGGATGGTGCAGGCCTCAGCACCTCAGTACATGGCTCGTCGGTGTGAGGCGGAGCCTGGTTAGATTCTACACGCTAATCATTGGCACGGGTCGCCGGGCTGGAAGCGTCCACAGCCATCTCACCAAGCTCCTGCAAGAAGCTCGTGATCGTGGAAAGGTAGCGGTCCGGATCCGCTTCCCAGGCATCTCCATGATGTGCTTTTGCAAAGAAAACCAGTTTCTTGCGGGGCGTCGGCAGGGCCTCAAACAAAGACCTGGCGGTCTGGGCAGACATTCTTTCGTCCTCGCTGCCGTAGATCAGCAGAGTCGGGGGCCAGCTGCCCGATTCCGTGAAAATGCGCGGCAAATCGAAGGCATCGGCCGAAAAACCTCCCAGCCTTGTCAGATTCCAGACAAAAACGTCGGCAAAGGGGAAGCCGGGCACACCCACGAACAGCCGAGTGTGCTCACGGACCGTATCTCGCAGGCTGGTAAAACTACTGTCCGCAATGATGGCCCTGGGAGCGTCATCCATTTCGGGAACCGCCATCAGGCTGGCGGCAGCTCCCATAGAAATCCCCATCAGGGCGAGAGGCGAGGACTGCCGCCGGAGCACGAACTCTACCGCTCCCAGGACGTCGAATCTTTCCTGGTAACCCATGGTGATGGGTCCGCGGCCGCTTTTTCCATGCCTTCTGAGGTCGTAGACCAGCACGCTATGGCCCAGCTGGTGGAGTTGGCAACCGCGTTCGGCCACTTCTTTTCGATCTCGGAAGAGACCATGCGCAATCACAAAGGCTGTCTTCTGCGGATCTCCCTCCATCCACCAGCCACCCAGATCAATTCCGTCCCGGCTGCTGAAGACCTCCTCCTCAAAGCGGCAGCCGAATTCTCCCGGGTCCAGTTTCAGCCGGACATCCTGAGGCCGGGTGCCCGCGCCCGAGATCAGCTGGGCAAAGAGAAAGGGGATGAGCAGGAACGTGACCGCGGGGTAGGCCACCAGAAAAGAGTAGAGCGAGAATCGCACGATGGGCCGTCCCCAGCGCCTTCCGACCAGCCGGGAAATCAACCAGGTGAGGCCGGCCGGGATCACAATCAGGGCCCCCACCAGAGCACCCGTCATCAAAAAGAACATTTGGCTCTCCCGCTATAGGGAATTCCACTTTCCAGGTTTCACGTTCCAGGTTCCTCGTCTCAAGTTCCACATTCCCGATTTCAATGTGGGAGACATCTGAGCTGATAAGTCAAGAGAGTTTGACTCCTTTTTTCTGAAAGTTATCCACAAGCCGGTTGTATCAGAGCCACAAGAGGAGAGTTGCTCCGCTTAAGACTCTGGCAGTAGAGTTCCTCGTCATAGTGGACTCGATCTATCCAGCAACGGAAGAGAATACGAATCCATTTGTAAGCTAAGGATCGAACGGCGGCGTGGTGCTTGAGACCGCGCTGACGTTGCTGCAGATAGTAAGCATGAGCCCAGGGCGACTGCGGAATCGAGCAGGCCGCAAACTCATGGAAGGTTTGGCGAACAAACTTGGGGCAGCCTCGGCGCCAAACCACCTGAGAACTTCGTCCACTGTTTCGTGTTACGGGAGCGATGCCGCTCCATTTTTGAACCTCTTCAGCATCCTCAAAGCGACTGCGATCGGACCCGAAGGCCACCAACAAGCGAGGAGCCAGAGCCGGCCCGGCTCCGCTGAAGCTTGCAAACAGAGCGGCATCTTCATGCTGGGCGAAGAGCTTGACAATGTGCTTGTCGTAGCGTTTGATCGCAGCCAGCAGAACCTTTAGCTGCTCGACCAGGGCCAGCAACTTGAGTGACCCGGCCTGGATGAGAGCTTCATCCTGGGTCAGCGGGTAACTGGCACGGATCTGTTCGAGCAATGCTTGTACCTTCGTCTCGGCACAGCGTACTCGATGTCGGGCAAAGCAGCGACGCAGCACATCGATTCGCACTTTGCGAGCTTGCTCCAAGGTGGGCCAGCGGCTCAAAAACTCCAGGGCCAGGGGGCCATCCAAGTCTGCAAACCACTGCCAGGGCTGGGGATAGTAGCTCTTCAAGACCTGGCCCAGTTGCTGCATCAGTCGTTTGCGTTGCTCCACCCACTGGCGTCGCCCCTCCACCAACAGCCCCAGCTGCCGTGTCTGGGTCGCCTCCGGTCTCCAACAACGCAATCGATCCCGGTGTCCGTACACCAGCTCCAGCAACAACCCTGCATCACCCGCATCGTCCTTTTTACCCGACGGTGAAAAAGCCTCTCGGTAGCTGGAAACCATGCGGGGATTCACCGGGTACAGGTGCAGGAAGTCATAGCACATCAGCGCCGCCATCAACCCTCCCCGCTTTTGCTCCAGGGCAATCACCACTGGGCGACCCCCAAAACGGGCTCTTAGCTGGCGCACCCATTCGTGCAACTCTTCCGGGTCTTGCCGCACCTGATACCTCTCTACTTCCCGACTGCCGGCTGCCTGCAGTCGGATCTCGTGTTGATCTTCGGCCCAATCCAATCCCACCCAAGCTGCGATCTCTTCATTGGCTAACATGACGCCACTCCTTCCTGTGCAGCACCCGCTTGCCCAGACCTTGCGCAACCCTTATAGTGGAGTCCTCGAGGGACAGCATCTAGAGTATGCGTTTGCTGTCTGTGCACCGTGGCGTTCGAAAGTCTCCCACCAAGCGTCTCGTGCGCTGGGGCCTTAAATTCGTAACGCCACGGTGCGCGTGCTGCACAGAGGCAATCTAATCCTCGATCGCCCCTGGCACCAACTTTTTCCCACAATCCAGAAAAGAAAAAAGAAGCAAAAAAGAAAATCGCTACTATTCCTAATCCATCATCGGAAAATAGATCGTTAGTAACTATAAGGGGCCTCAGCCAGCGACGTCTTGAAAGTGGGAGGTAGACTCAGGGCAGCGACCGTTTAAATCCTCCCGGGAGCCGCCCTGAGTCTGCCTCCCACTTTCCGTTTCACGTTCAACTTCAACCTCCGGCGTGAGCGCCTTTTTGACAAGAGGTATGAGATCGCCCGTAACCCGAAGGGCGCGCGACTTTCACCACGGACTGCCAACTTGATCCAGGCCGGGAGCAATCTTTTCGGTCCGGACTGCTAGTGCACCGTCACTGTCAACCGGTCATAATAATACTTCGTACTGAAGGAACAGCACAGACATGGACCAGGCCCACATTCGAAACTTCTGCATTATCGCCCACATCGACCACGGAAAGAGCACCCTGGCTGATCGCATCCTGGAATTGACCGGAGCGGTCGCGGGGCGTGAGATGCGCGAGCAGGTGCTGGACAAGATGGATCTGGAGCGAGAGCGAGGCATTACGATCAAGATGGCAGCGGTGCGACTTTCCTACTCTGCCTCAGATGGACATGTCTACGAACTCAACCTGATCGATACACCGGGGCATGTCGATTTCACTTACGAGGTGTCTCGAAGTCTGGCCGCCTGTGAAGGAGCCATCCTGGTAGTGGATGCTGTCCAGGGTGTCGAAGCGCAGACCCTTGCCAACGTCAATCTGGCTCTCAACAGCGGGCTCGAGATCATTCCGGTGATCAACAAGATCGATCTTCCCGCGGCTGATCCCGAACGGGTCAAACGAGAGATTGAGGAGACTCTGGCCATCGATTGCTCGTCAGGGCTGCTGGCCAGCGCCAGAGACGGGGAAGGGATTGTCGAAATCCTGGAAGCGGTGATTCAGAGAGTCCCCGCCCCGACAGGTACTGATCGCGCTCCCCTGCGAGCTCTTGTCTTCGACAGTCATTTCGATCCCTATCTCGGAATCATTGCTCACATTCGAGTTTTCGACGGGATGATTCGTAAAGGGACCAGGATGCGCATGATGGCTTCCGGCCATGAGGCCGAGGTCAGTGGTGTAGGTGTCTTTGCTCCCGAGATGCGTTCGGCGCAAGAACTGGGAAGTGGACAGGTGGGTTTCGTGCATGCCGCTATCAAATCGATGGGGCAGTGCCATGTCGGCGACACCGTGACATCGGTGGATCGACCCGCTCCTGAGCCCCTTCCCGGTTACCGCTCTGCCAAACCGATGGTTTTCTGTGGTCTTTACCCGGTGGAGACGGACCAGTTTCCGGAATTACGGGAGGCGCTGTTGCGTCTTCAGCTCAATGATGCGTCCCTCTCATTCGAGCCCGAAACTTCCGCGGCCCTCGGCTTTGGATTTCGGTGCGGGTTCCTGGGCCTGCTCCACAGCGAAATCATCCAGGAACGATTGGAACGAGAATTCGACGTCGAACTGGTGGCCACGTCCCCTTCAGTGGTCTACAAACTCAACCTGAAAGCGGGCCAGATTCAGATGATGGAGAATCCCAGCGCCTGGCCTGACCGTGGTGACATCGACTTCGTCGAAGAGCCCTATGTGCTGGCCACGATTCTCACCCCCAATGACTACGTGGGCGCCTGCATGGAACTGTGCGAAGCCCGGCGTGGAAGCTTCAAGTACATGGAGTACACGGGGCCGGAACGCGTGGTTCTCACCTATGAGCTGCCGCTGGCGGAGATCCTCCTCGATTTCTTCGATACACTGAAGAGCCGCAGCCGGGGCTATGCCTCTTTCGACTATGAATGGATGGGATATCGGCGAGGAAATCTGGTCAAACTGGATATTCGCATTAACAACGAGGCTGTGGACGCGCTCAGCTTCATTACCCACACAGAGAGAGCCTTTGCCCGTGGAAAAGCTCTGGTTCAGCATCTCCGGGAAATCCTCCCGCGACAACTCTTCGAGATCCGACTGCAGGCGGCTCTCGGAAGCAAGGTGATTGCGGCCGAGAAGATCAGCGCCATGCGAAAGAATGTGATCGCCAAATGTTACGGCGGAGACGTCACCCGCAAGCGGAAACTGCTGGCCCGCCAGAAAGAGGGGAAAAAGCGGATGAAATCCGTGGGCCGGGTGGAAATCCCCCAGGAGGCCTTTCTGAGTGTTCTCAAGGTTGGCAGTGAGTAAGCAGCGATGATGGTGGCGAAGACTGGCCTGCACATCAAAGCCGCGGCCGGAGCAGCAGTCCTTCCCGTCTGGACCGGGCCCCTGGACGACCTGGGCGTCTACGTGCATATCCCTTTCTGTGTCAAGAAATGCCCCTACTGTGATTTCGTAACCGACCCTCTGAAGCCGGCCCTGCGGAAGCGCTACCTGGACGCCCTGGAGCGAGAAGTACGCTCCTCTCCCTGGGCGGGCAGCCGCATCTCAACGTTCTTCCTGGGAGGAGGTACACCTTCCGAGCTGGAGATGACGGAGCTGGGCGAACTGTTGGCTGCGATTCGAGACAGTTTCGATCTGGCCAGGCTCGACGAGGCAACTATCGAGTGCAATCCGGGCACCCTGACCGAGGACAAGACTGATGCCCTTCTGCAGCTCGGTTTCAATCGCATCAGCCTGGGAATCCAGTCCTTCCAGGATAGACATCTGAAGCGGCTGCGGCGGGCTCACAGCGCGGGTGAAGCAAGAAGAGCCCTGCGCTTCATCCGGGACAGCGGGTTCCGCCGGCTCAACGTCGACCTGATATTCGCTCTCCCGGCTCAAGGGCTGGGAGAGTGGGAGTCGGATGTCGCGGAGGCCCTCGACCTCGACCCGGGCCACGTCTCGCTTTACCATTTGACCTTCGAGAAGGGAACGGACTTCCATGCGAGGATGCAGAGCGGAGAGCTGATTCCCCCGGGCGACAAGGTCGCCGCTGAAATGTTCCAGAGCGCCATCCGCCAGATGGAGTCCTGCGGGTACCGGCAGTATGAGATCTCCCACTTCGCCAGACCTGGGCATGAGTGTCTTCACAACCAGCGCTACTGGCAGAACCGCCCCACTCTCGGCCTCGGTGTGAGTGCTGCCTCGTACATCGAGGGGGTCCGCTGGGCCAACACCCGGCGAATCGCCACCTACGCAGAAGCCGCTGCCAACCCTCCCACTTTGGATTTCATCGAGAAACTGGGTCCACAAGAGGCGCTGGGTGAAGAAATTATGCTCCGACTTCGTACAGACAAGGGAGTCGACCTGAAGCGGGTTTCGGCCAAGTTCGGGTTGGACGCACCCGGCCTTTACAGTGAGAGCATCGAAAAGTTGATCGGACTCGACCTGGTCTCGTGGCACGGCCCTCACCTGCGGCTGACTCATGACGGGCTGATGGTGGCTGACTCGGTCTGTATGGAGTTCCTGTGATGGACCCTGGGGTCCGTAGGGCACGCCAACCTGGCGTGCCGAACCAATCGAGATGGCAACGATGGCCCGGGAATGGATGACTTGTGCCACCGAGTCCAGTTCGGCACGGTTGATAACCGTGCCCTACAGGCAACGCGCAGCCAACTCACGGTTTGGGCAGCGCGCCTTTGACATCCAGGGCACCGCATCTTAGAAAATGGGTTGAGTCTTTTTCTGTGGGGTAACAACGAGATGTTTTTGGATCCTCTGTACATTCTATTCAGTCTTCCCGCCATTCTGCTGGCGCTGTTTGCTCAGGCCCGGGTGAAGGCCAACTTCGCCAAGTTCTCCAAAGTGGCCACGATGCGCGGCGTCACGGGAGCCCAGGTGGCCCGGAGCCTTCTGGACTCGAACGGGCTGCAGCAGGTCAAGGTGGAACGGGCCAAGGGTTTCCTATCCGACCACTATGACCCTCGAACCAAGGTCCTGCGGCTGAGTCCGGTGGTTCACGACAGTCACAGCGTGGCAGCTGCCGGAATTGCGGCCCATGAGATGGGACACGCCCTCCAGGATGCCCGGAACTATGCGCCTCTGGGACTGCGTTCAGTCATGGTCCCATCGGTCCGGCTGGGAAGCTGGGCGGACCGATCCTTTTCTTTATCGGATACCTGGTCAACGTCACGGGATTGGCCTGGTTCGGTTTAGCCCTGTTTGCCGCGACCGTTGTGTTCGCGCTCGTCACGCTGCCCGTCGAGTTCGACGCCAGCCGCAGGGCCAAGCAGCTTCTGGTCAACCACGGGGTTCTGGCCAGCCAGGAGATGGCGGGAGTGAACAAGGTGCTGAATGCAGCAGCCTTGACCTATGTAGCCGGTGCCCTCCAGGCCATCAGCACGCTTCTCTATTACGCCTTCATTCTTATGGGGAGGCGCGACTGACGTCTCGCGTTTCACGTTTCACGTTCCACGTTGACCTCGGCCGGCAAAGGTTTCCTTATCGTGGAACGTGGAACCTGGAACGTGGAACCCATACAGTTCCCTCCAGGCAGCCTCGAATTCATTCCCTTCCACCCAGCGGGGCCTCTCATCCTGGCTGGCAGTTCTCAGAGCGGCCCGGAAGAGGATGCGCATGTCTCGCTCAGCACCCGCGAGATCCCAGTACTGGTTCACTTCGTCGCTGACCTGATGGTAATGCTGGGTCCGGTATTCCTCCGGATCGAATGACAGAGGCTCAACGTAGCTGGTGCCGGGCTTGATGAAGAGCGCCGGGATCCCTTTCTTGGCAAAATTGACTTGATCGGATCGGTAGAAGCTCCCGGCAGCCGGATTCGTGTCTCCGACCACGTGCAGAGAGTAGGCAAGGTCCCGGCTACCCCACTCCACTGCCCAGCGTAAGTCGTCCCCCAGGGTACTCACGTCGTGGCCAATAGCGGGAATATCGGTCGTAACCCCGAAGATCTGGGTCATGTCGATGTTGTAGTTGGCCACGATCCTGCTCAGGTCGATCGGAGGCCTGGCAACGAACCAGCGACTTCCGAGCAGGCCTCGCTCCTCGGCGGCACAGGCCAGGAAGGCCACCGAACGACGGGGTCGCTGCGTCAGGGAGGCAAAGGCCCGGGCCAGATTCAACAGGCAGGCCGTTCCCGAAGCATTGTCCCAGGCACCATTGAAAACCAGATCCTCTCCCTCCGATCCGGACTTCACACCCAGATGGTCATAGTGTGCCGAAAAGACAATCAGCTGGTCTTTGAGGACAGGGTCGCTCCCTTCCAGCACCCCGACCACATTCTTACTCTCGAGCCGTCGCACAGTGGTCTCGATGCGGGCGGTGACGCGGTATCCCGTGTCGATCGGTTCAAAGCTGCGCTGAGCAGCCAGTGAGAAGAGGTCCTCGAGAGTCTTTCCCAGGGAGTGAGCGATCGCTTCGCCTAGTTGCCTGTCGACCCATCCCAGCAGATCGACCTGGTATCCCGCACTGGGCAGATCCAGGGCAAAACTCTCTTCGATGCCGCTGTGCTGGACCACAGAGAAGGGATAGCTGGCCGATTCGGTGGTGTGAATCATGAAGGCTCCAGCCGCACCATGCTTCATGGCCTGCTCAAACTTGTAATTCCAGCGCCCGTAGTAAGTACGGGCCTCACCCCCGAAAAGCTCCCCGCCATTCTCCACCACCGGAGGGTCGTCGTTGAGAAAAAGCAGTACTTTTCCTTGCAGTTCGACCCCCTTGAAATCATCCCAGTCGTATTCGGGAGCTTCCACGCCGTAGCCGACAAACAGCAGGGGAGCATTCGTGACATCTACTGAGTTCTGCTGCGCAGTCGACCAGAAGGTCAGAGATTCGCCAGGCGTGAAGACCAGAGTTCCCGTTTCGTTTCTGATCTCGAGTCGCGAAGAGTCGGTTACCTTCTTCATTCCGACCAGACTCAGGGGCTGGAAGTAGTCTTCAGGATCGACTCGCGTCGTCTCCACCCCGAGGTCACGCAGTGGGAGCAGGCCGGCAAGAGCAAACTGTTCGGCGATAAAGGCAGCCGCTTTGTCTTCGCCGGCAGTCCCGGTAGCACGGCCCTCCATCTGATCTGACGAAAGGGCTTGCACGTCCGTGAGCAACGAGCGGGCCGTGATGCGTCCCTCGGCTAAGCGGAAGGGTTCGAGCAGATCGGGTTGACAACCGGTCAGCAGGGTCAGAGCTGTCAACCCGGTCAGAAGCTTGCAGTCATTCTGGACGATCCTGTGGAATGTCACTGGCTGGAGTCCTCCGACTGGCTACTTCCGAACGCGGGAGCGAACACAACCCTCTTCCCGCGCTCGATCCACTTCATGGATGTCAGCCGTTTTCCAGCGAATCTCCTTGTCTTCCTGCTTCATCTCCGTTTCCCCTCCTGCAATCGCAAACCCCAGGAAAGCTCCCGCCATTGACAGACTCAAGGTCCAGCCTCTTTTTCTTGTGATTCCCTTCATTTCGACTCCTTGATATCTCAGGAATGGCCCATTCTGATCGAAGGGACCGTTTTTTACCAGCGATTGAGGACAGGTTCAAGCTGTGAGAGAATGAAGCGATCCAAGAGGTTTTCCAACAAGACAAGAAAAGGGAGGAATTCTGGTGAAAAAGTCTTTATTGATTCTGCTCACTGCCGGTCTTGGCATGTCTCTGCTGCTTGCTCATCCCCACATGCGCAAGTCCGTAACAGCAAAGGTGGACGGGAATGACGTGACCCTTCAGTACGTCACGTCTCCGATCAACATGGAGCACGTTGCCAACACTGGCGTGGGCGATTTTCAGCGTGGGGCCAGTCTCAAGGTCGGGGCGGACCTCCAGGCCGGAGAGGCGACGATTGCAGCTGGAGATTACAGGGTAGGCTGCATCCGCGACGGAGAGAAAGCCTGGACGATGGTCCTTTACCCCGGGGAACTGGGTCGGAGAGAGTCTCCGGACAAGAGCAAACTGATCAAGCTGGACTCTCATTTTTCGATGGAGATGGGGAGTGTGGATCATGTGATGTTTGACATCTCGCCGGGGGCCGGCTCCCTTTCCGGACGCGCCACGGTGGTCTGGAGATTCGGGGACCACTACCTGGCGGGCGCCATTTCCTGATCCTGACTTTGTAGCGGAAAGAAAGGGGACAGTCTACTTTCTTTCCGGTGCTGGAAAAGCTTCAGGACCACACAGGTCGCCACACCGGAAAAAAGTAGACTGTCCCCTTTTTTCCGATGGCACAAGACCGGGTCCCTACATTCGAACGGCGGGCTCCAGCAACCTGATGGTTCCTGCGGCTGCGTCGATCTCGGCCTGGACTCCCTGGGGAAGCGTCAACTGATCATCGATATGGCCGATCATGGCGCCTCTCCAGGCCGGAATCTCAAGAGGCAGAAGGTGATCTTCCAGGACCTCATCCAGCGTAAGTGAACCGAAACCGCTTCCCGGACGGCAGTCCGTGCAATGCCCGAAGACCAGGCCGGAGATCTGGTCCAGTACTCCCGCCAGCTTGAGCTGGGTCAGCATTCTGTCGACTCGGTAGATCTCTTCCCCTACGTCCTCGAGGAACAGGATTGCCCCTTCCCAGGCGGGCAGGTATCGGGAGCCCATGAGGGCTGACAAAACGGTCAGATTCCCCCCCAGCAGGGGACCTCTGGCCCGGCCCGGCCGGATCGTCCAGATGCGATGTCGAGTGCTGCCCGCTTTCCCGCTGCTTGGAGCCGGATTCGCGAAAACCGGCGTCTGGCCCTCGAGCACTACCCGGCGAACGTTCCCGGTGGTAAACGGCGTCCAGTTCGAAGTTCCGACCGGCCCGTGAAAGGTCACCAGACCGGTCCGGGAATGGATCGCCATGTGAAGCGCCGTGATATCGCTGAAGCCCAGGAAAACTTTGGGCTGAGCGCGAATGAGCGAATAGTCCAGAAGTCCCAGAATCCGTGCACATCCCCATCCCCCCCTGAGCGCAATCAGTCCAGCTACGTCTGTGTCTGCAAATTGCTGATTGATATCGCCTGCCCGGTCTGCGTCGCTTCCGGCCAGGTAGCCACGCCGGTCAAAGAGATGGGGTGCCCGCCTCACCTTCAGCCCCAGCGCCTCCAGATGCTCAGTGGCAATGTCCGCATCCACCCGGCTGAAAGTAGCCCCAGCCGGGTTCACCAGTACCACCGTGTCACCCGGCCTGAGGCGCCTCGGCTTGATCACTTCTCGCGTCTTCTCAGTACTTCCCGGTGAGCAGTGAAAAGAGAGGGCCAGGCCCATTGCGGACAGAAACGATCGTCGGTTCATGACTTATCATTCTAGTCTCATGGTCGGAAAGAAAGGGGACAGTCTACTTTCTTTCCGGTGCTGGAAGCTTCAGGACCACAAAGGTCAGCCACGCCGGAAAAAAGTAGACTGTCCCCTTTTTTCCGCAGGGGATGCGATGATGCTGAGCGAAAACGGAGCCCCTACGAACGCTCCGGCTCCGTATCGCTTTCCTGCTGAGCCAACCAGGCTCTCACCCTTTCCATTCCCGTCTCCAGGTCGACCAGGGGACGATACCCCAGATCGCGCCGGGCAGCCGAGATGTCAAACCAGTGAGCCGTCGCCATTTCCTCGACAAGAAAGCGAGTCAGTCGGGGCTCTGAACGGAGACCCAGGCCACGATACAGCATTTCAACCAGCCAGGCGGCAGCATAGGCCACCCGGGGATGCACGGTCTTCGTGACGGGCGGCAAACCGGCTGTTTCCAGCAGCCGATTGATGAATCCCCACAGCACTACGGGCCGATCGTCTGTGATAAAGAAGGCTCGTCCGTGGATGGGTGATCCCGGAGCCAGGCGTTCAGCCGCCAGAAGGTGAGCGTGTACGGCATTGTCGATGTAGGTGAAATCAACTTTCTTTTCCCGCCGGCCCAGTCGCCGCAAGTGTCCTTTCCGGGCGCGACGCAACAGACCCGGGATGATGTGGGAATCGCCCGGCCCCCACACCAGGTGCGGCCTGAGGGCCACCGTGGCCAGCTTCTCACTGTCTGCCTCCAGGACCATTTTCTCCGCGGCTGCCTTGGTCTCCGGGTAGGCGGACTTGAAGTGACGGGCATAAGGCACAGACTCGTCAGCTCCCTCCATGTCCTTCCCCTCAAAGACGACACTCGGCGAGCTGGTGTACACGAGCCGGCGGATACCCTCCCCGTCATGACAGGCCCGCACAACGTTGCTCGTGCCGATGACATTCGTCTTGTGGAAGTCATCATAGCGTCCCCATATTCCGGCCTTGGCCGCCACGTGGAAGGCCAGGGTGCAGCCCTCAAGAGCCTGCTTCACGCGTTCCCCATCGGCCACATCTCCCCGAACCTGTTCGACGCCCAGGAACCCCAACTCCGGATAGTGTCTTCGGGAGAACGACGTGACCTGGAAACCCAGCTCGCGCAACCGCCTGACCAGCGCCCCGCCTATGAATCCGCCCCCACCCGTGACCAGAATGCGATCTCCTTCACTCAGATTCAGTTGATAAGTCACGGGTGGATCCGGTGTGCTGCCCACAGAGCCAGTTTCTCGCGGAAGATCTTGGAGTTGTGCCGAACGTCCACGGGAAAGCTCTTGTGAAAAAGGACGTTGCCGATCTGGCTGGTGCCTTCATTTTTAGCTGCTATTTCCAGGAGCTCATCCCGGATTCCCTTCTTTGTCCGCCACTCCCTGGCGACCAGCTCCACGCAGAGTACGGGTGTCTGATCCGGGATTGACCGACTCCCACCAGAGCTGTTCTGCATACCTGCGGGTGCTGGTTGAAGATTCCTTCGGTGGGAACTGAAAAAAGAACTCCCCGGGGAGTGATCACCCGGTGACTCTTTCTTCCACAAAACCAGATGCGACCCTGGTCGTCAAAATAGCCCAGATCGCCCATGCGGTGGCCTCTACGACCATCTCGAAGGCGCAGCTTTGAGAGGCGGTTGGCCTGAGACCGACCAAAGTACTCCTTTGAGACATTGGGGCCGGCGACTACCAATTCGCCGGTTTCTCCGGACCGTAGGAGAAGATCTTCGGTGAGCATGTCAAACGGTTCTTCGGAGATCCGGATGATGTGAACGTCTACTCCTTTGATCGGCCGGCCGACGCAGACTCCTTTCGCGCCTCCCGATCCCCTCAGCCCCAGCAGCTCAGAGCTGGCGATTGAAGAGACGGGCAGCGCCTCTGTGGCTCCATAGGGAGTAAAGATCTCACCCCCGGCCAGAAACTCCCCGAAGCCTTGCAGAACTCTCCTGGAAACGGGAGCACCCGCCGTCAGGACCCTCCTCACACTGTCCAGACGCGGCGGAGAGTCACCGTAATGGTCGACCACACGCGTCAGCAAGGCCGGAGAGCCGAACATATGCGTCACCCTGTGGGTCTGGATTGCTTCGATGATGTCGGGGGCATGAACGCGACCCGGCCTGGAAAAATCCATTTCTGGAAATACGGTGGTCAACCCGAGGGCCGGATCGAAAAGCGCGAACAATGGGAAGGTCGCCAGGTCCACTTCCCCCGGCTGGATCCCATATTCATCTCTCAGCTGCTGATACTGGGCGTCGAACATGCTATGCGTGTACACAACACCCTTGGGAAGTCCCGTGCTTCCGGAAGTAAAAGCGATGGCAGCAGGATCCTCGGGGCGAACCGCCTCCGGCTGTACGTCGGGCCCCCCGACATCTGGTTTGAAAAGAGATTTCAGCGGCTTTCCTCCCCAGCCGGGCCATCCAACCGAGATCTTGATCCTGAGGGTTCCGGAGGCCCATCCCAGGACCCCCCGGGCAAACTGAGCCAGAGGAACACCAATGAATGCCTCTGGAGAGGCCTGCTCCAGGCACTTCCCGAGATGGTTGCGCCCCATGCCGGGATCAACCAGAACCATCACGGCACCGAGTTTCATGAGGGCAAAGCAGACGGCCAGAAAATCCTTTCCCGGACGAAGCATGACAACAGTTCTCATTCCCTTCCGGATGCCTGCCCGGAACAGCGCAGATGCACATTGGTTGCTGTAAGACTCGAGTTCGGAAAAGGTCAGACGATGGCGACGTGAAATCAGGGCCGGCTGTCGGGGCGAGTCGCCGGCCCTCAAGGGGAGATGGGAAGCGATGTTATGGCGCGTCATTCTGCTTCAGAGGGGCTTCCAGGAATTCTCGCACGAGAGGCACGATCGTTTCATGAGCATCCTCCAGAATGTAATGTCCTCCGCGGGTGAACTTCTGGACGAACGCCCTGGGAAAGCGCCTTTGCCACTCCCTCAGGAAGTCCTTGTCGAAGACCGGATCCAGCTCACCCCAGCAGAGCAGCATTGGCTTGTCCCGGAGCTTGGTCAGCCCGGCCTCGATGCGCGAGACCGTCTGGTAGGAGAGGTCTTCTCGGCTCAGCGGAATGTCCTGGATGAAGCTCAAGACGGCCTGTCGATCCCTGGCGCTCCGGTAGGGATAACGGTAGGCCCTTCGAACCTGTCGGGGCATGCGCCGCATCCGGCACCCCCAGCTGGTGGCGGCCCAGGAAAACAAGTTCAGTCTCAGAATCAAAAAGGCGGCCAGCCTGGAACTGCGGCACCAGCGCAGGATCCGGTTGAGATCTTTTCCTCGCGGCAAATGAAAGGCGGCCGTGTTCAGGACGACCAGGCGGCTGATTCGGCCGGGGTAACGGGTCGCGTAGGCGCATCCGATCAGCCCCCCCCAGTCGTGCACGACCAGCGAAACAGGCCGATCCAGCTGCAGTGCATCGAGCAGGTCCTCAAGATCCCGGGCTCGTTGTTCCAGTGTGTATGAATACCCCTCCCCGCCGGGATGATCGGAAAGGCCGCAACCGACGTGGTCTGGAACCACCACCCGGAATCGGTCCCGGAGGCCGTCGACCAGGTGGCGGTACATGAAGGACCAGGCCGGATTCCCGTGCAGCATCACCACCGGTTCCCCCTGGCCTTCGTCCAGATAGTGGCAGTTCCAGCCCCCCAGCCGGATGAAATGAGAGTCGTAATCGTAGAGCTGCTTGAGCCAGGAGGGGAGGCCAGTGCGGGCCACTAATACTCAAACGATCCCAGGCCTGTAGTCACCCCTGCGCTGCCCATCAACAGAAGGACTCGCATGCCTCTTTTCAGACGGCCCTCTCTCTCCGCCACGGCAAGTGCCAGGGGGAGTGAGGCCGACACGGTGTTTCCGAATCGAGGGTGTGTTTCAAAGACACGCTCCGGATCCAGGCCCACCTTGCGAGCCACCCTCTTCGTCACCCACCCGGTGACTTCATGCCCGATGATCAGATCATGTTCCTGCTCAGCGATCGGTGCTGTTTCGAGGAAGTGTCGGATCAGCTTGTTGACGGTAAACGTGAGCAGTTCGGTAGGACTCGTGAAAAAGGACATGGGAGTGATCGGTCGATGACCGTTCTCGGGAGTGAAATCGGCAGCATTGGGCAGGGGTATCTTGCACAAACCGTGCTTCTCTCCCCAGGTGCGAAACGAGAAACTGCAGTTCTCGGAGTCTCCGTCGTTGGTGAGAATGGTGGCGGTGGCCGCTTCGCCTATCGTGTAGGCAGAAAAGCTGTTTTCGAGGTTGTCGACGTCGGTGATCTCCAGATTGGCGTATTCCCGAAAGCAGAACTCGCAATTGAGAATCATCACCATTCGGTACACAGCCTGGTCAAGAAAACTCTTGGCAATCGAAAGGCTGCGAATCCAACTGGCACAAGCGTCCATGACGTCAAAACAGGTTGCCTTGGCCAGGCCCAGTTCGTGCTGAAAGAGGTTGGCGGTGGCAGGTTCGATCCAGCCTCGGCCCACGCCCGCATAGATGAGCAGGTCGATGTCTTCGGGGTCGACTCCCGCTGCATCCAGGGCCTTCTTACCGGCCTTGAGGGCAAAATCCCAGGCCAGCTCACCACCATTTCGATGGTAACGCGTGTCCGTGCCGGACATTCGGAAAAACTTCTTGATCTTCCTCTCCAGCTTCTTCAGATCCCCGAGAGAAAGGTGCTTCCGACTCCGCTCCAGAACCTCACGCATCAGATCTTGATTAGAGACCCTCAAACTGGGAAGGGCATAGGAAATGTTCAGGATCTTCATCGCAGTCCCTCAGCGGGACAGTCTACTCTGCCCCTTCTTCTGTCTGGAGTATTGCTGGCAAGGTAGACTGTCCCCAAAATGGTCCCAAAGTGGTCACGCAGAAAACAACTCACCTGGGCGTTTATCATAACATTGCCGGTGACAAGGCATGAAACATCTTGCTCGAGTTGAAAGTTACCGGCTCCAACTCGAGGGTTGAGCGCAGGTGCGCAGGCGGACTCCACAAACTGCTTGATCGGGTAGCACCCCGTGGTGGAAGTCCCACGGGTCGCGTTGCGGGCGCCGTGGCAAAACCCAGCTTTTAGGCGTTATAATTCCTCTTTCGGAGAAGACCGATAGCAGTCCGTGGTGGAAGTTAGATGGCAACAAATCAATACAACCTGCTCATCGTTGATGATGAGGTCTCAAATCTTCACAAGCTCAGACGCACCTTTTTTGGAGACTTCCGCATTTTCGAGGCATTGACCGGAGAAGATGCCATTCAGCTTCTGCGGAAACAGGATGTGGATGTCATCATCACCGACCAGCGAATGCCTGAAACGACGGGAATCGATGTCCTCCGCGAATCTCTGCTCTTGCAGCCGGAGGCGGTCCGCATCATTCTGACTGGCTACACCGAGATCGACTACCTGATGGATGCCATCAACGAGGGACAGGTTCATCGGTATATCACCAAGCCCTGGGAGCCCTTTTCACTGAAGCAAACCGTCATGCAGGACCTGGAGTTGGTCCATCTGAAACGGGAGAATCGGTTGCTGCAGGAACAGCTTCGGATTGCACGTCAGGTTCAGTCAAGACTCTTCCCCCAGAAACTCCCCGAAATCCCCACTCTCAACTACACGGGAATCTGCCAGCCGGCGGGGGCGGTCGGGGGAGATTATTACGACGTGCTGAAAGTCTCCTCAACCCAGTTCTGCCTGGCCGTAGGAGACATCTCGGGAAAGGGAATCTCGGCCGCCCTGCTCATGGCCTCGCTGCAAGCCCTGCTTCGCAGCCATGCTTCGCAGACCACCGAGAATCTTGCTGCAGTGGTGACCGAGGTGAACCGCCTTCTCTGTTCAATGACTGAGGAGAGCCGGTTCGCAACCCTGTTCTGCGCCGTCTACGACGATTCAAGGAGGCAACTGACCTACGTCAACGCCGGGCACAATCCGCCCCTGCTTTTCCGCCCCGGTGCCAGCGCTGCAGACATCCAGCCGGTGCCGGCTTCCAGTTCTCCCGGAGCCAGCTCAAACGGGATCCTCAGGCTGGAAGGCGGTGGTGCCGTACTGGGGATGTTTCCGGAGGGATCCTACCAGCACCATCGCCTGCACCTGGGGCCCGGAGACACCCTGATCATTTATACCGATGGAATCACCGAAGCACAGGACGACCGGGGACGGGAATACGGTGAAGAACGGCTCACGGATCTGATCCGCAGCAGGATTTCACACTCACCAGTCGAACTGCAGAACCAGCTTCTGGCCAGCGTCAAGGAGTTCGCCGGCGAAGTCTCGATCAAGGACGATCTGACCCTCCTCCTGGTCAGAGCGCTGGATTGAATTCGGGTTCCACGTTCCACGTTGGGACTGTTCGGTTCTCGGTTCCGGGGCTCAGGTCAAGCACCTGTGAGACGGCCAGACAAGACAAGACGTGGAACGTGAAACGTGGAACAGGCGCTCGCGCCAGCGAGTGCCTAAACCTCTAGTCTCGCGACAGTCGAAGATAGAGAGCCGTGCTGCAGGCTAGAAGAAGGGCACCCACCACCACGTGCGATCCCGAGTGCCAGATGTAGGAAAGGGGCTGCTGCCCGATTGCACCTGGCTCGGGAGCGCTCAGGAAGACGGTGATGCCCAGCAGAATCTGCACCATAACTCCGGCCCCGATGGCATAAGCTGCCGCTGACCGCCATCCCGACAAGGCAGCCCCGATTCGGAGCGCGATGGACATGCCGGTGACCACGATTCCAATGGCCAACAGAAGATGCAGCACAAGCGCTCCCAGCATCACCGGCTGTGTCTCTGCGTGCCTGACGACTGCGCCCGCTACCAGCTGCAGCAGTAGCATGGAGGCAAAGGCTCGAGTTCGCCGAATGGCGGCGGGACCCGCACCCTGGTCGGAACCAGGCACACCCCCGGTGCTGAGCAGGGCAACAGTCGCCGCCGCGGTAGCGACGAAAAGGTGAGCCAGCGAGGCATGCATCACCTTCAGCAACCAGGGAAACTCCTGTAGGACCCCCAGTCCTCCCACTACAATCTGAACCAGAATGATTGCCATCATGGCAGTTCCAAGCCGACGCTGGAGCGCGTCTGCAGTCGTCAACAAAAGCCCCCCCAGAAGGAGAGTTGCCAGACCGGTGATCAGCGACAGGACGCGGTGAGAAAATTCCCAGGCGATGCCTCCCACGAGTGGATCGGGAACCAGGCTTCCCAGAGCCAGAGGCCAGTCGGGGATTGAGAGACCATAACCGCTGCTGGAGATCACGCTTCCGACAGTGACTAACATCAGACTCAAGGCAAGAACTGCTATGGAAAGTACTTTCATTGGCTTCGCTGCTCCTGCAAGATCATACGGATCTTTTCAATCATCGCAAAGAGCCGGGTGGTGGCTCCACCGGTTGTGAGATGAAATCTCGCGCTAAAGTTGAATTCCTGCACCCTACCGGTGCCGCTGCCCTGCCGGACTCGACGGTTTCATGGCAGAAACCCGGAAGGGGGTTCCCTGCATGTAGATCGTCATGACATCGGTCATTTCGCGGCCCTTGACCTCAACACCCGCTCCTTCTCGCAGCCAGGGCTCGTTCCGATAGGAAGAGATGGACAGCAGCAGGTACTCTTTCCCGCTGGTCTTGAGGAGCCAGCCGCCTTCCTCGACGGTTTTGGCAAGAGTGCCTCGGTGAACTTCCAGTTCCGGCTCGCTCGTCACCGTTTCCTCGATTCTAGCGGGCGGATCAGCGCTCTCTCCTCCTGGGACGTCGATCTGTCTGCTCGAGCCGCAGGCCAGGGCCGTCACGGCAGCTAGCAGAGAAAGTAAACCGTACCCGGTTAAGCTCGACCTGAAGATCACCGAAGAGGCGCCGGGCGCCGCCCTGACCGTTCCACGTTCCATGTTCCACGTTCTACGTTGTTTTTTCCACTCTTCGCCTCAGATCCCCGCCGCTCCAGCTCCTCCAGCAGGCGATCCAGCGCGGGACGGGACGAAAGCCTGAATCCACCGTTCCTCCTCCTGGTCGAGAGCGTGCTCAGCTCGCCCTCGGCCTCGACCGTGAAGTCAATGCCGGAAGTCTCCAGACCTGGCTCCACCGTGACCGGAACCGGCTGATTCGAGACCGGGAAGGTGCCGCAGAACTCTCCCTCGTCGCAAATGAACCCGTCATCGTCGTTGTCTGTGCCCCCCAGGATCAGATAGTCCCCTGACGGAAAAGGGGAAACCTCGTACTCGTAGCCATCTGAGAACTTCGCGACCTCCGACTGGCCTTCCGTATTGAGAGTTCTGGGATCGATGGCCAGAACGAAGATGTCTCCAATGTTGGAGCTCTCATCGACTCCCACCTGCATCTGCACTTCCACGGTCCCATTCCCGCCATTGGATGTGAGCTGAACCCGCCCCTGGTATCTGCCGTCCGCCAGTCCGGACCGATCTACCCTGACCGTGAGATCCTCCCCGGTCAACTCGGCTGCCAGCCAGTTTCCACCTGAATCCGTGACGACGGTGGGTGCCTGAACCTGCAGATCCCCGCCCCCCAGGTTGAAAACCCTGGTCTTGAGCTCATCATGAATCACTATGAAATCGAGATTCTTGGGTGAGATGCCCAGTCTTGGATCGCTCTGCGAAAAACCTGCTGCTGATGCAACTGCCCGGAAGGCATTGACAATGCCAACCCCGAAAAAAGGATGGAGTCCTCCAGCGGGGCTCGGGTCCTGCCCGGCGGGCGCTGTGGCGGTGTCCCCCAGGATCGTCATCACCTGTTCGCGGGTGAGATTGGGGTCGGCGGAAAGCATCAGGGAGATCACGCCTGTCATGTGCGCGGTTGCCATCGAGGTGCCCTGGTAGAAATCGTAACCGGGAGTATCAGAAAACTGGTTCCAGACGGTGCTGATCACGCCGTCTGCTAGTCCATCTCCGTTGGCATCGGCAGCCAGATTCCCGCCCGGAGCCACGATGAAGTTACCGCCGAAATTCGAGTAAGGAGCCTTGTTGCCCAGGAGATCCGTCGCACCCACTTTCAGCACCCCCGGCAAGTCACTCGGAAAATGAGGCTCACTACTGTTCGAGTTACCGGCTGAAGCCACGATGATGACTCCTGTTTCCAGGGCATCCTCAACCACCTGTCTCGCGAAGGGACCAATCACATCACCGCCCAGAGACATGTTCACGACTCTGGCGGGCACAAAATCTCCAGCCGTCTGCTGGCCCAGCACATTGGGAAGTCCCACGCCATACAGGAGCCCTTGATAAATGTCGAATTCGCTGCCGACACCCTCCGCGCCCACCACTCGCACAATCATGAGAGGGGAGACATGGTTGACTCCTGCGACTCCCAGACCGTTGTTGGTGACTGCCCCGATGGTTCCTGCCACATGATTCCCGTGATAGCTGCTGTTCTGTCCGTTAGGATCATCTCCCGGATCCTCTGCGTCGAAATTCCGGGCGGCGCCGTCCAGAGAGTTCTGGGGGTCCTCGATGAAGTCGGCCTGACCGCCCGTCAGCCTGGGTCCCAGGTCCGGGTGGTTGAACTTGGCACCCGTGTCGATGACGGCAACCACGATATCGGGGCTTCCGGTTGTGATCTCCCAGGCCTCGGGCACAAAGATGTTTTCGAAATGCCACATCCGGGGCAAGAAGGGATCATCGGGGGTAATCGCACCTTCAATTCGCAAGAGGTGATTGGGTTGGGCGTAGATCACTTCGCTGCGCGAATTCAGTTCTTCGATCACCTCCAGAGTCCTGTCCCGGATCGACTTGTCGATGACTCTTTCTTGGAGCGTGGCAATTCCACGCGCAAGCCGCACCAGACAGATCTGACCGGGAGCCCGACTCTGGATCTCGAGGGAGAGTCCTTCCGCCATCGACTCCACGGCGGCAGGGCTCAGCGACGGCTGGAACTGAACGATCATCTCGCCCGGTCGAAAGCTCCCATCCGGGTCCAGGAAAACTCCCTTCTTTGCGCTGGCGGGAAAGCGGCGTCCGGCCAGACTGGCTCTGGGGCCGGCTGTGCGAACGGTTTCCAGGCCCTGCCCGGCCACTGGGATAACAACCCCGGAGACCGTCCCGGCTCCCCGCTGAGGAGGTACGGCCGAGAGTGATTTCAGGACACCGTCCTTCACAAAGCCGAACTGCTCGAAGCTGAAGATTCCTCGGCTGGCAGACACGCGGATGAAACCGTCTATCTGCGGTTCGAACTCGGCGATGATCTCGCCCAGAAGGCGGGGAGCATGCTCGAACCCGGCCAGTTCAAAACTTCCCGAGCCGGTCATCTTCCCGGCTGGATCGAAGACCTCGATTTCAACATTGATCAGATCGGAAGTAACGTTGAGAAAGGTGAGGCCGGTGAAGAATCCCAGCCCGTCAGCCAGATGCGAATAGAGCAGCTCCGACTGGGGAGATCCCTGCATTTGTACAGAAGAAAGAAAGGTCCGCTCTACGTCACCAAAGGTCACATTGCCGACAATATTGGAGACGTCACTGTCTACCCTGATCCAGCCGACGAAATCTCCATCCGGCAGATCGACCAACTGGCGGATGTTGCGCTTGACCACTCCGCCGGCAGGGAGCATGATCGACGACGACGTAGCCAGGGAAGCCCCCTCCGAGACACCGGTGGGAAAGACCGAAATGTTGAGCGTGGCCGGCAGATCGGTCGGATTGATGAGGGTCACGTCGCTGGTAATATTGCTGGTGTCGGCCACCTGAGCACCAAAAATGGAAAAGGGCCGTTCGTCGCCTCCCATCAAGCTGAGCGCATTTCTTCCCCCTCGGAAGTTCTCACTGCGGAACTCCTGGTATCCGGACACAAGACCGTTGGGAACCGTCACAGTGACGTAGCTTTGATCGAAGGGTGACTCGCCAGCGGGTGCCTTCTCCCCAAACAATTCGGCCACTGTCCCCGAAAACCGCGCCAGTCCGGCGATGACTGGGCCGGAAGGGACTTGCCGCGTTTCGGTGATACAACTCCCGTCCGCCCCGCACAGGTCGAAGTTGAGCGTGAAGTTGGGAGGCGGGTTGGCAGAGCCAGAGACAATGATCACGTTCAGCTCCGTCGACTCGCCATTACCGCTCAGAAGCTCCGGGAAGATGAGCGCTCTCGGCAAAAGGATGAAAAGACTGGCCTCAGCACCATCGATCTGGGACACATCGGTGGCAAAGGTCAGAAAGAAGCCGACCACGCCGGCGTTGTCGCTGAAGGCCAGGATGAAGCCATCGACGGTCACTACCCTGGGAAAGACGTCGGTCAGAACCACGGCCCGCTGCTCGTTCGGCTGGATGATCAACTCCCTCTCCAGAGGGTCGGCCAGAGTCCCATTATTGTTGAACAGGAACAGCGTGACGACAGCAACCCGATCCGTCGGGTTGGCCAGCGCCAGCCCGGTTTGATCCGACTCACCCCACCTGACGTGGAACACGAAGACGCTGGTAGGCGGCACGTTGCCGCCCCACAATGGTGATCCGGCCAGCGTATGACACACAATGCAGAGTAGCAATAGACCTCTTTTCAGCCTCAATCTCTCATCTCCTTGAATCACTCAGCGTCCCGGCTAAGCAGCATTGCGACCGTGTCAACCCGGCCGGAAGGCATCGACGGCTTCATCCTCTTGATAGAAAGCGATCTCCGCTTGTCCACTTTGAAGGCTCAATCGTTCGTGAATCTCTCTCAGGGCCTCCCTCTCGAATGACTCGAAGCTCAACTCGATGTCTCCGCCACTGGAGACCAGCAGAGCGGCGGGAACGAAACTCACTTCCAGCTCTTCGCCTATGGAATAGGGCGCTTCATCCAGTAGAACGGGGGTCTCCAGCTGGTCGTGTTCGACCATCTTCCCGGCCCTGATCTCGCTCTCCTGGGCCAGCAGGATGACGGGCGCGAACCCACCATGCAGCCGGTACAGTCTCTCAAAATAGGGAAGCGCGTAAAGGCAGGTTGGACAATCTCCTTTGACCACCGCCAGAAACGCGGGAGAACGCGAAATCAAGTCGCGGCTGGCAATGATGTCTGGAGCCCCACCCCAGAAAGCCTGTGCATGGCCCGGCAAACGCCTTGCCTCGAAATCGGGTAGAGACTGACCCGCCTTCAGCATTCTAGCAGCCCGTGGTGTCCCTTGCCTCCTGTGACATCCCTGCAGGCGATGGCGCGCCGGGACATGACCAAGTACTCCCTTCTTGAAGCTCAGAGCTGGACAGAGAAACCGGCTCAAGCTTTACTCCGTCTTCTATTATAGACATGTGGGCCGAATGGTTGGGTCGTCCTGCTTACACTTTTTCGAGGTTTGATCGGCGGCCGTCCCGTCACTACACTAAGACGCTATGAGCGAGCCAACCATTTCTCCGCCGTCCAACCATTCAGCTTTGCTGGTCAGTTCTCTCGAAGTGATGGCAAACCGGTTGCGCAGGCACTCGATCGTCTCGACTTCAGAGGCAGGATCGGGACATCCATCCACCTGTCTCTCCTGTGCAGAACTGGTCTCGGCTCTCTTCTTTTACGCCCTCCGCTTTGATGTACAGAATCCGAAGAGCGTGCTCAATGACCGCTTTGTGCTCTCCAAGGGTCACGGCGTTCCCGTGGTCTGGGCAGCCTGGGCCGAGGCCGGTGCTTTTCCGGTTGCGGAACTGCTCAACCTGCGCAAGATCGACAGTCCACTGGAGGGACATCCGACGCCCCGAAGTGCCTGGGCGGATGTGGCTACGGGCAGCCTGGGACAGGGATTGTCGATCGGTCTGGGCATGGCCATCGGCGCCAGGATGGACGGGCGGGATTCGAGAGTCTACGTACTGACCGGAGATGGAGAACTTGCTGAGGGAGCCGTGTGGGAAGCGGCCATGCTCGCCAGCCACCGGGGGGTTGACAATCTGATTGCGATCCTCGACATCAATCGTTTCGGTCAGAGTGAAATGACCATGTACGGTGATGATGTAGGGCTTTACGAGCAGCGCTTTCGCTCCTTCGGCTGGGCAACCGAGATTGTCGATGGGCACAATGTCTCCGCGATCCTGGCTGCCCTGGACCGGGCCAGAGCCAATCGAGGTGCCCCTTATGCAATCGTGGCCGATACTCGGAAGGGGAAAGGCGTTTCTTTCATGGAAGACAGGGACGGCTGGCATGGCAAACCGGTTCCCCAGGGTGAAATGCTGGAACAGGCTCTGGCAGAAATCGGAGACGATCTCGAGCTCGCGGAGCCTCTGACAGTGAGGACACCGGGGCGGGAACAAGCGGAGGTGCCCGCAGCTTCAGCCATGCCGACCCCAGACTTTCCGGTCGAACCCCATCTGGCTACCCGGCAGGCTTACGGAAGGGCCCTGGTTGAACTGGGAAGAGTTCATCCCGAGGTGGTGGCACTGGATGGCGACACTAAGAATTCGACCTATTCTCAGGAGTTCTTGAAGGAGTTCCCGGAGCGCTTTGTGGAGTGCTTCATCGCGGAACAGAACATGGTGGGTGCGGCCGTCGGGCTGAGTGCCGTGGGCAAGATTCCCTTTGCCTCCACCTTCGCCTGCTTCTTGACCCGGGCCTACGACCAGATCCGTATGGGAGCGGTCTCTCAGGCGAATTTCAAGCTTTGTGGGTCACATTGCGGCGTGAGCATCGGTCCCGACGGCCCCTCCCAGATGGCACTGGAAGACATTGCCATGATGCGGGCCATTCCGGGCTCATCGGTTCTCTATCCGTCGGATGCGATCTCTACCCACCGCCTGGTGGGTATCGCAGCGGAAACCCCGGGAATTGTTTACATTCGGACGAGCCGACCCAAGACGGGGCTGGTGTACGACAATGACACGGAATTCCACCTTGGCGGTAGCCATGTGCTGCGAAGCAGCGATGACGATCGCGCCACCCTGGTGGGAGCGGGGGTCACTCTGCATGAGGCTCTCCGTGCCTGCGAATTGCTGGCAGATCGGGGGATTCCGGTGCGGGTGATCGACCTGTACAGCGTCAAGCCCGTCGATGAGGAGACGCTGGGGCAGGCTGCCCGGGAAACCGGACTCGTGGTGACGGTCGAGGATCATTATCCGGAGGGCGGGCTGGGTGAAGCGGTTCTGGGTGCCATTGCCAATACTCCCGGGCGCTATCACAAGATTGCCGTGACGGGCGTGCCTCGCTCCGGGCCCGGCGAGGAGTTGATGCAGATGTTCGGTCTCACTGGCGACTCGATTGCCGACACCGTCGAGGGGCTACTGTAATCGGATCGCTCGCTGTCGCTCGCGTTCCAGCTTCCACGTTCCGCGTTTCACGTTCCACGAATCCTGCCAATGTCAGGCACCTCAGTACGTGGAACGTGGAACGTGGAACGCGCCTCGCCTAGCTCATCACCTGGCCGCCGCACACGTTGTAGGACTGGCCGGTGATGTTTCTGGCCCGGTCCGAGCTCAGAAAGCAGACCATTTCACCAACCTCCTCGGGCTGAATCATTTCCTTGAGCGGGACCTGATCCAGTGCCCTGCGGCGAAATTCCTCGAATGTAATCCCGGCGCTCTCAGCTCCACTTTCCATTCCCAGCAGAGCCATGTCTGTCTCTACCCACCCGGGGCAGATAGCGTTGACCGTGATTCCCCGGGGCGCCAGTTCCAGGGCCAGAGCCCGCGTGAAACCGATCAACCCGTGCTTGCTGGAACAGTAGGCCGTGTAGCCCGGTACGCCAAACCTCCCCAGAATGGAGGAGATGTTCACGATGCGGCCGCCCTGCGGAAGCCAGGGCAGAGCCGCCCGGCTGCAGTAAAACGGCCCGTGGAGATTGGTAGAAATGACTACCCTCCAGTGCTCATCGCTGGAGTCGCCCATCGGATTTGGTCCGCCCAGGCCCGCATTGTTCACCAGGATATCGATCCCTTTCCTGTCCTTGCCAACTCTGCTGAACAGATCGGCGACTTCGTCGGGGGAGGTCACATCACAAGTCAACGATTCCCCTGAACCTCCCGGCGACCGCACCAGCTCAACGGTTTCATCCAGGGCTTCCCGGCTGCGCCCGCAGACCACCACACAAGCTCCTTCCCTGCCCAGCGTTAGAGCAATTGCCCGCCCAATTCCCGAGCCACCTCCCGTCACCACAGCCACTTTTCCTTCCAAGCTCATAGTCTGGACTATACAGCTTGCGCGTTGCGCGTTCCACGTTCCAGGTTGGGCGCTCGCCGGGATTGAAACGGAGCCCCGACCGTCAGGGAGTGGGAGGTCCCAATATTTTCCGGTTGCAACGCTAGCGGCTCCGTTTCAGCTTTCCTTGTCAGACCGGCAGAACACGATCCCTAAGGGTTATAGGCAAAATGAAATAGCACCCCCCCAATAGGGGGGTCGAATGAGGCATTGTAGAGGCGATGATCTCGAAAAAAAAGCGATACGTCGACGGCGCCAGGTACAGCAACTGTACTTTGACAGAAGATGGTCCAAGAAACGGATTGCAAGCCATTTAAGGATGAGTAAGCACACCGTGATCCGGTGGACACAATCTAAGGGAGAGGACGTGAAACGAGACGGGCGTGGCTGGCCCAAGGGCAAGCGGCGACGCTGGAGCTCGCAGACAGAAAAGCAGGTTGCTGCAATTCATCGCTATCTGAGTCAGGAGCCGACTGAGTTTTACACAGGAGCTTCGGCCATTGAGCTTGAGTGGCGGCGGCGGTGGCCTCAAGAGCCGTCTCCACCGCTGAGGACGATAGGGCAGATGATGTCGGATCTGGGGCTCACGAAGTCGCCCAAGAAAAGAGACCATCGTGGAGCAGCCGCCTATCTGTGCTACCCGGAACACACGATTTACCAGAGCCTGGGTGGCCGGGTAGTGGAGGCTGACTTTGTGGGCCAGAAGTATCTGGCCGGCCGCAGTGAACCTCTGCATTTCATAGGCTTTAGCTTCAAGCAGGCCCCCAGGCTTCGCTACTACCAGCGGGTGAAAGGGCAGACGGCAAAGGCGTTTATCGACGAGACGAGCCGTTTTTTTGAACGCTTCGAAAAGCCATCCTTTATGAAAATCGATAACTGTGCTGCCACGATTGGGAGCACTTCGGGGCGACGAAACATCAGCCGGGTTATGCATTTTCTTCTCCAACACCAGGTCGTTCCCATCTACTCGGTCCCCAGAAAGCCCTTCTCTCAGGCTTCCATCGAGGGCAACAACTCGGTGTTTGCCCGAAAGTTTTGGCGGGCCCGTCATTTTGACAGCCTCAAGTCAGTCGATCAGCAGCTGCAATGGTTCAACCAGTCCACTCTCCATTACACTGGCTACCAGAAACCGAAGTGCCGGCAGTCGTGTGAATCATTTCGGCCGCGAGTTTATTTCCTGAGGCAGGTCCGAGAAGATGACCGCGGCCGATCCACTATCTCGGTGCTCAATGAATCCCTGGAGCTCGATCCCAGCTACGTCAGCTATTTCGTGATCGCTGAATGGAGTCTGGACACTGAGCGACTAGACGTCCATTTCGAACGGGATCGGCAGCTGTCCACGATTCACTCTCAGCGGTTTTCCATCAATGCCAGTAGCAAGAAGAGAATCCGGTCAAATGGGGGTGCTCTTTTATCTTGCATCTAACCAGTAACCAGTAACCCACGTGAAACGTGGAACGTGGAATTTCCTGAATGAGAATCGCATTCGACGGGACAACCCTTACTCCCGACAGGACGGGAATCGGATACTACACAGAACATCTCTTGAGCCACCTGGTGGCTGAATTCACAGAGGACGAGTGGATCGTCGTCTCCAACCAACCGTTATCCCTCTCGGACCCTCTCCCGACCGATGGACGGCTGGACGCACGGGGGGGGATTCCCTGGCGCATACCCTAGATTCAACTGACAGCACCGAGACTGCTGAGACAGCTGGATCCGGATGTGGCGCATTTCACCAACTCAATTTGTCCACTCCGGTCGGCCGTCCCCACGGTTTTGACCATTCACGACATGAGCCTGGAGCTCTTTCCCCGTCTCCACCCCCGCCGCCGGCGTTTGACCCGGTGGCTGGTGCGACGCTGCGCCAGGCGAGCTCAGGCAGTCATTGCTGTTTCAGAAAGCAGTCGGCGCAATATCTGTGCGATTCTGGGGGTCCCTTCCCGCCAGGTTGTAGTCGTCCGGGAGGCGGCAGCTCCCGCCTTCCGGCCCATCGATGACCGGGAAACTCTGCGCCAGGTGAGGAGTGCGTATTCCGGTGAAACCGGCCACCCAATCCGGGGAAAGTGGCCACCCGGTCGGAGCGAAGCGACGCTGGGGATTTCATGATGTGTCAGGTGGCCGTTTTGAGTCAATGTAACTTCGATCGATTGGCACTCTAGAAACCTCCAATAAAGATGTGTGTGAAGGAGTCGTAGAGGCTGTGGGAAGTGTGGAAAACTGCCGAGCGCAGCGAGGAGTTTTCCAAGCCCTGTGAGAACCCACGTGTCGGGAATCCTGAGCAGATCTGCAAAGCGCTGAATGGGTTTGCACAGGGCGGCAGTTTCCATAGCCTTTTTGCCTTTAGTCCTGAGAAGCCGCCAGACGCTTTCGCATGGAACCTCCTGCGAGTTGCAGGCGATGGGCGTTGTGAACGAGCCGGTCTAAGATGCTGTCGGCCAGAGTCGGATCACCGATCTGTTGGTGCCAATCGGCAATGGGGATCTGGCTGGTCAAGATGGTGGAGCGAGTGTTGTAACGATCCTCGCAGATCTCGAGGAAGTCACGACGTTCGCTCTCAGCCAAGGCCGTCATGGCGAAGTCATCGACGATGAGGATATCGACACGGGCCAGTTTTGCCAGGCGTTTGTGCAGAGTCCCGTCGGCGCGAGCTATGGAGAGTTCGCGAAAGAGTACAGGCTGGCGGGTATAGAAGGCTGTGTGGCCCTGGCGGATAGCCTGCTGGGCGAAGGCACAGGCCAGAAAGGTCTTACCCACACCGCAGGGGCCAAGCAGGATGAGATTCTGATGTCTGGTGATCCAGTCGCAGGTGGCCAGGGAACGGACGAGGGATCGATCCAGTCCTCTGGCGGGACGGTAGTCGATATCCTCGAGGCAAGCCTGGCTGTCCTTGAGATGGGCGTTTTTCAGGCGCCGGGCCTGGGCCTGGTTCTCTCTCCAGATCCAGTGTCGATCAATCAGCCAGCCGATACGCTCCTCGAAGCTGAGAACGGAGGAGTCGGGATCTTCGAGTTGCTGGGTGAGAGCCTCGTCCAGGCCGGTCAGGCGCATGGAGTGAAGTTTTTCGAGAGTCTGGTTAATGAGCATGAGAGTTCTCCTCACAAGTGAAGTAGTCGGCTCCGCGCAGGTTCGAGTGTTCCAGAGCCGGTTGTGGTGGTTGGGTCTCGGGTAATGGTTGGGAGTCCAGACCTGTCTTGAGAATGGACTTGACGCTCTGGTAGGAGAAGGTGGAGAAGGCCAGGGCCCGCCGGCAGGCGGCCTCCAGGCGATCCTCGCCGAAGGTCTTGCCCAACCGCAACAGTCCCAGGCAGCTGCGGTAGGCCTGTTCCGGATAGCGGCCAGAGGCGAGCATCTTCTCGACCAGATCACCACAGTGGGGTCCGATCTTGGCAGCCCAGGAGATCAGCCGCGAAGGAGACCACTCCAGATAACGCCGGTGACACTGTGGACGGTGCTCGGAGCAGGTAGAGGCGGCTCCTGACACGCGGTTGCGACGATGCGAGGCCACCCGCTGGCCCCGGTGCAGGATCTCCACGATGTGTTCCGTGTAACGGATCTCGACCTGCTGGCGGACCAGAGCATAGGGGACGCTGTAGTAGTGGCGCTCGAACTCGACGTGGTAATCAATGTTGACGCGGGCTTTCTTCCAGCGAGCCAGCTGATAACGGATCCTGGGTAAGGGTCTGAGAGCGGGCTGATCCAGACGCCGGAAGAGCTCCAGGCGATTGCCCTCAAGTTTGCGGAAAGGCCGGCGGTTGAGTTCCCCAAGCAGTTCGTGGATGGCTTGATTGAGTTCACCCAGGCTAAAGAAGCGTCGCTTGCGCACAGCGGCCAGGATCCAGCGCTCCACGACTAACACGGCCGATTCGACTTTTCCCTTGTCCCGGGGAGCCCGCACCCGGGCCGGGATGACGGCCACTGAGTAATGGGCCGCCCACTCGGCATAGCTGGGGTTGATCTGGGGTTCGTAAAAGCAAGCCTGAGAGACAGCCGTGCGGGTGTTGTCAGGGATCACCACCCGGGTAGTGCCACCGAAAAACTCCACGGCCCGTACATGAGCGCCGATCCAGGACTGAAGATTCTGGCTTTCCGTAGCCTCGGCGTAAGTGTAGTTGCTGGCTCCCAGCACGGCCACGAAGATGCTGGCTTGACGCATCTCACCGGTCTTGGGATCGACGATCTCGACCGTCTGGCCGGCATAGTCGACGAACATCTTCTCGCCGGCCCGGTGGTTTTGCCGCAGCACCACGTCGAGCTTGCCTCTCCAGCGGTTATACAGATCGCAAAACTGCGAGTACTGATAGCCGTCCGCATGAACCTGCTTGTACTCCTGCCAGAGCAACTGCAGAGTGACCGACTTTCCCCGCAGCTCTCGGTGCACGTAGGCGAGATCGGGTGGAGGGCGGTGGCGGCCCCGAGGAGCCGGAGGAGGAAAAAGCTGTCCTTCCAACTCCGCCTCGCTCATCTGGGCCACTTGTTTCCAGTCGAGCTGGGCGGCCCGGGTCCGGCTCAGGTAATCACCCACGGTAGCCCGAGATACCGAGCCGCTTCGAGCGATCTGGCGAGCGGATAAGCGGGCCTGAAAATGTAGTCTGAGAATCTCCTTGATCTTGCGCATAGGCAACCTCCGATTGGCCATCTGTTCTCCTCTTCCTCTTCAAGTGAAAAAGGAACAACGATAGCCCTCGTTGCCCAGCGTCACAAACTCCTGAGGGCAGGAACTTTCCGCTAACCTGGCCACCCATTCCGGAGCAAACCGGCCACCCATTCCGGAAACTGGCCACCGACTCCGGAAAAGCCCGGCAAAGTGGCCTACTTTGCCCCGGAATCACCGGCCGGTTTGCCTCGGAACAGGTGGCCGCTTTCAATCGGAATCAGTGGCCGGTTTGGCCCGGAATACGCAAAGAGTCGCTACAATTTGCCGGAGCGTTTTCTCCCCCATGTCGGTACCATCGAGCCGCGAAAAAATCTGGTCAGCCTGGTTCAGGCTTTTTCCAGGGTGCTGGAGGGCGAGAATTCGGAGCTCGGCCTGGTTCTGGCCGGGAAGTGGGGCTGGGGCATCCGGCAGGTTCGAGAAAGGATTGAGACTCTCGGCCTGAGAAGCGTGGTCAGACTCCCTGGATACGTGGAGTTTGCGGATTTACCTGCCCTGTACAGCCTGGCCCTGGCGACACTCTATCCCTCACTTCACGAGGGTTTCGGATTGCCCGTGGTCGAGGCCATGGCCTGCGCGTCCCCGGTCATCACCTCCGCCAACTCTTCTCTGATTGAGGTCGCCGGCGAGGCAGCCCTGATGCTGGATGGTCCAGATCCCACCGCCATCGCCGCGGCCCTGCGCCGGCTCCTGGACAGTCAAGACCTGCGGGAGGAACTGGCAGGCAGGTCGATTGAGAATGCCAGGCGCTTTTCCTGGTCACGGGCCGCCGCGGAAACCCGTCAAGTTTACGAGGATGTGCTCCGATAAGGTTAGCTCTCAGAGTCAAATACAACTCAACCCTCGTTGCCGCTCGGCTTCTGATGAAAGCGTGGTGAACGGACCAGAAACTGGTAACTGGTAACCGGTAACCAGCAACCGCGGCCCCGGCCGCATTCACTCACGAGATCCTGGAATCACAGTCAGATCCATTCGCACACCATCACGCAACACGACCACTACGGTCGGCTCGCCAATTTTGAGCGCGTCAATCGCGTAGGTGTAGTCGTAGATATTTTCGATCGTCCGACCCGCCAGCTCGACGATGACATCTCCGGTCCTGACTCCGGCCTTGTCTGCCGGTCCACCCTTGGTTACACCGGAAAGCTTGACTCCCTTGATGTCATCCTGCGGGTAGTCCGGAATGGTCCCCAGATAAACGCGCAGGCCTCGAGTCGCGCCTTCATCGTCGGGCCTCTCCTGCTCAAGGTAGTCGGGAGTCTCGACGCTGGTGACAAGAGAGCGGGCAATCAAAGCCATGAGTCTTGAGATCTTCTCCACTCCCTCGTAGTTAATCTTGTCAGCCGTGTCTCGAGGAGAGTGGTAGTCCTCATGGGATCCCGTAAACGCACTGAGAACCGGAACTCCGGCGAGGTAGAAGGAGGTGGCATCCGTCGGGAGGTAGCTGTCGTCACTGGTCGTAATCGGCAGTCCGACGACTACGTTTCTTCGTTCGATCTCTTTTCGCCACACCGAGCTCGAGCCGACCCCCTGGAGAGAGAGGCGCTCGCGGAATCTTCCGATCATGTCCATATTCAGGTAGGCGCTGACCTCCCCCTCGAGTGGCCGGGACCCGGCCGTTTCTGCGTGCTTCGAAACCCATGCAACAAAAGACTGCGAGCCAAGGATGCCGAGTTCTTCACCGGACCACGCTGCGAAAAGCAGGTCTCGCCTCTGTTTCAGCTGACCGGCCGCTTTCAGGTCTACCAGGTACTGAGCAACCTCCAACATGCCGGCAGTCCCGGAGGCGTTGTCGTCAGCCCCGTTGTGGATCTGACCCCGCTCCTCCTGGCGGGCCAATGAGCTGGCACCCAGACCCTTTCCCAGATGGTCCAGGTGAGCTCCTGTGAGCACCGCTCCGCCGCGAGCTTCTTCCCCCCGGACGGGCAACCTGGCTACCACATTGCGGCCCACCCGCTTTTCTTGGATGATGTCGATTTCGGCCTCCAGAGCTACCTCGGGAAGCAGAAAGCCCATCACCTGCCCGCCAGAGTCGATTCGATCCTGCAACGACTTCAGGCTGCGACCCGCCGTGCTGGTCAGTTTCTCCGCCGCCGAATCAGTCAGGGAGATCGCCGCAACTCCTGAGGCTGCCAGAGAGGCATCCGTGCCCAGGCGAACCAGTTGTTCATTCACCTTTGAGTTTGGCCCGCTCACGATCAGCAGACCTCTGGCTCCCCGATCCCGAGCCACCATCGCCTTGTAGCGCAGGCTGGCATGTCGGGACAAATGCTGCCGGCGAGCCGGACTCACCTGCTCCGGGAGATAGCGAAAAACCAAGACCCACTTGTCCTCGACATCGAGATGGGCATAGGAGTCATATTCCTCTTGCTCCTCTCTGGCCGGCGCAACAATTCCATACCCGGCAAAGACCAGTGGTGAAGCCGGGACCGAACCGGTTTTCGAGAAAGCCAGGGGGCGCCACTCATGGTTCACTTCCAACTCCGCGCCCGAGGCGTCGGTGAGCCGATTGCCTTCTCCCAACCGGACTCCCGCAGTGAACTCGAAGGACTGAAAGTAAGAGCCATCCTCTCCGGCGGGCTCCAGGCCCAGGTCCGAGAAATAGTTGGCAATGTAGCGGCCCGCCTGCTTTGCTCCCGGAGAGCCGGTCAGGCGACCCTCCAGTTTGTCGGAAGCGAGATACTCAACATGGAGCCTGGCATCTCGGGCACTGATCCGGCCGGTGGTTCCGTCGATCGCAGGGTTCAGTTGCGGAGCTGAGGCCGGTCTTTTGGAGCCTTCGTTGCGAAACAGAAGGTCCAGGGCCTTCTGGTGATCCCAGTCCGCAAAGAACACCTGTGAGCTCTTATTGGAAGTTCGGTTGCTGGTCCAGGCCAGCCGCCGGCCGTCTGGGAAAAATACGGGCAGCCCGTCAAAGCCGTCGGTGTGGGTTACACGGACCGGTTCCTGACGGCCTTCCCCATCAACCAGATAGAGTTCGAAGTTCGAGAACCCGTGGAGATTGGTCGTGAAGATCAGGTACTTTCCTGAGGGATGAAAGAAGGGGGCCCACGACATGGCGCCCAGACGAGTGAGCTGGCGTTCGGCAGAACCATCCACCTGGATGGTGTAGATCTCGGCGCGGGCCCCATCCTCGGAGAAACGCCGGAAGCAGATCCGCCGCCCGTCGGAAGAGAAAAAGGGGCCGCCATCGTATCCGGGAGCGCTGGTTAAGCGCTCGATTTGTGTCCCGTCGGTTCTCATCAAGTAAAGATCGAGCATGTACGCTTTGTCCACTTTGAACAGCTCCTCCTGTCGCGGAGTCAAAGCCTCTGTGTAGGCATGTCGATTGGAGGAGAAGACGATCCACTCGCCGCCGGGAGAGATCGAGCCCTCCGCGTCGTAGCCTCTCGCTCGAGTGAGGCGTTCGGAGGTCGAACCGTCGGGGCGGGCCAGGTAGAGCTCGAAGTTCTCGTCATAGTCCCACTGATAGCGGCGCGACTCGCCCGAGGCCCGGAACTCGAGTTCCGCTTCCTGTTTCTGTCGCGCGTCGGGATCGTCATGAGTGGATGCAAAGAGGATTCGGCCGTCCGGGTGAATCCAGGCACAGGTCGTCTTCCCGGTGCCGGGAGAGACTCGGCGAGTGTCTCCCGTCTCCAGATCCATCAGGAAAATCTGGTAGAAGGGGTTCCCGGCATCCCGTTCGCTCTGGAACACCATCCTGCTCCCATCCCGGGAGAAGTAGCTTTCTCCTGCCCGTTTGCCTTCAAAAGTGACCTGGCGAACATTCCTGAGCAGTACATTCCCGGAAGTATCGGTGGGCCTTTCGGAGATCTCGGCAGCAACGGAGCCTGACAACAGGTAGCCGACGAAGAGCAGAAAAGAAGCCGGCTGCCAGGCCGGCCGGCGGGCGTGTATAAATCTCGTTGCGGTTTCCATGTGAGTGTCTTCGGTTTCGACGTTGATCATTCTACCAAGCAACGTGGAACGTGGAACATGGAACGTGAAACGTGGAGCGTGGAACCTGCGTCAGGTTACACAGAACTTGAAACTTGCAACTTTCAACCTTCAACGCGCGACGAGGCACGAGGAGCGCATTCCTACGGCGCCAGCCGTAGGATTTCCCAGAAGTCATCCAGGCGTGTGTAAAGGATACGATCATGCAGCCGGTCGGGTCGCCCTTTCCAGAATTCGACGGCGCACGGGCGAAGACGAAACCCGCCCCAGTTGGCCGGCCGGTCCGGATTACGGCCGTCCAGTTCCTCTTCCAACCGGCGATAGGCTTCCTCGAGCGATTCCCGGCTCTCAACGATCGCGCTCTGGGGTGAGATGGACCCGGCAATCTGGCTCCCCCGGGGTCGACTGCCAAAGTAATCGTCAGACTCGCGGGCCGAAACCCGTTCAACCCTGCCTTCTACCCGCACCTGTAGCTCCAAATGAGGCCAGTAAAAAACAAGAGAGGCAAAAGGGTTGGCTTCCAGTTCTCGTGCTTTGCGGCTCTCGTAGTTCGTGAAGAAGACGAACCCTTGTTGATCGGCCTGCTTGAGCAGCACGATTCTTGCCGAGGGCCGAGCCTGTGCATCGGCTGTGGCCAGGGTCATGGAGTGAGCCTCCAGAGGGTCGTCCCGGGTGGCTTCCTGCAGCCAGCGATCAAACTGAAGCATCGGGTCCGCATCCAGGCTAGACCGGCGAAGTTGCTCGCGCAGGTAATCTCGCTGAGGTGAAGGAAAGAACTCCGTATCAGCCATCCAGAGCAGCAGCATAACACGGCCGCTTTGCTCTTTTCCAAAGCCGGGAGCGTCCGTCCGCCTTTCCTGCTAGAATTCTGAGATGGCCGAGATCCGGAAGCTGTTTCCTTATGTCAGGCCTTACTTTCCGCTTCTCTTCGTCGCCCTCGTTCTGATCACCGTCAGCGGTGCCCTGGAGGCATCTATCGTGATGCTCCTGGAGCCCATTTTCAACACCCTTTCCCGCGCCACCCCGATTTTCGATTCGAGCGCCGCGATTCCGCCTCCCACCTTTCGATTCCTGCAAAAGTGGTTGGGCCTCGAGGGTGAGACTGTCCTGCCGCGCGTCGCTGTTTTTCTGATCCTGTTTTCGCTGCTCAAAGGGGTCTTTCTCTACTGTGCCGAGTACTTGATGGCCTATTCTGGACAGAATGTGGTGGCCCGGCTCCGCAAGTCAGTCTATTCCCATCTGCTGGATCAGTCGATGGCCTTTTTTACCGGCCGGCCAACCGGTCAGCTGATGGCCAGAATCATTTCCGATACCGAGCGCCTTCAGGAAACAGTCAGCAAAACCATGACCGAAGCCGCCAGACAGCTGGTGCTGCTGGTGGCTTTCCTGGGCCTCGTTTTCTACATCGAATGGAAGCTGTCCCTGCTGGCTTTCCTGATCGCACCCGCAGTCCTTTTCTTGACCCTGAATCTGGGCAAAAGAGTCAGACGTATCAGCTGGGCCAGCCAGGAAAAGATCTCTGACCTCTCCAACGCGCTCCAGGAGACGATTACGGGTCAGCGCATCGTGAAGGCGTTTGGCATGGAGGAGTATGAAAGATCCAGATTCGAATCACTGATCGATGGGCTGGCAGGCCTCAATCTCAAACTGACTCGCACCAGCGCCCTCAGCTCTCCTTTGATGGAATTCCTGGGCTATCTTCTGTTTGCGCCGTTTCTCCTCTACGCCAATCAGCAGATCGGGCGTGGCGTTTCGGCGGGCGCCTTCGTCGCCTTTGTGGTGGCCCTTTTCAAACTCTACGAGCCCGTCCGTAAGCTCTCCAGGATGCACCTCCATTTTGAGCAGGCCTTTGCCTGCGCGGGCCGTGTCTTCGAGCTGCTGGAAACGGACATTGAGATCAAGGAGTCGGTGAGTGCCAGGACTCTGGCGCCTCTCCAGGAAGCGGTCCAGTTCCGGGGAGTCTCTTTTCAGTACGGCCAGAGTGAAGCGACACCGGTCCTCGAGGAGATCGATCTCACGATTCAGAAGGGCGAGGTCGTGGCCCTGGTGGGAAGGAGTGGTGCCGGGAAAACAACCCTGGCCAGTCTCCTGCCCCGCTTTTATGATGTCACGACGGGGCAGATCACATTTGATGGGAACGATATTCGAGATGTAAAACTTCAATCTCTGCGCAAGCAGATTGCGATCGTCACTCAAGAAACCCTGCTCTTCAACGATACGGTCCGCAACAACATCGCCTACGGAAGGCTGGACGCGACCCGGGAAGAAATCGTGGAAGCCGCCAGGGCAGCCTTCATACATGATTTCATCGTCAGCCTGCCCAATGGCTATCAGACGCTGATCGGAGAGCGGGGTGAGAGGCTGTCAGGCGGGCAGAGGCAGCGAATTGCGGTGGCCAGGGCAATCTTGAAAAGAGCACCCCTACTCATCCTTGACGAGGCCACCTCGGCCCTCGACAGCGCGTCGGAGGAGTTGGTTCAGGGAGCCCTCCAGAATCTGATGCTCCACTGCACCACACTGGTGATCGCCCATCGACTCTCAACCATCATTCGAGCTGACCGCATCGTTGTGATGCAGGACGGCCGTATTATGGATGTGGGAGACCACAGCAGCCTGGTCAGTCGTTCAGGCTTGTACCGCCAGCTGTATGAAATGCAAAGTGGCGGTTTGAAAGCCTCGAGAGAGAGAAGTTCCCGGGCCTCTCTCAACGCTTCTGAAGGAAACCCCAAATGAGAAGCATGACGGGATTCGGCCAGTCATCGATGGCGACTGACATGGCAGAGATCGAGGTCCAGGTGAAGACCGTCAACAGCCGCTACTTCGACCTCAAGATACGGTTGCCGCGCGAGCTGCTCGGAATGGAGCAGGACCTGAAAAAGGAGGTACGAAGCCACCTGCATCGCGGCAGGGTCGACCTCTGGGTAGAGGTGCGGAGCCAGGAAACCGGCCTGGCCCGAGTCAACCCGGCCCAGGTAAGAGCCTATCTGAGAGCCGCACAGGAGCTTGCTGACCTGGGCGTGCAGGGCAACCTCGAACTGGGCACTCTGCTGGCCCTGCCGGATGTTTTCGACAGCCGTGGCAACCGCGACAGCCAGATGGAAGTGGTCACCAGCGGTGTCGAACAGTGTCTGGGAGAGGCGCTCGAACAGGTCGTCCGACACCGCCAGGCAGAAGGCCAGACGCTGAAGGAAGATCTGCAGGATCGCCTGATTGCCCTGGCCGGCCTGACCGACCAGATCGAGGAGCAGGCGGAGGGTGTCGCCGAATTCCAGAGACAGCGTCTTCAGGAAGTACTCGCCTCCCTCGACGACTTGCCTGAGGTGGATGCCACCCGACTGGTCCAGGAGGTTGCCTTCTATGCTGAAAGAGTCGATATCAGTGAGGAGATCACCCGGTTGCGATCACACCTGATGCGCTTCGGGGAGCTTCTGGATGCAGACCAGTCCGTCATTGGCAAGAACCTCGACTTCCTGTGCCAGGAACTGAACCGTGAAATGAACACGGTGCTTTCGAAGGCTGGCCGGGTTGAGATTTCGGAGGTCGCGGTGGCCGGGAAAACGGAGATCGAGAGAATCCGCGAACAGGTGCAAAATGTCGAATAGGGGAGATTTGTTCATCGTGAGCGCACCCTCCGGGTCCGGAAAGACCAGCGTGGCAAACTCAACTCTCTCCCAGGTAGAGAGACTTTGCTTTTCGGTCAGCTACACAACCAGGTCTCCCCGCCAGGGAGAAAGAGAAGGAATCGACTACTGCTTCGTTTCAACGGATCAATTCCAGGAAATGATCGAGAGAGATCAACTGCTGGAGTGGGCGCGAGTCTATGGCCATGACTACGGTACCGGTCGGGAGTTCGTGGAACGACAACGGGACAGCGGCTGGGATGTTCTCCTGGATATTGACGTTCAGGGAGCCAGGACGGTCAAACGAACACTGCCTGGGAGCCATCTGGTTTTTCTCTTCCCTCCCTCCTTCGATACCCTGGAACAACGACTGAGATCGCGGGGGCTGGACGACGAAAAAGTGATTCGATCGAGGCTTGAGGTAGCCCGCACTGAAATCCTTGCCTACGGCGAGTATGACTACCTGATCCTGAATAAGGGTATCGAACAGGCCGTTTCTGAGTTAAAATCAATTATTTGTGCCAGCCGTTGTCGACGCGATCGAAGGCACGGACTGGCCGAGAAGGTACTGGCCAGCTTTACTGAGGAAAGAAGATGATTATCACTATTCCCGAAGAATATGACAGCAAGTTTCGTTTCGTCATTGTGGCAGCTGCCCGCGCCAAGCAGATTCAGACCGGGGCCCCGTCCAAGCTCGATCTGAAGTCGGGGAAGCCAGCCTATCTGGCGATCCGGGAAGCGGAACAGAATATGATCGGATACGAGATCCTCGATGTCAGCGAACCTGAGGGATCCGTCGATTGAGTCATGAGAGTCGTTTTCGGGGTCACGGGCTGCATCGCTGCCTACAAATCAGCTGTCGTTCTCCGGTTATTGCAGGAGCAGGGGGCGGATATTTTTCCGGTCATGACGCGTTCGGCGCGCCATTTCCTCGGCGAGTTAACACTCGAGAAACTTTCCGGGCATAAGGTCGTCACCGAACTCTTCTCTGACCAGAACCCTGACATCGAACACATTCGCCTCGCACGCAGCAGTGACCTGCTCCTGGTGGCCCCCGCTACGGCCAACGTCATCGCAAAATTCGCCAACGGAATGGCTGACGACTTCCTGACGACGCTGTATGTGTCCACGACCACACCGGTCGTGGTAGCGCCCGCTATGAACGTCGAGATGTGGCGACATGCGGCAACTCGAGAAAACCTCCGACTGCTGACTGAAAGAGGGGTGGGAATCGTTGAGCCCGAGTCGGGTTACCTGGCCTGCGGCGAAGTCGGCGAAGGTCGCCTGGCGGAGCCGGAGAGGATTGTCAGCGAGGTTCTCGATCGCCTGCAGGTTTCCAGCCAGCTTCGGGAGTCCAGGGTGCTGGTCACTGCCGGCCCCACGGTAGAAGACATTGACCCAGTTCGCTTTCTCTCCAATCGCTCCACCGGCCGAATGGGCTACGCGATTGCCGAAGAAGCTCAGCGGCGAGGGGCCCGGGTCACGCTGGTGAGTGGACCGACCCACCTCACTCCCCCCTTGCGTTGTGAACTGGTTCCTGTTCGGTCCGCCGGCGAGATGGAGCATGCCGTCCTGGATCGGTTCGAAAACGCTGACGTAACCGTCATGGCGGCTGCGGTCGCCGACTTCACTCCAGTCCGGCGATACGATCACAAGATGAAGAAGGGAGACGCTCCAGACACGCTGCAATTGCAGAGGACCACGGATATTCTCAACCTCCTGGGCACACGCAAGAGAGACAACCAGGTACTGATCGGTTTTGCGGCCCAGACGAAAGAACTCGAGCAGGCCGGCCAGGAGAAACTGCAGCGAAAGAACCTGGACCTCATATTTGTAAATGACGTCTCCCGGGAAGGGGGAGGGTTTGCTTCCAGCCACAACCAGGTCTTCTGTCTGGACCGGCTCGGCGGACAGGCTCAGAGTGACCTCCTTCCCAAAACCGAGATCGCACGGTTCGTGTGGGACAGGGTCAGCGAGTTTCAGACCGGCCGAGCAACTCCCGGCGTCGAAGCGCCTCTTCACAGCTAAGTACTCACTTTCACGTACTCGACCGTTCTTATGTCCGAGCTCGACCACTCCGCCGAGAAGAAATCTGGCCATGTTGCTCTGGTTGGCCGCCCAAATGCCGGGAAATCCACACTTCTCAACCTTCTGATCGGTGAGAAGATCGCGATTGTCAGTGACAAGCCCCAGACAACGCGAAATCGAATTCTGGGGGTACGGATCGAAGACACTGCCCAGATTGTTTTCGTCGATACGCCGGGAATCCACCGCCCGGGCTTCCTTCTCAACAAGCGCATGATGGAGACCGTCTACCAGTCTCTCCTGGAAGTCGACGTCCTTGTCCATGTGGTCGACGTCTCGCAGCGCTTCGGCAAGGGTGAACTTTTTGCACTGGATACGATGCGTTCGGTTTCCCAGCCCAGACTGCTGGCTCTCAACAAGATCGATCTGGTCAGCAAAGGCCGTATCCTTCCGATCATTGAACGGTACGACCGGGAGGGCATTTATGAAGCGGTGATCCCCATATCGGCCCAGACTGGCGACAACCTCGATGCCCTGATCGAGAACATCGTCCGGCGGATCCCGGAGCGAGGTTGGAGCTTTGCCGATGACTACTTGACGGATCAGACGGAGCGCTTCCTGGTTTCAGAAATCATCCGGGAGAAAGTTCTCCTGAACACCCACAAAGAGCTTCCCTACTCGACTGCCGTACAAGTGGAGCTGTTTGACGAGAACCGGCGCCAGGAGGGGTTCATTCACATCGCGGCCATTGTCATCGTGGAAAGACCCGGTCAGAAGAAGATCGTGATCGGTCGGGGGGGCCGGATGATCAAGAGGATTGGCTCTGCGGCCCGCCAAGAACTCTTGCGATTTCTGAGTGTTCCCAAGATGTACCTGGAGCTTCATGTGAAGGTGGTCCCGGGATGGCGAAACCAGGAGCGTCTCCTGGACAGTCTCGGTGTCAGGTAGACCCTCTAGTCTGGAGGTACTCAGGAGGTGCTTGCATGGATCAGATCAAAAGACAGTTCGAGTTTTTTTCCAGCCTCGGCGTAACCCGCTTCAACCTGCGGCCTGGCCAGCAACTCCAGCCGCTCAGGAGAACAAACCTCACCCTGGAGGAAATCCGGACTGACCTGGGCGATTGCCAGAGATGCAAGCTGTGTAGCCAGCGCACTAACATCGTCTTTGGAGTTGGGGCTGCAGATGCTGATCTCATGTTCGTGGGGGAGGCGCCGGGACGAGACGAGGATCTTCAGGGGATTCCTTTTGTGGGCAAGGCGGGTCAACTTCTGACTCGTATCATCCAGGCCATCGGCCTGCAGCGTGACCAGGTTTACATCGCAAACATACTGAAATGTCGCCCCCCCCGGAATCGAGATCCGGAACCTGATGAAGTCGAGCAATGCGAGAAGTTTCTCTTCAGTCAGATCGAGTCGGTTCAGCCCATGATCATTGTCGCTCTCGGCCGCTACGCCGCCCAGACACTCCTGAGATCGTCCACCCCGATTTCCCGACTTCGCGGAAAGTTCTGCGATTTTCGAGGAACGCTGCTCATTCCCACCTTCCATCCCTCCTACCTGCTGCGTAACCCCTCTGCCAAGAGAGAGGTCTGGGAGGACATGAAGGCGGTTCGAAGCAGGCTTCGGAAACTGGGGAGTCGATATTACCAGCCCCGCTCCTGACCAACCGGGGCAGAGGCTAGCAACCCGTGGTGATGGCAAAGAAGGATCAGCTCCAGCTGGTGAGGGTAGCTGTGCCCATTCCTTCACACCAGGCGTTCATCTACGCGGTGTCGGAGGACCACTTATCCAGCGTCCGTGCGGGAGTTCGAGTCCTGGTTCCATTGGGTCCGCGGACCCACGTCGGGCTGGTGCTGGGCGAGGCGTCCCACCTCCCCGGCCACACGAAGATCCGGAAAGTCCTGCAGGTTCTGGATGCCAGTCCCCTTCTGCCCCCCCATCTGATTGAACTGGGAAACTGGCTCTCACGCTACTACATGGCGCCGGTGGGAGAGGCGTTTCGGGTCATGTTCCCTCCTGCCATCTTCTCTCGCAGGGCTGGACAAAAAAAAAGTCGGGAAGGACTGTGGCCCACCCGCAAACGAAGGATGATTACGCAGACGTTTGCCGCTGAAGAACGAGAGCTTACCCCCCGGCAACGGCAGGTTCTGGATGAGATCTCCGCAATGCGGCTCCCCGTTGCGCTCACTGATGCGGTGAAGCAAACACGATCCAGTGCCCAACTGCTCCAGCGTCTCTGTGCACTGGGAGTTTTGCGGGTCGACGAGGTCGAACTCTACCGGTCCCCCTGGAGGGACGCTCCCGGTGGCCCACCCCAGTTCAGAAAACACGAGTTGACGACGGGCCAGAGACGGATCTTTGAACTCATCAGAAAAGAGCTGGAAACAACTGAGTTTCGCTCTCTCCTGATCCACGGAATTACCGGCAGTGGAAAGACCGAGATCTACTTGAACAGTATCGAGGCGACTCTGGAAATGGGTCGATCAGCCCTCGTACTGGTTCCGGAAATCGGCCTGACGCCCCAGGTTTCGAACCAGTTCAAATCCTGGTTTTCGGATCGAGTGGCAATCCTGCACAGCGGCTTGTCCGACGGTGAGAGGTTCGATGAATGGCGGCGCATACGAGCCGGAAAAGCACGGGTCGTGATCGGGACCCGCTCAGCGGTCTTTGCTCCCCTCGAGAACCTGGGCGCGATTATCGTGGATGAGGAACAAGATTCCTCCTACAAGCAGGAGGAAACGCCCCGCTACAACGCCAGGGACGTCGCTCTGAAGCGAGCGCAGCAGGAAGGTGCCCTGGTGATTCTGGGAAGTGCGACACCCCAGTTGGAAACCTACCACCAGGCGCGACAAGGAAGGCGAACGCGCTACGAGTCGCTCCGCTCTCGGGTCCAGAAGCGCGAGCTTCCCACGGTCCGCATCGTCGACATGCGCGTCGAGTTTCAGAAACACGGCGGGGAAAAACTCTGCTCGGATCCGCTGGCCGATGGAATCCGGAAGCGCCTCGAGAAGCAGCAGCAGATCCTCATGCTGCTCAATCGTAGAGGCTATGCCAGTGCCCTTCTCTGCCGCGCCTGTGGTCACACGGAGAGCTGCCACAACTGCAGCGTAACCCTGACTTACCACCGGGATCGGAGCCGTCTCACCTGCCATTACTGCGGCTATTCCAGGTCGCTTCCCACGCGATGCCCGGACTGTAACAAGACATACCTCCATTACCTGGGAATGGGAACAGAACAGGTGGAGGAAAAACTACAGGCACTTTTCCCCCAGGCCCGAATTGACAGACTCGACCGCGACTCTACTCGACGAAAGGGCAGTCTGCAGTCCATCCTCCAAAGCTTTCACTCGGGAGAGACCGACATTCTGGTTGGAACACAAATGGTGGCGAAAGGGCACGACTTCCCGGGAGTCACACTGGTCGGTGTGCTGGCCGCCGACCAGGGACTTCGACTGGCCGATTTCAGGGCTGCCGAGAGAACTTTTCAGCTGCTGACCCAGGTGGCCGGACGAGCCGGGCGTGGCGATCACCCTGGAGAAGTCGTCATCCAGACCTATTTCCCAAACCATTACAGCCTCAAGTACGCCTGCATGCAGGACTACGAGCGCTTCTACGAACGAGAAATCCGGTTCCGACGTCGCTTCCGCTATCCACCCTTTACCGCGCTCGCCAATCTGGTGATCCGCGGACCCAGGGAGAATCAGACGAAAACCATTGCCGCAGATCTCGCCCGATCCCTGGTTGAGATCAGGAACACGCTCTCGGACGCCCGCAGGCTGAGGGTCCTTGGGCCCGCCCCGGCTGCACTCTTCCGACTCAAGGGAGAATATCGATTCCAGGTCCTGCTCAAAACCACCAGCCGGAAAGAGCTGAATCAAGTCGTCGTTGAAGCACTGGAAAAACTACCTTCCAGGCACCGAAAAAGGGTCATCATTGATATCGATCCAGTCAACCTGCTCTAATAGCTGAATGGAGGTTTCTCGACAGGTTTTTCAGGCCATGATCGATCACGCCTCGGAGCAGTTTCCACTGGAATCCTGCGGGCTCCTGGTCGGACGGCCAGGAAGGATCGAGCGCCTCATTCGAACGGAGAACGTTCGGGCCAGCCGCTCCGAGTTCGCGATGAATCCTGCAGAGCTGGTGCAGATCATACGTGACCATCGAAAGAATGAGCTGGAGCTGGTGGGAATCTATCACTCCCATCCCGCCTCACCGGCTTGGCCCTCGAACCAGGACATCGAGGAATTCCATTACCGGGGTACGAGCTACTGGATTGTGTCACTCTCGGAGAAATCAAAGCCCGTGGTCCGTTGTTTTCGCTGGGAGAATGAATCGTTCGTCGCTCAGCCCTATGCGATCTGCGAATCTAGCAGTCTAGGATAAATGCCGGAAAACAACGCCAACAACTCGTTAACCAGGTTACGTGACATAGCCCCCCCGGAACTGCTCGAGTTTCTCTCCCAGATCCTGCGCCTGTTTCCGACCGAGTTCCAGTACCGAGTGAGAAAGGCCTTAGACACGCTGCCGGCCAAGGGCGACAACATGCAGAGAATCCTCGAAGTGGTACGGACCCAGTGGCACGGGATCCAGTCCAAAGACTGGATCCGAATCGCCATAGTCGGCCCTTCTCAAACCGGCAAGGCAACTTTGCTGACTACGATCGAAGCAGGGCAATCCGCCACTTCTCCGAGGATTTTCACGCTGGTTGAAACACCTGGCCTGGCTGAGTATCTGGGCTATGAGAAAGCGAACCGGTTTCCTGAGGAGCTGGACAGAGCCGATCTCAACCTGTTGCTTCTCGACTGCCGCTACGAGGTCTCGGAAGCAACTCATCGGACGCTGGAAAGGCTGAAGGGACGGGGCACCCCAGTGCTGGTCGTCCTCAACAAGTGCGATTTGATTCGGAACCCATCCGAGACTGCCAGAAACGTCCAGAAAACTCTTGGACAAAGAAGCGTAGCGATCTCAGCGTTGCGAACACGCTCAATACATCCCCTCTTCCGCGCCATTGTTGCCAGCAACGATAGTGCTCTCTACCCACTCGCTATCGGATTCCCCGGCTTTCGAGGCACGATTTGCCGTGGAATCGTGACCCAGGCATCCATCGGGTGCGCCCTGGTCGGAGCGATTCCTATCCCCGTCAGCGATCTCCTGCCGATGACCGCGATTCAAACCAGTATGTTGTTGAAAATTGCCCGGGCCTACGGCCACCGCCTGGACCGACATCGGGCCAGAGAATTGATCCCGATGCTGCTCTCCGGTGTGGCCGTGCGCGAAGCAAGTCACCGTCTTAGGAGACAATTCCCAGGAAAGGCGAAGCTGATCGGTGTTTCGGTAGCGGGGGCCTGGACTTATCTTCTCGGACGTGGGGCGATCGCATACTTCGATCGGTTTTCACACCTCCTGGAAGAAACCGAGTCTCTCAGGTCACTTCCAGCCGCCGGAGCTTCCTGAAAGCTTCAAGTTTCCATTTGGGAGGTTCTAATGCGATCTGAACAAACTCGCGCAGGGGTTAGGAGTGGCGCTTTGATTGAAGCCGATCTCTATACCGATCTTCTAAGCCGATTTGAGAGGCTGCTCGCGTACGCCTCTACCCTCAAGGCGCGTCTCCGCCATCATGAACGGCAACGGGTGCACTTTGAGAAGTTGAGCAGGGAGAACAGTCGACTCAAATTGCGCATTGGCCTGGATGACATCTATATAGCGCTCCTCGAGCAGGGGCTCGAGTCAGCCGGGGTGCTGCCCGCTCCCGTTCAGCCCGCCGCCCGCATCGAGGCAGTGAAGCCGGATCGAGGCGGGATCGCCGGCCAGCGCCGGCTGAGACTGGCAGGAATGCCGCGTCGACAAGCGGTTCCCTGATCTTCATACAGTCCACTCATCTAATCAGGTGTCGGTTGACCGTACTTGAGGTGGATGAGTTCCGCCACGATTTTCATGCACTCCTTAGCAGTACCCTTTGGTCTGACCGGCTACTTTGCTGGAATCCTGCTCTATCTTTTCCTGATTGGGGTGGTACTGGAAAGGCGTCGTCATTCCAGACCGCGTCTCCCGCTTCTTTTTCTCCTCACCAGCCTGCTCGTCTGGTACGGATGTAACTTCCTCTCTCTCCTGCTCAGACAGATGGACCTGTCGAGAGTGTCCGCTCCACTTGCAGCCATTGAGATTCTCGGCTTCGGAACGCTCGCCCTCATGCCCGGTCTGCTCTTTCATACACACTGGCGCTACCTTGCCGACCGCTTTCCAACTGAGAACTGGGAGCGCATTCTGTCACGGACAGTCCTTGTCCTTCTTTATGGTCCCCTTCTTTTCCTCCCCACGGGGCTGCGTTCACTTTACCCGGCCGGCCCCGATTCCCCTGTGGAACAACTGGAACTGTTTACTTTACCGTTTCTGGCCCTGCTGGCGCTCAGCTACGTGTCCACAGCCTGGCTTTGCCGCAGGCTCGTCCGAGTATCCCAGAGGGAAACGGAAAAATCCGTCTTCTCAAAGCTGTTCTTTCTCTTCATCTCCATCCCCGTTTTCAATTTCCTGGTGTTCCTGGCTCCGAGTCTGCCGGGGGAGGAGTGGGGAGACTTTCTCATTCTGGCGGGCTTTTCTTCCTCTCTGCTCCCCACCTTACTCGTGGCTTACTACATCTATCGGTACGGCTTCCTGCACATCGTGATCCACCGTGGGGTGGCCCTGGTTCTGTTCGCCCTGCTGTCTCTTGGTTTGTACCTGCTGGGGATTCGAAGGCTGGTACTTTATTTGAGGGACGAATTGTCGGCACCGGCACTCCTCGTTGAAGGCGTATTCGTGGTGGCGATCCTCCTTCTCCTGGCTCCCCTGAGTCGCTGGCTGGACACCTATGTTCAAACAGCCTTCAGAGTCGCATTGGGACGATACCAGGATCTGGCCGCCAGCCTGAATCGCATCAATGTGATTTCAGTCGATGAGCAGTTGCTCAAGGAACTCATTGAAGAAACTCTGGGACGGGAGCTGGGAGCCCGGCAGGTAAGGATCTCGTCCTCCAGTTCCGAGCCGCCGCCCGCAGGGACCCACCGGCTGCCTCTGCTGGCGGGAAACAAGAACCTGGGCTTTCTCGATGTGGTCCCGTCCGAGAACGACTTTCCGAGCCTTCACGCAGACGCCTTGCGAATTGTTGGAAACGAGGTGGCCTCACTGCTGGAGCGTTCGCGGCTTCTCCATGCCAAGCTTGAAACCGAGAAAGAACTGGCTCGCAAGTCTCATCTGGAACAGTTGGGAACCATGTCCGCCACAGTCGCGCACAATGTCAAGAACCCATTGAGTTCGATGAAAACCCTGCTTCAGCTCCTGGGTGAAGCACCCAATCTGACTGCGGATCAGGGCTCGGACATTGACAAGGTAGTGGAAGAAATCGATCGGCTTTCTCGAACCGTCAGCAGCCTGCTCGAGTTTTCGAGGCTGGAAGAGCCCCAAAGACCCTCCCAACGTGAAGTCGACTTGAGCCGACTGGTGGATTCGGTTGCCGGTGTATTCGAAGGGGACTTCAAATCCAGGAACGTGAAGCTGAAAACCCTCTTTGAGCCAGCCCACCCCCGTGTAGAATCAGACGACACTCTACTGAGAGAGATTCTGAGCAATCTCCTCTCAAATGCGGTTGAGGCGAGCGACCCCGGCGGAGAGATTGTCATTTCTGTCGGCGCAGATCGTCATCGCCTGACCCTGGTCGTTGAAGACCAGGGCGAGGGAGTCCCGGAGCACCTTCAAAGATCCATTTTTCTTCCTTTTTTCTCAACAAAATCGCGGGGAACCGGGCTCGGCCTGGCGATCGTACAAAAACGTGTCGAGCAGTTGGGTGGAGAGATCCGGCTCGAATCTTCGCAGGGATCGACCGGGGCACGCTTTGTCGTTCGGGTACCGTCAAGTACAGGTAAGTAGTCGGGCCGAGAGATGCACACCGAGCCGCCGACCTATGGTTGGGAGCGCCACGGAGACCAGTTATGATAAGTGACAATGCACATACTGATCGTGGACGATGAGGAAACAGCCCGCTATGGAATCGGACGAGCGCTTGCCACGCGTGGGACTACGCACGAAGCCAGGAACTTGACGGAAGCCCGAAGGGCTCTGGAGAAGCATCCCGTCGAGCTGATCCTGCTGGATCTGAACCTCGGCTCAGAGAAAGGGTTCGATCTACTCCAGGAAGTTCAGTCCCACGATCCACGCCCCTATGTCATTGTCATTACGGCCCACGGCAATGAGCGCACCGCTGTCCAGGCAATGAAAGACGGGGCCTTCAACTATCTGGCCAAACCCTTTGAAGTAGATGAGCTTCGACTGCTGGTTCGTTCGGTACAGGACCACCTTGAGTTGAGGCGACAGAACCGGGGCCTTCGAGCCGAGCTGGCACTCACCTCCGGCTACGGAGACCTGATCGAGGCGAGTGAGCCGATTCGAAAGGTTTACGCTCTGATCGAGCGCGTCGCTGAGACGAGTGTGACCGTGCTCTTGACCGGAGAAAGCGGCAGCGGGAAAGAGCTGGTGGCCCGCGAAATCCATCGCCGCAGTGCTCGGAAAGAGGGTTCGCTGGTCTGTGTCAACTGCGCCGCCATCCCGGCCGACTTGATTGAAAGTGAACTCTTCGGCCACGAGAAAGGAGCCTTTACGGGGGCGACCGGCCAGCGGATTGGCAAATTCGAGCAGGCACAGAACGGGACCCTTTTTCTGGATGAGATTGGAGACATGCCCCCCGAAACCCAGGCTAAGATCCTGAGGGTTTTGGAAGACGGGCTGGTTCAGCGCCTGGGAGGAACTCAGACCATTCCGGTGGATGTTCGGATTCTCAGTGCGACCAACAAGGATCTCACGGCGCTGGTTCGAGAAGGACAGTTCCGAGAGGATCTCTACTACCGGCTGCAGGTGGTCGAGATCAATATTCCTCCTTTGAGACGGAGAGAGGACGATATTCCCGCACTGATCAGCTACTTTCTGCAGGTGTCCGCCGAAAAGCACGGCCGCTCCGTTCCGGAGTTCGAGCCCGCTGCTCTTGGAAAGCTGGCTCATTACTCTTATCCGGGAAACGTTCGCCAGTTGCGGAACATTCTGGAAAGACTGGTCGTGCTGCAGACCGAAGGCCTGATCCACGAGAGTGACCTTCCGGATGAGGTTCGTTTTTTCGTCCCCTCGGAAGAGACGGAGTTCAGCGGCACGGACCTCAACAAGTTCTTCCAGCTGAATTACAAGGAAGCAAAACGGGCTTTCGAGATCCGCTACCTTTGCCACGCTTTGGTTCAGCATGAAAACAACATTACTCACACTGCTTCCGCCATCGGACTACACCGCCAAAGCCTGCAGCAGAAGATCAAACTTCTGGAGCTCCACCGGTATCAGGGGTAATGGGTTCTGGGTTCTGGGTTCTGGGTTCTGGGTTCTGGGTTCTGGGTTCTGGGTTCTGGGTACGTGGAACGTGGAACGTGGAACGCACCGGACCGGGTGACCAGCGTCACCAGCCTTATCGCACACCGGCCAGATAATGGCTGAAATTCGAAAGAAGGCAGGAAACATCGGGCGATTCGGTAGAACCTGGGAACCTTGGCGGCTCGGAGCCAGGGTCACAAAAACTGAAAGATCCTGTGGAAATGCTGTGAATAATGTGTGCAAATACCGGATCGTAAGTTGTTGAAAGAAAAAGGTTTGCAGGTACTTGACAATCGAGTTGACAGAGATGATGATTAGGGTAGTCCCCGAGAGACAGAGTGATGCTTTTGAAAAGGAGCGGGGAGCCCGCCAGCTTTTCATGCGTCACGATGCCACTTGGGGGCTGTTTCTTCCCCAGCGAGACGACACCGTTGCCCCGATCTCCCTTGCGTGAGGAATGACGGGGGGGTGTATTAAGCTAACCACTATCGAGCACTTTCATAGTCTGGGGTTTTTTGCATGTCATAGTGTCCTTGCGGTGTTGCATAGAGGTGCAAGACATTAGGAGATCCAACATGAAGCCAAGAACACTCGTTCTCTTCGCTCTCATTTCCATTGTGATTCCGATTCTTGTCTGGGCTGGCGGGAGTCATACAACCGCCGGCTATACGCATTCTCGGACCTACCTGCACTCGCAGGCCGGCGACCTGCGTCCCCCGCTCAGCATGAGCCGGTCGATCCCCTTACCAGGTGTAGCATCGGCCGAGTCTCTGATCGTTTACAACCTTGACGGCTCTCAAAAGCTTCTGGTTGGAGAGAACGGCTCTGCCATCTACACCCAGGTTGACGGAGCCACAGGGACGATGGACTGGCAGAACACGATAGGCGGGGATCCAGAAGCGGACCTGAACTACGTACCGGCCTACGCTCACGGCATTGTGATTCTGGGTGGACCGGCAACGACCACGGTGAGAGGAGTCTACGCGGGAACGGGCGAGGCACTCGCGGGAGGGAGCATGACACCGGACGGGACACTCTGGGAGGACGAGTCGGTTGGATCGGCCAGAGGTCGCTATCCAATCAATACGGCCGGCGTTGCCTTCTACGCCGGGGAGCACGCCGTTGTGGCCGTAGACCCCATGTTCGGACCGTCGGATCTGACCACGCCGGTGGGGCATAGGGGGTTCTCCTCGGCCCCATCGACCGCGGCTGCGGGAACCTTCTGGAGACTGGCCACCACCACGGTGGAAGCCCCGCTGAGTGTGTATGGTGAGCGGCTTTATTACCAGGATCTGGCCGGCAATCTGAACTCCGTCTCGACCCGGGATGGCTCCCCCATCTGGACTGTACCCGTGGCTGGCAGTCCGAATCCCAACATCATCGCGACCGAGGACTATGTTTTCATAAACAGCAACCAACGGTGCAGGAACGGTCGGCGCACTGGATACGGAAACTGGAGCCCTGATCTGGGGCGCTTTGGGAACCCTCTCCGAGACCCCGGGCATGGCACTGGCCTATGACAACCTCTACCTGTTTCAATTCACCGGGAGGAGGTGCAGGTCCGGCTGGAAATGGTCCCAGTGGTGGCGTCACCGCTCGTAATGCGTCGGATGGTTCCATCGTCTGGAGTGCAGAGGATCCCGGCACCGGTATCGATTACGGACTGGTCGCCAACAATCTGATCTGGTACTACAACCAGGACATGGGTCACATTCGAGTGCGGGATGCATTCTCCGGAGCGCTCGTCGACAGCATTCCGAAAGCAGGGGTAAGAGCTCTCTCAGCCTCGGAAGGAGAACTTTTCGTTCTGCTCGAAGACTCGGTCGACATCTATGAGATTGCCTACCGCCTCTATTTTGCGCAGATCGCAGACGGGGCGGGACAAAGTACCCTTCTGACCGCCAATAATCTGACCGGCAACGAGATCGCCGGATCGATCTTCTTTTTCGATCCTACCGGTGATCCCCTGAGCCTGCCCGTGGGGGGCAAATCTCTTTCAGAAATAGCCTTTGTGGTACCGCCCCATTCCGCTACCACCGGGCAAACCGATGGAACTTCAGCGGAGTCCTTAAGCGGCTACGCGGTGGTCGTCTCTGACGGCCCTCTGGCCGGCAGTTCCATCTTCAGTTTTTCTGATGAAATGGGAGAGATTGTTACCGAAGCCGGAGTTGCCAATTCCAGCGCAACCGGTCTTGCGAATGTGTACGTGGAGGTGAGGCCTGCGGCGGGAATGGCCTCGACCGTCACTGGATTGGCGGATGCACTGAGCACCGGCGTGGCTGTTGTCAACACTGCGGGAGTACAGAACACCATCACCTACCGCCTGCTCGACGTCGACGGAGTTGAAGCTGCGGCGACAGAAGATGTGATGGAAGCGGGTGCGCAGATTGCCAGGTTTGTCGACCAGATCTTTCCGGGTGAGACGTCACTCGGGTTTACCGGCACCCTGGTTATTTCGTCCGACCTGCCCTTCACGGTGACCGGACTCCGCACCCTGGGTGGTGTTCAACTGTCGAGCTACTCGACGGGGAACTAAAGCTCGGACGCTCATGAAAGTGGGAGGCAGACTCGCGGCCGCGACCGGGAGGACTTAAACGGTCGCGGCCGCGAGTCCGCCCCCCACTTTCCGTCGAGAACGGCGATCTGATCGGACCACGGAGGGTCCTCCGACTAGCCCTCCTCGAAGTGGTCCGCGTTGATCTTGGTGTACCCCAGCCACTCCTCGGGCACCTCATCCTCGGGGAAAATCGCCTCGACCGGGCACTCCGGCACGCACGCTCCGCAGTCGATGCACTCCACGGGATCGATGTAGAGCTGTGTGGCAGAATCAAACTCACCTTCGTCGGCCCGAGGATGAATACAATCCACCGGGCAAGCATCGACACAGGCCGTATCCTTGGTACCAATGCAGGGTTCCGCGATCACAAAGGTCATGCACCAACTCCCGGACAAAAGACCTTATCAATTAAAACAATTCTGACGCCCTGGTCAAGACTTTTGTGGGGTTTCAGGCGTTGTACGGCCGCACTCGAAAGTTGCAGGGGTTACCCGGTTGCTCTGAGACGACACTTCTCATAAACTACAGTCGTTGAACCGTACCGAAAGACTCCTCGATCTGATCACTTACTTGCTCAACGCACAGGAGCCGGTCTCCTGGCAGGAAATCAAGAACCATTTTCCTGACGACTATGCCAGAGGAATCGAAGAATCCAATCAACGCAAGTTTGAGAGAGACAAGGCCGAATTGATTGCTCTCGGGATTCCGATTGACTACCAGAACGGATCTGAGATCAAGAAAGAGGGCTACGTCGTTCAGAAGGAACGTCTGTTTCTCCCCGAGATTCATTTCTCGCCCCAGGAGTTTTCTCTTCTCATGCTCTCTGCCTCGGCAGTACTCGAGAACGAGAGCTTTCCTTATCGCGATCAACTGGAGACCTCTCTGCACAAAATCATCTCCCTGCAGCGATCCTCAGATCCACCGCCCAGTCAGCTCAAGATCACCTACCAGCGGGACGAAACCGGAAGTGGGTCCAGGTCTCCCTGGTTGCCCCGGATTCAAGACGCCCTGGAACGACGAAAATGGGTTCGCTTCAGATACTATGCCTTTACTACGGGCCAGACTTCGGAACGTCGCGTTGATCCGTACGGCCTCATTTTCCGGAAGGGCAACTGGACACTGATCGGGTGGGATCACCTGCGCGAGGACATCCGCTCTTTTGTGGTCATCCGCATTCAGAAGCTGGAAGTGAATCCTCGCCGCCCGGGTACACCGGACTATGAGATTGCAGAGAGTTTTTCGCTTCAGCATTACCTGAATCAGCAGCCCTGGGAGTACGACTTTCACGAACCGATTGACGTGAGGATCAGAATCACCCCACATCGGGTTCCCGAACTTCGTCCCCAGCTTGCCTCGGCAAAGCAACTGTCGGGGGAACTTTTTCAATTGAGGGTTTCGAACCGTGGCGGCCTGGTTTCCTGGCTGCTTTCTCAGAAGACCGACGTTCGGGTCCTTGAGCCAGCCCAGATACAAGAGGATCTGCGCGCGGCGCTCAAGACCCTGATATGAACGTAACCGACCGAATCAACCGTATTCTGTTTATCATGAGCTACGTGTCGCAGAACCAGGGCGTCACGGTCGAGAAGCTCGCCAAGCAGGTGACTCTCAAGCCCCGAGATCTGCTGAAGGAACTGGACTTCATACTTCTGATCGGAAAGCCACCCTTTCAGCCCGACGATTATGTCGACATTTACGTCGATGAGAACCGGGTGTTCATCGAGTTTGACCAGATGTTGAATCGACCTCTTCGCTTCACTCGCCCCGAGGCGATCGCACTGCTGATGGCAATTCAATTACTGGATCCCGAAGTCGACCCGCAAACGGTTTCGTCGTTGAAAAAGAAGATCAGGGATGCGATCGAGGCTTCTCTCGATCCGGCGGAACCCAACCCGGATCCGATCGTGTTCGAGCAGACTTCCGCGCCCGCCTCCGAACAGTTCTACACGCTCAGGTCAGCGGTCGAAAACAGCCAGAAAGTGAGACTGGATTATTATTCCCTGACCCGGAATCAAAAACGGAAACGAACCGTTCGTCCCTATTTCCTGACCAAGAGTCTCGGCTACTGGTACTTGACCGGCCACTGTGAGTTGCGCAAGGACATTCGGACTTTCAAATTCGAGCGAATCCTCTCCGTGACCAAGCTCGATGAGAGCTTTCCTGGACCCGAAGACCTTGATGTGGCCCGCTTTCGAGAACAGTTTTTCCGCCAGAGCGGAGAGAATGAAGTGATGATCCGTTTCGGGCCGGCGGTCGCTCCCTGGATCCTGGAGACCTGGGGGAAAGCGGCGGTGCAGGAACCCGAAGGGACCGTTGTTCTCACCCTGAAGTGCGACACTCTCGAATACCCTTCCCGACTGATTCTCAGTTATGCCCCACACGCGCAGCCCATCAGCCCTCCCCAGCTGATTGCGAAAGTTCGTGAAGACGGTCGAAGCATCAAGGGAATGTATGAGCCCAAGCCCGTCGGTTAATCCTTTCCGGCAGATACTGCTGAGACTGCTCCTCTTCGCCGTCGCCATTCTACCCACCGCCCTTCCACTCGAAGCCGCCCACCCCGACCCCAAGAAGTTTCTTTTTCGGCTGGCGGATAACCAGAAGCAAGTCTGGACAACTCCAGTCCGGAGTCCCACCTGGAAGAAAATTCCCACCTGGGTCTTCATAGGGTTTACGGCACCATCCTTCAGTCTGGACGGAGACTTCTCGACCCATCTTCGAGAGGCAACCAGTCTGGACAACTTCAACCGTTTCTTCGCATCTGACACGAGCGACATCGTTTTTGCCAGCCTGCCCCTTGTCTTCATTCTTGGAGGAGTGGCCACAGGGAGCGAGAAATTCACTGATTTTGGATGGAAATCTACCGAGATAGCTCTCACCTCCTGGATCGCAACGGCCGGAGTGAAGGCCATAACTCAGCGATCCCGTCCCCATGAGGGTGATACCTACGGCTTCTGGAAGGGGGGGGACTCCTTCAGTTCGGGACATGCCGCCGTGGCCTGGTCGCTGGCTGCCCTGGCCGTACGCGAGTTTCCAGATCACCGCTGGGTTCGATGGATCGCTTACCCTCTGGCCACAGCCATCAGCATCTCCAGAATCTCATCCGGAAACCACTTCGCGTCGGACGTCGTCTTCGGCTCCTTCCTGGGCTATTCAGTGGGCCGGTATCTGCCCAGATAGTTCCACGCCCGGAACCCAGAACCTAGAACCTAGAACCTATTCCGGCAATCGGATGAAGACGTTGTCTACATCATCCACTTTTCGGGCCACAACCACCGCGCGGTTCCACTGGGCCTGGGTTCCGCCCGAAAAGATCAGGTAGACATTCTTGCCTTCTGTCCTCACCTCAATCTGCTCGGCGTTGACACCGGAATCCTTCTTCAGCTTGGATTCGACCCGCGAGGCCAGATCTCCGCCTTTGCCTCCTGGGAGCCAGCCCCTGGTGGCCTTGGCTCCTTTGGTCGCTCCCGAGGCCACGGCCTTCCCACCGGCCGTGGCTCCCCGGGCGGTAGCTTTGGCACCCTTGGTAGCGGCGCGGGCACCCGTTTGCGCTCCAGAAGCAGTCGCCTTGGCACCTGTCGTCGCCCCTTTGGCTGCGGCCTTGGCCCCGGTTGTGGCCCCTGAGGCTGTCGCCTCGGCGGCCGTCACGGAGGCATCTGCTGCAACTCTAGCCGCCATTTCTCACCGATGGGACCTGAAAAGGCCGCCCTGTTTGGTATAAAGTGTTTTGAATGAACATTTTCACACGCAAACGGAGGCGGCCCTTATGAGAACAGAGTGTAAACAAGTCAGGTTCGAATTTCACCAACTATCTCAACGCAAAGTGAAGGCGCGGTTCGACGGTGGAAAGATCACCTCCGATGCAGGGGTGCTGCTGTTGCGAGAGGTCGAGAGGGGGACGGGTCTGATCGCCGGACTGGCTGAGTGTTTCAGGGATCATCGGGATGCGCGGTTGATCGAACACACGGTGGAGGAGTTGTTGGGGCAGCGCATCTACGGACTCTGTCTGGGGTACGAGGATCTGAACGATCATGATCAGTTGCGCACCGATCCGATGCTGGCGGTGGCGGTGAATAAGGCCGATCCGTTGGGGGAGCGGCGGCGGCAGGCCTCAGATCGGGGGAAGGCGCTGGCGGGCAGGTGTACGCTGAACCGGTTGGAGTTGACCGGAGCCGAGGTCGATGAGCAGGAGCGGTACAAGAAGATCGCGATGGACCCGGACCGGATCGACGGCTGGATGGTGGATGCCTTCGTGGAGTCCCACGAATCGGCGCCCGAGGAGATCGTGCTGGATCTGGATGCGACCGACGACCCGATCCATGGCCAGCAGGAAGGCCGGTTCTTTCACGCTTACTACCGCCACTACTGTTATCTCCCGCTGTACATCTTCTCGGGGGAGCATCTGCTGTGCGCCCGGTTGCGGTGTTCCAATATCGATGGGGCCGCGGGATCGGTGGAGGAACTGGAACGGATCGTCGGCCGGATTCGGCAGAGCTGGCCGGAGGTCTCGATCGTCATCCGGGCCGACTCGGGCTTTTGCCGGGATGACTTGCTCCGCTGGTGTGAAGACCATCACGTGGATTACGTGATGGGGTTGGCCAACAATGATCGGCTCAAGTCAGAGAGCGCCGAAGCGATGACTCAGGCCGAAGCCGAGTTCAACGCCACCGGGACACCGGCGCGGGTGTTCAAGGATTTCCGCTACCGGACTCGCCACAGTTGGACCTCGGAGCGACGCGTCGTCGGCAAGGCCGAGTTCCTGGAGAAAGGCGCCAATCCCCGATTCGTCGTCACCTCCCTGTCGCCGGAACGCCTGGGGGCCCGCGCCGCTCTACGAAGACTTCTACTGTGCGCGGGGCGACATGGAGAACCGCATAAAAGAACAGCAGTTGGATCTGTTCGCCGACCGGACCAGCGCGGCAACGATGCGCGCCAATCAACTCCGGCTGTATCTGTCCTCCGCCGCCTACATGCTCATGCACGCCTTGCGTCGTCTCGGACTGAAGCAGACCCCCCTGGCTCGCGCTCAGTGTCAGACGATTCGCTTGAAGCTCCTGAAGATCGGCGCCCAGGTCCGCCTCACGGTCCGCCACGTCTGGATCTCCATGTCGGAAGCCTATCCCTACAGCGAGGTCTTCGCTGCCGTCGTTCGAAACCTCCAGGCCATTCCTCTGCGCTGCTGAGGTCTGTCCCGATCAAACGCCCCCAAAAACGAAATCGTTCCATCGCTCAGGCCGAGCTCTGCCTGAATGCATTCCGTCACGCTCTTCCGAACCCGAAAAACGCTCCATTCACGACCCTCCACACCACCGCATCACTCGACCTGGACCGGATCGATAGCGAAACTCTCAGAAAACCGTTCCGGCCTGCCAAAATCACCTTCATTTCCAAATCGGTGATCTATGCGGGCTAGAACCCCGAGCAGTGGCTCTTCCCGCGGTCGTTGCAGCGCCGGCAACTGCCCCACCAGCGGTTTTGACACTGGAACCGACCCTTCCCATCAAACTGCCCTTGAGTCCCAGTCGATCCAGCGTCTCTTTATTGATTGCTCCGGTAACCTGAATGTCCTTCTGGATCTGAAAGTCACGCAGAGCCTTGCTGGTACGCGGCCCCATCAGTCCATCGATGGGACCGGGGTCAAAGCCCTTTTCTTTGAGTGCTTTCTGCACCTTGGTGATGGTATCGAGCTCTTGTCACTAGGTGTGGAAAAACATCAGGCGGCTTTCTCCTCCGGGACTTGGTTGACCGGGACTCCATTGACATATTTGGCGCCCTGGTAGACGTCTTTCATCAGCTCCGGTGCCTTCAACCGGCGGAATCGCTGCTCCGCCACCAGCAGCATCTTCCAGATCACCGCCTGGGCGTTGTCCACTTTCTTGAATCGCTTGGCCGCGTCCGTTCGCAGCCGAAGAGCGGCAAACGGTGACTCCACTGGATTGGTGGTTCGCAGATGCTGCCACTGCTTCTTTGGATAGCAGGTAAAAGGTCACCATCCGGTCCCAGTCCTGCTCGATTAGCTCAGCCGCCAGAGTCAGCCCTCGCTGCCGGCACCAGTGCTGAAAAACCTTCTTGAGTCGTTGTGCTTCTTCTCGACTCTCGGCGTAAGGGATCTGCCGCAGGATCAGCAAGGCCGGCTTGTGCACTCGCTTAGGGAGCTTGGTCAGCAGGTTGACGATCCGATGATTCCAGCAGCGCTGCTCCTCGGCCTGGGGATAGACGTTGCGCAAAGCTCCCCAGATGCCCAGGTGGCCGTCTCCGATCACCAGCCGTGGACAGCCCATCCCCCGGCGCTTCAAGTCGCGCAGTACTTCCGACCAGCTCTGGGTCGATTCCCGATAGCCGCTCGTGACCGACACCACGGCTTTGCTTCCGTCACTTAAGGCGGCCAGCACCACCAGCAGGACTGCCTTTTCCTTCTCCAGACCCGCCTTGACGTAGATTCCATCTACCCATAAATACACCACTTCCAGATCATTCAAGGGTCGACTCTGCCAGACCTCCCATTCGGCCTGCCACTTCTCTTTCAATCTGGCCACCGTGGAGGACGACAGGTGCGCCTTTTCCCCTAAAAGCCCTCTCAGAGCCAGATCAAAATCCCCCAGCGCCAGACCATGCAAGTACAGCTCAGGGATCAGTTCTCGAACCTGCCGCGTCCGCTTGGCAAACAGGGGCAACACCCGACTTTCAAAGTGTTCCTCTAGATCCCGCACTCGAGGCCTTCGAACCTGGATCGTCCCCGAGCTCAGCGTCAGATGCCTCGGCTTCCCATATCCATTGCCATAGCCCGACGGAGCGTCCACGGCCCTTCGCCGCTCACTCTTACGCCGCCCTAATAACTCCGTGACTTCCTCCTCCAGCAGCTCTTGAACCCAGCCTTGGATCTTCTCCCGCACCCAATCTTCCAGCTCCTCGAAACAAACTCTTGACTCGACACTTTCCTCAATGTTCTGCTTGCTCATGCGGTGTGTACTCCTTCCGTTGCGGGCCTTTCGGCCCTGGGTTTTAAATCAACCCGGAAGGATACTCACCGCCTATGCTATTTACACACCTTCTGATGGTAGCTCATGGTATCCGCGTCCTGTGCCGGCACCGCAACCATTGCGAAGGTGACAACAAGCAGCGTGCAAGAGAAAACAGCTAGCATGCTTTTTGGAGGCATTTGTCCAACTCCTTTTGTGGGTTAGTACTCTCGTACTTAGTTCAGGTCAACAGAGAGAATGATACAACGTCTCTAGCCCGGATTATGCAAAAACCGTAGTCCGGTGTTGAAAAACGAGTCGAGAAGTGGCCCAACTCGGAAGCGGGCAGGTGTGACAGGCGGATTTGCGAAGAATATCGGTTGGGGAGGCGTTTGAGTGGTTGGGGGAGTGAATTTCAGACAGATCTGGGCCTGGATGAGTATCGGAAGCGGTTTTTTGGGGAACTGGGAGAAGCTAGCTGGAGTTGAGGCGACTCAAGACGAGGTGGAAGAGGGGTTGTTCGGGAAAGGCTGAGGAAAGATGGACCCAGATGCGTCGAGTGGTTTGTCGGATGCGGGTCCCGATCTTGAGGACACGACGACGTAAGGTTTCGATTTCGAGCTTGTGCCAGGGAGTCCCGTGCAGATAGTCGCGGAGGCGCACGAACATCTGGTAAGCCAGTGCATGCAGGAGGAGTCGAAACTGATTGGCCAGGAATCGATGACAGCTGAGTCGGTCCATGCTCAGATGATTCTTGAAGGCCTTGATGAAGTTCTCGGTCTGCCCTCGGTTTGTATAGTGGTCATAAAGTGATTGGGAGCAGAGATCGTCCCGGTTGGTGACCACAAAGCGACGATTGATCCCGCGCTGATCGACCTCCACTTTGACAATGACGCGACGGGATCGATCCCAGCTCTTGGCTCGATAAAGAAACTCGTCAAACTGACGCTGTTTTTCCTCCAGCTCAACGAACTGCAGCCGAGTCGAATCCAGCAGCGGCTCGACCACTCGCTGCAGGCGAGGGTTTCGACTTAACCCAATGACATATTGGAGTTGATTCTCTTCACCTTCACAGAACTCGTAGAGCCGAGGCGTGGCAAAGCCGCTGTCGGCCCGAATCTCAATCTCGACATCCGTCCCCACTCCTTGTCGGATGGCCTCCACGACTCGCTTCAGAATGGGCACGATGTGAGAGGCAGCCCCCCTTGTTGCCAGGTCTCAACACGACACACACCAGGTCGCCCGTGTCGGCATCGAAGATCAGCAAAGGATGCAGAATGTGGTTTCGGTAATACCCATGGTAGAAGGAGAACTCCTGCTGACCGTGAGTGTGGTCGTCGGTACTGTCCAGATCCAGGATGATCTTGCTGGGACGTCTCTTCTTCAGGGAGCGCACATAACGGCCTAGCAGCCACTGGCTCAGACGCATCAGATCCTTCTTGGTGACGGAGTTCTCCAAACGGGAGAAAGTCGGCTGGGTGGCCAAATCGGGATCGCTCTCGGGCAACTGATCACAGACTGTCTTGAGCATCGGATCGGAGCGCAGCGTATCGGCGTCATTACAGTCTTCGTAGCCGGCCACGATCTGCAAGACTCGTTGTCGAATCAACTTCAACAGGTCATGACGAACGTAGCGTCGGTCCCGGCTTTCCGAAATACACGAACTGAAGCCCTCGCACAACCGATGTTGCCGATCCAGCGATCCAAACAACAACCATCCTGCGTCGGAAGTCAGACTCCCCCCATCAAAACGCGCCGTGATCTTTCGGTGGCTGTGAAATAGCAGGGTATTCTGGCAGACTGCTTTCAACATTGCCGTAGCTCCTGTTTAGGGCCGTTGTTTATGTAAACCCTTTTATATCAGAGAGCTACGGCCTTTTTTCTGGGCCCAAATCTCACTCGGATTCAGATCTCATGCATAATCCGGGCTAGGGTTCAAGAACAACCCTGGCAGTCCGGGGTTCACTCGGATGCCTCCCGGATCTCGATCAGCCGGTTGTCGAGGCCGTCCTCGAGGCCTGCGCGTTCGGTCACATCTCAGGGCCCGGCTTGCCCCGCTAGTGCACTGTCCGGAAAGTTCACGCCGCTACTTCGGGCGTCTTTTCGCCGACAGCTTTGTTGCGCTATCTCGAAATACTCCCGGCATTGCTGCGTCGCGCGCCTCACTGACGACGAAAATCCATCCCGAATTAACGACGCGAACTTCCCGGACAGTACACTAGTGCACTGTCCGAACCTTGAACTTTTAACTTTCAACCTGCAACGCCGCGAGTGAAACGAGGGGCAATTCTACAAGGGTAGCCAGCGCAAGAACAACGTGGAACGTGAAACTTGAAAACGTGGAACGGGCGCGAGCGAGCGAGCGCCCAACGTGGCACGTGAAACGTGGAATCAGTTCGGCGGCGGCCCCGAATCGATGGTGACGGGCTGCGCCGGGGCGCCCAGATAATCCCTCGTCACCAGATCCCAATAGTTCTGATATTGAGCACGGCGATCCAGTCCGATAAACCGTTCAATGTACTGGGTCAATGAGGTGGAAAAATAGTTGGGGGCAGAATGTGGATGAGTTCGCCAGGTTCCGAACCAGTTATTGAAATAACTCCGAATGAAGAGGCTTCTTCGGTCAATCGGAAGTGCACGTACATTCTCCACAAACTGCCGGAAGACCCGGCCACGGAACAAATAGAACTCCACGTTGGACAGATAGAATACCGAAACGGTGAGATCTCTCCGCTTGATCTCTTCGCCAATCGCTGCCAGAGCCTTTCTGCCTCCAAAGTTCCCCATCACTGGAATGATTCGGTTCTCTCTGTGCATCCTCTTGATGAACTGAAATTCGGACTCACTGTTCAGGTAGTGCCGGTGTTCACCATGCAGGTCGGTCTCGAGCATCAGATCAGCGTAGCTGGGAAAGAAACTGAGCATCGGCCGTCCCGGAATCTCGTACCGAATCTCGAACCCTTCTCTCACAAACTTCGCGGCGATCGAGTGAATCCGGGCACGATCGTTTTCATCCAGTAACCTGGGATAGCGCTCCATCAGAAGATCAGAAGCCTTCTCAATTCGAGTCGAGAAGGCGTCCCAGTCTGCCTCACGGTAGCGGAGCCCGTTCACCAGATCCACGACTGTGGCCTGTGGGATTCGTTCCTCCCTGGAAGGCAGGGTTTTGGAGAAAAGGAAAGACAGGAACTCCCATCGGTCCTCAGCCATGAGGAAAAATGACTTGAAGAGAAGATGGTACCGCAGGTTGTCCCGCCGCAAATCCAGAATGAATGCTAATGAGGGTCTGATTTTCGCGATGTAGGTGAAGTTCTGGCTGGGACCCGCCCCCAGGTAAACCTGGCCCCGGGGTGCCACCTGGATCAGATCTTGGCTCACGTGCAGAAAAGAGGTCTCATTGGACACCAGATTGTCAGTTCCGAAATACCCGGCAGGTTCACTCAGATCGAGTGATAGTTTCTGAAATTCCTCGTCACTGACCTCGACCGCGGAGGTGGGTGGGATAATTGCGGCAACAACCCAGAAGGTGAAGCCCAGGAAGGGAATCTGCAAGGAGCGGAGTTTCAATCGGAGCATTTCAACTCTTTTTCCGGCTGCAACCTCTCTTTCTGCCAATTCTTAGAGGCGATCCGATGCCAATGTGTTCAACGATGACTTCCGGCCAGGAGAAGTTGACTTCCCGCCAGCCAACCATACCACGATTCTAGACCTCGTAATTCTGCCCGGGTAGAGTTAGAATTCACCTCCAGATGGATGAAGGAACCTACCAGCCGCGGCAACGCCGAAAGCCTATTCCGGCCTCCGATCTGCAGGTGGCCCCACCCATTCCCGGATACCCAGAAACAGGTCAGGCCATACTTGGCCGGACCGTCCCATCCTTGCTGGTGGAGGCCCATCAACGCAATCCGTCTCCAAAAGCCTTCAACCGACTGCCTGATGGAAAGTGGATCGGAGTCTCCACCCAGCAATTTCAGCAGTATTCGGACCAGCTGGCACTGGGCCTTCAGGACCTGAACCTGGCCCGTGCGGATCGTGTCTGCCTCTTCATGAACAGTGACACTTATTTCTGTGTGGCCGACATGGCCTGCCTGACTGCAGGACTGGTGGACGTTCCCATTTACCTGACCCACACCCAGGACTCGATCGAGTATGTGCTCAAGCATGCCGAGGCCAGAGCTCTGATTGTTTCGAACGATAGGTATCTCGAACAACTTTCGTCCGTCATCCCGGAGCTCCGAAGACTCGAATCGGTCGTGGTTGCGCAACCCGGTCCCGAGGCGTCGGGCTCCGGACTTCAGCTCCGGAAGCTGGGAATCCGGATAGCCACAATGGAGGAACTGATTCGGCTGGGCCGTGATCGCTTGAAGCAAGATCCCGAAGCCGCCGATGAGTTGAGGGATCAGATCCATGCGAATGATCTGGCCACCATCGTGTATACGTCGGGGACCACAGGCCGTCCCAAAGGGGTCATGCTCACTCACGAAAATCTCACCTGTAACGCACTGACCGCCTTCAGCGCGCTGGAAGGAATGGACCGGGGCCACCATGTCGCCCTTTCTTTCCTTCCTTTGACCCATGCTTTTGCAAGAACCCTTCACTACGGGTTTCTGAACTACGGTGTGAGTGTCTTTTTTGTCACTCCCGAGGAGATCTCCCACGGTCTTCGCACTATCCGTCCTACGATTTTTGCGACGGTTCCGCGGGTTCTCGAGAAGTTCCATGACCGCATTCTGGAGCGTGGTCAGCAACTGCAGGGAGTGCGGAGGAAACTCTTCGACTGGGCACTCGGGATGGCCAGGAACTACGATCTGGCTACCGGTTCAGCCGGCTGGGACCGGGTGAAATTGAAAACCGCTGATCGACTTGTCTTTTCAAAATGGCGAAAGGCCCTGGGAGGTCGAGTCAACTTCATTATCTGCGGGGGGGCGCCGCTGCGGCCCGATCTGGTCAACCTGTTTGCTGCAGCGCGGATTCAGGTGCTTCAAGGTTATGGACTTACAGAAACCAGCCCCATCATCAGTTGCAACCGGCCGAAGTTCAATCGTGCGGGTACAGTCGGCGTCCCCTTGCCGGGCATCGAAGTGGCCCTTGCCCCCGACGGTGAAATTCTGACCCGGGGGCCCCACGTCATGAGAGGCTATTACCGCGACCCGCAAGGAAGTCGCGAATGTATCGACACCGACAACTGGCTCCACACCGGCGACATCGGCGGCTTCACCGAACTCGGGCTTCTCCAGATCACTGACCGCAAGAAGGATCTCTTCAAGCTGTCTACCGGGAAATATGTCATGCCTCAGCCGCTGGAGACCGGGCTGATTTCAGATCCACTGGTGGATCAGATCCTGGTCGTGGGAGCCGCCCGGAAGTTCTGCACGGCCCTCATCTTCCCTTCCTTCGGGAACCTCGCCGGCTACGCAGCTCGTCTGGGGATTCCGGCTCAACTGACCCCGGAAGAACAGCTCTGTCATCCAAAGGTGCAGGAGCACTTTCAGGAAACCGTTGAGCAAAGTAACCAGGGACTGCCGCACTGGTCTACAATTAAACACTTCCGCGTCGTTCCGGCCGAACTGACTGTCGAGAACGGCCTTCTGACACCGACTCTGAAGGTCCGGCGGACCCTGGTTCGCAGCCAGTTCGCTGAGATCATCGACGCCATGTACGAAGAAGCGGAGAGTGGGCCGGAGATCACTGAATGATCGCCGTTGCTTCACATAGTTCCCGAAAACAAACAATCCACAAGGTTTTTTCCACAACTGTGAGAAAGCTGTTGATTAGGCCACCTGCTGCCCACAGAATCGCTTCCTCTTGCCCGCGAATTTTGGACAATCATCTTGCCAGCGGAGAAGTTTCTATCGGGTCTGCCGGATGACGAGGTAGGGAATGTTCCGAATACACCTGCTTGACGGCACCTATGAGCTGTTCCGAGCTTTTTATGGTGCGCCTTCTCGGCAGAATTCATCGGGAGAGGAGGTTGGAGCGACGATTGGTTTTGTTCGGTCCGTCCTGGGGCTGCTGCAGGGCGGTGAAGTGACTCACATCGCCTGCGCGTTCGACCACGTGATCGAATCCTTTCGCAACGATCTCTTTGAAGGGTACAAGACAGGAGCAGGGGTCGATCCACTGATTCTGTCCCAGTTCAGCCTTGTGGAGGACGCGGCCCGGGCTATGGGAGTGGCTTTCTGGCCCATGATTGAGTTTGAGGCGGACGATGCTCTGGCCTCTGCCGCCGCACGATGGTCGAGGGACCCGCGGGTCTCGCAGATTCTTATCTGTACTCCCGACAAGGATCTGGCCCAATGCGTTTCTGACCGGCGAGTGGTCTGCTTTGACCGGCGCAACCGGGTGATGATTGACGAGCAGGGAGTGCGGGACAAGTATGGAGTTGACCCTTCGTCCATTCCCGACTGGCTGGCACTGGTGGGAGACAGCGCCGATGGAATTCCGGGGATACGCGGCTGGGGAAAGAAGTCGGCTGCAACGGTACTGGAGCACTACAAGCATCTGGAAGGGATCCCCCGGCGGGCGGACGAGTGGGTCATCCAGGTCCGCGGCGCCCGGCGGCTCGCTCACAACCTGGCGGAAGCGTGGACAGAAGTTCAACTGTACCGGCAGCTGGCAACCCTCCGTTCAGATGTTGAGCTGGGGTTCACTGTGGACGACGTGAAGTGGGCAGGAGTTCCGAGGCCGGTCTTCGAGAAGCTGTGTGATCAGCTGGAGGGACGGGATCTGCTGGAGAGAGTCCCTCGATGGGCCGGCACATGAAGCGACTTCTCATTGTCTGCCTGCTGGGCCTGCTTCTGACAGCGCTCTTCCTGTGGCCGGGTCCTGGCTGGCTCAACTCCTTCGCAAGGACCAAGGTCATTCAGCTTGGGACCGACTATCTGGGAGTGCAGGTAACCGCCCAGGAAGTTCGGGTATCTCCTTTTCGCGGAGAGATTGAAGTGCTGGGCCTCACGGTTGCCAACCCTGCTGGGTTCAGCGACGCTTCTTTCGCCGAAGTCGGCCACCTGCGCGTCAACGCCGACGTGCTGAGCTGCCTTTCCGAGCAGGTCCGTATTTCTGAGATCGTGGCCAGTCCGGTTCAGCTTCTGATTGAGCGACAGGGGCTGAGGTTCAACTACCAGCCCATTCTGAAGCGCCTGAAGCAGAGGCAGAAAGCCACGACCGCGTCCCTCGCAGCCCCCAGTTCCAGTTCCTCCTCCCTCAAGATCGACCACGTACTCCTGAACGATGTCACCGCCCGGCTCAGCCTGCTGGGGAACCGTGAGCCTTTTGTTGTGGACATAGGAACTGTCGAAATCCAGGACCTGGATACATCGAACGGATCGGCTGCCCTGCTCCAGGTTCTGGAGCAGCTGCTGGAATCGGCAGCACAAGGGGAGGGAGGGGGTTTTCTCGCCAACACTGCCAGGTCACTGCTCGATAGTCTGTTGCGGCCCAAGCGGGAACAGAACGATGAGGCGTCTAATTTTTGATTCTCAATGACTGTGGCGGACCTGGATGAGATCGCCGTCCTGCACGGGGTAGCCCCGCCCCTCCAGCCGCAACTTCCCAGCCGCCCTCGCGCTCTTAAGATCTCCCAGGGCTGCAAAGTCCTCGAAGCTGATCACCTCGGCACGAATGAAGCCGCTGGCCAGGTCGGTGTGGACTCGACCGGCTGCATCCACTGCAGTCTGTCCCCGGAAGAGCGTCCAGGCCCTGCACTCACTCCCACTGTAGGTATAGAAAGTGACAAGATCGAGGGCCCGAAAAATGGCCTGGATCACGACTGGGGCCGCCAGTGCTTTAATGCCGAAGTCCTGCATCAACTCCTCTTTGTCGGGTTCCTCGAGGCGGGCAAGCTCTGATTCGATGTCGGCACAGATAGCCCGAGATGCATAGCCGGCCGCCTGGAAGGGAGCCAGCAGCGACTCCTGTCTTTCGATCTGTTCCTCACCGATGTTGAGCAGGACGAATGCCGGTTTCAAGCTCAAGAATCCGAACCCTCGCAGGCGCCTGCTCTCCCACTCTGTGAAGTTCATCCCGCAAAGAAGCCGCCCCCCCTCCAGAAGTGTGCGGCAGCGTTCCAGGACCTGCATTTCCTGCTCTTCCTCTTCATCCTTCCGTTTAAGGAGATCGACCTTGAGTCGCTGCAGCCGGCTTTCCACGATCTGGAGATCAGCCAGCAGAATCTCTTCGATCAGGCTGTGCAGGTCGAGACTCGGGTCAACACGACCTCGAGGGTGGGGAACAGAGGAGCTCTGAAAAGTCCGCAGGACAAGGGCCAGCAAGTCGGATTCACGGCTCCGAGCAACCGCCCTGGGGTCCAGACGGTCGCCGAAAAGGCCCGGGAACTCGATGATTTCGATGGCAGCAGGTACCGTTTTACTGGGCTGGAACACTTCTGCAAGGAGGTCGAGGCGGGGGTCCGGAACCTGCAAGACCACGATGCGGTGGGCGCCAAAACTCTGCGGGGATCCATCCCCCGCGGCGCCCAGTTCTGTGATCGCCGAAAAGACGGTCTTGACTCCCGCGCCCGGCAGTCCAATCAGTGCGACTTGCATCGTAGAATCATACTAGCCCGGATTATGCATGAGATCTGAATCCGAGTGAGATTTGGGCCCAGAAAAAAGGCCGTAGCTCTCTGATATAAAAGGGTTTACATAAACAACGACCCTAAACAGGAGCTACGGCAATGTTGAAAGCAGTCTGCCAGAATACCCTGCTATTTCACAGCCACCGAAAGATCACGGCGCGTTTTGATGGGGGGAGTCTGACTTCCGACGCAGGATGGTTGTTGTTTGGATCGCTGGATCGGCAACATCGGTTGTGCGAGGGCTTCAGTTCGTGTATTTCGGAAAGCCGGGACCGACGCTACGTTCGTCATGACCTGTTGAAGTTGATTCGACAACGAGTCTTGCAGATCGTGGCCGGCTACGAAGACTGTAATGACGCCGATACGCTGCGCTCCGATCCGATGCTCAAGACAGTCTGTGATCAGTTGCCCGAGAGCGATCCCGATTTGGCCACCCAGCCGACTTTCTCCCGTTTGGAGAACTCCGTCACCAAGAAGGATCTGATGCGTCTGAGCCAGTGGCTGCTAGGCCGTTATGTGCGCTCCCTGAAGAAGAGACGTCCCAGCAAGATCATCCTGGATCTGGACAGTACCGACGACCACACTCACGGTCAGCAGGAGTTCTCCTTCTACCATGGGTATTACCGAAACCACATTCTGCATCCTTTGCTGATCTTCGATGCCGACACGGGCGACCTGGTGTGTGTCGTGTTGAGACCTGGCAACAAGGGGGCTGCCTCTCACATCGTGCCCATTCTGAAGCGAGTCGTGGAGGCCATCCGACAAGGAGTGGGGACGGATGTCGAGATTGAGATTCGGGCCGACAGCGGCTTTGCCACGCCTCGGCTCTACGAGTTCTGTGAAGGTGAAGAGAATCAACTCCAATATGTCATTGGGTTAAGTCGAAACCCTCGCCTGCAGCGAGTGGTCGAGCCGCTGCTGGATTCGACTCGGCTGCAGTTCGTTGAGCTGGAGGAAAAACAGCGTCAGTTTGACGAGTTTCTTTATCGAGCCAAGAGCTGGGATCGATCCCGTCGCGTCATTGTCAAAGTGGAGGTCGATCAGCGCGGGATCAATCGTCGCTTTGTGGTCACCAACCGGGACGACCTCTGCTCCCAATCACTTTATGACCACTATACAAACCGAGGGCAGACCGAGAACTTCATCAAGGCCTTCAAGAATCATCTGAGCATGGACCGACTCAGCTGTCATCGATTCCTGGCCAATCAGTTTCGACTCCTCCTGCATGCACTGGCTTACCAGATGTTCGTGCGCCTCCGCGACTATCTGCACGGGACTCCCTGGCACAAGCTCGAAATCGAAACCTTACGTCGTCGTGTCCTCAAGATCGGGGCCCGCATCCGACAAACCACTCGACGCATCTGGGTCCATCTTTCCTCAGCCTTTCCCGAACAACCCCTCTTCCACCTCGTCTTGAGTCGCCTCAACTCCAGCTAGCTTCTCCCAGTTCCCCAAAAAACCGCTTCCGATACTCATCCAGGCCCAGATCTGTCTGAAATTCACTCCCCCAACCACTCAAACGCCTCCCCAACCGATATTCTTCGCAAATCCGCCTGTCACACCTGCCCGCTTCCGAGTTGGGCCACTTCTCGACTCGTTTTTCAACACCGGACTACGGTTTTTGCATAATCCGGGCTAGAAGCGTTCCACGTTCCACGTTCCACGTTGGCGCGCTCATGAAAGTGGGAGGGGCCTCGGGCCGCGACCGCCGGGCATGACGTTCGAGGACCTCGGTCGCCGCCCAAGGCGCCTCCCACACTCCGCCAGGAACTGAACCCATAAAGGAAACTACAGAGATAGGAACGACAGTGACTGCGCAAGCGGCGCGGAAGCTGCCGGGCAACATTACTACTAGCAAACCCTGATTAGCAGGAACGCCTAGAAACGTCCACTTAATCGGACAGATGCTCGACCATGTAGTTCCGGGCCAGTTGTTCGTAGGCGCGGATCTGATCAGCCTCCCAGGCAGCATTCTTGTTCAACTCGCGGGCCATTTGTGTGGCCACCGCGGGCGCCGCTTCGATGCTGGCCGAGGCATCGAGAATCAGGGCCCGGGTCCGGCGCGAAAGAACATCCTCCACAGTTCGGGCGTACTCCTCTCGGACCGCCCAGATAACCTGGACCATCCGATAGGGTAATCGGGGGTGAATCGGGCGGGCGAGAGTCGGAGTCTCCCTGCATAGAGTCTCGATCTCTTCCCGCTCACTGCCGTAAACGTGAAGGGGATCGGAGGAGTTCGAACTCACTCTTTCCGAGGGCCGGGGGGATCCCAGAATCCAGAGCCGATCTTTCCTCTTGACCGGTGAGAGGGTTCCAACCCGCGCCGCCGTGTCGATAGTGTCTTCGCCCATCAGGCGGAAGGTGGTCCACTTGCCACCGATCAGGCTGACCAGCCCGGACGGGTCCACAACCACGGCGTGTTCCCTGGAAAGACTGGCCGTGCTCTCCCCGGGTCGGGCTCGAATGAGCGGCCGAAGTCCCGCAAAAACGCTGAGACAATCGCTCAGAGATGGAGCGGGTTCGAGGTACTCGGCAAGATGCTCGAGAATGTACTCGACTTCGGCCCGGGAAGGAGCTGGCTCCATCCTGGCCTCGGAGACCGCGACGTCCGTGGTCCCGGCAAGCAACACCCCGTGCCAGGGCAGGAGAAAGAGAACCCGGCCATCTCTGGTTTTCGGTATGAGGAGACCTCGAGTGGAAGACATTCGCTCGAGGGGCAGTACGATGTGCGTGCCCTGGCTGGCCAGAACCTGCGTTTGATGGGGGGGATGACTCAGCCGCCTGAGGGCATCGGAAAAGACCCCCGTCGCATTGATGATCACCCTGGCTCTGATGCGAATCTCTTCATCGGTTTCCAGATCTCGTGCAACCACTCCGGTCAGTCGGCCATTGTCCTTCAGAAAGGCGTGCACCTGCACATAGGTCAGGATCAGTCCTCCCAGATGCTCGACCGAGCGGGCCAGGCTGACTGCCAGCCGGGAGTCATCGAACTGCGTGTCATAGTATTGAACAGAGCCTTTCAAGCCACTGGTCTTGAGAACAGGAAAGTGAGTCAGGGTCTCGGTCCTGGAGAGAAACGACGAGGCTCCGAGGCTGCTCGAACCGGCCAGGAGGTCATAGATCTTGAGCCCCGATCCGTAGAAGAACCTCTCCCATTGACTGTACACGGGAACCAGGTGGGCCAGCTTTTGTACCAGATGAGGAGCACTCCGGATCAAGCTCCCCCTTTCGGCCAGGGCCTGACGCACCAGTCCCACGTTTCCCTGACGAAGGTAGCGAACACCACCATGAATCAGCTTGGTGCTGCGGCTTGAAGTTCCACTGGAGAGATCCGCCTGCTCGAGCAGCAGGGTGCTGTATCCTCGAGCTGCAGAGGCCAGAGCACAGCCGAGACCCGAGGCGCCGCCTCCAATCACCAGGACGTCCCATGTTCCCTGCTGGCAAGCTCGGCCGAGACGATCCGGTCGTTTTCTCACATCGGCAGGGAATGTCACTCGTTTTCATCGGTGCCCTTGGTCATCTCCAAGTATTGTGCAATCAGTCATTTAAGGCGTCAACAAGAAAGCACTCCAACGACCGAAGAGTGACAGGGTGCGGATAGGGTGAGGTCTCGAGGTGGCTGGTCCCCAAGACATTGAACTCAGGAGACACCCGCGTTGACTACTCTCGCCGTCGGACCCGAATCGCCATCGGGTACCTCCCGGGAACCAAAAAGCGTGTCGGGGATCACAGAACTGACACCCACTTCTCCCATAGTCTCTACTAGGACCCTAAAGGAGGATTCTCCCATGAGTTTTCGAGCTTGTTTTCCCAACGTCACCCTCGCCACCCTGTTTCTTCTGACTCCCTGTCTCTCCCGGGACACTATCGTCACCGGCCCAACCAACACGTCCCTTGGGAGAGGTGCGCTAAACTCCAAGACCACCGGTTCCTACAACACGGCCACTGGGGTCAACACGCTCAGAAGCAACACAACCGGCATCGCCAACACGGCCAGTGGGTACAACGCTCTCTCCTTCAACACAGCGATAGGAGCCCGAGCCGATATCGCTACGGGCGATTTGACAAACGCCACCGCGATTGGGGCCAACGCCATCGTCAATGCCAGCAACAAGATTCGTTTGGGTGATGACAATGTCAGCGTCATCGAGGCCTCAGTGGGGCTGAGCGTGGTCTCGGACAAAACCAAGAAGGAGAACTTCCAGCCGGTGGACGGGGAAGAGGTGTTAAGTAAACTCCGCTCCCTGCAGATTCCGAGCTGGAACTTCATCGGTCAGGACCCGGAGAAGTTCCGCCACTACGGACCGATGGCGCAGGATTTTTTCGCCGCCTTCGGCAAGGATGGTGTGGGGACTATCGGCACTTCGACCACGATCAACACCAATGACCTGACCGGTATACTGATGATTGCCGTCCAGAGGCTGGAAGAACGCAACGCCGAGCTGAAGGCACGGTTCGAGGAGTTGGAGCGGGCCATCAAGAAGATGCATTGATGCAGGCCGTCCCCTGGGACCGGCCCAGTTGACGTAAACAAAGGGTTTTTGAACCTTCAGGGAGAGAGAATGTCACCGGAGTCGGCCTGGTCGATAAAATATCGATGGCTGTCCAGAACGCGTGTGGACGCAGCTTCGACCCTGGTATAGGTTCCGTCCGCCTGGAGCCATGTGGCGTTGGTATTGTCGGCCAACTGGGCCTCGAGAATCTCACACAGTTCGGCGATCGAGTTGGAATCCGATACCGGTGTCAGCGCTTCCACTCGCGAATTGATGTTTCTGGGCATCAAGTCTGCACTGCCCATGTAGATTTCTGGATTCCCGCCATTCCGGAACAGGTAGATACGACTGTGCTCCAGAAACCGCCCTACCAGGCTAACCACACGGATATTCTCGCTCAAACCGGCGACGCCAGGTCTCAGACAGCAGATCCCTCGAACCAGCAAGTCCACTTTCACACCTTGTTGCGAGGCGCGATAGAGCAGCTTGATCATCTGCGTGTCCACCAGGGAGTTCATCTTGAAGATGAGGTGTCCTGACCTCTCCAGTTGCTGATGTCGTATTTCTCTCTCAATCAGTGACGACATCTCCTCTCGCAGGTTGATCGGAGCCACCAGCAGGCGGCGGAATTGTCGTTTTGCAGAGTAGCCGGTCAGATAATTGAACAAGTCGGTTGCGTCTGCACCTATGTCTGGATCACACGTAAACATTCCCAGGTCGGTGTACAGCTGGGCGGTCACGGCATTGTAGTTACCGGTGGCCAGGTGGACATATCTGCGAATCCCGTCTTCTTCCTTGCGCACGACCAGGGCCACCTTGCAGTGTGTCTTGAGACCGGGAAGCCCGTACACAACATGGACCCCTTCACGCTCCAGGGCGCGCGCCCAGTTAATGTTGCTTTCCTCGTCAAAGCGAGCCTTGAGTTCCACCAGAACCGCGACCTGCTTGCCATTCTCCCTGGCCTCCAGCAGGGCATCGACAACGGGCGAATCCGATCCCACCCGATAGAGCGTCTGCTTAATGGCCAGGACACCCGGATCGCTGGCAGCCTGTTTCAGAAAGTCAACAACTGGAACAAAAGAGTCGAAGGGATGATGAAGCAGAATGTCGCGCTTTCGAATCTCGGCAAAGATGCCGTCGCCCTCTGTCCCTTCTGATGTGTTTCCCAGCTGCCTCGGAGAAAAGGGGGGATACCTGAGTTCAGGCCTCTCCAGCCTGGCAATGGTCATCAGGGAACTGAGGCCCAGGGGGCCGCCAACCGTGTAGAGATCCGGCTTCTCAAGTTCCATATTCTTCATCAGGATCTCTCTGAAGTGCCTGGGCATACCGTCGTTGACCGTCACTCGCACTACGCGGCCGAACTGGCGGCGGCGCACCGTCGCCTCCATCGTCTCGAGCAGATCTCCGGCCTCCAACTCCTGAATCACCATGTCGGCGCTTCGAGTGACGCGAAACGGATGGGATTCAACCACCTCCATGCCGGGAAAAAGAGCGTCAAGATGGGCCGCTATCACCTGTTCCATCCACGTGAAAGGGGTGTTGAGAGGGAGACGACCACTCTTGGACCGTCCAGTTGATTTCAAAGGAACCAGCCTGGGGATGGTCCCGGGCACCTTGACCCTGGCAAAGTGCTCCCTTCCTCTCTTGTCGCGAATCAACACAGCCAGGTTGAGGCTCAGATTCGAAATGAACGGAAAGGGGCGCCCGGGATCATGAGCCAGTGGAGTGAGAATCGGGAAAACAACCTCCTCGAAAAGGCGTTTCAGCTTTCTCTTCTGTTTGGTCTTCAAATCCTGGTAGTCGGCAATGTGAATGCCTTTCTTCTCCAGCGCAGGCAGAAGCTCGTGACTGAAACAGTGCCTCGAATCATCCATCAGCCGAAAGGCCCGTTTTCGAATCTCGACCAGCTGCTCTGCCGGGGTCAGCCCGTCGGGAGGAACGTCCAGCACTCCTGCGGCCACCTGCTCTTTGAGGCCCGCCACTCTTACCATGAAGAATTCATCCAGGTTCGAGCCAACGATACTCAGGAACTTCAATCTCTCCAGGAGTGGAGTCTGGGCCTTCCGGGCTTCGTCGAGAACTCGAGACTGGAACTCCAGCAGGCTCAGTTCGCGATTAATGTAATGGGCCGGCCGGTCCAGATCACGAATGGGCCGGGCTGGTACATCGGAGACGGCAGAGCGGGCTTCCGGGATCTCCTCCAGGGGAAGGCTGGCCCGGTCTTCGCTTACTCCCGTGGCAGACTTTGCCGCAGTAGAGTGCCCGGGCTTTCGGTTGAGCCCCTTGTTGTCCATCTGGTTTCCTGTGCGCCTGTTCACAATCTATCCTGCAACGCCGAGCCGAATCCGATCGATCGCTTGCAGGACCCGAGCCGACACCTGGGTGACCGTTCCTTCACCATCGACTTCGCAAAGGAGACCCCTCCCCCGATAGTAATCGACAAGAGGCGCCGTCAGCTCGTGATATGTTTCGAGACGTTTTCGAACAGTCGCGGGTCGATCATCGTCTCTCTGATAAAGATACTCACCTGACTCGCACTCTCCTGTGGGACAGCTCACAAAAGGGCTGAACCTTCGATGGAAGGGAACCTGGCACTTGCGACAGATCAGCCGCCCGGAGAGTCGTTCGACGATCTCGTCCGCACTGACTCGAACATAAACAACACCATCCACGCAGCCGCCGCGCTCGCTCAGCAGTTTCTCCAGAGCCTTCGCCTGCTCAAGAGTCCGCGGAAAGCCGTCAAACAGGGCTCCAGAATAGGTCTTCTCGGAATCAGCGGAAAGGTGTTCCCGAAGCATCTGCACAGTGGTTGCATCGGGAACGAGTTCACCACGATGCATATACTCCCCGGCGACCCTTCCCAGTTCGGTTGGGACCTTTAGATGGGTCCGAAAAAGATCGCCGGTGGCGATGTGTCGAAGCCCCAGTTCCTGACGCAGCCGCTCTGCCTGGGTGCCCTTTCCGGACCCGGGAGCGCCCAGCAAGACAATATTCAAGATCACACCCGATTATCGCCCCAAATTCCCATAAATTCAATAACAATAACGGTTTAGATATCTCAGTAGGGCACGGTCATCGTACGTGTCGAATGCAGCCTGATCGGAAATGCTTGCCACCTCGAAAAAGTTCGGCACGCCAGATGGGCGTGCCCTATGCACACAGCGATCAACTGGCTAAACAGGACGTAGGGCACGGTTATCAACCGTGCCGAACTGAGCACACGGGCAGGTCGTATCTATTCCCCGGTCAGTGTTACCGGCCTGCCACGCTCGGCGCGCCAGATTGGCGTGCCCTACATGTTCAATCCAGGGCTACGACAGAAAGTCCCGAGACCGGCACCCCCCCGACAGTGGCGACAGCAGTAACAGCCACCTCCTCGTCGCTTTCGAGCAGCACCGGGCCTTGATAATCCGGGGGAACACCTGCCAGAGTCGCCAGATGAAAGGTAATCTGCTGGAGAGGTTCCAGGTCGAAGCGGGCGATCTCCACATCTTCGGAGAGCAGAAGGCCGACACTGGCGGTCTCATTCCAGGGATTCACGATGGCAAAGGCAGCACTCAAGGAACCCTCCCGGACGACCAGGACGCGGGACTTCTTCGACCAGGTCGAGGAAGATACAGTCGAAACCGGAACCGGTTCGCGCCCTTCTTTTTCGCCCACAAGAAAGTGGACGCTGCTCGACAGCGGTCCATCGGTCAGGGAAAGAGCCCAGCCCTGAAAACGGTTGTGTTCCGGATCGAGTGTGAGACTGCGCGATTCGCCGCTGTCCAGTTCTATGGGAAGATCGCTGGTCGGGCCTCCGTCGATCATGACCTCCTGAGGCTGCCCGTCCGCATCGAGAAATCGAAGAGTTCCCCGCGCAGGCTGGTCCGAAAGGTTGTGAAAGTCAAAGCGCGTTGTCAGTCTCAGGTCCCCGAAAACTCCCGACACGACCTGAGCGTGATTCTCGAACCAGGAGAAGAGCAACTTGAAGAGCTTCCCGTTCTGAATGCCTGGGATGAGGATCTCACCCCGCTCGTCTTCGCCCCAGGAGGCAGCCAGCATTCCGAGCAGTCCCACCTGTCGGCGTCTGAATCGCCCCCCCGAGATTTCCCGCAACTCCCACACCCTGCCTGAGACGAAGTCGGAGAAAAAATACGATCCCCAGAGTTCGGTGGGAGTCTCGCCTCGATACACCAAGCCGCCGATCACGGCAATCCCGTCGTCATGTCCATAGACGGCAATCGGAGCGACGAACCCCTTCCGGCCACAATCCTCGACGGAGGGAGGGAAGCACTGATCCCCCTCCAGATTCCGCCAACCGTAATTCCCGCCCCGCACTACCAGATCAATTTCTTCAACATGAGTTTCCCCCACATCGCCGACATAAAGCCTGTCTGTCAGGCGATCAAAGGACATTCGAAAAGGATTGCGAAACCCGTAGGCCCAGATTTCTCCACGGGCACCCTCCTCACCGACAAAGGGATTGTCGGGTGGAATCCCGTAGGGATCCTGATCAACATCGATGCGCAGGATCTTTCCGGAAAGCGAGCTCAGGTCCTGGGCCAGATCCCCGAGTTCCTCCATGAAAGCCCCATCACCGACACTGATGTAGAGATAGCCGTCGCGTCCGAAGGCCAGTTCACCCCCGTTGTGGATAAGGGTCTGATGGTCGATTTCCAGTATGACTTCCTCCGCTGGATCAGCCTGGCTGGGAGACTGCTTGGTTGTCCTGAAGCGAGACACCACAATTCGGTAGGTGTCTGCCGTGGAAGCCGTGTAGTTGACAAGAAAGACTCCATTGCTGGAAAAATCCGGGTGAAAGGCGAGGCCCATCAATCCTCCTTCGCCGATCACATCGACTTGAGCCGAAATGTCGAGGAAAGGCGCGGGCCGCAGACCCCCTTCCTCAATGATCCTGATCCGCCCGGCACGCTCCAGGACAAACAGCCGGCCCGACCCGTCCCCTGCGTTCTTGAGGTTAAGCAACCGTTTTTCTGTAATTTCCTCTAGGGCCTGTAGGGAAGAATTGCTCCACTTGTTTTTTCCAGCCGGCCAGGTTCAGGTATTGCCGGCCGGTTAACCACTCCTCGTGTATCTCTGCAAGCACAGCCGAGATGAGCCGCAGCGCCGATGCTTCGTGGGGAAAGATTCCCACCACCCGGGTTCGTCTCCGGATCTCCCGGTGCAGTCTCTCCAGTCCGTTGATGGTTCGGATCCTTCGCCACCAGCTCCTCGGAAAATCAAACACTGTCAGCCCTTCATCCAGGTTGTCTTCCAGCCAGCTCACGAACTCCGGTGCAATCTTTTCGAACTTCTTGACGACTTTACCCTTGAGCTCCTCGGCATCCTCTCGAGACGGGGCATCGAAAATGTCCCGCATGGCCTGGGCGATGCGGGGCTTGTCCTCTTTGCGGCGAGCATATTGTTGGGCGTTTTTGCTCAGGTGAAACTGACAACGGTTCCAGGGCACCGACGGATAAACTGCCCGCCTGGCCGCCTTCAGTCCTTCGTGATCGTCACTGACCAACAGCTCGACCCCTCTCAGTCCACGCTTGTGCAGATCTCCCAGAAACCCTCGCCAATGCACCTCCGCTTCGCTGATCTTGGCGCTCAGACCCAACACCTCTCGCGTCCCGAAACGATTGACTCCTATGGCTTTCAGGATGGCCACGTCCTGCACCCTGCCGCCTCTTCGAACCTTCTCGTAGTGGGCATCCAGATACACGATCGGATACTCTCCCAGCTCCCGGCTTCGAAACTCTTCCAGCTCTTCGTCCAGCATCCCGGCCACTCTCGAGACCTGGGTGGCCGAGATCTCCAACCCACACAGCTGCTCCGTGATCTCGGTGACTTTCCTCGTCGAGACGCCCATCACATACATCTCGGCAATGGCCAGCTTCAGGGCCTTCTCCGAACGGCAACCCCTCTCCAGCGACTTGGGATAAAACCTCAACCCACGCACCTGTGGAATCTCCAAGTGCAGCTCTCCCACTCGAGTCTGAATCCGCTTGCCTTTGAATCCGTTTCGATAGCCTCGCCGACTGGCTGTTCTCTCGTACGCTTCCGCTCCCAGAAACTCGCTTCTTTCCAACTGCATCGCCACGTTGAACAACTTCTCCAGGATTCCTCGAAAGGCTTCTGTTCCTTCCTCGATCAACTCCGCCAGGATCTCCCGTGGTACTCTCTTTTCCAGATCTGGGTTCATTTGATTCTCCTTGCCAGATTCTCGTTTCTGTTTTTGGAGAATCCTGTCCCAGACCTCTGTCTTTCCGACCCAAGGCCTGACCAGAAATTACAGAAAAACAGTTACACTACTGTTCTTGACGGCGATGGGCTGATCCAGTCCACTCAGCAATTCCTGCAGGTGGACTACCGGCCTCCCCTGGATCATCCTCCATGGCACTCCCAGGATCGTAAGTGCCAGTAGGCCAGAAACGGCTAGTCTTTTTGTCAGAGCGATCATGGGCACCGTCCTGCCGTTTTCCTGCTCAAACGGACACCTTCTGGTGGTTTTCTCACCCTCACACGGTCAGCCCGGGGCACCTGACTTCTTGCACCAGGACTTTCAGAGTGTCGGAAATGCCGCCCGGGTAAAGCAGCTTTTTCATCTCCAGCCTGGCGCTGAGCCGGTCCGTGGCAAACAGGCCCGCAGTCTCTTCCTGGATGAGCCGCTCAGCCAGACCCGTGCCCATCAGGAAATCACGCTGGGTCATCAGCTCTTGATCCTTCCATCCCAGGGCTCGGCCCGCCTGCATCAACATTCCCCAGTGGACATGGCAGGTCATGTCCTGCTCACCCGGATGATCATAAGGATTGTAGCTGACCTGGTGATTGCGGTAACAGGCAAGCGTGCCCGCGGGTCGGCGCGTTGCCTGGTACTCTCGTTCCGTGTAGCCGTAGTCAATCGTAAGGAGGGCTCCCTGCTTGATTCTCAGATCCAGGTCGGCGAGAACGTTCAGCATGCGAAGGTTGACTTCATAGATCCAGTTTTCCCGTAACTCACGGAATGCCTCCTCCACATAAGCCTCGATCCTGAGGTCGGAGAGAGGTCCCGACGTTTCCCGGAACTCCTGACCCTCCTGTACCACATACAGCTCTTTCAGCTCTCCGCCACTGAGGCATACGCGGTGAACGGGCAGCGCGTCGAAAAACTCGTTGGAGAAGACGATTCCCGTCATCTCTTCGGACAGATCACCCCGGTCAAGATCGATCTCCACGTAGTCAATCACTTCTGACAGGCCGGGAAGGGCGTTAGCCAGGTAGCTGAGGACCTGCTCCGCCAGGCGGCCCTCGCCGGCGCCGAGTTCACACACATGAAAAGGGGCGGGTTTATTCAAACGCAGGAACCAGGTATGGAAGTAATCGGCCAGGCAATGGGCAAAGAGCTCATGCGTGTGGGGTGAAGTCATGTAGTCGCCGCTCCGACCAAAGATCTGGGAGGGATCGCGACGGTAGTAGCCCTCTCTCGGATGGTAAAGGCAGTATTCCATGAAACGCTCAAAGGTGACGGGGTCTTTGAGCGGAAGCTCGAGAGGTTGTTCCATTGGTTGCGAGAAAAGAGACACAGCAGCCATCTGGGAATCGAAATGCGGATCGGCTGGATTTTCGCCCGCGGACCTATTTCACAAGGTCGAGACCCGGAAAGAAATAGCCGATCTCAAAGCGCGCCGATTCCGTGCTGTCGCTTCCGTGGGCTGAGTTGCGTTCGATGTTTTCGCCAAAGAGGGCCCTGATTGTGCCGGCTTCCGCGTCGGCCGGCCTGGTTGCACCCATAATCCCCCTCCATCGCTGAATGGCATTCTCGCCACGCAGCACCATCACCACAATCGGACCTTCCGACATGAAGTTGGTCAGATCGTCGAAGAAAGACTCGGAGCGGTGAACGTGGTAGAACCCTTCCGCCTGTCTCTTGGTCAGTCGCAACAGCTTGATACCAACCAGGGAAAGGTCCTGGTTCTCCGCCCTGCAGATGATCTGACCGACAATATTACGGCGAGTTGCATCTGGTTTGACAATGGCTAAAGTCGCCTCCATTGACTTCTCCTTATCTTCCTTATCTGTGTTCATACCAGAATCTCAGCCATCGCTGCCCCGATCTGGGCCGGACTTCTGACCACATGAACGCCACTTTTCTTCAGGGCCTTGATCTTTTCCTCAGCCGTGCCCTTGCCTTGAGAAATAATCGCTCCCGCATGACCCATGCGCCGACCCGGAGGAGCTGTCTGTCCGGCCACAAAGCCGACCACCGGCTTGCTGAAAGATGATCCGATGTAGTCGGCCGCCTCTTCTTCTGCTGAGCCTCCGATCTCCCCGATCATGACAACGGCATCGGTCTCCGGATCCTGCTGAAAGGCCTCCAGGGCATCAATGAAGCTGGTTCCGGCAATAGGATCTCCTCCGATTCCAACGCCGGTACTCTGACCAATCGAGCGCCGGCTCAGCTGGCCGACTGCCTCGTAGGTAAGTGTTCCACTGCGTGAAATCACGCCCACGCGACCGGGCTCGTGAATATGACCCGGCATAATACCAATCTTGCACTGCCCTGGAGAGATGATTCCCGGGCAATTGGGTCCAATCAGACGGCTGCTCGAAGCCTGGATTCCGTCCCACACCTTCAGCATGTCGTTGACCGGGATACCCTCGGTGATGGCAACCACCAATCCGACTCCTGCATCGATCGCCTCCAGAATCGCATCCGCAGCGAAGGGGGGAGGCACGAAAATTGCGCTGGCATCGACCGCGGTGGCATCGACCGCCTCCCTCACGGTATCAAAAACAGGAATACCCTGGTGCTCAGTTCCCCCCTTCCCGGGAGTCATCCCTGCCACTACCCGCGTCCCGTATTCGACGCACTGGGCTGTGTGGAAGCTTCCCTCCTTGCCTGTAATCCCCTGCACCAGGACTCTCGTTGATGAGTCTACCCAGATTGCCACTGTCAGCTCCGAACTCCTGGATTTGTCTCTAGTGCACTGTCCGGAAAGTTCACGCCGCTACTTCGGGCGTCTTTTCGCCGACAGCTTTGTTGCGCTACCTCGAAAGACTCCCGGCATTCCTGCGTCGCGCGCCTCACTGACGACGAAAATCCATCCCGAATTAACACCGTGAACTTCCCGGACAGTACACTAGAACTTACTTGGAGAAATACTCAAAGTCATGACGCCAGACGACAGACCTTTTCGGCTGCATCCTCCATGCTGCCCGCCACTTCAAAGTCGAGACTGGACTCACGTAGAATCTCCCGGCCCTTCTCGACATTGGTCCCTTCCAACCGTACGACCACGGGAGTGTTGACTCCGACATCTCTGGCGGCCTCCACCACGCCACTCGCAACCACATCGCATCGCATGATCCCTCCGAAGATGTTGATCAGGACAGCTTTGACTCCCTCATCGGAGATCAAAATCTGAAAGGCGTTCTTGACCTGTTCAACACTGGCGCCACCTCCGACGTCCAGGAAGTTGGCGGGTTCTCCTCCTGCCAGCTTGATGATGTCCATGGTCGCCATGGCCAGACCTGCCCCGTTCACCATGCATCCGACATTTCCGTCCAGCTTGATGTAGTTCAGTCCATACCGCGAGGCTCGAATTTCGAGAGGGTCCTCTTCGCCATAGTCGCGCATCTCTGCGACGAGCCTTTGACGATACAGGGCGTTATCGTCGAAGTTCATCTTTGCATCCAGAGCGATCAATTCGTTTTCTTCCGTGAGCACGAGCGGGTTGATCTCAGCCAGGGAGGCATCCGTTTCTCGAAAGGCTGTATACAGGGCATTCATGAAGCGGTAAGCCTGCCGACCCAGTTTCACATCGAGCTCAAGACCGCTGGCAATGTTGCGGGCCTGGTATGCCTGCAATCCAAAGGCCGGGTGGATTCGCTCTCTCAAAATCAGATCCGGATCATTTCTGGCCACCTCTTCAATCTCGACTCCTCCCTCCCCACTTGCCATGAGGACCGGTTTCTTGGCGCTGCGATCGATAACCAGGCCCAGATAGAGTTCCCGGACGATGCTGACCCCTTCCTCAATGAGCAGCCGGTGAACCACTCTTCCCTCTGGACCCGTCTGGTGTGTGACCAGCGCTGTTCCAAGCATCGAACCTGCAATCTGCTCCGCTTCGGACGGACTCTGAGCGATTTTGACTCCGCCCGCCTTGCCCCGCCCCCCTGCATGGATCTGGGCTTTGACGGCAACCACCCCTCCCAGACTGCGGGCCGCATCAAAGGCCTCGTCAGCGGAGGTGACAACCCTGCCTCGGGGAACCTTGACGTGAAAGGAACTCAAGATTTCCTTGGCTTGAAACTCATGAACGTTCATTCGTCTGCAATGACCTTGTTCGTGAAGAGCCCCAGGCGGCTCCGGGAAAGAACCGGACTCAAACGCACCAATTCCAGATATTGAGAGTTCACGCGAGAAGGCTCCTCTTCGGGCGAACTACCCGGTCAGTGAGCCAGCAGCATCATCATTGGCCGAGAATTCCCTGGACAGCGTCGCGAATCTGGCTGGGAGAGGAGGGTTTTGACAGTAAAGTCACGGGGCCGTGGTCCAGCGCCCGCTCCATCAACTTCCCGTCCGGGAAGCCGGTAATGACAATGACCGGTACATTCCCCCAGCCATTTCGGATTTCCTTCAGAAGTGAAGGTCCGTCCATACCGGGCAGTTTCAAGTCGAGAAACACGAGATCGGGCCGCATCTTTCCGTCGATGGGCATAATCTCGTCGCTCCCGCCTGCAGTATCGACCGTCATCCCTTCGTGCTCCAGCGATCGCTGCACAACCGTGCGGATCCCGGGATCATCGTCGATCACAAGGATCCTCTTGGAAGTGATCTGTGAGCGTTGCTCCTGAACCCCGGCCCAGGCGTCCAGCGAGCTCTTCTTGAACCGCCAGGAACCTCCGACCTTGAAGGAGGGAATCTCGTTATCTCGGGCAAGTCTACGGACAGTCTGCTCGTTGATGCGCAGATAGGCTGCCGCATCTCGAGCATCTAAAACATCAGCAATTTCCACCATCTGATAGCCTTCCGCGGATTCCATCACTGTAACAATAGCTACAAATTGTTGTCATTTCTGTGATTCTGATCGCCTTTCCTTTCTTGTGTTTCCATTAAGCAATATACCGTGAACCTGACTTTTTTCTCCACTATCCAATCAGGATCGGGTGATCGACTGGCGGTCGTCGGTCGTCCTGGCAGCCCGTGGTGGAAGTTCCACGAGTCGCGTTGCGGTCGCCGTGGGCACTGACGGATTCATGAAAGCCGAACTTTGCTTTTCAGCTAAAATACTGAAAAAGAGGGAAGAATTGAAAACGGATGTTCTGATTGTGGGAGCGGGTTTCGCCGGCGCTGCCACCGCCTTCCATTTAAGCGAACTCTTTTCCGGGTCGATCCTCGTGGTTGAGTCCGAGCACCAGCCCGGCCTCCACGCCTCAGGACTGAATGCTTGCATGGTCATCCAGGGGGCTCAATCCAAACCGGTTCGGCAACTGTTTGCCGCAAGCCAATCTTTCTACCAGCAGCATGCTGGTGCGACCGGCTTCAACCAGACAGGCTCGCTGATGCTGGGATCGAGTGCCGTTCTGGAGGAGTTGCAGGACCCCGAACTCTTCGATTCTGAGATCCGCTCCCCCGCCCAGACGCGCCGCCAGATTCCTTTGCTCGAAGGGCATTCTTTCGAGGGAGCCCTGTGGACTCCCAGCGACGGGGTGATGAACATTCGGCGTCTTCTTCACTATTACATCGAGACAGCAAGCCGCCGGGGCGTCACCTTTCGCTACGACTTGGGAGTCCGACAGATCAGGTGTGGCCGGCGATTTGAAGTCTCCACCACCGGGGGACCTATTAGCGCGGGCCGTGTGATCAACGCAGCCGGAGCCTGGTCGGGAAAGGTGGGCCAGGCTGCCGAAGCCAGCGAGATCCCTCTCCGGTCCTTCAAAAGACACCTTTTCGTGTTGAAGTCTCAGGTTCGTGTCGACCCGGATTCTCCGCCCGTCTGGAACCTGGAGAAGGATTTCTACTTTCGCCCGCGATCGGATGGGATGCTCTTCTGTGTCTGTGATGCGGAACTCAGCGATCGCCTTGAACCGGATCTCGATCCGGAAGTCCAGCAGTACATGGCCGAAGTGTTGTGGAAGGAGCTTCCCGCATTTCAAGATGCCGAGCGCAAGCAGGCCTGGTGTTGCTTCCGCACCTTCGTGTCGGATGGGCTTCCTCTCATAGGACCAGATCCTTCGCTTCCCGGGTTTTTCTGGGTGTCCGGACTGGCCGGATACGGAATGTCAGCCAGCTGGGAAATTGGCCGACTGGCGGCTCTGAGTATCAGCGGCGGCGATCGGGTGCCTTCCCAATTCGATCCAGCCCGGTTTCAATAGGAAACTTCCACGTTCCGCGTTTCACGTTCCACGCGAAACACTTAGTGAAGAGGAGGACTCGCCCAGCGGAGCAACCAGCCCAGAAGCAAGCGTGCCACGTGCAGGCTCCCGATCATGAGCAGAACCGAAAAACCAATCCAGAAAATCAAGATTCCCAAAAACATTTGCCTCCAGGGGAGCAAGATACATACCAGTCCAATCTGACCCTTTTCACACTGGAATCAGGTATTTCCTACCCGCTGAGTCAGGAAGACCGGGTCTTTTTTCCCGGGTCGGAAAGTCCAAAGTCGAAGCTCAAAGGCTGAAAGCTCGTGGAACGTGAAACGTGGAACCTGGAATCTCCTCAGCCCTCGGGCGCGTGTCGATCTGCTTCAGGCCCTCGACTTCCCTTTTCAACTCCTGTATCCGCCGATCCTGCTGCTCCAGGGAACCTTCCAGCGTGAGAGTATGCGTGACCAGCTCGAGCAGCAGGTCTGCCTGCCTTCCCCATTTGGAATCTCCCTTCCTTGCCTCTACTACTCGCAGCAGCTCGAGGGCGCGCTCCCGATTCCTCACTTCTTCCCCTCCGCCCAGATAGCAGAGCACCAGAGAGAGGAGCCCTTCGGAAGTGGTTGCCGTGATCCCGTCACGGGCGAGAAGGTCCTCCATTGAATCCACTGCCCCAGGGCAATCCCCTGTGGCAAAGGAGATCTGGGCGAGTTCAAGAAAATCCGGCGGGGTCTGCAGCCGGGCTTTCTTCTGGCAGGAGATCGAAGTCGTGCCAAGCGCCGTCAGGAGCCCTATCAAAAGTACGGAGAGGGCTCGGTCTCGAGTTCGGTTCAGCCTCGACATGATCTGATTCTACTCCCTTCCCAGCTCACGCGGACCGGGCGAAGGGCGGTGAGAAACCACGGGCACGGGAGCGACAGATCAACACCTGAAAATCACTTCCCCCGCCAGCGTGATCGACCACCCAAATGGCTCCGGCATGCTCCTGCACGATATGCCGGGCGATTGCCAGGCCCAGACCAACTCCTCTACCGGCCCGATCAGGGGGTCGTTCGGACTGCTGAAACTTGTCAAAAATCCGCTCTTTTTCCTCGTTCTTGACACCCGGGCCCCGGTCGCGCACCGAAAGGAGCAGAAAGCGTCCGGCTGGACAGGCCACACGCAATTTCAGGGGTACCGGAAGCGACTCAGGTATCTGCGATTCCCAGCCCAGACTGATCCGAATCGTTGCCTGGGCCGGGGAGAACTTGATGGCATTGTCCACAAGATTTCGTACCACCTGGATCATCTTGTCGGAGTCGCACTCAATCGTCATCCTCTCCTCCGCCGGCAAGAGCTCCAGGCCGGTTCCTCTCTCCCTGCAGATCGGCCGGATCTCGTCGATGACCGTCCGGACCAGGGCGACAAAATCGAGACGCTCATAAAGATAACGCTCCATGCCTGACTCCAGGCGCGAGAGCTGAAGAAGTTCGTTGATCATCCGGGAGAGGCGGGCTCCGCTGTCGCGATTCAACATCAGCAGCTTGTCCTGACTTGCGTTCAGGGGTCCGGGGAACCGTTCCAGAAGGAGAGAGGTTGTCTCCTGGATGGAGGCCATGGGGGCCTTGAGCTCATGTGAGACCCGGGAGACGAAGTCGCTCTTGAGCTCATCCGACTCGCCCAGACGTCTGACCATGAGATTGAAATGGCGAGCCAGCTCCCCGACTTCGTCGCTTCCGCCTTCCGCGACCTGGACACGCAGGTCACCTTTCGAGATCTTACGGGTGGCCCGGGTCAACTGGTCAATCGGCCGAGTGATGGAGCGAACCACCAGAACCCCCACCAGAAGCCCTGCCGCCAGAGCAATGGCTCCGCCCATCCAGACCAGAGTCCGAACCTGTTCGATTGAGGAGTTGGAGGATTCAATTTTCGCCAGCAGCGCCCCGTCGGTGAGCGGTCTCAGTCGATGGGCCTCCTCAAGCAGCTTCTCCATCAGGAAGATAACTCGTCCCTCCTCCTGCATGAGAGCCCGGCCACCTTCCAGCGTCGTCATCGACCTCTCCAGAGCTTCTCGAAATCTCCCCCAGGATTGCTCCAGCCGGCGAAACGCCTGCGCCTCTCGCTCGGGCAAGTTGATGTCCAGGATGCTGGTCAACCGGGCCGAGGCCACGCCCGCCCTCTCGCTCAGAGACCTCTGGTAATCCGGATCTCCCCGGGTGAGGAAGTACTTCCGCACCAGGCTCTCAATCTCGTAGAGCTCGCTCAGCAACCGGGTTGTCTGCAGACCGGCCTGGTAATAGGTCTCGTAAAGGTAGATTGTGGATTGCTGCAGCTCGAGAATAACGACGTACTCGTAGGCCAGGAC
>CBDBGQ010000049.1:0-202417 GCA_965205345.1 Acidobacteriota bacterium | reverse complement strand
ACCCCACAGCCCGAGTCTCGCGGACAGCAACTGTCGGGGCCGGCTCGATCATCAATGCGGGAGCTCTCATCGCCAGCCACACAGAAATAGGCCGCCATGTGATTATCAACCGGGGCGCCATGGTCGGCCACCACATCAAAATCGGTGATTACGTGACGATTTCGCCGGGCGCGAACCTGGCTGCGTCTGTTGAGATCGGAAGCCAGGCTTATGTGGGAATGGGGGCCATCGTGCTCCAGACCCTCAAACTGGGAGAACGAACGATCGTGGCCGCGGGGTCGGTTGTCACCAGGGATGTTCCACCCCGGACGAAGGTGATGGGTGTGCCGGCCAAGATCGTGGCAGAGAGAATCAGCGGTCTCTGAGGCTCTTCCCGGGTCTCGCAGCCCTGCTGGCTGAAAACACCCAAGCCCGCCGCGCCGCCGCTGGCCTGCAGGAGCTGGCGCCGGTTGAGGCGGCCCGCTTTCGTTGTTTCTTTTTCCGTGACTGCTGGAGGATGTTTGGGACTCAACTCCGATCCCTCCTTTTTTGGCCTGCTACTCCTGGGAACCCAGCCAATCCAGGAATTCGACGATCGCTTTGAGTTCCTCGTCCTTGTAGTCCCGGGCCATCGATTCGTGGGACCAGGCCTGAGTGTTCACAAGTGAGACGATGGTTGATGCCGCAAAGGTGCGTAGAACGGGCGGGGCTGAAGTCAAGTCATATAGCTTGATCCAACCCTTGTGCTGCTCGAACCGCAGGGCGGGAAAAACACCTTGATCTTTCAGGGTCGCGGTGAGTACATGCCGGGAGCGGGAAGCCCGAACCAGGGACAGAAAGCGATCTTGATCTGCAACGGTCGGGCCGGCCAGGTCCGGACCCACGGCAATACCTCGTCCACCGGCTGAGTGGCAAGTAGAGCATTGAATCCCCCGGGTCGCGTCGAAGAACAAGTCACGCCCCCGCCTGGCCTGCGCAGGGCCGGGAAAGTCCACGTAGGCGGCTGGGCCTACACCCGGAGGCATTGGAACCTCCGCAAAGCCGGCTTCGTCGGCATGCTCCAGGCTCATGACATAGGCGATCACGGCTGAAAGGTCTCCTTCCGAGAGAAGATCCTTCCAGCCCGGCATGGCCGATTGCGGGATACCGTCGCGAACGGCCGCGGAGACACGATTGAGGCCAAGACTCCGGCCTCTGAGCCTGGGCGCGCTCCCCGCTGCTCCGGCAGCCCCGTGACAATAGCCTGTGGCGCAGCTTTGAGCAAAAACAACCACTCCACGCTCCAGCACTTCCTGAGCGCCGACCGCTTGAAGTAAGAGCAGAGAAAGCCAGATCATTTCTCCTCCGGGAGCGCGAAAACAAACAGGGTTGAACCCACGCGAAAGTCTTCCGCTTCGGGCCAGATTTGAGGAAAGAGTCCAGCTACGGCCGATCCCCAGCCCGAAGGCGTCGCGATGTACTGCCTTCCGTTGACCGCGTAGCTGATGGCCGAACCGCGGTGACCAGACCCGGTTTGAAAACTCCAGACCTTCTCGCCCGTTTTCACATCCAGGGCAAAGAAGTAGCCTTCGGGGTCCCCGGTAAAGACAACGTCACCGGCCGTTGCCAGCAGCGAGGCCAGAAGAGGATACTTGGAACGGTAACTCCAGTGTTTTTCTCCGGTCACCGGGTCATAGGCGTCCAGGTGCCCATAGGACTCTCCCTTCGGGGGTGGCCTCATCTCGAAAGTCCCGCCGAAAAAGTTGACCCCTTCGACCGGTTCCTCTTCTCTGGCGACCACCTCCTGGCACCACTCAATGCCGGTCGTGTAGTACCAGCCGGTGCGGGGTGAATACGTCCCCTGATTCCACTGTCTCCCACCGCCGATGCTGGGACAAATGAAGGTCGGCTCACCGACTATGGGCTCATTGCGGCCGACCAGCCGGCCTTCCTCGTCTACACCGGTGATCCAGTTGATATTCTCTGCCACCGGCCAGGCCGATACGAAGCTCCCGTCGGTGCGGTCCACGACGAAGGTGTAGCCTCCTTTGTTGGTATTGAGCAGAAGTTTCCGCTTCCTGCCCTCCACTACCAGATCCAGCAGCACCGACTCGTAGGCGGCATCCCAATCCCACACGTCATGGGGCACTTGCTGAAAGTACCACTTGAGCTCTCCGGTGTCCGGGTTCAAGGCCACCACACAGTCGGTGTACAGGTTGTCCCCCCTGCGTGCGCCTCCATAGAAGTCGGCTGCCGGATTGCCGACTCCCCAGTAGACCAGGTCGAGGTCGGGGTCATAGGATCCCGTCATCCAGGTGGCTCCTCCCCCATACTTCCAACTGTCCCCCTCCCAGGTTTCGTGCCCCTTCTCACCGGGCCCGGGGATGGTGTAGAAACGCCAGACCATGCGTCCCGTCTCCGTGTCGAATGCACTCAGGTAGCCGCGATGGGCCGAATCTCCCCCGGTGACACCAACGATGACCTTGTCGCGCACGACCAGGGGTGCCGCGGTGATGTTGCAGCCACACTGACGTAAATCTTCAACATTGACCTTCCACAGCTCACGACCTGTCTTCTGGTCAAGGGCGACCACATGGTTGTCCAGGGTTCCCATGAAAACACGGCCACCGGAGACCGCGACGCCACGGTTATAGGGGCTGTAGATAACCCCAATCTGGCGGGGATTCTCGTAATAGTAGTGCCAGATTTCCCGGCCTGTCGCTGCGTCAATGGCGAAGACACGATTCCAGGAAGACGAGAGGTACATGATCCCGTCCACCACGATCGGGGTCGCCTCCAGTCCTCCGTCTTGCTTACCGGTTTGAAATGCCCAGACCGGAGCCAGCTTCTTGATGTTGGCCCGGTTGATCTGGTCCAAGCCACTGTAGCGCCAAAACTGATAGGAGCCTCCGTAGTGCGGCCAGTCCCGACCCGTACTCCCATCCTGGCCCAGCAAGACTGTCGTACCCAGTAAGAGGCAGAGGAGTGGAGAAAAGAAGGATATCCTGGAGTCCATCAGAGGGAAGACTGAATCCTTCATCGCGGCAAAGTCTAAGCGGCCGGGCTGAGACATGTCAATCGCCGCGAACCTGCCGTCGATCACGCCGAGTTTGTGAACGATCCTCAGCCCGCCAGGTCTGCAGGGCCGCGGCCGTGAAACTCAACAAGTCGCCTTTTTCGCGGGCGAGCTCACCCAGCTGCTGGTAATCTCCGGCAAGCTGGCATAACTGGACGGTCGAGGGGCAACTCAGCTCGTTGGGATTGGCGTCGCGCAAGTACTGGCGGGACACATCCACGGCTTCGCGATAGCGCTCGAGGCGGACCAGGAGCTTAACGAGAACCTGTGCGGGAGCGGAGCCGACCTCGTGTGGATCGCTGGAGGCGACCTTGTCTAGGAAGTGTGCGATACCGGCTTCAACGTCTTCGCCCAGGAGAGCGCGCAGATAGATGCCGTGGTCGACATAGACGTCCTCAAACGGCGGGTGGCCCTGGGACTGAAACATGGAAGAGAGGCGCTTGCCGTAGTCGGTCAGCTCAACGACTCGCTTCAAGGTCTGCGGGTTGGTCAGCTCCGGACTCATCTGAACCACTGATGAGACGTGGGATGTATCGATGTAGTAGTTGTTCCCTCCGAAGAGCCACTCGCGGCCGGTTACAAGCTCCGACACGTTGTCGGTCTCGGGGGCTTGCCCTTCTTGCCCGGCGATCACTCTCCTCAGCTTGTCAGCGAGTTCCTCGTGGAGGTTGTTCACCAGCAGAGCGGCACTTTCCTCGCGCCCCTCCGGACCGGGGTACTGGCCGAAAAAGGTAAGGGCCCGGCAGATGCCGTGGTTGGCCAGGATGAGCTCCAGGCCCTTTTTCGGATGGACGCGCTCATGATAGGCGATCTCGATGACCCGGTCCAGGTCTTCCCCTTCGGCCTCGAGTCGCTCGATGGCTTCCGCTACGGGACCGGGCTCGCCGATGGCCCGAAAATAGGGCCAGGCCCTCGGGATGTCGCCGTTCCCGAGGAACAGGCTACCCACTTCTCGTGCTGCCAGGATGGTTGCCTGTTCGTAAGCTTTGCGCTTTTCGGCGGGCAGGTCGGCCGGGGGCTCAGTCTGAACCAGGGGGAGCCCGAACTCGTGACGGGTCTTCATCATTCGGGCTTCAAACAGGGTCGCGTACTCTTTCTCGTCTCTGAACTTCTCGACCAGGAAATCGAACGCGGCCGTCGCGCCGCCGGATTCGAGGGACTGCTGCAAGGAATCAAACACGTCGTCGGTCATGATATGTTCTCAAACGCAAGAAACCGCCCTTCCCACCGTACATCGGGCGCTGCACCAATGATAGCTGATAGCTGGGCAGGCGACCGCCTGATCGAGTAACGGGAAGACAAACGGAGAGCACAAGTATCCAGGGCAGGTCCAGCACCTCTTATGGTGCTTCAGCCCCGGGAATTAGCTGAACCTGTTGAATCATCTCTCAGCGGAATGGCCCTGAGCGGAGTGAAGAATTCGAACCTGCTGCCTCTGGTTCCGGAGATAAGACTCAGAGGTTGTTAGCTCACTTTCTCTCATTTCATCTCAGTACCTGTCATCTTCGAAAACATCTCCCCGTTGCACTTTGCAACTCTTGGCCGCGCACTCTAGAGTGGATGGAGGTTCGAACTGGTGGAAGGAAATCAATGTATCGATGGAATGACTTGCTTCGCGTCTGCAGATTCTCCCTCTTTATGACCCTGGTCTCGGGACCGCTCGAAGCCCGCAGCATCCTCAACTTTCCCTTTCTGACATTTCAGCAGGACACGATCACAGGAGTGGCCATCGTAAACCTGGGGGAGGAAGATGCCCACCTGGAGGTGACCGCCTATGTCTCAGGAGGTCAACTGCTCGAGGGACAGGGGATCACCAACCCGGTGCAACTGGAGGTTAAGGCGGGGACACAGAGTGGAACCATCACCGTTTCGCTGTTTGGGTTGGGGCAGGAACTGGGAGAAGCGGCCTGGTTTCAAGCGGTGAGTGAGACGGATGGGCTGACGGGATTTTTCCTGTACCTGGATACCACCTCCAGCTTTCTGGATGGGGCGGATCTGCCGTCACTCTCTTCACAACTGGTCTTCAGCGACGTGCGGGTGGGAGAAGGAGAGAGGACTGAACTGAACCTGATCAACCCGACGGGGCAGGCGGCCACGGCGGAAGTGAGACTGGTGTCGAACCAGGATTCGGCCTCGAGAATCGTCAACCTTTCGTCGCTGGGAGCGGCTCGGCTGGACGTGGAGGAGTTGTTTTCCGACCAGGCGTCGCCGGCCGGAGTGCTGACCGATGCTCCGGTTTACGTAGTGGTGGAGTCGGATCAGGAACTGGCGGGGTTTGAGTTCGTGCAGCCGGGGACGGATCTACTGGGCTTGAACGCCCGGCCGGCAGCAGAGTTGCTGAACGGTCTGTTTTTGCCCCAACTGGCGGTACTGGGGCTGTTCGAGACGGAGTTGATGGTGGTGAGTCTGGCGGAAGAAGAGCCGGTGATTCTGACGATCACAGCTTATCAGCCGGATGGAGTGCCGTTTGGAGCGGCACACGTGCAGACGAATCCGGTGACGCGGGTGCTCAAGGCAGGGAAAGTCCTGCGCGAGGATCTGGGGCAGATGTTCGGGTTTGCAGGAGAGACGACGCTGGACGGCTGGTTGCGGGTGGAATCGACGGCGGCGGCGATTCATGGAGCGATCAGTTACTCGATTCCGGCACTGGGGTCGATCGCGTCGGTAGCGAGCGTGGCGTCGGGGACGCGCTCGGCAGTATTTTCGCACATTGCGACGACGTTTGAGTTCTTTACGGGCGTGGCGATTCTCAACGGTGGGAAGCTGGTGGCGAATGTCAAGGTGGTGGCGGTCAAACAGGACGGGACCCTGCTGGGTAGCTTTCGAACCACCCTGGCGCCGGGACAGAGGCTGAGCCGGACACTGACGGAGATGATCCCGGCGGCAGCCGATCAGGCGGGAGGGTTCATTCTGATCAAGAGCGATGTTCCGGTGTACCTGACGAATGTGTTCGGAAACCTGGTCAGGGGAGTGCTCTCGAATGTACCTCCCCAGCCGGCTCCGGAGGAGTTTGAAGTCGAGACGGAGACCGAGCCCATCGAGGTGAGTCCACCGCTGGCGATCGTGCCGGTGGCGGGGATGCAGCAGTTCGAGGTGATGGGACCGGATGGGGAGGCAACCTGGAGTGTGAACGGAGAAGAGGGGGGAGGAGCCCTGCAGGGGACGATAGACGGAGCAGGGCGCTACACGGCACCGGCCCAGATTCCCGGAGCGCTGCCGGTGGTGGTGACGGCCAGGATAGGAGAGGACACGGCCGGGGCCTCTACGGATGTGTTGAGCAGAGAAGTGCTGGCGGGAGATCTGGGGATTGTGCAGTCGGTGGCGTATCTGAGTGGTCTGGCGAGAGTGTATACGGCGGAGTTGACACTGGGAGCGGGGCCGAAAAAGAGTGTGGCGGGAGTGAGTGAGAGTTCGAGGATCTTCGATGTGACGACGGGACTGCCGTCGCAGGTGGCCGAGTTTGCAGGAGAAGACATCCCGAAGATGATTCCCTATGTGGGAAGTGACGGCAGGGAGTATCTGCTGCTGGCGGCCAAGACGACGGGGAAAGTGATCCGGCTGGATCCCCAGACGCAGGGGCCGGCGACGGTGGTGGAGGGGCTGGATAAGCCGGTGTCGCTGGTACGGGATCCGGTGAATGGAGATCTGCTGGTGGCGGAGAGAGACAAAGTCACGAGAGTGGCGGCGAATCAATTGAACCAGGGACTGGCCGGCACAGTGGCGGGAGTAGCCCGCAGACCCCTGGGTGAAGTGATCGAAGGATTGACGCCGGCGGGAATGGCGGTGGACCGGTGTACGGGAGACATTTATGTCAGTGACTCGGCGAGAGGAGAAGTCCGGAAGGTGGAACGACTGTCGGGAGCGGAAGTCACGGTGTCTGAGGATCTGGCGGACCCGGGACAGTTACTGGGGTTGTACAGAAGCGGGATCAGTTGTGTGGAGAGTTTTCATTTACTGATCACGGAGAGGGGAGCGAACCGGGTTTTGCTTTTGACCTCGAGAATCGGGCCGGACGAGTGGGTCGTGTCTCCGGGGATCCGGGATCTGGCCTTGAAGGAGGTCTCGGACGGACCGGCACCGGCGAGTCTGGTGCCGAACGATCCTGGGATTTTGCTGGGAGGGTTTGCCCAGGAAGTGGGACAGGTGTCGCTGGTGCCGGTGGATGTGTACGAGGGGAGTGCCATCAACCCGGTGGCGGGCAATCAGTTGCTGACCGGGATCGTGGGGTTCTCGTCGAATGTGAGGTTACTCGAGACACCGCCTGCAGGCGTGGGAGACGAGGATCTGACGGATCCGGACCGGGTGCATGTGTTTTTGGAGAGTGTCACAAAACTGACGGAGGACGTGGTTCCGGACACGGGAGAGTTGATCCCGGCGGGGACGACGATCCGCAGTTACTTTTTCCACTACGATCCGCCGGGGACGGCAGGAGGAGTGCTGGAATCGGGCTTTGTGCGCTTCGATGACCGGATTCTGGGGGTGGGTTTCGAGACGGAAAGTCTGGACGCCACTGATGCCCTGCTCGGATCACCGGCCACGGACTACAGCGGAACGGTCACCCGAGGCGGGGAATCGGCTCAAGGGGACTTCTTTGAGATCTCAGACGACCAGTTCAGGATCGATTTCGGCGCCACGGCCACTGCCGGGCAGGATCAAATCCGGGTCGGTGTGGCCTGGGAAGGAGAGGTGCAGGAGCAGGAGGAGTTGGCGTTCACGGCGCTGGAGATTGGCGACAATGCCGAAATCCCAACGGCGATCATCGGCGTCAACGATCTCGGACAGGTGTTGGGCAGGCGGCCCGGAAGCGTTGTCCTGTGGCTTCCCGAACCGGCCTACAATTTACCCGCAGGGTGGAACGATCTTGGCGAATTCGAGGGCGACAACGGGGCATTTTCGATCAACGATTTGGGCCAGATCGGCGGCGGCGGGGAGCCGGGATGGATCTGGCAGGACGGAAGTTTCAGCAGTTTAAGTCCCTTCTTTCCGGTCGATTTAATGGAGCCTCTTGACATTAACAACAACAGTCAAATCACCGGTGGCGCGTGCTTTGATCAGGACTGCGACTTTCAGGCCTTCAGGCTGACTTTTCCAGGACAGGCAACCAGGTTTGCCCCTCCTCCTGATAGTTTCGAGAGATCAGGCGGCTGGGCGATCAATGATCTGGGCCAGGTTGCGGGTTGGGCAGTGGGGCAGGAAGGTATCAAGGCAGTTGCCTGGTTGAGCGGTCCCGATTCGGGGCAGGTCATCTCCGACGGCCAGGCGCTCTGGATCAACGACAAAGGCCAGGTGCTGATGGAGTCGGGGGTATTGTGGGAGGGTGGCCAATCGATTACGGTGCCGGGTGCCGTAGCTCTCAACGACCTGGGTTGGGTAGCCACGCAGAGGGGTGGAGCCGCGCTCTGGATCAACGGGACGACGTTTTTCCTGAACGATCTAATCGTCAACCCGAGCGGCGTGCAGCAACTGAACTCAGTATCCGCGCTCTCGGACAGTGGCTATGTCGTGGCGAACGGTGGGAACAAAGACTATCTGCTCGAGCCCGTCGACACGGTTTTCAATTAAACAGAGAGGCAAAAGAGCAGGGAGACTTCCAGAGGAATCTGCCCCTTGAGAAGGGTCCCACTCTCCACCGCCTGAAGGCGGTGGATTCGACATGCGACTGAAGTCGCCTAAAGACCTCGCTTCGCTCGCAGGCTGACTACTCAGTGACCCGAAAATCGTCGTCTCGGGTCTCGACATCTTGGGTTTCTATATACTCTGCAACCATCGTATCGCTCACATTCCCAGTCGTCGCCACGAAGTACCCTCGTGCCCAAAGATGTCGTCCCCAAAACTCCTTGCGCAACTTGCGGTGATCTTGCAGTAGATGATGCGACGTTTTCCCTTTGATCGCCTGCATCACTCGGCTCGGCGCCAATCTCGGCGGCACATCCAACAACAAATGCACATGATCGGGTCGCACATGCCCCTTCACGATCTCGATATCCAACGATCGGCAAATCTCTCGCGTCAGATCCCGCACCTCTTTCCCGATCTCTCCTCGCAGAGCCGGCTTGCGGTACTTGGTGATGAACACAAAGTGATATCTCAGCCGATACACTGCATGCGAACTTTTCCGATACTCAGACACCTCCGCAGTGTACCCCCAAGCCTCCTGAAGGCTTCGCCTAAAGGCGAGGGGGTTCACCCATCCCAGAGTGGGACCCTAAGCTTCACTTGTCGCGGTAAGAGCTACCCGCTTTTCCAATTCTCACGCCCTGCTCACTGATCTGGGATTTGTACTGGAGAATGGAGTTCCCCCGGTTTCGTGGACACCTAATCCTTTGGGAGAATGGAGGACACGATGCCAAGAACAAGACGAGCTTATCCACCCTAGTTTCGCCAGCAGATAGTCGAGCTTCATCGAGCCGGGCGCAGCCCCGGTGAGCTGGCCCGAGAGTTTGAACCCAACGAACAGACGATCCGCAACTGGATCGCCCAGGCAGACCTGGATGAAGGCCGTCGTAGAGACGGCCTGACGACGGTAGAACGAGCCGAGCTGCGGAAGTTGCGCAAAGAAAATAGGCAGCTGAGGGTTGAGCGGGAAATATTGGCAAAAGCCGCGGCCTGGTTCGCACGGGAGAGCGATCCGATTTCCAAGAAGTCTTCAGGTTCGTGAAAGTGAATCAGGCCGACTATCCAATCACCACCATGTGCCGTTTGCTGGGTGTCTCCACCAGTGGCTACTACGCGTGGGTCGATCGCGGACCTTCGACTCGAGATGAAGCGAATGCTCGTCTTCTGGAAACAATCAACGGGATCCACCAGCAAAGTCGTCGGACCTATGGAGCTCCCCGCATTACGGCGGAACTTCGAGAGGAAGGTCACCTGGTGGGCAAAAACCGGGTGGCCCGACTGATGAAAGTCGCCGGCATTGAAGGCGTTAGCCGCAGACGCAAGACACGCACGACCCTGAGAGGCCAAGACAGCCGTCCGGCTCCGGATCTGGTGGAGCGAAACTTCCAGGTCAGCCGCCCCAACCGACTGTGGGTTGCAGACATCAGTGTGCCGCAGCAAGCGGCGTGAGAGATGGGAGTAGGCCTCCCGCAACCGGCTTGCAGGAGCAGGTTGCAAACCACCGTAAGTGGCTGTGGTCAAAAGCCGCGGTCGTGAGCGTTACGGAAAAGGTGCTCTAGCCCGCATAGATCACCGATGGGACCTGAAAAGGCCGCCCTGTTTGGTATAAAGCGTTTTGAATGAAAGACTTCAAAGCCAAACGGAGGCGGCCCTTATGAGAACAGAGTGTAAACAAGCCAGGTTCGAATTTCACGGACTATTTCAACGCAAAGTGAAGGCGCGGTTCGACGGCGGGAAGATCACCTCCGATGCAGGGGTGCTGCTGTTGCGAGAGGTCGAGAGGGGGACGGGTCTGATCGCCGGACTGGCTGAGTGTTTCAGGAATCACCGGGATCCGCGGTTGATCGAACACACGGTCGAGGAGTTGTTGGGGCAGCGCATCTACGGACTCTGTCTGGGGTACGAGGATCTGAACGATCATGATCAGTTGCGCACCGATCCGATGCTGGCGGTGGCGGTGAATAAGGCCGATCCGTTGGGGGAGAGGCGGCGGCAGGCCTCAGATCGGGGGAAGGCGCTGGCGGGCAGGTGTACGCTGAACCGGTTGGAGTTGACCGGCGCCGAGGTCGATGAGCAGGAGCGGTACAAGAAGATCGCGATGGACCCGGACCGGATCGACGGCTGGATGGTGGATGCCTTCGTGGAGTCCCACGAATCGGCGCCCGAGGAGATGGTGCTGGATCTGGATGCGACCGACGACCCGATCCATGGCCAGCAGGAAGGCCGGTTCTTTCACGGTTACTACCGCCACTACTGTTATCTCCCGCTGTACATCTTCTCGGGGGAGCATCTGCTGTGCGCCCGGTTGCGGTGTTCCAATATCGATGGGGCCGCGGGATCGGTGGAGGAACTGGAACGGATCGTCGGCCGGATTCGGCAGAGCTGGCCGGAGGTCTCGATCGTCATCCGGGCCGACTCGGGCTTTTGCCGGGATGACTTGCTCCGCTGGTGTGAAGACCATCACGTGGATTACGTGATGGGGTTGGCCAACAATGATCGGCTCAAGTCAGAGAGCGCCGAAGCGATGACTCAGGCCGAAGCCGAGTTCAACGCCACCGGGCGACCGGCGCGGGTGTTCAAGGATTTCCGCTACCGGACTCGCCACAGTTGGACCTCGGAGCGACGCGTCGTCGGCAAGGCCGAGTTCCTGGACAAAGGCGCCAATCCCCGATTCGTCGTCACCTCCCTGTCGCCGGAACGCCTGGGGGCCCGCGCGCTCTACGAAGACTTCTACTGTGCGCGGGGCGACATGGAGAACCGCATAAAAGAACAGCAGTTGGGTCTGTTCGCCGACCGGACCAGCGCGGCAACGATGCGCGCCAATCAACTCCGGCTGTATCTGTCCTCCGCCGCCTACATGCTCATGCACGCCTTGCGTCGTCTCGGACTGAAGCAGACCCCCCTGGCTCGCGCTCAGTGTCAGACGATTCGCTTGAAGCTCCTCAAGATCGGCGCCCAGGTCCGCCTCACGGTCCGCCACGTCTGGATCTCCATGTCGGAAGCCTATCCCTACAGCGAGGTCTTCGCTGCCGTCGTTCGAAACCTCCAGGCCATTCCTCTGCGCTGCTGAGGTCTGTCCCGATCAAACGCCCCCAAAAACGAAATCGTTCCATCGCTCAGGCCGAGCTCTGCCTGAATACATTCCGTCACGCTCTTCCGAACCCGAAAAACGCTCCATTCACGACCATCCACACCACCGCATCACTCGACCTGGACCGGATCGATAGCGAAACTCTCAGAAAACCGTTCCGGCCTGCCAAAATCACCTTCATTTCCAAATCGGTGATCTATGCGGGCTAGAAGCATCAGGTGTGGATCAGGAAGACGAACACAAGTGAACCACCGTTCAAGTGCCGAAAGGACGAGATGGTGTCGAAACCGGGGAGTTGATGTTGCCCCGGGACGAATCTGGCGGAAACCTGTCTACTGGCCAGGTGGCACCCGGCATAGAGGTGGCGTGAGCTTGATCTGGGCTCTCATGTTGAACTGCGGGAACCTGGAGCAACGATGCTAAGAGAAAGGCACAAGCAGAGAACCTGCGAGGCCGACAGTATCGAAGCGTTGCCCAGGGGCGGACAAGCTCGTAGTAGCGATGAGGCTGTCGTAATGGCAGCGGAGCGAAGGGGCTTGGTCACTCGGCTACAGACAAGCGGCCAACTGCTAGGCAGGAGGAGCCCTTGAAAGTAGCAAAGCCATTTTGTGGCTTGAGTGATAGGAGCCGGATGAGCTGAGAGGTTCACGTCCGGTTCTTGGAGGGGCTGGGGGTGAGACTCCCCCGGCCTACTCAACCGTACGTGCCGAGTTGGGCAGGTTTCGTCTACCTGGCCGTAGTGGTCGACGCTTTCAGTCGTCGAGTGGTCGGCTGGTCGCTCAGAAATGATCTCAAGACCCGGCTAGCCCGGATTATGCAAGAACCGTAGTTCGGTGTTGAAAAACGACTCGAGAAGTGGCCCAACTCGGAAGCGGGCAGGTGTGACAGGCGGATTTGCGAAGAATATGGGTTGGCGAGGCGTCTGAGTGGTTTGGGGAGTGAATTTCAGACAGATCTGGGCCTGGATGAGTGTCGGAAGCGGTTTTTCGGGGGAGCTGGGAAAAGCTAACTGGAGTTCAGGCGACTCAAGACGAGGTGGAAGAGGGGTTGTTCGGGAAAGGCTGAGGAAAGATGGACCCAGATGCGTCGAGTGGTTTGTCGGATCCGGGCCCCAATCTTGAGGATCCGACGACGTAAGGTTTCGATTTCGAGCTTGTGCCAGGGGGTTCCGTGAAGATAGTCGCGCAGGCGAACGAACATCTGGTAAGCCAGTGCATGCAGGAGGAGTCGAAACTGATTGGCCAGGAATCGATGACAGCTGAGTCGGTCCATGCTCAGATGATTCTTGAAGGCCTTGATGAAGTTCTCGGTCTGCCCTCGGGTTGTGTAGTGGTCATAAAGTGATTGGGAGCAGAGATCGTCCCGGTTGGTAACTACAAAGCGACGATTGATCCCACGCTGATCGACCTCCACTTTGACAATGACGCGACGGGATCGATCCCAGCTGTGGGCTCGATAAAGAAACTCGTCAAACTGACGCTGTTTTTCCTCCAGCTCAAGGAACCTTTCCCGAGTCGAATCCAGCAGGGGCTCGACCACTCGCTGCAGGCGAGGGTTTCGGCTTAACCCGATGACATATTGGAGTTTATTCTCTTCACATTCACAGAACTCGTAGAGCCGAGGCGTGGCAAAGCCGCTGTCGGCCCGAATCTCAATCTCGACATCCGTCCCCACTGCTTGTCGGATGGCCTCCACGACTCGCTTCAGAATGGGCACGATGTGAGAGGCAGCCCCCTTGTTGCCAGGTCTCAACACGGCACAGACCAGGTCTCCCGTGTCGGCATCGAAGATCAGCAAAGGATGCAAAATGTGGTTTCGGTAATACCCGTGGTAGAAGGAGAACTCCTGTTGGCCGTGAGTGTGGTCGTGACCTTGCCCCCTAAAACGGGTCCAAGTTGAATGTTAGGATTTTCGGTTTTAGGAAGGAGGCAAGGATGGCACGGAAGCGGTTTACGGCAGAACAAATCATCATGAAGCTGCGTGAGGCAGAGGTAGGTCTAGCCCAAGGACAGACGGTGGGCCAGGTGTGCAAACAGATTGGGGTGACCGAGCAGACCTACTACCGGTGGCGCAAGGAGTACGGAGGGCTTCGACTGAATCAGGCCAAGCGGTTGAAGGTGTTGGAGAAGGAGAATGCCCGGTTGAAGAAGCTAGTGGCAGATCTGTCTTTGGACAAGCAGATCCTAAAGGAAGTTTCCTCGGGAAACTTCTAGGCCCGACGAAGAGGAGACGCGCAGTGGTGTGGGTGAGGGAGAGATTGGGAGCAGAGCGCGTCTCCGAACGTCGGGCCTGCCAAGTGCTGGGACAGGCTCGATCGACCCAGCGAAGGGAAAGGCATATCCCCGATGATGAGGCTCGATTGGTGGCTGAGATGGTGGAGTTGGCCACGCACTACGGGCGATACGGCTACCGACGGATCACGGCCATGCTTCGTTGGGAAGGGTGGAAAGTGAATCACAAGCGGGTGGAGAGGTTGTGGAGACAGGAGGGGCTGAAAGTCCCGTCCAGACAGCCGAAACGAAGGAGACTGTGGCTTCATGATGGATCCTGCGTTCGGTTACGAGCGGCTCACAAGGATCACGTCTGGAGCTATGACTTCGTGCATGAGCGAACCCATGACGGAAGGGCCTTTCGATTATTAACCCTACTGGATGAATACACCCGGGAGTGTCTGGCCATTGAGGTTCAACGACAGATGAATCACCAGGACGTGTTGGATCGATTGGCGGAGTTGTTCGTGGATCGGGGAGTGCCTGAATACATTCGGTCCGATAACGGGTCGGAGTTTACGGCTCAGGCGGTTCGGGACTGGCTGAAGGCTGTTGGGGTGAGGACCTTATACATCGAGCCCGGCAGCCCCTGGGAGAATGGATATGTGGAGAGCTTCAACGGAAAACTGCGGGATGAACTGCTGAACGTAGAAGTCTTCGACACGTTGTGGGAAGCGAAGGTGTTGGCCGAGAGATGGCGCAGGGAGTACAACCAGCGACGGCCTCACAGCGCCTTGGCCTATCGGCCGCCGGCGCCGGAGGCCAGATTACCCAGGTCCCAGGCCCAGAGTTCTATACCATGGAGTGGACTTCAAATGGTCCCAGGTCTAACTTAGAGAGTGGACTCGTTCCTGGGGGCAGGTCAGCCACCATTCATGAAAAGGAACACAACATGTTTGGCCCTGGTTGGAAAATGGGGCGCCTTTGGAGAGAGCAAACGGGTGGCTTTACCGGTTGAGGCAGCCCGCACTTGTGTAGAAAAAAAACCGTCGCGTGAAAGCAGATCGATGAGCGCCAACCCTGCAAAGCCTCCGCCAACTTCCCACAGAAACTCCCGGCGGGTGCGGCCGCACGGTGTGCGGTTCAGAGAATAGCGTCGAACTTCTTCAGCCATGGATCTCCTGACAGTCAATCGGCGTAGACGAATTCATTGAGATTGAAAATCGCTCGGCAAGCCTGTTCAAGAGCCCGGCGGCGAGCTCCGGGCCGATCCCCAATTCCGCTTCCTTCTTCCCAGAGAACTGCCTCAGTCTCACGATGCAAGAAGTCCAGCACGCTGGTAAGCTCGCCGGGGGACGGATGGCGCGATAGGGCGAGCAGGTAGGCCCGATCAACTTGCTCCTCGAAGCCGGGTCCCGCTTCCTGCATGAGTCGCTGCGCGAAAAAGCGAGCCTGGAGGTTCACGAACTTCCCGTTAAAAAGCGTCAGCGCCTGAGGAGCGACACTGGTCACCGCGCGTTCGGCAGAACTCCGCGTCGTGTCACAGAAATCGAGTACTTCAAGCATCGGAATGATCATGGTTCGTTTGATGAAGCTGTAAACCGTCCTTCGCGACGCTTCCGCCGCCTCGGATGGTTGCCAGATCGTGTCCGGGTCACTGTGACCTTCCAGCGCTCCTTTGGGAATCTCAGGAAGCATGCTGGGGCCAAACATTTCCCGGTTCAGTTTTCCGCTGACGGCCAGCATGGAGTCTCGGATCGCCTCCACTTGTAGCCTCGTATAGGGTACGCGCCACAGGAGGCGGGTTTCCGGGTCCTGCTCTCCGTACTGCTGGTTCCATGCTTTGCTCATGCGGTAGGTATTGCTGGTCATGATCAGGTAGTGGAGACGTTTAAGGGACCAACCGTCATCCATGAAGCGCGTGGCCAGCCAGTCCAGAAGTTCCGGGTGAGTCGGTTTCTCACCCATTGTTCCGAAATCACTCGGTGTACGAACCAGGCCCTCCCCGAAATGAAACTGCCAGACCCTGTTCACGATCACGCGTGGGGTCAAGGGATTTTCACTGCTCACCAGCCAGCGCGCTAGAGTCAGTCGTCGAAAACTGGTTCGCTGGGGTTTGGGAAGTGCAGGTTGAGACTTTACCAGCACCGCCGGAACTCCTGGTGGAACTTGAGGTCCCGGTGAGGATGCCCTGCCCCGCAGGAGCAGGTGCATGGGCCCGGGGAGAGGCTGGGGTTCGTGAAGGAAGTAGCCACGAGGAAGATCAGGGACGGCCTCGCGAAGCGAGACGATTTCCCTATCGATGCGGGCAATCTCGGCGATGATATCCGAGGGCAGCGTTGCAGAGACCTCCTGGGCAAGTTGAGCTCGATACTCTTCTATCAATTCTTCCTGCGCATCCGTGCGCCTTTTCTCCTCTGCCAGGAACGCCTCTATTGCCTGACTGGGAAGCTTACTTTCTCCAGACTCCAGGAATTGAACCCGGAAGGAGTCGCGAAGATTGGCAATGCGCTTCTCCAGTGGTTCAATTTCGGCATCCCTGGCGGCCAGTCGGTCCAACTCCTCTTTGTTTCCAACCGGCAAACTCAACTCCCGCTTCCCATTTTGGTGGCGTTGGAGGCCGTTGAAAGTGGCCGCCATACTGTAGTAATCGCGCTGTGTCAGCGGGTCGAACTTGTGGTCGTGACACCGCGCGCAACCCAGAGTCACGCCCAAAAAGACCTCGGAGGTAGTGCGTACGATATCGTCAAGCTGGTCAAAGCGATCTTGTTCGAAATCGGCCGGCTCATCATCCCAGGGACCGAGGCGCGTGTATCCCAAAGCGATCAGCGTTTCCGCGGAGACGTTCGGAAGTTCATCTCCTGCCAGTTGCTCTAGAACAAAACGGTCGTAGGGCTTGTCTTGGTTGAATGAACGGATCACATAGTCGCGGTACTTCCAGACGTCGGGCTTGGTGGCATCACGTTCATAGCCGTTGCTCTCTGCGTACCGAACCAGATCCAGCCAGTGACGGCCCCAGCGTTCTCCGTACCCTGGACGTGCCAGCAGGTCGGACACGAGCCGATCGAAATGCTTTGGGGACGGATCCCTTAAGAGAGCATCCTGCTCCTCCAAGGTGGGAGGCAAACCAATGAGATCGAGGTACATGCGGCGTAAGAGGGAGTGAGGCTCGGCCGGGGGAGACGGCTTCCAGCCACGCGCTTCCAGTTTTTGCAGAACAAAGGCATCGATCGGATTGCGAACCCAGCTGGCGGTCTCGACAATCGGAACGGGTGGACGAACTATCGCACGGAAAGACCAGTGGTTGGAGCCGGGCTGATGTTTCTGGGCAACAGTCCCAGATTCTTGCTTGGAATACTGAGCTCCCTGATCAATCCATGCCCTCAGCAGAGCGATCTGTTCTTCAATCAAACGCTCTCCACTAGGGGGCATCACCACGTCCGGGTCTAGCCCTGCCACGTAAGCGACGAGGCGACTTTCGGCGCTATTTCCGGGAAGCAGCGCAGGTGAGCCGGATTCTCCTCCACTCAAGGCACCCGGCCGGTTGTCCAGGCGTAAGCCATGCATCTGGACCGTGGGACCGTGGCACCCATAGCAATAAGTCCTGAGAATAGGATCGATATCTCGAGCAAAATCGACAATGGTATCTGTAGGAGGAGTGAGATCTTGAGAACTCAGGCCCTGTCCCCAAGCCCAGGCGAGCACCGCCACGAAGCAGAATCGGCGAAACACTGGGAGAACCTTTCCGATCGTAGGATCGGGCCAAATTATAGCGGAGCGCTCTGGGCCAGGCAATCAAGGCGTTGTTTGTGGGTTCTGGGGTCGGACCACGCTTTCTCTCGTAGTGTGGTCCCATCTGATCGCGAGATGGAACCCGTTCCTACACCGTGGGGTTTTCTGACAGTTTCCACAGCCTTCCTTCCTCACTGAGCTCTCCATTGGTCCTCGTTGTGGCGACGAGAACGGATCCAACTCTGGACTCGTTGACTCGTTAAGACTCGTCTACCCAGGTAGCAGGGTCAAAGACGTGTGGTAATCTGGCTGCAAGGTGTATGCCTCCAACAAGAGAATGAGCGATAGACGAACATCGGTAAATACAGCCTTTGACGCCCGCGGGGTTGATTTGACACTGATTCGCTGGATGCTTTCCCTTTCCCCTGGGAGGCGTTTACAGGTCCTTGAGAACACGATCGGCTCCATCCAACAATTAAGACGTGGGCGAATCGACTCCTGATTTCAAAGAGATTCTAACGGTTCTTGTCGCGCACGGCGTCGAGTTCGTCGTGATTGGAGGCGTGGGAGCGGTGCTGCAGGGAGCGCCAATTGCGACCTTTGACCTGGACATTGTTCACGCCCGTAGCGAAGAGAATCTGGATCGGCTGTTGACCGCTCTTCAGGAGCTGAGATCAGTCTATCGCTCGTCCAGCCGACGTGAGCTCCGTCCCACCCGCTCGCATCTGAAGACGTCTGGACATCAATTGTTGATGACCGAGTTCGGACCCCTGGATGTTCTGGGCTCAGCCGGGGCAGAGCGGAGCTACCCGGAACTGATCGACGAATCGGAAGTCTTCGAGTTGGACGATCTTCGGGTTCACGTCCTGAATCTTGAAACTCTCATTCAGCTGAAGGAAGAAACTGGTCACGAGAAGGACCGGGCAGTGCTTGGCATCCTCAGGGCAGTTCTGAACGAAAAGAGCGGCGGATAGATTTCTTTCGCCCGCTTTTCGCCCGGTTCAAAACTCAACTTATGTCAATGAATCACTTTCTTGGTTGGCAAAGAATCCAGACAAGTGGTGGTGTTTGTTAGGTTTTCGTAGTTTTTCACGGGTTTGACCTTGGGACTTCTAATCCGTAGATCGCAGGTTCGAATTGTTCACTTCACTCGCTGCGTTTTCTCGCATAGGCGGTTCACGCCTTCACGATCAAGCCCAAGTTAGATGCACGATCTCTCACCGGAACACTCCGCTCCCTTTCCCATTTCCGGGCAGGTCCAGAAGATAGATTGGGTTCATCGTTTTGAATCGTTCGTGGTCGGTGAATTCCCAGACGACCCGTTTGTCGCGGGTGACTTCAAAGGGCACTGTCAGAGGAAAGTCGCAAGGACTGAGTTCTCCACCGACGACAGGGAATTAGGCCGCCCCGAGCTGACGCCACTCGGCGAGTGCGGCGGCGCGGTTGAGCTTGAAATTGTCTCGTGAGCAGAGGTGTCGTTCCTGGTTGAAGTGATTGTAAACGGAAGAATGAACGGTGGCGAATTTCTGGAGGCTTTGCATCCGCCTGAAACGGAGCATGGCGTGTTCTCGTCGCCGCAACGGCAGGTGTGAATTCTCCGCACGATTGTTCAGCCAGCGGCCGGCTTGTTGCAGACCGGATCCGCCCAGTTCGCGCAACGCCGCTCGGTAAGACCTGAGCCGATCAGTGATGATCGCATCCGGCCTGCCGTAGCGCTTCATTAGTTTCCTGAGGAATTTCAAAGCGGCTTCGCGGTCTCTCTTCTTCGAGACAAAGGCCTCAAGCACCTCGCCTTCCTGGTCGACGGCCCGCCACAGGTAATGGCCTTCGCCGTTGATCTTCACGAACATCTCATCGAGGTGCCACCGCCAACCCGAAAACGCGCGCATTCGATCCATCCGCTTCTTGCGGATCTCGGCGGCGAAGATCGGGCCGAACCGGTTCCACCAGAACCGGATCGTCTCGTGGCTCACCTCGATCCCACGCTCGTGAAGAAGGTCCTCGACATTGCGTAGCGACAGTGGGAAGCGAACATACATCATCACTGCCAGGCGGATGATCTCGGGCGAGGTCTTGAAATAGCGAAAGGGGTTCTTCATCCGAAGACACTACAAGGCGCATCTCGCCGACTCAAGCCAGTTTCCTCTGACAATGCCACTCGACGAGTTGCTCTTTCAAGCGCGTGGCAAGCCCCCAAATCGTGAACGGGAGCATCTGTTGTGCGAAATTGCGCCGAGGACCGGAAGGCGCCGGGGAGCAGACCCGTAGATTCGTGCCGAGCGGCCCTGGTCCAGAACCGGGGCCTGGGGGAATTTCGTTATCTACGATACCAGGATCGAGGGGCGCACTGTGGGCCAGGCTTGAGCGTTTCGGTCTGGGGTGCAGGGTATAGTTCTTTTAATGAAATACTTTTTTGGATTTCTGGCTGTGGCGTTGGTGGGTTTCGCAGGTTCGCTCTGTGCTCAGGACTTTACGATCTTTGGTGGCTTCCAGAACCCGGGCGCCATCACGCTGAGTTCAGGGGTGAGCGGGGTGGGCAGTGCAGTTGGACAAGCGAGGGTCGACCCCAAGAACTTCGGAATCTTTGGAGCGAGGCTGTATCATCCTTTGGAACTACCTTTGGCACTACTCGGATTGGAGCACACCGTTGCGTACAGCCCGAATTTCATTGACAGCGACGGCAGTGCCTTTCTCTTCAGTACGAATTTGCGGGTGGGATTGCCCAGCAGTCACACACTCCGTCCGTACGCGACGGCCGGGTTGGGCGCCTTTCGTGCGGGAGGCGGTGGGGCCGCCAGCTTCGGAACGAAGTTCAGTTTAAACTACGGTGGCGGGTTGAACGTGATGTTGCGCGAAACCGTCGGAATCCGCTTCGATGTCCGCCTGCACTCCATACGCGGCGTCGAAGGGAACCCCTTGAATGTTCTCGAGCCCAGCGTCGGGATCTTCTTGATGGGGTTCTAGCCGCGATGCCGAAGAAGCGCACGAGTTTCTCGTGAGTCCTTCCATAAAATCCATCGAAAGCAGAACCGGGCACGCGGCATCAGGACAATAACTGTCAGACGAAAAGCGTCGCACCGGATGAAAAATGCGGTGGCGGACGTTGCCGCAAACGGGGTTGGGACCGGGCACCATTCCGGCGTGATTGGGGTACCGACCAGATTGCTGTAAAAATACAACATAAGAATCGGTTGCTAACGGACCCGGGCGCGAATCGAGGACGTACTGGCCGTAGAGGATGACGTTGCCCATTCGATCGGGCTGCCGTGCTGGAGCAGGGTCGCGTCGATGCCTTCCTCTGCGACAGCCCCCGAGGGCACCGTCTGCGTGATCTGCTTGGCTTGCCAATAGATGATGCAAGCCAGAATCAACGTCAGGCAGCTACAGGAGTTCATCTGCTCGTGTAGCTCACGAGCGTTGATCCGGCCCGCCGCCGGCCAGAGTAGACGTCCCGCGCTAAGGCGTGCAACTGCTCGACCTTCAGCAGCCCGCGCCGGATGCGGGCCCGGAGTTGTGGTTCGGAGAGGTAGCTCAGCAGAAACTCCGTCTTGAAGACCCTACCCAGATCCCGGTTAGCGCGGTAGAAGCGATTCTTGGCCGAGCAAGCAACCAAGCGTTTCAGCGCAACGGACGCGGTCGTGGGTTCTGGTGCAAACAGCCAAGGGAATTGGCGAGAATGGAATAGGGCGCATCGCTGGACTGGACGGAATCCTCTATTTACCGGACGTTGGTTCGAAGACGGCATCATTCTCCTCTGCCTTCGCTGGTCTTTCCGCTTCAAACTGAGTTACTGGGACCTGGTTGCGATTTTAGGTGAGCGGGGTTTATCGATTTCGCACCCCACGATTTTGCGTTGGGTCGTTCGCTATGGGGTTCCGACAGTAACGGAGCAAAAGCGCACGCTAAGCGTCGTTTCCCGGACTCCTTAGGGTCCCACTCTCCACCGCCTGAAGGCGGTGGATTCGACATGCGACTGAAGTCGCCTAAAGACCTCGCTTCGCTCGCAGGCTGACTACTCAGTGACCCGAAAATCGTCGTCTCGGGTCTCGACATCTTGGGTTTCTATATACTCTGCAACCATCGTATCGCTCACATTCCCAGTCGTCGCCACGAAGTACCCTCGTGCCCAAAGATGTCGTCCCCAAAACTCCTTGCGCAACTTGCGGTGATCTTGCAGTAGATGATGCGACGTTTTCCCTTTGATCGCCTGCATCACTCGGCTCGGCGCCAATCTCGGCGGCACATCCAACAACAAATGCACATGATCGGGTCGCACATGCCCCTTCACGATCTCGATATCCAACGATCGGCAAATCTCTCGCGTCAGATCCCGCACCTCTTTCCCGATCTCTCCTCGCAGAGCCGGCTTGCGGTACTTGGTGATGAACACAAAGTGATATCTCAGCCGATACACTGCATGCGAACTTTTCCGATACTCAGACACCTCCGCAGTGTACCCCCAAGCCTCCTGAAGGCTTCGCCTAAAGGCGAGGGGGTTCACCCATCCCAGAGTGGGACCCTAGCCGCCATTTCTCACCGATGGGACCTGAAAAGGCCGCCCTGTTTGGTATAAAGCGTTTTGAATGAAAGACTTCAAACGCCAAACGGAGGCGGCCCTTATGAGAACAGAGTGTAAACAAGCCAGGTTCGAATTTCACGGACTATTTCAACGCAAAGTGAAGGCGCGGTTCGACGGCGGGAAGATCACCTCCGATGCAGGGGTGCTGCTGTTGCGAGAGGTCGAGAGGGGGACGGGTCTGATCGCCGGACTGGCTGAGTGTTTCAGGGATCACCGGGATCCGCGGTTGATCGAACACACGGTCGAGGAGTTGTTGGGGCAGCGCATCTACGGACTCTGTCTGGGGTACGAGGATCTGAACGATCATGATCAGTTGCGCACCGATCCGATGCTGGCGGTGGCGGTGAATAAGGCCGATCCGTTGGGGGAGAGGCGGCGGCAGGCCTCAGATCGGGGGAAGGCGCTGGCGGGCAGGTGTACGCTGAACCGGTTGGAGTTGACCGGCGCCGAGGTCGATGAGCAGGAGCGGTACAAGAAGATCGCGATGGACCCGGACCGGATCGACGGCTGGATGGTGGATGCCTTCGTGGAGTCCCACGAATCGGCGCCCGAGGAGATGGTGCTGGATCTGGATGCGACCGACGACCCGATCCATGGCCAGCAGGAAGGCCGGTTCTTTCACGGTTACTACCGCCACTACTGTTATCTCCCGCTGTACATCTTCTCGGGGGAGCATCTGCTGTGCGCCCGGTTGCGGTGTTCCAATATCGATGGGGCCGCGGGATCGGTGGAGGAACTGGAACGGATCGTCGGCCGGATTCGGCAGAGCTGGCCGGAGGTCTCGATCGTCATCCGGGCCGACTCGGGCTTTTGCCGGGATGACTTGCTCCGCTGGTGTGAAGACCATCACGTGGATTACGTGATGGGGTTGGCCAACAATGATCGGCTCAAGTCAGAGAGCGCCGAAGCGATGACTCAGGCCGAAGCCGAGTTCAACGCCACCGGGCGACCGGCGCGGGTGTTCAAGGATTTCCGCTACCGGACTCGCCACAGTTGGACCTCGGAGCGACGCGTCGTCGGCAAGGCCGAGTTCCTGGACAAAGGCGCCAATCCCCGATTCGTCGTCACCTCCCTGTCGCCGGAACGCCTGGGGGCCCGCGCGCTCTACGAAGACTTCTACTGTGCGCGGGGCGACATGGAGAACCGCATAAAAGAACAGCAGTTGGGTCTGTTCGCCGACCGGACCAGCGCGGCAACGATGCGCGCCAATCAACTCCGGCTGTATCTGTCCTCCGCCGCCTACATGCTCATGCACGCCTTGCGTCGTCTCGGACTGAAGCAGACCCCCCTGGCTCGCGCTCAGTGTCAGACGATTCGCTTGAAGCTCCTGAAGATCGGCGCCCAGGTCCGCCTCACGGTCCGCCACGTCTGGATCTCCATGTCGGAAGCCTATCCCTACAGCGAGGTCTTCGCTGCCGTCGTTCGAAACCTCCAGGCCATTCCTCTGCGCTGCTGAGGTCTGTCCCGATCAAACGCCCCCAAAAACGAAATCGTTCCATCGCTCAGGCCGAGCTCTGCCTGAATGCATTCCGTCACGCTCTTCCGAACCCGAAAAACGGTTCATTCACGACCATCCACACCACCGCATCACTCGACCTGGACCGGATCGATAGCGAAACTCTCAGAAAACCGTTCCGGCCTGCCAAAATCACCTTCATTTCCAAATCGGTGATCTATGCGGGCTAAGGGCCGATTTACAGATTGACGCTTTTGTGATCTGATGCTCTTGCAGGTGTGGTTCCCCACCCCTGGCTGGACCCTCTTTAAAAGGAGCGAGAAATGCTTAAACCCAGAATCGTTTTCGCCGTATCGTGCTTTGTTCTCTTGCTCTCGGGAGTACTATTCCTGCCCCCAAGCACTGCGGCTCAGGAAGCGTCTCCCAAGTTGAGCTTTGATTCCTCCGGCCGCCTCCTCAGGCCGGACCCCGAGCTCTATCGATCCTGGGTCTACATTGGGACTCCCCTGACTCCGAACGAATTGAACCCACCCGAAGCGTCGTTTCCAGAGTTTCACAATGTCTACATCCATCCGGGGGATTACCATCATTACAGGTCATACGGGACCTTCCGTGATGGAACCGTTCTCATTAAAGAACTTGTCACTGTGGGTTCCAAGGCGGCCGTTAGCGGAAACGGCTATTTCATGGGGGAGTTTACGGGTCTGGAAGCGACCATTAAGGACTCGCAGCGTTTTCCGAATGAGCCCGGATACTGGGCCTACTTCAGCTTTGGGCACAGCTATCCGCTGGCAGAGACCGCTGAAGCCTTTCCAACAGCTGCCTGCAACTCGTGTCATGACGCGTCTGCAGCGGACGACTTCGTGTTCACACAGTACTATCCGGTCTTGCGCGCGGCCAAGGCGAGTCGGGCTTCCAGTGCTGGTGGTCAAATGGCAGCGGGCCACGACTCGGTTCAGGAGACGGCTGAAGCAACGAGCGCTGGGAGTGTCTCAGGGGGCATTCCGACAGGGCGGGACGAACTCTTCGAGTATCTGACATCAGGTGGGTACAAACGGTTTCCAGCTCGAGAGTCCCGGAACCATCCCACGACGGGTCCCCACACCAAACGGGGCTGGCCCGTTCGAGTCTTTGTCAACCAGACTCTGGACGCCTCGATGAAGGCGGGGAACGACGCTCATCCAGTCGGCTCCGGATCCGTCAAGGAAATGTATAACGCGGATGGGAACCTGCAGGGCTGGGCCGTCATGCTCAAGACCCAGGCCGAAAGTGATCGAGGCAAAGGGTGGTTCTGGTACGAGGTGACCAGCACCACGGACGGCTCTTCGCCCGTCGGGATCGGAAACGGACTCCCGCTGTGCTTCGGTTGTCACGCGAGCGGCAAAGACTACGTTTTGACCGGCTACCCTCTCAAGTAGAAAAACCAGGCCCGGTCGCCGGTCTTTCGTACACCAGTCCAGCCACCTTGGCGGGCTTCCCGGAAGCCAGGTTGGCTCAGGACATCCCCAGGGCTGTTCCGTCCACCGGCCCTTCGTGGTGTCCAGCCCTACTCCTGCCTGCACCGAATCTCGCACTTCCGACGCCGGGCGACGTAAGGATGGATGGAGGTCGGGATGCTAACGTTGCAGCCGGAGTGCAAGCAAGGAAGCCCGATCGGCTCCAGGAAATTGAAAACTGAATCTCCGAGCCCCATAATAATGCCCCCGCGACATGACCCAGACCACCCATCAGCCTGACGCCGAGTTGGCCGGCCGCGCCCGGGAGATTCTGGGGTCTGTTTTCGGCTTCCAGTCGTTCCGGGGCAGCCAGCAGGAAATCGTCGAGGAGGTCACTTCGGGCCGGGATGCCCTGGTCTTGATGCCCACAGGGGGCGGCAAGTCGCTTTGCTACCAGCTCCCTGCCCTGCTTCTCCCCGGCACCGGGGTCATCATTTCGCCACTCATCGCTTTGATGAAAGACCAGGTGGCTGCGCTCCGGGCCATGGGAGTGCGGGCTGCCTACCTGAATTCGAGCCTTACTCCGCAGATGGCCCGGGATGTAGAGCAGGAACTGCGAAGCGGCGACTTTGACCTGGTTTACGTGGCCCCGGAGCGACTGCTCACCGAGCGCTTCCTGGAATTGCTGGACAGGATTCCCTTGGCCCTTTTCGCTATTGATGAGGCCCATTGTGTCTCTCATTGGGGCCACGACTTCCGCCCCGAGTACCTCCAGCTGGACGTCTTGAAAGAACGCTTCCCCGGTATTCCACGCATCGCCACCACCGCCACCGCGGACGGCCCCACCCGGCGCGAGATCCTGACCCGCCTGAAGCTGGACGAAGCCCGTGTTTTCACGGCCGGATTCGACCGGCCAAACATTCGATACAGCGTCGTGCTCAAGCGCAGCCCCCGCCGGCAACTGCTCGATTTCCTGAAGCGTGAGCACGCCGGAGACGCAGGAATCGTCTATTGCCTCTCGCGCAAGTCCGTCGACGCGACGTCTGGCTGGCTGCGCGAAAAGGGCCTGCAGGCGCTTCCCTACCACGCCGGGATGGGTCAGCCGGAGCGTCAGCGACACCAGGAAATTTTCCAGAACCAGGACGGGATCATCATCGTGGCCACTATCGCCTTCGGAATGGGGATCGACAAGTCCAACGTCCGCTTCGTGGCCCATCTCGATCTTCCCAAGAGTCTAGAGGCTTACTACCAGGAAACCGGTCGGGCCGGGCGTGACGGGCTGTCCGCCAATGCCTGGATGGCTTACGGGATGGCCGACGCCGTGCGCATCCGCAGGCTGGTAGAAGCTTCCGAGGCGGGCGAAGACCACAAGCGGCGCGGCTACCAGCGCCTCCATGCCTTGCTGGCATTTTGCGAAACCAGCCATTGCCGGCGTCAGGTTCTGCTCCGGTACTTTGACGAGGAGTTACCGGGACCCTGTAATAACTGCGACACGTGCCTGGTGCCCGTCGAGACCTACGACGGCACCGAAGAAGCCCAAAAAGCGCTTTCCTGCGTCTACCGTACCGGGCAACGCTTCGGAGTCGCCTACCTGACCGATGTCCTGACGGGTTCCGAGAACGAGCGCATTTCGAACTTCGGCCATGATCGCCTCTCGACCTACGGAGCCGGCGGGGATCTCAAGAAAACGCAGTGGGCATCGATCTTCCGACAGCTGGTGTCCGGCGGGCTGGTACGGGTGGATCTGGAGAGGTACGGTGCCCTGCAACTGACCGAGAAGAGTAGCTCGGTTCTCAAGGGGCAAGAGAAAGTGCGCCTGCGCCGGGACCCCAGCGGCACTCCCGGGCGAAGCCGCAGCAAGCGCGCCGGCAGCGTGGTTCCTGCCTTCGAGCCCACTCCCCGGAACCAGCGCCTCTGGGACGCCCTGCGGGCGCTGCGCCTGAAGATCGCAAAACAACGGGAAATCCCCCCCTACGTCATTTTCCACGATGCGACTCTAACCGAAATGGTGATGCGGCGCCCCCACACCCGCGAAGCCCTTCTCGCCGTCAATGGCGTGGGCCAATCGAAGCTCTCCGACTACGGCGATTCCTTCCTGGAGATCATCCGCCACGAGTCCTCTGAGCCTGACAGCGAGATCAGGCCGTGAACTTGCGGAGGGTCGTAGTGTTGCGTAGCCTTCCCACGGAGTCAATAGTCCCTCGGTGAGCAACGAACCGCGACCTGGCTTCCCCACGGAGAAACATCTAGTGAAAAGCAAGTTCGTTTTCGCAACCTTCATTCTCTGTATGTTGGCCCAGCCGCTCGTCGCCGGCAAACGCCGTGGGGGTACTGGCGTGGGGGTACGTGGGGGTACTGGGGTCGTAATACCGGTACTGGGGTCGGACCACGTTTTCTCTCATGGATTCAACAACTTGCCCTGATTTCGGGGGCAAAAAGGGCTCTTACAGGCGTTTCTTGCCCGAAAAATCGCTTCTAAGGTCTCCGCCGGGCCTGTGATAGCCTTTTCTTCCCATGCCTCGGGCCAACCGATACATTCAGCCAGGGTGTCTCTATCATCTGACCCATCGCTGCCACGATAGACGTTTTCTGTTTCGATTCGCCAGGGATCGCGATGAGTATCGGAAGCGCCTCCGGGGCAGCCTGAAGCAGTCTCAGGTTTCCCTGCTTGCCTACTGCATCACTTCCAACCACACCCATGTTCTAGTGGAGGCGGGGGCGCCCGACGCAATCAGCCGGATGATGCAGAAGCTCGAAGGGCAATTCGCCGAGTGGTACAACTGGCGCAAGCGCCGAAGCGGTGCCTTTTGGGAGGATCGATTTCACTGCACCATGGTCGAGGGCAATCCTCATCTGCTGAATTGCAGTGTGTACATCGACCTGAATATGGTCCGAGCGGGCGTCGTTGAACACCCGAAAGACTGGCGCTGGTGCGGGTTCGACGAAGTCACCGGACAGCGAAAGCGCTATCGAATGCTGGATCTGGAGTGCGTACTGAAGTGGAACGACGGAATGTGCCGACAGGAGTTCGCTCATGTCTACAAACTGGCCATCGAGGAAGCGCTCGACCGTCGCGAGCTTCAGCGCAATTCGATTTGGACGGAGAGCATTGCGGTCGGCAGCCAGCCCTTCGTCTCGGCCCTCTCGAAAAAGCTGTTGAATCGGACCCGCTTGGAGGAATCCGAAGTGGACACCGGCCAATGGATCGTCCGAGAGCCGTCTGCTCTTTATGGCGGAAGCCTCTAGATCATGAGTACCAGAACGGTCCCACCAAGACTTGGATCAGCCCTTGTAATTACCGGTCACAATGAGGCTTACGGAGTTGTAGATCTGAAGTTACCCCACTTTTGTGGACAGTTTACGGCTTTCGAATCAAGCCACATCTGAGTGCCTCGATTCATAGTTGATCGGCGACAGATAGTCCAGTGACGAGTGCCGCCTGTGAGGGTTGTAAAAGCCCTCGATGTAGTCGAAGACAGCAAGCCTGGCCTGCGGCTTGCTGCGGAAGCTGTGCCGGTCGATCAGTTCACACTCCAGAGAGGCAAAAAAGCTCTCACACAGCGCGTTGTCATAACAGTCACCGACCGAGCCCATGGAGGGTCTGATGCCGGCTCTCTTGCAGCGCAGCCCGAACTCGATCGACGTGTATTGCGTCCCCTGGTCCGAGTGATGGATCACCCCGTCGGATTCACGCTCTTGAAGTGCCATTTGCAGGGCATCGGTCACTAGCCCGGATTATGCAAGAACCGTAGTTCGGTGTTGAAAAACGACTCGAGAAGTGGCCCAACTCGGAAGCGGGCAGTTGTGACAGGCGGATTTGCGAAGGATATGGGTTGGCGAGGCGTCTGAGTGGTTTGGGGAGTGAATTTCAGACAGATCTGGGCCTGGATGAGTGTCGGAAGCGGTTTTTCGGGGGAGCTGGGAAAAGCTAACTGGAGTTGAGGCGACTCAAGACGAGGTGGAAGAGGGGTTGTTCGGGGAAGGCTGAGGAAAGATGGACCCAGATGCGTCGAGTGGTTTGTCGGATCCGGGCCCCAATCTTGAGGATCCGACGACGTAAGGTTTCGATTTCGAGCTTGTGCCAGGGGGTTCCGTGAAGATAGTCGCGCAGGCGAACGAACATCTGGTAAGCCAGTGCATGCAGGAGGAGTCGAAACTGATTGGCCAGGAATCGATGACAGCTGAGTCGGTCCATGCTCAGATGATTCTTGAAGGCCTTGATGAAGTTCTCGGTCTGCCCTCGGTTTGTGTGGTGGTCATAAAGTGATTGGGAGCAGAGATCGTCCCGGTTGGTAACTACAAAGCGACGATTGATCCCACGCTGATCGACCTCCACTTTGACAATGACGCGACGGGATCGATCCCAGCTGTGGGCTCGATAAAGAAACTCGTCAAACTGACGCTGTTTTTCCTCCAGCTCAAGGAACCTTTCCCGAGTCGAATCCAGCAGGGGCTCGACCACTCGCTGCAGGCGAGGGTTTCGGCTTAACCCGATGACATATTGGAGTTGATTCTGAGCTCTTGTCAATAGGTGTGGAAAAACATCAGGCGGCTTTCTCCTCCGGGACTTGGTTGACCGGGACTCCATTGACATATTTGGCGCCCTGGTAGACGTCTTTCATCAGCTCCGGTGCCTTCAACCGGCGGAATCGCTGCTCCGCCACCAGCAGCATCTTCCAGATCACCGCCTGGGCGTTTTCCACTTTCTTGAATCGCTTGGCCGCGTCCGTTCGCAGCCGAAGAGCGGCAAACGGTGACTCCACTGGATTGGTGGTTCGCAGATGCTGCCACTGCTTCTTTGGATAGTTGTAAAAGGTCACCATCCGGTCCCAGTCCTGCTCGATTAGCTCAGCCGCCAGAGTCAGCCCTCGCTGCCGGCACCAGTGCTGAAAAACCTTCTTGAGTCGTTGTGCTTCTTCTCGAGTCTCGGCGTAAGGGATCTGCCGCAGGATCAGCAAGGCCGGCTTGTGCACTCGCTTAGGGAGCTTGGCCAGCAGGTTGACGATCCGATGATTCCAGCAGCGCTGCTCCTCGGCCTGGGGATAGACGTTGCGCAAAGCTCCCCAGATGCCCAGGTGGCCGTCTCCGATCACCAGCCGTGGACAGCCCATCCCCCGGCGTTTCAAGTCGCGCAGTACTTCCGACCAGCTCTGGGTCGATTCCCGATAGCCGCTCGTGACCGACACCACGGCTTTGCTTCCGTCACTTAAGGCGGCCAGCACCACCAGCAGGACTGCCTTTTCCTTCTCCAGACCCGCCTTGACGTAGATTCCATCTACCCATAAATACACCACTTCCAGATCATTCAAGGGTCGACTCCGCCAGACCTCCCATTCGGCCTGCCACTTCTCTTTCAATCTGGCCACCGTGGAGGACGACAGGTGCGCCTTTTCCCCTAAAAGCCCTCTCAGAGCCAGATCAAAATCCCCCAGCGCCAGACCATGCAAGTACAGCTCAGGGATCAGTTCTCGAACCTGCCGCGTCCGCTTGGCAAACAGGGGCAACACCCGACTTTCAAAGTGTTCCTCTAGATCCCGCACTCGAGGCCTTCGAACCTGGATCGTCCCCGAGCTCAGCGTCAGATGCCTCGGCTTCCCATATCCATTGCCATAGCCCGACGGAGCGTCCACGGCCCTTCGCCGCTCACTCTTACGCCGCCCTAATAACTCCGTGACTTCCTCCTCCAGCAGCTCTTGAACCCAGCCTTGGATCTTCTCCCGCACCCAATCTTCCAGCTCCTCGAAACAAACTCTTGACTCGACACTTTCCTCAATGTTCTGCTTGCTCATGCGGTGTGTACTCCTTCCGTTGCGGGCCTTTCGGCCCTGGGTTTTAAATCAACCCGGAAGGATACTCACCGCCTATGCTATTTACACACCTTCTGATGGTAGCTCTCATTCTAATGGGTTCTGGGTTCTAGGTTCTAGGTTCTAGGTTCTAGCCCGGATTATGCATGAGATCTGAATCCGAGTGAGATTTGGGCCCAGAAAAAAGGCCGTAGCTCTCTGATATAAAAGGGTTTACATAAACAACGACCCTAAACAGGAGCTACGGCAATGTTGAAAGCAGTCTGCCAGAATACCCTGCTATTTCACAGCCACCGAAAGATCACGGCGCGTTTTGATGGGGGGAGTCTGACTTCCGACGCAGGATGGTTGTTGTTTGGATCGCTGGATCGGCAACATCGGTTGTGCGAGGGCTTCAGTTCGTGTATTTCGGAAAGCCGGGACCGACGCTACGTTCGTCATGACCTGTTGAAGTTGATTCGACAACGAGTCTTGCAGATCGTGGCCGGCTACGAAGACTGTAATGACGCCGATACGCTGCGCTCCGATCCGATGCTCAAGACAGTCTGTGATCAGTTGCCCGAGAGCGATCCCGATTTGGCCACCCAGCCGACTTTCTCCCGTTTGGAGAACTCCGTCACCAAGAAGGATCTGATGCATCTGAGCCAGTGGCTGCTAGGCCGTTATGTGCGCTCCCTGAAGAAGAGACGTCCCAGCAAGATCATCCTGGATCTGGACAGTACCGACGACCACACTCACGGTCAGCAGGAGTTCTCCTTCTACCATGGGTATTACCGAAACCACATTCTGCATCCTTTGCTGATCTTCGATGCCGACACGGGCGACCTGGTGTGTGTCGTGTTGAGACCTGGCAACAAGGGGGCTGCCTCTCACATCGTGCCCATTCTGAAGCGAGTCGTGGAGGCCATCCGACAAGGAGTGGGGACGGATGTCGAGATTGAGATTCGGGCCGACAGCGGCTTTGCCACGCCTCGGCTCTACGAGTTCTGTGAAGGTGAAGAGAATCAACTCCAATATGTCATTGGGTTAAGTCGAAACCCTCGCCTGCAGCGAGTGGTCGAGCCGCTGCTGGATTCGACTCGGCTGCAGTTCGTTGAGCTGGAGGAAAAACAGCGTCAGTTTGACGAGTTTCTTTATCGAGCCAAGAGCTGGGATCGATCCCGTCGCGTCATTGTCAAAGTGGAGGTCGATCAGCGCGGGATCAATCGTCGCTTTGTGGTCACCAACCGGGACGATCTCTGCTCCCAATCACTTTATGACCACTATACAAACCGAGGGCAGACCGAGAACTTCATCAAGGCCTTCAAGAATCATCTGAGCATGGACCGACTCAGCTGTCATCGATTCCTGGCCAATCAGTTTCGACTCCTCCTGCATGCACTGGCTTACCAGATGTTCGTGCGCCTCCGCGACTATCTGCACGGGACTCCCTGGCACAAGCTCGAAATCGAAACCTTACGTCGTCGTGTCCTCAAGATCGGGGCCCGCATCCGACAAACCACTCGACGCATCTGGGTCCATCTTTCCTCAGCCTTTCCCGAACAACCCCTCTTCCACCTCGTCTTGAGTCGCCTCAACTCCAGCTAGCTTCTCCCAGTTCCCCAAAAAACCGCTTCCGATACTCATCCAGGCCCAGATCTGTCTGAAATTCACTCCCCCAACCACTCAAACGCCTCCCCAACCGATATTCTTCGCAAATCCGCCTGTCACACCTGCCCGCTTCCGAGTTGGGCCACTTCTCGACTCGTTTTTCAACACCGGACTACGGTTTTTGCATAATCCGGGCTAGATCACTTGAGGTGCTGGCCTGGCTCACCACCTGAGTACATTGCTCGTCGGTCTGAGGCGGAGCCTCGTTAGGTTCTGGGATGGGCGCTCGCTGGCGCGAGCTGCGTTCCACATTCCACGTTCCACGTTCCACGATTTGGAAGAGGTCGGCGGCTCAATGTGCATCTCGTGGTGAAGTTGCTTGAAGGCAATGTTGGTCTCGCCCAGGAACGGCAGTGAGCAAAGTGAACAATCTGGAATCGAAAGTGAGAGTTTCCTTTCTCGTTGGTGAATAGGAAACCGCCCTGTCCAGTACTAGAACACGTGGGAACAAAGTCATGAGAAGAAAGGACTTTTTCGGCTCGTTGATTCTTTGCCTTCTTGTCCTGCCCTCGTACCTGGCGGCCAAGAAGTACGATCTCGACGACCTTCGGATTCGGGCCGAAGTGCAGACGGATGGACGGCTCAGGGTCGTTGAGACCATCACCTATGATTTTGATGGTCGGTTTCGCTATGCCTTTCGCACCATCCGTCTGAAGCCCGGAGAATCGATTTCCCAGATCAGGGTCCTGGAGGATAGTCACTCTTTGGTCGCCTCTTCCAGCGGGGAACCGGGCACCTACCACGTGTCGCGATCCGGTAGTGGTGTCAAGATTCGATGGAATTTCCGGGCGCGGAATGAAAAGCGGACCTTCCGGCTCGACTACACCGTGAATGGCGCCGTTCGAAAACACCTGGACGCAGCGGAGCTCTGGTGGACTCTTGTGGCACCGGGCTGGAGCCGTCCTTTCCGGCACATCGAAGCCAGGATCGAGTTTGCCTCCGCGATCTCCCCCTCGGACCTGGAGCCCCGAGCCTGGTGGCTGGGTTCGCGTCCCACTCATTCTCTGGATCCCGGAGACGGATCAGTCAGAGGAGTGGTTGAGAACCATCCCAGAAAATCCAGCTGGGAGGTCCGGATGGTCTTTTCGCCTCTGCTGGTACCCGACCTGGCTCAGACGTCCGGCGTTGCAGCCCTGGACCAGATCGTGGCCGAGACCAGCGGCTGGGAGCTGGAGCTCCAGGAGCGCATTCGGCGGGAGAACGAGGAACGCGAGGAGCGCGCCCGGATGGCTGCCCTGCTTTTACCTTGGATGGCTGCGCTGGGACTTCTGGGGATGGGAATCTGGTTCCTTTTTTATGTTCAGTACGGCCGGGCACCTGAGGTCAGCTTTTCACCCGTACCCGGAGAAATTCCCGGTGATCACTCTCCGGTATTCGCTGAGTACATTCTTCACGGGAGAGTCGGTCCTCGAAGCATCGTGACGGTCCTGGTAGATCTTGCCAGTCGTGGCCACCTGACCATTCACGAGGAGAAGATTCGAAAGGAAGGCTGGTTCGGAAGCAAGGAGAAGCTGGACTTCAGCTTTGTGGTGAATCCGGGTGAGCCCTATGATCTCAAGGACTTTGAGAGAGACCTCCTGAGGTTCTGTCTGCAACAGACTGGTCAGGCCGGCGAATTCAAGATGTCCCATCTGGTCAAGGCTGCGAGAAAGAATAAGTCGACCTTCCACAAGTGGTTCCGGGACTGGGTCAAGGAGGTCAAGCGTCGGGGCAAAGAGCTGGGTATCTATGAGGACTGGCCCGGTGGCGTGATCGCCATGAATCTGATACCAGGGCTTCTGCTCGCCATCGCAGGCGGGATCGTCTGTGCGATCAGTGAGAGCCCGGCAGGTGTTCCGGCAATCATTGGGGGAGCCCTGCAGGCAGCCCTGACTGCAACGCTGAGGAGACGAACCGCCACCGGACAAAAGTGGTATCTCACCTGGAAAAACTTGAAGAGCTTCATCCGCAGCCGAGCGCTGGCGACCCGTGTCGACTCGTTCGACTGGGACAACGTGGATCGTGTGGTGGTTGCCGCAACGGCCCTGGGGCTCAACAAAGAGCTCGACCGTCTTTCGCTTTTGCAGGGAGGGCAAACAGCCGTGGTGCCCGGGTTTGTGGCAGGGGACGGATCCGGATCGGGGAGCCCCACTGGTCTGGGAAGCATGGTGCAATCGATCAGCACTTCCATGAGCTCCAGCTCCGGGGTTTCCTCCGGCGGCGGAGCGAGCAGTGGTGCCAGCGGCGGTGGCGGTGGCGGTGGAGGGGCAGGGTAGGGACATTCCACGTTCCACATTCCACGTTTCACGTAATCCGGCCGTGTGGCCCGCGAATGTGCTCGGCCCAATTGCGTGGAACGTGGAATGTCCTTTGACAGCGGCCCGGTCCCGCCGGTATAATTTCCTCTTTTTTGAAGCGATTTCGGTTCGAAACCGGTTGGGCTTTTCAAATCAGGAGGACGACCCGTGTACGCGGTGATTCAGAGTGGCGGCAAGCAATATCGGGTATCTCCCGGGGATCTGCTGCGCGTGGAGAAACTGAACGGCGAAGTTGGTGACCAGATCACTTTTGAAAACGTTCTTCTGGTGGGTGGCGATGACGAATCCCGAGTTGGACAGCCTGCGGTGCCGGGGGCCAGCGTCATCGGAACGATTGTAGACCAGACGCGGGGCGACAAGATTGTGGTCTTCAAGTTCAAGCGCAGAAAGATGTACCGCCGCAAGACCGGACACCGGCAGTATCTCACTGCGGTCCGGATCGAGGAAATCAAAACTGCCAAGGCCCCCAAGAAGAAAGCCCGATCCAAGAAAGCCCCGGATGCGGAGAGCCAGAAAGAGGTCGTGCCTGAGGGCGACCAGGTAGCGGAGAGCGAGGAGTAGCCAATGGCCCACAAGAAAGGACAAGGCAGTGTCAGGAACGGGCGCGACAGCCAGGCCAAGCGCCTCGGGATCAAGCGCTTCGACGGTCAGTTCGTGACCAGTGGTTCCATTCTGGTACGGCAGCGAGGTACTCCGTTCAAGCCGGGACGTAACGTGGGGCGTGGCAGTGACGACACGCTGTTTGCTACGGCTCATGGGACTGTGAAGTTCCAGAAGCGGGGTCGCTTCGGCAAGGTCGTCCACGTCATCCCGGCTTAGCAGTCCGTGGTGAAAATCGCGGGCGACCGTGGGACTTCCACCACGGGCTGCTAGTATTCGAATCCCTGGCAGTCAGCCAACGTCTTCAGCCCGGCTATTCCGCTTCAGCCCGGCTATTCCGCGCCGCTGCCCACAGGCCCGTGTCGGTATGTTCGTTGACTACGTCAGAATCGAAGTGAAAGCAGGAGGCGGCGGTGACGGCGCCCGGGCCTTTCGAAGAGAAAAACATGTGCCCAAAGGGGGGCCCAGTGGAGGCAACGGTGGAAATGGGGGCAATGTCTACGTCAAGAGCTCCCCCCATCTGAGCACGCTCCTTCCTTTTCGCTACAAGAAACACTTCCAGGCCCAGCGCGGGCGCCACGGCTCGGGGAAGAAGAAGAATGGGAAGACCGGCGAGGCCTTGACCATCGAAGTGCCGGTAGGAACTCAGGCGATTGACGCGGACACCCGGGAGCTGATTTTCGATCTGAACGCTCCTGATCGGGTGAAGCTGGTTGTCCTGGGAGGTCGAGGTGGACGGGGAAACGCGGCCTTCGTGAGTTCCACGAACCAGGCACCCGAGTATTCGGAACCGGGTCACCCGGGCCAACACAGAAACCTGATTCTGGAACTCAAAGTGCTTGCGGATGTGGGACTGATCGGGTATCCCAACGCCGGAAAGTCAACCCTGATTTCAGTGATTTCCGCAGCTCGGCCGGCCATAGCGGAGTACCCCTTCACTACCCTGACTCCAAACCTCGGGGTCGTGCCCTATGGTGAATACGATAGTTTTGTGGTTGCCGATATCCCGGGGCTGATTGAAGGGGCTCACAGTGGCATAGGCCTGGGCGACCGGTTCCTTCGACATGTTGAGCGTACCCGTGTCCTTGTCCATCTGGTGGATGTGAGTGAACTCGGGCCTGAGGATCCAGCAGAGGCAGTCGATGTGATCGATCGAGAACTGGGAGCCTACGGGACGGAACTGGCAGAAAAACCGCAGATTCTGGTGGCGTCAAAGATGGACATTGCGGATGTGGGAAGAGTGGAGGGTCTCGAATCCCGCGCGAGCTCGAGAAGACGGCCTCTGGTGAAGATTTCGAGCGTTTCGAATCGGGGACTCAAGGACCTGAAGGACGTCATTGCATCCATGCTGGGAGTGGAATCGAGTTGAAGACGGGAATCCTGGGAGGCACTTTCGATCCGATTCACAAAGGGCACATAGCCATTGCTCACCGGGCACTCGAGTTCTTCGAGCTGGATTCTGTTGTCCTGATGGTGGCCCATGTTCCGCCTCATAAAGAGGGTCTCGGGATCGCCAGTTCCTGCCATCGTTTTGGCATGGCTGTCCTGGAGACGGAAGGGGATCCCAGGCTCAGGGTTTCGGATTGGGAGCTTCAGCGTGCGGGCCCCTCCTACACGTTTCACACGCTGGAGAAGTGGAGGATGACCTATCCCGAGACCGACCTGTGCTTCATCGCCGGTGTTGACTCGCTCTCGGAACTCCATCTGTGGAGAGACTGTGCTAAACTCCTGAGTGAGTACTGTTTCGTTTTTGTACAAAGACCCGGGATAGAAGCCGATCGTGAGCGCTTAGCTCTCCCTGCGGACTTGAGAAAAAGACTGACTCTTATTCAGGAAGAAGAGCCGCGACCCGATATCGAGCCCGGAAGGTCCTTTCTACTTTCCTCCCATCACCAGCCAGTCAGCTCCACCCAGATCCGGCACGCTCTTTTGCAGCGGAGACCTGTTGGGGCCGATCTCCTTTCTCCGAGAGTGTTGGACCACATCAGGAAATATCGCCTGTATGAGCGACATAACTCAGAAGTTAGTTAAGGTCTGCCAGGCGATTGAGGGAAAAAAGGGGGAGGATATCCTGGTTCTGGACATCAGCCAAGTCTCCTCCTTCACGGATTTCTTCATCCTCTGTCACGGCAATAATGAGAAGCAGATTCAGGCCATCTGTGACGCCATCCGAGAGGTCCTGGCGAAAGAGGAGCAGACCCGGCCGGCCTATGTGGAGGGCTATCGCAACGCCACATGGGTGCTCCTGGACTACCTCGATTTCGTAGTCCACATTTTCTCAGAACCAACCCGGCGTTTTTACAACCTCGAGAAGCTCTGGAGTGACGGAACCGAGGTCAATCGGCAGGCCTTGTCCGCCGGAGTTCTGAGTACTCAGAGTGCAACTGAAGTTTGTCTGGATCGGAGCTACAAGAAATCTTCATTACAGACATCTGGAGACTGATTACCTTTCGAGAATCAGGAGATTTCTGCTGGAGCAGATCTACCGGGCTTTCTGTATCCAGAACCGGATTCCCTACCACCGGGAGCGCTAGCGCGAGCGAGCGCTACTGATTGAACAGCGGAGTCCTGGCAATGGTCAGGGCGCCCACCGTCTCTACCCGACACTTTCCCTCGATTACAGAGGCCAGTTCGGAAATGGTTGTCCCTGTGGTGAGAATGTCGTCGACGATCAAGATGTTGCCCTGGGGCCGGGGCTGTCCGTTTCGCATGTCAAATGCCCCCTTCAGGTTGCGGACGCGCTCCTCCCGGCTCAAACCGAACTGAGGAACCGTCATTTTAGCTCGGATAACACCTGAAAAAACCGGAATCCCGCTCTGATCCGAGAGCCGGTCGGCCAGTAACCCGACTGCGTCGAACCCTCGATCCAGGACCCTGGAGGGATGTGAAGGTACCGGAACGAGCCAGTCGAATTCGAGGTCACTGAAGCAGACTCCCAGGCCCTGGAAAAGGATCTGGGAGAGGGGCCAGGCCAGGCGCCTTAGCGATCGGAATTTGTAGAGATGAATCAGCTCTCGAAGATCTCCTGCATAGTGTCCCCAGGATCTGAGAATCACCGGTACAGGAGGACGGTCCCGGCAGTGGGAACACGTCGCAAGGTTATCGATCAGGCTCCCGGGCAGAGGAGTCCCACAATAGTGACAAACCGGACCGTGGATGGGCGTCAACCTGCCCCTGCAGGTGTTACAGAGCGGAGTCAGCCGGTGGTTCAGCACCCACACATCACAAAGCCCACAGGTCTGTGGCGCGAACAGGGCGTTGAGGCCCAGCCGGAGAGAATCGAGCATTCGCATCTGTCTCTATTACGTCGCACCCCAGCCAGGGTGCGAAGGGGAAGGTTGAAAGTTGAAGTGTGAAAGCTCAAAGTGGGAGGTAGACTCAGGGCGGCTCCCGGGAGGATTTAAACGGTCGCTGCCCTGAGTATACCTCCCACTTTCAAGACGTCGCTGGCTGAGGCCCCTCCCACTTTTTTGGACTTGGATTTGGACTTGGAATGATTCGGCTCGGGCACCGAAGCACTAACCCAAAAACTCGGAACGTGGAACGTGGAACGTGGAATTATTCAATCCCCGAAGGAATGACCAGCTCAACGTTGGGCAAAGGCGGTGGGAGCTCCGGAAGGTGCCCCGAGTAGAAGTCGCGCATGCAGTTGTGCAGTCCTTCGGGTTCGCTCCGTCGCTGCTGACATTGTTCCCGGATGGTGTGGTAGAGGAGTCCCATGTAGATCATGAAATCCTGGGCAAAGTCCGTCTCGTCAAACTGTGCGAAAGGGTATTGGAACTCTAGAAAACACTCTGAGTCCCGCACTGCAAAATAGTTGTCCAGCATTTCTTCCAGTGTTCCGGCAAAATCCATCGCTGGAAAAGGTATGCGTTTTCCAACCATTGGCTTGGCTTTTCTCAAGATGTTGAGCACCAGATTCCTGTGACCCTTCCAGAGCTTCTTGAAAGCAAGTCGCTCCGGTCGTCCCCAGATTTGAAAGCTGACCGAAAACAGACAGCTCATCTGGGGTTGGATGGTGAATCTCAGGTGAATGCCCGCGGCGTCACCCCCGTCACGGTACGGGTTGGATTCCAGGCGCCGTTCGAAATAGGCAGAGTCCGGGAAAAACTCCATGGTGACTGAGGTTCCAATGCTGTAGCGGAACTGGTTGTGATTTCCGAAATCGGGATCGTAAACCTCGGAAGGCTCGATGACAACGGTTTCGAACAGATCCCAGAGAATGTCGTACAGTTCATTCTCCGGGCTGTTGATGGCCTCGTAAAACTCCTCTTGAGAAGCGTTCCTTAGCTGGTCGTAATAGTGCTGATCCATTTCCGATTTCGGGTCCCGCCTATTCTACACCCGGAGGTCTGCAGAATACTATGCTGCAGGGGCTCGTTGTATATTCCCCGCATGGAACTGATCTATCAACTGATCTTCATCGCAAGTGCCTTGCTCCTTGTCGGCCTCAACGGGTTCTTTGTCAACGCCGAGTTCTCGATTGTGAAAGTCAGGGAAACCAGGATTCAGGAGCTGATACGAAGGGGCAACAAGCGCGCAAACACGGCTTTGAAGCTCATCGACAACATGGATGAGTATCTTTCCGCGACGCAGCTTGGAATCACGCTGGCCAGCCTGGGACTCGGCTGGATTGGCGAACCTGCGTTTGCGAAGCTCTTCGAACCGGCTCTCCATTCAATGGGCCTCGACAATCCGGTCCTGACTCACACCCTGGCGGGAGGTGCCGCTTTCCTCCTGATTACCTTTCTCCACATCGTGCTGGGAGAACTGGCACCGAAGTCTGTGGCCATTCAGCAGCCAGAGCGCTCATCGCTCTGGACTGCTGCTCCGCTGGTCTTCTTCTATCGTGTGTCCTATCCCCTCATCTGGGTTCTAAATGGGACTGCCACTCGTTTCTTGCGCATGGTGGGTATCCAGCCAACTTCTGAGACGGAACTCGCCCACTCAGAAGAGGAGCTTCGCATCCTCTTGTCACGATCCAGCGAGCACGGCCTCATCGATCGGAACAAGAAGCGCTTGCTCATGAAGGTCTTCTCTTTCGCTCAGCGTACGGTCCGACAGGTGATGGTGCCTTCGGTTGAAGTCAAGTATCTCGACGTTCGGAAGAGTCTGGAGGAGAACCTGGAGCTGGCGCGCCAGCAGAAGCACACGCGATTCCCGCTGTGCGAGGGCACACTGGACCGTGTCCTGGGCCTGATTCATGTCAAGGACCTGTTTTGGAATTATAAAATGCTGGGTCCGGTGCTCGACCTGAAGACGCTCAAGCGTCAGACTCTTTTCGTTCCCGAAAACCAGCGAATTGATTCGCTGCTGGCCGAATTTCGGAGCTCCCGGATTCACATGGCAATCGTTGTCGACGAGTTTGGATCGGCCGTGGGAATCGTCACCCTGGAGGATGTACTGGAAGAGCTGGTTGGAGAAATCCAGGACGAATTCGACCTGGAAACACCTCCGATCATGATTCGAGAAGGCGAGGGGGGAACCTATCTTGTCAACGGTCGAGCCCTGGTCGAGGAAGTTGAAGAAGCCCTGGACCTGCAGCTTGAAGATGCTGAGAATGACACCGTGGCGGGCCATGTCATGATGGTTCTCGGCAGCACTGCACAAGTCGGAGACGAGTTGACCCTGGGAGCAAAGTTCCATGTACGGGTGGTGGGAATCAAGGGTCACCAGATCACTGATCTGCTCTTTATTCCGCTCCCCGACTCGGCGGACGGCAGCTAGTGGGACTCTTTAGGGCCGTGAATCCAGAGTGCGAAAACGCGCTGAGACCTTGTCGGCTGCAGCCCTCATCTCCTTGCAGAGGTCCCCAATTCTGGGGGCCTGGAGCTCTCCGACGGTCACGGTGGTGCGGCTTGGTCTCGGCTCGCCCGGAGCCTGTCTGGTCAACTGCTCCAGCCGTTTCCTGACCATCCTTGCCTTTTGAGTCATTTGATCCAGAGTGGAGGGAATCTCTTCCAGACTCAGCTCCGAAGAGGGCTCGGAAGCGTTCCCGGACTCCGACTTTCTGTCTGGTTTCTTGACCCGGTCAATGCGGTCCACGAGTGGATTCTCCGACAGGTGCCGGGAAGACTTCCTGATGAGTTCGAGTCTCTGCCCAGCCAGGCGATCGAACTCCTGACGCGTCAGCTTCGAGCCAGACCAGGACGCAAAAAGATCGGTGAGACTCTCACTGGCCCGCACAATCGCTGCAGCATCACGCAGTGCTTCGTCTTTGAGATGTTCAATGTAGAGACGGCGGATCTGGGCTGGCGGAGCTGCCAGTGTCAGCAATAGGGTCAGTGTCAGAAACATCGTGTTTATGAAAGTGAGTACTTGAGTTATCCCCGGGTCACGGAGTACTAATTCTAGCAGGACGGCCGGAAGTCTTAGTAGGACGGCTGGAAGTCGAGGGAAGTGCGAAGTGCGAAGAGCGAAGTTTGAAGTCGTGCTGGTGGAACCGAAGATTCCTCCCAACACGGGCAGTATTGCCCGTCTTTGTGCGGCTACCAGGATCCCCTTGCACCTGGTCGAGCCTCTGGGCTTTGAGATTACGAACAGCCGACTCAAACGCGCCGGGCTCGATTATTGGGAGTTTGCACAGGTAAAAACGCACAGTTCCCTCGAGAGTTTGATCTCCGGGCTTGACCCTCGCGATCTGTGCTTCTTTTCCAAGAAGGCCACCCGCTCCTACCTGGAGGCCGGTTTTCAGGGGAATGAGCTTCTTGTATTTGGAAGCGAGACTGTGGGTCTCAGGGAGGAGCTTCTCGGGAGTTACCCGGAACGCTGCTTTCGGATTCCCATCATTCAGCCCGCAGTGCGCAGCTTGAATCTGGCCAACGCGGTAGCGATCGTTGTTTACGAGGCTCTGAGACAGGTTGGGAGCATCTAGTGCACTGTCCGGAAAGTTCACGCCGCCACTTCGGGCGTCTTTTCGCCGACAGCTTTGTTGCGCTACCTCGAAATACTCCCGGCATTGCTGCGTCGCGCGCCTCACTGACGACGAAAATCCATCCCGAATTAACGACGCGAACTTCCCGGACAGTACACTAGCAGCCTGGGTTTCAACGGCGGGCTGACGCCCTGCCGTTCTGTTGTCTCGGTGTCATGGAAACGCACAGAACGGTGAAGCGTGAGCTCACCGTTTCCTGACTCTAGACCCCCCGTGCCTCTGCACCCCAGAACAGTTTATGGAGTTGAATCTGAACCCGGACGTTGAGGCCGTCCGCCAGGACCCACTCGGCGAGCTGCCGGGGTTCGAGATCTCCCCAGACCGGTGAGAAGAGCACCTGATGGTGCTGGGTGAGCCGGTACTCCGCGATCTTCTCCTGACTCCACTGGTAGTCGCCCCGGGAGCCAATCACGAACTTGACTTCATCAACTGGTTTGAGCAGAGCGATGTTTTCCCAGCGATTCTTGTCCGCCATGCCGCTGTCCGGACACTTGATGTCGTAAATCAGGATGGCACGCGGGTCGACGGCGCTGACGTCCAGAGCGCCACCCGTCTCGATCAGAACCGTTTTCCCAAGCTCCAGCAGGGCCCGAATCAGATCGTGAACCTGAGTCTGGAGCAGTGGCTCACCACCCGTGATCTCCACCAGGTCACAAGGGAACTCAACGACCTCGGCAACAATCTCGGCAATGCTGCGCTCCCTACCTTCGTAAAAGGCATACTCCGTGTCACAGTAGCTGCACCTCAAGTTGCACGCGGTTAGACGGACGAAGGCACAGGGGCGCCCCGCATAGCTGGATTCACCCTGAATGCTGAAAAAGATCTCGTTCACGTCGAGGCTCTGGTGGCTCATCTGGTACTCACTTTGAATAAATACGGTACCCTTTGTTGTAGCCCGGAATTATACGACCTGTGGCGGCCGACAGGGCCAGATTTGCTAAAATCAATCCTGCCACCATACCAGGAGACCTCGTGATGGCAAGAAACCTTTTAGTCGTGTGTCGAGTGAGCTTTCTCCTTGTCGCTGTTTTCGCCACCCTGGCCCTCCGGGCCGGCATAGACAAACGGCTTCAGAATCACTATCTCGAGCGGTACCTGAATAAGACCATTTTTCTGAGGGTCCCGATATACGGCCTTCGGCAATCAGTCGACGCCAGAGAGCCCGGGAGCCGTCTCGACACTGCGAGTCAAGGAGAGGCCCTGGTTTTCAAGGTTGGAGAACAGGTGCGCGTGACGGGGCTCGAGTTCAAAGATCGGAGTATCCGGTTCAGGCTGAGCGCTCTGGATGCGAGCAGGCAAGCCGCGGTCTTTTTTCAGTTTGCGCAGCCTCTACAAGAGTACTTCGCGCAGCAGGGTGCCTTTGAGGACTCCCTTCTCTTTGCCTTTACAGAGGGAGTGTCCTATCAAGAAATCGACTCGGCCAAAGCCGCCTTCATCGAGAGTCAGTATGAAGAGCTGATCCGAACGTTTGCGGCCACGACCGGCACATCGAGAGAGTTTGTCGTCCACAAGATCGCGGAGCAGAATCCTGAGTATAAGAAAGCCATTAAAGAAGCGGCTCAGCTAGCGACAAAGGCCTCGAGTCTGGAGACGAAGTTGGCGGCAGCCGCTCAGAAACTGGCGGCGGAAGAATCCAGATCTGCCAATCTTCGCCAGCAACTGGAGGAGGTTACTGTCGAAGTTGACGAGGAAAAAGAAGAGCGACTGCGCATCCTGGATCAGCGCGATGAGGCGCGCGCAGAAATTAGAAAGCTGCAGGCCGAAATCGATCAGATCAAGCGTTCACAGGCGACCTACGAGAAGCAGGTCAAGGATCTGATGACCAGCCTCGATGCGGAACCTGGTGACTCGAACGCCCCGGATTCGAATGTTGGGTCTCTCGGAGTGTTTGTGAGTAAGCTGCAGACGGCACGCTCGACCCTTTCCACTCAGCTGGCAGAGGTCCAGGGCCAGGTTGCGGCTTTGCAGAGTGAGGCGGAAGAGCTTCGCAAGAATCTCGTCTCCGCAGAAAGAAATAACCGGCGGCTCTCGTCTCGTCTCAGGGCCTTGACCTCGGACAAGAAGAGTATCAACGCACAGTATCTTCAAATGCGTGAGCAAAAGGAGATTCTGGAGACGGCCGATGCTCTCTCCAAGGCTCTGCGAGTTGAGGTCCCCGCTGACCCGGAATCTGACGAGGGGTGGCTCGAGAACCGGTTTTATCTGGACTCAAAGCTGCTGGGTACTGTTCGTATTGCGCCTCCGGAACAGGTCGGGGCTCCGGCTCGAGTGGAGATGTCTCTGTTGTCTCCCGACACGGTTACGTTCTCGGAACGCGAACGAGAGCTGCACTTCGCCCTGGGTGACGACGTCAGAGCCGAGGTTGGTTGGGTCACCCCGGAAGGGCTTGTGATGGAGCTGGCCGGGGAGGATCACCGGAGGGTCGTGAAGGTCAGGGGAAGCACTTTCTGGGAGTGGAATGTGGACGGTGAACTGACTCGTTCTCAGCCGGCTACCCTCAAGATCGACCTGATTGATCGAAACGATCAGAGGATTCCTCTGCACACCCGCCAGTTCGTGGTCCATTCTGCGGGCCTGGGAAGCCGGCTCTTCAGGATTCTCTCGCTTCCCTCGCTGCTTGCCGGGCTCATCCTGGGGGCTGCGGCCATTGGGACACTGGCGTTTCTGCGGCGGCCCCAAAGAAGAAAGGCAGGCTCGCGACACCCCGTTGAGTATTTGACAGAAAAAGAGCTCTAGCGGCCCGTGGGACTTCCACCACGGACTGCTAAGGTCTGTGGTCCCGATCGGTGTTATGATCGAGCTGGATGTCGAGCCGCAGCAGGGCGCAGCAGCGTAAGGAGCAGCAGCGCGTCGCCAGGATCGTCGAGATTCTCTCACAGGAATACAGGGGAGCTGAGTGTGCCCTCCATCATTCAAACCCTTTCCAGCTCCTGATCGCGACTATCCTCTCGGCTCAGTGCACTGATGTGCGAGTCAATATGGTCACGCCTCACCTTTTCGCCATCTATCCTTCTCCCCACTCCCTGGCCGAGGCCGACCCTCACGAGGTTGAGGAGATCATTCGAAGCACCGGCTTCTTTCGAAACAAGACCAGAAGTCTGATCGGGGCGTCCCGGCGAATCGTTGAGAGTTTTCATGGGGAAGTTCCTTCCACCATGAAGGACCTCCTGACTCTTCCGGGAGTCGCCCGCAAGACGGCGAACGTGGTTCTTGGAACAGCTTTCGGAATCGCCGCCGGAGTCGTTGTCGATACACATGTTTCAAGGATCTGCAGGAGACTGAACCTGACCCGGGCGGAAACTGCCGTGGCCATCGAAGAGGACCTGATCGATGAGCTTGAGGAGGGTGACTGGATCGGCTTTTCGCACTGGGTAATTCACCATGGCAGACAAGTCTGTCAGGCCAGGAAGCCGCGCTGCGATCGGTGCGTTCTGGTAGACCTGTGCCCTTACTACGCAGAGGTGGTTTCGCAAATCTGAAATGAAGCGCTCTCCTGTCCCGTCGCAGACCTTTCTGCTTCTTTCCCTGAGCCTGGTCATTTATCTCTTTTATGGGATCCTTCGGCCCTTTCTCTTTTCCCTGATCTTTGCCATGACACTGGTGTCTCTCTTTTACCCGAACTTCCTGGCCACGAAACGGCTGGTCTGGGGGCGAGCCGCTCTGGCCTCGGTCATCATGTGTTCCATCATCACGATTCTGATCATCATCCCCCTGGTTCTGCTGTTCATCTTTCTGGCCAACGAGCTCAATGAAGCCTATGCGGTGTTCGTTGCCAACCAGGACCAGATCCTGGAGTTAATAGAGAAGCCCTATCCGGCCATGTTGGAACCTCTGGTTGAGCGGGTCACCTCTCTTCTCCAGCAGGACAGTTTCAACTTCCGAGAGTTTTTGACATCGCGGCTGGAGGACCTTGCCCGTTTCTTGATCAGCCAGTCCTCGACGGTTCTGGGTAGCGTCGGCTGGCTGCTGATCAATTTCGTGGTCATGGTATTCAGCATGTTTTTCCTTTTTCGGGATGGCCATCTGCTGCTGGCCCGACTGCAGGGGCTGCTTCCACTTGCACCGCATTATCAGGACGTCCTCTTTGGCAAGCTACAGAACATGGTGCATGCGACGTTCCTGGGCATTTTCGTGACCGGTTTGTGCCAGGGAGTTCTGGCGGCACTGATTTTCACGATCCTGGGGATCGACAAGCCGGTATTCTGGGCTGCCGCCGTAGCCTGTGTGTCCATCGTTCCCTTTTTCGGGACGGGAGTCATCTGGATACCGATGTCGATTTACCTGATGCTCAGCGGCTCACTGGGGCGGGGGATTGCCCTCTTTCTGCTCGGGTCTCTTGTCATTGCCCTGGTCGACAATATCGTGCGGCCGCTGGTCATTGAAGGGCACTCGGAGGGAATGCATGTGTTGCTGGTTTTCTTTGCATTCGCTGGAGGGCTTCTTTTCTTCGGACCGCCCGGGGTGCTCCTCGGCCCCCTGGTCACGGCCCTCCTGATGGCGCTACTGGAGATCTACCGTCTCGAAATGGCAGCCCCAAAGGAAGAGTCTGGAACCTGACCGGCGTTGTGTTAATCTAGTACTCATTCCCCTTTTTCTCAGGGAGAATTGGAGAAACGAAATGGCTTCACAAGGAGATAAGATAACCTATTTTCTCGTCGGTGGTTTTGTGGGTGCAGCAATCGCTCTGCTTTTTGCACCGCGGACCGGGCAAGAAACCCGCCGTCTCATCGAGACCAAGTATCGCGAAGGATCGGATCAGCTGGGTCAGACAGCACGCGATGGCAAGCAGTATCTCGAAGAGAAAGGTGAGTGGGTTGCTGAAAAGGCCCGTGAGAGCAAGGAAAAACTGAGTGACAAATCCCGCCAGGTTGTGGGGGCGGTCGGCGAGGGCATCGAAAAGGGCAAGGACGTCATAGCCAAGAAGAAAAAGACGATCAGCAAGGCCGTCGAGGCGGGTAAGAAGGCGTACGAAGAAGGGAAAGAGCGGCTGGCCAAAGAGGTTGCAGAAGAAGAAGCCTGATGCTTCCTGGAGACAGTAGGTGAGCAGTGTAGAGATCTGGATCGCAGCGATCGCCCTGCTGGCGGTTCTCGCTTTTAGTTTTCAAATCGTGGCTGTGATTCTGACCGCCCGATCTGTCCGCCAGGTAAGCGCTCAGATTGAACGGCAATCCGAAGATCTCCAGGGAACCCTTTCCCAGGTTCAATCCCGGCTAGTGGAGGTCTCTGAGAGCCTGGAGCCGGTCAGGGCGGTTGCCCAGGATCTTGCCACCAACCTGGGAAATATGTCGGAGACGCTACACAACCGAGCGGAACACGCCGACGCCGTGATCAAAGACCTGATGACGGTGGGGCAGGCTCAGGCAGCGAAGATTGACTTTCTGGTCAGCGATACCGTGCAGAAGTTCGAACAGACCACAGAGGCGATTCAGAAGGACCTGCTCAAGCCGGCCATAGAGATATCTTCTTTCATCCGAGGAATCAGGAGTGGAATTGACGCCCTTTTTTCCCGCAGGCAGCCTGTCGAAGAGAAGACCGGTGAAGAGGAACTCTTCATCTAGTGCAGCCCGCCATAAGTCTTGACCCAGGTTCAGGCGCCCCTCCTCGCCGCTGGCGTTGTTGCGCTCGCTCGCCATATCGCATGATATGACTCGCTCCCGACGCCTAGCCAGCGACGACGATTGACGCGCTGACCCTGGATCAGAACTTATGGCGAGATGCACTATTTGAGTCAAAGACTCTCTCGGGGCTGGACCTTTCCCCGCTGGAACCCCACCAGGTATCCACCAGCGAAGATCATCACCACTGCAACCACGTGAAAAACGAAGAGTCCAGTTGACATGTCAATCAGCCCCATTCAAAGATGCGGGGTTTCCCGCCTGTCTTGTTTCATTGATTGAATTCTCGCAGGTGTTCCTCGAGTTCCCGAAGACTCGCTCGATCATTGATGTTCAAGAAGGTATGGGAGTCTACGTCCAGGTCTTGACCCGGAACCATCTTCACCTTCAGACGCCGCGATTTCAAGACGTCGAGAATGCTCAAGACGTCTGTTCTGAGCTGATTTTCGAGCACCCCCAGACATTTCCTGGAATAGATGCCGCAAAGTGGCTGGATCCGACCCTCCAGGTCGGTCGGAACGACAACATCAAATCCTCTTTTCAGGCTCCACAATTTGCGGAGCAGTTCGGAGGGAAGAAGAGGCATGTCGCAGCAAAGGAAACAGTTGTCTCGATGATCCGAGTTCCGCAGAGCACTGCAGATCCCCATGACCGGCCCCCGCCCGGGTATCCTGTCGAGAATCGTAGGAGACTTGATCAGCCTGGCCTGACCCTCTGATCCACAAACGACCCGGACCTCCAGGCCGAGTGCCTCCAGCGTGCGGACAGCCCGCTCAACCAGCGTCATCCCTCCTACTTCGAGGAGGGCTTTGTCTTGTCCCAGGCGCCGGCTGGTACCTCCTGCCAGCACATATCCAGCTCCGACCATCTTGCTGAGAGGGATTATCTCACGCACTGCTCATAAGGAGTGCTCTTTCCAGGAGCGATGTCTTAGAATTGAAGTATGCCGTATTCAGGGAGCGCTGCGATCGCGCTTCTGTTCATCATTCCGGTCCAGGCGGCGGTGTCCGAGGTTCTCCATCTGGCGCGCCCGCAGGAAGTCGGGATGTCCTTTCAGCGCCTGAGCAGAATCGATGTGGTTGTGGACGAGGCAATCCAGGAGGGTGATGTGCCCGGCGCGGTTGTGCTGGTGGCCAGACAGGGTCGGATCGTCTACAGGAAAGCTTTTGGTCACCGCGCACTGCGGCCCCGAAAAGAACCCATGACGATCGATACGGTTTTCGATCTGGCCTCCCTGACCAAGGTGGTTGCCACGACTACCTCAGTCATGATTCTGGTTGAAGAGGGTCGCCTCACGTTGACCGATCCAGCGAGTCTTTTTCTGCCCGAATTCAGCCGACATGGCAAGGAGAACATCACGATCCTGAGCCTCTTGACTCACTTCTCGGGCCTGCGTGCAGGTCTGGACCAGGATGAGATCTGGAGTGGCTTCGAAGAAGCGGTGAAACGGGCGAGCGAGGAGCAGTTGGTTGCAGTTCCGGGAAGCCGCTTCATGTACAGTGATATCAACTACATCGTTCTGAGCGCCGTTCTGGCGGAGGCAGCTGGAATGCCTCTGGACGAGTTCAGTGCCACCCGCGTCTTTTCGCCCCTGGGCATGAAACACACGACTTTCAACCCCCCGGAATCATGGAAGGCTCGAACCGCCCCGACCGAAGTCCGAAACGGACGGATGCTCAGAGGACGGGTTCACGATCCAACCTCGGAACGCATGGGGGGTGTGGCGGGCCACGCAGGATTGTTCTCAACAGCAGGCGACCTGGCCGTTTATGCCCAGATGCTCCTGAATCGCGGCGTCTACAACGGCACCCGGATCCTTTCTCCCATGTCGGTTGAGCGAATGACGACGAACCAGTCTCCGGCAGAACAGGACTCCTGGCGGGCTGTGGGTTTCGACATCCGTACGCGCTTCAGCTCCAGCCGCGGCGACCTTTTCCCGATCGGGTCATTCGGCCATACCGGATTCACGGGAACCTCGCTCTGGATCGATCCATCTTCCCAGGCTTTCCTGATTATTCTGACCAGCCGGCTTCATCCTGGGAGCCATGGTGATGTCGGACGCCTGCGCAGGCAACTGGCGAACATAGTGGCCGCTTCGATTGAGGATCGGCAACTCGGTTGGTGAGAAGGGAGTACCCATGTTCAAGGCAACGCTGTATGAAGCCAGGAAACGCAGTGAGCGAAGTGAACAAACGTTACCGTATTTGTGAAAGGGAGTACTAATTGTCCCAGAAGTGTCCGGTTTGCAAGACTCGCCTCTGGTCCGATCCCTTGCTGGTCAGATCCAAAATGAGATGCCCACGCTGCGGAGCGGAATTCAAGCCAACCGTACCCTGGCACTACGTTCGGATCCTGCTGATTCTCCTCATCGTCCTGGCCTTTGTACTGATCTTTGTTGTCAGTCAGGGCAACGTTCCTCTACTCGTGCTCCTGGCGATTATCGGACTGCTCCTGTGGTTTGCGCCGCGGCTGATTCACTTCGAGCCCATTGGTCCTGAGCTCAACCCTTCAGAAGGAGTTCTCGACGCCCAGGATTGGAGGATGCGAATCGAGGATCAGAATCTGGAAGAGAAGCTGGCTGAGGCGGTGGAGAAGTGGAGATTCAGGTGGGCTCTTTCGGTTGTTATCATTCTCGGTCTTCTTCTTCTACTGGCCGCCTGGTTCTATCAGAGCTCTTGAGAAGGCGAATCACCTGACGATTGGCGGCTGGGAAGGACTTCTCATCCAGGTCCTCTTCGGGTAGCCATGTTCCGGTTCCAGCCGGGACTGTTCCAGGAACATCGAAGAGCAGGAAGTGGATGTGAACGCGGCGGTCGGGATACTCGTGACTCTGCTGCCAGATCTCACTGGCACTCCTGGCATCCAGCTCCAGACCGCACTCCTCTTGCGCCTCGCGGATGGCTGTCTGCAGGGGCGATTCTCCATCTTCGATCTTCCCTCCCGGGAACTCGAGGGAGCCTTTCAGAAGCGAGTCCCCTTCACGCTCTTGAACCAGGATTCCCAGCCGCGAGCGGATCACGGCGACGGCGATCTGCTGCTCGGGTTCGGTGTGGATCCCACCTCGAGCTACCAGAAAGACTCCGACGCCGACGGCACCCGCTCCCAGGAGAGAGAGGGGCGCCAGGCCCTCGCTCAAGAAGATGTAGGCCAGCACCGATGCGCCCACCGGCTCTCCCAACAGAAGCAGCGACACCAGTGTAGGAGAAAAATACTGCAGGACCCGGTTATAGGAAGTGTGTCCCAGACACTGCGGAACCAGGCCGAGAAGAAACATCAATGCATGGGTTCGAATCCCCAACCCGCCGACCCGGCTCTCCGTGAGCCAGACCAGAACGCCCAGCAGCAATGCTGATATGAGGTAGGTCGGATAAACGTAGAGCCACAGATTGGTGGCTCGCAGGCTGGCGCGGCCGGCGGTCAGGTAGACACTCAGAAACAAGGCTCCCAGCAGTGCGTAGAGAGCTCCCGCAAGTGTGCCGGACGACTGGAACTGTTCGAGGTTCAGGCAACCGGTACCGGAAACCGCCACCACGATCCCGGCAGCACCGGTGAAGGTGAGTCTCTCCCGCCACAGGAGGAACGAGAAGAGAGCCACCATCAGCGGGGCCGTGTTGACGAGGAAGACCGACACTGCGACCGAGGTGTGGCGCAGAGAAGTGATCCAGAAAGCAAAATGGAGGGCCAGTGCCAGCCCGGCCACCAGGATGGAAGTGTAGGGGAGAGCCGCCCCGACTGCCTTCGCTGTCGCAACTCGCTCCCGCAAATAAAAGGGGAACAGCAAGACGGAGGCCCAGAGCATCCGAAAGAAGGCGATGGTTAAAGGAGGGGCTTCTGTGTTCCACTTCACCAGGAGCGAACCGAAGGAAACGGAGACGACTGCCACCAGAACGGTCACCACAAGGTTGATGGGTTGAGGTCGGAACGTCATGTTTGCCTGCGCCTTGCGGACACCCTTCGCGAATCTGTAGGGTACATTTCAGAACGGCAGGGCGTCAGCCCGCCGTTTCCCCAGTGGTGAGCTGACGCTTCACCGTTCCATCCCAAGCGTGGAACGTGGAACGTGGAACGTGGAACGAATTAACCAGAGGTCAGTGCCTCGTACAGAAAGGGCAGCGAGGTATCGAGCCGATAGTCGACTCCCGAGTGGCTGTCATCGAATTCTTCGTAGCGGTACGGGATCTCGTAGGTCTCGAGCTTGCGGACCAGCCTCCGAGCCCCGAATTGGAGGTTGTACTGATCCCTCCTGCCGCAGTCCAGGTAGAGCCCCCGCAGCCTTGAGAGGCTGCGGCGACAGGCAGGTTCGTCGAACAGTTCCAGCGGATCGTTGGCCAGCCAGCGTGACCATCGCTCCGGAATCAGTTCGCAGGTTTGGGGATCAAAAGGAAGACGGACCCCGAAGTTCTGGTCCGGGTCTGGATCGTAAGTGGCTCCCATGGCCAGCAGGCTCACCGTCTCGAGATGGCGGCGATCGAGCTTGGGACGAGCCCAGAAGTCTTCCAGGAATCGTTTAGGTTGGAAGTCATACGCTTCCAGTTGTCGCGCCGCCCGGGGGAAAAAAGGTTGAAAGAGAAGGTCGAAACCGATGTCTCCGGAGTGACAGGCGATGGCTCCCCACTGTTCCCCATGTCGGAGTCCCTGTACCAGAGCTCCGTAGCCGCCGCTGGAAAAGCCCAGAACACCCCGACTCTGCGGTGACGTCTCAACCGGGAACTCGGAGATCAACCGGGGAAGAAGCTCAGCCACCAGGAAATCTTCCCAGTTCCCCATCGCCTCCGAATTGACATACTGATTCCCTCCCAGAGAAGTGAAGCAATCAGGGAAGGCCACCACCACCGGGCCCATCTTCCCGGCTTGAATGAGGCGCTCCACTCTCTGGGGAAAGCTCTCGCCAAATGCTTTCCAGGAGGTCATTTTCAGACTGCTGTTGGTGAAGCTGGCCAGATAGACCAGGAGCGGAAAACGGGTCGTCGAGCCCTCTCCAGAGGGCGGAACATAGACTTGAACACAGCGGCGGGAAGGATCACCCAGTAGATTCCCCTGCAAGGCCCGGGAATCGATCCAGGTCTCAAGAACTCTTCCCTGGAGAGGCGCGAAACTATGGACTGGCATTCACTGGCGTTGCTTGCGGTAGAAGTGGGAAGAGTGACCGAAGAGAACCTCGGCTGCTTCCATGACTGTTTCTGACAGGGTTGGGTGAGGATGGATTGTCGCCACCAGATCCTCCGCCACAGCGGCCATCTCCACTGCCAGGCAGGCTTCGGCAATCAGCTCTCCTGCCCCTGGACCGGTGATTCCGACACCCAGAACGGACTGGGTCTCCGCGTCAAAGACGATTTTGGTCAGTCCGTCCGTCCTCCCCAGGGTCAAGGCTCTCCCCGAGGCACCCCAGGGAAATTTAGCCACGCTGATTTCACGGCCTTCCTTTCTGGCCTCAGTCTCCGTGAGACCGCACCAGGCGATCTCGGGGTCGGTAAAGACAACAGCTGGAATGGCAACGTTGTCAAAGGCTGCCATTTTGCCGGCGGCCACCTCGGCAGCCACTTTGCCCTCCCGGAAGGCCTTGTGGGCCAGCATCGGCTGGCCTGCGATGTCGCCGATCGCAAAGATCGCAGGGTCGGTCGTGCGGCACTGCTCGTCGGTGACGACAAAGCCGTCTTCCAGCCGCACGGCGGTGTTCTCCAGCTTTAGACCATCCGTATTGGGAGTTCTCCCGACTGCCACCAGTACGGCGTCGAAGACCTGCGATGAGCTGACCGCGCCTTCCAGGCCAACCTCGACTCCTCTGGATTCTTCCTCAAGGTGAGTGACCTTCGTTTCCAGGTGGATTCCAGCAAAAGACTTCCGAAGGGTCTTTTCCAGAGGCCGCACCAGGTCTCGATCCACCCCGGGGAGCAGGCCGTCCGTCAACTCCACCACGGTCACCTCGGAGCCAAGGGCTGCAAACACGGTTCCCATCTCGAGGCCGATGTAGCCCCCACCGACGATCAGAAGCCGGTCGTAGACCTTCCGAATCTCCAGGCCGCTGGTGGAATCGAGGATTCGGTCACTCTCTGCTTCGAAAGGAGGAAAAAGAGTGGGGCGAGAGCCGGTGGCGAGGATCGCATTCCTGAACCGGATCGTGGCCGGCTGCTTGCCTTCCACCCTCAACTGCCCGGAGTTTTCGAACACCGCTCGCCCTTGAACGAACTGGACTCCCCGCATTTTCGCAATCTGGCCCAGGCCCGCGGTCAGTTTGTCCACGATCTCATTCTTCCATTCCCGAACCCGGTCGATGTCCACCCGAGGTTTCCCAAACTCGACTCCCATGGACGAGGCATGAGCTGCCTGCTGGAGAACGCTGGAGACATGCAGTAAAGCCTTCGATGGGATACATCCAACGTGCAGGCAGACTCCTCCCGGTCGCTCGTGCAAGTCGACCAGAATTGTCTGCAGCCCGAGATCGGCGGCGTGGAAGGCGGCCGTGTACCCACCGGGTCCTGCTCCTATAACAACAACATCAGCATCATGAACAGCTTGGGAGGCAGGCATGTTCGTTCCTCCAGCCGACCGCTCACCGCCGCGGGCTTGAGATGGAGTGCCCCAACTAATCTCGCGGTGAAGTGCCAGCGATGAAAGTGTGGATTTTAGCATGAATGCCGGGCGCAATATCGAAGAGGTCGGGCCCGGTGGACGCCGGTGATTTGCCTTGCTTCCGCAGGCCAAGTATCTTGGTAGCGGCGGAGATTTGGATGATGATCAGTCGAGACAGCTTCGGGGCCCTGTCAAGCTTGGAGATTGAAGGAAGGGAGCATCGCTACTACAGCCTTCCAGCGCTGGAGAAGAGGGGACTGGGAGAGGTTTCCCGGCTTCCCTTCTCGCTGCGGATTCTGCTCGAGAACCTCTTGCGCCATGAAGATGGCGAGTCGGTTACGGCAGAGGACATCAAGGAGCTTGTGAACTGGGATCCACAGGCAGAGCCGTCCCGGGAGATCGCATTCTCGCCGGCACGCGTCGTTCTTCAGGACTTCACCGGAGTTCCTTCTGTCGTCGACCTGGCGGCCATGAGAGAAGCCATGTCCGAGCTGGGAGGAGATTCCCGGAAGATCAATCCCCTGGTTCCCTCTGAGCTGGTGATCGACCATTCCGTGCAGGTCGACTCGTTTGCCACTGCCACGGCTTTACAGATCAATGCCCAGCGGGAGTTCGAACGTAACCGTGAGCGCTATGAGTTTCTGAAATGGGGCCAGACAGCCTTCGACAACTTCAAGGTTGTTCCGCCGGCCACGGGGATTGTTCATCAGGTCAACCTCGAGTACCTGGCCCGGGTTGTCTTTGCCAGAGAATCCGACGTTGGTCTCCTGGCCTATCCGGACACCCTGGTGGGGACCGACAGCCATACGACCATGATCAACGGTCTGGGGGTTCTGGGCTGGGGCGTGGGTGGCATTGAAGCCGAAGCCGCGATGCTGGGTCAGCCGATCAGCCTGTTGATTCCTCAGGTCGTCGGCTTCCGTCTGGAAGGGGGGTTGAAGGAAGGAGCCACGGCGACCGATCTGGTGTTGACCATCACTGAGATGCTTCGTGAGCGAGGAGTCGTCGGCAAGTTCGTGGAGTTCTTCGGGCCGGGCGTTGCCAGCCTCTCACTGGCTGACCGCGCCACCCTTGGGAACATGTCGCCCGAGTACGGGGCCACCTGTGCTATGTTCCCGATCGACGGGCAGACGATCGACTATCTCCGCTTTACGGCCCGTGACGAAAGCCGAATCCGGCTGGTAGAAGCGTACGTCCGGGCCCAGCATCTTTTCCACACCCCCGAAAGCCCTGAGGCCGAGTACTCCGATACATTGCAGCTGGATCTCTCCACAGTTGAGCCCAGCCTGGCCGGACCCAAGCGCCCACAGGACCGGATTCCTTTGCGCAGCAGCAAGCAGGCCTTTGAAGGTGTGGTGGATCAGGTTCGCAGTGAGGCGGGGGAGTCGGAAGGCGGAGTTGCCACAGCGACACGTATCAAACGGCGGGTCCAGGTGAGCATGGAGAGCCCGGGTGGGCAGGGTCCGGTTGAGTTCGAACTCCGGGACGGGAGCGTTGTCATCGCAGCCATTACGAGTTGTACGAACACTTCCAATCCGGTGGTGATGGTGGCTGCCGGACTGCTGGCTCGAAATGCCGTAAAAAAGGGCCTGAAAAGACGTCCCTGGGTCAAGACCAGCCTGGCGCCCGGGTCCAAAGTCGTCACCGAGTATCTCGACCAGGCAGGACTCACTCGCTATCTGAACGAGCTGGGGTTCCACCTGGTCGGCTACGGTTGTACGACCTGCATCGGGAACAGTGGCCCTCTCCCCGGACCCATTTCTGAAGCGATCCATGAACACGATCTGATCGCCTGTTCGGTACTTTCGGGGAACCGCAACTTCGAGGGCCGGATCAGTCTCGACGTGCGGGCCAACTACCTGGCCTCACCCCCCCTGGTGGTGGCCTACGCCCTGGCAGGACGAATGGACACCGACCTCTACGAGGAACCTCTGGGGAGAGACTCCGCAGGAGGGGAGGTCTTTCTGAGAGACATCTGGCCCTCCCAGGAGGAGATCGAAGAGACGATCCGAAAATCAGTCCGCCGCGAGATGTTTGCTGAAAAGTATGCGGATGTCTTCAGTGGCGACCAGACCTGGCAGGAGATCGCCGTTCCCCCTGGAGACCGCTACCAGTGGGATCCGTCCTCGACCTACATTAAGAACCCTCCGTTTTTTGAGGGAATGACCTCCGAGGTGGGGCAGTTGAGCGACATCCGGGGGATGAGGGTTCTGGCGCTGCTGGGAGACTCGGTGACAACCGACCACATTTCTCCGGCAGGTGCGATTCCCAGGGACGGTCCCGCCGGGCGGTATCTGATGAGCCACGGCATTGAGCCCTGGCAGTTCAACTCCTTCGGATCGCGGCGGGGCAACCATGAAGTGATGATGCGGGGAACTTTCGCCAACATCCGGCTGCGCAACCAGCTGGTCCCGGGTGTCGAGGGAGGCTACACGCGAATGGAGGAGGGCGCTGAAGTACTCCCCATCTACGATGCCGCCATGCGCTATCTGGAGATGGGGACGCCTCTGATCGTGATCGCGGGCAAAGAGTACGGGTCGGGTTCCTCGCGCGACTGGGCGGCCAAGGGAACCCGGCTGCTGGGTGCGCGAGTCGTGCTGGCCCAGAGCTATGAACGGATCCACCGCAGCAATCTGATCGGCATGGGCGTCCTGCCCCTCCAGTTCGAAGCGGGCATGTCGGCTGCAAGCCTGCAGCTAACGGGCTTTGAGAGCTTTGACGTGACGGGGCTGGAGCAGGAGCTGGTTCCTGGACAGCGATTGCGAGTCAGGGTGCGATGCGGGGACGCCGCGGAGAGGGTTTTTGAAGTCATAGTCCGTATTGACACTCCCAATGAAGTGCTCTACTACCGGCACGGTGGCATATTGCACTACGTCCTGCGTGGGCTGCTCTAACGATTCCACGTTCCACGTTCCACGTCGAAAGTTGCTAGTTCGAGATGGTGTGCTGCCACGCAGTCACGGGCGTTCCTTCCTCTGTAGTTTCCTTGATTGGGAGCGTTCCTCCCCGGCTTGCGGGCCGATCCCGAAGATCATTTATCCAGTTCGCCGAGCGGGCAGAGGCGCGAATGACAATGAGCGCGCAACATGGAACGTGGAACATGGAACGTGGAACCTTCCTCAGATCCGTTCCAAAACAATGCAACTCCCAGTACCCCCAAAGCCCCAGGAGTTGGAGAGGACATAACGGAAATCCGCCGACGTCCGGGAGGTGATGCAGTCGACCGGGCACTCCGGATCTTGATCCTCCAGGTTGACGGTGGGCGGGATTTGCTGGTCGCGCAGGGACATCGCCGAGAAAGCCGCCTCGGCGGCTCCACTTCCTCCCAGGAGGTGGCCGGTCATGGACTTTGGGGCGGACACACGCACACCCGTTTCACCGACAACCTGGGCAATCGCCTGCGCCTCCCGAACATCACCGTGCACGGTCGAAGTCGCGTGAGCGTTGATCCAGCCCAACTCGTCGACTTCCACTTCGCTGTTCTCCAGCACCTGTTCCATGACCATTCGACAGAAAGGGGTCGACATTCGAGTCGGGTGCTCACTGAAAGTGCGGTCTGACACGCCTTTGATACGGGCATAGGCTCGGGCCCCGCGGGCGGTTGCGTGTTTCTCGCTCTCCAGGACCAGCAGGCAGGCCCCTTCCGCCGGGACGTATCCCTCTCGTCTCTTGTCGAAGGGACGCGAAGCCGCATTGGGCTCCCGGCTGAAAGACTTGGGGATGATGCTGAGGGCATGAACCATCTTGACACTGGAGGCGATAATAGAAGCTTCGGCCCCGCCCGCCAGACACCAGGGAGCAGAGCCGCTTCCGATCAGGCGCGTGGCCAGGGTAATCGCCGAGGCACCGCTGGCGCAGGCAGCGTCCAGTCCGAAATTCGGTCCGGAGAGATCGAAGGCCCGGGCCACGTCCTGAATTGCAATCCCGGGGCGCTTGCCGATGTTGTCCGACACTCTTGGCTTCTTGCCTGACTCCGCCATGACGGCGATTCTTTCTGCCTCCTCCGAACCGCCCGTCATGGTCCCCAGTATGACCATTCCCGCAGCTCGATCCTGGGGGGAGTCCAGGTCGAGGGCAGCATCGTCAAACGCCTCGATTGCGGCACACAGAACCATCCAGCGAAAGCGTCCTTTGCGGGGAGGAAGGAAGCCCCGGGCCTTGATCTCATCAACCCTGGATGCCAGAAGCTCCGGGGGCAGCTCGGCGACCACACAGTTATCGACGCGGTGACGAGTCGCGTCGAAAAGAGTGACGGGCCCCATGTTCGGAGCGCCGCGTAGAAGATTCTCCCACACATCGGAGCGGTTCCCGCCCAGAGAGCAGATGAGCCCCACTCCGGTAATCACAACCGGCTGACCGTAGTGCATATCTGTCAATTCCCTTTTTGACCGTCCCACCTGTTATCATCTCGCAGGTTTGTGACAAGATGCTTTTTCATTCCCTCGATTATGCTGTCCTGCTGATCACGGTCTGGATTCTTGCCTGGGGCTTCCTGAGGACCCGGCTGAGGCTGCGCCACCTGATGCTGCTGGCGGCGAGCTACCTTTTCTACTGTGCCTGGGACTGGCGTTTTGCCGGCCTGCTCGTTTTCTCGACCCTGCTCGATTTCCTGGTTGGCCGGGCCATCTATGAAGTGAAATCGCTTCGTCGAAAGCGGCAGTTTCTGCTTGTCAGTCTGATCGGTAACCTGGGTGTTCTGGGCTTTTTCAAATACTACAACTTCTTTCTCGACAATCTGAACCACTTGCTCTCGAGCGTCGGATTCTCGCTCCCGGGCTATGTCGAAGTCATCCTGCCCCTGGGAATCTCTTTCTACACCTTCCAGACGCTCAGCTACTCCCTAGACATCTATTTCGGGAAACTGGAGCCCACCAGGAATCTGGTCGACTTTGCGCTGTTTGTGGCGTTCTTCCCGCAGTTGGTTGTCGGCCCGATTGTGAGGGCACGGCAGTTTCTTCCTCAGCTGGAGCGCCCGGTGGAGTTCGACGAGGAGCGCATGATCTCTGGAATCTACCGGATCCTGAAGGGTCTGGTGAAGAAAGTTTTCATCGCCGACCTGATCGGGCTTCACCTGGTAGATCCTGTTTTCGAAGATCCGGGGAACTTCGGGGCGCTTGATTCTGCTCTTGCGATGCTGGGTTTTTACATGCAGCTCGGGTTTGATTTCAGTGCCTACGCCGACATTGCAATCGGCTCGGCCAGAACCCTCGGTTTTGAACTGCCCGAGAACTTCCGGGCCGCCGCCAGAGCGGTGAACCTGGCGGAGTTCTGGCGGAGGTGGCACATCACCCTGTTTACATGGGTGAGAGATTACTTCTTTATGCCGATGACCGTGGGGCGGGGGCGCAGCCGCCCCCTGCGTCCCTACATCAGTATTTTCTTGACCATGACCCTGATCGGGCTCTGGCACGGGGCCGCCTGGACGTTCATTGCGTTTGGAGTCTTTCACGGAGCGGGGCTGGCGATCACCCGCTGGTGGGGCCGGCGGAGCCGGGGACGACGCCCCCCTCCCAGGCCCGCCCCGGTCGAATTCGCGTTGACCTGGTGCAAACGAGCGGGAACGATCTTTCTTGTGTCACTCAGCATAGTCGTGTTTCGAGCCGAGAATATAGGTGGCGCCTTGCAGATTTATGGGATGCTCTTCTCCCCGGGGCAGTGGACTGTTGACAGTCAGCTTGCTCGCCTGGGAGTCGTGGTCCTGGGTCTCGCCACCGTTCTGCACCTGACCACTTTCGATTTTCGGCAACAAATCGAAAAAGCTTTCGTGAACCTGCCTTCCCCCCTGCAGGGAGCTGTCCTGGTTTTGGCTCTGGCGCTGGTAAAAATGTCGCTTACCGTGCAGAGACCTTTCGTATACTTTCAGTTTTGAATAGGTGGATGAAAGGCAGTGGGAGAACGCGGCGCCGGTTCACAAAGACATAGACTCTTGAGGCTTCTGGCCTGGAGTCTGGCCTGGGTCTTTGTGACGAATGCTGCTGCAGAGATTCTCGCTGTTTACTGCTGGCAGCCCTTTACCCGCCCCCGGGAAACGGCCAGGCTCACGTCGGCCTGGACTGAATTCCGGGATTGTCAGGTGATGATCGTGGGGTCCTCCCTGGTCGAATTCGGTTTGTCACCCGCCGTCATTCAGGAAGAGGTGAAACGGGAGCTTGGGCTGGAGATCTGCGTCTTGAATCTGGGACAAAGGGGGCTTTCCAGCGAATCTGCCGTTTCCTATTTGAGCGCCGTTCTTGCCCATTCACAGCCTGAGATTCTGATCTGGGGAACCAGTCCCCAGGAATGCATGGTGCGTAACAAGGGGCACTACCTTCAGACCTACGCCTCACCATCCGACATTGTTCGGGCCTCCTGGGCCGTGCCGGCCTCCTTCCGGGACGCCAAGCGAGCGGCGGCGGCTTATTTCAGACCGCCAGCACTCATTCTTGAGGGAGGCTGGCTGGCGGCTTCCCTCCTGGCGGGACGTTTTCTGAACCTTGCCCCGACTCGATTCCAACGCGAGATGGCCAGAAATCGAAAGTATGGCGGCTGGCTCCCGGGGCACCCGGGAGCCCGCGGCTCCAAGGCGCCCTGGGAGTCCACCATCCATTGGCGGAGCATAAAAGAACTGACGGAGCTTGCTGACCGGCACCATCTCCAGTTGGCGGTTCTGCTCATGCCGATCAACGAGGAAGTGGTTAAGAAGGAGGCCGAGATACGGCAGAGATTCTCGCCTGTTCTCGGAGAGTACTGCCGCCAGGTCGGAGTCCCTTACGCCGATCTTCTTCAAGCGCCGTATCCGCTACTCGAAAAGAAGGAGTACTTTAGAGACGGTCGACACATTGCAGCGGAGGGAGCCCGAAGGCTGAGTCGCGAAGTCTCCCGCCGGATTGTGATCCCGATGCTGAAAGAGTTGCTGGCGGCGAAAGGAAACCCGGGAAAACAAGAGTGGGACCGGGCGGCGACCGCTGGATGAAAGAGGAGGAAGGATGTCAGACGTCGTATACACATCAAGAGTCAAGATTGAGAGGCTGCAGGGTCCGATTCGGCTTGCCTATCTGCCCGCGGAAGACCAGGCCGTTACTTTCGGGGTGCACGGTGACGTGGCCCGGCACTATGGCGTGGGGCCGGATGACTTCGACCCACGGGCGACCACCCTGGATTATGTGGTTGCGGCCGCGGGCGGCTGACTCACCGGTACACTGGGAGGCGCGCTGGAAGCGCGTCAGGTTGACGCCGGCAAGGGTAAGCTCACAGCTGAAGTCACTGGTGAAGTCGAGTCCGAAGACAGGGTCCTCATGATCCGGCGGATCCACGTCAGCTACCGGATTCAGGCGGATCCCGGCCAGCAGGAGACCATCGAGAGGGTGCACTCAATGCACGCCCGGTATTGCCCGGTTTACCGGTCCCTGGAAGCAGCCATCCAGATCACGACCGACTACACGTTGGAGCCGGTCGCAGCTGAGAACTGAATGGCTGACAAACTGACAACTGACAGACTGACATTTTGGACCGGTCTAGTGCACTAGGGTTGGTCCGGTCGCGGGTCTGGCGGCTCTGATCGGGCTTCATCTGCAGCAGCCATCGATCTCGCATCGCCCGGAGGTGGTGCAGAGCGTTCCTGCCGCCGCCGCCACAGTACCGGGGTCAGAAGACCGAGTAGATAGCCCACGATCAGGCTTCCTCCTATTAGAGCGGTCAGGGGGATGGAGATCGAGAGAAAGAGGATTTTCGCTTCGATCGGGGATGTGTTCTGGATGATCACAGCCAGGCTGAGACTCACCAGAAGCACAATCACGGCAATCTTGATTTTGGCTACCATGGTCATCTTGAGTTCACCTCCTTAGTCCAACTTGTTGTCCGAGCTTGACCCCTATGTCTTATCTGCCCGAGCCAGGAGGTTCCCCGGAGATCTTCTCAAATTCCTTGCCGGCAAAGCGGACGATTCTAATCCATGCCAGCAGAATCAGTGCGGTCACGAGTGAGAGCCAGCGAACACTTCCAAAGCCCACAAAGAGAGTGGTGATGGTCAGGCTCAGGCCCACGGCGAGGGCTTTGGCAAAGCGCTGGACGAACATGTCGATAAACGCCTTGGCCTGGTACTTCTCCTGTCTTGTGGTGGGGACATAGAGGACTTCCCTGGAGGACTGATTAATCGAATTGTTAAAGCCGTTGTCACAGATGTACAGAGCGCTGCCCGTAAACAGCAAAGGAATGAACAGAAAACCGACCGATCCTGCTAGCCCGGATTATGCATGAGATCTGAATCCGAGTGAGATTTGGGCCCAGAAAAAAGGCCGTAGCTCTCTGATATAAAAGGGTTTACATAAACAACGACCCTAAACAGGAGCTACGGCAATGTTGAAAGCAGTCTGCCAGAATACCCTGCTATTTCACAGCCACCGAAAGATCACGGCGCGTTTTGATGGGGGGAGTCTGACTTCCGACGCAGGATGGTTGTTGTTTGGATCGCTGGATCGGCAACATCGGTTGTGCGAGGGCTTCAGTTCGTGTATTTCGGAAAGCCGGGACCGACGCTACGTTCGTCATGACCTGTTGAAGTTGATTCGACAACGAGTCTTGCAGATCGTGGCCGGCTACGAAGACTGTAATGACGCCGATACGCTGCGCTCCGATCCGATGCTCAAGACAGTCTGTGATCAGTTGCCCGAGAGCGATTCCGATTTGGCCACCCAGCCGACTTTCTCCCGTTTGGAGAACTCCGTCACCAAGAAGGATCTGATGCATCTGAGCCAGTGGCTGCTAGGCCGTTATGTGCGCTCCCTGAAGAAGAGACGTCCCAGCAAGATCATCCTGGATCTGGACAGTACCGACGACCACACTCACGGTCAGCAGGAGTTCTCCTTCTACCATGGGTATTACCGAAACCACATTCTGCATCCTTTGCTGATCTTCGATGCCGACACGGGCGACCTGGTGTGTGTCGTGTTGAGACCTGGCAACAAGGGGGCTGCCTCTCACATCGTGCCCATTCTGAAGCGAGTCGTGGAGGCCATCCGACAAGGAGTGGGGACGGATGTCGAGATTGAGATTCGGGCCGACAGCGGCTTTGCCACGCCTCGGCTCTACGAGTTCTGTGAAGGTGAAGAGAATCAACTCCAATATGTCATTGGGTTAAGTCGAAACCCTCGCCTGCAGCGAGTGGTCGAGCCGCTGCTGGATTCGACTCGGCTGCAGTTCGTTGAGCTGGAGGAAAAACAGCGTCAGTTTGACGAGTTTCTTTATCGAGCCAAGAGCTGGGATCGATCCCGTCGCGTCATTGTCAAAGTGGAGGTCGATCAGCGCGGGATCAATCGTCGCTTTGTGGTTACCAACCGGGACGATCTCTGCTCCCAATCACTTTATGACCACTATACAAACCGAGGGCAGACCGAGAACTTCATCAAGGCCTTCAAGAATCATCTGAGCATGGACCGACTCAGCTGTCATCGATTCCTGGCCAATCAGTTTCGACTCCTCCTGCATGCACTGGCTTACCAGATGTTCGTGTAGCGTTGTTGCATGGATCGGGGCGGAGATGGAATTCGCCCTTTCCCAAGCGGTAGCGTCAGGCGATACGTTCGAACACAGGCCGTCCGAGTGCGGTCATTGTGTTCAGGACTTTCTGGCCGACCTGGATCTCCGTGATCTGCCTGGAGAAGCTGCGGGATCTGAGTCTGGGGCCGATGACGCTCTTCCACCGGCCGATCTGCGTTTCTATCCGGCTGCGCTGGTTGTACCCTGTGGCCGCCTGCCAGGCCATGCGGCCGTTGCTGCGGATCTGGGCAATATGGCGATCCCGAACGGTTGGATCCCGCGCCGATTGCGGTCGGATCACTGCGTTCTTTGGCGGCGGTATAACCACATCCAGGGTCTCCCCATACCGTTCCCTCAGCAGATCCCGTGTGGACGCTCCATCATAGGCGCCGTCCGCCAGAAAGCCCGTGACCGGGGCATCGAGTTGATCCAGGAGCCCGGGTAAGGCGGTGCTGTCTCCAACGTCATCGTGAATCAGATTGGCGCAAACAATCGCACCGCTATGGAGGTCCAGTCCGAGGTGGAGTTTGCGCCAGCGGCGGCGTATTCCCCTGGTTTTATGCTTCTGCGCGAGCCATTCCCCTTCGCCGAAGATCTTGAGGCCGGTACTGTCCACCACCAGATGGACAGGCACAGACCCGGCTTGCCTCATCACCTGCGCGATGCTCAAGCCGTTTGCGCGACGCGACAGTGTGGAGAAGTCCGGCACCCGTATATCCAGCCCCATGAGCGTGCCAATGGAACCCATCAGCCCCTGCGTTTGTCGCAACCCAAGCCGATACGCCGTGCGCAGCGTCAGGCATGTCTCGATAGCCAGATCCGAGTATCTCCGCTGGCCACCCCGTGACGTGCGGCGCGGCGCGCGCCACACACTTTGAGCCTCATCACTGACCCAAATCGTCAGATCACCCCGCTGGCGCAGGCTCTCGTTATATTCCGCCCAGTTGATCACCTGATACTGCGCCTTATCAAACTTGTGCCGTCGGGCTGCGTTGAACTTATGTGGCATCTAGGTTATCCCCGGTGTTGAAAAACACGATGATAAGGCATCCTTCGGGATGATCCATGCAACAAGGTCTCTCGCCTGTAATCTTGAAGCGGGCGCGCGAGAAGTACAGTTGGGCTCGCGAAAGTCGCAAACTGACAGCCCTCTATGACCGCCTCGATGTTTAAAAGATCAGCTTCGCTCAAGTGATCTAGAACCTAGAACCCAGAACCTAGAACCCAGAACCCATTACCATGTGTGGAATTGCCGGGATTGTAGGGAACAACGACCCAGGCCGACTTCGAGAACGGATCGACTCGATGATGGCGGTCATGTCGCATCGAGGACCGGATGACGAGGGTGCCTGGTTTGAAGAGACCGGCGTTTGTGGACTGGGACACAAACGACTTTCCATCATCGACCCGGAACACGGGCACCAGCCTCTCAGCAACCAGAGCGGTTCGCTTTGGATCGTCTTCAATGGTTGCATTTACAATTACGCTGACGTGGCCCGGAGTCTGCGCCAGCGAGGCTACCATTTTTCTACCCATTCAGACACTGAGGTGATTGTCCATGCCTATGAGGAATGGGGACCCGACTGTGTCCATCACTTCAATGGCATGTGGGCCTTTGCCGTTTGGGACGATCGCAACAAGACTCTCTTCTGCTCACGGGATCGACTCGGAATCAAGCCTTTTTACTATGTCTGCGAAGCCGAGAGTTTTGCCTTCGCTTCCGAGATCAAAGCCCTGCTTCCGCAACTTTCCAGGCCGGTTGAGCCCGACCGGGAAAGTCTACGTCAATACCTGACCCTTCAGTTCTGCCTGGGAGAATCTACCCTCTTTAAGGGAATCAGAAAACTGGAGCCCGGACATAACCTGCTGCTGAAACCCGGGCAGGATCCTCAAATCACGCGTTACTGGGATGTGTCGTTCCAGATCGATTTTGAGCACGATGAGGAGTATTTTGTGGAACGGCTGGAGGGGCTGCTGCAGGATTCGGTTCGGCTTCGTTTGCGCTCCGACGTGCCGCTGGGAGCTCATCTTTCGGGTGGCCTGGATTCGTCGACTGTCGTTTGTCATGCCCGGCTTTTGCTGGGAAATTCTTCCATCAAGGTCTTTTGCGGAGGTTTTGACGAAGGCAGCGATTTCAATGAAACTCCATATGCGAAAGCGGTTGCCGAAGCGGCTGGCGTCGACTATCACGAGATCCTGATCGGTCCCCGGGAATTCAGTAACTCGATTGAGAAGATCATCTGGCAGATGGACGAGCCGGCGGCTGGACCGGGCGTCTTTCCTCAGTACTGGGTTTCAAAGCTGGCCGCAGAGAATGTGAAAGTGGTGCTGGGCGGCCAGGGTGGAGACGAAATCTTCATTGGCTACGCCCGCTACCTGATCGCCTACCTGGAGGAGTGCATCAAGGGGGCTGTTACCGATACCGCTGACCGGGCGGACTACGTGGCTACGCTGGGATCCATCGTACCGAACCTCCGCTACCTGCAGAACTATATCCCCATGGTGAAGTCGTTTTGGCAGGTGGGGCTCTTTGAAGCGCCAGTACAGCGCTACTTCCAGCTTATGGACCGTTTTTCCGGAGTGAAGAGATTACTGGCTGATGATCTGACCATGGACACTGCCAAAACGTTTGAGGAGTTCCATCAGACCTTCGACGTCCGGGGTGCAGCGGCCATGACCAACCGAATGCTCTATTTCGATCTCAAGACCCATCTCCAGTCGCTGCTCCACGTGGAGGATCGGACCTCGATGGCCTGGGGGCTGGAGTCACGAGTCCCTCTCCTGGACCATCGGCTGATTGAGCTGATGGCCTCCATTCCACCCGTTGTCAAATTCAGAAACGGAGAACCCAAGTACCTGTTCAGAAAGGCCATTCGTGATCTGGTACCCCGGCAGGTACTCGACCGTACCGACAAGATGGGTTTCCCGGTCCCACTCCACAAGTGGTTCAAGAACGAATTGAGGGACTTCGTCTCAGATATCCTGCTCAGCCGCAGCAGCCGTCAAAGGGGCCTGTTCAACCCGGCTGCCCTGGAGACGGCACTGGCCTCCGAATTGCCCTTCAGCCGCGCCATCTGGGGTGCTCTCTGCCTGGAGATCTGGTACCGGCAGTTCATCGACTAAGCCGGACACTTCCCGCGGCGCATTTCTGCACTGAACCCCGCAGGTCCTGTCTGTAGCGGAAATGCGAGACTCGGACACACAGCCGCCTGAGCGTGTCAGTCACGCTTCTTGGCTACTGAGAGCCGAAGCTTATTCAAGCGATCCTGAGTAAGCTGGAAGGTAAACGGCCTTCGGAATTCGACAAATGCCGTTTCGCTCGCATCAACTGGACTGAATGCGCGTATGATGTTCTTGCCGACTCGCAGCTGAGACGGGGGAATGGTGGCAGTCCAGGCGGCCTGGGTCAAGGGGTTGGAGTACTGGCTGGGGCGGATTGCCTTGGCAATTGTCCCGTTGACAGCTATATAGGTGGGGTAGATTGAAGAGCTGGCTGTGAGAAACCTGATCGAAGTCCAGATTGCTGTGGCACATGAATTCTTGTAACTGGGGTGTTTCCCCATCGGGCCCCACCATAGTGGAGCGAAATCCGGTAACCCAAAGAAGCTCGACTTCCTCCGATTGGGGGAAGGAAACAGGCTGAACACTCGAAGGGCCTTTCATCGACCGGAAGGGGCGATCCAGGGTATAGACGGGAGAGAGCACCTCCAGCGAACGCGTCACTTCGGCCTCATCGACAGGCTCTTCTGGGTAGCGGCAAGACACTTGCACTCCAGCGAAGGGGGTGACCAGACTCAAGAGCGCCGCCCGGATGACCCACAGTTTCGGCCTGGGCACGAGATTTCTCCCAAGTTGAGGAAGGACACTTTCAGGTTCAATCACCATAGGAATGCCCGCCGGTCTCGAATGGCAGCAGAAAATCTCGGTTCCATTCTAGCCGTCTCATCTCTATCTTTGCCAGCAGGCGCACTGAATTCAAGGTGTCCACGTGCATCTACCCTGTCTGCCGCTACTGCAGGTACCCGAGTGAGCGCAGCCTTTTTTCCAACGTCTTGTCGAGGGGGGAGAACCGGGCGCCGGGTCGATCGAACGTGGGGACGGCAACGCGCAGGCGGTCTATCAGGGTATGGGCAACCCGGTCTTCCTCCGGGCTCTTGTCGGGCGCCAGCAGGTCCCGTGTCTCTCCAGGGTCCGCGGCCACATTGTAGAGAGAGTACTCACCCGCACCTCTCAGGGTAGGGCCGTTTGGTTCCCAGAAAAGCTTGTGGGTTCGATCGCGGATGGTACGGTTGCGCGGCTTGAACATTACACCTTCGGTGACGACGTAGGCGGCTCCCCTCCCTGTTTGCTGACCGTCGTCGATGAAGCTCCGGCCAAACACGGGACCCGGGCATTCCACGTCAAGGTAAACACACAGGGTGGGCATGATGTCGATCAGTCCGATGGGGAATTTCACCGCTGCCGCCCGACTGGACACGCCGGGGAGCCTGACGGCCACGGGAACAGCGGCTTCGTCATCATAGAGGCCCGTGCCGTGACTCCCATAGCCTCGAGTGTACAGCGCTTCCCCGTGATCCGAGATGATGAGAATGGCCGTATGCTCATAGGATCGACGTCCCGAGAAACCTGCCAGGAACCAGGCCAGCGCCTGATCAAAAGCTTCCACACCGCGGTCGTAGGCAAGCTCGATCAGTCGGATCGTCGGATCCGCAGCGACAAGCTGGTCAACCATAGTCATCGAGAGGTCTTGCTGCTCATGGCGGATCAGCCATTCGTAGAGCCTGTGCTCAGAGGAGGGGAGACGGTCAGTCTCCGTGGGTGGGGCCTGGAGAAGCTCTGTCACGTCGGTGTCGTTCAGCTTCCCGTAGGGCCGGTGGCTGTCCATGTAATGCAGGTAGAGAAAGAACTTCTCCCCGGAGCGCTGATTCTCGATCCACTCCAGGCCCTTGCGGCTGATGGTTTGGCCTGGCGCGTCCCAGCCGGTGAAAGAGTCATCGTAGAGGTCGAACCCCTGGTCAAAGCCGAATGGCCTAGCCATCCACGGATTGGAGACGAAGGCCGCCGTGTTGTAGCCCGCGCCGCGCAGCACCTCGGCCAGAGTCGTGTAGCCCTCCCCCAGCACGTCGACTTCTCCCAACAATTCACCGGAGTTGTCGCGCCCCGCCCGCTGCCGCAGCTCGGGATGGCTCGCCAGCCCATGCTGGGACGGATACAGGGACGTGAACAACGTGGCTACCGAAGGCTTTGTCCACGGGGCCTGGCCAAATGCCTGATCAAAGTAGATGTTGCTGCGCGCGAATCGATCGAAAGTCGGTGTCTTGGCGGTTCCACCGTAGACCCCAACCCGGTCCCGCCTCATCGTATCGCTGACGATAAGCACTACGTTGACGTCGTTCAGGCGCTCCTCCAGAAAAAGGGAGCCGTCGGAGCCGTCGGAGTCCAGGGGGGGATCCGCAGAACAGGATGCGGCGGACACCATTAACGCGAGCAGCAGAACTCGAGCAGCGGCGGAGGGCGTCATGAAGTAATCCTACCTGATTTCCGTCACAGGTGGCACCGAAAGGACCTCCGCTATTCCTGGGAATCCAGCCAATCCAGGTATTCGACGATCGCTTTGAGTTCCTCGTCCTCGTAGTCCCGGGTCACCGATTTGTGGGACCAATCCTGAGCGTTGACAAGTGAGACGATGGTGGATGCCTCAAAGGTTCGCAGAACGGGCGGGGCTGAAGTCAAGTCATACAGCTTGATCCAACCCTCGTTCTGCTCGAACCGCAGAGCAGGAAAAACACATTGATCTTTCAAGGTCGCGGTGAGTACATGCTGGGAGCGGGAAGCCCGAACCAGGGACAGAAAGCGATCTTGATCTGCAATGGTGGTGCCGGCCAGTTCCGGACCCACGGCAATACCTCTTCCACCAGCTGAGTGGCAAGTAGAGCATTGTATCCCTCGAGTCGCGTCGAAGAACAAGTCACGCCCCCGCCTGGCCTGCGCCGGGCCGGGAAAGTCCAGGTAGACGGCTGGGCCCACACCTGGAGGCATTGGAATCTCCGCCAAGCCAGCTTCGTCGGCATGCTCCAGGCTCATGACATAGGCGATCACGGCTGAAAGGTCCCGTTCCGAGAGAAGATCCTTCCAGCCCGGCATGGCCGATTGCGGGATACCGTCGCGAACGGCCTCGGAGACACGATTGAGGTCAAGACTCCGGCCTCTGAGCCTGGGTCCACGCCCCGCTGCTCCGGCAGCCCCGTGACAATAGCCAGTGGCGCAGCTTTGAGCAAAAACAACCGCTCCCCGCTGCAGCACTTCCTGAGCGGCGACCGCTTGAAGCAATAGCAGAGAAAGCCAGATCATTCCTCCTCCAGGAGCGCGAAAACAAACAGGGTTGAACCCGCCCGAAAGTCTTCCGATTCGGGCCAGAGTTGGGGAAAGAGTCCAGCTGCGCCCGATCCCCAGCCCGAAGGCGTCTCGATGTACTGCCTTCCGTTAACCGCGTAGCTGATGGCCGAACCGCGATGACCAGACCCGGTTTGAAAGCTCCAGACCTTGTCGCCCGTTTTCGCATCCAGGGCAAAGAAGTAGCCTTCGGCGTCTCCGGTAAAGACAACGTCACCGGCAGTTGCAAGCAGCGAGGCCAAAAGAGGATACTTCGAACGGTAACTCCAGTGTTTTTCTCCGGTCACCGGGTTATAGGCGTCCAGATGCCCATGCGACTCTCCCTTCGGGGGTGGCTTCAACTGGAAGGCTCCGCCGAAGAAGTTGAGCCCTTCGACCGGTTCCTGTTCTCTGGCGACCACCTCCTGGCACCACTCAATACCGGGCGTGTAGTACCAACCGGTGCGGGGTGAATACGTCCCCTGATTCCACTGTCTCCCACCACCGATGCTGGGACAAATGAAGGTCGACTCACCGACTATCGGCTCATTGCGGCCGATCAGCCGGCCTTTCTTGTCGACACCGGTGATCCAGTTGATATTCTCTGCGACCGGCCAGGCCGATACGAAGCTCCCGTCGGTGCGGTCCACGACGAAGGTGTAGCCTCCTTTGTTGGTATTGAGCAGAAGCTTCCGCTTCCTGCCCTCCACTACCAAATCCAACAGCACCGACTCGTAGGCAGCATCCCAATCCCACACGTCATGGGGCACTTCCTGAAAGTACCACTTGAGCTCTCCGGTGTCCGGGTTCAAGGCCACCACACAGTCGGTGTACAGGTTGTCCCCCCCGCGTGCGCCCCCATAGAAGTCGGCTGCTGGATTGCCTACTCCCCAGTAGACCAGGTCGAGGTCGGGGTCATAGGAGCCCGTCATCCAGGTGGCTCCGCCCCCATACTTCCAACTGTCCCCCTCCCAGGTTTCGTGCCCCTTCTCACCGGGTCCAGGGATGGTGTAGAAACGCCAGACCATTCGTCCGGTCTCCGCGTCGAAGGCACTCAAGTAGCCGCGATGGGCCGAATCTCCTCCGGTGACACCAACGATGACCTTGTCCCGCACTACCAGAGGTGCCCCGGTGATGTTGCAGCCACACCGACGTAAATCCTCAACGTTGACCTTCCACAGCTCACGACCTGTCTTCTGATCAAGGGCGACCACATGGTTGTCCAGGGTTCCCGTGAAAACACGGCCACGGGAGACCGCGACGCCACGGTTCCAGGGGCTGTAGATGATCCCAATCTGGCGTGGATTCTCGTAATAGTAGTGCCAGATTTCCTGGCCTGTTGCTGCGTTAATGGCGAAGACACGATTCCAGGAAGACGAGAGGTACATGATCCCGTCCACCACGATCGGGGTCGCCTGCAGTCCTCCGTCTTCCACACCGGTTTGAAATGTCCAGACGGGAGCCAGCTTCTTGATGTTGGCCCGGTTGATCTGGTCCAACCCACTATAGCGCCAAAACTGATAGGAGCCTCCGTGGTGGGGCCAGTCCTGACCTGTACTCCCATCCTGGCCCAGCAAGAGAGTGGTACCCAGTAAGAGGCAGAGAATTGGAGGAAAGAAGGATGTCTTTGCGTCTCTCAGAGCGGAGAATGGAACCCTCACCGCGGCAAAGTCTAAGCGCCCTGCCGGAGACAAGTCAATCACCGACGGTTCAGATCTGTTAATCGATGGACAACGCTTCTTGATGGTCCAGCAACCAGTGGACGGTGGTCAGATCAACGTCGTTCTTAATTTCTTTGAGGAACTGCTACTCAGGAAGATCGACTGCCGACATGCCGGATCATTGCTGCGACCGCCTTTCCGGTGTTTGTTATACGAATGTCGATATCAGGGTGGTTTGATGCAAAAACGCGAAAGATCTCGTCTGCGAAACCTTGTCCCACGTAGGTGACCTCACGCATGTCCAGTTCGATCTCACTGAACTTGTCGAGATTGAGTAAGAGGCGCTTAGCCTCAGATCGAGAAACGTATTCAGACTGCAAGAGCTTTACCAGGATGCGAGTCTTCTCGAATTGAAAGTCGTACCGTTCTGGCGCAAACTCTCCAAACACATTCTCGAGACGGGTGCGCGAATCCTTGCGGATCTCAAACCTGACCAGAGTGCCCTTCATAAACCGACGATCGGAAACAAATACGTCATCACGATCGCGATCCCATTCGATCTGTAATCGATGGGATCTGAGAGCGAATCGGTCGGCCGCCCTGGACACGAAGAAGATGCCCTCGCCCGAATGTGCATGTGGCTGCGTTGTGGTCTTGCCCTTGATCAGCTCGATCATTGCCGCATGCTCGTCGTCGAGGCTGAACTTGTCGGCAATCGAATGAAAGACACCGATGCCACGGTCTTTTACGCTGAAGCCAATTTTCGTGGCATCGAGCCAGATTTCGATGGCGCACTGATCCGACTTCGAATGATCGATTGCATTGTTCAACATTTCGGTAAACGCATAATGGAGGATCGACTCAAGGTTCTTGGGAAGCTGCGACAGGTTCAGAGTGACCGCGAGCTTTTCGTAGACAATCGATTCATCAAGACCGGAAATCGCAAGGTTTCTTTTGAAATGCCGAGCCGCCGGCGCGGCCCCAGCTGGAAAATATCGCGCCGCACGCGTCGAGCCAGTCTTGAATATCTCTCCGGCTGCGATGAGCTGACGCAGGTGCAGGCTGACGGCCTGCCGAGTCACTCCCAAGTAATCTGCAAGCTCCGGCCCGGTTGCAGACCCGTTCTTGGCTATGAACTCGCGAATGAGCTTACGTTTCGAATCGCTCCCCCACATATCATGAATTGTAAACTATTTCGCAAGTTCTTAAAATTTCAATTGTAAAATAGATCTCCTGACGACCGGGGGTTGTCAAGGACAACGCAAGGAAGTAAACATTCCATTGTAAAGCAAAAATCCACCGCAACGATAACTTCTTCCCAGAGGTGGAGGAGTGCCCCACGGTGCCTCCACAGGGAACAACACTCCTCTACACAGGTGATCTGTTGGTGGCTCTCTACTTATTTGACGGAGACCTGACGATCTTAGAAATCCAAGGTAGAGAAGCTTGGACTAACGATAGATCTCCCTGCGGTGACCCGCAGCCAGCATCAACACGACCAGCCGGTCTTGCTCAATCCTGCAAATAAGCCGGTAGGGTCCAATCCGGTAACGCCACAAGGTAGGCTGCCCTCTCGTCAGAGGCTTACCGGATCGTTTCGGATCCTCGGCGGTGGCAATGCGCCCCCGGAGGAAAAGGAGGATTCGGTTTTGAACGGGCGGGTCAAGTTTCCGAAGCTCTTTCAGCGCGCGGTCGTCAAACTCAACCTTCCAGGTCAAGCTCCTGCTCCACTTCTTCCAGGGTCCATCTCCGGGCAGGGTTTTCCAGTCGCTCGATCGCCAGATAGCGATCTTCCATGTCCTCGAGGTGTTCCAGAATGGCCTCGCGGACGTAGTAGGTCTTGGTTCGGCCCGTCTTCGCGGCCAGGGCCTTCAGGCGCTTCTCGATCTTCGGATCCAGTCGAACTGACAGCATTCCTCTTCCTCGATGTACGAGTATGACATGTATGTCGCAGGGGCTCAACCCCGGTGGAACTTCCTCAGCTTAACGTCATGTGGTTTACGAGGCACAGGACGAGTCACCCGAGCTACTGAGCGAGCGTGATGGTGAACGGATTGAACCAACGCTCCCTGCAGAAGAGCAGGAGCCTGATTGGCAAAGAAAGGCTCTCTTCGAATTCTGCTCCATTCCATCTGGCTCTCAACCTGGCCGCCGCGCATCAAGTAGGGTTGAATTTATTAGTCAGAAAAACGTACTATAATAATATGAAAGTTACTGAGAGAGGTCAGGTGACCGTTCCCAAGAAGCTTCGTGAAAAGTACGGGATCAACTCTTCGACGGAGGTCGAATTCCTGGAACGGAACGGAGACATCCTGCTCGTGAAGAGAGGTGCCGTCAGCTCGCTGGCCCGATTTCGCGGGATCGCCAGGACCCGCGGCCTTCCCGGGCGAACCGAGGGGTTTCTCGCCCTGCTCCGGGACGGGGAGGAGGAATGAGATCGGCGGTCGACTCCTCCCTACTCCTGGACATCCTGCTCGACGACCCGGAGCACGCAGAAGCCTCCATGCTGCTCCTCGAAGCGTCGCTACTAGCCGGTCCTGTGATCATCTGTCCGGTGGCTTTCTGCGAATCGGCGGCGGCCCTCTTCCCTCCCTCAGAATTTAGGGGTGTAGCCAGCGAGATGGGGCTCATCTACGACGACTTCGACGTCGAGATCTGCACTCTGGCGGCTCAAATGTGGCGCGATTACCGCACCCAGGGAGGACCCCGTCAGCGAGTCCTTGCCGACTTTCTCATCGGCGCCCACTCCCAGCGCCGGGCCGATCGTCTCCTCAGTCGTGACCGGGGATTCTACCGGGGCTACTTCCAGAGCCTGGAGGTGATTTCCCCTTCTTAGTACTGAAAATCGCCGTTTTCGAGGTGTTGTTGGGAAGGGAGAATCGGCGTAAGTTGTGATAAATAACTGGTACGCCCGGCAGAAGACGTCGGCGCCTCGATGTGCTTCTCTCTCGGGCTTGATCTTGAAGGCATGGATCGCCTCTTCGAGGAACGGCCCTGAGCGAAGTGAAGCATTCGAACCTGCGGCCTCTGGTTCCGGAGATAAGACTCGGCACTTTTTAGCTCACTTTCTCTCATTTCATCTGAAGAGCCGCTTCCCGCGGGCGGCTCTTCTCTTTTTTGACCTTCCCCGCGAGCGATTAGATTGATAGTCGGAACGCTCTGAGATTTAATTGGGTCCATGAATTCGTCTCTATTGCTCCTCTTCCTCGTTCTGACAGGTGCTTCGGCTCAAGCTCCCGCTCTGAATGAAAAACTTAAGCTGGAATTCCTCAGTGACATATTCGACGAAATCGCCATCGATCACGAGCAAGATTGGGGAGTCCTCGGCAAGAACATCACGGCCCGGAAGGATAGGCGATCCGAACCAGTGCCCTTGAGAATCGGAGAACAAACCTATCTCAAAGGCATCGGCCACCACGCGAACGGAAAGATACTTCTCCGCCTCCGGGGAGAGTATTCGGTGTTTCTCTCGGAGGTTGGGGTCGCCTGGCAAGGAGGAGGTAAGGGGCGCGTCGTATTCGAGGTCTGGGTGGACGGGGAAAAACAGTTTGAAAGTCCCCCGATGTCGGACCAGGATCCGGCAAAGCCCGTTCGTGTGGACCTCGAAGGGGGGGATGAACTCCTTCTCGTTTCCAGGGGAGTGGGCGAGACTCGAACCCACGACAAGTCGAACTGGGCGCGAGCAAGGCTCATCCAAGAACCCCTTGGACGGGTGACATCGGGGATCTATTTCGCCGCCGCCGCTTTTGGTCGCGTCGTTGCCTCCGACGTAGACCCGAAGCCTGCTCCCCCGCGACAGACCGGGCTGAGCCAGTTGTTGCGCAGACCGGAAGGGCTCATTCCGCTCACACAAGAACAACTCTTCCCAGAAAAAGAGGTTCCGGTGACCTCCCAAGGAACCTACATCGTCCCTCGAGACGAGAAGGGGTGGGGATGCATCGGTCTCAACTGGATTCGAAAAAGGCGGTTCAGAGAGCTCGTATTGCACTTCGCCGTGGATACGCCGATGCCCGATGCCGGCGAGGCTCGCGTTCAATACTGGGAAGGGCTCTCTCCCTGGCAGGGTAGATGGACGTCCATGGATGGGGCGATATCCACCCAGCACCGCTCCTGGGTCTTCTCCTCCTGTCCCCTCATCCCCTCTCTGAAGATTCGCCGGATCTTTCCGACAGGGGAGAAACCGACTGAAGTATTCGCAATCACGGCCTTCACAGCCTCGAGATGGAAAGAGGGTTCCTTCAATCTTCAAATGCTCCCTCCGCGTTCGGGCAATGCTCAGATCAGGATTCTCAATGGGAGTTTCTTAGAGAAGAACCGCGTGTCACGCGAAGAAGAGTGGGATCTTTCGCAAGCGTTTTCACTCAAGGTGAGGTACGCCTATGGAAGTCAGAGGTCAGACGAAACCCTTCTTTCGTTCGTGATGCCCTCCAGAAAGGGGGAATCTCTTCCCACCCACACGTTCGCCGTCAAGATCTCCGACGTCGTCCAGGATGGAAGCGTGGCGATATGGGGGCACAACGTGCTGATTTCCAGAGCGGACGCGCCCCTCGATGTCACTCAGATCCACCAGGCTCTGGGAAGCGAGAGGCTGTTGGACAAGGTGAGAAAAATGCCGGATCAGACATTTTCCGCCGCCCTGGACAAGGTGCACGACCCGCTCTCCAACGAAGGACCCACGATGCTCTCGCTCGCCAACGACAACCACAAGTTCGTCGTGGACCGCGACGGCAGGGTCACGCGCCTGGCCGATACGATGATTGCGCCCTACCTTGAATGGAAACCCAAGTCAGCGTGGGTGAGACCCATGTTCACGCTCACCCCCAGCTTTGGAGAGATCGAGCCCAAGGAGATCCATAGGGAATTAGAAGACGGTTGGCTTCCGATCTCTGTCAACTACGCAACAGAGAATGACGTGGAGTACCGCCAACGAACCTTCGTGGTGCCGCTGCATGAAAAAGCCCTCCTTCCCCGCCGCGCTCTCGGAGTCATCGAAACAACCATTTGGAATACCTCCGCGGAAGATCGCCCGGCTTCCTGGAGGCTCAAGGGTCAAATCGCCGGTCCGGAGCAGACGTTTGCGTTTGGGTCTGCGCAGTGGTTGGCCGCGGAATTCCGGGTTGTAGGAATGCCCCCCACAGCGTGGCAAACTGCAGGCGCGGGAAGAGCGATCTGGAAAGGAAACCGTCTGATCGCCTACGCCCCGATGTCGAAAGACTCAGCGCTTGACGTGGAGAAGGAAGGGAGCGCTCTCATCTACCGGGCCACTCTTCCGGCAAAGGCGCGACAACGAATCCTGGTCCTTCTTCCTACCTGGGAACCGACTCCTGAAGAGTTGGAATCGCTAGAAGAAAGCGAGCCGCTTCGAGAGCGGGTGAAACCTTATTGGACGACGATCCTGGCTGGATCCACTGAGATCACAATCCCAGACCGCTTCCTGAGTAATCTCATCCGCGCGTCTCAACTTCATAGCCTTCTCGCAACCAGAAATCTGGAAGAGGGTAAACTTCTTGTCCCTTGGGTTTCGGCGGTTCGATTCGGTCCTCTCGACAGCGAGGCCAATCCAATGATCCGAGGCATGGCCGGCTTGGGTCATGCAGAATACTCGCGCCGCTCTCTCGATTATTTTATCAGCACCTACACTCCCGAAAGCTTCATGACCACGGGATATACGCTGGTAGGAACAGGATGGCACTTGTGGGCGCTGGGCACGTATTACCAACTTTCGCGGGACCGCGACTGGCTCAGGAGCGTCGCGCCCAAGGTATCAAAGGCATGTCAGTGGATTGTCGAACAGATCAAAAAAACGCGCCGCAAGGGGGCCTCGGGTGAAAAGCTACCGGAATTCGGACTCTTCCCCCCCGGAGTGACGGCGGATTGGAACCTCTTCGCCTACCGCTTCATGATGGAAGCGCTTTACTGGGCCGGGCTTCAGTCTGCAGCGGAGGCGCTTGAAGACATTGAAGATCCAAACGCCCGCGACCTCCTCAACGAGGCCGCGCAATTCCGCAAAGATATTCTCGCGGCCTTTCAGTGGGCTCAATCGCATACGCCCGTCCAGCGGCTGGCGAAGGGAATTTGGACCCAGCCCTACCCGACCAGCCTCTTCTCCGTTGCCCCGGGAGACGAACTCTTCCCTGGGGAAGATTTAGGCCGAAGCTGGGTGTATGACCGCGAGCTCGGAGCACATCACCTGGCCGCTCTCGAGATCCTGGATTTAAAGAGTCAGGAAGTCACGAGCATGGTGCATCATCTCGAAGAGGTCTCCCACCTGGATGCCGAAAAATCCCGCCACCTCGCAGACAGGGTCCGTGATGACTGGTTCTCCGTGGGCGGCTTTGGCAAGTTGCAGGCCTACTACGGACGCTTTGTTCAGATTCACGGACTACGGGATGACCCCAAACCATTCGTGCGAGGATATTTCAACACGATTCCCTATGCACTGAATCGAGAGAACCTTTCGTTCTGGGAACATTCCCCGAATAAGGGGGCATGGAACAAGACCCATGAGACGGGGTACTTTCTGCAGCAGACGCGCATGATGATGGTCATGGAGAGAGGGTCCGAGCTCTGGCTGGCACCCTTCGTCACCCATCACTGGATGAAAGATGGGATGACGGTCAGCCTCAGAAACGCCCCAACCTCCTTCGGGAAAGTCAGCTATAGGATCGTCTCCGCAGTTGGCCGCGGAACCATTGAGGCGGAGATCAATCCCCCCCAACGATCAGATCCCTCCCTCATCGTCCTTCGCCTCCGCCACCCGAACGAAAAGCGGATGCGATCGGTTCGGATCAATGGAAGGATGCACACGGATTTCGATCCCCAACGGGAGATTATCCGGATCAAGCCTGGCGGAAGGGAGATCAGAGTTCTCGCCACGTACTGATCGCCTCATGGATACAAGGAGGCCCTTCCCAAAGTCCTACGCTTGTTTGCTTGTCGGCGAGCTACCAGAATTTGATATAGAGCGCCAGCCAGCCGACCGCGTAGACTCCGTACCAGAGATAGAGGCTCTGGAAAATAAGATATAACCTCAAAGCTAAGCAATGACTCGAATCACTTCACGCATCTCTCGCCTTTTCGCTCTCACAGTGCTGATGTGCTCGTACCAGTTGGGTCAAACGGCAGCGGATCGCCCCAACGTCTTAATCATCCTTGCAGACGATCTCGCCTGGGCGGATGTGGGTTGCTACGGTGCCAAGTTTCATGAAACGCCCAGCCTTGACCGGCTCGCTGCCGAAGGGATGCGTTTCACCAACGGTTACGCGGCGCATATGAGCTGCTCGCCGTCGCGCGCAGCACTGCTCACGGGACGGTATCCCGCCCGGTTGAAAATCACCGCGTTCATTCCAGGGCCGACGCTGAGCGGGAAATTTCTGCCAGCCAAAATGCGGATGCAATTACCTTTTGAAGAAGTCACTCTGGCCGAAGTGCTGAAGGAGGCCGGATACTCCACTCTGTTTGTTGGTAAATGGCATCTGGGTGCTGCACCTTACCTTCCCGAAAAACAGGGCTTCGATGTAAACATTGGCGGCAATCGCTCCGGTGCACCCGGCAGCTATTTCTGGCCTTACGGGCGCAGCAAGGAATCTGACGGTTATCATCTCATTGAGGTGCCGGGGCTCGCCGAAGGTGGCAAAGAGGGTGAGCATCTTTGTGATCGATTGACCAGTGAAGCTCTCAAGCTCATTGAAACAAATAAGGACAAACCGTTTTTTCTCTACCTTCCCTTCTACGATGTTCACACGCCGATTCAGGCCAAGAGTCCGCTCATTGCGAAGTATAAAGAGAAGGCCCAGCGGATGGGATTACCCGGGGCGGAGAAGGCGAACTTCAAGCAGGACGGAACGCTTGCGCGGGGCACGAAACCCGGACTCACCCAGAACAAAGTTCGGCAGGAACAGAACCACCCCGCCTACGCAGCTATGGTCGAGACGATGGATACCAACGTTGGGCGTGTGCTGGACGGTTTGAAACGCTTGGGTCTCGACGAGAAAACCATCGTGATCTTCACTTCCGACAACGGCGGCTATCCTCCGATCGCCAGCAACCTGCCCTTTCGCGGCGGCAAGGGATGGGCCTACGAAGGCGGGACCCGCGAGCCGTGGTTGGTCAAATGGCCCGGTGTGACCAAAGCTGGAAGCGTCTGCGACGTGCCGGTGATTTTTACCGATATCTTCCCCACCGTGCTGGAGATAGTCGGGCTGCCGCTTCGGCCTGAACTGCATCTTGACGGTAGCAGTATGGTGCCGCTGCTGAAAGGCGAGGACAAACCACTGCATGACGCACTCTTTTGGCACTACCCGCACTACGCCAGTTATGGTTGTGGACCCTTCAGCGCGATCCGTCAGGGTGACTGGAAACTGATCGAGTGGCTTGAAGACGACTCGGTGGATTTGTTCAACCTTGCGGAAGACATCGGAGAACAAAACAATCTCGCCGATGCCCATCCGGAAAAAGTAAATGCGCTTCGTCGTCAGCTCCACCAATGGAGGAAAAATGTCGATGCTAACATGCCTCGATCACGGTGAGTCTGCCGGGAAAGCTACGAATGATGATGCGTTGAGGTCTTGGCTAAGAGCAGCCCTCGTCCATTGGACCGTCGCCGTCGTTGTCGAGCCCGTCGCAGGTTTCCGTATCCACACAGTCGGCAGGAGTTCGGAGATTTCTGGACACCTGCAACATTGAAGAAGTGCGAACGGCTTACCAAAGTCCTTGGCAGACCCCTTATATAGAAAGATTTTTCGGAACCCTACGCCGGGAACTACTCGATCACGTCATTGTGCTCAGTGAAAGGCACCTGAACCGTTTACTCAGGGAATGCATTGAGCAGTACTACCATTGTGCCCGGCCCCATCAGGGACTGGCCGGCGACACTCCCGTTGCCAGCAAGAGACCGAGCGTGGCTGATGGGCCAGTCAAGCTAAACTCGTTTCCGATCTGCGGTGGGCTTCACCATCGCTACGAACGCGTGGCAGCGTAAGACTCAAGTCACAACCGACTCATTCCCTCAACATCAGTCGGACCCGGGCAAGGTCTGTCCAGCGGCCTAATTCAGCCGTCCAGCAACAGCCGGTCCGCTGATTTTCGTCGTAGTTCGTAGTGCTCGCCGAGGAAGATCATTCAAATTTGCAACCTGAGCCTGCTCCCACGAGTTCCTCAACGGTTGGATGGAGTTTTTCGGGGGGACAGGGGTGAATGAGGAGCGAGAGCCAACTATTTTGATCGGGTGAGGGGGCTGGTTGACGGTGCTACACTGACACTCACGTCCAAGGACCGCGACCTCATGGCCTACTATCTCGTAGTTGCAAAACCGAAGCCGGACCGGTTGCCTGATCTGCTGACGAATCTCCAGGGCAGGGTGTATGCCACAATGCGGCCCTTTGGGAGATCTCTGACCCACTCCCTGGAAAACGCCAGGCTTCGGGATGACGGGTACGCTGTATGGGAGGAAGAGGACTACTGCTCACCACCCCTGGCCCAGGAACGAGCGGCGGCACTGGACGAGTTCTTTGATGATCTAGAGGTCACGGTTGTGGAGAAGGGGGAGGGATGGGCCAGGATAGGTGAGCTTCCACGGTTGTTTCCGCAGCTCGCAGGCTGGGTCCTTTCCTAAGCAACGGATCGCGGCCTACTGCCCCTCACCTTGAGTTTGGGAACCGGCTGGACCCCACAATCTGCTGGGCGTATTATCTGGAACCACGGCACAGACAACGGACATATCTGGAAACCAGATAATCGATATTCAGGCTGCATCAGCCACTCCATGTTCACATCAGAAGTGATGAAAGCCACAAGATGAGAGTTGCGATCCTTCTGTTGAACTCTGGGCGAGGAAGCGGCGAGGTGGCCCGCCAGCAAGCTCGCTACATCGCGGCCAGCGGGTGTCGAGTTTTCTTTATGCATCCCGGCATCGGAGAAGGTGCACTGGGCGCAATCAACCGGGACGTCGTGCTTCACACCCCCATCATTCCCGTCCACGAACACCTGCCATCGGCCGGTCGAACACAGGAACAGGTTGCCGGTATGACCTATGAGCGCGTCGCTTCTTATTTACGGGACTATGAACGCGCCCTGGAGTCAGTCATTGACGAGGTTGATATCGTATTTGGACACCACGCCAGCATCAGCGCGATCGCCACAGCGAATACCGCCAACCGCGCTGGAAAACCCTACGCGCTCTTTCTCCACGGTACCGGCATCGAGCCGCGACACGACGGGATGTACGACGATCGAGTCTGGTCAATGATCCAAGAAGCAATCGAAGGGGCTAATGGAATCTTGGTTACGACTGAGTACGTTCGAGACCACCTCGTCCGTGGTCTCATCGATCTTCCTCCGGAACGCTTCCTGGTGCTTCCATGCGGCATCGACCTCGACGAGTTCTGCTCTGGCAGGAGCGCGGAGATTGCACGGAAGTACGCACTTGCTGAGAGGTATGTGATCTGTCCAGGAGCGTTGACCGCGTCCAAAGGACCGCAAAATGTTGTCGAAGCCAGCCTGGAGTACGCTGACATTGCACCGACCATCTTCATCGGGGATGGCGAGTTGCGCGAGAAAATCGAGGTGAGGTTGAACGGTCGGGGAAGACTATTGGGCTTCGTTTCCGCCGAAGACAAGGCCGCCCTGATCAATGCCGCATCGGTCCTGGCAGCTGCTCCCGAAAAAGAGGAGCATTTCGGCATTATCTACGCTGAAGGGCTCGCAGCAGGAACGCCACCCGTAGCCTATGAGGGAGGTGGAGTTTCCTCGATCGTCACGCCCGAGACGGGTATTCTCACCAAACGGAATCCGAAGTCATTGGGTTGTGCGATCCGTGCATTGTTGACCGACCCGGAGAAGCTTGAAACGATGGCAAGGGAGGGCAGGAGAAGGGCAGAGGAAAACTTCTCCTGGCTCAAGCTGGGGCGAAGGCTGGAGGACTGGCTTGGTCGAATCTGTTCATCATGACGCGGCATGACCGGAGGGGCTAGCGGCAGGTGTTCGTATTCATGCGTGAGACCGGTTGCAGGCGTGGGGAAGCACTGCAACTGCGGCATGAACAGGTGAGGCGGGACGAGCGGCGGGTGCTGCTGACCAGGACTAAGGGCGGCCGCTGGCATTATCTGTTCCTGACGAAAGCTGCCCTGGCTGCAATTGACTACATCCCCAGGGTCTGCGAGTGGGTCTGGTTCAACCCCAAGACCATGCAACCCTGGCATGATCTGCGAAAGCCCTGGGGTAAAGCGCGGAAGGCTGCAGGGTACCCCTGGCTGAAGCCGAAAGACTTGCGCAGGTTCTACGCCATACGACTGGCTGAGTCGGGCAGCGTCGAGATGCACCATATACAGGCTGCGCTGGCACATGCGTCGGTGCGAACCACGGAGCAGCACTATGCCCACTACTCAGACCGCTCGACTGAGAAGCGGGTGCTGAAAGTACTGGAAGGCGGCAAGAAGGGATAATGCACTACACCGTGCCCGCTACCCATGTAGAGGCTGGAGCGGCCCCGGAAAGCCGTGGTGAAATTTCTACCACAAAACCATCACCGGAGGTCGCCCGGGGCCACATGCAGACAACTTGCAGAACTCTCTGGCTTTCGGGTCTTTGGCCGAAAGCCCTGAAAGCCGCCTGTTAACTGGTACGCCCGGCAGGATTCGAACCTGCGGCCTCTGGTTCCGGAGACCAGCGCTCTATCCAACTGAGCTACGGGCGCACTCTGTTGATTCCGCGAAGTTTAGCAGAATAGTACCGGGTGGTCGATTCAGCCCGTCCCACTCCTCCCCTGGCTTCCCCCAGGGGCTCTGATCAATTCACCTGGCGGGAATCAGAGCCCGGTGCGGAAGCACCGGGTCGACTCACGATGAGATACCAAACGAACTTTTTCGACAGTCTCCGATAAGCGCGGGTCGAACTACAGGAAAGCGAGAATCTGATCCGCCGCCTCCCGGCAGGTTGCGGTTCCTCCCAGATCCGCGGTTTTGTTCGGGCTCTTTTTCAGATACCGGACCACTGCCCGGTAGACCGCATCCGCAGCCTCCTTTTCGTTCAGAAACTCCAGCATCATGTGACCGGCCAGGATCGTGGCCACGGGATTGGCCACCCCTTTCCCCGCGATGTCCGGAGCCGACCCGTGGACGGATTCAAACATGGAGGGGTGATTTCGCGTAGGATCCAGGTTGGCGCTGGCGGTAAGTCCCAGGCTCCCGGTGATGGCCGCCGTAATCTCGCTGAGGATGTCTCCAAAGAGATTGGAAGCGACGATCACGTCAAAGTCCTCCGGGCGACGTATGAGATCCATGCAGGCAGCATCGACGAGCAGGGATTCGGTCTGCACAGTCGGGTATTCCTGCGCTACCTTCTCAAACACCTCGTCCCATAAGGTCATTCCGTACGCCATGGCGTTGGATTTGGTGATCGAAGTGACCTTCCGTTTCTTTTCCCGTGTCAGCGCAAGATCGAAGGCGTATCGAACAATTCTCTCGGTCCCTCGAAAGCTGAAGACCGATGTCTGGACGGCCACTTCCGCCTCCGAGAACTGGTGCACCCGTCCTCCCACCTGAGAATATTCACCTTCCGTATTCTCGCGAACCAACACGCAGTCGATGGCACCGGGTTCCTTGCCTGCCAGTGGGGAGGCCACCCCCTCAAAGAGAAAAGCGGGCCGGACATTGGCGAACTGCTGAAATGTTCGACGGATGGGCAGAATCAGCCCGTTGAGAGTGACATTGTCCTGCAGACGAGGATCTCCCACAGCGCCCAGATAGATGGCGTCCTGATCCCGCAACAAACCCAATGCCCCTTCAGGCATCATGGAGCCGTGCTCGAAGAAATAATCGCTTCCCCAGGGGTGGTGCTCAAAACGAAGGTCGATAGCGCAGGTGGCAGCGACTCGTGCCAGAACTCGTATGCCTTCGGCGATGACCTCCACGCCGATGCCATCCCCCGGAATGACTGAAATGTTGTAAGTCGTCATGTCCATCACTTATCAAAGTGAGTACTTACCGGGAGAGGACTCCGTGATTTACGCCGAAGCTGGAGAGAACGGGTTTGAAGATCTGTTGAATCTCAGAAAAGCGCTTTTCCGGAGCAACGAACGCCAGGTACACGAGTTCGTGGTTGGGAAGGCGCCTGAGGACCACGACCACTCGTTCGGTCTCCCCGGACGCGGGCGACCGGCCGGACAGCTTGACAGAGAGGGCAGGTTCCCCATCCACGAGCTGTTCACGAGTCGATCTCCGGACCGGTCGAAGATAATCATTCCCAGTAAGCAAGCTGTTAATAAGGAGATTGCCGGAGCGTTCCAGTTCGCCGCTTTCCCTGAACGGGCGGTTAAGCAACCGTTTTTCTGTAATTTCCTCTAGGGCCTGTAGGGAAGAATTGCTCCACTTGTTTTTTCCAGCCGGCCAGGTTCAGGTATTGCCGGCCGGTTAACCACTCCTCGTGTATCTCTGCAAGCACAGCCGAGATGAGCCGCAGCGCCGATGCTTCGTGGGGAAAGATTCCCACCACCCGGGTTCGTCTCCGGATCTCCCGGTGCAGTCTCTCCAGTCCGTTGATGGTTCGGATCCTTCGCCACCAGCTCCTCGGAAAATCAAACACTGTCAGCCCTTCATCCAGGTTGTCTTCCAGCCAGCTCACGAACTCCGGTGCAATCTTTTCGAACTTCTTGACGACTTTACCCTTGAGCTCCTCGGCATCCTCTCGAGACGGGGCATCGAAAATGTCCCGCATGGCCTGGGCGATGCGGGGCTTGTCCTCTTTGCGGCGAGCATATTGTTGGGCGTTTTTACTCAGGTGAAACTGACAACGGTTCCAGGGCACCGACGGATAAACTGCCCGCCTGGCCGCCTTCAGTCCTTCGTGATCGTCACTGACCAACAGCTCGACCCCTCTCAGTCCACGCTTGTGCAGATCTCCCAGAAACCCTCGCCAATGCACCTCCGCTTCGCTGATCTTGGCGCTCAGACCCAACACCTCTCGCGTCCCGAAACGATTGACTCCTATGGCTTTCAGGATGGCCACGTCCTGCACCCTGCCGCCTCTTCGAACCTTCTCGTAGTGGGCATCCAGATACACGATCGGATACTCTCCCAGCTCCCGGCTTCGAAACTCTTCCAGCTCTTCGTCCAGCATCCCGGCCACTCTCGAGACCTGGGTGGCCGAGATCTCCAACCCACACAGCTGCTCCGTGATCTCGGTGACTTTCCTCGTCGAGACGCCCATCACATACATCTCGGCAATGGCCAGCTTCAGGGCCTTCTCCGAACGGCAACCCCTCTCCAGCGACTTGGGATAAAACCTCAACCCACGCACCTGTGGAATCTCCAAGTGCAGCTCTCCCACTCGAGTCTGAATCCGCTTGCCTTTGAATCCGTTTCGATAGCCTCGCCGACTGGCTGTTCTCTCGTACGCTTCCGCTCCCAGAAACTCGCTTCTTTCCAACTGCATCGCCACGTTGAACAACTTCTCCAGGATTCCTCGAAAGGCTTCTGTTCCTTCCTCGATCAACTCCGCCAGGATCTCCCGTGGTACTCTCTTTTCCAGATCTGGGTTCATTTGATTCTCCTTGCCAGATTCTCGTTTCTGTTTTTGGAGAATCCTGTCCCAGACCTCTGTCTTTCCGACCCAAGGCCTGACCAGAAATTACAGAAAAAAAGTTACACTACTGAACGGGCCGCTGGTCTGCCCTCCCTGATCGCCAGCGGAAGGGTCGAAGTGACCAACCAGAAGTCCATACACAATCTGGCTCTCGCCCCCGGCTCCCTCCCGGACTCCTCCCTCCGGAGCAAGTGTTGTTCCCCAGTCGCCCTGTGACTCATAGGAACTCCAGTTGGAAGGGTAGCGGATCCTGAAGAATCCGTCTCGCTGTCGAAAGAGTTGCAGCCGGGTTGAAGGGGCCTCAATTCGAGTCGGAGCCGGGCGAGGAGGATCTTCGTTACTCCCGGAGTCCGGAGCGGAACCAGCTTCTTTTCCTGCCAGTTCCTGCATGGAGGGTGCGTCGGGCAGCCGGTCCAGGCGGGACTTGATGCGGGAAAAGCTTCCGACGGGGGATGTCTTTCGGATGGCTCCCAACAGCTCAACTTCCTCTTCGATGCGGTGGGCCCGGTTACCGGGTGCCGGGTGGCTGCTGAAAAACATCTCGAATTTGCTCGGATCTCCACCGGACAGTTCGCGCAGGGTTTCGAAGAAGTCAGCCATGGCCAGCGGGTCGTAGCCGGCCTTGGCCAGCGTTTGGGCCCCCACGACATCGGCCTGTTGCTCCGCCTTTCGGCCGAACTTCAGGAAGATCGTGTTCAGACCAAAGCCCCCGACCGCTCCGATGATTTGACCTGTCGAACCGCCACCTCCGCCCAGAATTCCCCCCAGCACACCCAGACCAGCCTGGGCCAGATAGGCCTTGGAGGCCTGATTTGTGCCGTGGCGGATCGCAACATGGGAGATTTCGTGAGCCATGACGCCGGCCAGCTCGGCTTCACTCTTAGCGGCCTGGATGAGACCCCGGTTCACGTACATGAAGCCGCCTGGGAGGGCGAAGGCGTTGACGTCGGAAACGTTGATCACTTTGAATTGATAGGGATACTCGGCACCCTGCACGACTTTGGCCAGCCGGTCTCCTATGCCCGCCACGTAGTTCTGCACCATTGAGTTCTTCAGGACAGGCAGTTGCTTTTCCACTTCCGTGGCCGACTGTTTTCCGATCTCGACGTCCTGTTCGGCGGAGAACAGGTTAAACCCCGGCTTCACTTTGGTCTGGCCCCAGGCGGGTGAGACCAGAAGGAACAGGCACATGACAAGGCCCGGGCGTCGGACCTTTCGGGTTCCGTTTGCATCCGGGATCGCATCAAGTGAATTCATGATTTCTTCATCCTTCGCGGGAGTATAACAGAGAAGAAAACCGCCGCCGCCGAGGGCGCTTTCCACTTTCGAGTGCGGAGTCTCCGGTCGCTGCCGCTGACGGCTCCGTTTCGACTTTCCGCGGTCAGCGCAGGGGGTTACTAGGACCCAGAACCCAGAACCTAGAACCCAGAACCTACAAACATTGTCTAACCCTACCTGTTTCGGCGACAATGGGGCGGTAGAGCCGTATCACCATGAAGTGGTCCTGGAAGATCGGGAGAATTGCCGGAATCGACGTGTTGATGCACGTCACGTTTCTCTTGATTCTGGGCTGGGTCGGTCTCAACTATTACTTGCTCAGGCAGAGTCTTGTCGACGCCCTTTACGGCCTGATTTTCATTTCAGTCCTCTTCTTTATTGTCGTCCTGCACGAATTGGGCCATGCACTGACGGCCCGCCGATTCGGAATCGCTACTCGGGACATCACACTGTTGCCCATTGGCGGAGTGGCCCGTCTGGAGCGGATGCCCGAGGATCCCCGCCAGGAACTCCTGGTGGCGCTTGCGGGGCCGGCCGTGAACGTGGCTCTGGCCGCCGGGGTCTTCGTTTTTGTGGGCCCCACTGGAAGCCTCGCCGAGCCTCAGAATCTTCAAATGGTGGGCGGCAACTTCCTGGTGAAGATGTTCTGGGTCAATATCGTGCTGGCCGTCTTCAACCTGATTCCCGCCTTTCCAATGGACGGGGGGAGAGTGCTGAGAGCTCTCCTGGCTCTCAAGATGGACTATGTCCGCTCCACCGAGATCGCTTCCACCACCGGCCAGGTCCTGGCTCTGTTCTTTGGCTTTGTTGGCCTCTTCTCCAACCCTTTTCTGGTTTTCATCGCTCTCTTCGTGTGGATGGGTGCTGCCGGAGAGGCCAGCATGGTCCAGATGAGGACAGCACTCCGCGGCATCCCGGTCAGCCATCTCATGATGATTGATTTTCAGACCCTCTCCATCCATGATTCGCTCTCCCATGCCGTTCACCACATCCTGTCCGGTTCTCAGCAGGATTTCCCGGTGGTGGATCAGGGCACGGTGGTCGGGGTCCTGACGCGTTCCCGGATAATGTCGGCCCTGGCCAGTCAGGGACAGGGCGGGAGCGTGGCCGACTTCATGGACCGGGATTTTCAGACTGCTGATCCCTCCGAAATGGCTCAAAGCGCCTTCCAGCGGTTGCAGGAGTGCGAATGCCGCACCCTGCCGGTGGTGCGGGATGGCCAGCTCGTCGGGATCGTGAACTCGGAGAATCTGGGAGAGTTCCTGTTGATTCAGAAGGCTCTCCATAAACACGCCCGGGTGGCCGGGTAGGGCGCTCGCTGCGCTTGCGGTGTTCCGAGTTTCGTGTTTCGGCAGCGCTGGAAGAACAGAGCGGTAGAGCGTGAGCTCACCGTTAATCTGGAATTTGGAATCACAGCATAGGAGGACCTCCGTGTGGTCCGATGAGATCGCTGTGTCATCCAGAACCCAGAACCTAGAACCCATTCCTCCCGTCTAAGAAAACAATCGCTATGCCGTTATCAAACGGAAGGGGCACCAAGAACCCCCCCGAAGTGTCAAAACCAGACGAAAGTCTTTGCCAAGGGGATATGCCATGAAGACCACCGTTTCAGCACTCATACTTCTGACCCTGGTCAGCCTGCTGACCTGGAACACGCAGGAGGGTTCAACCCCGGAACAGCCCGAGCCGGGACCGGTGAACTACGGTGACTACAGCTCAATTCACAAGGCGGGGGAGCAGTTCTACGCCAGAAAGAGCTTCCAGCGTACTCACGACACGTATCTGCGGGCCCGGGACCTGCAGCTCGATCCCGATCAGACGCGCTGGGTCGAGTTCCGGTTGGCCGACACTCTTTGGAGATCCAGGGCTTCGACTCAGTCCTCTGACACATCTCAGCTGGAGGAAGCTGAAAGACAGCTCCAGGAACTGCTGCGAAGGGAGCAGAAGGATGTCGTGGCAGCCCAGATCCACCAGTCGCTGGGGGATTACCACTGGATGCGCCGCAACGCCCGCAACTGGCACCAGGCCAGGCCCTACTATCAAAAAGCTCTTGACTACTGGGCAGGGTCCCGCGATCTGGAGGTGGCCCGCCAGCGTTACCTGCAGGTCGTTTTCTCGGTCAGCCTCCCCCGTTGGGAAAATCAAGGCTATTACTACGGTTACTACGGCAACTATCTCCCTCTACCCATACTTCAGAACACGCTCAACCTGGCCCGTACTGAGGCCGAAAAGACCCAGGCCCATTACCTTCTGGCCACGACTCTCGCTGCCCAGGGTAACTGGACCCAGAAGAGGCAAGCCGCACGGCACTTCGAGGCGACCCTGGAAGCCGGCAGGGGAGTGGACTGGTACGATGACTCCCTTTTCCGATTTGCCCAGTTCATGTCCAACACCGGCCGGATTCGCCTTCGGGAAAACGGCCAGTGGTACAACCAGCCGGACTACGTACGTGCAGTGGAGCTGCTGAGAAGACTGCTTCGGGACTACTCCAAAGGAGAGACGCGTTACTATGACCAGGCCGGGCAGCTTCTCCAGCAGATCACAGGCCCCACAATCGGGATTGGTGTCTCGAATGTGTTTCTTCCCGATTCCGAGATTCAGTTCCATCTGAACTGGCGAAACGTTGACTCTATCCGCCTGGAGTTGTATCCGATCGACCTGGTCGATGAGGTCTCCCTCCACCTGGAAACGAAACAGGTCAACTGGATCGACACGCTTCACGTCCAGGGCCGGGCGACCCTCCGATCCTGGGCCAAGCCGGTCGAGAACGAATCCGATCATCGACCCGGCTCTTCGCAGGAAAGGCTGGAGAAGCTGCCTCCCGGTGCCTATCTTCTGGTCGCCAAGGCGGGTGGCAAAGAGGCTCGCGACCTGATTCTGGTCTCGGAGTCCTCTCTGGTTCTCAAGACGTATGGAAGCAACGCCCTGCTCTACATGTGCAGTCCCCTGGACGGATCTCCCGTGGCCGGGGCCGAGTTCTCCATCTGGCGCCATTCCGGCCGCCGCGACAGCTGGCAGGTCCGAAGGGGCCGCACCGGCGACGATGGAGTTGCCAAAGTATCGCTTTACCCGACAGGGCAACAACAGCCACAGTTTTTTCGCAGCCGTGTCGCTCGGAGATCAACAGGCCTTCAGCCAGGGCTACGGTTACTCTCCGCAGCACTCCAAATGGAAAGTGTACGTGCTCACCGACCGGCCGGCTTACCGGCCCGGGGAAAAAGCCCACTGGAAGCTGGTGACGCGACTCGAGTCCCCGCAGGGATACTCAACGTCATCCGACCAGGAGCTGGAGATCGAGATCACCGATCCTAAGGGTGCCCGCGTCGAGAAGACCAAAGTCATCCTCAATCGCTTCGGCAGCGCGTGGGGGAGTCTGGACCTGACCGAAGCCATGCCCCTGGGAGAGTACAAGATTGGCTTCTGGGATCAGGGCCGAAAGAACTGGATCGGCTCAGAGACCCTGCTCAGGTTGGAGGAATACAAGCTGCCCGAATTCAGGGTTCAGGTTGAGCCTCCCCGGGAAGATGATCGCCCCCGGATCTTTTCCCTGGGGGAAGAGGTCGAAGTGAAGATCCGGACCGAGTACTACTTCGGAGGTCCGGTGGTTGGAGCCGACACAGAGATCATTGTATTTCAGCGCCCTTTCCAGCAGTACTGGCGTCCTCCCGATGAATTCGCCTGGCTGCGCGATCCCGACCCCAGCTGGAACCGTCATTACGGAGGCGGGCGTGGGCAGGAGGTCAAGCGCACCACCGTCAAAACGGACGAGGACGGAATCGCCTCCGTGACCATTGATACCAGCTCCATCGGCTTGCAGGACGTCGAATTCGAGATTGAAGCCCGGGTGCGCGACTCTTCGCGCCGAGAAGTTGTCTCCAGCGGTACCGTTCGAGTGACCCGGCAGCGCTACTTTGCCTATCTGCAGCCCGACCACCATCTCTACCGACCCGGTGACAAGGTGGAGCTGAAGATACACACGCTCGATGCAAACCAGCGTCCTCTCCAGGCAGAGGGAATCGTTACCGTCTACCAGAGTCGCTGGGAGGAGATCTGGATCGATCACCTGGGCCGCGAGTCAAGCGCCGAAGAGCTCCGTAAGCGACAGGCAGTGAGATCAGGCGGTGTTCAGCTCCCTCCCGGGTGGCGTCTCAAGTACCGCGGTTATCGCGACGAAGAGATTCTGTCCCGCCGTATGCGCACGGATGAGGAAGGCCAGGCCGAGCTGGCGTTCTCAGCGAAGAGCGAAGGCTACTACAGGATTCGCTGGGTCAGTGATCGGGAAGCGGATTTCCCGGTTCAGTCCGAAACTCAGGTCTGGGTCGGAGACCCCCGGAGCCAGGAACTTGGCTACCGGCACGGCGGCCTCGAGATCGTGCTCGATCGGGACACGGCCCGGGTCGGGCAGCCTCTGACAGCCATGCTGGCCAGCCACACCAGCGACCGCTGGGTGCTGCTCAGTGTGGAGGCGGAGGATCTATACAGTTATCAGGTGGTTCACCTGGAAGGGACGGTCAAGCTGGTCCAGATCGACATCGGGGCCCAGCACGTCCCCAACGTGTTCCTGCGGGCCTTCATGGTGTCCGACACCCAGATTCACGAAGACACCAAACAGCTCATCGTTCCACCTTCGCAGAATGCCGTCCAGGTGGAGATCATCGCTGGTCAGAAAGAGTACCTTCCCAGGAAAAAAGGCCAGATGACCCTGATCACCCGTGACGAACACGGAAACCCGGTTTCGGCGGAGGTGGCCTTTGGGGTTGTCGATGACTCCGTGTACGCGATTCAGGACGACTATGCCTCCGATCCGCTGCGCTTTTTCTTCGGCCGTAAGAGAAGCCTGCAGGTTCAGACTCAAAGCACGTTTCAGCAGAAGCGCTACCTGCGCCTGGAGGAAGACAAGGATGGAAATCTGGTCATGGCCGGGAACAGGCAGGATCTGGGTGGAGGCGTGGCCGGCGTGGCGACGGGAGCCTCCCGGGGATCGCTGGGACGCGATCTGAGAGAGCGCTCGGAGCGCGGCTACATGGCGGCTGACGGGATTGTATCCGAATCCGAGAGCTTTCAATTCCGGGCCAATGCCAACATGAAGATGGTCGGCGGGTACGCCATGGCTCAAAAGTCGGCGGAGGCTCCTGCCCAAGCAGTCCAGGTCCGGAGCGACTTCAGCACCACCATTTTCTGGACCCCGGATGTCATCACGGGAGAGGACGGCAAAGCCACTGTACCCGTCACCTTCAATGACACCCTCACAACCTGGCGGGCCACTGCCCGGGCGATCACCGCCGGCGACAATTTCGGACAGGGGACCACCACAGTCGTCACTAACCAGCCTCTGATGGTCCGGCTGCAGTCCCCACGATTCTTCCTGACCGGTGACACGGTAACTGTCTCAGCGGTGGTCAACAACAATACTGAGCGGGCCCTGAGAGCCAGCATCGAACTGCTGGCCAGCGGTCTGGGATCCCCCCTCTCGGGGACGCGCAAGAGTGTCTCGATCGATGCCGGAGGCGACACCCGGGTGGACTGGCGCTTCAAAGTGGAGCAGCCCGGGGAAACGCGGCTCAAGGTCGTGGCCCGGGCCGATAACTACTCCGATGCCATGGAGAGAGTCTATCCCGTCTTTGAGCACGGGATCGAAAAACTGATCGCAACTTCGGGCAAGTCAATTGAGGACCTGCTGCGGATTCCCCTGGACCTGCCCGCTCGCAAACCGGAAAGCACCCGGGTGACCATTCAGGTGACTCCCAGTCTGGCGGTGACCATGCTTGATGCCCTGCCCTACCTGATTGACTACCCCTATGGCTGTACCGAGCAGACCATGAGCCGCTTTCTTCCGGCCGCCATCACGGCCCGCACTCTCAGGAGACTGGGGCTGGAAGTGGAAGACATCGCCGGCAAGCTGTTTGGAGGAATCGAGGCTGAGACGGCCTCCCAGACTCATCGAAAAGGACCCCCGGATTTGAGACTGCTGGACGACATGATCGAAAGAGGCCTGCAGCGACTCTATGACTTTCAGCACAGCGACGGGGGCTGGGGCTGGTGGAAGGAAGGCGACAGCGATCACTTCATGACGGCTTATGTGTTGTGGGGGCTGAGCCTGGCTGTGGAAGCCGAGATGGATGTGAAGAGTGATGTGCTGCAGCGCGCCGCCCGCTTTCTAGACCAGGAAATCGTCGAAGCGGAAACGACTCCCGATTTGCAGGCCTGGATGCTGCACGGACTCAGCGCCTATCGTTCCGTGAGCCGCAGCAGCCCGAGTTCCTTCCAGGTAAATGCCTTCAATCATCTCTGGAACAATCGCCAGCGCCTGAACGCCTATACCCGGGCCCTGCTGGCACTCAGTGCCCATCAGATGAACAACCCGCCGCGGGCGGAAACACTCATCGAGAATCTGGAGAACGGCGTCAAGCGGGATCTGCTTCCCCTGCAGTCGCAGCTGATGCGACGGTCCTCGCCAGGTAACGCCGGACTGCCGACGGCTCACTGGGGCGAGGATGGAATCCACTGGAGATGGTCCGAAGGTGGAGTCGAGGCCACGGCCTTTGCCCTCCGGGCACTGCTTCAGATTCGCCCGGACCACGAGCTCGTGGATCCTGCCATCAACTGGCTGATCAAGAATCGGCGGGGAGCTCAGTGGAACAGCACCCGCGACACCGCCATTGTTGTCCTGGCCCTCAACGACTACCTCGAGGTCAGTGGAGAGCTCGAACAGGAAGTCGGATACGAGGTGCGTGTCAACGGCCAGAAGATTGCGGAGCGTCACATCTCGGGCGCCGAATTGCTCTCCGCTCCCAGTCGCTTTGCCATCGACCCGGAGATGATTCGGGACCAGACCAATCAGATTGAGATTCGGCGGACCGACGGAGAGGCTCCTCTCTACTACATGATCGAAGCCAGATTCTTCAGCCTGGAAGAGCCCATTCGAGCCGAGGGCTATGAGATCTTCAGCCAGCGGGAGTACTATCGGCTGGTGCCCCGGCCGACACTCCTGAACGGGCATATCCTGGAACGGGTCCGGGTGAAGGATGGAGATACTCTCAACAGCGGTGAGCGCCTCGAGGTCGTACTCAGGATCGAGGCCAAGAACAACTATGAGTACCTGGTGTTCGAAGACCTGAAGCCGGCCGGTCTGGAAGCCGTTGCCCTGCGCAGCGGAGGTCCGGTCTACGCCCGCCAGTTGAAGTCGAGCGCCGTCTCCGGCACAGCGTCTCCCGGGGAACAGAGCCTTTCCGGAACCGATCAAAACCGCCTGACGGGGAGAACCCGGTGGGTGCACCGGGAGCTCCGAGACCGGAAGGTTGCTTTTTTCATCGACAAGCTTCCCGAGGGCTTCTGGGAACTCCACTATGAACTGCGGGCGGAAACCCCCGGTGAGTTTCACGCCCTGCCGCTGCTGGGGTATGCCATGTACGTCCCCGAGATTCGGACCAACAGCGATGAAATAAGAGTCTCGGTGGTGGACTGAAGGCGCTCGCCTGGGGGATTTTCGTCGCTATTCTGATGGCGCAGTCAGTGCTGGCTCTGGTAGCGGGCGTGATTTTCCAGAAGGGTCGGTGGAAGGAGACTGTGGTCTGATGCTGTTCCACGTTTCACGTTCCACGTTCCACGTTTCAAGATCCCAGGTTGGAAAGGGCAGCCGTCCTACCTTCCCACCCGGAAACTCTCGACGGTCCGGGCCAGGCCTTCTTCCAGGCTGACTTCGGCGGTCCAGCCCAGATCCCGTTGTGCGGCTTTGGAGTCGAGAGCAATCTTGAAGACTTCCCCCTGTTTGGGGGGGCCGTGGTGTGGGTCCTGCGGATAGTCGGTCAGTTTCTGGAGTTCCCGGAATAACCGGTTGACCGAAGTCCCGGAGCCCGTTCCCAGGTTGTATTCCCGGCATTCCCCCGCCCGCAGGGCCAGCAGATTGGCTTTCGCCACATCTCCCACGTACAGGAAGTCTCGTTCCTGTTCACCGCTCCCGTTGATCGTGACTCCTTCGCCGTCCAGCATTCGCAAGGAGAAGATGGCCACGACTCCGGCCTCGCCATGGGGATCCTGGCGTGGTCCGTAGACATTCGGATAGCGCAGGGTGGTGAACTGTAAAGCGGAGTTGTGGCGGCAGATGTGAAGGTGATGCTCCACGTGGTGTTTGCTGGCGCCGTAAGGGTCGAGGGGACGGATGGGGTGGCTCTCGTCAACCGGAAGGCGTTCCGGTTCGCCATAGACAGCGCCGCCGGTAGAAGCGTAGACGACCTTTTTCACGTCGTGCCTACGGCAGCATTCCAGCAGGTTCACCGACCCGACCAGGTTGACATCAGAATAGAGAACCGGTTCTTCCAGCGACTCGCGGACATTGGCCCGGGCTGCCTGGTGGGAAACATAGTCGGGGTTGACCACCTGAAAGATCTCCTTGAGTCTTTCTTTCCGAATATCCAGCTGGTAGAAGGCCGCTCGCGAAGGAATGTTTTCGATCTGTCCCGTAGAAAGATCATCCACAACCGCAACCTCGTAGCCGGCCTCTAGAAGAGTGTCAACTACATGCGATCCGATGAATCCTGCGCCACCTGTCACCAAAACGGTCTGTTTCATGGTTCTTTAGCCGAAAGTCAAAAGCAACGGTCAACCGTGCAAAGTACATAGTATGAATCGTAGGGCACGGTTATCAACCGTGCCGAACTGAACTCGTGGAGGTAGCCTGCTCCCTTCGGTACGCCACGGTGCCTCCCAGGTTGTTATTCGCCTGAACTTTCACGAATAAACAGTTCAATCTGATGTTCCAGGACCGACAGCGGAATCGAGCCGTTGAGCAGTACCGCGTCATGGAACTCCCGGACATCAAACCGCTCTCCCAGAGCCTTCTCCGCCTTTTCCCGCAGCTCGCGGATCTTCAACTCGCCCATCTTGTAAGCCAGGGCCTGTCCCGGCCAGGAAATGTAACGATCCGTCTCGGTTCGGATCTCGTGCAGGGAGAGAGCCGTGTTGGAAGCCAGGTAATCCATGGTCTGCTGGCGGGTCCAGCCCATGGCATGCAGCCCCGTGTCAACCACCAGGCGGCAGGCCCGCCACATTTCATAAGTCAGGCGCCCGAAGTTGCTGTAGGGATCCGTGTAAAAACCGGCTTCCAGGCCCAGCCGTTCCGAGTAGAGTCCCCAGCCCTCTCCGAAGGCGTTGAAGCTGGAAAACCTTCGAAATTCAGGGAGCCCAGTCAGTTCCCGGCGCAGGGCGTTCTGGAGGTGGTGACCGGGCACGGCTTCATGCAGGGTCAAGGCCTCGAGCGTATAGAGCGTGCGGCTGTCCAGGGCATGAGTGTTCACCCAGTAGTATCCCGGCCGGGTGCTGCCGATAGGGGCACCGACATAACGGCCTGCCGTGTACTTGGGAGCGATCGAATCGGGAACCGGTTCCACTGTGTAGGGGAGTCGCGGCAGGGTCTTGAATAGAGCGGGAAGCTTGCCGTCCATCTTCTTGGCGATAAAAGAGGCTTCTTTCAGGAGCTGCTCAGGAGTTTCCGGGTAGAAGCGTGGGTCCGTGCGCAGGAACTGCAAAAAGGCGTCAAAGTCGCCCTCGAATTCGACTTCCCGGATGACCTCGTCCATTTCCCTGCGGATTCGAGCGACTTCCTTCAGACCCATCTCATGAACCTGGTCGGGTGTCAGATCCAGAGTCGTGAAATGGCGGATCAGGTAAGCGTAATACTCGCGCCCGTGACTGAGCTCCGAGGCGCCCAGGGTGGTGCGGGCTCCAGGCCGGTATTCATCGATCATGAACTCGAGGAATTCCCGGTAGGCCGGCACGACCGCCTCACGGATGGCCTGCTTGCCCGACACCCGGAGCCGCTCGTGTTGATTTTCCGGCACGGCGGTGGGGAAGTTCTGAAAGGGCGCGTAGAAGACACTTGCGGTGGGATCCTCTACGACCTGGGCCTGGATCGATCCTTCGTATCCTTCCAGAATGACCTGCGGCTGGGTGAAACCGGTTCTCAGACCCTCTAGCATCAGTTCGATATGCTCTCCCATGTACAGAGGGAAGGCCTGCATTCGTGAAATGTAGTTCTCGTAGTCCCGAACCGTTCCCAGGGGCACATTCTCCGGAAGGCGGGCCAAACTGGTGTGGAATCCGCTGTCGGCCAGAATTGGAATCAGATGGGAGCGGTAGCGAAAGGAGGCGATCCTGGAGTCGAGCTGTATCCTGAAGATGTCCAGGTTAATCTGGTCCTCGCGGCTGAGTCGATCCCGGTCGATCCTGTCGAGCCTAGCTAGAAACTTCTCCTGGAAACGAGCACGTCGCTGCTCGGCCGCTTCATTGACTTCGGGAAGCCGGTCGTTGAAGTCGTGAACTCCGACCGAAGTGGCAAAAAGCGGATCCTGCTGCAGCCGAAACTCCCATTCATCTTCGAAGATCTGGTGAAGCTCCCGAGTTGGATCGGATTCACCAGCGCAGCCGGCCAGACTCAGAAACAGGACACAGGCAGTCACCTTCTCGAACATCGAAGTCCCTCCGCGAGTTGAGCAAGGAGTTTATAGCAGAAAAACTTTGGATATTGTCCCATAGGCCTCCGCTTCCCCATCCGAAATTGGGTTAGCGCGGCTCGTCGCCGGCCAGCGAAATGCGATGCATCCTGCGCCGGAACCCCTGGTAGTCATTGACCGGGTTGTGGAGGGTGCAGCGATTGTCCCACAGGGCCAGGGAACCGCGCTGCCAGCGAAAGCGGCAGGTGAACTCGGGCCTGACCTGGTGCTGGAACAGATAGTCGAGCAGGGGCTGGCTCTCCTCCTCCGTCCAGCCCTCGAAGTGGGTGGTGTGGCCGGAGTTGACGTAAAGGGCCCGGCGGCCGGTCTCGGGATGAGTGCGCACGACCGGATGCTTCGCGACCATCGCCTTGAGCTGTGCCCCGACCTCGCGCAATCGATCTTCTCGCGTTTTGGAGATCTGGGCCTTGGTCGAGGTGTTCACGCCGATCAGAGGATCGAGCGCCTTCCGAAGGCCCTCGGAAAGGGTCTCGAAGGCCAGGTACTGGTTGGCGAAGAGGGTGTCGCCGCCGTAGGGGGGAATCTCCAGAGCATAGAGCATGGTCGCCATGGGCGGGCGTTCCAGGTAGGCCGTGTCGGAATGCCAGACCCCCCCGAAGTTCACCTTTTCGTGCTCCAGCTTGGTCACCGGCGTGATCACCGGGAAGTCGGGCAGTCCCTTCATCTGCGGATATTCCATGAGCTGGCCCAGCCGCTCCGCGAAGGCGACCAGCGTCGGGGATTCGAGTTCCTGGTCGGCGAAGAAGAGGACCAGATGATCGAGGAAGGCCCGGCGGATCTCGGCAACGACCTCGTCCTCGAGGGGACGAGCCAGGTCCACGCCCTGAATCTCGGCGCCCAGAGCTCCGGCGATCAGGCGGATCTCAATACAGCGAAAGTCGTGAGTCATGCTGTTTCAGGCAACTCACCTATCCACCAAGGTTTGAAATGCTCCGCTCGTGGAAGCCGAATCTTGGAGCGTGGAACCCTGTTTTCAGACAAAAACACCGGCGGAGGAGGCAACTCCGCCGGTTTTCTTATGGAGGGTATGTACAGATTAACGGAGACTCTAAAACGCTTTTTGTCGTCGTATTCGTTGTCTTTCGTTAAATCCTATTCAAAAAAGTATCACAGCTGGATGCAAGGGCTGCAACTCGATTAGGCTATTTCTTTCACGGTTGTCACACTTTTGGAGAAAAACATGTGTCTAGTGTACTGTCCGGGAAGTTCGCGTCGTTAATTCGGGACGGGGTTAATTCCGGGATTTTCGTCGTCAGTGAGGCGCGCGACGCAGCAATGCCGGGAGTATTTCGAGGTAGCGCAACAAAGCTGTCGGCGAAAAGACGCCCGAAGTAGCGGCGTGAACTTTCCGGACAGTGCACTTGGTGTGTGGAATGGCAAGAAAACAACCTCGAAGTGGAAATGAGCTCAGTGCCTGGAACTCGTTTCGGGCTCGATTTTGAGGAAGCGCAGGAAGTAGTTCTCCTCGAGAAAGTCGGCTTCACCGACCACCCCGAATCCGGCCGCCTGGATCTCCCGAATCACGGTTTCCCGGTCGGCTCGAATGTGATCGAGTAGCCACTCGTCCGTCTCTCCCTCCTTGCGGTGAAGGTCGATCACGATCAGTTGCCCGCCTTTGCGAAGGGCACGGTGCACCGAAGCCATCGTCTTGGCCGGGAACTCAAAGTGATGGTAGGTATCGGAGATGAACACGAGATCGACAGAGTTGGGAGGAAGCCTGGTGTCGTCCTGGCCGCACACGACTCCCCGAATATTGGACAGACCCTCTGCCTGGGCTGACTTCTCGATGTGCTCGATGAACTCGTCGGAGATGTCGACGGCCCATACGGTTCCCTTTTCCCCGACTGCTTGTGCAAACATCCTGGTAAGAAAGCCGGTGCCCGCACCAATGTCCGCCACGTCCATTCCCTCCTTGAGCAAACAGTTCTGGACGATCTGCTCACGCTTGTCGAAGACCTCCCGACCATCCCGCTCGAAGCGCTCGATGTAGCTGTCGACGTCGGGGTCTTCAAAAGGCTCATTGATGTCAGGCTTGACGCTGGTTTGCTGCCCAAGAACAACCTGGCTGAGAGGGAAGCAGAAGATGGCCACCATGAAAAGAGAGAGACTCGTAGCGAGCCGATTCAAGAGAACTCCGCCGGTTTGTGGATGCTGCCGGATCATGCGGCCAGCATAACTCCTGGGCTTGGCGGCGTGCAAATGGTCAGATCATCTGCCTATCTCTAACCTGGACTGATGCGCGGGACTCAAGTCGCGAGCCACCGCCCAACTTCAAAAAAAGTACTTCAAGGCGAACTGCATGATTCTTGGCGAGTTCGCCAGTGTCCGGAACCACTGGCAGGTGGTAGCATTGACTCGGTGGATTTGCGGAGCGAGTTTAGAAAACGCCTCCTGAGATTCGAAGAAGTCAGCTTCGCCTTCTTTTTCGGATCGCGGCCCGGAGGCAGGGCCCGGGTCGACTCCGACTGGGACGTTGCGGTTTATCTATCCGAGGATCTCTCACCGAAACAACGCTTCCAAGCCCGCCTGAGAATCAACTCGGAGCTTGCCGGCCTTGGCCAGATCGACCTTGTCGTGCTGAATGATGCGCCGCCACTTCTGGCCCATCGAGTCCTGACCGGGGAACGAATTTTCGTCCGTGATGCCCCGCTCTATACTCGATTTTTTGTTCGCACGATGTCCCAGTTAAGTGACGAAAGTTACTGGCTGAGCTTCCACACCAAGGCCCGTGAGCGTCGAATCCGGGAGGGTCGTTTTGGTCGACCGTGAAGTCTTTGATCGACGCCTTGCCAAGTTGGAGGAACTGCTCAGAGGGCTGCGCCAGGCCGCAGAGAAGGATCTGTCCACTCTCCTCTCCGATCCGCTTCTACAGGCGTCGGTCGAACGCTGGCTGCACCTGGCCGCGGAGTGCAGTCTGGACCTGGCCAACCACCTCATCGCCGAGCGAGGCTGGAAGACGCCGAATAGCTACCGGGAATCCTTTCGGATCTTGCAGCAGGAAGGTGTGCTGGACGAAAAATTGGCCGCACAGATGGATGCGTGGGCAGGCCTTCGCAACGTTCTCGTACACCTGTACCTCGAGGTTGACAGACGGAGGCTTTACGAAATCCTGCAAAGTGAGCTCGATCAGCTGGAGAGATTCGCAGGAGTCATGCTGAATTTCGTCGGCGAAGAAAGAGGGGAATAGTAGGGCAAGGGAACAGGCATGAGTGCAAAGGGAAACAAGATCCGCTGGTGGCCGGCCTGGGGCATCCTGGTCCTGGCGGCTGCTTTACAGATCTGGGTGTGGGGGTTTGGCACCGGTATTCGCCAGGAGCGGTTTATGAGCTCCGTCGGGTTCCTTCTGCTGACCCTTCTGGCTCTGTTGCTCTGGTTCTTGTTCCTGTCCCGCCTCCGCTGGAAGCACCGTTTCTGGGGTCTGGGCCTGATAGTGGTGCTGGGAGTCGTGTTTTTCAATCTGGTTCGGGTCCAGGGAGTGAACGGCGATCTGGTGCCCATCCTGGCCTGGCGCTGGAATTCGGGGCTGGAGGAAGCGCCCGTAGCCGCCGACAGAGAGGCGTCCCTGTCCCTGGTCACTGATCATCCCTTTCCCCAGTTTCTGGGCCGCAACCGCAATGCCACGATCCCCGAGGTGACCCTGCAGACAGACTGGACCAGCACTCCCCCTCGTGAAGCCTGGAGGCAGCCGGTGGGACAGGGCTGGCCGGGATTTGCGGTGGTCGATGATCTTGCCATCACTCTGGAGCAGCGGGGAGAAAGTGAGTTCGTAGTTGCCTACGACCTGGGAAGTGGAGAGATTCGCTGGGCGCACGAGGACCTGGCTCGCTACTCAACCGTAGTAGGAGGAACGGGCCCCCGCTCGACACCCACTATCGATGGGAAGGTTGTTTTCACCACCGGGGCGACCGGGATCCTGAATGCTCTGGATCTGCGAAGCGGGGCTCTCAAGTGGAAAAGGGATGTCATCCAGGAAAATGGCAGCAGTGTTCCTGAATGGGGCTACAGCGCTTCGCCCCTGGTCCTCGAAGGGCGGGTGATCGTGACCGCTGGAGGAGAAGGGAAGTTGCTGGTCGCCTACGACCGGAACTCGGGCGACATGATCTGGTCCGGAGGCGACGGCCGGGTCGGCTACAGCTCGCCCACCCTTATGACTCTGGCCGGTGTTCCCCAGATTGTCAGTTTTAACGACCGCAGCATAACTTCCCACCATCCGGGGACCGGTCAGGTTGTGTGGAGTCACGAGTGGCCGGGGGGCCAGCCCAATGTCATGCAGCCGCTGCAACTCCCCGGCGACCGGGTGCTGGCCTCCAGCGGCTACGGAGTGGGCGCCAAGCTCTTCGCGGTGCGACCCGGCAGTGGCGACGACCTCTCGGTGGAACTCCTATGGGAAAGCCCCCGCCTGAAGTCCAAGTTCGCAAATATCGTGTACCACCAGGGCTATGTCTATGGTCTGGACGACGGGATTCTGGTCTGCCTCGATCCGGAGACCGGACAGCGGGTCTGGAAACGGGGACGCTATGGTCACGGACAGATGCTCCTGGTCGGTCCCCATCTGCTCCTGCAGACGGAAAAGGGAGAAATCGTGCTGATTGATCCGAACCCCGAGGAGCTGACCGAGCTGGCACGTTTTCGCATCTTCCAGGGCAAGACCTGGAACAGTCCCACCCTGGCCGGCCGATTCCTGCTGGTTCGGACCGACCGGGAAGCCGCCTGCTACGAGATGCCGGTTGTTTTAGGGTTCTAGGTTCTGGGTTCTGGAATTTGGAATCTCTTAAGAGTGGGAGGGGACTCAGGCCGCGACCGCCGGGCATGATGTTCAAGAACCTCGGTCGCAGTTCCAAGGCTGAAGCTCGTGAAACGTGGAGCGTGGAACGTGGAACGTGGAACCTGCTATCTTAGCCCCCCATGAGTTCAGCAGTTCAGATTCGAAAAGGAAACGTGATTCTTTATAAAGGAGACCCTCACCGGGTTCTGGAATATCAGCACCGAACCCCGGGGAAGGGAGGTGCGATCGTCCGCCTCCGTTTGCGCAACCTCAAGACGGGTGCTTCCTACGAAGTGCGTTTCAACTCCCAGGCGTCGGTGGAGCGGGCCACTCTGGAACAGCACCAGATGGAGTATCTCTACACCGACGGAACGCTGTACCACTTCATGAACATCCGCACCTATGAACAGATTGCCCTCGACGACGAAGCTCTGGGGGATTTCCGGAACTATCTGAAAGAGGGACAGCAGATCGAGGTGGAGTTTTACGAGGGCGATTCGATTGGGATCGAGATTCCCCCTGTCGTAGAGCTGAAGATTGTCGAAACGGAACCCGAACTGAAGGGAGCCACTGCCAGCAACTCACCCAAGCCGGCTACTCTGGAAACGGGTGCGGTCATCCAGGTGCCGCCTTTTATCTCCGTCGGCGAGGTCGTCCGAGTGGATCCCCAGCAAGGTCGTTACCTGGAGCGGGCCAAGAGCTGAATGCAGCTCAGCCGTTCCAGGTTCCGAAAAAGATCGACACTTCCGGCCTTCACTGGTTCAAGAAATGGTTCGTGATGGCCCACACCAAGATGGGACTCGACCCGGATGTCTGGGAAAAGGCGGAGGAGTTGATCCTGGAAGAGGTTCAGGGGATTGGCTGTGGTGCCGGTTCCAGGACCCGTTTCCTGTCACCCTGAATCTTGGCGATGCGTTCGAGAACTTTCTGCACTTCCCCCGGGCTGAGGTGAATCGCAACCTCCAGGTGGAAGCTTCGGGTTTCACCTGGTCTTAGCTTTGGAACGCGTTCGAACTGCCGTTCCACCCGGCGGTTGTAGGTAAACCCGGTGCCCGGCTCGATCCCGGTGACGAACCCCTCCTCCAGCGAGTTGGTGTTTTTCCACAGAGTCAGGTAGGGGAGTTGTTCTACGGAAAAGCTCATCGAAACTGCCCGGGTAGCGTTCGGGTTGTGGAGTGCAACGGTGGTGCGACCCTGCTCGTCGGCAAGTGGATAAAGGGTGTACACCTGCTCGACAAAACCGATCTTTGGAGCTGCATAGCGATCAAAAGCCTCCACGTCACGGGCGGCATGCTCATTAAAGGGATAGACGCGCGAGACGGGCCCTACGAATCTGGCGCCCTTTTCGAGCAGGGGTGGGCCGTAGTTGGCGTGATAGATCAACTGGAACTCCTGGTCATAGGAGCCGTGGTTCGTCAGTTGATCCGAGACGGTAAAACCACTGGAGCCGGGCTGTGTGGCGATCTCCGTCCACAATTCCAGCTTGGGACCATAGAACATGCGCTCGTCGACCCGGCCCCGAACCCGGATCCGATAGGGTGGAGCGTCGTCGATCAGGACTTCCACTTGCGAGGCGGGAGTGTTGGCGATCTTGCCGTGGAGAGTGAGATCCATCTGCGCGGTTTCGCCGAGATTGTTGATGAAGGAGTCCTTTCCCGGCTGGCCGGCGAATTCCAGACCGCAGCGCACCAGCCACTCATTGAATCCCTCCAGCCAGCCTAATCCCCCCCGGTCGTGAAGGTTGACATGCCTGGGATGGACGACTTCTTTGACCGGTGAGTCCCATCCCAGTCTGATGTCTCCCGTCTTCACGTCCAGGACTCCCATTCCCCGGGTGGGGATGACTCTGATGCGCAGTCGGCCGTTGTCGATGACAATCAGATCGACACCCTCCTGCTTGCCTCCGTGCAAGATCAGCTTCTCAACTGAGAATCCAGCCCCGCTCTCGAGCCCGAGTTCCCGACTCGTGACCCGCCAGGAATCGACATGGATGTCGTCTCGGACACTGGTCAGAACCATGCGGTGCGGCTGGGCCGGGAGAGAACTGAATCCAAGCACGAGAATCAGGAGCAAGAATGTGGCTGTAGGAGCTGAGTGTCTGTTGTTCACGGGGGATACTAAGGTATCGGGTAATCGAAGGCCGCGCAACATGGGAGCTGCCCTGCACTCCCCGACACTGCACCGTCTCAAAACGAGAAACGAGGCACATGGAACGAGGAACGCGCTCGCAATCTGGAATATAATACTCCCCTCTCCGCCAGCGAGCCGGCGTAGCTCAAACGGTAGAGCGACGCATTCGTAATGCGTAGGTTGGGGGTTCAAGTCCTCTCGCCGGCTCCAGTCTTTGCAATGACTTACGGCTGTTAGTCGCTCTACAAGAAGCCGGTGTCTCCCATTTGTCTCCCACCTGGAGACCGGTCCAACTCTCGAGCTTCCAGTGCTTGAGCCCTCCGAACGTCATCCAGTGCAGCATCGACAAAACCGACGTAGCGCATCGTGGTGCGGATATCGGCATGGCCTAAAAGCTCCTGAATGGTCTTGAGGTCTACGCCCAACCGGTTCCATTGCGTGGCTCGAAAGCGGCGGAGATCATGGAAACCCACCCAATTCAGTCCTGCTCTTTTCCGACCGCGCTCAAAACCCTTTCTCACCGCATGACCTCAGACGGACCTTTGTGGGCAGTCTGTTGGATGCCGCTGCCGGCTACCTTCTCGTCCCTTCCCCATTTCTTCATCGCAGTCCCTTGCCAAAAATCCGGCCCAAGCCCATCCCCGACACTGCACACTTGGCTCCTTCTTGTTCCAAGCACTGTTAGAATCCCCATAGTCATCAACCGCGGCTCAGCCCAACGGCGTTGTATCCAGAATGCCCTCCTCCGGAGGAAACTGAAAAGTCTTGCTTTCCCGGCCGCACTCCGGATACAACCCTTATCGTTAGAGAGTGAATTATGAACTTCAAAATCTGCTCTTTCGTATTCTTTGCTTTTTCGCTTATCGGGTCGAGTTATGCAGAGGAAAAAGCGAAGGTCGTCTTCATTTCCGGGCCGCCGAGCCATGGGCGCATGAAGCACGAACATCGTGCCGGGAACATGATTCTAGCCGAGGCATTGAACCAATCGGGATTGGACGTGAAAGCGGTCCTCGTACCCCACTACGGGTATCCTGCCGATAAGTCCATTCTGGATGAAGCGGCGACGATTGTGGTTTTCTCCGACGGCCATCGTCGTCATGTCGTCAAGCCCTACCTCGACGAGTTCGATGCGTTGATGAAGAAGGGTGTCGGTGTTGTGATGATCCACTGGGCCACGGAAGCCGAAAAGGGGAAGCCGGGCGAGAAATTCCTGGAGTGGATGGGCGGGTTCTGTGATCTTGACTGGTCCGTCAATCCGCACTGGACGGCGCAGTTTACAGACTTTCCCGATCACCCGATTGGCAACGGCGTTCAGCCATTTAGCCTCAACGACGAATGGTACTACCACATGCGGTTTGTGGACAAAATAAAAGGTGTGACACCGATTCTGACGGACCTGCCGCCACTGGACACCCTGCGCCGAAAAGATGGTCCGCGAAGCGGCAATCCTGCTGTCCGAAAGGCAATCGCATCCGGCGAAAAACAGCATGTCGCGTGGGCCTACCAGCGAACGGGTGGCGGACGCGGATTCGGGATTACCGGCGCCCACAACCACGAGAGTTGGCAGAATGACAACTTTCGTAAGGTCGTGCTGAACGCAATCTTGTGGACGGCAAATGTCGAAGTACCAGAAGACGGTTGCCCGTCAGACGCGCTGAGCGATTCACAGATTCAGGAGAACCTCGACGGAAACAAATAGTTCTGACAGATTAATACTATTGGCGTACAAGGATTTCCCTGTGTGACAGGGTGACACGTACCCCATACCGAGCCCCTGCTGAGGGTGCGAAATAAGCTTAAAGGTTCTGCTGGATTGACGGGGTTGCACCAGACAGGCTCGAAGATGGTCGTGGTCCGCAAGAGTCCGATACAGTGCGATTCTGCCCAAAAGCACTACTGCTCGCCCAACTCCAGAATCACGATATGCTCCCCCCGGCTCACCATTCCCACCACCTTCCAACCCTGGGAGATCGCTTCGGACATCTCCTTTTGCAGAGTGGACGTCTTGGTCGTTGCCAGCAGGAGATACTTGTAATTCTCCTCAGAGCGTGGCTCCTTTTCCAAGACCACGACAATCTCGACGCCACCAAAGGTCTGACTCTTGGAGATCATGGTGCTGGGGAGCAAGCGAAAGCCTCTTGCCGCCGCCTCATCCAGCTCCTTTTGCATCGTCGACGTCTTGGACGTTGCAACTAGTTCGTATTGGTAGACGTCCGGCGGCGCAGCGATCTTTTCAAGGATGAGAGCCATCTCGCTCCCGCTGGTCGGAGACCCGGTGATGATCCGATACCCCGCCCCCACCGCCTCATCCAGCTCCTTTTGCATCGTCTTCGTCCGACTGGTGGCCAGCAACAGATAGCGGAAAGTCAAGTCCACCTCCGGGGGTCCGGCGGACATCAACGGGCCAATCAACAAGGCGACAATTGCGAGTGCGACGAAATGTTTGAGATGATTCCAAACTCGATTCGAACGATTCGTAGACATTGGGATCCTCCTGAAGAATCTACCCTATCCTATTGTGGAGTGCTGCGGCCATGCCACCGCTTTGTGAATCCGAGGCCACGCCTCTGCCACCGCTTCCGGATGAGGGGCTCATTCTCGAATTCGAGAACGACCCGACCCCCCTCATCGCGGTGGCCGGTTTCGATGGAGTGATGACGCACACAGGGTCACGAGTAGTCGATCCAGTTCTCATCGGGAGCTACCCCGAGACTTAAACTGCAACTTTGATGAATTGGATACCGGACAATGGGTACCCGATTGTCTTTTTCTTCATGGGATTTGTTTTTCTCACTTGGTGGGGTACTATGGGCGCTGTTTGAACCTGATCATTATCGTCTATGTCTCCGCGACATATCTTCTATACATGTGAGTTGAAGCACCTGCGCTGGATTGTCCTGGCGGCAGGAGAAAACCCCCTGAAAACGAGTCTTTTCATCTCAGGCAGACATGGATCTGGGGTGGGAGCGTGACCCTTGCGTTCGTTTGTCTGACTTTTCGAAGGAGGGACATTATGATGAGATTATTGACACTGATTTTGGTGATAGCCTTTTCGCTACCCTCTTTACTTCTCGCCAATGACGAGCTTCTCCGGCTTCAACAAGATGCTACACAGTGGGTGATGCCGGGCAAGAATTACGCCAGTACCCGTTACAGTTCACTCGGCCAGATTACGACCGATAACGTCAAGAATCTCAGGCCTGCCTGGATGTTCTCGACTGGCGTATTGCGGGGACATGAGGGTGCACCCCTGGTGGTGGGCAGCACGATGTATGTCCATACTCCCTTCCCTAACACGGTGTATGCCCTGGACCTGGCGCGAGAGGGTGCCCCGATCAAGTGGAAGTATACCCCTGAGCAGGAAGCGGAGGTGGTTGCGATCGCCTGCTGCGATACGGTCAACCGGGGACTTGCCTACGCTGAAGGCAAGATCTTCCTGAGCCAATTGGATACCCACGTCGTGGCCCTGGATGCCGCAACCGGCAAGGAACTCTGGAAGACGAAGCAGGGAGACTACAAGAGGGGAGAGACGCTCACCAGTGCTCCCCTGGTGGTTAAGGACAAGGTCATTACCGGCATTGCCGGGGGTGAGTATGGCGTGCGCGGGTTTATCACAGCGAATAATATGAATAGCGGCAAGCAGATCTGGCGCATGTACAGCACCGGCCCGGAGGAGGAAGTGGGCTTTCCGGGATCCGTAGAGACCTGGAAGGGTGATCAATGGAAAATCGGGGGAGGCACAACCTGGGGCTGGTACTCCTACGATCCCGAGCTCGACCTTCTCTACCACGGCACCGGCAACCCTGGAACCTGGAATCCCGACCAGCGGCCTGGAGATAACAAATGGTCGATGACGATTTTTGCGCGGGATCCTGATACCGGGAAGGCGAAGTGGGCCTACCAGAAGACTCCCCACGATGCCTGGGACTATGACGGGATCAATGAGAATGTTCTGGTGGATCTGAAGATCGATGGAAAGATCAGGAAGGTCCTCGTTAACTTCGACCGCAATGGGTTTTCCTACACGCTGGATCGCGAAACTGGTGAGCTGCTCGTGGCCGAACCCTTCGCCTATGTCAACTGGGCCAAGGGGATAGACATGAGCACGGGGAGGCCCATTGAAGATCCCGCGAAGAGAACTTCGGCGACGAAGAACACCAAGAACATCTGTCCCTCTGCCATGGGAGGAAAGAACCAGCAGCCCGTCGCCTACTCCCCCAGAACGCGCCTCTTCTACGTTCCCACCAACAATCTCTGTATGGACTATGAGGGGGTTGAAGTCAAATACCAGGCGGGTCAGCCCTACGTTGGCGCGATTGTGGTGAGTTCTCCCGGTCCGGGCGGGCACCGGGGCGAGCTCATTGCCTGGGATGCGAGCACTGGAAAGAAGGTGTGGGGGGTCAAGGAGGGTTTAGCCGCCTGGGGAGGCGCCCTCGCCACTGCTGGTGATGTCGTCTTCTATGGCACCATGGAAGGATGGCTGAAGGCGGTTCATGCCGAGAGCGGGGAAGTCCTGTGGAAGTTCAAGACCCCTTCCGGCATTATCGGTAATCCGATCACATATACGGGCCCTGACGGCAAGCAGTATGTCGCCATCCTCTCGGGTATCGGCGGATGGTCAGGCATTGGGATTGCTGCTGGAATTGGCCCGGAAGATCCTACTGCGGGGCTGGGAGCCCTTGGAGCGTTTGCAGACGTAGAGCAACATAGCAACCTGGGTGGCGTGTTGACTGTTTTCTCGCTTCCTTAAGTGCGAGGCGCACCCCGGCGCGCTAGAGATCTTACTGCGACGCCCGTCTGCCGGTGGCGCTGGACAGCGACTCTGGGACCTATGGCCGAAAGACGACATGTCGGTATTTCTGGATGGTTCCTCCTCCTGACGTGCACTCTGCGGATCGGGAGCGCGTGGGGAGGCGAGATGAAACAGTTTCGGATGTGTGCCGATCCCGACAATCTGCCTTTTACCAACCGGCGGTTGGAGGGGTTTGAAAACAAAATCGCCGATCTCATCGCGCAAGAATTTGGAGCTTCCCCCACCTACATCTGGTGGGGACAACGCATGGGCTTTATCCGGAACACCCTGAACGCCACTCTGCAGGAGGCTCGATGCGATGTAGTGATGGGCATTCCGAAAGGGTATGATCCGGTTCTGTGGACCCAGCCCTATTACCGCTCCACGTTTGTCTTTGTCTTTCGCAAAGATAAGGGAATTCGCGTCAAATCCTTGGATGATCCGGTTCTGCGGCGTCTCAAAATCGGCGTGCATCTGCTTGGCAACGATTACACGAATCCCCCGCCTGTCCACGAGTTAACGAGAAGGGGTATTGTGAACAATGTTCTCGGGTACAGCACCTTTTACTCGCCAGAGAATCGGCCCAGCAGGATCATCGAAGCAGTTGCCACCGGGGAGATTGATGTGGCAATTGTCTGGGGGCCCGTGGCTGGGTACTTTGCAAAGAAACAGGCTGCGGCGTTGGAGCTGGTGCCTGTCCCATCCGGCCAGGGCGATCTGCCTTTTGCCTTCGATATCTCGATGGGGGTCAGACACGGTGAAAAGACCCTTAAAGCCCAATTGGAAGAGGTGCTTGACAGGAAGCGAGCTGAAATCAGAAAGATCCTGACCGATTATGGAGTGCCCCTCATGGATGACAGGGTAGAGGCAGCACAGTGAGTGAGTCGCTTATCAAGATCTCAAAGACCGCATCTTGAGAACAGGGGCGGTCATTTCCCTCGCACTTTTGGTCTGGATCCTGGGGACTTCGGCTAACCTCCAGAGCATTGAGGAGGCCGCCACCCAGGACTCTCAGGACGCTTCAGCGGTTTATAAACGTGTTTACAATGGCTGGAAATGGTGGCATGTGAACTGTTCCAGATGTCACGGCGAGCATGCCCTGGGCAGTCTCCTGGCACCGAACTTGAGAGAACCGCTTCTCCCCTACGAGAAGTTTCTCCAGATCGCTCGCGATGGAACCCCCGAGAAGGGGATGCCGGCGTGGAATCAATTGCTCGACGACGGACAGATCACCGACATTTATATCTATGTCAGGGCAAGAAGTGAGAACGTGTTGCCTCCAGGGAGGCCAGATGAGGTAGGACCGAACGGGGGGCCCTGGATTCCACCGGCGGACTGGCCCGAAACGCAGACAGACCGTGTCCTCACCACAATTCCGGGTAGAGCGACCGAGCATAGGGCAAGCACCGCAGATCAGGATAGAAGCGCGGATGAGGCCGCGATCCGCACGCTCCTCGCGACAAACGAAGCCTCGACCAACCAGCGCGATGCAGCAGGAGTGGCCGCGACCTTCGCTCCCGACGCCGATATCTGGATCGCTGGTGGTCCTCGGGTCTCGGGACCGGCGGAAATTCGTCGCTCTGAAGAGGAGTTCTACCGTACGCCGGGATTTCAGGAGTGGCGCGTCACGATTGACACGATACGATTCCTCAGTTCCGACGTCGCAGTCGTCGAAACCACCACTATCACCACGTTCGCCACTAGCCAAACGCGAGGACAAAGAACCTGGGTCGTAGCCCGCCGCGATGGCTCCTGGAAGATAGCGGCTGTACGTGTCATGACTATCGAAGAGCAACCCTAAGCTCTACTTCGACGAGGCGGGGTTACGCGATATGGACCCCGAACAAATATTTCGGATCATCCTCATTCTGGGCTTTGTGGCCATACTTCCGATAGGTGCCTGGCACCGAATCAAGTCCCAAGCAACCGGCGAAAAACTTGATCGCCGCCAAGAGGGCCTCTTCATCCTCTTTACGCTGAGGCCAACTGCTGCTGCCGGAATGGTCGGCCTAATCGTGTACATGACAGATCCCTCGTTGATGGCTTGGTCTTCGGCTCCCCTGCCCATCTGGTTGCGGTGGTTGGGCGTTGTGCTGGGGATCATTGCAGGCTTGCTCCTGACCGTGACTTTTCGAACCCTTGGCAAGAACTTGACGGACACGGTTGTCACAAGGGAAGAGCATGTCCTGGTAACGTCAGGTCCGTATCGGTGGGTACGCCATCCGTTTTATGTCGCCTTTCTTTTGGCAGTTACAGCGAACTCCCTGGTGACGGCGAATTGGTTTCTCGCTCTCACTGGTGGAATCGCCTTTGGCCTAATCGTGTTACGAACGCGAACTGAAGAAAAAACCTGATCGAGCGATTTGGCGAGGAGTACCTCCAGTACATGGAGCGCACCGGGCGGTTTTTTCCTAAGCGGGTTCGTGGTGAGTAGGTCTTGTCTCAATGTCAATAACGGCTCTGCGCACGCCTGATGACCGTTTTCAGAACCTGCCCGACTTTCCTTGTCGGCCCCACTTTGTGGACGACCTGGTGGGCTTCGAGAGCCTGCGAATGCACTACGTGGACGAGGATCCTCGCGACGCCGGGGCCACTTTTCTGTGTCTTCACGGCGAGCCCACCTGGGCCTATCTCTATCGCAAGATGATTCCCGTGTTTAGCCAGGCCGGATATCGCGTGATCTGTCCCGATTTCCTGGGCTTTGGCCGTTCCGACAAGCCTGTGGACGATGAAACCTACACCTACTCGTTCCATCGCAACTCCCTTATGCGCTTCTTTGAAAGGATGCAGCTCAGAGATGTTTGCCTGGTCGTTCAGGACTGGGGTGGTATTCTGGGGCTCACCCTGCCGATGGAATATCCAGAGCAGATCACCCGCCTCATCGTCATGAACACAGCCCTTCCGGCGGGCGAGAGCCCGGGCAGGGGATTTTCGAAATGGAAGGCATTCGTCGCCGCCAACCCCGACTTCGAAGTGGCTGCTCTGATGCAGAGGGCTATGCCTTTCTTGACCGACGCCGAGGCGGCAGCTTACGCAGCCCCTTTTCCAGATTCGGGCTACATGGCCGGAGTGCGCCGGTTCCCGGATCTGGTCATGGTCGATCCGACGATGGATGGTGTGGAGGTTTCGAAGCGAGCCATACAGTACCTGAGCAGCGAGTGGTCCGGAGGATCCTTTATGGCAATTGGAATCCGGGATCCCGTTCTAGGAAAGCCGGTCATGGATCGGCTGCACGGGATCATCCGAGGATGTCCGGAGCCACTGGAGATCTCCGAGGCCGGCCACTTTGTCCCAGAGTGGGGTGATCAGGTGGCACTTCGTGCCCTGCATGTGTTGTTTTGAAGAGCAACCAGCATGAATGAATCTCTGGTGATTGGGCTCTTGGGACAGGCCATAATCGAATAAGTGAACAGTGAAGTAGAAGCGAGGCGAATTATGGCTGCCCATGTGTCCGAATCTGAAGAGTACCGGGAGGCCTTGCGGATGTTCGATGAGGCCCATCGAGAGGACCCGCGCAGGGTCACGGTTCAGGGGGAGGAAGTCCCCTGGTCGCTCCTCTATCACCGGCGGCTGCATCACTGGGTGGAACGCTTATCCGATCCGGCTTCTGAAAGCCTTCTCCTGGCGGCCCGCTGCCAGCACATCCGCCGCTGGCGGATTCCGCGCAGCGACTATCCGATGGATCGAACCGGCTATCGCCGCTGGAGAAAGACGCTTCTCAGGTTTCATGCCCAACAGGCCCGTGAGATCCTCAAGCAGGCCGAATACGAAGAGGAGATGATTCGGCGTGTGCAGGAACTGGTGCGGAAGCTGCGCTTGAAGCTGGATCCAGAGGTTCAGCTCTTTGAAGATGCCATTTGCCTGGTCTTCCTGGAGAACGAGTTCGTCGATTTTCTGGGAAAGCACGAAGAAGACAAGATCATCGAGATCCTGCAGAAGACCTGGAAGAAGATGTCCAGGCAAGGCCATCAAGCTGCTCTGGAACTGGTAGAAACCCTTCCGCCCGACGCCCGCAAAGTGGTTGGGAAAGCTCTCTAAGAACGACCGGATGCCGACCAACATTCTGGGCATTTCAGCTTTCTATCACGACAGCGCAGCCGCGCTGATCCGGGACGGGGAAATCGTTGCGGCCGCCCAGGAGGAGCGCTTCTCCCGGGAGAAGCACGACTCCAGCTTTCCTTCTCGAGCCATCCAATCCTGCCTCCAGCAGGGCGGGATTGTAGCCGGCGAACTGGACTATGTCGGCTTCTATGAAAAGCCGCTGGTCAAGTTTGATCGGCTTTTGGAGACCTACCTGCATTTCGCACCCAGGGGCTTTCGATCCTTCCGCAAAGCTTTGCCGCTGTGGCTGGGGAAGAAGCTTCATCTTCCCCGGGAAATGGACCGGGAACTGGGCCTGAAGAAGCATCGCTACGTTTTTTGCGAGCATCATGAATCGCACGCCGCCAGCGCTTTTTTTCCCTCACCGTTTGAGGAGGCCGCCATTCTCACGATGGATGGAGTGGGAGAGTGGGCCACGGCCACTCTGGGCCATGGCCGGGGGAACAAGGTGTCGGTTCGCAGGGAGATCCGGTTTCCCCACTCGTTGGGACTGCTGTACTCGGCCTTCACCTACTACGCGGGATTTCGCGTCAACAGCGGCGAGTACAAGATGATGGGACTGGCACCCTACGGCAAACCGGTTTATGTGGAACTGATTCGCGACCACCTGATCGACATCCGGGACGACGGGTCCTTCTGGATGGACATGTTCTTCTTCAACTATGCCCATGGCCTGACCATGACTTCGGAGAAGTTTCACCGGCTCTTTGGCCATCCTCCCCGAAAAGAGGATGAGCCGCTGCAACAGCAGCACATGGATCTGGCCTCGTCAGCCCAGAAGATTGTGGAAGAAGTGATGTTGAAGACTGCCCGTCATGCTCACGAAATCACCGGCTCCAGGAATCTGTGCCTGGCGGGCGGCGTGGCCCTGAACAGCGTGGCCAACGGCCGCATCGTCCGCGAGGGGCCTTTTGAGCAAGTCTGGATCCAGCCGGCTGCGGGAGATGCCGGCGGTGCCCTGGGGGTCGCCCTGCTGATCTGGCACCAGCTTCTGGGGAAGGGACGGAAGGCCGTTCGACCGGACGGCCAGACGGGGTCGCTCCTGGGTCCCGCTTATGAATGCGATTCCATCCAGTCCTTTCTGTGTGATGTAGGAGCCGAATTCGAAGTCCTGGAGGATCCTGTTCTCATGGATCGGGTTGCGCAGAAGATGGCCCAGGGGAAGGTGATCGGATGGTTCCAGGGACGCATGGAATACGGCCCCCGGGCTCTTGGCTGTCGAAGCATCATCGGGGACGCCCGCAATCCCGACATTCAGACGGCCATGAATCTGAAAGTCAAGTTCCGTGAGTCCTTCCGTCCCTTCGCGCCCAGCGCCTTGAATGAACACGCGGGCGAGTACTTTGAGATGGAGCGCCACCCGGACAGTCCCTACATGCTGCTGGTCACAGGCGTGCGCGGTGAACGGCGACGGACTCTGATGCAGGAAGAGGAGGGGCTGGCCGGGATTGATCTTCTCAAGGTGGCTCGTTCCGAAATCCCGGCCGTCACTCACGTCGATTATTCGGCCCGGGTCCAGACGGTCGATTCAGCCCGCTATCCCAGATACCAGAAGCTCCTCGCCCGTTTCCGCGAAAAAACGGGTTGTCCGGTCATCGTCAATACCAGTTTCAACCTGAGCTGGGAACCCATCGTGAACAGTCCGCAGGAAGCCTATCGCACGTTTATGGCTACCAACATCGATGCGCTGGTACTGGAGAACGTGCTCGTTCTCAAAGAAAACCAGCGCTCCAATCGAGAACGCCGACGGGTGAGTTCGGCCGGCGAGGAAGATCCTGCTCTTGCAGAGGTGTGCTGCTGCCCGGCCTGTCAGGGCCGTCTGCAGGTGGGCGGGGAGAGGGCTACCTGCTCTCAGTGCGGGGAAGACTTCACCCGGGAAGATGGGATCTGGCAGCTTTACTGGCCCCACCACACGGCCGGCAGCGATGTTACCCGCAAGGTCAAGGAATTCTACGAGGAGCATCCCTTCCCCAATTACGAGCCGGATGAGTCTCTGAGGACCCTGATCGAGAAAGCCCGCGGAGGCATCTTTGCACGGCTGCTCAGTGAGCAGCTTCCCTACAACTCGAGGATTCTAGAGGTGGGCTGCGGCACGGGTCAGCTCAGCAACTTCCTGGGCATCGGCTGCCGAAGCGTCTTTGGGACCGATCTGTGCATGAACTCCCTGAAACTCGCGGAGGGCTTCCGTTCCCGGCAGCAGCTGTCGCGGGTCAGGTTTCTGCAGATGAACCTCTTCCGCCCCGCCTTGGGCAGTGAGCAGTTCGATGTGGTTTTGTGTAATGGGGTTCTTCACCATACCAGCGACCCCCGGGGCGGCTTTGAGAGCATCAGTCGGCTGGTTCGGCCCGGAGGGTACTTGATCGTGGGACTCTACAACCGCTATGGAAGACTGCTGCTGGACGCGAGAAGATTCCTATTCCGCCTTACGGGAGGTCGCGCACGATGGATCGATCCCTACATCCGCACGGCCCGTCTCAGCAGAACCAGAGAAGACACCTGGTTCGCAGACCAGTACAAGAACCCTCACGAGTCCAAGCACAGCATGGGCGAATCACTGGCATGGTGTCGGGGGAGCGGTCTGGATTTCGTCAATGCTATCCCCAGGTTTCGTCCCTGGGAGCCATTCACCTCGAGTGAGCAGCTCTTTCGCGCTTCTGATGCGGGGAATGTCCTGGATCGGGCTTTGTCTCAGGGCAAGTTGATCGTTACCGGTTCGCGAGAAGGCGGATTCTATGTCGTGATTGCTCAAAAGCCGCGGGGAGAAGAATGATTCAACCCACCTGGTACCCGAAGCAACGTCAATTGCGCCAGTTTGCGGTCGCCTCCCTGGTCGGATTCGGGCTGATCGGACTGACGGTTCGGATGCACTTTGAAGCAGAGACCCTGTCGGTTGGGCTGTGGTCGGCGGGGGTGCTGATCTGCCTGTTCGGCCTCCTCAGACCGACTCTGGTGCGACCTGTTTACACGATTCTGATGGTCGTCTTCCTCCCCCTTGGATGGTTGATCTCGACTCTTCTGCTGGGTGTTCTCTATTATTTCATCCTGACACCCGTCGGTCTGGTGTTTAGAATAGCGGGTCGCGACGTTTTGCGGGTAAAGCGCAGGCAGGCCTCGTCCTACTGGCTGGACAGGGGATGCGAAAGAGCGCCGGCCACGTACTACAGGCAGAGTTGAGGGGTGACAGCATGGCCCTTGCAGGGGATAAGAAGCCTTCGCCGGAGGAGGAATTCGCGAACCTGGCCCGGACCAGAAGATCACCAGCCTGGCACGACTATTATTTCCTGCTCAAGACCAACAAGAAATGGTGGATGCTGCCCCTGATCGTCATCTTTCTGGTTTACGGACTACTGATGGTGTTCATGGGTTCCGGGGCTGCACCGTTTATATACACGCTCTTTTGAGGGTTCTGGGTTCTGGGTTCTAGGTTCTAGTTTTTGGAGAACCCAGAACCTATTCCACCAGCTCCGCCAGCAGAATCTTGCCGGCCCGAGGCATGGGGCCGAAGACGCCGTTCGTGTAGCGCTGGTAAATGTCCGTGTAGTACCGGTTCGCCTCCAGGACCACCTCCACAAGCGAACCTGCAGGCCCTTCCCCGAGTGGAATGAGGATCTCCTGAGGCTTCCTTTCGCCCCGGTCCATTGGAATTTCGGTGAGCTTCCGGCTGTCAACGGTGATCCCTAGAATTCCTCCCTGGAGAGCGGGAACCTCCGGGAAGGAGAGTGCGAGCTTGAGCTGATTCTGCTGCCCCTGTCTGCGCAGGACCAGGACAGCTCTGGGAGCAATGACACCTTCTTTGTAAATACCCCCCACGATGCAGCGAAGAGAGTCTTCCGACTCGAACTCCCCGTCGACGATTCTGAATCTCGAGGGAATCCGGTTCACCTTGAACCACGATTCGGCAGTCGACTTGCCCATCGGTCGGGTCTCCAGCGTGGAGTAGGCCTCATAGTCTCCCTCCTCCTCGAGCTTTTCCAGATCAAGCTGAAAATAGTCATGATCGTGCAGGTAGCGGGCCAGCCCCAACGCCATATAGCGGTATCCGATTCGATTCGGATGAGCATCAATGGGCCGGAGGTTGTGCCTGGTAAGGGCGGATGTGGCCAGCAGAGTCTCCTCCGGGGAGACAAACGATCCGAAGGATTCCTGGATTCCGTGGGCAATGAACCCATACATGAACAGATAGAGAAGATAGTTGCCATTCGAAGCGTCGAGAAGGTCCTTCAGGCGCCTGGCCTCAGCCGCACTGGTGTGAAAGCGGTTCCTCGACTCAGGGATCAGATAGGAGGCAATCAGGCTGCGGGCGGGGGTTGACCCTCTCGCCGCGATCAGTGGACTGCCGATGCCGATATGCGTATTTCCAAAGAAAGGCTGGGGGTCGTAGGTGGAGCTGCGGATGTTGCCCAGGACAAAGCCGAAACCGCTGTCGAAGTCATTCGCGTTGATCGTATGGATGACCAGGTCGGGTTCAATCTGATGGAGGTTGTGGATCAGGTAGCTGAGCTGGGAAAATATGTTCCATCCGGAAACAGCCACCGGATACACTTGAATCGTGGGCCGGGAACCATCCCCTCGAGTCTGCAGCGTGCGCTGCAGGATGCCTTCCATTTGAGGAGCCACACCATCCTCATAGCGGGCATGAGAAGCCGCCACGAAACTGTCTCCCAGCAGAACGATCCGGTAGGTCCCCGATCGCTTTGGCTCGAACTCCTGCGGGTAGCGGAACCCGCTCGAGTTGGTGGTGAGGGGTACCTTGGTTCTCCAGGCCGGTCGATCGACAAGTCCTGGAAGGAAAGTCATGTCCACCCCCGGGTCAGGCACGGGGGTAAACAGGTCATTCAGACCGTGAGCCAGCGAAGAAACTTCCCGGGCGCTCAGATTGTCCGCGGGAAGCTCTTGCACAATGGTCTCGCTGTTCAGCAGTTGCCAGGCCAGCAGACAGCATACGAGCAGCAGTCCCAGAGTCGAGCTGGCCAGTAGGAGATTCCACTTGACCGGTCCGGTGGGCTTGTTGTGAGATTCCTGGTCCATCGAATCCACGAAAAAGACCGGAAGTCAGAGTGACTTGACGGGGGTGGACATGTTTCCCGTCCAACGCTCGGCCAGGTCCAGATGGAGCCCGAACTGATCCAGCACCCGCATCACGATGTGGTCGACCAGATCCTCCAGGGTCCGGGGGTGATTGTAGAACCCGGGCATGGGAGGATAGATAATGACTCCCATCCGGGAGAGCTTGAGCATGTTTTCCAGGTGAATCTCGCTCAGAGGGGCTTCACGGGCCATCAGAACCAGCTTGCGGCGCTCCTTGAGCACGACGTCAGCAGCCCGGTTGATCAGATCGTCTCCCTGTCCGTGGGCAATGGCTGAAAGGGTTTTCATGCTGCAGGGGGCGATCACCATTCCCTCGGTTGTAAACGAGCCACTCGAGACGGCAGCTCCCTGGTCGCCGGGTGCATAGGCAGCCGTTGCCATCTCTTTGAGCCGGTCGAGATCACGGTCCGTCTCGTAGGCCAGCGTGCGCGCTCCCCACTTGCTGACGATTAGATGAGTTTCGACATCCAACCCCTGCAGGATCTCCAGCATCCGGACCCCGAAAATGGTTCCGGTAGCGCCAGTCATTCCGATGATCAGTCTTTTTGTTTCCAAGCGGAGAAAGTATAGCGCTTTTGGGCGCTCGCTGACGCTCACACCGTTTCGCGTTCCACGTTCCACGTTTCACGTTGCAGACGGTATGCTTTCTCTCGACTCGATCGCGAAAGGAAGGAGAAACCGCCGTGAGCCGATTCAACAAGATCGAAGTCTCTCAGCAGCATCAGGGTCAGGTGTTGACCCTTACACTCGCCTCCGGGCGGGGCAATGTACTGGACGGCGAAATGATCTCTGAATTGACGGAGGTCGTGCAGTCAGAGGCTCGGGGATCCGACGTCAAGGCTCTCGTGTTTCAAGGGAAGGGGGAGCACTTCTGCTACGGTGCCAGCGTCCAGGAGCACCGAAGGGAGCATGCCGCCGAAATGCTGGCCGGATTCCACACCCTGCTGCGCTCCATGATCGACCTGAGCAAACCAGGCCTGGCTCTGATTCGGGGTTGTTGTCTGGGCGGAGGGCTGGAACTGGCCGGCTTTTGCCAGTGGATATTTGCTGCCGAAGGGGCCAGGTTCGGCCAACCCGAGATCGCACTGGGGGTCTTTCCGCCAACGGCGTCCCTCATTCTTCCCTGGCGGGTGGGCCAACCAGCAGCCGATGATCTGATCCTGACCGGACGAACCATTTCGGCTGCCGAGGCAAAGCAACTGGGCCTGGTGCATTCGGTCTCTGCTCAACCGGAAGTGAGAGTGGAAGAGTTCCTGCAAGCTCAACTCCTGCCCAAGAGCGCAGCCGCTCTTAGTCTGGCCGTTCGAGCTTCCCGCTTCGCCATGCACCGGGCCTTCCTCCAGGACATTCAGGCGCTGGAAGAAATGTACCTCCAGGACTTGATGAACACCGAGGATGCCCACGAGGGGATCGAAGCCTTTATGGAGAAACGTCAACCGGTCTGGAGCAACCGCTGACACCACCCGGGGTTCGTAGGGCACGGTTATCAACCGTGCCGAACTGGACTCGTCTGCACAGGTCATCCATTTCCGGGCCATCCTTGCCATCTCGGAACGTAGGGCACGCCAGGTTGGCGTGCCCTACGCCCAACACAAAACCCACAAAGGAGCTGAGCATCTCTGACTTCCCCACTCCAGAGCCGCTAATCTGTGAGGGGTCAGCCCATCAGCTCCTCACCCCCCCCCGGCTCTTCAGCGCCTGTGCAATCTACGACCACCATCTCCCCCTCGATCCGGGGGCGGAAATCCGCCGGCAAGTCCCTCTTCCGGTGGGGAGATTCCAGAACCTTCTGGTAGTCTTCTCCAACCGGGCAAACCTCCAGGCACTTGCTGCAGCCCGTGAAGGCTCCCTGTCGCAGAATCGTCATGTGGTACCAGAGCAGGGAGGTGGTTCGATCGTTGACCTTCTCCTTCACTCGCGTCCTTTCCGACTCTCCGATGATGGACCTCAGATGGTCGATGAATGTGCCCACGCCAAAAGGCTGTGAGTAGGACGCACAGGAGGGTTCGTCCAGGTCACGATACTCGGCCAGAGGGGTGCCGGCTCGGACCCTGGTTGGAATGGCCCCGGCAGGGCAGACGGCGGCGCAGCGGCCACATTCTTCCAGGCCCGGACACAGTTCGCCTTCGATTGGCTCGTCCGGCTCCAGCTCGAGATTGGTCATCAAGGCCCCCAGGTAGACTCGTGGACCAAAGCGAGGGGTCAGAAGCATGGAGTTCAGGCCCAGGGTGCCCAGGCCTGCTTCCACGGCGGCCATGCGCAGGTATCGGGAGCCCTGTCCTGCGGGAGTGTTGCTGAGTTCGTCGCGGGCCCGGAAGTCCATCGCCAGGGAGGGAAGGACCACTGCCATATAGTCCCTCTTCTCCAGCTCGTAGGCGAGCTCGGACGCTGATTCCTCCAGTACACGATGAACGAGTCCGCAGGCTAGAGGTTTGGAGTCCCCGTCCGGGGCGCCACTGATTCCCGTCGGAATGTGCTTGGCCAGGACGATGACCAGGGGGAGGTATTCGGAAATCTGAGATGGTCTCAGATTCTCGGGCAGGCGTGCGTCCAGTCGCTCAACCCTGGTGAAGCCAACCAGATCTATACCGAGTCCCGATGCCAGGTCCCGGACTTCCGTCTTGTTCACGAGTCAGGCTCCAGGCCGAAGTCCATGTCCCTTTCATATTCGGACTTCCGCTCTGCCGGGACACCCAGATGAACGATCTCCAGCATCTCGTCGAACACCTGCTTGCGAATGCTCCCCGCAGGAATGTCCTCGCGTCGGTAGGGGATTCGTATGATCTTTTTGAAGTCCTTGGCTCCCGGAGGACAGACGTAGAAGCACTCGAAGCAGGCAGCAAAGGCCCCCAGCTTGGAATTGATGGATTGCCAGAATTCCTTCCAGTAGACGTGGTCAATGGCATTGTGCCTGGCCCTGGAGGGCCTGGAGAGAATCAGGCCGCGCAGATTGAGCAGAAGGGGCTTGATGCCGATTCTCTCCGCTCCACTGGCGCAGGCGCGTTTGTCCAGCGAACGGTATTCGTTGACCGAAGTGCGCAGGGGTGCCCGCAGAGGAATGGCCTGAGCCGGGCAGATCACGGCACAGCGCCCGCATGGCATCCCGGGACACAGATTCTTCTCCAGCTTGGGGGTGGGCTGCAGCACGGCGTCCGTCATGACAACGCCGATATACACACGCGGGCCATAATCAGGTGTGAGCAGATTCAATTCCAGGCCTACTGTGCCCACTCCCGATTCTTCGGCGACCCACTTGAAGTCCAGCGTGCCGGCCGGGCTTCTTTGCAGCGTCATGTCGGCGGCCTCCGGCGGTACCGGCACCGCCAGGTGGCCTCGTGCCTCCAGCCATTCACTCAGATCCATCGAGATTCTTTCGATCTGATCCATACACAGATGCGAGTTGCTGGACTGAATCGGAATGTCGCGGGTGGCAAAGGAGCCAGTCAGCATATGTTTGACGAAGCAGACCAGACTCTTCATCCCGGTGGCTGTCAAGGAGGGCTTTTGAAGATTGGGTACCTTGCTTTCATAGGCGTCCGCCGACACCACGCCGATAGAATCGGCTCCAGCCTGCCGCGCAAAATCAAAAAGGTCCCCCCTTAGATTCATTCCAACGGCTCCCGGATGGAGAGTTGCTCGGCCTGGTGTTCGACTCCAACCAAGTCCGTTGAGCTGATTCTCCGGACCTGGTTGAGCAGGGCTGCTCGCCGGGAGGGATCGTAGTCGTCTCCCACGGGACAGATGTCCAGACATGTGGAACAGCCGGTGAAGACACCCTCCTTGACCATGATCATCTCCTGCCACAGGGCACCGCTGGTGCGGCTGCTCACTACCGACCACATGTCATCCGGCCGATCCCTCTGAGCAAACACATCCTTGAGATGGCTCTTGAAGCGGTGCAGGCCCAGGGGCTGGGAGACCCGGGAACAGGCATGGTTGTCGAGATCTCGAACTTCCGAAAGAGCCGCTCCCTTCGGTGCCTGCAGGGGAATTGCAGCTGGGGGACAGGCCGCTGCGCACAGGCCACATTCCTCGAGTCCCAGACAGAGCTCCTGCTCCAGCGGTTGTCCGGCGGGGATCTCCGGTTCGCACAGCACCCCGCCCAGGTAGACGCGGGCACCGAATTCCGGAGTCAGCAGCATCCCGTTCAGCCCCAGAGTACCCAGGCCCGCCTCCACTGCGGCCATCTTCAACAACGGCGACCCCTGGCCGGCGGGACACAGCTCAATCCCGTCCTTTTGAGCAAAGTCGACCATCAGTGAAGAAACGGGATAGCAGGAGGCTCCCCGCGACTCCAGAGCGCAGGCCAGTTTCAGGCAGGTCTCATCCAGCCTCTTGATGATTCGACCCCCCAGTACTGCCGGGTTCCTGAATGGTGGGAGAGGTTCAGGCCGCTAAAGCTTTTCCTGGCCACCACCACGAGGGTCCGCATGTGCGCGGCCAGGTCGGAGGGGCGGTCAGGCTCGTCCAGGCGTTCTTCCAGGCGGGCCACGGCTGCGAAGCCAATGAGGTCCAGCCCCAGATCCCGCCCACACTTCTTGACGACCGCCTGGTCCAACATCGAGGTCAAGTGAAGTTCCTTTGCTGGCGTGATCCTAACACACGGATCGAAAGGGACGGCTAGTGCACTGCCACACTAGACGACCGGCCCGGTCGCTGAATGTTGACAAAGCCTCTCGCTTTGGAGACTCTGTTTCGAGGTGTGGAATCCTCTGATGGAAACCCTTCCCCCGGCGCGGCTGAGGGAAGTCCAACTGCTCAAGCTGAGAAGGATGGTCAAGTGGGCCTGGCAGAACTCTCCTTTCTATCGTGAGAAGTTCGATCGATCGTGCGTCACGCCGGAAGACATTCAGACCCTGGACGATCTCCGAAGGTTTCCGCTGACCGAAAAGTCGGAGTGGCTTGCCGCCCAGGGCTCCGAGCCCCTGACTTTCGGAAAGACGGCAGCAGTACCCGAAGCGGACGTGATTCGATACCACCAGACCTCCGGTACAACCGGCAACCCGATCCGCCTGGCCTTCTCTCTTCGGGACTGGAATGTCTGGCTCGAGTGCTGGGGATATGGTTTGTCAGCCGCCCAACTGACCGCCCAGGACCGAATACTGGTTTGCTTTCCTTTCAATCTCTTCGTCGGCTGGTGGGGCGGCCAGGATGCTGCTCGCCTCCTGGGTTGCCGGGTGTATTCCGGAGGGGGGATGAGTTCGCTGGAACGACTGAAGGTGGTCCGTGATCATCACATCACGGCCCTTATGGGAGCTCCCAGCTACCTGCTCCGTCTGGCCCTGACCGCGGAGAGCGAGTTGGGAATGAAGCCCGGTGAGATGGATGTCAGACGGCTGATTTGTGGAGCGGAGGCAGGAGGGTCGATTCCGGCCATGCGCAAACGCCTGGAGGAGGCCTGGCAGGCGGAAGTGTTCGACCATCTGGGCGCCAGTGAAGTAGGACCCTGGGGATACGAGTGTTCCGTCCACCCGGGGGGAGTCCACATATGCGAAGCCTTCTTCCTTTTGGAATTCCTGGACCCGGTGACGCTGCAGCCGGCCGCTCCCGGACAACTCGCGCGCGTGGTCATTACCTCACTCGAAAAATATGCGCAGCCGGTGATTCGATGGGATCTCAAGGATCTGGTGAGGCTCTCCGAGTCGTCCTGTCCCTGTGGCCGCACCTTCCGCCGGGTGGAAGGAGGGATCCTGGGGAGAGCCGATGATCTCATCAAGATCCGCGGTGTGCTTTTTTCGCCGCAGGCGGTGGAAGATGTGGTTCGGGCCTTTGAGCAGATCCGCGACTACCGCGTGGTCATTTCGCAGGGGAGAGAAATGGACGAGTTGACCATTCAGGTGGAGACCCGGCTGGAAGGAGAAGAACTGAAAGAACTTATGGAAGATCTGGTTTCCGCTCTCAAGCTCAAGACTCACCTCCGATTTGGGGCTGACTTCTTTCCGGAGGGTACCTTTCCGAACCAGGAAATCAAGACGGGAAGAGTGATGGATCGGAGACAGGAAGGGGGATCAAGTGGCCGAGCGTGATCTGAAAGAGCTGGCTCGTCTGGTGGGAGAATTGAAAGCTCTGGCGAATCGTGCCAGCCAGTTGTCCACTGGAAATCCCGCCGCCGAACGCAACCTGTATGCCATCCTTCGACACATTGAAATGCTGGAGATCGAAATCAGCGATCCCATCCGCGTCCTCCACGGCGACCCCAAAAGCGAAGCGTAGGAGCCGCTTCCACGCGGCGATCTGATCGGACTATCGTTTTCGTAAAGCCGAGATGGCTTCAGAGGCGAAATCTGAAAGAACCAGGCGCCCGCTGATCTCAGCGCGCCCGGCCAACAGCTCCTCCCAGTCGTCTGTCCCCTCCCAGAAGATAGACTTCAAGGCCGCAGTGGCCTCTGGGCTGGTCCGCACGAGCCTGGCCGCCAGAGAGTCAAAAGCCGGATCCAGTTCCTCCAGTGTTGAAAAGACCTGCGTGTAGAGTCCTCGTTCGGCTGCCCAGGAAGCGGGGCGCCACTCGGTGTCGATGCTGGCCTCGGCGAAAGCGGCCAGACCCATCTTGCGCTCGACAGCCGGTCCGATGACAAAGGGACCGAAGCCCAGGGCGAATTCCGCCAGTTTCAAAGAGGCACCTCTCAGGGCCAGTACATAGTCGGAGGCCGCGATCACCCCGACTCCGCCCCCCACGACTTTGCCCTGGACGCGGGTCAGAATGAACTTGGGACACCTCTTCATAGCCAGGATGAGCCGGCCAAAGCCCATGAAGTACTCCCTGGCCTCCGGCTCATCGTCCACGGCCAGTATTTCATCGAACGAGGCACCGGCGCAGAAAGCCCCGCTTCCCCGGCTGCTCAGGGTCAGTACCTTCACATCCGGGTCCGCTGCCAGATCGTCCACTGATTGGGTCAGTCCGCGCAAGAGATTACGGGGCAGAGAATTCCCTTTGGGATGGTGAAAGGAGATGCTGCCCACTCCAGAATTGATCTCGACTCCGACAGAACCAACTTCGCTCATGACTCGCTCCCGCCACCGACGATCGCAGCCAGGGTCTCGGGCGACCCCTGCAAGGCCGTCCTTTGCATGAAGTGGAAGACAGCCCGGATACCACCCAGTTCCTCTCCTCCGCCGGCTCGCCCCGGCCCCCCGTGGACCAGTTGGGGAAGAGCCGCACCGTGTCCGGTGGACTCGCCGGCACAGTCGCGGTTGATGATCATCAGGCGCCCGTGGTGAGGGGCGATGCCGGTCACAATCTTGCGGGCGACCGAGTCGTCGCCAGTGAAAAGAGACCCGACCAAGCTGCCCTTTCCCAGGGCGGCCAGTTCAATCGCCTCCTCCACAGACTCATAGGGCATGACTGTGCTGACCGGTCCAAAGGCTTCCACATTGTGGGGAGCCATACGCGAAAAGGGCTGGTCGCAGTACAGCAGAGTGGTCGGGAAGAAAGCCCCTTTTTCGGGGTCAGTGGCAATCACTTCGAATTGATCGGGGTGTCCGTAGACCAATTCGGTGTCCATTTGCAGTTCATCCAGCTGCTGAGCAACCTCCTCCGTCTGCCTCTTTCCGGCCAGTGGACCCATACGAACTCCCTCCACGGCCGGGTCTCCTATTTGAATTCCCGAGAGGCGGTCTTTCAAAGCTTCAATGACCGCTGTGCTTTTGCCCCGGGGGACAATGGCCCTGCGGATCGCCGTACACTTCTGCCCGGCCTTGATGGTCATTTCTCTCGCGACTTCCTTGATGAAAAGCCCGAACTCCTCACTGTCGGTGTGCACGTCCGGCCCCAGGATCGAACAGTTCAGAGAGTCGGCCTCCGCGTTGAAGCGAATCGACTCGCTGACGATTCTGGGATGGGATCTGAGCGTCCGGCCGGTAGCGGCGGATCCGGTGAAGGTAACCGCGTCCTGACTGGTGAGGTGGCCGAGTAGATCACCGACCCCACCGCATATCAACTGCAGAGCTCCCTCCGGCAGGATACCGGAATCGATGATCACCCTGACGACTTCCTCGGTCAGATAGCAGGTCAGAGTGGCAGGCTTCACGATTGCGGGCATCCCCGCCAGCAGAGAAGGAGCCAGTTTCTCCAGCATTCCCCAACAGGGAAAGTTGAAAGCATTGATGTGAACAGCGGTGCCATGCAGAGGCAGGCAGATATGGCGGCCGATGAAAGTCCCTTTACGGGAAAGAATCTCTGGGTCTCCATCCAGGTAGATCGTATCGTCGGGAAGTTCCTGTCGACCTTTGCTGGAATAGACAAAGAGGGTTCCGATGCCTCCGTCGATGTCCATCCAGGAATCAGTTCTGGTCGCGCCGGTTGCCGCTGAGAGGCGATAGAACTCTTCCTTGTGCTCTGTCAGGCACCTGGCCAGGCCCTTGAGCATCTCGGCTCTCTGGTGGAATGTCAGGCTGCGCAGTTTGGGGCCACCCACCCGGTGAGCAAAGTCGAGCATCGCTTTGAAATCGACGCCCTGGCTGGAGGCCTCACCTACCAGCTGCCCGTTGACGGCGTTGTAAAGAGGGACCTGGTCACCCTGGCCCTGCACCCATTTACCCTCGGCAAAACTCTGTAACTTCATAGACTTGTAACTCCTTACTGTTTCTTTCGCATCCCGTGACCCGCCCAGTTCACTTCATCTTTCCCGGCCATGCACTGATCCAATGCACGGCTGACCCTGCTGCTTCTCTCCCAGTGTTTGAGTTGTATCAGGAATGTTGCGCAAACCCAAACGGCGGCCTGCGGGCCGCTGCGCAGTCACTGTCGTTCCTGCCGGCCCGAGGCCCCTCCCACTTTTATGAGCGCGCAACGTGCAACCTTCGTACTTGCCATGAACCTGGCCTGCGAGGTAATTTTCCAGAGTCTCTCAGCGGAAAGACAATGAAGCGACTGTCCGTCAGCATTCTTCTCACTCGGGATCTGGACTCAACGGAAGCATTTCTGGTCCAGCGGAACCCCGGGCTGAGATTTTTTGGTGGGTTCCTGGCTTTTCCGGGTGGGACGGTGGATGCGGAAGACGCCGATGTGCCGGTTCGCAATCTTCCCCGGCAGGAAGCTGAGCTGGAGAGAGAGTTTCGTACTTTCGTGGCGACTGCAGCCCGCGAACTGTTCGAGGAGACCGGGATCTGGGCCGGCCATGGCAAGACCCAGCCCGCACGGGCGCAACTGGTCGACTACCGCCGCAGGCTTCTCGAGGAGCAGATTCAGTTCTCTGAAATCTTGACAGAAGAGGATCAAGTCCTGGACGCGTCGGATTTCGTACCGATCTGCCGGATCACGACTCCGCCTTTCCAGCCCGTGCGCTACGACACCTGGTTTCTCCGCTACCAGGTGCCTCCCGATGCTCGCCCCGAGGTCTGGCCGGGGGAGCTGGAGTCTGGCGAATTCCTAAGAGCCGATGAAGCGCTGGCCAGGTGGCGCAGGAACGAGGTTCTGATCGTGCCCCCCGTCCTCATTCTCCTGCAGGGGTTGATGGGGCGTAACAGCCGGAGCTTTCTTCCGGAGGTAAGGAAGCTGACCGAATCCTACGCCCGCGGCAAGCTCCATCAGGTCTATTTCTCACCGGGTGTGCTGCTGGCTCCCTTGAGGACGAGGCCCCTTCCTCCAGGCACCCACACCAACGCGTGCCTGGTCGGAGAGCAGCAGCTCTTCCTTGTCGATCCGGGCTCGGACGATCACGACGAACAGGAAAAACTGTGGGAATTACTGGACGAGCTGCTGGATGAAGGGAGGACTCTTCTGGGAATTCTGCTGACTCATCACCACAGCGACCACATAGGAGCCGTTTCCGAATGCCGGCAGCGCTACGGGTTGCCTGTTCATGCTCATCAACGGACTGCCGCCTATCTTCCGGAGATTGAATTTGGGAGTGTTCTCGAGCATGGCCAGTCTCTGGACCTGGGCCTGGCTCCCGATGGGAAGCCGGGCTGGAAGCTGGATGTCTATCATCTCCCCGGCCACGCACCTGGCCATTTAGTCTTCAAGGAGAACCGCTATGGCTCGGTCCTGGCGGGAGACCTGGTCTCCACCCTGTCCCCCATTCTCATCGATCCTTCTGACGGCGATCTGGCCGCGTACATGAACTCCCTGAAGTTTCTTGACTCGATCGCCGAAGCCTTTGTCTATCCGGCCCACGGTCCGCCTGTCCGGGAGGGTCGCCGCACGATCCGGCGAACCATCCGGCACCGGGAGGAACGGGAAGCCAGGCTGCTCGAGATTCTGAGGGCGGGAGAACAGACTCCTGCCGCTTTGCTGGAGCGAGTCTACGAGGATGTGCCGAAGGAACTGCACGCTCTGGCCATGCGCTCTCTTCTGTCCGGGCTGATCAAATTGCAGCGAGAGGGAAAGGCCAGGGAGGTGGATGGGCGCTACGTGCTGGTGTAACGGCGGCTTACGGGCTGCTGCGCAGTCGCTATCGCTCCTGCCTCTAACGTTCCCGTGGAACCTTCTTTGAACCCGACGCCCTACTCCAGCACGAACTCGACGGAATGACTCAGCTTGTGATCGGAGATGCGGTCATGGAGTCGGATATGAAGCCGGTGGCCGCCGACCTGGAGGTGGCTGGCCTTGAGGATGCTCAAGATCATGACCTTCCCCTTGGAGAGATCCGTGGAGTGATACAGGGGCTCACCAGGCCAGCTGTTGCCATGTTCGTCCAGAATCTCGTAGCTGAGATCCAACACGGGTTGGCCTGTTGTTTGATCCACCTGAAAATCGTAGACCTCGAAGTAGAATCCCAGTTTCTTCTCTCGAAACGGAACATGGCTTTCTACCACCGGCCAGATCTGGAAGCCTCCTGGCTCGCCTGCATCATTCTCAGCCTCAACCGACTCAATTCGCCGGGCCAGCATGATGGAACTGAGGCTGAGACGGCTGCTCTCAGGCCGGGGTACGACAACCAGACTCTGGCCAAAGCCCAGATGGTCGGCGATCCGGTCTTTCACAAAGACCTCCAGTTTGTAGCGTCCCGGTGGCAGCAGGAGATCTCGCTGAAAAACCAGGGGTTCTGGGCTTCCCGGCTGATAATCGGTCTCGGGGATGTTGGTGAGCAGGCTGTCCTCGGACACCTTTACGGTCCGGCCGGACACGTCCTTGACGACCGTCTGAACGTCGAGCTCTCCCCGGTAGACCTGGTTGACCTTCTTGAACTGAAGATCCCCGCTGGCGATGTAGAGGGTCAGGATCACTCGTCCCTCATCACTCACCCGAAACACGTCGTTGTGAATCTGAAAGGGCAGCTGATCGAAGTACGCTTCGGTCAGTACCTGAGTACGGAGATCCGAGAAATCGACCACCGGAGCCTTTTCGAGGCTGGTCACCAGACGCAGTTTCTGGAAGGGCTGGTCCTTGACTCTCCCGTAGCCAAAGACCAGAGGGTTGTGACCGGGCATGGGGCTGGTCTTTCTGACTATCCGGTCGATTTTTTGACTCACCAGACCCAGCATCTCAGCATCGGTCAAGCCCGCATTGGGAGTCAGCAGGAGAGCATCTTTTTCGTCAGGATTGGTGCTGAGTCGGTACTCGCCTGTGAGGGTGGGGTCGACAAATTCGATCTCGACGTCCTGTCCGACACCCTCCAGGGTTCGATATTCCCACCGCTCGAACGGATAGGTCGAGGTCGAACCACCACCCTCCCAGGCAGGCCGGACATAGTGCCCGCCAGTGGGATGACTCTCGCGCCGGTCAGGTTCACCGAACTTGATGTAGACCATCCCCCGGTCACTCTTCCAGCCGGGGAAACCGGAAGTGAAGTTCTCGTTGCTGTAGGCGACGCGGCGGTAGTGTTCTTCTTTGTATTCGTTGATGGCAGTGTGCGAGTCAGTGTCCCGGCGTGCCCAGAACTGTTCAATGAAAAGCTCTTTCTCCTGGTCGGTACTCAGGCCCAGAAAGACATCTGCCTCCTCGGGCGTGATGATGTAGAGGACGTCTTCCCGAAGCCACTTTCGGAAGTGGTCAGTTTCCCGATCCTGGCAGAGAGCCGCTAGAGGCTGGGAGATCAGGAACAGAGTGAACAGGAAAGTGACGGCCAGCGAAGCCGCCGTCGTCGCTTCCGTGGCACGGTTCCTCACTCTTGTTCTCTCCTCGGAGCAGTTTAGCATGGTGTTGATCGCAATCCGTTCAGGATGGCAAAGTGTAGGAGCCGTGGGCCCGTAAACTTTTTTAGTTCCAAGATCGAGGAATTGTCGAATTGAGAATGAGGTGGCGGTCGGCTAGTCAACTCCAAACCCTTGCGCTCGCAGCGACGTTCATGTTATCGCCTCTACCGGCTCAGAGCACGGGGATCCTATCCGGTACCCTCAGCGACGAAACGCGTGCCGTGCTGCCGGGCGTGACCGTCGAAGCCACCCACGCGGCCACCGGCATCACCCGTTCGGCCGTAACCGGGGCGGACGGACATTACCGTCTGGTCGGTCTTACTCTGGGAGAGTATGAAGTTCGCGCTTCCCTGACCGGCTTTCAAACCGCTGTCTCAACCGGGCTCACGGTAGACATCGGAAGAGAGGTGGTTGTGAACCTGGTTTTGCGCATCGGGGAGATCAACCAGGAGGTGATTGTGGAGGGGGGGGCCGCGCTGGTACAGACGACGAGTGCCGCGGTCTCCGGGCTGGTCGACCCGGAGCAGATACAGAACCTGCCTTTGAACGGTCGCTCTTTCGCAGACCTCTCGGTCCTGGAGGCGGGTGTCTCCAGTTTCAAGAATGCGGTGGCCAGCGACCCGACGGCGACCGCTTTCGGAGGAACGGGCGTTCGTCTGGTCTTCAACGGAATGCGTCCCGAGTTGAACAACATCGTGGTGGATGGGACAGATGCGCTCGATGCCTTTGGAAACGCGCCGGGCAGCGCGGCGGGCGTTCTGCTGGGCGTCGACACCGTGCGCGAATTCTCGACCATCACCAGCACCTACAGTGCCGAGTATGGGCGTGCGGCCGGCGGGGTGATCAATGTGGTCACGCGATCCGGTAGCAACGATTTTCACGGATCGCTTTTCTGGTTTCATCGCAACGATAATCTGGATGCGGCGAACTTCTTTGACGCACCCATCAACGACGCCAGCGGCAACTTCATCAAGAAAGACCAGCCGGAGTTCAAACGGAATCAGTTCGGCTTTACGGCCGGTGGCCCCATCCTGCCCGGCAAGACCTTCTTTTTTGCCAGCTATGAAGGCTTTCGCGAGCGACTGGGCCTCACATCGATCGCTACGGTCCCTACCGAGGCGACTCGAATGGGGGATCTCCCCTCCGGTCCGGTCCCGGTCAATCCTGCAGTAGAACCGTTTCTCGATCTCTATCCGCTGCCCAACGGCCGCGACTTTGGAGACGGTCGGGCGGAGTACCTGTTTGGCACCAACTCCAACACCGATGAAGATTTCTTCGTGATCAAGGTGGATCACTATTTCAGCGATTCTCAGAGCCTGTTCGTGCGCTATTCTTACGACAAGGCGGACAAGAAATTCCCTGCCCTGGGGGCGCTCTTCGGTCCCCAGGCGTTCGAACCCTTTGTCACCCGGGACAGTGAGCAGCACCTGGTGTCGGTCGAGCACTCCGCCGCCCTGTCATCGGGAGCCCTCAACGTAGTTCGTTTCGGTTACAACCGGGCCGAGCAGGTCGAGTCCCAGTTTCCTTTGCACGTGCTCCCCGAGCTGTCGTACCTGGAGGGCGTCCAGGACGGCATGGGGCTGTTCAATGTGCAGGGTCTGTCCACCATTGGGGGCTGGACCAAGTCCCCCGGGACGACGCTGCAGAACATGTTTCAGATCGGCGACGATTTCGGCTGGACTGCCGCCAATCACTCCCTGAAAGTGGGCGGCGTCTACAAACGCTTCCACTACGACGACAACCGCTTCTTCCAGGGTGGATCCTTCAATTTTGACTGTATCAGCGGCTGTGCACCTCCCGGGCCTCCCGGCCGAACGGAGCTGCTGGCCGGCTTTCCCGTGTCTGTGGTCAAAGACCTGCCGGATACGGTCTACGACACCGCCCAGCGCTTCAACGTATTCGGAGTTTACGTTCAGGATGACTGGCGAGCCCACCCCAGGCTGACGCTGAACCTGGGGTTACGCTACGAAGTGATGACCGATCCTTACAACAAGCTGGGGCCCGTCAACAACTTTCGCGATCCTCTCACCGATTCCGAGGCCACCATCGTTTCTGACACACCCATTGAAGTCGCCAAGAACAACATTATGCCCCGCCTGGGGTTGGCCTGGGATCCTTTTGGTGATCAGAAAACCGCGGTTCGTGCTGGTTTTGGCATGTTTTTCCAGCAACTCAACGAGGCCAACCTGAATTTCGTTTTCCGCCTCAGCCAGCCGCCCACCAAGACGGTTCTGATCGGTGGCCCTCCCACGGCGGGAGCGTTTCCCGTGATCCCGTACCCCGATCCGTTCCGGCCCGTCATCGTCTTTCCGCTGGAATCAGATGCCCACAGCCCTTACACGATGCAGTGGCATTTGACGGTGGAGCGGGAGGTGTTCACCGGAGCCGTGGCCAGTGTGGCCTACGTGGGTAATCGGGGACTCCATCTGGCGGCGCCCACGGAGATCAATTTCAAGAAGAGATCGTTTACGGAGGATGGGACTCCTTTCTTTCCACCCGGTCCCCCCATCCGCGTGAATCCGAACTTTACGGCCATCAATCTGAGAGATTTTGGCAGTGATTCCTACTACCACGGTCTTCAGGTTCGCTTCCGAAAACGCTACAGCCAGGGCTTTCAGGTGCAGGCTTCCTATACCTATTCCAAAACCATCGACAACTCTCCGCCCATTCTGCGCGACTTCGAAAACAGTCCCACCATTCTCTTCGACTGGTTCCAGCGTAACCTGGATCGGTCGCTTTCCGGCTTCCATGTGCGCAACAACTTCGTGTTGAACTTCGGTTACGAGCTTCCCTTTGGAAAGAGCAGTACAGGGACGGCAGCACGGATACTGGAAGGCTGGCAGATCAACGGGATTGTCTCGCTGGCCGACGGGAATCCCTTTACCGTTCAAAACTCTTTTGACCGGACCGGGACGGCTGCCATCGGCCCCTTTCGTCATGACCGTCCTAATCTGAAGTCGGGTGGTGATAACAATCCCGGTGGGGGCTCGCCCGATGCTTACTTCAATGTGGATTCCTTCGAGCTCCAGCCCACGGGGTTTCTGGGCGACCTGGGTCGAAACACGCTCATCGGTCCCGGACTGGCGAATGTCGATTTCTCGCTGTTCAAGACCACGAAGTTCTCGGAAGGGGTGAGCCTTCAGTTCCGGGCCGAGTTCTTCAACATCTTCAACCGGGCCAATTTTGCTACGCCCACCAGCCGGAACCGCTTCGCCTTCGTGGGGGCCAACCCGGACGGGACGGGGATTCCCAGTGGGTCAGCAGGGCGGCTGACCGGCACCGTGATCACCTCACGGCAGATCCAGTTTGCCCTGAAGCTGTTGTTCTAGCATGGAACGTGAAACGTGAAACGTGGAACGAATTACTCCGCCAGCTTGACCCACTCGAAATGGCCCGGCTGGCGGTTGATTTTCGTTTTGGGCGGGGCGATCCATCCAGCGTACTGATTGCGCTCCCACTGAGGCACCATCAGTGATTCGATGTGCTCTCGCTCATCTTCACCGGGGAGCCATTGATGGCGCTGCCGGTCCCACTCTTCCTGGCTGAGAATCCTGCCCCCGGGACTTACGGGCATGTCCATGTAGAGGCCCACGTGGCGATGGAAGGCGACGTGGGGCAGGCGCAGCTGGAAGTCGATGCCGGCCTTCTCGATCACCTTGTTCCAGCGTTTGACTCCCAGGTTGCAGTCGTCAAGAAAGTCGTCTCGCAGGCGTGCATTCAGGGCATTCAGCGCCGGATGCTCGACCCTTTCGAAGCCGCCATTGACCTGTTCCAGGACGGGGTAGGTGCTATTTGTGAGACCGTGATCGTCTTCCAGCCGGACTTCACGGAAGCGGCCCTTCAGACCGGCGGTGAAGAAGTTGGCCGCGTTGATGGAAAGCTCGGACCCGAAGAGATCGAGTGTCAGTGAGCTGTGGAGATTGGCTTTCTTCTGAATGGTTGGGAGGTCGATGACACCGAGGGCACGAACGGCCTCAACATCGTAGGGATCCTCGACACCGGCTTCGTTCATCGTCTGGCAGGTGCGTTCAATGATTCGCCGGACCCCGGACTCGCCCACGAACATGTGAAATGCCTCCTCGGTGAGCATGAAGCGGCAGGTGCGCGAGAGCGGATCAAAACCAGACTGGGCCAGCGCTTCGAGCTGCATCTTGCCGTCGCGATCGGTAAAGAAGGTGAAGAGAAAGAAAGAGAGCCAGTCGGGAGTTTCCTCGTTGAAGGCACCCAGCATGCGGGGGGCATCGTCGCTCCCCGAACGCCGTCTCAGCAGCTCTTCCGCTTCCTCCCGGCCATCGCGACCGAAGTACTTGTGAAGAACATAAACCATGGCCCACAGGTGGCGGCCCTCTTCGACGTTGACCTGGAAGAGATTGCGCATGTCGTAGAGCGAAGGTGCAGTCTGACCCAGGTAGCGCTGCTGCTCGACCGAGGCCGGTTCGGTGTCTCCCTGAATCACGATCAGGCGACGCAGCATGGCCCGGTACTCACCCGGGACCTCCTGCCAGGCCGGAATGCCCCTGTGAAGTCCGAAGTTCACCTGCCTGCCCTCGAGGGCAGGCGCGAGCAGGATTCCCCACCGGTACTCGGGCATCTTGACGTAATCGAAAACAGCCCACTCCTCGCCGGCCTTTTCCTTGACACTGACCGCCGTACGCAGGTACACATCCGCGGTCTGGAACCCCTCGGGCCCCATATCCCTCCACCAGTCGAGGTACCCCGGATGCCATTTCTCCAGAGCCCTTTTGACCCGCGGGTCGGTGGCCAGTTCCACGTTGTTGGGAATACGTTCGTTGTAGTCAACTTCTCGGGTCATTGTTGGATTTCCCTCGTCTATCTTGAGTCAGGTTTGCACTGACGAACAGAGCGGTGAGGCGTGAGCCCACCGATAACGGCGAGCTGACGCTCTGCCGTTCTGTTGTTTGGCGATCATACATTTCAGAACTTGAGGTCACTATTCGGCGATCCAAGACGCGTCTCACTAGACTCTTTCCTGGTCGAAGCTGGGGCGGATGCCGCTTCCATAGCGGCTCAGCGCGCCCTCTTCTCCAACCGCATTGGGTCGTTGAAAAATCCAGTTCTGCCAGGCACTGAGTCGACCGAAGATCTTGGTCTCGAGAGTCTCAGGGCCCGCAAAGCGCAGGTTGGCCTCCAGCCCCGTCAGCGAGTCTGCAGAAAAACTGGTCCGCTCCTCGATGGCAATCCGGATCTCATCCTCCCAGTCGATGTCGTCCATGATGACCGTCACGAGGCCCGCTTCCTCGGCTGCATCGGCCTGCAGGTCCCGGCCGGCGAGGCCGCGGGCCTGCTCCAGCAGATCCGTGTTCCCCAGGAAGCGTGTCTCCAGTCGCGAAAGGCCATTACCCATGGGAAGGAGGCCGAAGTTCGCCTCTGTCAATCTCAGGACTGGCGCCGGGCGGTCGTCGTCCTCCCACTGTCCCTCCAGCATGTAGCTGCGATCCGCAGCGAATACGAGTTCCGTCAGGAAACCAGCGAAACAGCTCCCGGGCTCGAGCAACGCAAAAAGTGTCCTGGAGCTGACGTCCAGCCGTTTCAAAGTCCGTCCCAGGTAAAGAAGTATCTCTCGCACCAGCCAGTGCTCGGCGTGCTCCTGCAGGAAGGTGTCGTGCTGAGCAACCAGGTCCGACTTGCCTTCGGAAACAAGCAGCAGCAAGCCCAGGTCTGTTTCATTCAGACGCATGTGGAGCAGGGCATCTTCGAACTCCCGGGCCAGTGCCAGAGGCCAGAACCGGGTTCCCAGTTCGGCGAGTTGGACTGTGGTTGCGGGTGGCGGATCAACCGGACCACGAAAGAGAAAGCGGGCGACTCCGGCTTCCCGATCCAGGTCGGCCTGGAGGTGCTGGTAAGAGAGTGCGCTCTCCGTGACTTCCCGTTCCAGGGGAGCGAGGTCAATTCCCTCCACGTCGACCGGCCGATCACTCGTTTCCGCCAGCTCCAGGGCTCGTTCTCGAACGACTTCCGCGAAGCGGGATCTGGGCACGAGTTCATCCACGAGTCCCCACTTCAGAGCCCGTTGACCCTTGACTCCCTCTTCCAGGGTACAGAAGACGTCGGCGCGATCTCGACGAACCTTGCGTTTGTCCACCAGCCGCGTTAATCCGCCGGTTCCCGGCAGGACTCCCAGCAGGGGTACCTCGGGGAGAGATACGGCCGAGCTTCCGTCGTCAGCCAGCAGAATGTGATCGGTGGCCAGGGCGATCTCGTAGCCACCCCCGGCCGCGGTGCCGTTGACGGCGCACAGGTAACGCTGCCCCGAGTGCCGGCCGGCATCCTCGATGGCCAGTCTTGTCTCGTTGGTGAATTTGCAGAAATTGACCTTGTGGTGGTGAGACGCGGCTCCCAACATCCCGATGTTGGCCCCTCCACAGAAGATTCGTTCCTTGCCCGATTCGATCACCACCACCCTCACCTCGGGATGCTCAAAGCGGAGTCGTTGGGTGGCGTCGTAGAGTTCAATATCAACCCCCAGATCGTAGGAATTCTGCTTCAGGATGTAATCCCCGAACAGTCCTTCCGATTCCTGGACGTCCAGGGTCAGGTAGGCAATGGGGGGCTCGATCCGGAGGCGCCAGTGACGATACTGGCCTGAGTCCGACCGGAACTCGACGATGGGCATTTGTTTGGAAGCCTGAGCCATGACTGCGATTCTCCTTGAAGAGGGGCCTTTTGGCAACCGGTGCAACCTTGAGAATTCTCTGTTTCATCGTGACCCCCTGAGATGATACAAGAGGAGCACTTACCAGATTGTTTCAGTGTTGGGCTGAGCGAGGGTCAACCTTTCGTCGAGATGAAGATGGGCTCTCTCGCGGTGGAACGGATCAACGTGGGGGGCAAGGAAGTCGAGTGGCGCTCCGCCTAATTCTGTCTCCTTTCGGCCAGCCACAATTGCCAGTGTCGAATCTGTTCTTGAACCGCTGCCACTCCCGTGGCGCCGGCGTGGTCGCGAGTCCGCAGACTCGACTCCGGATCGAGCCGCCCCAGAACCGCTTCGGTGCACTCGGGGCTCCATTCCTGAAGGTCCTCCAGGCTCAGCTCCTGGAGTGAGCTACCCTCAGACTCACAGTACGAAACCAGCTCACCTACCCGCCGGTGGGCTTCTCGAAAAGGAACTCCTTTCTCCACCAGATACTCCGCCAGATCGGTCGCAGCCAGGAATCCATCCTCGAGAAGATCCTTGTACCGGGCTGGAAGCAGGCTGAACCCCTCGATGACGCGGGGCAGGATCCGCAGGGTCGATTCCACGATGTCAACCACACTGAACAGGTGCGGCTTGTCCTCTTGAAGATCTCGATGGTAGGAAGTGGGTAACCCTTTCAGGAGAATCGAGACCGCCTGGGTGTGCCCCAGAACCGAAGCCGTCCTGCCCCGGGCCAGTTCCAGGATGTCCGGGTTCTGTTTCTGGGGCATCATGCTGCTGCCGGTACACAGTGACTGAGGGAGCTCCACCCAGCCCACGGCAGAGCTGGACAGGTAGATCAGATCCTCGGCCAGGCGGCTCACGTGGAGCATGAGCTGGCTGGCAATCTGCAGCAATTCCAGCACAAAGTCCCGATCTCCAGCGATGTCGTAGCTGTTCACGAAACTCCGTTCAAACCCAAGAGCCTGGGCTGTTGCTGCCGGGTCGATCGGCAGGGTGCTGCCGGCCAGCGCACCCGCTCCCAGGGGAGAGGTCGAGTGCAGTGTCCGGTAGCTCTCAAGCCGCTCAAAGTCCCGCCCGAACATGGCGCAGAACGAAAGCAGGTAGTGAGCCCAGGAGATCGGCTGAGCCACCTGCATGTGGGTCCAGGCCGGAAAGAGTTCCTCGGTCAATTCGCCCGCTCGGGCTAGAAAGGGCTCCTGGAGCTTCATCAGCAGTTGTTGCCAGCGAGCCGATGTTTCCCGGCAGTAGAGTTTTACGTCAACGGCCACCTGGTCGTTGCGGCTTCGTCCCGAATGGACGCGCTCTCCTGGCGGACCGGCCAGCTCGGTCAAGCGGGATTCAATGTTCATGTGGATGTCTTCCAGTGCCGGCTGGAGGGGGAAGGTGCCGCCCTCCAGTTCCTCCTGAATCTTGTCGAGTGCCTCCAGGATGGCATCGAGGTCCGTCACAGGGAGAATGCCCCGGTCAGCCAGCATCTGTACGTGGGCCCGGGTTCCCCGAATGTCCTGGAAGGCGAGCCGCCGATCGACTTGCAGAGAAGCCGTGTAGTCGATCACGGCGGTCTCGACGCTTTCTTCGAAGCGCCCGCCCCAGAGAGGTGTCTTTTGCCCCTTACCGTTTTTCATGGATCCCGGGTCTCCTGTTTAAGTACTCCCTTTCATGAATGGGGCAGCGACCGGGGGGATTTAAACGGTCGCTGCCCCATTCATGAAAGGGAGTACTAAGCCTCAACCGTGTCGGTTTTTCCAGCCTTGTCGGCTGCCATTCGCAGCCGCAGGCCCTGGAGCCGAATGAACCCCCCGGCATCGGATTGCTGGTACACCGAGTCTTCTTCAAAGGTGGCATATTCTGCGCTGTAGAGGCTGTGCTCGGATCGCCGTCGCCGAACCGAGCAGCTGCCTTTGTAGAGCCGGACTTCCACTTCCCCCGAAACCTTCTGCTGGGTTTCCTCAACCGTCTTCAGCAGCAACTGGGTTTCGGGTGCGAACCAGAGACCGTAGTAGATCTTCTCAGCCAGTTGCAGAGCAAGTCCATCCTTGAAATGCTGGATCTCCCGATCGAGGACGATCGACTCCAGTGCCCGATGAGCCTTGTGCAGCACGGTCGCTCCGGGAGTCTCGTAGACTCCCCGTGACTTCATGCCGACGAATCGATTCTCTACCAGGTCGACGCGGCCGACACCGTGTCGACCGGCGCGGGTATTCAACTCTTCCAGCAGGCGCGCCGCCGAAAACAGCTGCCCGTCCAGCTGAACCGGAATCCCGCGGGAAAACTCGATCACCAGATCCTCGGGAGTTGCAGGAGCCTGCTCGGGTGAAGTGGTATTCAGAAACAGATCATCTGGAGGGGGCTGCCAGGGATCTTCCAGAATGCCTCCCTCGTAGGAGCAGTGCATCAGGTTCTCGTCCATGCTGTAGGGCTTCTCCAGCGTGGAGTCAACTGGAATTCCCTGCTCGTGACAGTAGTTGATCAGATCGGTTCGGCTCTTGAACGACCAGCTCCGCCAGGGGGCGATCGTGACCAACTGGGGTGCCAGAGCCTGATAAGTCAGCTCGAAGCGAACCTGATCGTTGCCCTTGCCGGTGGCGCCGTGGGCGACGGCATCTGCCTGATGTTCCCTGGCCACCCGGACCTGCTCCCGGGCAATGGAAGGCCGGGCCAGAGACGTTCCCAGCAGGTATTCACCTTCGTAGATCGCGTGGGCCTGCACGGCCGGAAAGACGAACTCTCGAACAAATTCTTCCCTCAGGTCCGAGATCACGACATCGTCTGCTCCGGTGGCGATGGCCTTGGCCCGGACCGCATCGAAATCATCCGGCTGGCCCACGTCCGCTACGAAGGCAACCACCGGACAGCCGTACTGCTGCTTCAACCAGTGCAGCATCGCCGAGGTGTCGAGTCCACCCGAATAAGCCAGAACAATCTTGTTTACTTTAGAATGCTCCATATCTCCTGCTCCACGTCAGCGGCCCGGTGGCCTTCTGCCACCACCGCCAGGATGGTATCTTCGCCGGCTACCGTTCCCAGTAGCGAGGGCAGCCTGATGGCATCAATTTCATAGGCCAGAGCTGCCGCCAGTCCCTGTTCTGTGTGAAAAACGATCAAGTGTCCACTCACCTCGGAACGGGGTGTTCTCCCCCGGGGTTCGTCGAGGGGTCGGTAGCGGTAGCCCGAACCACCCGGATCCGCTGCCTTGACGATTCTCAAATCCTTCAAGTCGCGCGACAGAGTTGCCTGCGTTACATCGTACCCACGCTCGGCCAGTCGCCGCCGGAGTTGTTCCTGACTGCGGATCGCTTCGGCCGTGACCACCTGAAGGATTTGTCTTTGTCGCCTTTTCTTCATCACCTTTGCACTCGCTCCCGCTCGTGCCGTTCCACGTTCCACGTTCCAGGTTCCACGATTCGGGAGTTTCCCAGGGTGGGAGGGACCTCAGGGCCGCGACCGCCGGGCATGATTCGTAGGGCACGGTTATCAACCGTGCCGAACTGGACTCGTCTGTATAGGTCATCCATTTCCGGGCCATCCTTGCCATCTCCATTCGTCCGGCACGCCAGGTTGACGTGCCCTACGCCCAACACAAAACCCAGAAAGGAGTTGAGCAACAAGCTCACCATTGTCATTATCATTCTGAATAATTATGCGCATATTAAATGCTGATGTCAAACCCAAAACATTCGTCGGTATTCCCAGTATCCTTTTATTATATAGTCACTAACACCTGATATTGAACAAAACAACGAGAAAACATCTTGCATATTATGTTGCAGATTTATTATGATTGGTCGTTCACGAAGAAGAATTGACGATGAGACGAGTACGACTGGACAAGATTGGTTCTGCCACCTTCCGCTCTGGAATCGGAAGGGACGTGTACCTGACGGATGAGATTGTAGCGGAAGAAGGTTATGTAGTGGCCGGACGAATTCTCAACGATAAGAGTGTCTACAACGAGCTGGAGAACTCTGAGGGGCGGATGGTGGCTCTCAAGAGCGGCGACTGTATTGCCGGTGTCCTGGGGCATCGGAACGCGCTCCACGGCTACGAAGGTCGCCTTCCCGAGGCAGTGAGACCCGGGGACCGAATTCATCTCCTCAATCTGGGCGGAGTCCTGGGGGTGTGCACTTCTTTCAATCCAGATGTCGGGCGTCCATTTGAGGTCGAGGTGATGGGGGCAGTACTGCACTTTCCATATCTGGAGAAGCGCGTCGGGGTGCCGGCCCACATTCATCTTCAGGCGATTCCCGACAATCTGAAGATCCGAAGGATCCCCCCCCTCGTGGCAGTAGTGGGAACCTGCATGAACGCGGGGAAGACGGTGGCCGCCTGTGAAGTGATCCATGGGCTGGTCAAGAAAGGGATGCGAGTCTCGGCTGCCAAAGTGACCGGGGTGGCCTTGCGGCAGGATGTGCTGCGCATGATCGACTATGGGGCCAGCGAGGCCCTGTCATTTGCCGATGCGGGAGTTGTGGCGACGGGCCCTGAGACCGCCACTGCGGTCACCCGCCGGCTGATCAGTAACTTGAGCCGCGGCAAGCCGGACGTGGTGGTTCTCGAGTTCGGAGACGGTATCTTCGGAGACTACGGGGTCCAGACGGTCCTTAACGACAATGAGATCAGACAGTGGCTGCGCTGCGTTGTGCTGTGCGCCAACGACCCGGCTGGAGCCTGGGGAGCCTGTCGATTCCTGAAGCAGATTGGCATCGAGACACAGGTCGTAAGCGGGCCCGTTACCGACAACCACGTGGGGCGGTCCTTCATCGAGAGCCGGCTGGGTCTGAAAGCAGCCAACGCCCGGACCAATCCCGAGCCTCTGATTGAGACGGTTCACAAGGAGGTCAGCCTTCATGCCACCACTTGAGCAGGCTGTGGTCCTGGGGGCCGGCGGATTTGTGGGAAGAGAGCTGCTTCGACTGCTCGCTGTCCATCCCCACTTCGAGCTGGCGGTGGCTCTTTCCGAAAGCCAGGCCGGGAAGCAGATCGCGGATGTTTACCCGGAAGTCAGGGGATGGACGGAGGCTTCTTTTCTCTCGCCGGTTTCGTTCGACTGGAGTCGGCTCGAGGAGGGTCAGTGGACCCTCTTTTCGGCACTTGGTCATGGTCACACCATGGAGTTTCTCCCTTCTGCGCTGAGTCAGGTGGAAGGAGATGGGATCCGGGTCATTGATCTTTCCGGTGACTTCCGCCTGCACTGTCCGGAGACCTATGAGCAGTACTACGGCAAGAAGCACTCACGGACCGACTGGCTGGAGAGATTTACATACGGCCTGCCTGAGTTTCACCGGGAGGAGATCCAGTCGACCCGTTTGGTAGCCAATCCAGGCTGCTTCGCGACGGCTGCCCAGCTGGCGCTCCTGCCTCTGGCGAGCTTTGAGAAACAACCTCGATTTGTAGCCATTGACGGAAAAACCGGTTCTTCGGGTGCAGGTATTCAGCCTCGTCCCACCACACATCATCCCCTGCGGGCCAACGACTTCCGAGCGTACAAGCCGCTCAATCATCAGCATCTTCCCGAGATTCAACAGGGTTGGAGCCAGATGGGAGGAAGCGCCCAGACGGAGGTCTCGTTTGTCCCCCAGATGACTCCGCTGGTACGAGGAATCTTCGTGACGCTTCACGCCTTCTACCCCGAGCCGGTGGGAGGAGAGCCAATGTGCGAGTGGTTTCAGAAGGTGTACAGCGGGGCACCTTTTGTGAGACTGGTTTCGGAATCTCCGTCGGTGGCTGATGTCTGGGGCACCAATCGTTGCGACCTGTCGATCCACTCTCGCGGTTCCTGCGTTGTGGTCTGTTCCGCCATCGACAACCTGATCAAAGGCGCCGCTGGCCAGGCAATCCAGAATGCCAATCTCATGTCCGGCTGGCCCGAGACGGCCGGATTGCAGATGCCGCCCCCGCGTCCAATCTAGAGCAGAAAATCATGTGTGCTAGTACTTTCTATCCCGACCTCGAAAACCAGTACCAGATTCCAACCTATTCGAAGTGGCCCATAACCCTTGTCGAAGGCGAAGGCTGCCGCGTTCGTGATTCGGAGGGTGTGAATTATCTGGACTTTTATGGCGGCCACTGCGTGGCCTTGCTCGGCCACTGTCATCCGGAGTGGGTGGAGGCGGTAGCCCGGCAGGCAGGGAAGCTGAGTTTCTACTCCAATGTTGTGTCCAACGACATCCGAGCTGTTTACCAGCAGCGTCTGGTTGATTTTTCGCCCGCTCATCTGACCCGGGTGTTTCTTTGTAATTCCGGAGCGGAAGCCAATGAAACGGCCATCAAGGTGGCTCTCAAGGCGACCGGCCGCAACGGGCTGGTCACGATGAAGGGCGGTTTCCACGGCCGCACTGCCGGGGCGCTTTCGGTCACCACGATTGGTCACTATCGGGACCAGTTCCCGTCGCTGGTGCGAGACGTGGAGGTGGCCGAGTTTGGTGATCTGGACTCCTTATGGAGTCATCTCCGGCCTGATTCCGCAGCCGTCATCCTGGAGCCGATCCAGAGTATGAACGGAGTATGCACGGCTTACTCCGGATACCTGGCCGATGTGGTGGAACTCTGCGAGCAGAACGGAACCATGGCTATTTTTGATGAGATCCAGACCGGTGTGGGGCGGGTGGGAGCCAGCTTTGCAGCAGAGCGCTTCGCCGCCAGACCTCACCTTGTCACCACCGCCAAGGGGCTGGCCAACGGCATCCCGATTGGCGCGGTTCTTGCGAGCGAGGAGGTTGCCCTGGCGATGAAACTCGGGGAACTGGGCACAACCTTTGGAGGTGGCCCGATTGCCTGCGCCGCCGGGCTGGCGGTTCTGGACGCTATTGAAAAGGAAAAACTGATCGACAACGCCCTGCATCTCGAGTCGGTGGCTCACCAGATGCTGATCACGGGGCCTGTTCGTTCCGTTCGAGGTTATGGACTCCTGCTGGGTCTCGAGACCAGCGTTCCAGCCAGGGAAGTTACGAAATACCTTTTCGAGAATCAGATCCTGGCCGGTACCTCCGCCGATCCTCACGTGATCCGCCTGATGCCGCCACTCACGATTGACGAGGAGAGTTTTGAGCGACTCGCCACCGTTCTGGAGCGCTTTCCAGGGTAAGCCTCGATGCACTTCACTGCGACCAGTTATTTCTCACCCTCTGAGCTCGCTCGTTTCCTGGAGTTGGCGGCCGCTGTCAAGCAGGGGACGATTACCAGCCAGTTGAAAGGAAAGTCGCTGGGCATGCTCTTCTTCGACCCCAGCCTCCGCACCCAGACCTCCTTCGCGGTCGCTATGCAGCAACTGGGGGGGCACTCCCTGACCCTGAATGTCGGACACGGGGTGTGGGGCATTGAGACCGAGGACGGGGTCATCATGGACGGTGACAAGGCTGAGCACGTGCGGGAGGCGGCAGCCGTCCTTTCCCGCTATTTTGACGCTCTGGCGATTCGGGCCTTTCCTTCGGGTCACTCCTGGAGAGTCGATTCCACAGACCCAGTCCTGTCCGGGTTCGGCCGCCACGCTACCGTTCCAGTGATCAATCTGGAATCGTCTCTGTGGCATCCATGTCAGGCTCTGGGTGACGCTTTGACCTGGAACGAGCTGGGTTTGAAGAGGGGCTCCAGACTGGTGTTGACCTGGGCCCATCATCCCCGTCCTCTGCCGCTGGCTGTGCCGCGTTCAGTCGCTCTCATGGCGGTTCAGCGAGGCCTGAATCTGACCCTCCTGCGCCCTGCTGAGTTTGCTCTGGATGAGGAGCTGGGCACCATGATGGAGGAGATTGCAGGGGAGACGGGTGCCTCGATTCGAGAGAGTGACGATTGGGGAACTCTGGAAGGGGCTCAAGTGGTCTATGCCAAGTCGTGGCGAAGCCTGATGGCCTATCAGGACTCGGAGGAAGAACAGAAGATTCGAGATCGATACCAGCACTGGCAGGTGACAGAGGAGTTCATGGCTCGGACACCTGCTGCCTCTTTCATGCACTGCCTTCCGGTGCGGCGAAACATTGTCGTGTCTGACCAGGTCCTGGATTCGCCTCGCAGCGTGGTGGTCGATCAGGCCGAGAACCGGCTCCACGTGCAGAAGGCTCTACTGCTGCACCTCCTCGGCGAACAACAGCTTTCTAAGGAGAAAACGGAATGAATACAGTGGCCGGACTGAAACAGGCGCTGCCCTATCTGCGCCTCTACAGTGGCAAGGTCTTTGTCATCAAGATGGGCGGAGAGATCGTGGCGGAGGAGGAGATACTTGACCAGTTCGGGACTCAGGTTTCGCTTTTGCAGCGACTCGGCATCCACGTTGTTGTGGTCCATGGCGGCGGTCGGCAGGCCACCGAAGTGGCCCGCAGCCTGGGGCTCCGGGTCGAGGTGGTCAACGGTCGCCGCGTCACCGATGCCCAGACACTGGAGGTTGCCAAAATGGTGTTCAACGGCAAGCTGAACACCGAGATTCTGGCTAGTCTGAGTCGTAACCAGGTGACGGCCGTGGGTTTGTCAGGAGTCGACTCCGGCTTGATCGCCGCCGTTCGCAGACCGGTCCAGAAGGTGGTGGACCGGGAGACGGGGAAGACCCGGAAAGTGAATTTCGGGTTTGTGGGGGATGTGAAATCGGTCGATCCCGCCGTGCTGCACCATCTCATCGCCGGATCCTACGTGCCGGTAATCAGTGCCATGGCCGGAGGTCAGGACGGCAGTATCTACAACATGAACGCCGACACGGTGGCTGCAGAGATCGCGATGGCTCTGAAAGCCACCAAGCTGATCTTCTTGACCCCGATCGCCGGGGTTCTGCGCGATCCCACCGATCCCGGGAGCCTGATCTCGCAGATCCACCTGGAGAGCCTCGATGAGTTCCTGAGCAGTAGCGTGAAAGGTGGAATGAGTGTGAAACTGGAGGCCTGCCGCCACGCTATTCAGGGTGGAGTGCCGCGAGCCCACATCATCAGCGGCCTGACCCCCGACAGCCTGCTCACCGAGATCTTCACCAATGAAGGTTGCGGGACTCTGGTGGAGGGATAATGCGTTCCACGTTCCACGTGTGCCGCGACCAGTCGGGGCTTCGTTTCCGATCCTCCCGCGCGGTTCTGAAACAAATCCACCCTCACTCGTAACCAATCCCAGGAGGGCTTTCGTATATACCTCCAATGAACCGTTCAATCTTTTCTCTTTGCTGGATTTTTCTAGGAGGTCACATGTTTCAGAAAAGAATAAGAGTTGCTCTGATTCTCGCAGTCTCGGGAATCATGGCAGCGGCCACTGCGGGTGCGGTCCACGGACCTGATTTCTCGGGGACCTGGGTCCTGAATGCAGATGAGAGTGAAATGCCTGTTCCGCCAGGTGGCGGCGGCGGAAGGGACGGAGGCGGCCGCCCCCCTGGTGGCGATGACCAGCGGGGACAGGGCGGTCAAGGAGGCCGTGGAGGCCGGGGAGGTATGGGGCGCGGAATGGGCGGGCAGATCTCCAGAATGACCATTACTCAACAGGACGATCAGCTGACAATCGTGGCTGAAGGGCCCCAGGGCGGCAGCCAGGAACAAGTTCTGAAGCCGGGGGCCGGCCCCCAGGAAGTGTCCACCCCCAGAGGTGATGCCACCGTGGAGGCCAACTGGGAAGACCAAAAGCTGGTCGTGACCAGGGTCTCGGTCCGGGAAACCCCCATGGGTGAAATGAAGATCGAGCGGAATCAGAGTTGGGAACTCTCCGGGGACGGCCAGACACTCACGCAGCAGCAGGAGACCAAGACTCCCCGCCGCACCTTCAACAGGAAGCTGGTCTTCAATAGGGAATAACCGTTCCAGCGTTCCAAGGTTCCAACGTTCCCAGGAATATTTTGGAATCTGGAGCCATCAAAAGTGTGAGGGAACTCCGACCGCGACCGCCGGGGAATAGATTTGTAGGGGCGACCCTTGTGGTCGTCCGTCAAGCGGGCCGGCACGAAACCGGCCCCTGCGCTTCACGCGGGTTCGGTATACTGTTCCCACAGAATCGGTGATCAGTTTTGCACTGCGAGGTCGGTCCGACACCGGCTGGTTGCGAGTTGATCTATTAGAAGAAAGGGATTCTGCGAGATGCCGATCCATCGACTGATTGCCCTTCCATTCATAGCGTCCTTATGGACGGTCACCGTCCCGGGACAAGAACCCCCGTCTCAGGAAGCCGCAGCGGAGGAGCAGGAGCCCGTCATTCGGGTCGTTACTGAGCTGGTCGAGCTGCGCGTCGTAGTGACGGACAAGAAAGGCCAGCCGGTCCCTGATCTGAAACGGGAAAATTTCCTGCTGCTGGAAGATGGACAACCCCAGGAAATCAGCTTTTTCTCGGCCGTCGAGATCGCCACCTCCGAGGGTTCGGAGGGAATCACCCGGGTCGCCCCCGGGCGTTCCGGCAGCCTGGACGAACCGGGCCCGATTACCCGGGAACCACCCGAAAGAACGGTGATGCTGTTCGTTGACAGCCTGCACATGTCTCCCTCGAGTCTGCACCGGGTCAAGAAGAGCCTGCATGACTTTGTGGACGAGCAGATGACCCATCAGGACCTGGCGGCGGTGGTCAGCATCAGGAGAAGACTCGGGGTGACGGGACAGTTTTCCCGCAATCGTCACGTCCTGGGCTATGCGATCGACAAGCTCAGCCCCGGCCAGGTGGTCAATCCGAGCTACTTTACTCCTTACCTGGCGGCCCAGATCGAGCGTGGAGACCGGCAGGCTCTGCAACTGGGAATGCAGGTTCTTTCTATTGAGGACGGGATGCCCGGAAACGGCACCGTGAACACCATGAGTTCCTTTAGCTCGGAAGGCCCCGGGGAAGAAGAGGGACTTTTCGGCACCGATTTCCTGGTGGCCATGACGAGGAGCAGAGCCGTTCAGGTACTTTCCCAATCCTCTCACTACCGGAAAGCCACACTGTCGACTCTTAAAATTGCTGCGGACCGCATGGCCAGCCTGCCGGGGCAACGGTTGCTGGTGCTTTACTCTGACGGGTTCACGTTGTTGGACCGTTTTGGCGACGTTGACGCGAACGATCTACGGGCGACCATCAATCGAGCAGTCAGTTCGGGAGTCATCGTCTACTCGATCGACGCCAAGGGCCTGCAGCCGCCCCCGATGTTTGACGCCTCGGCTCGCGGAGGCTATGACCCCGGCATGTACAGTTTCCTTACCTCTTCAGAGAAAGATGTCGAAGACAGTTTGAATGCCCTGGCCAAGGATACGGGAGGCGAAACCTTCTTCAACACGAATGACTTGACCGGAGCCCTGGGAAAAGCACTGGACAACAACCGCTACTACTACCGCCTCGGTTACTACCCGGCCGAGGAAGACAGGGAAAACTACGGCCGTTTTACGGTCCGCGTTGACGATTACCCCGAGTATCGAGTCCGAACCCAGAGAGGCTATTCGCCGACCGAATTCTTCAGGGCCGACGGGAGGGAGGGGGAACGAACGCCGGAGGAGGCCTTTCAGGAAGCGGTTCTGGTGCCCTTGCCGGTGACGAACATCGGAGTGATGGTGCGAGCCCAGTTTCTTGACACGGAAGTCGATGATGCACAGGTTTCACTGCATACCCACATTGAAGGAGACCGACTACCCCTGCATGAAGCAAGCCTGGGGAGGAAGGGACGCGTGCTTTCGCTGGAGCTTCTCACTTATGTCATCGACAAGGATGGCAAGAGTGTGGACGGCAAGTCGCAGTTGATCCGGATGACGTTGCCACAGGAGGGAGTCGAACCCTTCCGCCAGCAAGGGCTCCACCTGACCAGGCGGTTGGAGCTGAAACCGGGACTCTATCAGATTCGCGTCGGGGTCCGGGACCGGGCTACGGAGCTCACCGGGACGGCTGCATCCTGGATCGAAGTCCCCAAGGTGTCGCGCAAGAAACTGGCTCTGAGCAGCATCATTCTGTTCGACTGGACCGAGCAGCGGGATCCTGAAGATGAAACAAAAAGGCAGGGGAAATGGACCTCATCCGAGCTCAAGGAAGGGTTCCGGTTCTATCGCCCCGGCGACGCCTTCTCGTACTTCATGGTGGTCTACCACGGGGAGAAAACGGATCCTGAGACCGACCTGCTGATCAAAGCCGAATTCCGGTTGCAGGGAGAGTCCGTCGTTCCCGGCTCCTGGCAGCCGCTGTCTGCACGGCGCGTGGGCGATGAAGAGGGAGGCACCCTGATCGGCGGTCAGATCGAGCTGACCCAGACCAGACCGGGAATTTATGAGTTCGTCGTGTCCGTCAAGAAGCCGAAGTCAAAGAAAGCCACCCAGCGCTCCGTGACCTTCGGGATTTCCGGCTAGTGCTAGTGTACTGTCCGGGAAGTTCGCGTCGTTAATTCGGGATGGATTTTCGTCGTCAGTGAGGCGCGCGACGCAGCAATGCCGGGAGTATTTCGAGGTAGCGCAACAAAGCTGTCGGCGAAAAGACGCCCGAAGTAGCGGCGTGAACTTTCCGGACAGTGCACTAGGCCTCCTCAGGGCTGGTAGTTCACCCAGATGGGGCTGGACCAGGCGATCTGCCGATCATCCTGCAGGATCCGAACGTAGTAATAGCTGCTTCCCGGAGTCGGATCCTGATCGACATAGGTTAGAGCGACGTCCCTTTCGTTCGGATGGGTCGTGTAGATGATCTGCTGGTTCTTGATGATGTCGACCTGGCTCACGGGGCGGGTACCGACCACACGGATCTCCAGGGGGGGGCAGCTGTGCAGTGCTGAATTCTTCTCCCATGAAGTTCTCCCCCATCCGATAGTCCAGGATGATGTTGTCGGTTGCGCCGTAAGTGTGACGTTGCTGGATGGCTTTGAAGATGGCCTCCCGGGTCGGCTGTTCGGTGTAAACCATGGCGTAGGAGATGTGACCCGAGACGTGATCGGAACTGGCGATTGTTCCCAGCCGATACCCTTTCGCATAGGCGTTCCAGACAAAACCCGCCTCCTGATACCCCCCCTCGGGACGGTCATCGGCCGACCTGGCGGCCCTGGGAGCACCGGCATGTTCGCTGGACACGCGAATGCCCTGAAAAATTTCCACCACGGGTTCCAGATCGGGGTCATTGTCACGCCAGTCCGTCCCCATCCCGTCGGAGGTCGAAGTATGAGGGATGGAGATTCCGCCGGTCTGCCGGAGGGATTCGTAGAGCAGTTTCGTGTCATCCTCGGTCAGGGATCCGCCGCCCAGCCCCGGTCCTTCGAATGCCACTTCGGTGAAATAGCGGAGGACGGGCACTCCACGCCTGGTGTGAATGATGTTCCTGTGACCGTGCGGAAAACGAGCGCTGCGCTCGTAGGCATAAAACGTCGCGAAGCTGCCGGGAATCTGGTACAGGTCGCAGCTTTTTTCGCTGAGCCACCACCAGTATTCGTAATGTCCTCCGGCGAAGTGATCGGTCACGGCGCCGAAGTCCAGGGCCGCTGCATCCAGCACGTAGCGGTAAAAGTCGTGCAGGGACCCGTCCCGCCAACCGCCCAGATCCGTGGAAAGCTCCGTGTGGCGGTGGAAGTCCCCTCGCACGATTCGCTTTTCGACACCGCCCACGAAGGTTCGATAGGAACGGATAGCCCGCACGTCCCCCGGCTCGTCCAGATGGCCCTGGGCCACCTCGATCTTTTTCGCAGCTTTCTCTTCCTGAAGAAGCGGGGCGCCAGGCGATCCCTGCAGGGGAATACGGGCGGCATAGAGGTTGCCCACGACGGGCTCGTTGCTGGACCGGAAGCGCCTTTCGTCCGTCGGCCACACCACCCACAGGTTTCCGTTCTGATCGAAGTCAGCGGCGGGGCGTGCTGAAATACGTCCCCAGCTCTTGGGCATGGGCAGAAGCGGAGTCCAGGCCCCATCCTCATAGAACGTAAGAACGCTCTCCCAGTAGACCGCATCCTGCCGGTCGGCACCCGACCATCCCCGCCGGTCGAACAGCAGTCCGACCCGGTTGTTGGCCGGGTCGATCAGAAGCTGAGGCGAATCGTAGTGATCGCCGACGCCTTCTTGGGTAGGATGAAAATCGCCAGTCGGGCTCTTGCGCAGCCCGTTCTCAAAGACGACCAGATTCACGTTCCTGGAATCGTAAAGGCCCACACCCGGTGAGTGCTTGACTCGCTCATTGTGGGGATTCTCCCGCCAGTTCGGATCGATCGTGGGCCCCAGGTCTTTACCCCAGTTGGGGCCGGACTCTTCCCAGGCCACCCAGATCCGGTCCTGGGCGTCGACGGCGACCGACGGGTGAGCTTCGAATTTCGGACTTTGAGCCACCGGGATCTCGGGTCCGAACCGGCCCTTCTCGTAGCTTCTCAGGAAAACGTCGTAGTTCCCGTTTCGATAGCTGTCCCAGACAATGTGGGCGCGACCCCGCTGCACGGCGACACGGGGCACCCAGTCATTGGCAGGGTCCGACGTGACCTGAATCTCCCGCGACCAGGCAAGCCCGTCGAAGTGGCGAAGAAAGATGTCGGAGTTATCACCGCGGAAGCCCTGCCACACCACCCACAGGTTCCCGCCTGGGTCCGACACCAGGTGGTGGTCGATGTCAGGGTAGGGATGAGAGCTCAATCGCACCATCTCCAGCCACTGGTTGGCCTCCGGGTCGAGGGTCCTGGCGTAAAGGTCGAAATTTCCTTTGACCTGCTGCGACCAGACCACTGCAGGTCGTTGCTGCGAGTCGAGCACCACCTGGGGGCGCCAGACATCACCCGACACTCCGGGCAGGGGTGTGAAATGCTTCCACTTACCATCGTAGCGGGCGATTCGCACTTCATCCTTGCGGCCGCTGTAGGACTGCCACACCGCCCAGGCGGACGAGTCGGCGGCGGCAACGATGGACGGATAATCATCCTCGCGGGAGTCGTCCGTCAGTTTGACCGCATCGGGCAGCCTCTCCACTTCGACGGATCCATCCAGGAACTCGAGGCGGTCACCGAGTTGGAGATCGAAGGAATCGAAGGTGAAGGCCCCCCGGCTCGTGCTGACGGAAAGTTGAGCGCCGGGTGAAGCCTGGCCTGTGAGGGTCACGCCCTTCTGGAGATCGCCTCCACTGAGGATCTCGAAGGTGTTCAAGGAGAGCCGGTCCGGTTCCAGGAAAAGCCACCCTTCCATTCCGTCGACCTTTGCGTCGCGGGCACTGACGCTTCCGGTCCACTGGCTGGCTTCTTCATCGCCGTGGCCAAAGGTGATGCGCAGGGTAAAGGGTTGTTGCTGAGCTACGCAGATCTCTATGCCGGCCACAAGAACCAGGAGGGGTAAGAGTATCTTTCTTTTCATTGTTCTCTCATCCAGGCTGGACTATATCGGACCCTGTCTGGCTGGGCAAGAAGAGACTACCTCCCTGGCACTTTGTGCTTAAAATCCTGGTAAAAGGGCTGTTTGTGATCATTCTCACGTTACCCTGCGGGCTCAATCTGGGAAACTTGATCAACGACTTGAGGCTTTGCAGCCAGGGTCAGGGGACCTCTCTTCTTGCACCGGAGAATCGGCGGGAAGACAGGAAGCGAAAGTGTTTCTTTTCGGGGAGGGGATCATGCAAGCTTTTCGTTCACAATCGAGGAAGGTGTATTTCATTGTCCTGACACTGGCCGTGGCGGCGATGATCACCGCTGCCGTTTGCGGTCAAACCCCACTTGTACTCTTCGACGACGACTTCGCGAAGGTGGGATTGCCCTTTGCCTTCCCCTATTGCGGTACGGACTACAACTCTGTCTTCGTCGGATCGAACGGATTCGTGACCTTTGGTGCGGGAGATACAGACTTCTCTGAAACGGTGGCGGATTTACGGGACCTACCGCCCAGGATCGCTCCCCTGTGGGTCGATCTGAACCCCGATCAGGACGGTGTCGTGACCACCGAGGTGGTTGCTGGCGACTTTGTGGTGACCTGGGCCGGCGTCCCCCAGAACAACGCCGGAGACAGTAACACTTTTGCTCTCACTCTGCGAGATGACGGTTCATTCAGTTTCATTTACGGTAACCTGGACGCAACAGGCGGCCTGGTGGGAATCTCGCCCGGACTGGGCGCGATCACGGGAGATCCCGGCGAGATCGACCTGAGCGTCGCGGCCCAGCCGATCAGCGGGACTCCGGGCGATGCCGTCTATGAACTCTTTAGTGCCGGAGACAACGATCTTTCCGGCCAGAGTCTGGAATGGGATCCCTGTCCGGCAGTGGAGTTTCTCAGGCCGGCCCTGCCGGGTGTCTGCTATGGCACAACGGGCCAGGGTGGGGCGAGTCCAGGCTCGTTATTGACCATTGATACAACGTCTGGAGCTGCCACCGTGGTTGGGCCGACTAGTCTCAACGGTGTGCCCGGTCTGGCCATTGACTCGTTCGGCAGGATTTTCGGTACGGAGAGAGCGACCGGCAATCTTTACAGGATTGACGCGGAAACGGGCCAGGCGTTCTTTGTGGCTACCGTTGTCCCTTTCATAGATTTCCTGGACGGGATTGCCTTTGACGAAAATGACGTGCTTTATGCTGTGGGTTTTGATCCACCTGATTTCACTCTCCTGACCATCGATACTTTCACCGGAGCGACCACGCCGATCGGCCCCACCGATGAAAGCATCTCCGGGTTGGCCTTTGATCCAACCGACGGCCAGCTCTATGGTTCCGTGGGGGGCTTCGGCGCAACCAGCCCGGATGGAATTGTTCGAATCGACAAAGACACCGGTGCCTCGGTCGTGATTGGGACGACGGGTCAGGGTGGAGCCACTCCGGACCTTATGTTTGATGAGTCCGGAAACCTGTTTGGCACCAAGGGTGGCGGAGGTGGTGGAGCCAGCGGCGGCGGCGGTAGTCCTAACAGCTTGATTTCTATCGACAAGACGGATGGATCGGGCGCGCTGGTCGGACTGACCGGTGTGGCCTCCGTGAGCGGTCTGGCCTGTGCTCTACCTGTTCCGGAGGAGGATACGGACGGCGACGGCGTTCTCGATGAAGACGATCTGTGTCCGGACACGGTCATCCCCGAAGGGGTTCCCACCGAGGAGCTAAAGGCGAACCGCTGGGCCCTGGTGGATGAGGACGGAGTGTTCGATACCGGGGCCTCCAAGGGCAAGAGCAAGAAGCCGGTTAGGAGTTTCACGATCGAGGACACGAAGGGTTGCTCCTGTGAACAGATCATCGAGATTCTGGATCTGGGCAAAGGTCATGAGAAGTTCGGGTGCAACACCGACGCCATGGATCAGTTCATCGACCTTGTGAACCCCTAGCCGGAAACTTTTCTTACCTGATGCAGCAGCTCGCCCTTCTCATCGAAGAAGCGAAACATTGCGGTCGCCCCGGAGCCCGGCGTGACCGTGATGTGCAAGAACCCGCCGGTTGGTTCGGCCGACGTGTAGGGCTGCTTGATCAGGGCGTTCGGATCGGTTGATTCGGGATCGCCTGGATTCCGGCCCAGGCGCGAGTTGCCGTCGACCAGGGCTCCGGTCGAGAACTCCTCGAAGCCGCTGGGATGGATGGAGTGGTACTGCCAGTGACGGTCGCCGCAAACAATGTAGAAATGCTCGACAGAATTCTCTCGCAGCCACTCGAAAAACGCGTCGCGCTCAGCCTGGAAGCCTTCAGGATCGGCGTGATTGTCGCGCTTGAAGTGATCGTGTCCCTCCGCCACGCGTCCCGCCTGATTGGCGTCGTCAGGCCCGATCATCGGAGTGGGGGAAATCAGAATTTTGAAGGTCGCGTCGCTCTCAAGCAGGGTCCGCTGCAGCCACTCTCGCTGCTCGGCTCCCCACAGAGTTTTCTCCGGTCCGCTCGCCATCATGTTGGGGCTTCGGTAGTCCCGGCCTTCGGTCAGCCAGATCTGCAGATCCTTCGAGACACGGTGCGTGCGGTAAGTGACCGAACCGGAATCTACGGGATCGGCCACCGGCACCTGTTCGCGAAAGATGGCGGCGCCAAGCGCTACCGAAGGCTCGGCGTCTGACGTGTTGTCGCAATCGTTGTAGCGATAGTCATGGTCGTCTTTCTCCCAGTAAGTTGGGATCTCGGCAAATATCTCGACATACCGTGGCTGTACGAACTGCTCGTGCCATTTCTGGCGCATCGCGGAGGGAGTCCGCGCAGAGGCCTCGGAGGGCACATCGTAATAGACGTTGTCGCCGGTCCCGACAAAAAACGCCGGTTTCATGCGCAGGATCGTTTCCAGCGCCGGGTAGCCGCGGGATTTGTCAGGGCCGGTGTAGGAGTGGTCCGGTCTGTGATGGAATCCCCAGGAGTTCATGCCGGTGACGACCACGAAGCTCACCTCCCCTGCCGCGTTTCGGCCGGGATGGGTCCGGAACCTGCGGGTCGCGCCCGTGCGTGTGCGTTCCTCATTGGGACCGTAGCGCAGGCGGTAGTGGTACCCGGTGCCGGCGCTGAGTCCTTCGATCTTGGCCTTGACAATGAAATCATGCTCGGGCGTCGCCTCCAGCCAGTCGGTCCGGACGGGGTCGGTGAAGTCCGGTGAGGTGTCCACCTCGAAGCGAGCGACTCCCGGTGCACCGGGCAGATCGCCGTCCACCAGCCTGGATCGAGTCGTCAGACGCGACTGCAGGATGACGCTGTCGGCGGTGACCTCACCCGCCATCTCACCCTGGCCCGTGGTGATCGCAATCGGTTCCTCCTCGGTACATCCCACCAGCGCCAGGGTAGCGACAACCAGCAACACGATGAAGAGACAGGCATTTCTCATGGCAACTCCGGCAGGTTAGAAAGATAAAATATGGACTAGGTTAGCGATTCAGGGCAGTCGTTTCAATACGTTACCGTGAGCGCTCATTCGAGTATTGGCTGAGGTTCTTATTGCTTCATATACAGCGTGCGTGTGGGGAACGGTATCTCGATGCCGCTCTCATTGAGGGTCTGGTAGATCAACTCCGTCATTCCCAACTTCCTGGCACCCTGCTTCCCATAATTATCCACCCACACCTGGGCACACATGTCCAGGGAGAAATCGCTCATATTCAAGAAGAGAACCTGGGGAGCAGGCTCCTGCAAAATGTCGTCCAGCTCTCTGATCGCATCCAGGACAACCTGTTTGACCCGGGCCACGTCACTGCCGTAGGCTACCCCGAAATTCACGGTGACCCGGATACTGACATCGGGTCTGGTGAAGTTCTTGATCCGTGCATTGGCTAGTTGCGCATTGGGAAGGAAGATGACTTCGTTGTCGTAGGTCCGCAACTTGGTGCTGCGAAGGCCTACGTCCAGCACCTCTCCTACTTCCCCACTCTCGAGCATGACCTTATCGCCAGCATTGAGAGAACCATCCAATAACAGCTGAATGCCGCCGAAAATGTTGGAGAGGCTGCTGTTCAGGGCCAAGCCAACGGCCAGGCCGCCAATACCGAGGGCGCCCAGAATAGGACCGATCTGGACTCCCCATTCTTGCAGGATTACCAGAACCCCAAGGATGACAATGCTCGTCTTTGCGGCCTTGCGCGCGAGAGGCAGCAGGCCATCGTCCAGAGTAGAGTCGGTCCGTTTCACCCAGGTCTTTCCCATCCACTGGGACAAGTCCTCGACCAGGCTGATCCCACCGCGTATCACCAGCACCACAAGCAGAGAGAACAGCGTTTGCTGGGGCATGGAGGTTGTCAAAGCAAGCGGCTTGAGGGCCACCATCAGACCGATGACCGGGACCGAATAGGTCACGAGTCCCTTGACCGCCCGGAGCACGATATCATCCACTTCGGTCTTGGTTTTTTCAACCACCGCAAGCGAGACAAATCGTAGGCTCCAGCGTATGATGACGGTCAGCACCAGTGAAAGGATGCAAATGCCCAGGGACTGAGTCCAAGGGTTTTCAAAATAGAGACTCAACTCTCTCATGTTGGCAGGAGCGTCCATGGCAATCCTCCTCTAGCAGCCCGTGGTGGAAGTCCCACGGGTCGCGTTGCGTACTGTCTCTAACCCCACAGGCTCAACGTGTCTCATGGTTGCTGACGGTAAAAACTCTGGAGCCGGCTAGGGCTATAATAGCGGTTCTTAACGACGAGTGGATATGTCGGATTCCTTTGATCAAGGAGGTTTGATAGAGATTGTCGCAGCTGCAAGAGAGAGAGAGAGAGAGTTCCACGCAGGGCAAACAGTTCCAGCGGTCATCGGAGGAGGCCCTCAGCAAACTTAAGACCTTGCTGACTGATAGGCTCTTAACACTCTGCATACGAACGTCTGAGGCTGTGACCCTCAGACATCGTGAGCGTTGATTCGGGCCGGTGGCCTCGCAAGACCTCAGCGATCCGGTCCGGAGAAGGTTGGACGATTGCGATCGCGGGGAGCGCCTCCACGAGCTAATGGCAACTCAAACGACGAACAAGAACGGTATTGGCGAGCCCCGCATACTTGTCTGGATACTTTCGCTGGCCGCTTGGTTGGGAAGCGGCTGTGGCAACGAGCCGACACGGGGGGCTGCGCCACCGGAAAGCGAACCGCGCGAAGAACAACAAGTCAAGTCACCGATCAGTGCTCAGGCCGTCCGAGATGCCGCACTCGAGGGAAAAATCAACACTCTAAGGCGGGCCATCGAACAAGGTGTGAACGTGAATGCGGCCAATCCAGACGGTCGCACGGCATTGATGTTAGCCGCTTTCAACGGACACACGGAAGGCGTGGAGCTCATGCTCGAGCATAACGCTCGAGTCGACGACCGCGATGCCACTCGGCGTACCGCGTTGATCTACGCTGCCAGCGGCCCGAATCACGAAACGGTACGCGTGCTGCTCAAAGCGGGCGCGGACGTCGATGCGGTGGACAACGTTGAAGGGTGGAGCGCCCTGATGTTTGCCGCTGCAGAAGGGCATCTGGAAGTCGTGCGGGCCCTCTTAAGCCAGCACGCTGATGTGTCGCTGAGTGATGTCGACGGAGACACCGCCCGCGACTTCGCCGCCAAAAACGGCCATCAGGAAATAGCTGCTTTGCTGGGCGAATGAACCACCAGACGCAGCAGCAGGTGTCCACCAGGCCGAGCATCCCGGCGACGCGGGCCGTAGTGTGGCGGGATCTGATCGATAAACTGAGACAGATGACCGTTGGGGGCCAGGGCGCTCTCCCCGTCCAGTTTCGCCGTCGCCAGCACGTTGCCGTCCGGATCCACTAACTCCAGATCCAGCGTCACTGTCTCATCGGTTACTGGGCAGCCGCAGCTACCTGTCGACCCTCACATCCAGTTGATCACTCGGGATGTCCGGGTACTCAATTCGCCAGGCGCACTACTTTCGGTGGGACAGCCGATAGCAGTGACAGGGTTGAGGTTCCGAAAAGCTGCTGGCCGATCAGACCCTTGTCCGAGGTCACTCGAATGAGGCCTCCGGCCTGGCCGGCGCTGGAGGGAACCAGTTGATCAACCGTCCTGGAAAAACGCGTCCCGGCTGCCAGATCAATCATCGCTTCGCCCACCTTCTCACCGTTGGGAGCGGTTAAGCAACCGTTTTTCTGTAATTTCCTCTAGGGCCTGTAGGGAAGAATTGCTCCACTTGTTTTTTCCAGCCGGCCAGGTTCAGGTATTGCCGGCCGGTTAACCACTCCTCGTGTATCTCTGCAAGCACAGCCGAGATGAGCCGCAGCGCCGATGCTTCGTGGGGAAAGATTCCCACCACCCGGGTTCGTCTCCGGATCTCCCGGTGCAGTCTCTCCAGTCCGTTGATGGTTCGGATCCTTCGCCACCAGCTCCTCGGAAAATCAAACACTGTCAGCCCTTCATCCAGGTTGTCTTCCAGCCAGCTCACGAACTCCGGTGCAATCTTTTCGAACTTCTTGACGACTTTACCCTTGAGCTCCTCGGCATCCTCTCGAGACGGGGCATCGAAAATGTCCCGCATGGCCTGGGCGATGCGGGGCTTGTCCTCTTTGCGGCGAGCATATTGTTGGGCGTTTTTGCTCAGGTGAAACTGACAACGGTTCCAGGGCACCGACGGATAAACTGCCCGCCTGGCCGCCTTCAGTCCTTCGTGATCGTCACTGACCAACAGCTCGACCCCTCTCAGTCCACGCTTGTGCAGATCTCCCAGAAACCCTCGCCAATGCACCTCCGCTTCGCTGATCTTGGCGCTCAGACCCAACACCTCTCGCGTCCCGAAACGATTGACTCCTATGGCTTTCAGGATGGCCACGTCCTGCACCCTGCCGCCTCTTCGAACCTTCTCGTAGTGGGCATCCAGATACACGATCGGATACTCTCCCAGCTCCCGGCTTCGAAACTCTTCCAGCTCTTCGTCCAGCATCCCGGCCACTCTCGAGACCTGGGTGGCCGAGATCTCCAACCCACACAGCTGCTCCGTGATCTCGGTGACTTTCCTCGTCGAGACGCCCATCACATACATCTCGGCAATGGCCAGCTTCAGGGCCTTCTCCGAACGGCAACCCCTCTCCAGCGACTTGGGATAAAACCTCAACCCACGCACCTGTGGAATCTCCAAGTGCAGCTCTCCCACTCGAGTCTGAATCCGCTTGCCTTTGAATCCGTTTCGATAGCCTCGCCGACTGGCTGTTCTCTCGTACGCTTCCGCTCCCAGAAACTCGCTTCTTTCCAACTGCATCGCCACGTTGAACAACTTCTCCAGGATTCCTCGAAAGGCTTCTGTTCCTTCCTCGATCAACTCCGCCAGGATCTCCCGTGGTACTCTCTTTTCCAGATCTGGGTTCATTTGATTCTCCTTGCCAGATTCTCGTTTCTGTTTTTGGAGAATCCTGTCCCAGACCTCTGTCTTTCCGACCCAAGGCCTGACCAGAAATTACAGAAAAAAAGTTACACTACTTTGGGGGCGAAGACTTCAATCAGCACCTGGGCCGCCTCGTCGCCTGGAACGTACAGTGCTAGACCCGTAAAGAACCCCGGGATGTTGGCCACCTGGCTAAACACGGCTTCCAGAAAAGGCTCCGACTGCAAGGCCAGAGCAGCCGCGTTTGGTAAAGCTGGCCGGATCTCCAAAGACCATGTCGCCCAGAACTCCCGGACCGTCAGCCGTCACTCGCAGTGAGCCTACGAACAGGGCTCCGGCAGGGAAGCCACCGGCGGGTGCCGCCAAGCCGAACAATTCGGAAACGTCCCGAGAGATCGACTCGCCGGGTCCCAGGGCCAGTTCCACTGGATCGGCCAGCAGGCCCCCCGCTTCAGCAATGGCGCTCAGTGTCAGGTTGCGGATCTGGTCGCTGGTATTGACCAGCTGCACATTCGTGAAGACGACGCCTTCAATGTAGGCCAGTTGCGCCGAGAAGAGTTCGGTGGCCTCGCTCTCCAGTGCTCCATTCAGGCCCAGCAGGGTCGTGTGATCGGGCAGTTCTACTCTTTTCTTTCGAAGCCAATGACCTCGCCGCCTGTGGTCACCTCGACAATCATGTAGCCTCCGGAGAGATCCTGGCCGAAGATCTCCGCGGGGGACTCATCCAGAAAGGCCCGGGGAGGCAGAGTGCGACTGACCGTCTGTGAGGCTCCCTGCGGAACCGTGCCTGCCGGTCCATCCTGTCCGGCTACGTAGGTGAGTTCGAGAGTCGAGGAAATCGGCGTCGGGTTGGCCAGGGTCAGGCGCGTGGTGGCGGATTGGCCCCGATAAGCGGTCGAACCGTCGAAGACCCGGGTGAAGATCATCTTCTTGACAGGTTCCTCCCAGGCTACGCCGCCGTCGAGCTGTTGCAGGTCGGTGCTGCCCAGCTGAAAAAAGCTACCCACGGCTTCCTGATCCACGGCCAGCTGAATCCAGCCGGGAGGGGAAGTGGCTGGATCGACCTGGAAAATCTGGCTGGCAGTTTTGGCCAGCTGGTTCTGGTCGGCCAAGTCGAAGCGTCCCGGGTTGACGGCCTGCTGAATCAAGGCACCCAGGGCGCCGAAGGCACTGAACTCCAGCTTGACCGATTCTCCGGAGAAGTTGGAGACGGCATAGCCGTTGAAACTGCCGGCGTCTTCCCGATAGAACGGGAAGTAGAGGTGGGCGGGGTCTTCAATGGCGGTGAAGGCGGCACAAGGAGAAAACTCCGACGTGCTGCCGTCGAAGTCGGTGGCGGTGGCGGTGATGAAGTGCGCGGGATCGACCGACTCAGCGAAAGTCACTGAAAATGTGGTGTTGCCCCCTACGTCGGTGGTGACTTCGGTAAAGCCGAGAAAAGTCTGTCCCTCGCCGAAACCGGAAGGATCGCAGGCCTCATTGGCGAAGAGCTCCAGCCGGTAATCGCCCTCAGGCTTACTGTTGAAAGTGCCTTCAATGGTGGCGCTGTTGCCCAGGCGGAAGTGCCGGAGCATGGGGAAATTCTGCAGGTGATTGGCTCCCTCATCACCGTCGCCGCGGTCGTTGGTCGTCACGCCGTCGCCGCCCAGGTCGATGCCCAGCCCGACGTTGTTGAAGATGCTGTTGCGGAAAAAGGAGTTGCCGATTCCGGACTCGACCGTGATCGCCGGACCGCCATTGGAAGTAATCGTGTTGGGTTCACCCTCCTCGAAAAAGACGAAGGTGTTCGCTTCGCTGTCTTCGATACCGCCGATCCGGTTGTAGTCGGAGTTACGTATAAGAACGCCGCCCTGTCCGTTTTGGCGGATTTCGTTTCCGGTCAGCCAATTGTGTCGGCCTTCTTGGAGCAGGCTTGTATAATCGGGAAACTTTCGCAGTATGAAACCCTCGATCGAACTGTTTCTCCCCTTGAACTCGATACCACTGCAGGGAGAGGTGCATTGAGTGCCGTCCAGTATTGGTCGTTGGTCTACAGCTGTGCCAGTTGGCTTAACAGCGTTCGAACTTGGTGGCAGAAACCTTCTATCTGAGATATGGATGTTGGAGAGCGATAAGACGAATTCCATTTCGGCAGTAATCTGCGTTCCGATTGGAACAACTATCTGGAAATTACCTCCGCCTGCTATAGCCTCGGAGATTGCCTCTCCTAGGGGTTTGGAGTCGTTGACGTGGATCGTAGTTCGGCCCCGGATGGGTCCTCTAATTACCGCGGATGCTTCAGTCAGCGGCCCAGCCCTCGCGCGATTTACAACGTCTCCTCCTAGGTGAGCAAGTGCGCAGGCCAAATATTTGATCACAACTGTTTGATTCGGAGGCAACGGTCGAATAATACAGCCTATTACTATATCTTCCGGTAGGTCGTCCGAAAACAAACGCACGATCGAACATCCATTGTCGAATTCGCTTGGGCTGACGGTGACCGAACCACGTTTCAATCTCAGACCGGTTAGAGGGACAAAGTCTTGTACAAGAAAGATATTTGTGCCCAATTCTCCAATATTGGTTACTTCGATAGTAAACATGACCTCCTCGCCATCCACTGGTTCATTGTTCGACACAAACTTTCGGATGGAAAGATTATTATTAATTGCACGGCCAACAGAAAGAAGCGCGGTTAATATGTCTTCGGCTTGTGCCTGGGTCGGGCTGATCCCACTTGACTTTTCAAAACCAGTCGACTGTGTCCCTCCACCAGCGAACACGGTTCCCGAGGTCGATTCACGATCCAGGGTAAAGAAGCCATCTCTCTCGCTGCCACCAATGAGCACTAATTCAAACCCCTCCGCGCTGCCCTGTAACGGTAAGATCTGAGCCAGCGTCGCCTGAGAAGCGCCTGGCGTGGCTGTGGACATGCCGGGCTCAAACGTAAAGGCCGCCGCCCAGCCGTCGCCATTGCCAAGCGCACCAAACTCCGAAACATTCTCAAATGGAAATTCGGCCGTAGCCGAAGCAGTCGTCCCGACGAGAGCCACCGCGTTGCCAACGACCTGGATGGCCTGAGCCGTGTCATCCTGGCTGCCGCCGATGAAGGTTGAGAACTCGAGGGCGTCTCCTGCCGGAGAAAGGATCGACACAAAGGCGTCGCCCTGGAAGTTCCCCACGCCGCCAAAAACATCCTGCTCGGGATCCTGAAGCGGGAAAAGTGGCGAAGCCGTTTCGCCAGCCACGTAGGCACGTCCTGAGTCGTCCACATCGATGCCGTTAGCCCGGTCTCGGCCGCTTCCGCCCAGATAGGTCGCCCAGGCAATCTCGTTGGTTTCCGGGCTGAACTTCAGGACAAAGGCATCCGCACTGCCGCCGAGAGTCGTCTGGAAAGCATCGTCAGTGGCCAGGTCGGTGGAAGTGGGCTGGCCCCCCACGTAGACATTCTCCTCACTGTCCAGCGCGATTCCAGTGCCGAAATCCTCCATGTCGCCGCCCAGGTAAGTCGAGTAGAGAAGAGTGTCCCCGGCAGGGTTGATCCTGGAAACGAAGGCATCCCGGTCCCCGGCCAGGTTGGCCTGTAAGGGATCCTGCGTGGGAAAGTTGGTCGAAGTCGTGCTCCCCGTGAAGCAAAGGTTTCCATCTCCGTCGAGAACGATGTCCCTGGGTTCGTCAAATCCGTTTCCCCCCAGAAAAGTGGAGAAGACCAGGGCTCCATTGGAATCCAGCTGAGCCAGGAAGGCATCGGACCCTCCTCCAAAATTCGGCTGCAGGGCATTCATGGTCGGAAAGTCATTGCCCCCTGCAGTTCCCAGCACATAGGCGTTGCCCTGCCCGTCCACCGTGACAGCAAAACCGCTGTCGTCCGCCGTTCCCCCCAGGTAGGTGGAGTAGAGGATCTGTTCGGTCTCCGGGTTGATTTTAGTGACAAAGGCGTCTCCGAAGAAAAAGCCCCCGCCAAAGGTGTCATCGAAGGCATTCATCGTCGGGAAGTCCACCGAGGAGGTGTTTCCCGTGATGATGATATTGCCGTCCGTGTCGGATGCGATCCCCCGGCCAACATCATTCCCGCTTCCGCCGAAAGCAAAGGCGGCAACCAGTTCGGGATCGATGATCAACGAGTATGTAGGATTGTACTCGCCCAGTTGAAAGCCCACCTGGTTTTCTCCCAGCAGCTGGTAGCCGGCTTGGATGCCTATGCGATTTCCGTCTCTTTCCTGATACACCTCGGGGGGCTGCTCCACAATCTCGCCCAGTTGTGTCTCCAGAACCAGTGCCCCATCCTCCCGAAGCGTCATTTCATCCACCCCCTCAAAGAGCAGGAGAATCCGAGAAGGATCGGCCCCGGGAGCCACCCGGTATTCGCTTTTCAGCCCTTTCGTAGTGGCACGGATTACGAAATCGATTCCTTGGTAAAGCTCGCCGTAGCGCACCCCTGCAAAGGTCGGAACTCCACTCTGCCAGTGCCTGGGATTCTTCCCCCGGTAGAAGTTCACCACTCCGGGCTGGCGATCTTCGCCTTCGATCCTCGGATGGCTACTGGCCCCCTCGAAACTGAGCCGCACTTCCGGCAGGTTCTGGGGGGTGTTTTCCTGAGGGCTGATGCCGACGCAGGATCACACCATCCCGGGTCAAAAGAACGGAGTGAGTGCTTCCCTGCAAATGAAAGCGAACTTCCGGGCCAAGTTGCCCCCGGTTGGCCATGAAGTGGGAAGGCTGTTTGGCCAGGGTCTTTCTCAAGCCCAGAGCCGGTTTCCGATCCCCGCCAGAGCCGGGCAAAGTCGTTTCAGGGGGGATTCCGGCCGTCTCTTGAACTGGAGCCGCTCCCCAGACGAGACACAAAAAGTTGACGCACAGCAGGCAGATGGCGGAAAGGAAAGGCCGAGGTCTCAAGCATCGGGACTGCATGGTCGGCGCCCTCCTTGCTGAAGCCGATCTAGAGTGTCAGCGAATCGCGCGAGTTCACATGTACCGGAACGGTGGAAGTAAGCCTACCAGTTCGGGGAGAAAGCAACAAGGTCGGTGCCAGCTTGGCTTCCGGCCATCTCAACGGCCAGGATAGTCTTACGGGCACCGGCAGCGGTATCCTCAACACAATGCAGCCTTCACTTGACCAACTCATCCAGATTTGCCGCACCCTGGCCCTCGACCAAGAGTTCGTGCGGGTGGTATGGCCTCCACACAGGACAACCCAGAGGGAGACGTGCAGTTCATCGAGGTCTCAGACGGCCCCGAGCGGATACATCTACACGTTTCTATCGGCTCTCGGAGGCAAATGGCATACGCGGCAGGACTTGGTTACAGAGACTCCGGACTTCTAGCTCAGGACATTGTCGGCTTCCAGATGGTCGGCTCCGACCGAACCTACGCACGAATCAGTTGCCCGGTCTGTCCGGATCCGACAAAACTCAGATTTCGTCAGCGGGCCCACGTGGAGACATCATTCCATACAAACCTGCTGTCATCTGGCCACAGGACAAGCGGACTCTTGCCAAGGAATCCGCCCACCCCACTGCGTGGCTTGTCGAAAAGACGGCAGTCGTAAATGACCGCCCGCCTACCAGTGTCGTAAAGCGTCGGAACCAGATCTTCATGAAGACTTGACCTGACTTTAATCCGAGTTTCTGGTACCAGCTGCCTACCTGTTGGCGCTGAAGTAGGCGTCCCTGAATCTACCTCCCCAGTCACGGTCTAAGACCTTATTTCTCCAACACTGCATCCTCGCGATGCTCAAGAATAGGAAATTCTCACTCGATATATCCCAAACTCTTCAAATTTCGTTTCAGCTCCTCACTTATCTGAGTGCTATCGCCGGACCGTTCTCTGGCCTTGGTAGAATCTATGTACCAAAGGTCGGTTTCGACCTTCATTTTAGGAAATGCCGGATGCTCTTGAGGATTCGAAAGGGGAGATCGCTCGTCCGGATCGTCCTGTCGATCGAACAAAGTAAGAGATTCTTCATCGTAATCCACGAACAGCGCGTGTAGCCGATTTCTGAGAGATATGAGGCTCTTCTGGTTGCTCAATGCTATCCGTTCAGTAGAAGCCAATTCCTCAAGCGGTAGCAAATTGCGGCCGGAAAGGCGTCGAGTCTGTGGAATTCCTGTAACACCCAGGACGGTGGGGAAGATGTCCAGGTTCTGCACCGGAACAGAAATCCTCTGAGGGGATATCCCCAATTCGTTCGGAAAGCGAATAACAAAGGGCACAAAGGTAAGTTCCGGATGAAGATTCTTGTGGGCATGTCCAAACTGGCCACGGTCACAGAATTCATCGCCATGGTCTGAATTGAAAATGATCAGACTGTTTTCCCACAGCCCCTTCTTCTTCAAGACGCCGATGAGTTCACCCAGAGCCTCATCCGTGTTGCGGATGCTCGCGTCATACATGTCCAGGAGATATTGAACTTTTTCTTGGGCATCCGATTCTGTCGCATCCCAACCCTTCTTGCCGTTGGAACGCATAATCCTGTTGATTTGGCCCTCTGACAGGAGGTGGGGTCTTGATTGCAAAAAACCATCAACAAATGGATTATCTTCCCGGTAAGGGTAGTGAGGTTCTTGATAGTGGATAAAAAGAAAAAATGGGTCCTGATGTCGAGAAATTGAATCAATCCTTTTCAGAGCAAAATGATTCATCGACTGAGAAGGCAAACTACCCGATAGCCGGCTATAGAAGTCAAACCCCTGGTTGAAATCTAACTCCGCATCAAGATTCGGGTTCTGCACATAACTGAATGTGCGATATCCATTGCTTTTAAGTACCTCCGCCAGGGTCAGTTGCGGGAGCTCCAGGCGATGGCCAGGCAATTCCCAATTGTGAAGGCCAGTGAACATGGAGGTATAGGAAGGGCGAGTCCAATTATGTTGACTGATTGCTGTTTCAAAAAGAACGGCGTCTTTCGCAAACTCATCGAGGTGTGGGCTTGTTGGCCTTGAATAGCCATAGCACGAGAGGTGGTCCGCTCGGGTTGAATCCCAGGTAACAAAAATAACGTTAAGCGGTCTGCCTGGTTTTTCCGGGTGCTTGGACCACGCTGCCACGTTGACAGACAAACCAAGAATGAGAGCTGCTAGAAACACTCCGAAACAAGACCTGGCGAATACGCGAGAAGGCCATTCCCTTCTGGCTTGCACCGCACGGCGCTTCCGATAAAGAGTTATCACGGTTACCGCGCTCTTCCGTTTCAAAATGACACCCGAGAGTCCTCGAGCCCTCACGATTCTCACGTTCGAGGAATACCGATGCCTGGTTACAGCTGTGACTGCTGAAGATCCAGCCATCGGGGTTTACACAGCCCTACTCGGCGAAACCGGCCTCCGGAAATCGGAGGGCCTGAAACTGAAATGGCAGGACATTGACCTCAATACAGGTCGGGTAACTGTCGTCCGTTCAAAGTCTGGCCTTCCGAGGTATGTTACCCTGACACAATTCGCACAGCAGTCCCTCGGCACCCTGGTCCGAGTATTCAACTGCCCATACGTATTCGTCAGGCTAGATACTGGCAAGCCATGGAAAGATCCGTGCGGTCCCTTCAAACGAGGTTGTGAATCAACCGGCCTTAAATGGGTTCGGGGCTTTCACGACCTCCGCCATTTCAGGGCAACGCAATGGTTGAGGCACGGAGTCGACGTTCGCACTGTGCAAGAACTCTTGGGACATTCCGAGATCACCACAACCATGCGCTACGTCCACTACTTGCAAAAACAAGCCTTCGAGTCAGTTCGTGCAGCTGAAGCACTTGAGATTTCAGGTGGACGAAAACTGGACGGAGGACCGTTGCGCCAGACCCAACGACTGTTCGTGGAGAACGCTAAACCATTGAAAACAAATGGTGCGAAAGGGGGGACTCGAACCCCCACGCCCTTACGGGCACCAGAACCTAAATCTGGCGCGTCTGCCAATTCCGCCACTTTCGCACCCGGGCGGATCTCCATTGTAGAACGTTTTTATGGGCGATCGGGTGGTTGAACTACACAGGACAGAGCAGTCAGCTCATCGGCTCATCGATCTCCCCTCAAAGATGTGTTTTCTCGTGCTCCAGCAGAAAGCGTTTGCGCCACACTCCTCCGCCGTAGCCCGAAATCGATCCATCGCAGCGGATGACGCGATGGCAGGGAATCAGGAGGCCGATCCGGTTGTCTCCGTTGGCGCTGCCGATAGCTCGCTGCGCTCCCGGACGCCCGATGGCACGAGCCTCTTCCGAATAGGAGCGCGTCTCCCCATAAGGAATCTGTCGCAGGAACTCCCAGGCAGCGCGCTGGAACTCGGAGCCGGCGATGACCAGGGGGACGGAGAACTCTCTCAAATCTCCGTGGAAGTAAAGTTTGAGTTCCTCGTCGAGCTTCTCGAGATGCTCATTCTGGCCTGGCAACACTGCGCAATCCAGGTGTTTCTTGAGGCGCCGAACCTGCGTCTCCAGCATGCGCCGATCCGCGAACTCGAGCAGGCAGATCCCCTCTTCCGTGGCTGCTGCCACCATCGGGCCGAGGGGAGTCAGCAGGCGCGTCATCACAGCGACATTCCTATGGCGGCTGCGGCCCGGCGTATCTCCCAGAATGCGGTCGAAGGCGTCCCGGAAGCCGCTCAGCGACTCGAATCCATGATCGTAGGCCACCATAATCTGCTCGTCCCCGAGTCGAAGCCGGCCCAGAGCAAGTCCCAGACGCTGAGCTCTCTGGTAGGTCTGGAAGGTTATCCCGTGGTGCTGACGGAACCAGCGGCGCACCCGACCCGGATCCAGTGAACGTTCCCGCAGGTCCGAGTCGGTCCACTTTCTCGAGGGGTCCTCCTCAACAGCAGCCAGGAGACCTTCCAGCCAGTCGGGGGTTTTGCCACTCGGCTGCAGCGGTTTGCATCTTTGACAGGGTCGGTAGCCGGCGAGAAGGGCCTCGTGGGAATCGGCGAAAAACTCGACGTTCTCTCGATGGGGTTTTCTGGCCGGGCAACTGGGCCGGCAGAAGATGCCGGTGGTCCGGACCGCTGTGATGAAAATCCCGTCGTAGGAACGGTCCCGATCGACCAGGGCGGTGTACATTTCGTCAGGCGGCGGCAGGGTGTTCACGATCATGTCCGCACTGTACCTCCGGGGCAGCTTCCATTTCTACCGAAAACTGAGCGCCGAATTCTCGTAGTCTGGAAGAGCCTTCTCAATTGCTGCGATTCGGCGATCGGTTGTAGAATATATGGTTCCCCTGCCTTCGGGCAGCGGACAGTAGGGTGGGCGTAGCTCAGTTGGTAGAGCACAGGGTTGTGGTCCCTGTGGCCGCGGGTTCGAATCCCGTCGCCCACCCCATCGGCGCGCCCGTAGCTCAGCTGGATAGAGCGCCGGACTTCGAATCCGTAGGTCGCAGGTTCGAATCCTGCCGGGCGTGCCAGTTAAACCTGGGTCCATTCCGGAGACATGGGTTACAGATTATACTGGAGACATAGGTAACACTCTTGGGCTGAACGGGTTTTCGATGGGCTCGAGCCTGCAGGTCTCATGATCAAAGTATCCGAGGTCGTACTGCATGAAGCTGACGAGCCAGATTCTGTCGCTAACCTGTTTGACGCCGACTTTCTGGCCGGCGAACACAGTGCTTAAGTTGATCTTCCGGCGTTTGTAATAGATGCGGCCACAAGTGGTAACGGTGGCCGTCCAATCATGGAACGGATAGTCGAGATCACCTAGCCGCCATTTCTCACCGATGGGACCTTAGAAGGCCGCCCTGTTTGGTATAAAGCGTTTTGAATGAACATTTTCACACGCAAACGGAGGCGGCCCTTATGAGAACAGAGTGTAAACAAGTCAGGTTCGAATTTCACCAACTATCTCAACGCAAAGTGAAGGCGCGGTTCGACGGTGGAAAGATCACCTCCGATGCAGGGGTGCTGCTGTTGCGAGAGGTCGAGAGGGGGACGGGTCTGATCGCCGGACTGGCTGAGTGTTTCAGGGATCATCGGGATGCGCGGTTGATCGAACACACGGTGGAGGAGTTGTTGGGGCAGCGCATCTACGGACTCTGTCTGGGGTACGAGGATCTGAACGATCATGATCAGTTGCGCACCGATCCGATGCTGGCGGTGGCGGTGAATAAGGCCGATCCGTTGGGGGAGCGGCGGCGGCAGGCCTCAGATCGGGGGAAGGCGCTGGCGGGCAGGTGTACGCTGAACCGGTTGGAGTTGACCGGCGCCGAGGTCGATGAGCAGGAGCGGTACAAGAAGATCGCGATGGACCCGGACCGGATCGACGGCTGGATGGTGGATGCCTTCGTGGAGTCCCACGAATCGGCGCCCGAGGAGATCGTGCTGGATCTGGATGCGACCGACGACCCGATCCATGGCCAGCAGGAAGGCCGGTTCTTTCACGCTTACTACCGCCACTACTGTTATCTCCCGCTGTACATCTTCTCGGGGGAGCATCTGCTGTGCGCCCGGTTGCGATGTTCCAATATCGATGGGGCCGCGGGATCGGTGGAGGAACTGGAACGGATCGTCGGCCGGATTCGGCAGAGCTGGCCAGAGGTCTCGATCGTCATCCGGGCCGACTCGGGCTTTTGCCGGGATGACTTGCTCCGCTGGTGTGAAGACCATCACGTGGATTACGTGATGGGGTTGGCCAACAATGATCGGCTCAAGTCAGAGAGCGCCGAAGCGATGACTCAGGCCGAAGCCGAGTTCAACGCCACCGGGACACCGGCGCGGGTGTTCAAGGATTTCCGCTACCGGACTCGCCACAGTTGGACCTCGGAGCGACGCGTCGTCGGCAAGGCCGAGTTCCTGGAGAAAGGCGCCAATCCCCGATTCGTCGTCACCTCCCTGTCGCCGGAACGCCTGGGGGCCCGCGCCGCTCTACGAAGACTTCTACTGTGCGCGGGGCGACATGGAGAACCGCATAAAAGAACAGCAGTTGGATCTGTTCGCCGACCGGACCAGCGCGGCAACGATGCGCGCCAATCAACTCCGGCTGTATCTGTCCTCCGCCGCCTACATGCTCATGCACGCCTTGCGTCGTCTCGGACTGAAGCAGACCCCCCTGGCTCGCGCTCAGTGTCAGACGATTCGCTTGAAGCTCCTGAAGATCGGCGCCCAGGTCCGCCTCACGGTCCGCCACGTCTGGATCTCCATGTCGGAAGCCTATCCCTACAGCGAGGTCTTCGCTGCCGTCGTTCGAAACCTCCAGGCCATTCCTCTGCGCTGCTGAGGTCTGTCCCGATCAAACGCCCCCAAAAACGAAATCGTTCCATCGCTCAGGCCGAGCTCTGCCTGAATGCATTCCGTCACGCTCTTCCGAACCCGAAAAACGTTCCATTCACGACCCTCCACACCACCGCATCACTCGACCTGGACCGGATCGATAGCGAAACTCTCAGAAAACCGTTCCGGCCTGCCAAAATCACCTTCATTTCCAAATCGGTGATCTATGCGGGCTAGTCCCTTGTAGGGTCTGGATGAACTTGTATAGAGGCCGGTCTTGCGGGAAATACCGAACTCCCGGCACAGACCGGTGCTGCTTCAGGGAAGTGTTGTTGACTTTGTCCAGTAGCCCCGCAATCTTCTGTGCCAGCTGGATCTTCTCCGGTCAGGTGGCACTGCTGATGGCCTATTACAACTTCGGACGTCCGCATTCGGCTCTGAGATTCGGTAGAACGATGAGGACTCCTGCCATGCAAGCTGGAATGGTTAAAAAGAGGCTCTCCTTCCGGGACGTGTTCACCAGCCAGGTGGCGTCTTTTTATTTTTCTTGATGGTGGTGGTCGCACGGTACGCCAGATTGGATCTCAGGTCTGCCCAGTTTGGGCACTGGAGGGGGAATGGCTCAACAACACTTGCCTGAAGAAGCACCCAATATTAGCCGTGGTCCGCCGTTGACACGCGCTAGATCGCTATTTACGATGGCAAGAGATTAACGAGGAGATTAACAATGGACGTTGATGAGAAGATCTACCAGTCTTATTGGTCCAAGGGCTGGGTTGTGGTTGAAGATGTCTATCAGCCGCATGAGGTGGAACGGATCGCCAAGATCGCCTTAGCAGTAAGCAAGGAGGAGTTGAAGGAGGTCGATTCGAGTTACGTAGTCGACCATTCGACAGATGGTGCGAGGGCGCCACGTAAGATTGATGGGGTCTTTTTCAAGCACCCGACATTCCAGGAGTTTGTTCTCGATGAGCGGCTGCTTCGGATCCTTGAAGCTTTACTGGGAAATCGGCCGTTACTGCTCAATGACCAGATTCTCATGAAGCCCCCGAAATTCGGCTCGGCCAAACCGCACCATCAGGACAATTTTTATTTTCGCTGTTTCCCGGCGGATCAGGTCATCACCGCCTGGACCGCTCTCGATGACGCGGATGCTTCCAATGGCTGCCTGCGATACATCGACGAATCTCACAAAGGTCCGATCCTTCCGCACATAGAGGTCCCCGGTGAGCCCTATAACCTGACACCGTCGCCCGATCTCATCGATTTAAGCAAAGAATCGTTGGCAGTGGTCCATAAAGGCGGGGTGGTTTTTCATCACAGTCAGACCCTGCACATGTCACCCCGCAACGAGTCGGATCGCTGGCGCCGAGCGTATACGTCGCATTGGGTGACTGAGAGTGTTACGCGTGGGGCGGAGATCTTCGACAGCCCGTACTTCCGACGTTACCCGGCTTCAATGCAGCTTCACGGTTGACGATCCAAATCGGGAACTGTTCGGATCATCCGGTCGATCGAGCTTAAACGCTTCGACGCGCTGAACCGTCCCATTGCCGTGCGAGTCTTTCGTGCCGGCCAGCCAGACTCGTTCACCGGCGATCGGCTTTATACATATACACCTAGAAGCCGGCCTTTTCTTTTTTTTGTTTTCATGGGTGCTGAAATGGTGAATGTAGCTCTAAAGGACGTTTTTATACGTTCTCTGCCCCAACCGACATGACCCAAGCAATCACCCCTTATCGCCGCGGACAACTCGCCCGAGCCGGGCTCGAGAATCTGCCCAGCACCATCACCGATGCCGGTGCCAACGCGACCCGGTGCTTTATCTGTTAACGATCAGCAGGATGTGCGCTTTTTTGGACCATGTGTGCCGGTGGGATAGTTCCTCAACATCATCCGCGCCAAAGGCGCGCGGGCGGCTCATGCCCAGAGGTAGCTCCATTCTAAAGGGCTTCGAATCAGCCACTTTCACAGACCCCGGCAGCGATCGAGCGGGCCACCCCTGATGTTGCTCTCTCAAAATTGGGATATGAAGATACCGCGGGCGTCGACCCTTTACCTCATCTCCGGGTTGACGGATTACTCGCTCACCATGTTCATTTTCACCGTCACCCGCCATTCGGCTGAGGTAGGCGCCACTCTGTTTGAATTAGGCATCCTGGGTGCAGCCTTCTCGCTTACTTTTGCCGTGACTGGTCCCACTGCGGGTCGGATTTCGGATGCATGGGGCCGGCAAAGAGTAGTTATCCTGGGTGCCTGCATTCAAATAATAGTTCTCACCATTAGCAGCTGGGTACTGGCCAGCTGGAGCCTTGGACAATCTTACTCCTCGCTGTATTTCCTCTCCGGGATCGCAGGGTTGGCGGTTGGGATGATTTACCCTCCGGTGATTGCTCTGCTAACCGAGGGTAAATCACCGGCACTGCAGGAGGCAAAAATCAGCCAGGCGCTCTTCCGATTTTGCATTGCCTGGAATTTGGGGATGATTTTGGGACAGACGACGGCGGGATGGCTCTTTTCCATCAACCACGCTCTTCCCCTGGCGGTGGGGGCTTTCCCCATGATGGTAGTGGTGGGACTGGCCTTCAAGCGGCGCGAATCACAGAGCCAGAATGCAGAGACTCCCGTCGAAAGATCCTCCAGCCATCTGCTGACCCCACCACCAGCACGCACTTTTGTCTACATGGGTTGGACCGCCAATTTGGCAGGGGCGTTCTCGGTCAGCACGATCCTCTACCTGTTTCCTCACCTGACGGCCCAGTTAGGTATCAGCGCAGTGGTTCATGGAATCATGTTGGCCATCCACCGGATGACCGTCATCTTGATTTATTGGTTAATGTACGTGGTGACGTTTTGGCGATATCGGCTTTCGACCTCGCTGCTGGCTCATTCATTTGCCATTGTCGGCCTGTGTTGGCTGGCCCTTGGTAACACGGTACCAGCGTTGACGACGGGGCTCATTCTGGTCTCCGTCCTGGTGGGAGCCAACTATTTCGCCAGCCTCTTCTATAGCACGACCGGGTTCGAAGACCGTCGCAAAGGGATGGCCAGCGGGATGCACATGTCGAGTCTGGGAATTGGGTTTGGCGCGGGGGGAATATTGGGTGGGATTCTGGGAACCTGGCTGGGATCACGAGTTCCCTATTACTTCTGTGCGCTCGTTTTAGGTCTCTCCGCCACGGCACAGATCACCATTTACCTGTTCGCGCGCAGGCGGTGGATTCAGAAGTAGACAGCGAGATCTGAGCCAAAGAGGCGTGTTGACCAAATCCGGATCCAGCTTTTTCTGCCGCCCCCTCGAGCCGAGAGTTTGGGCGTGAAGCGCTCAAGCCGAAAATGCCAGGTAGAATCGCGCTGGATCGAGTTTTTGCGGACCACGCCAGTGACGTCAGTTGAAGGACGGGAAGAAATGTATTACAATGTAGTACATGAAGACCTTGACGCTCTCTATTCGGCTCGACCCGGAAACGGACGATTTACTGACTCGTGTGAGCGAACAGGAAGGCCTGAGCAAGAGTGAGGTGGCTCGCGAGGCGCTGAGACGCCAGCTCCGCCTGAAACAGTTTCAGAGACTTCGAGAACGAGCTATGCCTTTTGCGGAAAGCCGCGGTTACCTGACAGACGAAGATCTCTTCCGAGAGATTTCTTGAGGTGAGAATATTCCTGGACACGAATGTCCTGGTCAGTGCCTTCGCCACTCGCGGGCTCTGCGAGGACGTTTTCCGGGAGGTGCTCACTTTTCATCAGTTGCTGACCTCAAGGGCCGTCATTGCGGAATTCCAGCGAGTCCTTCTCGTGAAACTCGGAGCCCCCAATAAACTTGTGGATGAGATGCTGTCCTTTCTTCACACCAACGCTGAGGTGCTATCTGGCTCCCTCAATCTTGATCTGGCGATCAACGACGCGTCTGACGTCCAGATCGTCTCGGACGCTGCGTCAGGAGCATCGGACGTTCTTGTCACAGGTGACAAGGAGTTGCTCGGTTTGGGAGAGGTTGGGGAGATGAAGATACTCTCGCCCAGACAGTTCTGGGAGATTGTGCGAGGCAAGCTAAGCGAAGGCCTCTAGCAGCCCGTGGTGGAAGTACGTTTTCTGAGCTCAGGTGGTACCCACGGGTGGAAGCAGCGAAGGGGTCGCTGAGTTGGGTTTTTCGGGCCAAGCAGCCGGAATCAGTCCGAACAGGCCCTTAAGACGCTTGAACAGCGACAAAATCAGTAGCATCAGGGCGCAAATCCGCCCCTGCAGACCCCGCGGCGTTCCCACACCCAGGCTCTGACGCATCAGCATCCCCAGATTGAAGGCGCTCACCTGGATCAGCAGTCGCTTCAACACATTCTCATGTCCCCGTACATGCAGCCGTCTCATCCCTCCGCTCCCGTACAGATGCGCACAGGGTCGCTCCAGCTGCTCTCCTCGTTGCCGCAGCAGCCGCTGCCCTCGCTCTCCCCGGATGCGCCGCCGATTCGCATACACCGCTTCCTGCCCCTGCCGGTCTCCTCGCCAGCGTCGCTTCCCTCGCCTCGGTTCGCTCACATAGCTGCGCAGTCCCACCGCATCCAGGTCCACCATCCGCTGCGTGCTGTGATACCCCTTGTCGGCCACCACCTCTTCGATGCCTCGTCCCTCCGGCAGCGCTTGTTCCACCTTCTCGGCCGCTTCCGTCAGGGTCTTCACCATGGTCTGCGTGTCCCCTTGATCGGCTCCCTGTACCGTCACCGAGACAATCGCTCCGGTCTCCAGATCCACTGCATGCTCCGCCTTGTGCGCCAGGTGCGTCCGCCCGTCCTTCATTCTGGTAATCCGCGCATCCGCATCATGCGGGTGCTTCCAAACCCGGTTCGATCCTTTGCCCGTGCGCTTGCGGTCCAGTTTGGCCAGATCTTCCCGTCGCGGCGTCTCAATCCCGGAGGCTTTCGCCAGCTCCATCAAAAACTCTTCATACCCCTGCTCGCTGTCCCGGCGCACGATGCTGCGCAGCGCTGCATTCGCTTCCAGCGTAGTGGCATCGATGCCGATCGTCTTGCCCCGCAGCAGGCCGCTCGCCCCGATCCGCTTCAGTACCCAGTCAAAGACTGCTTCGTGGGTAGCCACATCGATCAGTCGTCGGGTTCGGGAGATCGTGGAGTGATCAGACGGCGACTCGCTCAGTTTCAATCCCAGAAACTCTCGCAGTGCCAGAGAATCAGCTGCTCTCCAGGCTATTCCTCGTTCCGATCCGATCCCTTCGAAATACCCCACCAGCAGCAGCCGAAAGTACACTCCCGGAGCCAGGCTCGGTCGCCCCATCTTGTCTGCATAGAACTTCGCACACAGTCCCTCCACGAAGTCGTCAAAGCCGTGTTCGTTGAAAAGGCCATTCAGTCTTTCGTAGAAGGGATGGCCGGCGGTGCGGGGCAGCTCACTGGTGGCGACCCACAGGTCTTCTTGCTGTCGACGTTTCTTTTTCCCCATTGCCATGGGGTCAGTCTAGTGTCGCTGTGTGACCCCTTATCCTCGACTTTCACCACGGGCTGCTAGGCGTGTGTCCACGTTGAACGGTCATCCTAACTTTTGTCTTTGAGCCTCATACCGCTTCCTTCAGGTGGAACGCTATGCTTCGTCCGGGGCGGGCCCCTGCAGGCGGCAGTGGATCCGATTGACGACTGCGCCCTTAATAGTACGCGGGTGATTTCGACTCCGGCAAGCGCCTGTGACGCCATAGGGTGTACTTGATTCACGATCATCGAGATACGATGACGGTGGAAAGAACTCAAGGGGCAGCGCTATTTAGCGGTTGTGATCCAACCCGGAATCGATAGTAGCGGGTATCGCATCCTTTACCCTTGCTCCGAGCTGGGCTCTGATTTCCGCATGCCGCGCTTTCTTCAGATCGTATCGGGTAAGAACCCACATGCCGAGAAATCCACCACATGGAATAAGGGCACCGACGACCAGGCCGAAGTTCCAGATAATCCCCGGATCGATGCTCTCAACGGCCGCGGTCCTGGGTATGTTTAACATGTTCAGGATGGTACCACTGACCAAAATACCCACTGCTGTCATGGCTTTTTTCATAAATGCGATCAGGGAAAAGAACAACCCTTCCTGACGCTCGTCTGTCAGCAGCTCATGTTCATCCACAGAGTCTGCAATCATGGAATTCCACATCGTCAGGGCTACAATACTGGTGCAGGTCTTGATAACGACATTTCCGGCGAGCAACGGCAGCAGCAAGGGGTGACCGTTGGGGAGCATCCAACCGATTAACCTCAGGGAGATGATCGTAAACGGGACGCTAATCCACACGCCCCAGGCCATGAAGAGGACAGGCTTTTTTTCAAACCTCTTACGGACCGGATAAATCAGAATAAACCCCGCCACAGCCCCAACCAGAAGGAATGGACCGAACCACGCGACCTGTTCAGGCAACAATCCCCAGAAATATACGTTGATATATATTTCCAATGAAATCATTACCCCCTCGAAAATACTGGGGATAAAAATCCCCAGGAACAGGATCACGAAAGACCGATTGGCGAACACAATCTTGGTTTCCCTGAACACGTTTCCGAAAGAAAACGACCGTGGTTCCTTAGCGGGAACAGGAAAATATGGGATTTCACTCCGTGTAAAATGAGTTGAGAGAAATGTAAACACCAGGATAGCCGACCCTGCATAGACGACAAATATTGAATACCCCGCCATATTGAACAGACCGTTTGGAAATTCAGGAGAGGAATTAAAGACAAACCGATTAGCGAGAAAGTGGGTACCACAGGTCATAAACCAGCCGATGAGCAACCGGTAGCTGACAATAAGGGATCGCTCCACATAATCTTGAGATAGCTCCGCCTGAAGTGCGGTCCAGGGGATGACAAAAACCGTCATACAAACTCGAACCAATATGGCAAAGGTCGTCAACCACAGAAACATGGCGACGTATCCCAGTGTTATGGGGGGGTTGAACAACAGATAAAGGCAGATGACCATCGGTAACGGTCCTGCGTACATGAACGGGTGTCGTCTGCCAAGTTTGGGGGATCGCCAGTTATCCGATATCGATCCGACGATCGGATCGCTTATCGCATCGACGCACATGGCGATAAATAGCGAAAGGCCAACCAAGAAACCGGGCAAACCCCATATCCGTTCAAAATAGAAAAGCACGAGGTTGGCGAATGCCCAGTCCTTTATAGTATCCGCAGAAGCACCGAGGCCAGAGAAGAATTTGATCCTTACACTTAGTTTTCTAGCGTCCACAGCAGGTCTTTCAATCGGTATATGTATCCTCTTTCGTTAATCGTCTATGTTACGCTATAGCATGATTAAGTCGCGCTATTGTGCGATTTCGTTGATCGTCTATCGGTTGCGTCACGCTACGGGTGATTGCATCGATTATCTATTGCGGGTCCCCGCATATAGCTATGCATCGCCCGGCTCTTCTTTCTATTTCGCTAGAATGGTAAGACAAGACACCCTGGATAAACACATTCTACAAAGTACAAAAGGCAAATGATTATCAGATACTGTTGACAGGGAAATAATATTACCGGAATAAGAAAGCCTCTGGATAAACTAGGGAGAGCTGAAGTGACTAAAAATAAAAACAGAGAATTTCATGAACGGGCGTTAAAGGTAATACCCGGTCCGAACAGTAACCTGAGGCTACCATCTGTCGTCGAACCGGTTTATATGGTGGAAGCTCACGGTGTCCGTTTTCAGGATGTAAATGGAAAAGAATACATCGATTACGGCCATGGCGGCCAGGGAATTCTCGGGCACGGCAATAAGGAATATACCGCAACGCTGCAAAAACAACTTGATAAACTTTTTTACGTGCATACCGGTGAGTTCCGCACAACGCTGGAAGTTGAACTGGCCGAAAAAATGGCAGAATTAGTTCCCGGCGTTGAAAAGACCAGGTTCTGCATGTCTGGGACAGAGGCTGTCCAGCTCGCTATCAGGCTCTGCAGGGCCTATACAAAAAGGACCGTTTTTGTCCGCTTTGACGGCGCCTATCATGGATGGATGGATAATATTCTCGCCGGAAAGTTGGATGAAAATCCCACCGGTAAACCCTATGCCCTCAGATCCGATGATGAAATTTTTCCCACCGAAGGGGTAGATCCAGCTTCTTTACTGGAATCATTCAAAATTCAATATAATGATTTTGAGGCCATCGAAAACCTTTTTAAGCAGCATGGTGATGAGATCGCGATGGTATTAATCGAGCCGATTCTACTCAACGGCGGATGCTGCATGCCGCTGCCCGGCTATCTCGAGAAAGTGAAAGAGCTATGTGCGGAGTATGGTGCTGTTCTCTGTTTTGATGAAGGCTATACAGGATTCCGGGTCGCTTTGGACTGCGCGCAGGGACTGCTTGGAGTAACACCTGACCTGACAATTTTCGGCAAAGCTTTAGGAGGCGGGCTTCCTCTTGCCGCGGTGGCCGGAAAAAAAGACATCATGGATCTGTTTCTTGAATGGAAAGTTTTTCATGCCGGCACGTTTAACGCATATCCATTCGGCATGGCAGCGGGCTTGGCCAATATGTCCATCCTGGAAAAAGATGACGGCGCGTATTATAAACACATGGCGTGTCTTCAGGGTAGACTGATGAAAGAACTGAAAGAGATCGGCAGCCGCAATCATGTCCCCCTTTTTATTCAGGGACCCTCCCCAGGCGGTTTTTTCATGACAAAGCTTGATATTGATATCGCGCACAGTCCGGCAGACCTTAAAGGCATGGACAAGGAACTCCATCAAAAAATGGTAGACGCGTTTCTTGAAGAGGGGATTATGCTTATCAGAAGTGGCAGATGGTATCCCACCGGAGGTCTCACCGATCAAGATGTGGATGAGACCCTGGACCGCGCGGAACGGGTTTTCAGAAAGGTATTTTGATGCGTCCTTCTTCTTGCAGGTACTTGTCGTTCCGAGAGAAGTCGAGAGGGGCGCTCATGATGATTCGTTCAGGGAAAAGACTCGGCCGGGGTTCAGAATCCCTCTCCCCAGATCTCAGACTCCTTTTTGCGACAGCCGGCGAACATCCAGCAGCAGTCCAACAACCACCACGACAAGCAGGATCACGGCAGTGGAAACCCCTTGTGATGTTCCGAGAGTTGGGATGCGAAGTGCGGTGGAACCGGCAAATGCCGCCACGGAGCACAGGATCGCCCACCAAGCCCAGACCTGCCCCTTTCGGTAGGGACCCAGGATGATGCACAGCAAAAGGATGGCCCAGGAGAGTCCCAGGGCAGCCGCGGTACCTCGCCGCGCACGGAATGCGGTTGCCACTTCAGAGTCCAGCCCCAGGGTATCAAGGGTAGCCGAGGGCGTGATGGCGTCAAGGGAGGGCGAGGCCATGTAGGCGATGACCATCGAGGCAGTACTTCCCAAGGTAAACAACAATATCGCCAAGCCAATCAGGATCCAGCTGGCTATCTTCAAACGGCACCTCCTATTCAGGTTTTCTTCGGTTTTGGTTTGGCATTATGCATACGGGACCAACGGGCCGCAAATTCAACACGTCCCGTGCGCTCCCAGCCCAAGTACGAAAAAGTTGGTGCTTCTTCAGGGAAGTGTTGCTAACTTTCTTCAAGATCCCCGCAGCGTGTTCCCACGGCTTGCCATCAAAACCCACATTCAGGCATACGATATCGACGCCGCAGGCCTTGTGGCGATCGAGCGAGGAGAAGAATTTGTCGGTAATGTCGATGGAAAAGCAGGCTTGATTATCCCAAATCAAGGTGTCGGCATGCAATTCCGCGGCTCGCTGGGATATCTTGCCTGATATCTTATTCATCCGCCGATCGAAATCTATCACTCCCCCAACATGAGAGCAATGAACAATACTGAGAAACCATGAATTGGAAGCCGACTTCCAGGGTACCGTTGTGGTGGAATGTAGTGGGAATACCGCTGCCACGGCGATTCAGGTGAGACCCGGCCAGTACGCGACCCTGCCCGTTCTTCCGCGCTAGCCCGGATTATGCATGAGATCTGAATCCGAGTGAGATTTGGGCCCAGAAAAAAGGCCGTAGCTCTCTGATATAAAAGGGTTTACATAAACAACGACCCTAAACAGGAGCTACGGCAATGTTGAAAGCAGTCTGCCAGAATACCCTGCTATTTCACAGCCACCGAAAGATCACGGCGCGTTTTGATGGGGGGAGTCTGACTTCCGACGCAGGATGGTTGTTGTTTGGATCGCTGGATCGGCAACATCGGTTGTGCGAGGGCTTCAGTTCGTGTATTTCGGAAAGCCGGGACCGACGCTACGTTCGTCATGACCTGTTGAAGTTGATTCGACAACGAGTCTTGCAGATCGTGGCCGGCTACGAAGACTGTAATGACGCCGATACGCTGCGCTCCGATCCGATGCTCAAGACAGTCTGTGATCAGTTGCCCGAGAGCGATCCCGATTTGGCCACCCAGCCGACTTTCTCCCGTTTGGAGAACTCCGTCACCAAGAAGGATCTGATGCGTCTGAGCCAGTGGCTGCTAGGCCGTTATGTGCGCTCCCTGAAGAAGAGACGTCCCAGCAAGATCATCCTGGATCTGGACAGTACCGACGACCACACTCACGGTCAGCAGGAGTTCTCCTTCTACCATGGGTATTACCGAAACCACATTCTGCATCCTTTGCTGATCTTCGATGCCGACACGGGCGACCTGGTGTGTGTCGTGTTGAGACCTGGCAACAAGGGGGCTGCCTCTCACATCGTGCCCATTCTGAAGCGAGTCGTGGAGGCCATCCGACAAGGAGTGGGGACGGATGTCGAGATTGAGATTCGGGCCGACAGCGGCTTTGCCACGCCTCGGCTCTACGAGTTCTGTGAAGGTGAAGAGAATCAACTCCAATATGTCATTGGGTTAAGTCGAAACCCTCGCCTGCAGCGAGTGGTCGAGCCGCTGCTGGATTCGACTCGGCTGCAGTTCGTTGAGCTGGAGGAAAAACAGCGTCAGTTTGACGAGTTTCTTTATCGAGCCAAGAGCTGGGATCGATCCCGTCGCGTCATTGTCAAAGTGGAGGTCGATCAGCGCGGGATCAATCGTCGCTTTGTGGTCACCAACCGGGACGATCTCTGCTCCCAATCACTTTATGACCACTATACAAACCGAGGGCAGACCGAGAACTTCATCAAGGCCTTCAAGAATCATCTGAGCATGGACCGACTCAGCTGTCATCGATTCCTGGCCAATCAGTTTCGACTCCTCCTGCATGCACTGGCTTACCAGATGTTCGTGCGCCTCCGCGACTATCTGCACGGGACTCCCTGGCACAAGCTCGAAATCGAAACCTTACGTCGTCGTGTCCTCAAGATCGGGGCCCGCATCCGACAAACCACTCGACGCATCTGGGTCCATCTTTCCTCAGCCTTTCCCGAACAACCCCTCTTCCACCTCGTCTTGAGTCGCCTCAACTCCAGCTAGCTTCTCCCAGTTCCCCAAAAAACCGCTTCCGATACTCATCCAGGCCCAGATCTGTCTGAAATTCACTCCCCCAACCACTCAAACGCCTCCCCAACCGATATTCTTCGCAAATCCGCCTGTCACACCTGCCCGCTTCCGAGTTGGGCCACTTCTCGACTCGTTTTTCAACACCGGACTACGGTTTTTGCATAATCCGGGCTAGCCCAGGAGATAGCCGGTCAGGCATCTCGATGCCAACTGGAGAAAAAAAAGGTCAGACCGAGATCTCGTGAGCCTCGCCGGCTCCCCGCGGCACCCGGATGTTCTCGACCAGTTGTTGGACGTGGGCGGGTGGCGCCGGAGTCAGCCACGAAACAACGACTGTAACCAGGAAGTTGATCCCCATGCCTACGGTACCGATTCCTTCGGGAGAGATTCCCAGCCACCAGTGCTCGGCCGAGTTCATTGCGGGAAAAGCGAACTTGAAATAGATGATATAGCCGGCGGTAAGGGTGAGTCCCACCACCATCCCCGTAATCGCGCCGTACTTGTTGACGCGCTTGGAGAAGATCCCCAGCACGATGATCGGGAAGAATGAGGCGGCGGCGAGCCCGAACGCAAAGGCCACCACTTCGGCGACAAAGCCGGGGGGATTGACGCCAAAGTAGCCGGCCACGCAGACGGCCAGTCCGGCCGTCACCCGGGCGGCAAGCAGTTCTCCTCTCTCGCTGATGTCGGGTTTGAGCCATTTCTTGAGCAGGTCGTGAGAGACCGCGGCCGACAGCACCAGCAGCAGACCGGCGGCCGTGGAAAGGGCAGCCGCCAGCCCGCCCGCCGCAACCAGTCCGGTCACCCAGGCCGGCAATCGGGCAATCTCGGGGTTGGCCAGGACCATGATGTCGGGATCAATCATCAGTTCGTTTTGGGTGCCCGAAGCCGGGCCTACGTACTGGATGACACCATCGTTGTTGTGGTCTTCGAACGAAATCAGCCCCGTGGTTTCCCATTCTACGAACCACTCCGGAACGTCCTCATAGCGAGTGTTGGAAATGGTCTCGAGCAGATTAGTACGGGCAAAGACAGCGACCGCCGGTGCGGCAGTGTAGAGGAGGGCGATGAAAACCAGGGCCCAGCCAGCCGAGCTGCGGGCTGCCGAGACTTTCGCTACGGTGTAAAAGCGCACGATGACATGCGGCAGGCCGGCGGTGCCGAACATCAGGGCGAGAGTGATGAAGAGGATATCCAGCGTCCCCTTTTGTCCCGAGGTGTAGGTGGCAAACCCCAGTTCCCGGCTGAGCTCGTCCAGGCGGTCCAACAAGAACCGGCCCGACCCGTCACTCAGGGTGCTGCCGAAGCCCAACTGAGGGATCAGCGTGTCGGTCATCAAAAGCGAGATGAAGATCGCAGGGACCAGATAGGCGAAGATCAGGACACAGTACTGCGCGACTTGGGTGTAGGTAATCCCCTTCATTCCTCCCAGAACGGCGTAGAAGAAGACAATGCCCATGCCCACGATCACCCCATGGCTGATGTCGACATCCAGGAAGCGGGAGAAAACGATTCCCACCCCGCGCATCTGGCCCGCCACGTAGGTGAAGGAGACGAAAATGGCACAGATCACCGCCACCACCCGGGCCACCTGCGAGTAGTAGCGGTCGCCCACAAAATCCGGGACCGTGTACTTGCCGAACTTTCTCAAGTAGGGAGCCAGCAGCAGCGCCAGTAGCACGTAGCCCCCGGTCCAGCCCATGAGGTAGACCGAGCCGTCGCGCCCCAGGAATGAGATGGCGCCGGCCATTGAGATGAACGACGCTGCCGACATCCAGTCCGCGGCCGTAGCCATGCCGTTGATCACCGAAGGAATCTTGTTGCCCGCGACGTAAAAATCGCTGGTCGAGCGGGCCTTGGACCAGATCGCCACACTGATATAGAGGGCAAAAGAGAGACCCACCATGACGAAGGTCCAGGCCTGAACGTTCATCGCGGGCCCTCTTGACGCTCCTGGACGTCATGCCGCCGGTCAAGTCGATTCATCAACCCGACGTAAACGAAGATCAGAATCACGAAGACAAAAATCGACCCCTGCTGGGAAAACCAGAAACCCAGCTTGAATCCTCCCAGTCGGAACTGATCCAACCAGTCGGCGAGAATGATGCTCAGTCCGGCCGAGACCGAGAACCAGACAGTGAGCAGCAGAAAAAGGTATTTGAGGTTGGTCTTCCAATAACTCTTGTGTGAGCTCGAGGGCATCCCTGTATTCTCCTCTCGACCTGAAAAAGGTCGCTCAAGGGTAGCGGGTGGAGACCTTTGCAGCAAGCCGCATCGATTCCCCCACAAGCAACCCCACTCCGGGGTCTTTGCAGGATAGGAAAAGGGCAGATCGATCGAGGTTGCCTGTACAGGCTCCTCCGTAGTAAACTCCACCAGCCTTCCGAAACGGTCAACTGTCCGTCATCCGAGGCTCCAGGCCGAGGGTGAGCCGGGCCGACGACCCGTTTTGCCGGCAGGAGACCCAATTTGAATATTCTTCTGTACAGTCCGGACAACGGCGTGACCCGCAACTTCATGCCTCATCTGTGGATGTTTCTGCTCAAGTCCCTGACTCCTCCCGAACACAAGGTCTTTCTTATAGACGGTAACGCTCAGCCGATGAACGAGCAGCAGCTGGGGGATTTCATCCGCGAGAACAAGATCGAACTGGTGGGCATCGGCGCCATGACCCGGATGGCCGCGCGTGCCTACAAGGCAGCGGATGCAATGCGCAGCGCTGGGGCTAAGGTCGTGTTCGGAGGACCCCACGTCACGGAAGTCCCGGACGAGCCGCTGGGACGGACGGACGAGCCCCGGCACGCCGACGCGGTGGCCCTGGGAGAGGCGGACGCAACCTGGCCACGGATCGTTGCCGACGCGGCGCGCGGAGAACTGCAGGAAAGATACGAGCCCGTCGACGCGTTGGGACAGGAAGTCAAACCCGACCTTACCGACTACCCCGTCATCCCCTGGGAAGACATCGACCTGGAACAATTCAACTTGATCAGCCACGTTCCGAGACCGGTGCGATATGTCCTGAACAGGCTGGGAATGACCTGGAAGAGCCTGCACGTGGTCCCTATCGAGTCCGGAAGGGGATGTCCCTACGGGTGCGACTTCTGCACGGTGACCGGCTTCTTCGGCGACTCGATCCGGTACCGGACCGACGAGAGCGTCGTCGACGAGTTGCTTCGGCTCAAGAGGCGCGCACGGCGCGAGGGCGGCAGGCTGGCGGTGTTCTTCATCGACGACAACTTCGCCATCAATGTCAAGCGGACGAAATCCCTGCTCCGCGAGATCATCGCCAGGGACGCGGTCCTCCCCTGGGTGGCCCAGATCAGCGCCAACCTGCTCAAGGACAAAGAACTGCTGGACCTGATTGAGGCCAGCGGCGGGAAGTGGATCTTCATCGGCATGGAGTCGATCGACCCGGAAAATCTGGCCGGAGTGAACAAGAGCTTCAACAAGCCGGGCGAGTACAAGGGAGTCCTCGATCGCCTTGCCAGCCATGGGGTCTACGCCATCACGTCGTTCATCTTTGGTATGGACGGCGATAGTCCGGGTGTCGCCAACAGGACCGTCGAAACGATCGAGAGCTGGCCTCCCGGCTTGCCCGTCTATGGCCTGCTGACACCCTACCCGGCCACGCCGCTCTACGATCGGCTGGCCCAAGAAGGCCGCCTGACGCGCCCCCAGCATTGGTTGGATTTCCGCCCATTCCGGATGGCGTTCACGCCCCACGGGATCTCGGTCCGTCAGGCCGAGAAAGAAGTGCATCGCGCCTGGAGTCGCTCTTACTCTTCCCGCGCGATCACGGCCTCGCTCCAGAAGATCCGGCATCGGCCGTTCCATGAGCGCGCGATCATGCTGGCGGTGAAGCTGGCGTTCCGGGGAATCTACTTTCCGCAGATGAGGGCGGTCCAGTGGATCGCGCTGCTCACGCGAAACTCGTGGACGATCGGCGGGCTGATCTACGAAGGCCTCCTGCTGCGCTTTCGGCCGCCCCGAAGCGTGCACGTGGTGGAGGCCACGAGCGGCCAAACTGCAGATCGCTAGTGGAATCCCGCAGCTGGCTTGAGGATCAACCATGCCAGCGGCAATGAAGTGTTTTCCGCGCGATGCACCGTCGCCAGCACGTAGTCTCCAGACTCCAGCCCAAAGCGATCCAGAATTCTCGATTGGTCCCACCCGTAGTGCCCGGTATTATAGAGCGTCGCCATCCAATTCAGAATACCGTCCAGCGGTCGGATCGATACCGGGAGACATTGCCAAGTGTCTGAGGATCAACTAATCGAGTCCTTTCCCAGACCCGAAGAGAAGATTCTTCTTTGGTGTGCCCACACAGCTTCCGAAGCCGAAAAACTACCTCGACTGAAAGAGCTGCTGGCAGCGGATCTGGACTGGGAATACTTGCTTTCCCAGGCGGCGAATCACGGTCTGCTTTGTCTTCTGCTGAGGTCGCTCGAAGGGACCAAGAGTAAGGTTCCCGGACCAGTCTTGGACCGGTTGCGGGGATACCATCGCTTCAGCCTGTTCAGGAGTATTCAGCTGACTCGGAAGCTGTTTGGGGTGCTTGACCTGGCCGAGCAGCATGGTGTTCGAGTGCTGCCCTTCAAAGGTCCGCCACTGGCCGTGCTCCTGTACGGAGAGCTCGCACTCAGACCCACCAGTGATCTCGATGTGCTTGTCTCGCCGACGGATCGGCAGACCCTGGGGCAGGCCCTGCTCGAGGCCGGCTATGAGGCGGATGAGAGCAACCAGGGTTTCTCGACCACCCCGTCTCGCAAGAAGCTGTTTCACTGGAGCTACTTCGATCGGGAGGGAATCAGAGTTGAGCTGCACTGGGCATTCGCTCAGCCGGATCTTGGCTTCGTGTATTCATTTGAGGAACTCTGGCAAGAGTCCCGGAGTGTCTACCTGGCAGGTCGCCAGGTGCCCTTTCTGGGCCCGGAGCAGTTACTCCTGGTGCTGTCACTCCACGTGGCCAGACATCGGTGGAAGGGACTACGCTGGCTTCGAGATATCGCCAACTCCGCAAACCAGGAGAGGATTGATTGGGAAAAGCTCCTTCGGCTCTCCCGATCGCACGGGGCGGAAAGAACGCTGCTGCCTTCTTTAAAACTGGTGAAAGAACTGCTTGGAGCCAGGGTGCCGGACTGGTTTCCAGTGCAGGAACGCAGAGCGAGAATACTCGCTGCCTGGGCCATGTCGCTTTTCTTTGCAGACTCCTCCCGGATCTCGGTTGGAGTGCGAGAGCACCTTCTGGCTGTGGTCTTGAGGAAACACTTCCGGCAGAAGGTACGCTATCTGCTCAGGGGATTCGGGATTGTGGACTGGCACCTGGGAGAGGGCCGGTCGCCCGGGCAATACTTCGTTCGCCGCATACGGTCTTTCCTGAAGGAATACCTGTCCCGACCTCACCCAGGTCGCCGCCTCTAGTCTAGTGCTTCGACAACTGGCTTGGACAGAGTGCTCTCGTCTGCTAGATTGAGCTTTTGATAGGAGTGCTTCTGAGATGAGAAATCCCATACGCGGTGAAGGTCTGGACATCAATGAGATGAATGACGGGTTCATGATCTACGATGCCCGCACAGATAAGGTGCATTTCTTGAATCCCACAGCGCGGGCCGTCCTGGAATGCTGTGACGGAGAACTCTCCAGCAGGGAGATCGCCGGGGTCCTGGAGGATGCCTGGGCACTCGAGAGTTCCCCGCTCAAGGAAGTGGAGGCTCTGTTGCTGCAACTTGCCGAGGAGGGCCTGATACGGAGCTGATCGAGCGAGTCTTTCAGGTTGTCGACAAAGCGATTTCCCTGAGAACGAATTGTGACAGAGTCGACGAGCGATTCCGGGAACTGGTGGTTGGGGCCGCTCAATCGACTGCGACACGAAATCGGTGGGTATTCGAGGTTGTCAGGGCCGGCGAAAGGCTCACGTGCCGGGAGAATGGTGTGCCGCGACTTTGCTCCACGGACGAGAACTGGCTGGTTTATGCTATCCACCGTCGAATCAACAATCTGGTCCGGCGCTCCTTTCCCCAACGTCTCCTGATCCACTCCGGCTATGCCTCCTGGCGGGAACGGAGTTTCCTGGTGGCGGGTGAGATGGGGAACGGAAAGACCACCTTGCTGTGCAAGTTGCTTCTGGCCGGGGCTTCAGTTCATTGCGATGATCGGGTTGTGCTGGAGGGCTCGCAAGTCAAGCCCATTCCCCGTAAGTTTCACCTCAAATTGACTTCCCTGGATCAGCTTCCGGAGCTCAGTCCTCTTGCCCACCAATCTGAAAAGTATGTGGGGCCGCGGGGCACGATTGTGCTGTTCGATCCGACAGCTCTGGGTCGTGAATGGGTTGCCGATCCGGGAGGAGTCGATGCGGTCTTCCTTCTGGAACCGAACCATAAGGGAAATTCCTACCTGTCAGAGCTTTCCGGATCCTCGCTTGCGATGGCGCTTACGCAACAGATCACAAATTTCCATTCCGAGAATCGGAGAGAGATGGGATCACTCATGCAGCTGGCTGCAAGGGTCAAGGGCTACAGGGTGCGCGTGGGAAAACTGAGTCAGGCCGTCCGCCAGATCGGCGAGGTGCTGGGGCAGGGGACTCCGAATGAACCCCGCGGACTTCCCGGACTGCACACTAGTAGAATGGGGCCGGGACCCCAACGGTGAGTTGCCGTTGACCCTGACAGGGAAGTCGACTAAACTCCACAACAGCCACATGAAAGAAAAAAGTAAAATCAACCAGAGTAAGAGAGATTTCGTCAAGAAGTTAGCCCTTGGAACAGCCTTCACCGTGCCGATTCTGAAGTCCTTCTCTATGGACAGCGTGAAGGCCAAATCCCTCTACTCGGCCAAGGGCACTTTCTGACCATCGTTCTTCTGAGGCCGGGTTCTTGACCCTGCACCACGCTTGGACCCTGGGGATGTGAGTCCACGTCTGTCCCTGTCTGCTTGCATGATTGTTCTGGACGAAGAGGCAACTCTTGCCGGTTGCCTCCAGTCCCTCCAGCCTGTCGTGGATGAAATCGTCATCCTGGTGGACGATCGGACCACGGACCACAGCCGGGATATCGCTCGCAGTCACGGTGCTCGTGTTTCCACCTTTCGATGGAAGCAGGACTTCTCGCGAGCTCGGAACCAGGCGCTCGATCAAGTGCGGACTGACTGGGTGCTCTATATAGATGCAGACGAGCGCCTCCAGCCCGGGGCCCGAAGCGTCCTGGAAGAAGCACTGGGCGATCCTGAAACGCTTGCTGTGCGACTGCTCCTGCGCCCCAGAGCGGGCTGGACGCGTATGTGGCTCTTGCGTATCTTTCGGAATGATCCACGAATCCGCTTCGCAGGAATTGCCCACGGTCGGATCTCTCCGTCCGTCAACCAGTTGGTTTCGATGAAGGCCGGTATCGTCCGCAACCTGCCGGTATCGATCAAACACTTGGGATACGAAGATGAAATGGAAAAGCTGAAATCACCCGCACGAATACCCCTTTATCTCACGATCGTTGAGGTGCAGCCACAAGATCCTTATCTGTGGCGTAGTCTGGGGATCAGTTACCTGTCGGTGGGGGCTCTTCCCGAGGCTTTTCACGCCTGGGGAAAGAGCCTTGAGGTGATCCGAGCCAGGGTAAAGACGGATTCTCCGGATGCGCTCACTTATTACGACATGATCCAGTGCCTGATGGAACAGGACGAAGATCCCTGTGAGTTAGTCGAAGAGATGAGCCAGCGCTTCCCCGACTACCCGACGACGCTGTGGCTGAGGGCAAGAAGCTTGATGCGCCAGGGAGAATTCGCCGAATCGGTCCCTCTCCTCGAGAGGCTCGTAGAGCTGGGAAAGACAAGAGGATTTGACCGTGCTCTCTCTTATGACTCCAGAATCTTTAATCTGTTTGCCTACGGGTGTCTCGGAATCTGCTTTTTTCAAGCCCGACAATTCAAGAAAGCCGAGCGTTACTTCAGGCGGGCCCTGAGGGAGGGCCCCGGGAACATGGAGCTCCGGTTGAAGGCGGAGCTGAGTTCCAGAAAGGCAGCGTCCCTTGAGAGGCCCCGAGATGCCGGTCACCGGAATGGCGGAGAATCACTTAGATAGGAAAGGCTTCCAGCCTCTCAACATCCTGTTTGTCCAGAGCGGGCCCTGCGTCCGAAACTACAAAGAGTGCCGGGCACTGAGCTCTCGCGGTCACCGCGTCAGCCTGGCATTCTCCCAGTTGAGCCACGAACAGTCGCTCCCCTGTTTCAGGAATCCCTACCGGGAGACTTTCCGGGTCGAGACTCCAAGCCGGCTGTGGGACCTGTCAGCCGGCTACGATCTGGTACATTGCCACAATCCCCCGGACATCTGGTGCGCAGTGGCCCTGGCCGGACCTCGTCCGGTTATTCATGATTCCCATGACATGGTCTCGCTGACGGGGACCGCGGACTCGAGTGGCGCCTACCTGGAAGAGATGGCGAATCGTGGCGCAGCAGGACGAGTCTACGTGTCCTCCTATATGTTCGAAAGGGCACGCCGCTCTTACCACGTTGCTGCAGAAACTTCGATTATTCTTAGCAACTATCCGGGTGTGGAGATGCTTCCCCGGAAGTCTCTGGAAAAACTTTTCTCGTTGGACGGACGGGCCCATCTGGTTTATGAAGGACATCTGTCCGATCAGGTCGGAAAGATCACGTATCTGCTGCCTTTTTTTCAGCGACTCACGGCGATGGGGCTGCACGTGCACCTGCATCCCCTGTTCGAGGTCCCCCTCTACCGCGAAGCGGCCAGCCGAACCGACGATCTCCAGTAGTGTAACTTTTTTTCTGTAATTTCTGGTCAGGCCTTGGGTCGGAAAGACAGAGGTCTGGGACAGGATTCTCCAAAAACAGAAACGAGAATCTGGCAAGGAGAATCAAATGAACCCAGATCTGGAAAAGAGAGTACCACGGGAGATCCTGGCGGAGTTGATCGAGGAAGGAACAGAAGCCTTTCGAGGAATCCTGGAGAAGTTGTTCAACGTGGCGATGCAGTTGGAAAGAAGCGAGTTTCTGGGAGCGGAAGCGTACGAGAGAACAGCCAGTCGGCGAGGCTATCGAAACGGATTCAAAGGCAAGCGGATTCAGACTCGAGTGGGAGAGCTGCACTTGGAGATTCCACAGGTGCGTGGGTTGAGGTTTTATCCCAAGTCGCTGGAGAGGGGTTGCCGTTCGGAGAAGGCCCTGAAGCTGGCCATTGCCGAGATGTATGTGATGGGCGTCTCGACGAGGAAAGTCACCGAGATCACGGAGCAGCTGTGTGGGTTGGAGATCTCGGCCACCCAGGTCTCGAGAGTGGCCGGGATGCTGGACGAAGAGCTGGAAGAGTTTCGAAGCCGGGAGCTGGGAGAGTATCCGATCGTGTATCTGGATGCCCACTACGAGAAGGTTCGAAGAGGCGGCAGGGTGCAGGACGTGGCCATCCTGAAAGCCATAGGAGTCAATCGTTTCGGGACGCGGGAGGTGTTGGGTCTGAGCGCCAGGATCAGTGAAGCGGAGGTGCATTGGCGAGGGTTTCTGGGAGATCTGCACAAGCGTGGACTGAGAGGGGTCGAGCTGTTGGTCAGTGACGATCACGAAGGACTGAAGGCGGCCAGGCGGGCAGTTTATCCGTCGGTGCCCTGGAACCGTTGTCAGTTTCACCTGAGCAAAAACGCCCAACAATATGCTCGCCGCAAAGAGGATAAGCCCCGCATCGCCCAGGCCATGCGGGACATTTTCGATGCCCCGTCTCGAGAGGATGCCGAGGAGCTCAAGGGTAAAGTCGTCAAGAAGTTCGAAAAGATTGCACCGGAGTTCGTGAGCTGGCTGGAAGACAACCTGGATGAAGGGCTGACAGTGTTTGATTTTCCGAGGAGCTGGTGGCGAAGGATCCGAACCATCAACGGACTGGAGAGACTGCACCGGGAGATCCGGAGACGAACCCGGGTGGTGGGAATCTTTCCCCACGAAGCATCGGCGCTGCGGCTCATCTCGGCTGTGCTTGCAGAGATACACGAGGAGTGGTTAACCGGCCGGCAATACCTGAACCTGGCCGGCTGGAAAAAACAAGTGGAGCAATTCTTCCCTACAGGCCCTAGAGGAAATTACAGAAAAACGGTTGCTTAACCCGATCTCCACTACTACGATCCTTTACCTCCGCAGGATCTTCTCCTTACCTTGAGCCGTTACGATTACGGCCTCATCCCGTACAGTCCGAACCAATTCAATCGCCGCCATCTCGATTCTGCCCTCCCCAACAAGCGTTTCGACTACCTGGCTGCCGGTTTGAGTGTTCTCTCGGAGAACATCGAAAGTCTTCGCCAGTTCCTTTCGAGTCGCGAAGCGGGAGTGGTTTACGACCGCGTGGGCGACATCCCTTCTCTCTTGAAGGATCTTGCGCGCCTTCAGCCTGTCGATTCTGAAGAGTTCACCATGGAGAAAGCAATTCCCGAACTGGAGCGCTTATATGCTCTCGTCCTGGAGAGGGATTCCTGAGCGAGACTCGGGCAGGCCGGGTTGTTTCCGGTACCTGCTCAGGAGCCAGATGAGAAGGCTGAAACCTCCCACAAGGGCGAGGAAATTGAGTGAAATGATCACCAGGCTCTCGGCCGTTGGGTACTTCATGAGTTGTCCTGCCAGGGAATAGGACGCCCACTTTTCCCTGAACTCATCCAGAACCCGGGAGCCGGTGATAGAGACCAGTGCCTCCAACTGCCCTACGTGGTGCCCATGGTAGTGGCCGGACGGGTTTCCCCTCATTGAGTAGAAGGAATACCCTTCGTCGTCGTATAGATGGATCTCCGCCTCCAGGGCCAGGATACCCCTGTCAAAGAGAGTCTTGGCCTCTGGATCCTGGTTTCGCACGTAAAAGTCGTGAAGGCTCAGCAGGGCGGCCATCATTCCGTTCAGGACCCTGGGACTGGTTACCGGTTAGATGCAAGATAAAACAGACCCCCATTTGACCGGATTCTCTTCTTGCTACTGGCATTGATGGAAAACCGCTGAGAGTGAATCGTGGACAGCTGCCGATCCCGTTCGAAATGGACGTCTAGTCGCTCAGTGCCCAGACTCCATTCAGCGATCACGAAATAGCTGACGTAGCTGGGATCGAGCTCCAGGGATTCATTGAGCACCGAGATAGTGGATCGGCCGCGGTCATCTTCTCGGACCTGCCTCAGGAAATAAACTCGCGGCCGAAATGATTCACACGACTGCCGGCACTTCGGTTTCTGGTAGCCAGTGTAATGGAGAGTGGACTGGTTGAACCATTGCAGCTGCTGATCGACTGACTTGAGGCTGTCAAAATGACGGGCCCGCCAAAACTTTCGGGCAAACACCGAGTTGTTGCCCTCGATGGAAGCCTGAGAGAAGGGCTTTCTGGGGACCGAGTAGATGGGAACGACCTGGTGTTGGAGAAGAAAATGCATAACCCGGCTGATGTTTCGTCGCCCCGAAGTGCTCCCAATCGTGGCAGCACAGTTATCGATTTTCATAAAGGATGGCTTTTCGAAGCGTTCAAAAAAACGGCTCGTCTCGTCGATAAACGCCTTTGCCGTCTGCCCTTTCACCCGCTGGTAGTAGCGAAGCCTGGGGGCCTGCTTGAAGCTAAAGCCTATGAAATGCAGAGGTTCACTGCGGCCGGCCAGATACTTCTGGCCCACAAAGTCAGCCTCCACTACCCGGCCACCCAGGCTCTGGTAAATCGTGTGTTCCGGGTAGCACAGATAGGCGGCTGCTCCACGATGGTCTCTTTTCTTGGGCGACTTCGTGAGCCCCAGATCCGACATCATCTGCCCTATCGTCCTCAGCGGTGGAGACGGCTCTTGAGGCCACCGCCGCCGCCACTCAAGCTCAATGGCCGAAGCTCCTGTGTAAAACTCAGTCGGCTCCTGACTCAGATAGCGATGAATTGCAGCAACCTGCTTTTCTGTCTGCGAGCTCCAGCGTCGCCGCTTGCCCTTGGGCCAGCCACGCCCGTCTCGTTTCACGTCCTCTCCCTTAGATTGTGTCCACCGGATCACGGTGTGCTTACTCATCCTTAAATGGCTTGCAATCCGTTTCTTGGACCATCTTCTGTCAAAGTACAGTTGCTGTACCTGGCGCCGTCGACGTATCGCTTTTTTTTCGAGATCATCGCCTCTACAATGCCTCATTCGACCCCCCTATTGGGGGGGTGCTATTTCATTTTGCCTATAACCATTAACCAGCGAGCTCTTGTCAATAGGTGTGGAAAAACATCAGGCGGCTTTCTCCTCCGGGACTTGGTTGACCGGGACTCCATTGACATATTTGGCGCCCTGGTAGACGTCTTTCATCAGCTCCGGTGCCTTCAACCGGCGGAATCGCTGCTCCGCCACCAGCAGCATCTTCCAGATCACCGCCTGGGCGTTTTCCACTTTCTTGAATCGCTTGGCCGCGTCCGTTCGCAGCCGAAGAGCGGCAAACGGTGACTCCACTGGATTGGTGGTTCGCAGATGCTGCCACTGCTTCTTTGGATAGCAGGTAAAAGGTCACCATCCGGTCCCAGTCCTGCTCGATTAGCTCAGCCGCCAGAGTCAGCCCTCGCTGCCGGCACCAGTGCTGAAAAACCTTCTTGAGTCGTTGTGCTTCTTCTCGAGTCTCGGCGTAAGGGATCTGCCGCAGGATCAGCAAGGCCGGCTTGTGCACTCGCTTAGGGAGCTTGGTCAGCAGGTTGACGATCCGATGATTCCAGCAGCGCTGCTCCTCGGCCTGGGGATAGACGTTGCGCAAAGCTCCCCAGATGCCCAGGTGGCCGTCTCCGATCACCAGCCGTGGACAGCCCATCCCCCGGCGCTTCAAGTCGCGCAGTACTTCCGACCAGCTCTGGGTCGATTCCCGATAGCCGCTCGTGACCGACACCACGGCTTTGCTTCCGTCACTTAAGGCGGCCTGCACCACCAGCAGGACTGCCTTTTCCTTCTCCAGACCCGCCTTGACGTAGATTCCATCTACCCATAAATACACCACTTCCAGATCATTCAAGGGTCGACTCTGCCAGACCTCCCATTCGGCCTGCCACTGCTCTTTCAATCTGGCCACCGTGGAGGACGACAGGTGCGCCTTTTCCCCTAAAAGCCCTCTCAGAGCCAGATCAAAATCCCCCAGCGCCAGACCATGCAAGTACAGCTCAGGGATCAGTTCTCGAACCTGCCGCGTCCGCTTGGCAAACAGGGGCAACACCCGACTTTCAAAGTGTTCCTCTAGATCCCGCACTCGAGGCCTTCGAACCTGGATCGTCCCCGAGCTCAGCGTCAGATGCCTCGGCTTCCCATATCCATTGCCATAGCCCGACGGAGCGTCCACGGCCCTTCGCCGCTCACTCTTACGCCGCCCTAATAACTCCGTGACTTCCTCCTCCAGCAGCTCTTGAACCCAGCCTTGGATCTTCTCCCGCACCCAATCTTCCAGCTCCTCGAAACAAACTCTTGACTCGACACTTTCCTCAATGTTCTGCTTGCTCATGCGGTGTGTACTCCTTCCGTTGCGGGCCTTTCGGCCCTGGATTTTAAATCAACCCGGAAGGATACTCACCGCCTATGCTATTTACACACCTTCTGATGGTAGCTCTTAACCAGCAACCAGTAACCAGTAACCGGTAACCATTAACCATCAAGCATGAACCAATCAACAATGGGAATAGTACTGACCGGTGGAGGTGCTCGAGGTGCCTACCAGGCGGGCGTTCTTGCCGCAATCTCCGGGATAGGAGGTCAGGATCTGCAGATTCCGATTGTAACTGGCGTTTCGGCGGGAGCCATCAACGCTGCTTTTCTGGCCAGTCACCCGGGACCGTTCTCAGAGACTGTGCGGGACCTGGGCGAGACCTGGCGTGGATTGACAGCCGAAAACGTGTTCAAGATCGAGGCCAGGGGTCTGTTCAGGGCTCTGATACGCTGGCTCTGGCTGCTGTCCACGCGTCTTGGCTCCGACCAGCTTGAGGTGAGGGGCTTCCTCGACACCCAGCCTCTGCGCGAATATCTGAAACGTCACGCCGATCTCTCGGGAATCCGCCGTAACCTGGAGAGCGGCAGGTTGAGCGCCCTGGTCCTGACGGCGACCTCCTATGCCACGGGGTTGACCATCAATTTCATCGAGTCCAGCGACCCGCGCCCGGGCTGGAAGCGTGCCGGACGGCAGGGCGTCCATACGATCATCGATTATGAGCATGTCATGGCTTCTTCCGCGCTCCCGCTCATTTTCCCCGCCATCCAGATCGAAAGCAGCTTCTATGGTGATGGGAGCTTGAGGCTGCAGACGCCGCTGGCACCTGCGATTCACCTTGGAGCCGACAAGTTGCTGGTTATTTCGGTTCGCTACAAGCGGACTCCCGAAGAGGAGATCCTGGCACAGGTAAAAGGTTACCCGCCCCCCGCCCAGGTCCTTGGCATGCTCCTGAACGCCGTGTTCCTCGATGCTCTGGAGACGGATCTGGAACGAGCGCGAAGAATCAATCACACACTCTCACTGTTGCCGTCAGGGAAGCGTCTAGCCACCGGGTTGAAGCGAATGGAATTGCTGGTCCTGCGTCCCAGCCGAGATCTCGGAAAACTGGCTGCCGACATCAAAGCCGACATTCCCGCTCTTCTCAAAGTTATCGTGCGCGGTTTGGGAACGCAGTATTCAAAGACCCCCGACTTTCTCAGCTATCTGTTATTCGAACGGACTTATGTGAAAAGACTGATGGAGCTTGGATACCAGGACACGCTCCTCCGGCAACCGGAAATCGAGCAGTTCCTGGCGATTGACCCGGCGGCCTGAGCCCATCCCCCCACTTTATGGCTAACCCGAATAATTCATAAATTGTCTGCTGCTGCGTGAGAATTTATGAGTAATCCGGGCTAAAAAACTTGTTTCATCAGTGAAGTTGTACTAAACTTCCCGGCGTCGAAAGCTCCAGAGCAGTTGGAGTTAGCTGCCGGAAGTCCTCCCCCTTTGATGATCGGTATCCTTTGAGTGTGCCTGATCAAACCGGATAAGAGAGAGGCGTCATTGCGGGTCCCCGCAGTGGCAACCCGAACCAGCCGCCTTTTGATGTAGGCAAGTGAAACCATAAATCGAGTTTCTTTTGCTGGAACAAGGTCATTCGATGGCCCCACAGAAAAAAACTGGTCGCCAGCGCTGGCGAAAACGACGACGAAGCGGACCCGAAAGACAGCGCAGATCCAGCAGCGCCGAGAGATCACCGGCTCAGCATCACGATTCGCCTCCCGTCTCTGTCCGGGGAGTACTCGAGGTTCTCTCCGACGGCCGCGGCTATCTGCGACTTGCCGAGAATCGGTACAGTCCCGACGAGCAAGATGTTTTTGTCCCCTTAGAACTCATTCGTAAGCACGATTTGAAGACCGGCTCCGAGATCACGGGGGAAGCGGTTCGTGGCAGAAGAAACCAGCGCCTCCGCTCTGTTCAGACAGTCATGGGCGGTGCACCGGAAGAGTTCAAGGAGGTTACGCCCTTCAGCCGGCTGACATGTATCGATCCGATTGAGCGTCTGGAGGTGGATCAAGGGAACGATCCCAGCCTCCGGATCATTGATCTGATCGCCCCCATAGGAAGAGGGCAGCGCAGTCTGATTGTAGCGCCGCCGCGAACGGGAAAAACTATCATCCTGAAGAAGCTGGCACAGGTGATTAGGGAGTTTCATCCGGAAGTCCATCTCATGGTGGTTCTGATCGACGAGCGCCCGGAGGAGGTGACCGACTTCAAACGGTCGGTCGACGCGGAAGTCATTTATTCTTCCAATGATGAGCCTGCCACGAAGAGCATCCGGGTGGTGGAGATCGTTCTGGAACGAGCGCGACGCCTGGTCGAAGCCGGCGTTGATGTCGTCATTCTTTTGGACAGCCTGACGCGTGTCGCCCGCGCCTACAATTCCCAGACCAAGGACCGCGGGCGGACACTGTCGGGTGGTCTCGGGGCTAGAACAATGGAGAAGCCGCGGGAGTTCTTCGGAGCCGCTCGAAAGGTGGAGGACGGTGCCAGTCTGACCATCGTAGCCACGGCTCTGATTGACACCGGAAGTCGCATGGACGACATCATATTCGAAGAATTCAAGGGAACCGGCAACATGGAACTGGTGCTTCATCGAGGTCTGGCGGACCGACGCATTTGGCCCGCCATTGACATCAAGAAATCGGGCACTCGCAAAGAGGAAAAGCTTAGAAGCCCCGAAACCCAGCGCAAAATCAATCTCGTGCGTAGAGCTCTCTCTACCCAGAGCACAGAGGAGGCGCTCAGAGTGCTCCTTTCCAAGATCGAAAAGACCACCAGCAATCAGCAGTTCCTGGAAATGCTCAAGGCCTGACGGTTTGCCGCTCGCTGCGCTCGCGGCGTTCCACGTTCCACGTTCCATGTTCCACGTTGGCGTGCTCATTGGCATTCGCGCCTCTGCCCGCCCGGCGAACTGAACAGATCATCTCCGGGACCGGCCCGCAAGCCGCGAGGAACCTTTCCAACCAAGGAAACTACAGAGGTAGGAACGACAGTGACTGCGTGGCGGCCGACAGGCCGACATCTTCAGGAACGACAGTGACTGCGCAGCGGCGCGGAAGCCGCCGAGAAGTGTGATGATCCCCTAAAATGAGGGCGTGGAATTATCAGGCAAAACGGCTCTGGTCACCGGAGCGGCAAAAAGGATCGGTCGACGAATTGCTCTCCGACTTGCAGAAAACGGAGTCAATGTCTGTTTCAGTTATCGTCTCAGTCGGGACGAATCCCGGCGTACCCTTGAGGAACTACGCTCTCTAGGCGTGCGGGCCCGTGCAATTCAGGCCGACCTGTCCGACATCGACCAGTGTGACAGGCTGCTCTTGGAGCTGGGGAAAACAACCGGCGCCATCGACATCCTGGTCAACAATGCCTCCGACTTCATTCGAACACCCCTGGAGGCTCTCGATCGGGATCAGAGCCTCTTTCTGGATACCTTTGAAACGCTCTTCAAAATTCATGTACGGGCACCGTTCTACCTGTCGCTGAGGCTGGGCCTTCGGATGAAAGAGCAGGGCTGGGGAAGAATCATCAACATCACTGACCGGGCCGTGGCACGGGCCCAGGCTTACCGCAACCACTCCCTTTATCTCGCCTCCAAGTACGCATTGTTCGGGGTCACACAGACTCTGGCAGTCGAACTGGCCCCCGAGGTGCTGGTTAACTCGGTGGCTCCGGGTTTCGTCATCGCTCCCCCTCACTATTCCGAGGCCAAGACAGACCGGCTTCTTCAGAAGATTCCTTTGCAGCGAGAAGCCGGCAGCGGAGAGATCGCCGGCGACGTTTTGCATCTGATCCTGGCAGAGTTCAAAACCGGCAGCTGGATCGTGAGCGACGGGGGGGAGGGGCTGATCAGTTAAAAGTTAAAGGTTCGTGGAACCTGGAACCTGGAACTTCTCTGGTTGAAGGGAGTACTAAGCCTGCAGAGGACCACCGCGATTCTCACCATTCCAATTTAACCTGGCAGCCAGCACACGGAGAACAGCACCATGAGATCACAGCTTGCCAGAGATTGGCGGAACTACCTGATTGCCGGCCTCTTTTCCCTCGCAGCAGTCCTGGGCATCCTGCTGTTCCGAGGGGGAGTGAAGGAGGGCTTTTTCTTTTCCTCATCACGGTCCGGGTTGCCGGTCGAAGTTCTGGAAGTCAGTCTCGACCGAGAGGGCCGGCGGCATGTGGACATCGTTTTCGGTTCTCTCCTGGGCAAGGGACGAGTGGGAGAGGTCCTGGTCCAGGAGCCGGCCAAGATCAACCCTCCAATCGGGGGTTCCTGGCGATGGCACACACCGGCCGTGCTTCGCTACGAAGCGACCAGCCCCTTCGCCCCTGCCACTGAATACCTGATTGCCCTGGAGCCGGCCCAGTTCCTGAAAGAAGACCAGGTTCTGATCGGAGATCAGGTTTTCCGGGTCATCACCGATCGCTTCCGAATCGAGCATGTGGAAGTGATAGAAAGGCCTCTGCTGGCGGGTGAAGTGATGCTCGAGGGAGAGATCCTTTTCAACTATCCAGTCGACCGCCAGGAGTTGGCCGTGCACCTGCAGCTTGCTGACGCAGGTGGAAAACCCATCGGCTTTCGCCTTGAGGCTCCCTCCGTGAGCCAGGCAGTTCGATTCAGAACCGAGCCCCTCCAGAAAAGGGCAGAAGAAAGAAGTCTGGAGTTGAGAATCTCGCCGCAGCTCACACCATCTGGCGGCAACGTGCAACTGGCCACGGCTTTCGCCCGCACGATTCTGATCGGGTCGAACACCAGGCTGGCTGTGCGCGAGGTGAAGGCTCAAGCCTCTCGCGACTCCTCCCAGCTTGAGATTCTGTTTTCTTCACCTGTTGAAGCCGAGCAACTGGAGAAGTTCCTCACTCTGGACCCGGCCGCAGACTTCCAGATGAATGCCAGCGACAATCAGGTCTGGTTGAGTGGCGACCTAGGCCCGGGCAACACTTATCGGGTGCTGATCGGAAAAGGTCTGCGGGCAGCGGACGACTCGACCCTGCAGGAGGACTTCACGACTACGCTGAGAATTCCCGACCTGGCCCCCACTCTCCGATTCAAGCATCAGGGTCTTTTCCTTTCCGCCAGCGGCTCGCGGAACCTGGTCGTTGAAGCCGTCAATATCCGGGTCGCCGAAATGGTGGTGGATCGCGTTTACCTCAACAATATCTTCTCCCTGGTCCAGCATTTCGGATATCAGTACCGACAGACCAGTTACTGGGGGGGCTATCTTCCTCACGGCCTTGGGGATCGCCTTCTCAGCGAGAAGCTGTCTCTCGCCGTGACCCCGAATCAGACCCTGGAAACCACCCTCGACCTCAGCTCCATAATCGATTCGACGACACCCGGACTCTACCGCGTGGCTGTGCGTCGACCTGGACACTACCAGGGTGACCAGCGCTGGATCCTGATCACGGACGTTGGAATCGTCGCCAAGCAGGGACAGGGTGACTTCCTGGTCTGGACAGCTTCTTTCAGGAATCTTCAACCGATCTCCGGTGCCCGGGTCGAACTGTTCAGCGATCAGAACCAGAGGATCGCCTCCGGGCGCACCGATTCAACTGGTCTGTGGAAGGTTTCGAACCTGGATCTTACGGCGGATCGGCCCTACTTCGTGACGGTTCAAAAGGGTCAGG
>CBDBGQ010000048.1:0-8918 GCA_965205345.1 Acidobacteriota bacterium | reverse complement strand
GTGAATGTAGGCAGCAGGAGTTCCCGTGGAGCAGAGGGTGGCCGCAAACTTGCGGGCGATATGTCCGGCCTTCCCCATTCCCGTAGCCAGCACCTTGCCCTGACAGTCACGCAGAGCAAGGACAGACCGCTCGAGCTCCTCGGTGACGGGTACGGCCAAGATGGCGGCGGCTTCGGCTTTCAGGATTCTCTGGATTTGCTCGCGGATGTTGAGATTCACCATTTCCAGCTTAATGGTCGACTAGAACCTTGCTTTAATCAAGCCGCAGCGTGTATTCGTTCCACGTTCCACGTTCCACGTTCCACGTTCCACGCTCCACGAAACTTTCAACCTTTAACCTTTAACCTCTCTAGCCTGCCGTTCTGTTGTCTTGACCAAACTGTTACCATAATCCTCGAATTCACACTTGGCTCGGAATTCGATCTCATATTTGCTGGACAGGGAGAAAAAATGATGGATCCCAGGGCCTCTGAAGTTGACTTCAAACCAGTCAAGAAGGTTGCGCTCTCTGGTTGTCCTGCACTGTTGATCGGCCTGATGCTCGGGTGCGCAAGCCCCCCCGAGCCCCAGAGCCTGGACTGGAGCATGTACGGGAATGATTATGCCAACACGCGATACAGCCATCTCGATCAGCTGAATACAGAGAACGTCGCCAACCTGAAAGTTGCCTGGACATTCGACCTGGACAACCTGGAGGCCCAGGAGTGTACACCAATTTCAGTGAACGGCACACTCTACGTCACGACGGCCAGTGGCCCCAGGTATGTCTATGCTCTGGATGCCGAGACAGGCGACCTGAAATGGAAGCGCGAGTTCGAGATGCCGGAGGACTTCCAGAGATATGCCTGTTGCGGCATTGTGAATCGCGGTCCCTCCTACGCTGACGGCAAGTTGCTGGTCGGTCGGCTCGACGGGTACCTGACCGCCCTGGACGCACAGACGGGAGAGGAAGTCTGGACTGTCCAGGTAGTGGACTACCTGCAGGGCTCGGTGATCACGTCGCCGCCGCTGATTGTTGGGAACAAAGTCATTACGGGCTTCGGAGGTGGTGAATACGGGGCACGCGGGTCGATTAACGCATACGACCTGAACACCGGGAAGGAAGTCTGGAAGACCTGGACCATTCCCGGCGAAGGTGAGCCGGGAAATGATAGCTGGAAAGGCGATACCTGGAAAACCGGTGGGGGGGCGGCCTGGTTCATCGGTTCCTACGATCCCGACCTCAACCTGATCTACTGGGGAACGAGTAACCCCTCACCCTGGAAAGCGGCCGTGCGCGGCCCGGACACTTCCGACTATGGAAAGATCACAAATCTCTACTCCGCCAGTACGCTGGCCCTCGATCCCGACACGGGAGAGATCCGCTGGTACTACCAGACGACTCCCTATGACGCCTGGGATTACGATGGCGTGAACGAGCTGGTTCTAGCCGACCTGAAGATAGACGGAAGCCAGGTGCCCGTTCTCATGAAAGCCGATCGAAACGGCTTCTTTTACGTGCTCAATCGCCAGACCGGAGAACTCCTCTCGGCCGAGAAGTTCGTGCCCGTCAACTGGGCAGAACGAATCGATCTTCAGACGGGTCTCCCGGTTGAGATTCCGGAGTCTCGTCCCACCGCCGACTACCGTGTCCAGAGTGTCTATCCCAGCTTCCTGGGCGGCAAGAACTGGGAGCCCATGGCCTACAATCCGGACACGGGCCTGGTTTACATCCCGGCCAACAACCTGGCGATGGAGATGGGAACGGGTGAAGTCATGTACCGGCGCGGGCTCTTCTACTTGGGGTCGGATTGGGAGATGCGCCCCGGCCCTGGAGACAGTATTGCCGAGCTGATGGCCTGGAATCCGGCGACCCATGAAGAAGTGTGGAGTGTCCCCCAGAAGTTCCCGCTCCATGGCGGAGCTGCGACCACTGCAGGGAACCTGGTGTTCATGGGCGGTATCGACGGTCTTTTTTCCGCCTACAATGCCGCGACGGGAGAGCGGCTCTGGAGCTACACCGCGGTCTCCGGAATCAACGCCGCCCCGATGACCTACCTGCTGAATGACAGGCAGTACGTGGCGGTGGCCGTGGGACGCCCCTCTGTCGCTCCCGCGTACATCGGGGGAGAGATAGGCAAAAAGATGTTAGATGCGACTCCGGCAGGGGGAATGGTCGTGGCTTTCAGCATTTCCGAGTAGAGGCATTCCGTTCCCTACGCCACTGTGATCTCACACGTGATAGGCCGCCGTTTCCGGTTCATTTACCCCGCCCTGGCTCTCCTGCTGTTCTTTCTGTCGATCGACTGCAGCCAGGACAGGCTGGTTGAGAAAGACCTGTTGCGGGTCTGTGTTCTCTCCGACTTCATGCCTTTGAGCAATCCGCAACCTGACGAAATCAGTGGTTTCCAGGGTCTCTATCTCGATCTTGCCCAACTGCTGGCAGAAAAGATGGGGAAAAGGATGGAACCCTATTTCCCCATGGCTGCCTTCTACAAGAGACCGGTTCGAGCCGGCCTCCTGGCAGGCCACTGCGCCGCCCAGTTCGGATTGCCACGAGATCGGGGGGACTGGTACATTCGGGGCAGCGTGCTTCTCACCCAGCCCTTCACGTCGATTGGTTACTCCGTGGTGGTGGCCCGATCCCAACCCGTAAGGAGCCTGGAGGATCTGAAGGGGAAAACGGTGGGCGTGCAGGCCGGTTCCCCTCCACAGTTTGCCCTGACCGAAGTCGAGGGCCTAGAGATGCGGACGTTTCTGTCCGCCGAGCAGGCCATGGAGGCCCTTCACGAAGCCAGGATCGATGCGGCCTTTGTGTGGGGGCCGGTAGCCGGCTACTTGAACAAGTTCGTTTATGAGAACGGCTATCGAGTGGTGCCCAGCGGGTTCAACTGGCCTGTTGCCATTGGGGTGCGAGCCGATAACACCCTGCTGAAAGAGAGACTGGACTCCTTGATCGACGAACTGGAGGACGACATTCGACAGCTGCGCGCCAGATACGGTCTCCCTTATGGAGAAGCCATCCCCGTTGAAAAGCCCGGGCAAGAGGTCTCCGCGGAAACCCGGGGGCCGCTGCCGTCTTTTGAAGCCGATCCCGCAGATGTGAGGACGGGCCGCAGCCTGTTCAACGCAACTCTCGGCTGCGCCCACTGCCATGGTCCCAGTGCCCAGGCCGTCGAAGACAAGGTGGATCTCAGGCTGCTGCATCGGCGTCACGGAAACCTGGCCCAGAGAGTCTTTCGGGAGACGGTCATGCATGGCCGACCGGGGACCGAAATGCCCGAATGGAGGGAGACGCTGGTGGACCACGAAGAATGGATAGGCCTACTGCAGGCCTATGTTTTCTCCATACAAAGGGAATGACGATGACGAACGATACTTGCCGACCAAACGGGAATCTGAGGCTGCCTCTACTGGCGGCTGTGTGGCTGTTGTCTGCCTTGAGCGGATGCTGGAGTGGATCCGAGGATATTCGTAGGGACGACCCTGGTGGTCGCCCGCTGAACGGGCCGGCACCAGGCCGGCCCCTACGGGTCGTCGGGCCCGAACTGATCCTGGTCAGCAACGAGGATTCCGGCGACATCAGCCTCATCGACCCTGTTACGAATGAAGTCGTGACGACCATTCCGGTGGGTCGCAGACCCAGGGGGATCAAGGCAGGCCCCGACGGACGCAGGTTCTATGTCGCTTTGAGTGGATCGCCAAGATGTCCGCCCTGGATGTCGGATGAAGAATGCGACCAGCAGGTTACGGACAAGACCCAGGACGGGATCGCCGAGGTCGACCTGATCAAATCCGAGGTCGTGCGTGTTCTGCCCGGAGGGTCGGATCCCGAGCAGTTCGACATCACTCGTGACGGAACGCGCATCTATGTCTCCAACGAGGACGTGGGCCAGGCCACCATCGTCGATGTGGCGTCGGGTGAGATTCTGTACACAGTGGACGTCGGAACCGAACCCGAAGGCGTTGCCCTGAGCCCCGACGACAGGCTGGCTTACGTGACCGGCGAGAGTGATCACGATGTCACTGTGATCGATGCGCTCACAGGAGAGGTCTTGAGCAGGATCCAGGTGGGGCTCAGACCGCGGGATGTCGTCTTCTCCTCGGACGGGCGGCGTGCCTGCGTGTCCTCTGAAATCGATGGCACGGTCTCCCTGGTCGATGTCTCCGCCAGCACCGTCATTGCCACCATCGAGATGCCGGAGGGTAGCCGATCCATGGGCCTGGTCCTCTCCCCCGATGACCAGACCCTCTACGTGACCAACGGGCGCGCCCGCACCGTCTGTGAAGTGGATCTCACGGCTCTCCGGGTCAGGCGCTGCGTCGAGGTGGGGGAGCGCCCCTGGGGGATCGCGCTGTCCATGGACGGGCGTCGTCTCTACACCGCCAACGGTCCCTCCGATGACGTTTCGGTGGTGGACGTGGAAACCCTCTCCGTCATCGCCAGGGTCCCGGTGGGGTCCAATCCCTGGGGGGTGGTCGTGGCACCGAATCCCTGGTTGGCAAGCGCTGCGCGCTAGTTACTGGTTCCGGGTTCCGGGTTCCGAGTTGTTCACTTTGCTCACTGCGCTTCCTGGGCCAGATCAACGTTGCCTTTACTCTGATTCGCCAAGAGATGCTCACCAATCCGCCGACAGTTTCCGCGTGGCGCGCTCATTGGCATTCGCGCCTCTGCCCGCCCAGCGAACTGGACAGGTCGTTCTTCGTTGCCTTTGTTTGTCGGACGGGATACATTTAGCGCGAAGATTAGTCAAACTGCTCGAAGGGGGTACTTTCAATGAAGTTTGTCATGACCTATCGAATCAATGCCGAAAACTGGGACAAGGCCGTTGACCGTTTTCTGGAAGGTGGGGGACTGCCGCCGGAAGGCGTAACGATGCTGGGCCGCTGGCATGCCCCAGGCAGACACGGGTATATCTTGCTGGCAAGTGAGGACCAGACAGCGATTTACAGATGGACGGCAGAGTGGAACGACGTGTGCGGCTTCGACATCACCCCGGTGGTCGAGGATGAGGAGGCTGCCGGGGTTCTGCAGAGTCTGCGGTAACCTCGTAGGGCGCGGCGTGCCCTACGACCAGTCAGACGGTCGGATCACCATCCGCCGCCACCTCCACCGCCGCCGCCGCCTCCCGAAGAGCCACCACCACCACCGGAACTGGATCCGGGGGCCGACGTGGACGACGAAATAGCACTGCCCAGAGACGAGGTGAGATTGGACCAGCTGCCTGGACCTCGGCTGTGGAAGCTGTCTCCCCGGTACCAGTGATGGGGAAAGCCGTCTCCACGCTCCCGGAAGGCTTCCTCCAGCACCTCCTCGAACTGACCTGCCCACTCATTCTCCACATCCAAGGCCAGGGCGTAGGGCAGGTTTTCTTCGAACAGTTCGACCGTGCGCCGGGAAGGATCACCGGTGGGCCTCACCTCCACCCTCGAGCTGGAGAGATACTTCCGGAAACCTTCAATCTGGTCCATCAGCTTCCGGCCCGTTCCGGTGGGGCGCTTGAGCCACTCGAAGAAAAGAAGATTGATAGCCACCACCAGCAGCAACTGGGGAATGATCCACAATGACGAAGCACGTGCCAGCATCCAGAAACCGAGCACCTCTGCTCCCAGGAAAGGCAGCGCGAAGAGGGTCAGCAGAATGGCTCCGAGCAGGCGCCCGAGGGCCGCAAATCCACTGCCCTGGGTGAAAGCGGCTCGCCAGGCCTCGAGAGCACCCAGCACCAGAAAGCAGACGCCAAAAGTCCAGATGGTCAGCCAAAGGGTCATGAATCCGACGACGGGAAGTGCCCCTCTGCCCAGCAGCGGAATCGCTGCCAGGGACAGCAAAGAGAGGATCAACCCCGGAATCAACCACTTACGGTTGGCCTGGAAGTGAGTTCCCTCGTACTGGGTCCGAAGTACCGTCTTGAGAGCCCTGATGGCTTTCTTCAACTTCTTTCGGTTGGTCTGGCTGAGCCGGATCCGGTCAGAGGCAAGCAGACGTCTGGCAACTGCCTTTTCACCCCTGGATAGATCCTTCCCCTGCCCTTCCAAACGGACCAGTTCATAGGTTCCCCCGGTCTCGTCAATCCTCAAATGCCCCTTCACCGCCATGTCAATCAGGGCAACGGTAAAGCACTTCCGGTCAAATCCCATCCGATTGAGATAGCGAACGCAGGCGGGAGGCAGTCCCATTGGAGGTGAAGCCTGGGGGTAGACAGCCCCCGCCTCGGGATCCCTGCCCACCAGCATCCAGGCCAGGAAGTAGTAAAGGAGCAGCGCTGCCATCCCGATCGCAGCCACCAGGAGATCCGGGTTGGCTTCACGAAATCGAGCCCAGTTCTGCTCACCCGCGGGTTGGCGGACGTAACCCTTGGGAAAACTCACGACAATGGTCAACCCTTCGCCCGGTCTCAGAGACTCGTCGCGGTAGGGACGATCCTTTCGGATCGCCCCCCGCACAGATCCCAGCGAGCGGAACTACCGCACTGGGCTCTTACCTCAGGTAATAACGCGCAGTCGCTGTTGCTACCTGCCGTATCCGTTCCAGCGCACTTTGCAAGTCCTCGGTTTCGACGTAGGTGCGGTCTCTTGGCTGTGTCCGCGATTTCCCGCTTGGTGCCCGTTTAGAGTCCTCCATATCGATTCCTCTCCCGGCTCTGTGTCCGGCACTTGTTTTGCTAGGACGAATTCCCTTTGGCCAGGCCGCTTGGCTCCACCCTCTCCGCCGACCGCGGCGCACCGCCGTCTTTGTTCGAGCGCTTCTCAGCTACTATCAGCCTGTCCGACTTCCCGCCTCCGTGCATCGCTGTCGTGCTCCTTTCGGATTCACAGCGCGGACCTTGGGGCCATCCCCCTGGGGTCAGAGGCGGGATCTCCCGGCTCCCGTGTAAGCAACTTCCGTACGTGCACAGGGTCTCGGGACCACGCGGGGGCGGAATCGTTCTCGCGATTAGCGAACGGTTCCATGTTGCCTTCCGATCCTACGACTACGTCGGCCCCCCGAAGTCATTTTCCTTTCGCGGCTCAATACCTGGCCCGCACGTGCCCCTGTCAATGCTTCGCCTGCACTCTTACGAGTACACACGCATGACTCGGGGTCAGCATGGTTCGCTACTCCTTTCTTGTGAGAGACTCTCGCTCTCTGCTACTCACCGGTTTGCGCCGGCGCACCGTAGTCGAAAAGCGGACTTCCCCGCTGATCGCATCAACGGAGGACCGGTAGTTCTGCTCCTTGGAGTCTTGCGGGCCCGTGTACCCCTCCGGGTCGATTTCGCTCCCGGGCACGCCCGGGGGCAGGACCACAGACGCAGAAGCCTCCTGAATGGTAAAGTCCCATTCCGTCCCCGTGACATTCCAGTAGAGCTCGTCGTGGTCTTCGAAGAATCCGAGCTGACGGCCCGTCTCGTACTCGATCTGATAGGTGTGCTCGCCCCGATCCAGGATCCGATCCTCTTTTCCGATGTACAGACGGATCCCTCGGGAAAGCGTCTCCTGGTGGAAAGGCTCCCGTTGTCCGTTGCGCGACACCCGGTTGACACGAAAAGGAACGGCGACTCGGGTAAAGAAAGGGCCACTGTAAAGGGTCGGGAAGTCGCGGTAGATACCCCTTCGGATCTTCCTCCCCAGGGCATGGACCTTGATCGTCTCCGTCACAACCATGGAGCCATCCTCGCGAACCACGATGCGGCTGTGGTAGTTGAGAATCCGCTCCGATTGCGCCCACAGGCTGGAGCAAGACACCGAAGCCAAGAAAGCAAAGATGATCAAGAGACGCACTGTTGTTCAATCTTAGCAACCGGGGCTGGGAAAAAAGGGGACAGTCTACTCTGGCACCTTTTTTTACCAGCTTCGAGAATTGGGGACAGAGTAGACTGTCCCCTTTTTCCTGTGATCCCTTTTTCCTGCTGATGCGTATCGGAAGCAGGTGGAGAGGCTGCTCGGCTCACCCCACTATGGCGAGCGCTGGGGACGGCACTGGCTGGATGCGGCCCTGAGACCCCTCCCACTCTAGGACTCCCCGGCATCATGCCCGGCGGTCGTGGGCGGAGGCCCTACACTTCCATCCTGATCGCCCCCATCTCCCGCGTCATCCGGCTTGCCGGCCCGGGAAAGGGCCAGTTCCCGAACCAGTTCGGTGATGTGATCTTCGAGGCGGATGATCCGCGCGTTCAGGACAATGAAGGCAACCCCTGCGGCCAGAACAAGAAGGTAAATAAGCAGGTCGGTTCCCCTGCCCACCCCCAGTGTATTGGCCACCCGTGTGGTCAGGTCAGGAAAGAGAATGGCCACCACAGCCGCGGCAAAAAGCAGAATCGCCAGTGCACGGTCTCTCAGGGTCGAGCGCAGAAAGATCGCATAGATCACCAGCAGGAGTATGGAACCCAGTACCAGGGCAATCTGTATCAGGCTCATCTTCGAATCATCTCCAGGGCCGACTCCCAGAGAACATTGAGCAGATTGCTCAGCCTCTGTCCCTTGCCCATTGAATACTCTGTATAGCAGATGGTCACGGGAACCTCTTCATAGCTCATCCGGTGACGCCGAATCTGATGCAGAATCTGGGTGGCATGAGCCATCCGGTTCTGGGTAATCTCCAGTTTTCGAGCAGCTTCAGCCGTGAACCCACGCAGGCCGTTGTGCATGTCAGTCACCCTCAGCCCCAGGGCCATCCGGGAGAACATCGCGCCGCTCCTGAGCAAGAACTTCCGAAGCGCCGGGATCCCCGGCGCTTCGCCCTGACTCTTGAACCTCGAACCCAGAACAACCTCTCGTTCCCCCCTCACCAGGGGCTCCAGAATGGTCGCTACATCCTCCACCCGGTGCTGGCCGTCGGCATCGAAAGTGACAATAAACGATGCGCCCATCTGCACAGTGTACTGGATGCCAGTCTGCAGCGCCGCACCCTGCCCCAGATTGATGACATGTCGACAGATATGAACCGGAAGTTCTCCCAA
>CBDBGQ010000047.1:0-8363 GCA_965205345.1 Acidobacteriota bacterium | reverse complement strand
CGATCGAAGGGATGACATTGCAACGACTTACGGTTCCCGAGGCCCGAGCTTTGGAACCAACCTGTGGAAACCGGATCTGGCGGCACCGGGGAACCGGATCACAAGCCTTCTTGCACCCGGGAGTTGGCTAGCGGTCGAGAGGTCCGAAGCCCGAATTGGCGATGAATACACTGGAAATGAGTGGCGGAAGCATGGCCGTACCACAGGTCAGTGGGTCCGCGTTGCTTCTCTTACAGGCCGAGCCGAGGCTCTCCCCGCTTGGAATCAAGAGTGTATTGCTTGCGAGCGCGTTACCCATGACGCTCAAGCCCACCCGTTGGAGCAGGGCCGAGGCACTCTGAACCTCCATCGGGCTCTTGAGGTGACAGCCTGGCTCTCGGAAGAACGACTCGATAACCCGGTAGATGACTCGCCCGCCAGGAGGACCCGTTCCCCAAAATTGGGCAGTGGCAGTGAGAGAGCCACTGGGCGTGACGAGGCTATATGGGGCGACAACGCGAGGTGGGGAACCTTCTGGGGCGACAACGCGAGGTGGGGAACCTTCTGGGGCGACAACACGAGGTGGGGAACCTTCTGGGGCGACAACGCGAGGTGGGGAACCTTCTGGGGCGACAACACGAGGTGGGGAACCTTCTGGGGCGACAACGCGAGGTGGAGTGACAGCCTTGCAGCTTTGGACGGGGATGATTGAGAGGAGAGACAGAGATGGAACGAATAATTCATTGGGTTGATTAGGATATGGAAGAGCGGGCCGCTCTCTGGTTGCCCGCACAAATGCGGTAAGAGCAAGGTAAGGAAGAAAAGTGATTCACTGGACCGACTAAAAGGATAGAGAAAGCTAGATACCCCCGTGGCATCCAATCCTCGCCACCTCGAGTGGACAGCGAATTGCCGCGGGAAGCCCTAACGGGACATTTCGTCTTTTCGTAATGCCAAATGCATGGCGCATATGCTAGGCTGTAAGGCCTGGTTAGGGGTCATGGTTTCTGAAGCTTTTTTTGGAAAAGACAAGCTCCCGAGGGCCTGTCAAGCCTATATCTTAGGGGTGGTCCTCGCTGGCGTTCCCACCTTCCTCTATTGTGTGGTCGACGCTTCCAGACAACACGGTCGGGAATGGCTGCTCCTGGCGTTCCTTACGCTGGTATCGAGCCTCTTCCCGATACGCGTTATCACGTCAGTTCGCGAGGGCAAGACCCATTCGCTTATCGTGACTGTCAGTGACGTGTTCGTCTTCCTGGGGTTGATGCTGTTTGGCCCGAGTGTCGCAGCAAGCCTGGCTACCCTAGATGGGGCAACAACAGGCGTCAGGGAGAAGACCAGGACTCTCTACAAATACTTCTTCAACCTGTCACTCCTGTGTATTGCCGCCTGGGTCAGCGGGTGGTGTTTCCAGCTCCTCCTGGGAATGACGGTCCTCCTTGGAGACCCCAGCAGAATTGAGGGCTTTGGAGTCTTCTTCGCGCTCACCGGGCTGGCCAGTCTGATCTTTTACACGATCAACTCGGGCGGAGTGGTTCTTGCGATCGCTCTGACCTCACAGAGATCGATTGCGGAGGCGTGGAAAGAGAATTTCTTTACCTCTGCCCTGGCTACGTTAGCTGGATCTTCAGTTGCTGCTCTTGTTTTTGTCAATCTAGAGCGAGGGCGACTCCTTTCTCTTCTTGTAGCAGTTCCCATCGTCGTTGCCTTGTACTATGGATACCGGCTAAACACGAATCGGATCAACGCTGCCCTGGCCCACGCCGATCAGATGAAGCAGCTCTTCCACTCGACCATCTCCTCTCTGGCCATGGCCATCGACGCCAAGGATCAGTACACGCACGGACACGTCAACCGGGTTCAGCAGCTGGTGGTGATGATCGCTGTGAAGCTGCGCTGGAAGGAGGGCCAGGATGAAGGTGTCGAGGGATTGAAAGCGGCGGCGCTGCTGCATGACATCGGGAAGCTGGCCATCCCCGAGTACATCCTCAACAAGCCCTCGGGCCTGACCAAATGGGAAATCCAGAAAATGCAGACTCACCCGGATGTGGGTGCAGAAATCCTGGAGACCGTTCCCTTCCCGTACGAGGTTGTCCCCTATGTTCGGCACCACCACGAAAAGTGGGACGGAACCGGATACCCCGACGGCCTGAAGGGAGAAGATATCCCTCTCGGGGCTCGTATTCTTTCGGTGGCCGACTGCTATGACGCGCTGCGGTCGGATCGACCCTACCGGGCTGCTATGAGCCGGGAAGTCGCTCTCGAATACATCACGAGCCTGATCGAGAAATCATACGATCCGGCCGTGGTTGACGCCCTCGTCGATAATGTTGACGAGTTTGAGAGCCAGTTAGCCGCAACGGAAGCCGCCAAGCCGGTTCGAACCGAAAACGTCGATTCCAGCCCGCTGGAAACGGGCCCTGAGCCCCACCGCGCCCCGACTGTGTTTCACGATATCGCCTCGGCCCATCGTGAGATTCAGGCCGTTTATGAGATCTCGGAAAGCGTGGGGAAAACTCTCAATGTTTCGGAGACACTCGCCCTGGTAGCGGGCAAACTCAGCAATCTTGTTCCCTATGACGGGTGTGCCGTCTTCCTGGCTGACCCTCACACCCACCTGCTGCAGCCCTACAATACCTCCGGCGAACTGACGGAAGAGCTGGATAATCTGCGGATCACCATTGGGACTGGAGTGACGGGCTGGGTGGCAGCCAACAATCAAATGCTCGCCAACGTGTCCCCGGCTCCCGACTTCGCAGACCATCCAAGGCTCAAGGAAGCTTTTCACAGCTGTGTCTCCATTCCCCTGAGTCTGGACGATCGCGTCGTCGGCGTCATCACGGTTTACGCCAAAGTGGAAGCGATCTTTCAAGACAACCACCTGCGCCTGCTGGACACTCTGGCCCGGCAGGCTGCGGCGGCTGTCAACAATGCCATCGTCTACGAAGAGACGCAGGAAGACGCCTATACGGATGCGCTGACGGGCTTGCCCAACCTGCGCTACTTTCGGGTCTTTGGAGATCAGGAACTGAAGCGAGCCGGGCGCGTCGACTATCCAGTCACCCTCCTGATGATGGATCTGGACGGCTTCAAGGGCGTTAACGACAGCTGGGGCCACCGGGTCGGTGATCGGGTTCTGATCGAAGCCTCCAATGTGATCCGAAACCAGTTCAGAAGATCCGATACCTGCATCCGCTACGGGGGCGACGAATTTGTAGGCCTGCTGCCGGGAGCCGGCAGAGAATTGGCCCGGTCAACCGTCAAGCGACTTCAGGAGGCCGTGCGGGAGCACGAGATTGTCCTGAGGCACGGAGATGTCCTGAGAGTGAGCCTGAGCGTGGGAAGCGCCACTTTTCCGCACGACGCCCGGGACCTCGATCTCCTGCTGGCCCTAGCGGATCAGGCGATGTATCAGGACAAGCTCCGGCGTACCCCCGCGACGTCCGCGGCTATTTTGCCTTTTGACCTGCGTGGCAAAGCCTGAATCCCGCTTTGATCAGCGTTATCATTCCCACTTTCAACCGGAAACAGCTTCTCCTCGAGGCGATTGAATCGGTTCGCAGCCAGAGCTTCCAGGATTGGGAACTGCTGGTGATCGACGACGGGTCAACCGACGGAACTGACCAGGTACTCGAGCCCTTGATCTGCGATCGGATCCGCTGCATCCGGCAGGAGCACAGTGGTGTCAGTGCCGCCCGCAACAGAGGGATTCGAGCCGCCCGAAACGACTGGATCGCATTCCTGGACAGCGACGACCACTGGCACAAACAGAAGCTGCAACGGCAGGTCGAAGCTGTGGAGGCGAACGCCGAGTATCTGGCGGTCCACACCGATGAAATCTGGATCCGCTCGGGAGTACGGGTCAATCCCGGAAAACGCCACCAGAAGCGCTCCGGCTGGATTTTTCACTACTGCCTCCGCCTCTGCCTGATCAGTCCCAGCTCCATCCTGCTCCACCGCAGCCTCCTGGACGAGTCCGGTCTTTTTGACGAAAGTTTTCCGGTCTGCGAAGACTACGAACTATGGCTCAGGCTTACGGCCCGCCGGCCGGTCCTCTTCGTGCCCGAAAAGCTGGTAGTGAAGCGGGGCGGACATGCCGATCAGCTTTCGCGAAGTCGCTGGGGCATGGACCGATACCGCGTACGAGGTCTTCTGAAATCTGTGGAGAGCGGTCACCTCACACCCCAACAACGCCGGTGGGCCGGCGCCGAGATTGTGTGGAAATCACAAATTCTCGAACAGGGCTTTGCAAAACGAGGCCGGATGGCTCGGGCTTCGCACTACCGCCGACTCCGACACCGCTTCGGCCGGGGCGGTTGGGAGCTCGAAAGCGGCGGCCAGTGAACGGGATTCACCGGTCGCTAACCCGGATTATTCATAAGTTTTCGTAGCGAAGCGGGGGAAGACCCGTTCTGACAAGGCTTGTGATCAACGTCAAATAGAATTCCCGCAGCGACGATTGGAAATCCCCACACAAGGATTAAAAAAAAGAGCTGTAGCCGTCCTCTGAGACGGCCCTTTCCGCGGTCCTCCTTTCTGTAAAAAAGAGAGATTGTTCCTAGAATGCGAGGGGGACGGAGTGAGGGCGTAGCCCGAACGGAGCTCCCCCTCGCTCGCGCTGGCGTCGAGAGAGGAGTGGACCAGATCCACGAGGCTGCTGAGCGGCCTCTGTAGGGCGCTGTACGACCTCTCCCCTTGGAGGGCACTCGTCTATCGCCCTCACCAAGCACTTTCCGGGGTCCAATCAGCCGATTTGCCCGGATTTGACCTCCTCGCGGTTTCCTCATTTCGTGGTTCCCTGCTGCTTTGCCTTGGCGCTCTCCATTCGATAGCTCGGGACGTTGAGTTCCAGAATCACGCTGTGGTGCACCAGCCGGTCGATGGCTGCTGCCGTCGTCAGGGGGTCCTTGAAGATCCTCTCCCAGTCCGAGAAGATCAGGTTGCTGGTCAGCAAGATGCTGCGACGTTCGTAACGATGGGCCAGCAGTGTGAAGAGAACCTCCATTTCCTCCCGGCTTTGCTGAACGTAGCCGATGTCATCGACTATGAGAGCCTCGAAGCGATCCAGTTTCTTGAGCTCCTTCTCCAGAGTCAGATCGATTTTGGCCCGCAGCAATCGCTGTACCAGCAGGGCGCAGGTAGAAAACAGAACCCGGCGCCCCAGCAGAATCAACTCCTGGCCCAGAGCACAGACCAGATGGGTTTTCCCGCTCCCAGGGTTACCGAAAGCCAAGACGTTCTCGGCACGATCCAAAAACGTCCCTTCCAGCAGCGCTGTGAGTTGTCGATCCACGCTTTGGGGCAAGCGCGAGCGGTCCAGCGCCGTCAGCGTTTTCTCCCAGGGAAGCTTGGAGGCCCGACGCTGGCGCTGGATTTTGCGCTCGTGCCGCTCCGCCACCTCGATCTCAGATAACGACAAGAGAAACCGGGGATAGGACAGACTTTCCTGGGTGGCCAGTGCCGCCTGGGCGGCGTAGTGCTCCCGAAAGGCCGGTAGATGCAGCTCGATTAGGCACTCGCGAAGTCGCGGTAAGTTGCCTGTGCTCATGACCTCACCTCCCGGTTCTCGAGAAGGGTGTCGTAGAGGCCCACGTCCATCTTCTCCACCATCACTTCCCAGGGTTCCACCACCGGATCGACAAGGCATTCTCGTAGTGCTTCAAAACGGATTCTTTGTCCCCGCTCAATCAACACCTGAAGTGCCTCTCGCACCCGCTGTTCACCTTCCTGGGCAGCCACCTCGAGGATCTTCAGATATTGGCGATCCGCCGTGGCCGGACAATCTCGGCGCAGCTCGTCGTAGGCGACTCGAAACAAGATCCCCGGAAACAGATCCTCCCGCCAGCGATAGCGAGTAAACGCCCCCGGCTTGCGCACCAACGAATGGATCACGTGCCGGTAGTCAATGCGATGCTTGCCTTCTCCTCGCAAGCGCGGCATCCGTGCCTGGCGCCGTCCTCCGTAGTAGACCTCCACCTGATCCGCCCACACCCGCACTTGAACGCGCTCGCCGATCAACCGGCTGTCCACCGAATAGGTGTTGTGGCGAACCCGGATCGTACTGCTGGGGGAGACTCTCACCCACTGCCGGGTGAAGTCATCCAGACGGCGTGCCGGCAACGGGCGCATCACTGCCAGCTCTTCTCCCAGGCGCTTTTGCCGGGCCGCATTGCGCCGGGACACAATCACCGCTACAAAGCCCTCGTACTCTTCCCGGCTGGAAAAATCACGGCTACACCGCAGCAGCAGTTCCTGCTCAATGGCCCGTTTCAAGCGGTGCTGGGACTGTTCCACATCCCCGTTCTCGTGTGCCTTTCCTGCCTGAGTGCGACTGGAGCGCATCCCGAAGTGTCTCAGCAACGCTTGATAGCGCTCGGTGAACTCTTCCCGCTTCAGGTTCTTGACTGCCGCCGAGAGCCGGTCGGTCCGGTGCTCCTCGGGCAGCGCCCCCAACTCCCACAACGCGTTCTGAAGCCCCAGGCTGAGGCTCTCAAACGACTCACTGAAACACAGCGTGGTCGCTTCCCAGTTCGAGTAGGCCAACACGAAGTGGTACAGCAGATGGGGAAACGGCTGGCCCTGGATCGTCACTCCGAGGCGCCCCATAAACGTGAAGTCCGATTGCGCTTGATGTCCCGGCTGATACTTCTGCGGGAACATCACCTCCTTCGCTTCTCCGTATTCTGCCTTCCACTGCTTGATCCTGCGCTGCAGCGTTCTCAACTGGCCTTGCTGGAAGGCCCCTTCCTGCTGACGACACAAATGATCGAACACCGCTTTTGCTTCCACCGTCGGCGATCGCTTCAGGATCTCTTTCACCTCCGGCCACACCGACTCGAACGGATCCGATCGAGTTCTCCAATACCGTTCCGGCTGACACTGGCTCGGTAGCTTTCCCGACTTCAGGTACTTGCGAGCTGTCTTTCGCGACATCCTCGCTTTGGCCGCCGCCATCGTTAGCGTCTTCTCGTTCTTCTTCAACTTTACTAACCTCCGCACTTGCTGATCCTTAACCATGCCCTCATGGTCAGGATCAGCCCTGAAAAAGCGGGGAATTCCATTTGTCGTCGCGGGGAATTCTAACTGTCGCCAATCAGGCTTGCGACCGAGGCCCCCGGAGGAGTACTCGTGCAGTACGCCGAGGAGGCCGACCGAGCGTAACGCAGTCAGGGCGGGAGATTCTCACGCTGCAGTAGAAAATTTATGAATCATCCGGGCTGGGCTCCCTGGCCGGCCTGAGTCTCGCCGAAATCGAAAAGACAGCCCTCCTTCAAACCCTCAGACTCAGTAAGGGAAACAAGGCCAGAGCCGCTCGTTATCTCGGAATCAGCGAGAAAAGCATCTACAACAAGATGAAGAGATTGGGGATTTCCTGATCAACCGAACGCCCTCAGAGCGAGCTCTTCAGAGGCGCAAAGTACCCTTTTCGGTAATGGAGGACGGTGTTGCCGCGCTTGACCCTCACCCTCAGTTTCCGGAAGGTGCCGTCCGCTCTCTTATTGGTTGGATTGAAGGTGATGCTGTACTGGTTGCGCAGCTCTTCATTGATCGCTCTGAAAGCCTTCGTCAGGTCTTTTGTGGAATAAGGAAAATAAGCCCGCCCGCCGGTGTTTTGGGCCATCTGCTTGAGAGCATTGTCTCCTTCGTGGTCGATTTCCGCTCCAAAACGCGTTGTACTGATCGCATAAACAGCCGCTTCAGCCTGGAAAACGGCCCGCAAAGCATCCTCGAAGGTCTTTCGGCTGGTCTGGTCGGCTCCATCAGAAAGAATGACGAGTGTCCTGCGCCCTTCCACATCCATCATCTTCTGCTGTGAGACCAGGTAGATCGCATCGTAGAGAGAGGTGCCACCTCCGGCTCGCAGACGACTGATCTCACGAGTCAGGTCGTTGGGATTGGAAGTAAAATCGTGGAGCAGCGTGGCGGCAGTGTCGAACTCCAGGAGTAGAGTCCGATCTGTCGTCTTCATCACCGAATGCAGGAAATCCGTTGCCGCCTCCTTTTCAAACTTCAGTTTGATCCGGACGCTGGAGCTCGTATCGATGCACAGGGCGATCGCCAGGGGCAGGTTGGTTTCTTCCGCGAAGTTAGTGATCTCCTGAAGGACCCCATCCTCATAGATCTCAAAGTCCCCGGGGGACAGATCCCTCATAAAGATGCCGCTCTTTTCCTGGTGCACCGAGACCAACAGGTTGACCGCTTCCACTTCAACCCGGATGGTATCCTGCCGACGACCGTCAGACTGGGCCAGGAGAGCGGTAGCCACCTGGCAGGAAGCCAGGCACAGGACGAAGACACCACGAATCAACATGCTCATCATTATTCCAAAAGGCCCAAAATCGCGGCAAGCTCCCCTGCCAGCGGCGATTCGAAGCTCTGCGTGG
>CBDBGQ010000046.1:0-20952 GCA_965205345.1 Acidobacteriota bacterium | reverse complement strand
GCTAAAGTCTCGCCCGCAGAAGCGTTTCATCCAGCCTCCGCTGCCGGCGTCCTGGCCCAGGTCAATGCGCGGGCACGATGGGGGCTTATTTCCCAGGGAAGAAAAGGATCCAGGTCGGGTGGCGGCTGTCCGCCTTGCCTAGCGCAGGCCTGCAGATAGTCCCTGAGCCACAGGCGGGGGTTGAGGCCGTTGAGTCGCAGGGTGGCAAAGATGCTGAATAAGCTGGCCGCCAACTGGGCGCTCCAGCGGCTGCCTGAGCCGTAGTAATTCTTGCGTCCCACCACCGGGTTGCGCAAGGCGCGTTCGGCGGCGTTGTTGTCCATAGCCACTTCCGGTTGATCCACAAACACGGTCAGCCCTGGCCAGTGTCGAGCCAGGCTTTTCAGGACCTTGCGACAGGGGGGAGCCAGGCTGGGAAGCTGGCGTTGAGCCTCGCATTGCTCTCGTATTTTCTCAACCGCCACCCGCAGCTTTCGATCGGCCCGGGCCCATTCCAAGGGCTGATCGCGAACTGCCAGCCGCAGCTGATTGGCAGCAAAGAGCCGGCCAATGTCGTCAATCCACATCAGGGGCCAGTCCTGCCAGGGGGGGTGGGATAGGCCCAGTCGCCAAAAGTCGCGGCGCACGTGAGCCCCAGCAAAAGGCATGGCAAATACGCCCCTCTGAGACCCGGACCAGCTTCTTATAGGCAGAATGATCAACGTCAAATAGAATTCCCGCAGCGACGATTGGAAATCCCCACACAAGGATTAAAAAAAAAGAGCTGTAGCCGTCCTCTGAGACGGCCCTTTCCGCGGTCCTCCTTTCTGTAAAAAAGAGAGATTGTTCCTAGAATGCGAGGGGGACGGAGTGAGGGCGTAGCCCGAACGGAGCTCCCCCTCGCTCGCGCTGGCGTCGAGGGGAGTGGACCAGATCCACGAGGCTGCTGAGCGGCCTCTGTAGGGCGCTGTACGACCTCTCCCCTTGGCGGGCACTCGTCTATCGCCCTCACCAAGCACTTTCCGGGGTCCAATCAGCCGATTTGCCCGGATTTGACCTCCTCGCGGTTTCCTCATTTCGTGGTTCCCTGCTGCTTTGCCTTGGCGCTCTCCATTCGATAGCTCGGGACGTTGAGTTCCAGAATCACGCTGTGGTGCACCAGCCGGTCGATGGCTGCTGCCGTCGTCAGGGGGTCCTTGAAGATCCTCTCCCAGTCCGAGAAGATCAGGTTGCTGGTCAGCAAGATGCTGCGACGTTCGTAACGATGGGCCAGCAGTGTGAAGAGAACCTCCATTTCCTCCCGGCTTTGCTGAACGTAGCCGATGTCATCGACTATGAGAGCCTCGAAGCGATCCAGTTTCTTGAGCTCCTTCTCCAGAGTCAGATCGATTTTGGCCCGCAGCAATCGCTGTACCAGCAGGGCGCAGGTAGAAAACAGAACCCGGCGCCCCAGCAGAATCAACTCCTGGCCCAGAGCACAGACCAGATGGGTTTTCCCGCTCCCAGGGTTACCGAAAGCCAAGACGTTCTCGGCACGATCCAAAAACGTCCCTTCCAGCAGCGCTGTGAGTTGTCGATCCACGCTTTGGGGCAAGCGCGAGCGGTCCAGCGCCGTCAGCGTTTTCTCCCAGGGAAGCTTGGAGGCCCGACGCTGGCGCTGGATTTTGCGCTCGTGCCGCTCCGCCACCTCGATCTCAGATAACGACAAGAGAAACCGGGGATAGGACAGACTTTCCTGGGTGGCCAGTGCCGCCTGGGCGGCGTAGTGCTCCCGAAAGGCCGGTAGATGCAGCTCGATTAGGCACTCGCGAAGTCGCGGTAAGTTGCCTGTGCTCATGACCTCACCTCCCGGTTCTCGAGAAGGGTGTCGTAGAGGCCCACGTCCATCTTCTCCACCATCACTTCCCAGGGTTCCACCACCGGATCGACAAGGCATTCTCGTAGTGCTTCAAAACGGATTCTTTGTCCCCGCTCAATCAACACCTGAAGTGCCTCTCGCACCCGCTGTTCACCTTCCTGGGCAGCCACCTCGAGGATCTTCAGATATTGGCGATCCGCCGTGGCCGGACAATCTCGGCGCAGCTCGTCGTAGGCGACTCGAAACAAGATCCCCGGAAACAGATCCTCCCGCCAGCGATAGCGAGTAAACGCCCCCGGCTTGCGCACCAACGAATGGATCACGTGCCGGTAGTCAATGCGATGCTTGCCTTCTCCTCGCAAGCGCGGCATCCGTGCCTGGCGCCGTCCTCCGTAGTAGACCTCCACCTGATCCGCCCACACCCGCACTTGAACGCGCTCGCCGATCAACCGGCTGTCCACCGAATAGGTGTTGTGGCGAACCCGGATCGTACTGCTGGGGGAGACTCTCACCCACTGCCGGGTGAAGTCATCCAGACGGCGTGCCGGCAACGGGCGCATCACTGCCAGCTCTTCTCCCAGGCGCTTTTGCCGGGCCGCATTGCGCCGGGACACAATCACCGCTACAAAGCCCTCGTACTCTTCCCGGCTGGAAAAATCACGGCTACACCGCAGCAGCAGTTCCTGCTCAATGGCCCGTTTCAAGCGGTGATGGGACTGTTCCACATCCCCGTTCTCGTGTGCCTTTCCTGCCTGAGTGCGACTGGAGCGCATCCCGAAGTGTCTCAGCAACGCTTGATAGCGCTCGGTGAACTCTTCCCGCTTCAGGTTCTTGACTGCCGCCGAGAGCCGGTCGGTCCGGTGCTCCTCGGGCAGCGCCCCCAACTCCCACAACGCGTTCTGAAGCCCCAGGCTGAGGCTCTCAAACGACTCACTGAAACACAGCGTGGTCGCTTCCCAGTTCGAGTAGGCCAACACGAAGTGGTACAGCAGATGGGGAAACGGCTGGCCCTGGATCGTCACTCCGAGGCGCCCCATAAACGTGAAGTCCGATTGCGCTTGATGTCCCGGCTGATACTTCTGCGGGAACATCACCTCCTTCGCTTCTCCGTATTCTGCCTTCCACTGCTTGATCCTGCGCTGCAGCGTTCTCAACTGGCCTTGCTGGAAGGCCCCTTCCTGCTGACGACACAAATGATCGAACACCGCTTTTGCTTCCACCGTCGGCGATCGCTTCAGGATCTCTTTCACCTCCGGCCACACCGACTCGAACGGATCCGATCGAGTTCTCCAATACCGTTCCGGCTGACACTGGCTCGGTAGCTTTCCCGACTTCAGGTACTTGCGAGCTGTCTTTCGCGACATCCCCGCGTTGGCCGCCGCCATCGTTAGCGTCTTCTCGTTCTTCTTCAACTTTACTAACCTCCGCACTTGCTGATCCTTAACCATGCCCTCATGGTCAGGATCAGCCCTGAAAAAGCGGGGAATTCCATTTGTCGTCGCGGGGAATTCTAACTGTCGCCAATCACGGCTCTATGGGAGGCGCTGCGCGCCGGTTATTAGTTACCGGTTACTAGTTACTGGTTCCCCAAACTAGAAACCGGTAACTGGTAACCGGTAACCGCGCGAGCGCCCCGCGCGAGCGCCCTCACCCACCGACTGGCAGTTCGACTCTGGCTTTCGACGGATCCGCCAGGACGCCAGGTTCGATCTCCATGGGAAGGTCCCCGCAGTCGGTGCGAAGATGTTTCCAGTAAGCAGGCTTCAGGGAAGCCAGCAACTCCGCCCTGGTCTTGATCTCGATGGGTTTTCCCGGATAGACCTTCCCCAGCCGGGTCATGAGCCCGTGGGGAAGCGCACTACAGAAGCTGAGCATCGGCCAGGTAAAGTTCTTGCCATTGGTCTTGCGCAATCGAACCGCCCACAACAACAGCCCGCCTAATTTGTAGGAAAGCGGACCCCACCAACTGTGCAACCCCGGCCGCATGTTCATCTTCCAGCAGTGCATGATCAACTGCCACTGCAAGGGGCTCAGATCCTGGGTGCGCTGGACACCCACACCGTCCTCCATGCGGGTTCCTTCCAGCGGAGTGAATACAGACGGAACCAGAAATCCAAAGAGGCCTCGCCGTTCCATTTCGAAAATCAGATCCAGCGTGGCTTTCACATCCTCATCCGTCTCACCTGGATTCCCCACCATCAGGGTCAACATGGGAAACCAGTTATTGCGGTTCAGAACTTCCAGGCCCCGGATCACGATGCTGGGCCAATTTTCGATGTTAAAGGGAACACCCTTGCTGGGCATCACTTCTTTGGCCATTCGAACTGACCCCGTCTCCAGACCGATCAAGGGGACCAGGGCCTTCTTCCCGGGGTGGGAACTCAAAGCAGGAAGGTGGATCGGGCTCTGGTCCAGCATGACCTCCGACAACTGCCGGATCAACTCTGGATCCACCACGGACGGCGCCATCGTACAGTGACTCAAGACCGTCTGCTCGACTCCCGGCGTCTCCGCTATATCCTGATAGAGGTCAATCAGAGCCTCCCGGTTGGGGAAGAAAAAAGGCGTGTCCGTGTGAACCTGTCCCCAGATGAACATGTCCTCGGTGGCCAGCGAGATCTGTTTGTTTCCATGCCTGGTGTTCGCCCGAACCGCCTCCAGAATCTTCTCTTTGGGGAGATCTATCTGGGGATTCAGATCAGGCATGCAAAACTTGCAGCGACGACCGCAGCCCGTGGTCATCTCCACAACGCCAAAGGTAGTGGGCTTGTTCGAGAAGACGATGGCCTCGGCGGCAAGTGGGTGTCCAACCTCAGCTATGGCCTGGATCTCTTCACCGGCCACAGCCTTGCGAAAGATGTCGATTGTTTCGCTGGACTCCCCTCTGCCGTTGACTACGCAATCCACACCCATCTTCTCGGCGTAGCCGGTCTGGTTGATCTGCCATCCGCCGGATCCTCCCACCACCAGTTTGAAATTCTGGCGGTAGGGGCTGGCGTTGATCTTCTTGAACATCAAATCCGCGTAGTGAGCATTCATCGGCCGTTTGGAACTGCCGAAGATGGAGGTGTACACTCCCGCGGCGAAAGTGACTCCAAGTGGATTGTGTGTGGACACGGCCACGATTCGAGTGGCCGGACCCACGAACTGGTCCAGGTCGGCCGGATAGCACACCGCCACGTTGTCGGCCCCGAACTCCTGCTCCATGACGGTTTCGACTACGCGGAGACCGACCGGCACCGCCATTGCAGAACCATCCGGAAAGCGGCGAACATTCTTCCACTCGGGGTACTTGCGGTTGATGACCCCTTCCATCCAAATCGGGATGGAAGCCATCGCCATTTGAATGAAGTAACCGGCGTGGTCAATCATCTCAGTCAGGGGAGCAGTCAGTACTACCAGCTTCCCTTCTCTCATTGCTCACTCCTCAGATTGGCTTGGCCCACCATCTTCCTCTTTGCTCTTCCTACCTTTGACTGGATGGGTGAAAAGACTCAACCAGACTCGATCCCAATATTCTGCGAGAACCTGGCTCGAAAACCAAATGTTTTCCCGCCTACTCCCCCAGATGCCCAATCATTCTAGACGAAAGCCCCTGCCTCCGTCTCGGATTTGACCGTTAATGGCTAACGGTTAAAAGTTCAGGGTTGAGGTTTGAAGGTCAGGGATTGTGTCCTGATGGCCTGACACGCGCGGACTGACAGACCGACACCCCAACCCCGGGCGATTTGGGCAACACGCCCTTGTGACCTTGGACGTTGGAATCAGAATGAAATGAGAAACCTGGAACTCGGAACGCAAGAAACGAGGGCGCCTCAAACGCCACGTATGGCGAGGGCAAAACTTGAGGCGCCACCTTTCAGGCTAGGATCTGAGCTGGTCAGGAGGTGTCGTCGGGGGTCAGATCCGGGCCTTGGTATCCCAAGCCGAGATGAGTCACCGGGGAAGGACAACATGTCTCAACTCGGGATTCTCCTTTTTTTCCAATTAAGACCTTGCCAGTGATCTCCTCGGATTGCAGTGCCGCAAATCACTTTTAACGCTCGTTATTAACACTGCGTGTTGCAGACAGTTGCAGAAATGGTCGAGATCCCCACAAGAATTTATTTTCTCACGGCAGGGTGACCCTGGCGGAAGCCCAGGGTCGGCGAAGATCTACAGAGTTCGGACCACGGAGGGTCCTCCCAAACTCATGAACGCGCCAACGTGGAACGTGGAACTATCCCACCATGGAACGACCCTTTTCGATTGACTCAGCGTCCAAAAACGCCTAGCCTGGAAAATTCATAAGTTGTCGAAGCGAAGGGTCGCCAGCGCGGATGATGGGGGCGCTGCAGCCGAAAACTTATGAATTTTCCGGGCTAGATTGGGTGACCTGATGATGCAGGCAAGAACGAACTGGCAGTTACCGTTTGATCGAGCGGAGCATTTAGTGTCCTGTGTCCGGAGTATTACGATTATTACCGCTGGTTCCTAGTGTGCTGTCCCGGAAGTTCGCGGTGTTAATTCGGGATGGATTTTCGTCGTCAGTGAGGCGCGCGACGCAGGAATGCCGGGAGTCTTTCGAGGAGCGCAACCATCTGTCGGTGGCTCAGTGTGCATCTCGCGGCAATGTACTGTAAAGGCGCTGTTAAAGTCCCCCTGGAACCGCAGTGAGCAAAGTGAACAAAGCTGTCGGCGAAAAGACGCCCGAAGTAGCGGCGTGAACTTCTAGGACAGTATACTAGTCCCAAAATAAGTACATGGGGTGTATACCCAGAGGTGGAAAAAAGCCTGAAACGCCAGTCCTGACGGGTATTCTGAGGTTCAGAAAAAGACCCAGAACAATCCCAAGAGGAGGCGTTTCAGGTGAATAGAAAGCATATCGAGATTATCAACAAACGCCAAGAGGAAATAGAGCGAAGGCTGGATCGAAGTTGGCGGCCTAAGAGTGGGGGACGGGTGCTGAGAGGAGGCAATATTGTCTACGACGTCTCGAGCCGTATGGGAGGGGTGAGTAGTGGAGGTCTGGGGCTGATTGTTCAGTTGGTCAAGCGCTTGAGGGTGGCGGAGAGGATCGACGAACGTGTGCGAGTGTTGAAGCGGCACCTTCCCTACCGGGAGTCGGACCACGTCTTGAATCTGATCTACAACGTGATGAGTGGGGGAGTGTGCCTGCAGGATGTAAAGTCACGGCGCGAGGATGTCAGCTATCTGGAGAGTGTAGGAGCGCGCAAGATCCCGGCACCGAGTACGGAAGGGGACTTTCTCAGGCGTTTCAAGCAAGAGGATGTCTTGGCCCTGCAAGAAGCCTTCAACGAAAGCCGTCTGCAGGTGTGGCAAAGCCAAGCAGCGGAGATGGGCAAGCGAGCCACGATCGACGTGGACGGCACGACGGCCGAGACCACGGGGTGTTGCAAGGAAGGGATGGATCTCAACTACAAGGGACAATGGGGGTATGGACCCTTGGTGGTGAGTCTGGCCGAAACCAACGAGGTCTTGTACACGTTCAATCGGCCGGCCAGCCGACCGTCGCACGAAGGAGCGGTGGCGTGGATCGATCGAGCCGTGAAACTGGTCAGAAGAGGCGGCTTTGAGCAAGTGAGATTGCGGGGAGACACGGACTTTTCCCTGACCCGCAACTTCGATCGTTGGAGCGAGGAGGGTGTGGAGTTTGTGTTCGGGATCGAGGCCAATCGGAGCTTCGTCAGAGAGGCCGACAAGATTGGCGAAGCACAGTGGCAAAAGCTCGAGCGCAAGCGGAAAGTGGTGAACTCCAGCCGTCAGCGTCCAGAGAACGTCAAGCAGAAAGTGGTGCGAGAGCGGGGCTACAAAAACCTGAACTTGTTGAGTGAGCATGTGACGGAGATCGAGTACCGACCGGCCCGAGCTAAAGGCACCTACCGAATGATCATCCTGCGCAAGAGGATCGAGGTCGAAAAGGGTCAAAAGCGGCTGTTTGATCAGCAGCGCTATCTGTTCTATGTCACGAACGTGCCGGTCAAGGAACTGTCGACACAACAGGTGGTTTTGGAAAGCAACGGGCGCTGCAATCAGGAAAACGTGATCGAGCAGCTCAAGAACGGCGTTCAGGCTCTGCGCATGCCGGCCGATACCCTGGTCGCAAACTGGACTTACCTGGTGATTGCCGCCCAAGCCTGGAACCTCAAGGTTTGGCTGGGCCTGCTTTTGCCTGCAAGACTGGGGGCCCGACGCCTGATCCGGATGGAGTTCCGGCGCTTTGTCACCTGTGTGATCGGACTGCCTTGCCAGATCGTGACAACGGGACGGCGTTTATTGTATCGACTGCTCACTGTTAACGATTGGACCCGTTTGTTGATCGAGGGGAATCTGTGGCTGAAACACCAGCAATTTGGCTGACGAATCGCAAGCCGCTTCGACAAGACGACAAATGGAGCCGATCGGGGAGGGGTCTGTCTGAAAACCGACTTTCAGGGCCATTGTCAACGCGTCGTGGCGGCCTGAGGTCAACCAAACTGCTTCCCGGCACAGCCGGAGTCCGGCGCAAGTCTGATTGAACCTCAAATGAGCAACCGATCTTGGCAAAACGAGTCGCTACAGTAGATGATGTGCAAACACGCTTATTTTGGGACTAGCCGGGAGTCCAGATTCGCATGATATCCAACCAAAGGCCTGTTCCGGCTCTCATCCTCGTCCTTTTCCTGGCGGCTGTTTCGTTACCGGCCGAGGTCCCTCCCCGGACTTTCGCCGGTCAGACGCTGGAGGTGTCCGAGGGCCTCATGGACCTGGGTAATATTTATTTTATTTCTCCTGGCCGGGACACTCAGTTGACCGTTGTGTCGAGGGCGCTGCTGACCCGGTCCGTGGTGACAGCGAACCGGATCGTCGGCTTTGTAGTCACTCCCTGGGAAGTGGAGGAGATTGGGCCAAACGGCTCTTCGCCTCTTCTGGCCGGGGCCTTCAGAGTCCCCGTTCACGCCTTGAGGCTGGGCCATGAATTCGGAGACAGTCAGCTCTGGAGCGCGGCCATCCTGGACAAGCAAAAGTATCCGGAGATCGCTTTTGAAATCCTTGCAACCGAAGGCGTTGAACCGAGAAGTGAGGCGGGAACGAATCCAGAGTTCGACCTGACGGTCAAGGGACGTCTGCAGCTGAAGGAGAGCCAGACAGATCTGACACTTCCCGTCAGGTTGACTTTCTTGCCGTCGACCCGACGCACCATGGCCCGCAACGTCGGCGATCTGCTCTCATTGCGATTGGCGACAGTTAGAATTCCCCGCGACGACAAATGGAATTCCCCGCTTTTTCAGGGCTGATCCTGACCATGAGGGCATGGTTAAGGATCAGCAAGTGCGGAGGTTAGTAAAGTTGAAGAAGAACGAGAAGACGCTAACGATGGCGGCGGCCAAAGCGGGGATGTCGCGAAAGACAGCTCGCAAGTACCTGAAGTCGGGAAAGCTACCGAGCCAGTGTCAGCCGGAACGGTATTGGAGAACTCGATCGGATCCGTTCGAGTCGGTGTGGCCGGAGGTGAAAGAGATCCTGAAGCGATCGCCGACGGTGGAAGCAAAAGCGGTGTTCGATCATTTGTGTCGTCAGCAGGAAGGGGCCTTCCAGCAAGGCCAGTTGAGAACGCTGCAGCGCAGGATCAAGCAGTGGAAGGCAGAATACGGAGAAGCGAAGGAGGTGATGTTCCCGCAGAAGTATCAGCCGGGACATCAAGCGCAATCGGACTTCACGTTTATGGGGCGCCTCGGAGTGACGATCCAGGGCCAGCCGTTTCCCCATCTGCTGTACCACTTCGTGTTGGCCTACTCGAACTGGGAAGCGGCCACGCTGTGTTTCAGTGAGTCGTTTGAGAGCCTCAGCCTGGGGCTTCAGAACGCGTTGTGGGAGTTGGGGGCGCTGCCCGAGGAGCACCGGACCGACCGGCTCTCGGCGGCAGTCAAGAACCTGAAGCGGGAAGAGTTCACCGAGCGCTATCAAGCGTTGCTGAGACACTTCGGGATGCGCTCCAGTCGCACTCAGGCAGGAAAGGCACACGAGAACGGGGATGTGGAACAGTCCCATCACCGCTTGAAACGGGCCATTGAGCAGGAACTGCTGCTGCGGTGTAGCCGTGATTTTTCCAGCCGGGAAGAGTACGAGGGCTTTGTAGCGGTGATTGTGTCCCGGCGCAATGCGGCCCGGCAAAAGCGCCTGGGAGAAGAGCTGGCAGTGATGCGCCCGTTGCCGGCACGCCGTCTGGATGACTTCACCCGGCAGTGGGTGAGAGTCTCCCCCAGCAGTACGATCCGGGTTCGCCACAACACCTATTCGGTGGACAGCCGGTTGATCGGCGAGCGCGTTCAAGTGCGGGTGTGGGCGGATCAGGTGGAGGTCTACTACGGAGGACGGCGCCAGGCACGGATGCCGCGCTTGCGAGGAGAAGGCAAGCATCGCATTGACTACCGGCACGTGATCCATTCGTTGGTGCGCAAGCCGGGGGCGTTTACTCGCTATCGCTGGCGGGAGGATCTGTTTCCGGGGATCTTGTTTCGAGTCGCCTACGACGAGCTGCGCCGAGATTGTCCGGCCACGGCGGATCGCCAATATCTGAAGATCCTCGAGGTGGCTGCCCAGGAAGGTGAACAGCGGGTGCGAGAGGCACTTCAGGTGTTGATTGAGCGGGGACAAAGAATCCGTTTTGAAGCACTACGAGAATGCCTTGTCGATCCGGTGGTGGAACCCTGGGAAGTGATGGTGGAGAAGATGGACGTGGGCCTCTACGACACCCTTCTCGAGAACCGGGAGGTGAGGTCATGAGCACAGGCAACTTACCGCGACTTCGCGAGTGCCTAATCGAGCTGCATCTACCGGCCTTTCGGGAGCACTACGCCGCCCAGGCGGCACTGGCCACCCAGGAAAGTCTGTCCTATCCCCGGTTTCTCTTGTCGTTATCTGAGATCGAGGTGGCGGAGCGGCACGAGCGCAAAATCCAGCGCCAGCGTCGGGCCTCCAAGCTTCCCTGGGAGAAAACGCTGACGGCGCTGGACCGCTCGCGCTTGCCCCAAAGCGTGGATCGACAACTCACAGCGCTGCTGGAAGGGACGTTTTTGGATCGTGCCGAGAACGTCTTGGCTTTCGGTAACCCTGGGAGCGGGAAAACCCATCTGGTCTGTGCTCTGGGCCAGGAGTTGATTCTGCTGGGGCGCCGGGTTCTGTTTTCTACCTGCGCCCTGCTGGTACAGCGATTGCTGCGGGCCAAAATCGATCTGACTCTGGAGAAGGAGCTCAAGAAACTGGATCGCTTCGAGGCTCTCATAGTCGATGACATCGGCTACGTTCAGCAAAGCCGGGAGGAAATGGAGGTTCTCTTCACACTGCTGGCCCATCGTTACGAACGTCGCAGCATCTTGCTGACCAGCAACCTGATCTTCTCGGACTGGGAGAGGATCTTCAAGGACCCCCTGACGACGGCAGCAGCCATCGACCGGCTGGTGCACCACAGCGTGATTCTGGAACTCAACGTCCCGAGCTATCGAATGGAGAGCGCCAAGGCAAAGCAGCAGGGAACCACGAAATGAGGAAACCGCGAGGAGGTCAAATCCGGGCAAATCGGCTGATTGGACCCCGGAAAGTGCTTGGTGAGGGCGATAGACGAGTGCCCGCCAAGGGGAGAGGTCGTACAGCGCCCTACAGAGGCCGCTCAGCAGCCTCGTGGATCTGGTCCACTCCCCTCGACGCCAGCGCGAGCGAGGGGGAGCTCCGTTCGGGCTACGCCCTCACTCCGTCCCCCTCGCATTCTAGGAACAATCTCTCTTTTTTACAGAAAGGAGGACCGCGGAAAGGGCCGTCTCAGAGGACGGCTACAGCTCTTTTTTTTTAATCCTTGTGTGGGGATTTCCAATCGTCGCTGCGGGAATTCTATTTGACGTCATTTCTGGCTCTCGGCTTCTCTGCCTTGCTTAGGAGTCTCCTCCACTTTCGACAGTTCCTCTTGCTTCGTCATTGACTCTACACATCCACCTTCCTGGCGGGCCTTCGCTCCACCGGCATTACCCGGCTTCTTCACTACTACGCCGCCTCTGACTTCTGCGGGTCTCTTACCAGACCGACCTTTCGCAGACCTCCTCGCTTTACGTCACTTGAACTTCCCACCATTCCATCTCCAACCACCCCAAGGGTTAACAAGATGCCTTTTTCACGTTACCCATCAGGCTCTTGTCCGTGTCAGGTTTCCCTTCCATTCGAGCTTCGCCATTTCCCAGCAGGCTCGCTGTCCCCTCTGAGCCGAATCGAGTTCGTCTCCTACAGACTGGTGGTTCTCCTTCGGCTGCTTCCCACCCCACCTCACGATGACGCAGTTGCCGTCGAATACGGGCCGGAGAACGTTTGCCCGGTAGGGACTTTCACCCTACTGTTCAAGTGCGCTTACGATCGCACTAGGAGCCGCCTCCGCGCGGCGATCTGATTCGAACTTTCAACCTTCAACTTTTAACTTGCAACCTCACTAGAGATCCGATCGGACCACGTCCTCCTAGCGCACTAGGAGCCGCCTCCGCGCGGCGATCTGATCGGACCACGGACGGTCCTCCCACACGGCGCCAATGCTAATGAGCGCCCCAACGTGGAACTCCGAACGTGGAACCGGCGTTCAGGCCGAGCCGGTGAGTTTGAGAAAGAGGAAGATCAGAACGCCCGTCACGGACGTGTAAACCCATGCCGGAAAAGTATAGCGGGCCAGTCTCTTGTGGACTGAAAACCGACCCGTAAGGGCAAGGTACAGAGTGGTGAGGATCAGGGGAAGCGTTACGGCGGCCATCAGAAGGTGGCTTCCGAGAATGCCTAAATAGATCGATTTAAGCCACCAGGTTCCCAAAAACGGCGTATTCCCGTGCAAAAGATGGTGAATGATGTAGCTGATGAGAAACACCACGGTGAAGAAGCACCCACTCAGGATATACCGCACGTGAGCCCGGGGACGACGACGACGGATGGCTCGAACACCCAGAATCACACAGGTGGCACTCAGCGCGTTGAGCAGCGCATTCAAGGCCGGGAGAAAAAGAAACCGGTCCTCGAACTCAGCCAGCGGTTCTTTGACGTAGAGAATCCATAGAAAGAACGCAAAAACACTGAGAGTGATGAGCAGAATCACGGTCAGCGCGGACCGGCCCACACTGTTGATCGTCAACGCCTTTTCCGACTTCTGCTCCAGCTTTAAGGATCCCAGCATCTGTTGTCCTGTCGTTGGCGGAATTGTCTCACAGTACGAGCACTGTTAGACAGGTTCGTCCCGCCGGGACGACAGTTTCACGGTACAATACCAGCATGCGGAACCAGGCTATGGCAGCCCGTCTAGCTGTGCTTTTTCTTTTTGGGATGCACTCCACCTTCCTGTGGGGACAAAGCATTGAGCTGCAGGCCAGATCGATTCCCAAAGACGAGCTGCCGATTGGCTTTCCCGAGCAGGTCCTGGAGGCAGGCTTCGCCGTTATTGAGGTGACTGTGGGTAATACGGGAGAGGCGCTGGTTCAAGTCGAGCCCGAGAGGGTCCAGGCCTGGTCGCCCAGGAAAAAGAAACTTGCCCAGGTGCCGTCGGCTAAGATTCTTCCCAAGCTGCTAAAGTTCTATCGGGGTGGTAATGCCGGGGTTGGGGGTGAGGTTCATGCCGGAGGCCCGGCTACGGGCCTCCCCAGGGCGCCCGCACGGAATCCGAACGCAGACAACAGTAGTTACTCAGTTATCCTTACACAGCAGTTCAAGGTGGTCTTGGACGGGTATCGATTGAAGCAGCGAGCCCTGCAGGCAGGGGAATCGATCAAGGGCTTCATTTACGTCAAGTCGAAGCACTGGGGCCAGAAACTGGCGGGTGGAAAAGTCACACTGAGCGACGCCAGCACGGTGATTGAATAGGTTCTGGGTTCTGGGTTCTGGGTTCCATGATCCAGGTCACCTTCAAACTTCAACCTTCAACTCCCGCCGAGCAGAAAAGAGCCTCACGAGTTCAAAAACAGCGGCGCTCCGGGTCCGGTAGGAAGGCTGAGAAGCAACCACACGATCAGCAGCACCATCCACACGACCAGAAAAACGACACTATAGGGCAGCATCGTCGCCACCACGGTGCCAATGCCGGCTCTGGGGACATAGCGCTGCATAAAAGCAACGATCAAGGCGAAGTACGACATCATCGGGGACACGATGTTCGTGACGCTGTCCCCAACCCTGTAAGCGGCCTGAACCAGTTCCGGCGAATAGTTGAGAAGCATGAACATGGGCACGAAGACAGGCGCCATGATGGCCCATTTTGCGGAGGCGCTGCCCATCGAGAGGTTGATGAGGGCAGACAGCAGAATGAACGCCAGCATGAGGGGGATGGGGCCGAGCCCTGAGGCCTTGAGCAAGGCAGCTCCCTTGATCGCAAAGATCAGGCCCAGGTTGGTCCACTTGAAGTAGGCGACGAATTGAGCAGCAAAGAAGACCAGCACCATATAGAGCCCCAGCGTCTCCATGGACTTTCCCATCCCGTTCATGATGTCCGAGTCGGTGCGGATCGTTCCTGCGCCCAGGCCGAAAGCGATCCCTGCCAGGGTGGCTAAGATGAAAATGAAAGCCACGATTCCCCTCATGAAGGGAGAACGCAGAACGCTTCCGGTTTCCACATCTCTCAGGAAACCGTGGTCGGGCACGAGCCCGATCAAGACCAGGACGAGGAGCACGCAGACCACGACCGTTGCATAGACGAGTCCCCTTGTTTCTTTTGAGGTGAGCGTTGTGAGCTTCTCTGGCCTGGCATCCCCTTCATATTCGCCAAGGCGCGGGACCACGACCCTTTCCGTAACCCAGGTTCCCGCGACGGTAATTAAGAGAGTGGAAGCCGCCATGAAGTAGTAGTTGCAGGCCGGGTTGACCTGGTAGGAGGGGTCGATGATACGAGCCGCTTCTTCAGAGAGGCCAGCCAGCAAGGGGTCGACCGTTCCGAGCAGGAGGTTGGCGCTGTAGCCCCCCGAAACACCGGCGAACGTAGCTGCCAGGCCGGCAATCGGATGGCGGCTGATCAACGTCAATAGAATTCCCGCAGCGCATTGGATCGGATGGCGGCCCACCGCCAGGAAAATGACGGCACTCAAAGGAACCAGCAGAACGTATCCGACCTCGCTGGCGGTGTTGGAAAGCACGCCTGCCAGCACGATCACGAACGTCAGCGATCGCCTGGGAGCTGAGATTACCAGCAGGCGGAGGGCGGTACCGATCAATCCACTACTCTCCGCGACGCCGATCCCCAGTAACGCGACCAGCACCGTTTGGGGCAAGCGAGGGGCGCGAAACCTGTGAAGTTGGTGATCATCTCGGTCAGAATCCGATGCAGGCCGTACTGTGAGACGAGGTTGACTGGTGCGACGATTTCCCCGGTCGCGGGGTGGGCCACCGAGATCTTCAGCGCACTGAACATCCAGGAAAGAAGGATTACGAAACCGGCCAGTATGCCGAACAGGCTGGCCGGGTGCGGAAGAGCATTTCCCACCCGGACTTGGCAACCGGATGGCCCGCCGTGGGGTTCTCTGTGCTATCCTCGTGAGCCGCGAGTCTTGTTCCACATCCCCGTTCTCGTGTGCCTTTCCTGCCTGAGTGCGACTGGAGCGCATCCCATGTATTTGAAGATATGCCTCCTCATTCTGCTGCTTTTCCCGTATGTTCAGAAAAAGCCGAAAGCGCCTGTTTGCGCTGTGGAAGGTCAATGGCAGCTCGACAAGGTTCGATCACCTCAGGAGAGGGCTGACAACATCGTTTGGACGCTGAAGGTGACCAGGTACTGGTTTGTCTGGGACGAGACAGTCACCAGAAAAGGAAAGACCACTTCAATAGAACATATCTACAAGATGGGTGACAGTAGCGGAGAGTACAAGAGCGGGACAAAGTGGTTTTTTGATGTCGGGTACGATGAGAATCGCTTGCTGGTCAAGCGGCGGTTTTATTCTAGAGCCGAGCACGTTCAGCCCTGGATGGACTTCTACTTTGAGGTGAAAGATCACGGACACACGCTTTACCACAAGCGAAAGTGGGGCAAGGATGTGGCCGTTTTTGAGAAAGATCTTTATTTCAGGCCGGTCGGAAAACAAAAAAACTAGGATCGGGATCACCCCAAGAAAGAGCCTGCTCTTGTTGGGGATTCGCCCCGGGAAGATCTATGATTTCGGTGCACTCTTTGATCAAGTCCTATAACGGCTTTCAGGCTGTCGATCGTCTCTCTTTCGAAGTGGCGCCGGGAGAGATTCTCGGTCTGGTCGGTCCCAACGGGGCGGGCAAGACGACGACCCTGCGCTGCCTGTGCGGCATCATCCCGGCTACCGGGGGAGGCATTCGGATCGGAGGCGTCGATCTCGACCAGGACCCGATTGCCGCCAAGAAGATTCTCGCCTTCGTCCCCGACGAGCCGTACCTGTTCGAATACCTGACCGTCTGGGACCACCTGATGCTTTTCTCCAAGCTTTATGGTGTTGAAGATGGGAGTCGGCCGTGCCGCAGAGCTTCTCGGAGACAACGGTCTGGCTGACCAGAAATTCGCTTATCCAGCTGAGCTCTCTCGTGGCATGAAGCAGAAGCTGATCATCGCCTGCGCGCTGCTCCATTCACCCCGGGTGCTGGTGCTGGATGAGCCTCTGACCGGCCTTGATCCGGGTGCCATTCGAAGAACCAAGCGGACGATTCTCCAGACTGCTGAGCAAGGTGCTGCCGTGATCGTTTCCTCACACATGCTTCACGTGGTCGAGGAAATCTGTTCCAGGATCTTGATTCTTCAGAGTGGCCAGAAGGTCTTGGAGGGCTCGCTGAATGAGATCAGGGGCAATCTTCCAGAGATTGACGAAGAAGCTGATCTGGAGGAGATCTTCATGAGGGCAACCGGGCTCGGGGATCCGAGCGAATGATCAGTGGTCCGCTGATAGAGCTGCTCGTCCAGAGTTTCAGGGGACGGGTTGTCCTCTTTATCCGTAGCCTTCGGAATCCGGCGTACTTGCTCGGCTTCCTGGCAGGCATCGCCTGGCTGCTCTTCTGGCTGGCGCCGGCCCTGCTGGGCTCGGGAAGTACTGAACCGGGGCCGTCCGGGCAACTCCTCGAGACCTTGGCCCGCTGGTTGCCCGCCTTTCGCGTCCTGGCGAGTTTCGTCCTGGTCCTGCTGCTGAGCATCTGGTGGCTCATGCAGTGGGGGGGCCAGCCTCTGGCCCTGCAGGAGTCGGAGATTCATCTGCTGATTCCCGCTCCTCTGTCCAAGCGACACGTTCACCAGTACGCCATCCTGAAGAACCAGCCCAGGATCATCGTAGGCTGCTTTTTCATGGGCTTCCTTGTTGGAGCCGGAAATAAAGGCTACCTGCTGGGATTCCTGTCCTACTGGCTATTCCTGACGAATTGGGATCTTCATGCCAAGGGTCCGCAATCTCTGGATCGCACGAAACAAGGAGCTGACCGGTGACAGGGCGTGGATACGCCGTGCCGGCCTGATTGGCGCGATTTCCCTGTACTGGATTTTCTTCGTCTTCGTGAGTCGTAAGCTGATGCTGGTACTGCTGGGGATGGTTCGGAGTTCAGCCACCTTACTCCAGACCGTGCAGGTGGTGAGCGATGCGATATCCGAATCATGGCTGTCGGTTCTGCTGGCCCCTTTTGTTGTCTTTCTGGGCCTGCACTTTACTTCCTCCGTGGTCTCCACTGTCTTTGTCTCAGGCCTTGTCTTGAATCTGCTCTTGATCGTGATCCAGAAACGAGTGGGTGGTCAGATCTGCGACCCGCTTTGAAGAAAGCAGCGCTTGAGAAAGCCCGCCGGGCCAGCGAGTTGAGAGACGGCACTAGACGATACCGCGGTACCTCGTTACGGCGTCGACAGGATGTACCCTTCTCACTACGGTTCGTAAACTCACCCGAGACAGCTGTCATTTGGAAAAACCTTCTGGCCTCAACGCGGATGCCCCTTCGGCGACAGGTACTCATTGGCTTTCTTGCCATTACGGCGATCTATCTCGCCTTGCTGCTGCTGCCCCTGCCTGACTGGATGTATGGAGTATTTCTGGTAACAGGAATGGTATTATTCTTGTTTTTTCCGATGTTTGCGGGTAACGGTTACCGCAATGATTTTCGGACCGATCTGACCAATCTCGAGCTGGTACGATCCTGGCCAACTGCATCCTGGCGATTGTTTATCGCTGAAATAGGAGGCCCCGTCGTGCAGATCGGCCTCTATTCTGCGCTGGGTGCCGGCATTACTCTGGTCAGCCAACTCGCCATCGACTCTCTTGGCCTGGAGAGAATGCGTATTTTTCCGGAGTGGCTTATGCAGGACACCGCTTTGCCCCCTGTCCTGGTGCTGGGCTGGATGATGTTGGGCGCTTCGCCGTTTGTACTGCTCACAGGCGCGATGTGTTGTGCCATGCACAACCTGCTGGCTCTGAACCTCCCCGGCTGGGTTCCTCTCGGGCGGAAACGCCAGGATGCCGCTGCCAGTATGGGGCAGAACCTGCTGATCACAGTTGTGATTCTGCTCTTCATGGCAATCGGAATATTTCCCAGCGCACTGCTGCTTGGCTTCACATTGCGAATTCAGATTTGGTGGCTCGAGATTCCCTTCTCTTTCTGGGAAATGCCCCTGCTGGGACTGGTGACCTCACTTCCGATCCTGTTCCTTTTGATTGCGGTCATTGTTCTCGGCGGCTGGAGTTGGAAGAGACTGGACCCTTCGAGGGAACTCCTTCAGGAAACTTAGGGTTCCAAGTTCCAAGTTCCAAGTTCCAAGTTCCAAGTTCCAAGTTCCAAGTTCCAAGTTCCAAGTTCCAAGTTCCAGTTCAAGTTCAAGTTCCAAGTTCCAGGTTCCAGTTTCCAAATTCCCAAACCTGGCACCTCGGGGTCCAGGTTTGGGAGGTAAACCACCTAACCGGTTGCTGCAGCGGAGAGCACAGAGAGTGTGGCGAAGCCGTGCAGGATCTCCTATACTTTCCTCCCACTACAACTTTCAATCCGGGGAGAAAAGCATGATGTCCAATCCAGACCAGGCCACCAGACGACTGATCCTAGTACCCGCCATCATCACCCTTGCTGTGACGCTTCTTCGCTTGACCGGCGAATTGCAGGGCTGGTCCCCGAAGCTCTTCAATGCTGATCCCGGTGGCGGGGGGGGCCTTGTTTGGGATCTGGCTGCTGGTGCCCGTTTTCGGAATCTACTTCGCGCTGAAGCTGGCGCGTGCCGGGCAGGCTCCTCAAAGTAGATGGGAAGTGGCCCTCCGGGCCATCATCTCGCTGGCGGTCATAGCGGGGATCATCGCGCTCACTACGTCGGTGATCTCGAACATGATTGTCTTGATCCCGATTCTCGGTGTCCTGGTTCTGAGTGCAGCTGTCCTTTCTGATGAGAAAGAGCTGGCCCCGCTTTGTTCTCCACTCTCGTCTCATACGGCTGGGCGGCGCGAATTTCCCGTAGTGGTCATCATGTTCTTCGCGATCATGGGCAACTGGGGAACGCACTACGACGGCACGCCCCCGGACTTCCCTGAAACAGGGCCTTTTGTAGAGTGGTTCCTGACAGGCTTGTTTCCCCAGCTGACGTTCTGGATTGCCTTCACGATCATTGTGGGAATGCTCTTCGGAAGGGGTGGCCGCGGCGCTGAGGAAAGGCGCTTCGTAGGCCCCCGGGGGCGCAGCCCCTCCCTTGCCTGTGCCTTTGCCCTTGCCCTTGCCCTGACCTCATTTTGTTCCATCAAGGCTCTTGACGAACCCGATCAGCATTGAGTGGAGTTTGCCACCACTGACTACTAACACTAACCTGGAAAATTCATAAGTTTTCGAAGCGAAGGGCCGCAAGCGTCGTGCTGGCAAGGCTTTACCTCCGAGGGCACCGCAGGCATAGTCGTGACTCTGTCGAGGAGCCCGAGGAGGGGAAGACCCGTTCTGACAAGGCTTGCGACCGAGGCCCCCGGAGGCGTACTCGTGGAGTACGCCGAGGAGGCCGACCGAGCATAAACGCAGTCAGGGCGGGAGATTCTCACGCTGCAGTAGAAAAATTTATGAATCGTCCGGGTTAAGTCTCTTCTTGGAAATGGAACTTCAGATTAGAGCGATCCGGCATTGACGATGGGCTGAGCATTGTGATCACCGCACAACACCACCAGAAGGTTGCCGACCATGGCGGCCTTCCGTTCGTCGTCCAGATCGATTACCTGCTTCGCAGGACAGTTCGTCGAGAGCCTGCTCGACCATCCCGACGGCTCCCTCCACAATTTTTCCGGCGAGCCGCCACAATAGCGGTGGCCTGCTGGCGCTGCAGCATCGCCTGGGCGATCTCAGGCGAATAAGCCAGATGGCTGATTCTCGACTCCATAACTTTAACACCTGCCTTTCCCAGTCGTTCCTGGATCTCGACGCGAAGACCCTCGGCAATTTTCTACGGTATGGCTGCGCAGTGACTTTTCACCCTCGGTGTGCTGGTCGTAGGGGTAATTCGTTGCCATGTTGCGAAGGGCAGCCTCGGTCTGAATCTGAACGAAGCTTCTGAAATCGTCGACTTCAAAGATCGCCTCAGCCGTGTCAACGAACCCGCCAAACCACAACGGCGGCAATTTCGACCGGATTGCCGAGGCTGTCATTTACCTTCAGCTTTCCGCTCTCGAAGTTCCTGACTCGAAGAGACAGGGCTTTCTTGCTGTAGAAGGGATTGGCCCATCTCAACCCGGCAGTCCGCTCGGTGCCCACGTACTTGCCAAAAAGCTGGAGAACCTTGCCCTGGTTGGGGTGGACCATGAAGAGCCCGCCCCAGACCAGAATGACCAGGACAACGAAAAAAACCGACAGGACGATTTCGAAGGCACTCTCTCTACGGATTGCCGCGAAGACTGCCAGCGCGGACAGAATCTGTAGGAAAAATGCGATGGGCAGTACTCCCAGACCGGAAATGGCTTTGATCTGCTTCTCTTGTATCATGTCTAATCTCCTTGTTTCTTATCGTACTGAAATCATGCCGGGGTTATTCAGATCTAATTCTTGAGTCAAGTTGGGCCTGGGGCGAACAGAACGGTAGAGGGTCTCCCACATTCAGGTTCCAACGTCCAACAGTTCCAGGGTTTCCAAGGTTCCAAGGTTCCAAGATCCCAGAGTGGGTAAGGGGCCGTGTGGGAGGGGCCTCAGGCATT
>CBDBGQ010000045.1:0-20162 GCA_965205345.1 Acidobacteriota bacterium | reverse complement strand
CCTCGGATTATTGGATTGAGATTCAAAGAATTGGATAGTCAAGGCCTCCATTCTCTTCCTTTCAACTTGCGAACCTGCCCAGGTCATTTTCTTTACCATTCTCTTAATCTACTGATTCCAGGAAGCTTATCCAGCCGAAGCCAACCCATAGACAGGACCTGCGACATCATCTTGCTTTGAGTTGGCAGAGTTCTTGCTTGGAATAGTGGCGTGAGCGGAACCTGAGGGTTTGCTTGCGTTGTGGTTTGAGATCATTCGCCTGTATTTGATCTCATTCAACTAATCAGCCCCGGATGTCCCGGGGAAGCTTTGTGGGAGGATTTGATGATGTACTCGCCTGAGATCAGGCGTCTGGCCGTCGCAACCTGCGTCCGCCCTCCAACTTGACTCCAACTGCCGGCGGCTCAATGTGCTTCAGTTCCTCGCTGTATGTTGAAGGCAAAGTCAAACGAACCTAGGAAACGCAATGAGCGAAGTGAACAAAACTAAAGATCAGCTTCGCTCAAGTGATCTAGAACCCAGAACCTAGAACCCAGAACCCATTACTGTTACATTGAGTGGAGTAGTGTAACTTTTTTTCTGTAATTTCTGGTCAGGCCTTGGGTCGGAAAGACAGAGGTCTGGGACAGGATTCTCCAAAAACAGAAACGAGAATCTGGCAAGGAGAATCAAATGAACCCAGATCTGGAAAAGAGAGTACCACGGGAGATCCTGGCGGAGTTGATCGAGGAAGGAACAGAAGCCTTTCGAGGAATCCTGGAGAAGTTGTTCAACGTGGCGATGCAGTTGGAAAGAAGCGAGTTTCTGGGAGCGGAAGCGTACGAGAGAACAGCCAGTCGGCGAGGCTATCGAAACGGATTCAAAGGCAAGCGGATTCAGACTCGAGTGGGAGAGCTGCACTTGGAGATTCCACAGGTGCGTGGGTTGAGGTTTTATCCCAAGTCGCTGGAGAGGGGTTGCCGTTCGGAGAAGGCCCTGAAGCTGGCCATTGCCGAGATGTATGTGATGGGCGTCTCGACGAGGAAAGTCACCGAGATCACGGAGCAGCTGTGTGGGTTGGAGATCTCGGCCACCCAGGTCTCGAGAGTGGCCGGGATGCTGGACGAAGAGCTGGAAGAGTTTCGAAGCCGGGAGCTGGGAGAGTATCCGATCGTGTATCTGGATGCCCACTACGAGAAGGTTCGAAGAGGCGGCAGGGTGCAGGACGTGGCCATCCTAAAAGCCATAGGAGTCAATCGTTTCGGGACGCGAGAGGTGTTGGGTCTGAGCGCCAAGATCAGCGAAGCGGAGGTGCATTGGCGAGGGTTTCTGGGAGATCTGCACAAGCGTGGACTGAGAGGGGTCGAGCTGTTGGTCAGTGACGATCACGAAGGACTGAAGGCGGCCAGGCGGGCAGTTTATCCGTCGGTGCCCTGGAACCGTTGTCAGTTTCACCTGAGCAAAAACGCCCAACAATATGCTCGCCGCAAAGAGGACAAGCCCCGCATCGCCCAGGCCATGCGGGACATTTTCGATGCCCCGTCTCGAGAGGATGCCGAGGAGCTCAAGGGTAAAGTCGTCAAGAAGTTCGAAAAGATTGCACCGGAGTTCGTGAGCTGGCTGGAAGACAACCTGGATGAAGGGCTGACAGTGTTTGATTTTCCGAGGAGCTGGTGGCGAAGGATCCGAACCATCAACGGACTGGAGAGACTGCACCGGGAGATCCGGAGACGAACCCGGGTGGTGGGAATCTTTCCCCACGACGCATCGGCGCTGCGGCTCATCTCGGCTGTGCTTGCAGAGATACACGAGGAGTGGTTAACCGGCCGGCAATACCTGAACCTGGCCGGCTGGAAAAAACAAGTGGAGCAATTCTTCCCTACAGGCCCTAGAGGAAATTACAGAAAAACGGTTGCTTAACCTTGAGTGGCAACGGGATAGCTGTCGGCTGAGGCCGGAGAAGGAGAGACTCATGCAAGAAAAAGAGGGCAAGACAAAGAACGAGAATCAAATCCATCGCCGCAAGTTTGTGGAACAGACCGCGGCGGCCACCGGCTTCATGATCCTGAACTCGAGTCTGGTGCGGGGGACTGCGGCCAACTCCGCCCTGCAGATGGGCGTGATTGGCTGCGGTGGCCGGGCCAGAAGTGTCGGTCACGGGTTTCTCAAGAATACGAACACGCGGGTCCACGCCCTGGCAGATGTCTTCCCGGACCAGCTGGATCGGTATGCCGACGGGCTGAACAAGGTCTACGCAGAGAAGGGAACGGCTGCCGTCGATCGATCGCTGGTTTTCAAGGGCCCGGATGCCTTCAGGAAACTGGCCAATTCCAGCCAGGTGGATGCCGTTCTCATCACCAGCCCTCCCTACTACCACGCGGAGCATCTGCAGGCCGTGGTAGACGCCGGCAAGCATGCCTACTGCGAAAAACCGGTCGCCGTCGATGTGGCCGGCTGCAAGCACGTCATGAAGATCGCCAGGCAGGCCGAGGGACGGCTCAGCCTGGACGTGGGTTTTCAAATCCGGAGTGCCCCACCCTTCATTGAGTTGACGCGAAGGATCCATAATGGAGCCCTGGGACGGATCGGTTCGGGACTGGCCTACTACTATGCCGGGGCACTGAAGAAACCGAACTATCCCAACGCCTCGCCTCTGGAGAAACGGCTGCGCAACTGGGTCTTCGATCGCACTCTCTCCGGCGACATCATCGTGGAACAGAATGTACACGTCATCGATGTCTGCAACTGGGTGTTGCAGGGCCATCCCATCAAGGCCACCGGGTCGGGCGGTCGAAAAGTGGTTCAGAACAGTGGAAACTGCTACGACCACTTCAATGTGACCTACACCTATCCCAACGATGTCGTCATCACCTTTGCCTCCACTCAATATCTGCAGGGCTGGTTCGATGTCTGCGAGCGCTTCTTCGGAAGCAGAGGTGTCTCGGAGGCCCATTACAGCCAGCCGGTTGCCATTTACGGTGAGGAGCCCTGGGACTATTTCAAGGAACTGACCTCCCAGATGAAGAAAGGGGATGCCGAGTTCTCCGATACGGGAGACTTCGGTGGCGCCCTGGCCGACTCCGACCCGGAGAAGCAGAAAGGCTTTGAAGACAGCATTCGGTCGGGCAACTATCACAACCAGGCCAGACAGGGGGCCGAGTCAGCCCTGAGCGCTATTCTCGGACGAGAAGCGGCTTACACGGGTGAGACCGTCAACTGGTACGAGCTGCTCCAGTCCAACCAGCGCTGGGAAGCCGGGATGGATTTGACGAGACTGTAAGCCTGGAAGTTCCCGAATCGCAAACCAGGAGGATCCTTTGCTTTGAGTTTCTCCCGAGCTGAAGTCGAGGCCTGGCTGCAGCAGGCCTGGGCGTTTTCGGAGCCCAGGCTCGTTCTGTCAGCGGGGGTTCTTCTCGCTGCGGTAGTCATCTACTTTGTTCTCCGCTGGCTGCTCACCCTTCTTCAGTACCGCCTGACCGACAAAACAGAGACGGAACTCGATGACTGTGTTGTCTGCCTGGTGCGCCGCGCTCTGTTGATGTCCGTTGTTTTCGTAGTCCTCTGGCGTGTGGCTCTGGTCTGGAACCTGGAGGCTACAGGTCGCATCATCTCTGCCCTCTGGGTGGTGGCCCTCTCCTTTCCCGCCAGCCGTTTTATTCGGGACTTGTTGGAGATCTTCGAGAAGAGCGTTGTCGCCAGAACAGAGACCAAGCTAGATGACACGGTCCTGCCTCTCGCCAATCGTGTGATCCAGTTTCTGGTCATTGGAGTGGGGATTCTGAGCGGGATGCTGGTGATGGGCTGGGAGATCACGCCCCTGTTGGGAGTGGGCGGCGTGGCCGGTCTGGCACTCTCTTTTGCAGCCAAGGACACACTCTCCAATCTCATCGCTGGCTTCCTGCTCATTCTGGATCAGCCCTTTCAGGTGGGTGACCGTATCGAGATCTGGGGAGCCCCCAAGAACACGGCCTCGTGGGGCGATGTGGTGGAGATCGGCCTGCGGGCTACCAAGATCAAGACCACGGACAATCTGATCGTCGTGATTCCCAATGCCGAAATCATGCAACGGGATATTGTCAACTACACCGCCTCAGGAGATGACATCCGGTTACGTGTTCCCATCGGGATCGGCTACGATGTGGATGTCGAGACAGCAAAAGAGCTCATCAGGCAGGTCGCAGAAAGTATCGAGGGCGTGATGGAAAAGCCTGCCCCGGTGGTCATCATTCGGCGTTTCGGAGATTCTGGGGTTGATCTGGAGGCGAGGGTCTGGCTGCGGAACGCCCGGCAGCGGAGGAACGTCGAAGACGAGTTGACCGACGGGGTAAAAGCCGCCTTCGACGCCAACGGAATCGAGATTCCGTTTCCCAAGCGCGACATCTACGTGAGGAATATGTCGAAGACGCCGCCGGAGTCGGGCTTAACCGAGTAGGAACCACAGAAACCAAACGCTCACTCCAGCCCAAGTATCCGTAAGGCCCAGGCCGTAGATTTTCCAGCGACCCTGAGGCGGTTTTTCAGCGGGTGAGTAGTCGAAGTACTCGTCCTGCGGCAGCGACTGCGTGACAAGGCTGCCGGGAACCGCCCCCACATTAAAGTCGCCTGGATGTATCCTCTATGACCAGGAGAGAAAATGAAGTCAGTTGCCTCAAGAGTTTCGGGAAAAAGATGTATGAGGAAGTTGCAGGTTGAAAGTTGAAAGTTGGGCCCCAGTCAACCTTGAACCTTCAACCTTCAACCTGGCCTTGTGGTATCCTGCCCCGCAATCAAAAGGAGGATGCATGGCACGGCGTTACTGGCTGATGAAAAGCGAACCTGACGCGTACTCCATCGATGACCTGGAGCGAGACGGCCAGACCTACTGGGACGGCGTGAGGAACTACCAGGCGCGGAATTTCATGCGGGACGACATGCGTGTTGGAGATGGCGTCCTTTATTACCACAGTAACTGCAAGCCTCCCGGGGTCGTCGGGCTGGCCCGAATCGTCAGGGAAGGCTACCCGGATCACACCGCCTTCGATGCCGGCGACAAACACTACGATCCCAAGTCTGACCCTTCCAATCCCCGCTGGTTCATGGTCGACATCGAATTCGTGGCTGGGTTCGATGAGATCGTTCCACTGGAGGCTTTGAAGGCAGAATCTGGGCTGGGAGAAATGGTGGTGACAAAGCGAAATCGCCTTTCGGTTCAGCCGGTCACAGCCGGCGAATTCGAAGTCGTCAGGAAGATGGGAGGGGTAGGTTCTGGGTTCTAGGTTCTGGGTTCTGGGTTTTGGCGCTCGCTGGTGCTCGCGTCGTTCCACGTTCCACGCTGATCGTTGATCGTCATTCTGCATCCGTGACGTAAATGGGGTTGGAAAGAATCCAGGGTTTTGAGCTCAGCAACGCGGGAGCATTGAGTGGAAGGACTTCGACTCTATAGTGGCCTGACTTCAGATCTTTGAACTCGAACCTTCGTCCTTCCAGTTCTCGATACAGTGAGCCGTTGTGAAAGAGACGAATCTGAGCCTGCAGCGGTGACTGCACGATAAGAACCGCCTTGGGAGTCACCGTCGAGCCCATTCTGAGCGACTGACCGCCTTCCAGCGCGTGGAACGAGAACCCGTCAGCAGCCGTGATCGCTTCAAACGCCAGGTAGGCCGATCCCTCTCGAAGAGCGGACACGATCGTCTGTTCAGTGATCGGAGTGTGTGGCTCCAGGACCACATGAGTTGTGACAAAGCGAAAGCTTTCAGCATAAGGATCCAGCTGGATCTGCATGAGCTTCTGTCCGGCAGAGGTCTGGACAATCAGACCCACATTCTGGTGCGCGTCAGCTCCCCCAACCCCGGTCATCGGTCTTTCCGCCAGCACACGTTCCCACAGCTCCAGGCGATCCCGATCAATTTCCCACAGATGGAAAGGAAAAAAGGGAGTCAGAAAGAGCTGATGATAGAAGGCCAGAACCCTCAGGTACCAGCTGTCCGAAGCACGCCCACTCTCGTGCAGATTGAAGATTTCCAGTCCCTGCAGACCGGTCAGGTCGGCCTCGGGCTGAACCTCGGTTCCGACCCGGAACCAGCCGTCTCGATCGGCCAGAACCCGCAGCCCCCCCTCCTCCTGCTCGCTGCCGTAGATCAGCAGTACGCTTTCCTCCTGGAGCGTAGAGAGAATCTTCCTGTCTTTCGGATGTTCGGTTAGAAACACGAACCGGCACCTGGCAGCCAGCGCTGCCTGCACAATTTCCGGATAGGTCCCAAGGGAGTGTCCACCCTGGGCCGAGTGTACGTGGAAAACGCCCCGGACATCCTGAAAAGGCGAAGGTTCAGGGTGAAGGTCGAGCCCGGCCAGATATTGCTGGACCTGAAAGCTCCTGAAAAAACCGTACATCACCGGCAGATGGAGAAGAATCAGGACCCCCAGTACCCGAAGCAGGAGCTTCTTCTTCATAGCACTAGAACCCAGAACCCAGAACCCAGAACCTATTTCAGATACCGATCCAGCCAGTCAAAGAAAAGCCGCTGCCACAGAATCCCGTTCTGCGGGGACAGGATCCAGTGGCTTTCGTCAGGAAAGTAAACGAAGCGGCTGGGGACCCCCCGCAACTGAGCCGCTGTGAAGGCCTGCATGCTTTCCGTAACGGGAACTCGAAAATCCTTCTGGCTGTGAATGATCAGAATCGGCGTATCCCAGTTCTGGACATACCTGTGAGGTGAAAACGCAGCATAGCTCACGGGTGTCGGATCGAGCCAGTAGGGGCCTTCCAGATCGTGATTGACGAAGAATATCTCCTCTGTGGCCCCGAACATGCTCTCCAGGTTGAAGACTCCTGCGTGGGCGATGAATGCCTTGAAACGTTTCTCGTGATGTCCCGCCAGATAAAAAACCGAGTAACCCCCGAAGCTGGCTCCCACGGCTCCCAGTCGAGTCTGGTCCACGTAGGGCTCAGCAGCTACAAGATCGATGGCACTCACGTAATCCTGCATCGCCTGGCCTCCCCAGTCGCCCGCGATGGCGTCGTTCCAGGCCTGCCCGAAGCTGGGAAGGCCTCTCCGGTTGGGGGCGACGACGATGTAACCGTTGGCCGCCATGATCTGGAAATTCCAGCGATAAGAGAAAAACTGGCTGACCGTGGATTGCGGCCCTCCCTGGCAGTAGAGAATCACCGGGTATTTTCGTGCCGGGTTGAAATCGGGAGGAAAGATGACCCAGACCAGCATCTTTTTTCCGTCAGTCGTGTCGACCCACCGCTCTTCGACTTTCCCAAGTTCGAGATTCTGCAGCCGTTCTCGATTCGTAGAGGTCAGCCCGACGGCCTTGCCCGACACCACATCCACCCGGTAAAGGTCTGCCGGTGAGGACATCGACATCCTCGAGGCGGTCAACGATCTCGAGTCGGAGCCCCGCTGGATCGATGTGTAATCGTGCTGGCCGCGAGTGATCTGCCGGACCTTCCCAGAGCCGGTATCGAGAGCATAAACCTGAGCCGTTCCCTTCGTCCCGCTGATAAAGAAGAGCGTGGTCTGGTCGCCGGCCGGGAGAAGATGGGAGACGTTCTGATCGAGACCAGCGCTCAATTCGCGGAGGTCGCCCGAGCCAAGATCGTATTCTACGAGTCTCTGACGATCCGCTTCATAGCCGGCGGTGGCCATGCTCAACCAGAAGAGCCGGTGACCATCCGGATGGAAAACAGGCTCGATGTCGTATCCGGGATTGGTGCTGCTCGCATTCCGAGTTTCTCTGCTCTCGACGTCGTACAGGTAAATGTCGGAGTTTGTACTCTGGGTGTACGCGGTTCCCGAGGTCTTCTTGCAGGTATAGGCGAGAATTCGCCCATCCGGACTCCAGTTGATCTGCTCAACTCCCCCAAAGGGGTTGAGGGGAGTGTCGAAGCGTTCTGATTCCATTAAGTCCCTGGCCTCACCAATCTTCCCGTCCTGGTAGGGAGCGACGAAGAGATGACTGTAAGCATGGTCATGCCAGGAGTCCCAGTGCCGGAACATGAGGGAGTCGATGATGCGGGCATCTGCCTGGGGAAGGTCGGGATGTCGATCGCTGGCCGTCTGGTCGAGCTTGATGTTCCTGGTGAAAGAGACAAGGTTCCCCGAGGGGGCATAGAGAAAGTTAGAGATTCCTCCCTCAATGTCGGTGACCCGCGACTTGTCCGATCCATCCGCATTCATCTCCCATAACTGGACCGAGCCGCTTTCCCCGGACAGAAAGCCGATACGGCGTCCGTCGGGGCGCCAGCGAGCGTTGAACTCGTTCCCCTGAAATGCCGTGATCCGCCGGGATTCTCCTCCACGGGAGGAAATCACATACAGGTCACGATCACCCTGGTTCTTCTCGATGTCGTAAAGCGATATCCCGTAGACTACCCGTTGGCCGTCGGGAGATGCCTGCGGGTCGGAGAGACGCCCCAACTCCCAGAGGCGCTCAGGTGTCAGCCTCTCTGAGAAGATGGTTGTTCCCGGGAGGGCGATGAAGAGAGAAAAAAGAGCCGCCTTTGAAATCGAGGACCACACCATTCTTGAGCCTGTCATGTTGGTTGACCTCTTTCTTATCGATCTGAGCCGAACATCGCGTGGAACGTGGAACCTCCTATTCGTCCCCGGCCAGCTGCGCTCCTTGCTTGAGCGCAAAGAGCATGGTGCGCGAAGCGATAAAAAGCACACCGTTCTCTGCCACCGGAGTCGTGTAGACGGCTCTCCCCAGATTGGGCTCCGCCAGCAGTTCCATCTTCCTTCCTGCCCGGAGGATGGCGACATCTCCGTCTTCGTCTCCCAGGTAAACCTTGCCGTCCGCGACAAAGGCAGAGCCCCAGACGGCTGCGAAGGTATCGTAGGTCCAGTAGTGTTGGCCGGTCTGTGCATTGAGGCAATAGAGGAATCCGGAGAGGTCGGCCACGTAGAGAAGGCCATCCGCAATCGCCACCGTTGACATGGTGCGATGAAAGTCTTCGCCTCCCCGGTGCCAGACGACCGCCTTTCCCGTCACATCTCCGGTCATGGTGGCGTCGATGGCCCAGAAGTTGCCGGGAGCTTCACCGTGTTCCGGATCCTGGCCGACACCGACATAAACCTTGTTGTCGTGGATCACCGGAGTCGAAATGATGTTGTTCTTGGTACCTGCCCCTCCCAGTTGCCACTCGGACCCCTTGGGGTTGCAGTTGAACTTCCAGATCAGCTTCCCTTTTTCCGGAACGAAGGAATAGATCCAGCCATCGCCCCCGGGGAAGATGACCTGGGGCTTGCCGTTGACAACCCCGTAGGATGGATTTGACCAGGATCCGTGGAGAATCTCTATCCCGGGTGAGTCGTCTTCCCAGACCACTTCTCCTGTGTTCTTGTTGAGCGCCAGAAAGCTGGGTGCGAGCGGGACAGGAATGTTGAAGTGACCCTCATCCACTCCGTTTCCACTCACTGTGAAGAGAAGATCCCCGACGATCAACGGGTTTCCAGCTGCCAGGTTGTGAGGAAACACGTCGAGATCCCCGATCATGTCCGTTTTCCAGATCACGTCTTCATCGATCTGGCTGGTATTCTCTTCGTCCTGATAGGGTCCGTCGTTTTCACCGTCCCGGAAGCCTGCCGTATCAGCGCAGACGACCTCTGCCCGGTTCGATACGTAATAGAGCCTGTCTCCCTCCACATAAGGGCCCGAGCAGATACCCTGCTGGGGCCAGTCATGAACCCGGCCGGCCGGCAGTTTGGGATGGGCCGCCTGCCACAGCAACTTCCCGTCGGAGGTGCGAAAGACCATCACGTTGCCCCGGTCTCCGGACAGCTTCGGATTGCGGAGCCCTTCGTTGTTCGTCCCCACATAGATTTGCCCCTCGAAGACCACCGGACCCCCATAGCTCTGGGTCCCCAGGGCTTGCTTCCAGAGGACATTCTTCCCGCTTTCGAGACTCCAGTTCGAGGGGAGGTTCTTTTCAGAAGACACCATATTGCGGGACGGAGTCCCCCCGAACATGGAGGCCTTCTTCTGGGCCTGGAGGGGAGAGAACACCAACCAAAGACAGAGCATAGAAGAAATGAGAACGAACCGTTGCATGTCGTGATCCTATCGGTTACTGGTCACCTTGACGTTGTCGAAATAAACGGGTGCCGGCGAGTATGCGTAAAGCGCCGGGCTCCCGTGTCGAACCGGATGAGGATCCTCTGCCACGATCGTCCAGTCGCCCGGCTCCGGACTCTCTCGGGGCCAGATCTTCCCCCGGATCACCGCCTTCTCCTCGCTTGTGTCCACTCTCAGCTTGATGCGATACCAGCGGTCGGCCTCCCATTGAAAGGGTACCTGAACCGCCATTCTGCGCACGGCAGTCCAGGACCTCAACTGAATCTGCTGATACGCTCCCATGACGTCCAGAGTATAGCCACTGTTGATGAGGCCAATGTCGGGGACCCGACGCCGGGTTCTCGTGGCCCGAAGATCCGCTTCAATCGTGTAGTCGCTCCAATCGGAGGGCCCGACAAAAGTCCGGTGCCGATGGATTGAACGAGCGGCAGGGTTCTTGACCAGGAAACGGTTCCCGCTCTCCTCCTCCTGGACTTTGAAGTGAATGCGAGCTCCCAGAAAGTAATCCGGGATCTGATCAACTGGAGTCGACTGGAAGTCTTCCTCGAGTTCAGGACCGTCGAACACACGGACCCTTGCTTCCGCAGTCAAGCTTCCAAGCTTCGCCTGGAGAACACCCACCTGTACTCTTGAATCGCTGTTGGCCTCGAACTCACCGCGATGATTCACCAGCCCGGTGAGCCCTACCAGGCCCCACTCGGCCTGCCGGGCACCCAGGGGGCGACCCAGCTTGTCGAAGGTCTGCACCTGGAACAATCTCTTTTCTCCAGGTCGCATTCGTACTTCGGCGGGTACCGCTACAATCATGGCGGCGTCCCCCCCTCCCCGCGGGTGAGATCCAGCTTGTGGCTGACGAATGTCCGGCTGCAGGGCGGTCGACGGATCTCCGATCGCGTAGATGCCTCCTTCGGTGGTAAAGAAGATCCGGCCGTGGGCAATTGCCGGAGACCCATAAATCTCTGCGTATCTCCCTGCCTCAACCGTCAGATTCTCTTCGTCCAGTGAGCGGGCTCCGGTATCGACAATCTCAAGGATGTGGAAGCGTCCATTCACCTCGGTGACAAAAATCTTGCCGTCGGCCCAGGCAGGAGAGCCCTTGCCAACGGTTCCAAGACTGAAGTCCCAGAGCTCCCTTCCGTTGGACGCATCCAGGCCGTGGAGATTGCCCGAGTTGTCGACTACATAGAGTCTACCGTTCTTGAGCAGGGGCGAGGAAAAGCCAACCGACAGGTGGGTTCGCCACTGCTCATGGGTCTCGGTCACGTCGCCGGTCCCGGTCGCATCGATGGCAATCACCGCTCCCATCACGCCTCCCGCAATATTCTCTTCACTGTGAGTGGCGTAGACGGTCCCATCCTCGACTACAACCGAGGTGTTGAGTCCCCGTTTGCTCAACCGGAACCGCCACACTGATTTGCCTGTCCGGGCCTGGATGGCGCAGATGGATCCGTCGGCATTACCCTGAATGAGCAGACGCTGGCCTCCGATGGTGGCGAGGGCCGGAGTCGACTGCGTGTTCAAATCTGGAGGTCGTTCACCCGGGGTGGCCATCCACAGCAGTTCCCCCGTTCTCTTGTCAAAGGCAAAGGTCCGGTGGCGGGGTGCGGACCAAGCACCCCAGCTCGCGCTGACAAACGTTACGATCACGCGGTCTTCGTCGACTGCCGGTGTCTGTGTTCGCCCTCCGTACCCCGAAAAGAACCCGAAATCTTCCGCCAGCGATCGGGACCAGACCACCCGTCCCGCGGCGTCGAGACACAGAAACGTCCCTCCCACTCCCTGCACGTAAACGTATCCTGTCTCCGGATCGCCGGCGATGTTCGCCCATCCGACTCGATTCCAGGGGACCGTTGTCAGGTGCACGTTGAAGCGATGCTCCCAGAGCTTCCGGCCGTCCTGGATGTCAAAACAGGCGACCATCTCCTGGCGGTGAATTCCTTCGCCGACCCGGCCGTTTGCGCACACCCTGTTTCCCACAACGATGGGAGTCGAACGGCCCGTGAAAGGTGCACTCCAGAGCAGGTTGGCTCCGTCTTGAGACCAGCTGGAGATCAGACCCGACTCGTCAGAGATTCCATTGCCATTCGGTCCGCGCCAGGCCGGCCAGTCGGAGGCCAGGCAAGAGAAAGCGAATGAAAGGAGAACACAGGCGCGAAATAGAAGCCGTGTTAGACGCATGGGTATAGATTCCTAATTGTTCACTCTGCTCACTGCAGTTCCTGGGCCAGGTCAACATTGCCTTTACCTGAAGATGCAGAGAAAAGCAGATTACCGTCGCCGACTGTTTCCAGATACGACGGACTGGGAGTGCCCTCAAGCAGTCGATATGACAGTGGGGTCCGCACCCGGACCAGGAGCGAAATATACCATGAACAGGCCCTGAGGGGGGTTCAGCCGGCGCCAAAGAGTCTCACTTGCTTCACTGGCCCGTATCGGTATCTTCAGGGGGTACTTCGGGGAGCCGGGGGAGCTCCGTGTCTCCGTCACTCCAGTTTTTCTGCAGAGCCCTGACGGCTGCAGCCAGAGAGTGCCGATCCCCGGTGGCCTCTGATGCGTTTGTCATGCCCATGAGAGAAAGGGATCGCCCCGGGTTGGTGCGCAGCGAATCGGCGTAGGCCGCTTGAGCCTCCGCGGGCTGACCCAGAGCAAAGAGAATGTCTCCCAGCATCTCGAACGCCGGCTTGACCGGGATGGGAGGTCCGAATTCTGCAGCTCTCTGAGTTTGCAATCGGATCGCCTCATTGGCGAGGCGCAGACCTTGACTTTTCTGATCCAGCCGAAGCGATAGGAATGCCTCCAGTTGGTGGGCCATGATCCGGACTGCCTGCTTGTCGCTGGCCCTGGGCTCGTCGAATTTCGGCAGGCGCTTTATTTTCCGGACAAGCTGGATCGACTGCTCCACGAAACCTTTGTGGACCATCTGCATCCCGCGCGCAAACAACACGGCCGCCTGGGCCTTGATCCTGAGGTCGGAGGTATCGAAGTCCTCGAGAAGGTTGGAGTCCCAGTCCCGAGTCTCAATGATCTGGGATGCTCGCATGTAAGCGCTGTGGCGGCGGGCAGACGGAGAAGGAGCGAGAGCCACCAGGTCGTCCACCTGCTTGAGGGTGCGGCCCGCTTCCTGATAGCGGCCCAGCTGCAGAAGGCTGTAGTGTTTCCACCACAGAGCATGGTAGGCCCGGTCCGGGCTCTCTTTGTCGAGCGCCGCCTGCGCCGAGGCACTGTTCGAGTCAACCGACTCCTGCCAGCGCCCCATGGCCATGAAAATGTGTGACGGCATGTGGAGGGCATGGGGTGCACCGGGCGCAATCTCGGCATAAACCCGAGCGGCTCTCAGACCCAGGGGGGCATGGATCGGTTCGTCATAGGAGTGAATCAGGTAATGGGCGGCGCCGGGATGGCGGGGATTGCGGGCGAAAACCTCTTCACCGATGGCTGCCGCTCGCATATAGGTCCGGAAATTTCGCTCGCCCTGGGCAGTCCCCAGCAGGGAAAGGGCATAGAAGGCTGCGGCTTCCAGATCATCCGGATAGGCTGCAGAAAGTCTCTGCATGGCAATGGAATATCTCCAGTCGCAAAGGGGCTTCTCATCCTTGCAGTACAGCTCGTCCAGCGCCCTCAGGTATCCCTTTTCACGTTCGGTTGCGGCCTTCTCCAGTCGCCGGTCTTGAGTCTCCCCCAGTTTCAGCAGGGCCGCTCGAGCCTTCTCTTTGTCCTGCTGCCGCCACAGGGGGTGGTTATAGGTCATCGCCTCACCCCAGCAGGCAAGGGCAAAGCCGGGATCCATCTCCTGGGCTTTCAAGAACTCGCGGCGAGCATCTTCGTATTCGAAGCTGTGAAGGAGCAGAACTCCCTGTTGAAAGTGCGGCTGGGCTTCGGGGGACCCGGAATTGGGAAAGTCAATGTCACCCAGATCCCCCTCGGAAGCGGGCAGCGCCAGCACTGGGCCCGACAGGGCGATCAGAAACAGAAGGAGTATGCGCGAATGCATGGGAGCAAGATCTTCGTCGGTTTCGTCCCCAGTTGGGTTCTAGCGCAGCGCGTCACAAATCTTGAACTCATGACCAGCTGCACTAGTTCAGTTTGCTCTCTTTATAGATGACGTGCTTGCGAACCACCGGGTCGTATTTCTTGAGCTGTAGCTTGGCCGCCGTATTCCTGCGGTTCTTCTTGGTGGTGTAGAAATGACCGGTTCCGGCCGTGGAGACCATTTTGATTTTCTCACGCATGGTTCAATCTTCCTCCGAGAGGGTGTGACCGTATTTTCGGCGAAAGCGCTCGACCCTCCCCTCCGAGTCAACCAGCTTCTGCTGGCCGGTCCAGAAAGGATGACTGGAAGAAGAGATCTCAATGCGGATCTCGTAGTGCTCGACACCGTCGATCTCGCGAGTCACCTGGCTGCTGGCAGTCGACATCGTAAGCAGCTCTTCGCCCGTGCTGCTGTCTACAAAGACAACCGGATGGTATTCCGGATGAATCCCTGACTTCATGATTGTTCCTCGACTTCTAGTACTTCGCAAGAAAAGTACATAATCAAAACCATTATTTTGCCCTAATTGGGGGAAGCAGAGCAAGACACAATCAGGATGGCTGGCGCTCGCGCCGGTTCCACGTTCCACGAACTTTCAACCTTCAACTTTTAACCTTCAACTTCTTCGAATCATAGGCCAGGTTGGAACGCAGCCAGGATTCGACCCGGGCGGAGGAGACTCCCTTTCGGCGGGCGTAGTCCTCAACCTGGTCACGGCCAATTTTACCGACGCCGAAATAGCGACTCTGCGGGTGAGAGAAGTAGAAACCGCACACGGAGGCCGCCGGATCCATGGCAAAGTTCTCCGTAAGGCGGACACCGATTGCCTGTTCGGCATTCAGGAGCTCGAACAGCTTGGCCTTCTCGGAGTGATCCGGGCAGGCGGGGTAACCGGGAGCCGGTCGGATCCCCTGGTACTTTTCTCCGACTAATTCCCGGTTCGTCAGCTCCTCACCGGGTGCGTAAGCCCAGAACTCCTTTCGGACGCGTTCGTGCAGGCGCTCTGCAAACGCTTCTGCCAGCCGGTCGGAAAGGGCCTTCAGCATGATGCTCTGGTAGTCGTCCTGCTCCGCCTCGAACTGCCTGGACTTGTCTTGGACACCGAACCCGGCGGTCACCACAAAGCCTCCCAGGTAGTCGGGTAGGCCACTGTCGGAAGAGGCGAGAAAATCGCTCAGACAGAGGTTGGGCTGACCACCGTGATACTTGACCTGCTGGCGCAGCATATGGAACTCGAACAGCACTTTACGACGGTCCCCATCTGCATAAACCCGGATGCTGTCCCCGCTGCTTGCAGCCGGCCAGAAACCAAGTGCAGCTCGGGCGCTGATCCAACCCTCGCGAATCATCCTGTCCAGGAAGCGCAGGGCATCGTCGTAAAGCTGGCGTGCTGCCTTTCCGACCTTTGGGTCATCCAAAAGGTCAGGAAAGCGACCGACCAGCTCCCAGGCCTGAAAAAAAGGACGCCAGTCAATCCCCTGAGCCAGTTCTTCCAGATCGTACTCGGGAAGGATGATCTGGCCTGTATGTCTGGGTTCAGGAGGAGTACCTGCACTCGAATCCAGGATGAGTCGATTTCCCCGGGCTTCCTGGAGAGAGAGAATCTGGGGAGACCTGGCCAGACGCTTCTCCCTCAGTCTGTGATAGTCGTCTTCGATGTCTCGAAGGAATGCTTTGCGCTTCTGGGCATCGAAAAGACCGCCAACAAAACCAATCACGCGCGACGCATCCGGAACGTGGACTGTGGGCCCGTGATACCGCGGGGCGATCTTGACGGCCGTATGAACCTTGCTGGTGGTGGCGCCCCCGATCAAAAGCGGGAGATCGAAACCCCGGCGCGACATCTCTTCTGCGACGACGCACATTTCTTCCAGACTGGGGGTGATCAGACCTGACAGGCCAATCGCCTGGGCGTTTACCTCCAGGGCGGTGTTCAGGATCCTGTCCCCCGGCACCATGACACCGAGATCGATCACCTCGTAGCTGTTGCATTGAAGCACGACGCCAACAATCTTCTTGCCGATATCGTGCACGTCTCCTTTCACCGTGGCCATGACGATCCGCCCTTTCGACCTGGTAGCCGTCGCTTCTGTTCCCGACTCCATGAAGGGTTCCAGCCAGGAGACCGCTTTCTTCATGACCCGGGCGCTTTTCACAACCTGGGGAAGGAACATCTTACCGCAACCGAACAGATCACCCACGATCTGCATTCCTGCCATGAGCGGCCCCTCAATGACATCGAGAGGGCGGGGGTGGTTGTGCCGGGCTTCTTCCGTGTCGGCCTCGATAAACTGGGTAATGCCATTGACGAGTGCGTGCTTGAGCCGCTCATCAACAGTCGTTTCCCGCCAGGACAGATCCGCCTCTTTCCTGGCGGTCTCGCCCCGGAAGCGCACTGCCTCTTCGAGGAGCTTCTCGGCCGCATCCGGGGTGCGATGAAAATAGACATCTTCGATCCGCTCGCGCAAGTGCAGTGGGATATCCGCATAGATGCCTATCTGGCCCGCGTTGACGATCCCCATGTTCATTCCCGCCTGAATGGCATGGTAGAGGAAGACCGAGTGCATGGCCTCCCGAATGGAATTGTTTCCGCGAAAAGAGAAGGAAACGTTGGAAAGACCACCGGAGATGTGAACGTGGGGGAGTCCCCGCCGGATTCGCCTGGCGGCCTCGAAGAAAGCGAGTGCATACTCGTCGTGCTCCTCAATTCCCGTGGCCACGGGAAAGATGTTGGCATCAAAGATGATGTCCTCCGGGGGAAAGCCGGCTTGCTCCGTGAGAATCTGGTAGGAGCGCTGGCAGATCTCGAACTTTCGATCCGCCGTGTCGGCCTGGCCTTGCTCGTCGAAGGCCATCACCACAACCGCCGCTCCGAAGCGCTGAATCTCCCGTGCCTGTCGAAGGAAGGTCTCTTCGCCCTCTTTGAGACTGATCGAGTTGACGACACACTTCCCCTGAACGCATTTCAGACCAGCCCTGATGACCGACCACTTGGAAGAATCGATCATGACAGGAATCCGGGTGATCTCAGGCTCGGCCACCAGGAGGTTCAGGAATCGGGTCATGGTTGCCGCAGAATCGATCATGGCATGATCCAGATTCACGTCCAGAATCTGGGCTCCGGTATCCACCTGATCCCGGGCTACCTGAAGGGCGGCTTCAAAGTCTTCTGCCAGGATGAGACGCTTGAATCGAGCTGAGCCCGTGACATTGCAGCGTTCGCCAATGTTCACAAAGCGGCCACTGCCTTCCTCGATGCAAAGAGGCTCAAGCCCCGAGAGACACATCTGCGGCTTCCGGCTTGGAATCGGCCGCGCAGGAAACGGGCCGATCGCCTCCTTGAAGGCGCTGATGTGCTCCGGAGTGGTCCCGCAGCAGCCTCCCACCAGATTGACCAGTCCCGACTCTGCCCACTCCGCAAAATGGCGGGACATCTGTTCCGGGGTTTCCTCGTACTCGCCCAGATCGTTGGGAAGGCCGGCGTTGGGGTGGCAGCTCACAGCGGTGTCGGCGATGCGAGCCAGTTCGGAAAGATAGGGCCGCAGCTGGCTGGGACCCAGGGAGCAGTTCAGGCCCACGATCAGTGGCCTGGCATGGCGGATCGAATACCAGAAGGCCTCAATCGTCTGGCCCGAAAGCGTCCTCCCGGACAAATCGACAATCGTTCCGGAGATCATCAAAGGGAGCTCCTGCCCCCTGGACTCGAACAGATCCGCCACGGCATAGACAGCAGCTTTGCAGTTCAGCGTGTCGAAAACGGTCTCAATCAGGATCAGATCAACTTCTCCGTCGATCAGTCCGCGGGCAGCTTCACCGTAGGACCGGGCAAGGTCTCCGAAACTCGCCTCTCGCAGTCCGGGATCGGTCACATCTGGAGAAAGCGAGGCGGTCCGGCTGGTCGGCCCTAGAACTCCGGCCACGAAGCGAGGCAGCCCGGGAGTCCTTGCAGTCTGCTCCCGGGCCGCTCGGCGGCCCAGACTTGCCCCGGCCACATTCAGCTCATAGGCCAGTTCGTCGAGGCGATACTCCTCCTGGGAAAGAGCCGTCGAGTTGAAGGTGTTGGTTTCAATGATGTCGGCCCCGGCTTCCAGGTAGGCCCGGTGGATGCCCAGCACGATCTCGGGCTGAGTGAGATTGAGGACGTCGTTGTTCCCCTTCAGATCAACAGGGTGATCTTTGAAACGTTGTCCCCGAAACGCCTCCTCGTCCAGGCGCTGGTCTTGAATCATGGTACCCGAGGCGCCGTCCAGGAGGAGGATCCTCTTGCGGAGTGCCTCTACCAGCAGTTCGGACCGCTTATTGAGAAGCATTCCGGCCTTTCGGAGTTGTCTTTTCGGTCTCAAAGAGATGACGAAGCAGTGTGCAGATGGACACGGTTGGCTCGGCCCGGTTCAAGGTGTAGAAATGAAACTCTTTGACGCCATCCATCACCAGGTCGCGACACAACTCCAGAGCAATCAGGCCACCCCGGACAGCCTGCTCGCGGGGCGACAATTCGATCTGAAAGAGTTTGTCCAGCCAGGCGGGAATCGAGGTTCCACACTTCCCGGCAAACTTGCAGGCTCCCTGGTAATTGCGGATCGGTAGAATCCCCGGCACGATGGGAGCGTCAATGCCGGCTGCCATTGCTCGATCCCGAAACCTCAGGAATGTGCCCGGGTCAAAAAAGAACTGCGTGATCGCGCGCGTGGCTCCCGCATCAAGCTTGCGCTTCAGGTTTTCCAGGTCTGCAGCGGCACTGATGGCCTCGGGGTGAGTCTCCGGGAACACACTGATTTCAAAGTCCGCCAGTTCCCGCAGCCCGCGAACCAGATCTGAAGCGTAAGGATAGCCTCCGGGAGTTGGACAGTAGACCCCTCCTTCGCCCCGAGAGTCACCTCTCAGGGCCACGATGTGACGAATCCCCGCCTCCCAGTAGTCTCTGGCGATTGCGTCGATTTCTTCCCGCCTGGCGTCCACACAGGTCAGATGGGCTGCCGCGTTCAACCCCTCGTCCTGCCGAAGACGAGTCACTGTGCGGCGGGTGCCCTTCCGAGTGCTGCCACTGGCCCCATAGGTCAGGGAGACAAAACCAGGATCGAGCTGTCTCAGTCTTCGTGCCGAGTCGAAAAGGACGTCATCCTGCTCCGGTTTCCGGGGCGGGAAGAACTCGAAGGAAAAACGAAGTCGATCGGGAGAGTCCGGCATGGGCTTGTCTCAGTCGGTTTCGGGCTGCCGGGCCGTCCACACCCCAACAGTGAGGGCTCCGCCAGCCAGGGACAAGTGTTTTCCGGGTTCCAGATGGGCATCAGACAACCAGTTTCGCAGGGTCGCGGGCTTGAAGCCCAGCCACCGGTGGGCATGCTCCTCCCTCAATTCCTCCAGATGATGCTCTTCAAAGTCAACGATGAAGAGGCGACCTCCAGGGGCCAGGAGCCGGCCTGCTTCGGCGATCACTTGCCCGGGGGTTTCAGCAAAATGGAGCACCTGATGAATCGTAACCGCGTCGAAGCTCCGACCCGGCAGCGGGATCTGGTACATGTTGCATCGCCTGAGAACACAGTTGCGGATCCCCTTTCGCGCCAGGTTCGCTCTCGCCACCTGCAGCATCTCAGAAGAGGAATCAATCCCCGTCAGTTCAGAGACCTTCGTAGCGAGAAGCTCCAGCACTCGCCCTGTCCCTGTGCCAAGGTCGAGGAGACGCTGAACTTTTCGGGTTGAGACGAGATCAAGCAGTACCTGGTCTACCTCTCGTTCATCCACATGGAGAGACCGCACCTGATCCCAGCGCTTCGCATTTCTGCGAAAATATTCGACCGCCTTTTCGGTTCGTCTCTGGAACACCTGCTGCAGACGTTCCACATCGAGTGCCAGAGTGGGGTCGTCCACGGGCATGGAGCCGATCAGGACTCTGGCCAACTCGGCCGCAGGACCCTTGCCGGCCAGACGGAAATAGACCCAGCTTCCCTCCCGCTGTCGATTGAGCAGACCCGCCTGATGGAGCAGTTTGAGATGGCGTGAGACTCGGGGCTGGCTCTGTCCCAGGACCTGGGTCAGCTCGGAGACTGTCAAATCAGAGTTGGAACAGAGTGTGAGAAGACGGAGGCGAGTCGGT
>CBDBGQ010000044.1:0-11170 GCA_965205345.1 Acidobacteriota bacterium | reverse complement strand
GCAAGTTGAAGGTTGAAGGTTCGATCAGATCGCCGCGTGGAAGCGGCTCCTACACTTCGCCATCTCGTGACGTTTCCAGTGTAGGAGGACCCTCCGTGGTCCGATCTGTGAAGCTGAAAGGTGAAGGTTGAAAGTCCAGTCAGGTCGCGGGAGTCACAGATCCGTCGGCCCTCCCATGCGAAAATAGGGTCAGGAGAACGCGATGAAGTGCTTGACCACGGGTCTTTTTCTACTTTTTCTGGCCGATTCTGTTGTCCTCGGACAGCCACTCCACAAGAACGCACGCCTGTACGTTGAGGCCATGTCCGAGAATCTCGACTCCGCCATTCGAGCCGAGATCATCAGGCAGAGAGTCCCTCTCAGAGTCGTTGAGGTCCCGGGCGAAGCCGAGTTGATCATGAAAGAGACTTCCGGATTCATCGGCACCCAGAGGCACAAGGAAGGGATCCGTCTGATTATCGAATCTTCACTCCCGCCGGCTCGAAAAGATGGCCCGGGGCACCGGGAGCCCGTTTCCACTGGATCGAGAAGGCCTCACCCGGCTGGCAGGGCAATCTGGCAAAGAGGGTCGTCAAGAAGCTGAGCAGGGGCGTCCAGAGGTACCCAAGTCTGGCCTCTTCCGCGGATAACTGGTGGCCAACCTGGTCGAGGGAAAAACGGGAGGAACGGGCCCACCAAGCCGAGGGTGATAAAAAGCCGGAACAGACAGCCCTTCCGACTGAGGCGTCAGCTCCCGCTTCCGCGCGGTCGACCTACCGTATCCCCCCTTCTGAGGTCGACGTAGACTGGGAGGCGCAAGACAACACCCAGGTGGGAATTAGCTTCTACCAGGCCACCCTTAGAGGTTCAGACGGGAATGTCGGAAGAGGAGGTGCGGAACCTCTTCGGGGATCCCCTCAAGATCGCCCGTCTGGAGGACAAGACCATCTACAAATATAGGGACATGGTGGTCGAGTTTCAGGATGGGAAAGTCTCCGAAGTTAAGTTTCTGTAAGCCGTTGCCATGCGTTGCGCTAGAATACTGACTCCATTGTGAACATCAGGATTCTAGCTTTCGTTTTCGTTTCTCTCTGCGTTCTTTCCCCAGCCCAGGGCCAGGACGTGCCCGTTCAGGAGGAGGAGCCGAAGAGTCGCCAGGCCATCCTCGCCAAGAAGCGCCAGGAAAAGAGTCTCCAGCTTCAGCCTTACGAAACCACCACCGGAGAGCGCCGCCTCCTCGCCTATGAGAAGCGTCCCTTCTGGACCAAGCTGACCGAGAAAGGATTTCGGAGTGGACGCCTGCGGGTGGGTGGGATGCCGTCCGGTTCCGGATTTGTCTTTGGCGGTGGATATGTGGTGGGCTTCGAGCGGGAAGATTTTCTGTTCACGGTGGATGCTCTGTACTCCACCAAGAATTACACACAGCTCAATTCCCGCCTTGAATACCTGCCTCCCCAACAAGACGGACGCCTGAATTTCTTTGTGGCGGGGGATTACCACCGCTACAAGTCGATCGACTTCTTCGGCCTCGGAGGGGCCTCGCGAAAAGACGATGACACCAGCTTCCAGGACGAGGCCCGAAGTCTTGGCTTTGGCACCGCCTTTGCGCCCCACCGGATGGTCGAGATCGACGTTGGGGCCCGCTTTCTCAATACCAATATCGGTGAGGGAGGGGACGAACCGAGCTTCGAGGAAATCTTCGACCCGGACCTCCTGCCTGGTCCGGATGGCTCCGACTTTTTTGTCTACGGCGGAAATATCCGATTCAAGTGGCTCGACAGCGATTACCCGGAGGCGGGAATCGTACTGGCCTCCGGCACTGAGAGATTCAGCGACCGAGATGCCAACAACTTCAACTTTATGCGAGTGACCGGCGAAGTGCAGGTTCATGTGCCCCTGGGCTATCGCAACAGGCGGCTGGCCTTCCGGGCCAGAACCTCTCACTCGACGGCCGACTCGGGCCAGACAATTCCGTTTCACGTCATGGAGACTATCGGAGGCGCCAGGAGCTTGCGCGGGTTCAGCGAATTCAGGTTCCGCGACACCCGAAATCTGCTCATGAACCTGGAGTATCGCTGGGAGGTCTGGACCTATACGGATATGGCCCTTTTTGCCGATGGGGGCAAGGTTTTCAACCGGTTCGGCGACTTTGATCTTTCCGATCTGGAGGCCGGCTACGGGATTGGTTTCCGTTTCCACTTTCCGGGCACTGGAACGAGTCTCCGACTCGATCTGGCGCGCAGCCAGGAGGGAATCGTGTTCCACATCGGTGGAGGGCCCAAGTTCTAAGTGATGCGACGCTGCCTGATCTTTATCATTTCGATTCTCCTGGCTGCCGCCTCGGCCGTGTCCCAGTCCAAGTTCTATCCGGACGATCCTCTCTGGAAGGACCAGGATCAACACGACACTCCGCAAGAGCCTGCGGAACTCGAGTTGAGCGACCTTTTTGACCGCTTCTCCCACATCTTCCACGATTTTGGCGACCCGAATTCGGGAGAAGCCGAAAACGTGAACACTTTGGACGAGGTTCCCGACAGCAGTTGGTTTACGAATCGGCACGGTCTAAAGAGGATGTCCCTGGATCAACTGGTTCGGGGTCCGGACAGCGGAGATCCTCCCGAGTCCGGCCAGACCTGGACCATTGTCAGGAGCAAGACCCAGGGGCTGACACCCGGCTTCCACATCGTTGACGAGAAGGGGGTTCGATATGTGGTCAAGGTCGACTCGCAGGTAAATCCCGAGTTGGCCTCGGGCGCTGAGATGATTGCGACCAAAGTCTTTTACGCCCTCGGCTACCATGTCCCTGAGAATTACGTTGTTTCCATAGACCCCCGGAAACTGGCCATCCGGCCTGGAACGGAGGTGGTCGACGAGTTCGGTGACCGCCTGGCCCTCACACCAAAACGCCTCAATAGAATGCTGAAACGTTCGCAGCGAGACGCCCAGGGGCGAATTCGGGTTCTGGCAAGTAAATACCTTTCTGGAAGGGTTTTAGGTCCATTTCGTTACTATGAAACTCGAAGTGACGATCCCAACGACGTGATCCTTCACGAGAACCGCCGTGAATTGAGAGGCCTGCGGCTGTTTGCCGCCTGGCTGAACCACGATGACACCCGCGCTCAGAACACGCAGGACAGTTGGGTTGAAGAGAGCGGGGTCCGGTTCGTCCGCCATTACCTGATCGACTTCGGTTCCACACTGGGTAGTGGAACGGTGGAAGCCCAGCTTCCGAATCTCGCCTACCACTACTGGCTGGACCTGGGGCTGGTCAAGCAATCGGCGGGCGGTTTCGGGCTCCGGGTGCCCGAGTACCGGAAGGTAAAATGGCCTCCCGAGACCAGGCTCCCGGGTGTGGGACGTATTGAGGCCGAGTCATTTGATCCCGAAGAGTGGAAGAATGACTACCCGAATCCGGCTTTCTTGAGGATGACCCCAAGAGACGCCTTCTGGGCCGCCAAGATCATCGCCCTCTTCACGCGGGAGGAACTGGGCGCGATTGTGAAAGTGGCTCAACTGAGCGATACCCGGGCTCAGGAATACCTTCTGGACACCCTGATGGCCCGTCAACGCAAGTGCGTGGAGGCCTATCTGACCGGGATCAGTCCGCTGGTGATCAACGTCAAATAGAATTCCCGCAGCGACGATTGGAAATCCACACACAAGGATTAAAAAAAAAAGAGCTGTAGCCGTCCTCTGAGACGGCCCTTTTCCGCGGTCCTCCTTTCTGTAAAAAAGAGAGATTGTTCCTAGAATGCGAGGGGGACGGAGTGAGGGCGTAGCCCGAACGGAGCTCCCCCTCGCTCGCGCTGGCGTCGAGGGGAGTGGACCAGATCCACGAGGCTGCTGAGCGGCCTCTGTAGGGCGCTGTACGACCTCTCCCCTTGGCGGGCACTCGTCTATCGCCCTCACCAAGCACTTTCCGGGGTCCAATCAGCCGATTTGCCCGGATTTGACCTCCTCGCGGTTTCCTCATTTCGTGGTTCCCTGCTGCTTTGCCTTGGCGCTCTCCATTCGATAGCTCGGGACGTTGAGTTCCAGAATCACGCTGTGGTGCACCAGCCGGTCGATGGCTGCTGCCGTCGTCAGGGGGTCCTTGAAGATCCTCTCCCAGTCCGAGAAGATCAGGTTGCTGGTCAGCAAGATGCTGCGACGTTCGTAACGATGGGCCAGCAGTGTGAAGAGAACCTCCATTTCCTCCCGGCTTTGCTGAACGTAGCCGATGTCATCGACTATGAGAGCCTCGAAGCGATCCAGTTTCTTGAGCTCCTTCTCCAGAGTCAGATCGATTTTGGCCCGCAGCCATCGCTGTACCAGCAGGGCGCAGGTAGAAAACAGAACCCGGCGCCCCAGCAGAATCAACTCCTGGCCCAGAGCACAGACCAGATGGGTTTTCCCGCTCCCAGGGTTACCGAAAGCCAAGACGTTCTCGGCACGATCCAAAAACGTCCCTTCCAGCAGCGCTGTGAGTTGTCGATCCACGCTTTGGGGCAAGCGCGAGCGGTCCAGCGCCGTCAGCGTTTTCTCCCAGGGAAGCTTGGAGGCCCGACGCTGGCGCTGGATTTTGCGCTCGTGCCGCTCCGCCACCTCGATCTCAGATAACGACAAGAGAAACCGGGGATAGGACAGACTTTCCTGGGTGGCCAGTGCCGCCTGGGCGGCGTAGTGCTCCCGAAAGGCCGGTAGATGCAGCTCGATTAGGCACTCGCGAAGTCGCGGTAAGTTGCCTGTGCTCATGACCTCACCTCCCGGGTTCTCGAGAAGGGTGTCGTAGAGGCCCACGTCCATCTTCTCCACCATCACTTCCCAGGGTTCCACCACCGGATCGACAAGGCATTCTCGTAGTGCTTCAAAACGGATTCTTTGTCCCCGCTCAATCAACACCTGAAGTGCCTCTCGCACCCGCTGTTCACCTTCCTGGGCAGCCACCTCGAGGATCTTCAGATATTGGCGATCCGCCGTGGCCGGACAATCTCGGCGCAGCTCGTCGTAGGCGACTCGAAACAAGATCCCCGGAAACAGATCCTCCCGCCAGCGATAGCGAGTAAACGCCCCCGGCTTGCGCACCAACGAATGGATCACGTGCCGGTAGTCAATGCGATGCTTGCCTTCTCCTCGCAAGCGCGGCATCCGTGCCTGGCGCCGTCCTCCGTAGTAGACCTCCACCTGATCCGCCCACACCCGCACTTGAACGCGCTCGCCGATCAACCGGCTGTCCACCGAATAGGTGTTGTGGCGAACCCGGATCGTACTGCTGGGGGAGACTCTCACCCACTGCCGGGTGAAGTCATCCAGACGGCGTGCCGGCAACGGGCGCATCACTGCCAGCTCTTCTCCCAGGCGCTTTTGCCGGGCCGCATTGCGCCGGGACACAATCACCGCTACAAAGCCCTCGTACTCTTCCCGGCTGGAAAAATCACGGCTACACCGCAGCAGCAGTTCCTGCTCAATGGCCCGTTTCAAGCGGTGATGGGACTGTTCCACATCCCCGTTCTCGTGTGCCTTTCCTGCCTGAGTGCGACTGGAGCGCATCCCGAAGTGTCTCAGCAACGCTTGATAGCGCTCGGTGAACTCTTCCCGCTTCAGGTTCTTGACTGCCGCCGAGAGCCGGTCGGTCCGGTGCTCCTCGGGCAGCGCCCCCAACTCCCACAACGCGTTCTGAAGCCCCAGGCTGAGGCTCTCAAACGACTCACTGAAACACAGCGTGGCCGCTTCCCAGTTCGAGTAGGCCAACACGAAGTGGTACAGCAGATGGGGAAACGGCTGGCCCTGGATCGTCACTCCGAGGCGCCCCATAAACGTGAAGTCCGATTGCGCTTGATGTCCCGGCTGATACTTCTGCGGGAACATCACCTCCTTCGCTTCTCCGTATTCTGCCTTCCACTGCTTGATCCTGCGCTGCAGCGTTCTCAACTGGCCTTGCTGGAAGGCCCCTTCCTGCTGACGACACAAATGATCGAACACCGCTTTTGCTTCCACCGTCGGCGATCGCTTCAGGATCTCTTTCACCTCCGGCCACACCGACTCGAACGGATCCGATCGAGTTCTCCAATACCGTTCCGGCTGACACTGGCTCGGTAGCTTTCCCGACTTCAGGTACTTGCGAGCTGTCTTTCGCGACATCCCCGCTTTGGCCGCCGCCATCGTTAGCGTCTTCTCGTTCTTCTTCAACTTTACTAACCTCCGCACTTGCTGATCCTTAACCATGCCCTCATGGTCAGGATCAGCCCTGAAAAAGCGGGGAATTCCATTTGTCGTCGCGGGGAATTCTAACTGTCGCCAATCAATGGGTAGATGGAATCTACGTCAAGGCGGGTCTGGAGAAGGAAAAGGCAGTCCTGCTGGTGGTGCTGGCCGCCTTAAGTGACGGAAGCAAAGCCGTGGTGTCGGTCACGAGCGGCTATCGGGAATCGACCCAGAGCTGGTCGGAAGTACTGCGCGACTTGAAGGGCCGGGGGATGGGCTGTCCACGGCTGGTGATCGGAGACGGCCACCTGGGCATCTGGGGAGCTTTGCGCAACGTCTATCCCCAGGCCGAGGAGCAGCGCTGCTGGAATCATCGGATCGTCAACCTGCTGGCCAAGCTCCCTAAGCGAGTGCACAAGCCGGCCTTGCTGATCCTGCGGCAGATCCCTTACGCCGAGACTCGAGAAGAAGCACAACGACTCAAGAAGGTTTTTCAGCACTGGTGCCGGCAGCGAGGGCTGACTCTGGCGGCTGAACTAATCGAGCAGGACTGGGACCGGATGGTGACCTTTTACAACTATCCAAAGAAGCAGTGGCAGCATCTGCGAACCACCAATCCAGTGGAGTCACCGTTTGCCGGTCTTCGGCTGCGAACGGACGCGGCCAAGCGATTCAAGAAAGTGGAAAACGCCCAGGCGGTGATCTGGAAGATGCTGCTGGTGGCGGAGAAAAGATTCCGCCGGTCTGAAGGCACCGGAGCTGATGAAAGACGTCTACCAGGGCGCCGAATATGTCAATGGAGTCCTGGTCAACCAAGCCCCGGAGGAGAAAGCCGCCTGATGTTTTTCCACACCTATTGACAAGAGCTCTCCAGATTTTAACTCTAATCTGACGCGATCCAGCCCGGTTCCTGACGTTAGGCTAGGGTATGCCTCAACTGGACAGAGGTGACCCCTTCATAGCCGTGTGTTCCGTGGCACAATGTTCTCAATGGACGAAGATAGTGCTCATAAACTTCTTGAACACGTTAGGAATCGCCCGGCAGTACCATAAAATCAAGGGCGGGGCATTCAACGCAACATGCACGCCATTAGGATTCAAGTTTTTGTTTCTCCTATCGAGGAACTCGCCGTGACAACAAGCTTTTACTACGTGTATGCGCTGAAGGATCCGAGATCATCTCCAGCCAAGCCTTTCTATGTTGGAAAAGGGACCGGGAGCCGTGCGTATGACCATCTGGTTAAGCCAGATCACACGAAAAAATACGCACGCATAAAACAGATCATTGAGTCAGGAACCCAACCACTCGTTGACATTCTGGTCGACGATCTCACAGAAATCCAGGCGCTTCGTCTTGAGGCCGAACTGATCTCGGCTTTCGGAACGGAGAGTACTGGGGGGATCCTCACTAATACAGTTGTCCCTGTCGGTTTGTCCAGCAAAAAACGGGGACAAGTGGTTGTCCCCCAGGGCACACTCGAGCGGGCTCAGCTGGGACTCGAGTTTCTCAAAACCGCCGTGCTCAACTTGGCACGAGCTAATCCAGATGGGATCAGCAACTCGGATGCTGCTAGCCTCCTGGGCCTTCGCAGCGACTACCGAGGGAGGCAGAAAGACTACTTGTCGTACAGCGTACTAGGGTTGCTGCTGAGGGAAGGAAAGATCAAACGCCGTAACGGGAAATCACCTCGCCATGTGGTTGAAGAGGCGTTGTCAAGTTAACACATCACAAGCTGAGACAGCTCCATAATATCGGCAGTAAGACCACGCCTGAGTACTCGATAGGGTGGCTTGGTCCCTCGGTAGCCAGTTAACTTGACAATGCCGTGCAGCATCCTTGAAGGGGGCGAAGAGGCATTTCGAGAACGTGCCAAACGACTGCGGGTCGATGTGACGACTGCCTGAAGAAAGAGCATAGCTTTGCGGTCGATATTCTTCTCAATGGACCCGCATCGTGTTCCCCGCACGATTGAGGGTAGCGCCCACATTCGTGGTGAAATACAACATAAGTGGGCTTGAGCCGCAACGGTGTGAAAAATTACTCTAAGCGAGCCCGCTGGTCCCGAAATCGGTAAGTTCCGCTCGCGATGATGTCTATCTCGCGCCGCCGCGCAGCGTCGAGTAGACGGTTTCTCTCCGGGCGCTGCCTGGATCCGAAGACGACCTCTTCGACAACGAGGACCTCCTGCCAGCGACGGCGTTCCAGGAACTCTCGCAGCTGCCGCAGCTGCATCCCGATCGTGTGCTGATGCGGTGTCGAGACGCGGGCGTAGAGGCCGATGCGAGGGAGCGGGCCGACCTGGCTTTCGGGGTGGCCAAAAACCCCATCGCGAGAGTCTCTATTTTGGCCAGGTTTTCCGGGCCTTCTCGGGGTCGATTTCGGCATGGCCATGCCGTGGCAGTCGTTCTCGAGGCCCAAGCCCCCCAGGACTGGCGCTTCTCATAGAGCGGAAGCGGTGTCGGGAATGACTCCAGGAGGGTCACACACGGACCCTTAGAGTAATTTTTCGCACGGCTGCCGCTCGGGGGCCAGTATCGATTCGATTGGCGATAGGTTTGTGCAATACTGCTTAGCTGGCAAGAAGTGATGAGCGCGGATCGAACCTCCGGCGAGACCTACTTGCCCTTCAGTTGCTCCCAGGTCTTCGGCTGCCATTCCCGCGCCAACCGCTGGGCTTCGGCGAGTTGTGAAGCAGTCATTATCCTTACCAGTGTCTCTCTCATGGATCGGTAACTCTCCTCTTTCCCTGGAGTCGTTCGTGAAGCAGCCAAGTTAAGCCACTTGTGGGCTTGAACATCGTTCTTACGAACGCCCTGGCCGAGAAAGTACATGCCCCCGAGGACGAATTGGGCATAGTCTTCTCCCTGCTCGGCAGCCTTCCAGCACCACTTCAGCGCTTCCTGGTAGTCCTGGGGAACACCCTCACCCCAGCAGTACATGAAATTGAGGGAGGATTGGGCCTCGGCGTCACCCTGCTCTGCCGCCCGGCGGAACCGCTTCAGCTCTTCCTGGTAGTCCTCGGGAACGCTCTCGTAGTACATCCTCCCGAGGACGGATTGGGCACGAGCGTCACCCTGCTCTGCCGCCCGGCGGAACCACTTCACGCCCTCCTGGCAGTCCTGGGGAACGCCCAGGCCGACCCAGTACATGCCACTGAGGAAGATTTGGGCGTCGGCGTTTCCCTGCTCTGCTGATTGGCGACAGTTAGAATTCCCCGCGTATTGCCTCATTAGAGAATCGAACCAAAGCTAGAAACTTGCCTCACTAAGAATCGAACCCAGTTCCGAACAGCTTATTGGTTCCTTACATCAGAAACAACGGGGCGACCGGAGCCGGACCCGCTTCGCGATCTTCTGCCGGAGCAACTGGGCGAGATTGGAACCCGATTTCGGAGGCTGTCGGCTCCACGCGAGCGATCTCGGCCTTGTAGAGCTGCTCCCTACGCCAGTCCCTCACCCGTCGCTGCAGCGTCCGCAGTTGCCCATCGAAGAACCGACCGGGATAGCGTTGCTGAAGGCGAACGAAAAGCGCTTTGGCGGTTTGAGCGGGATTAACTTCCAGTTGGACACGAACCTCTGGCCAGACTTCAGCAAAGGGATCCTTTCGAGTCCTCCATGTCCGGGGCTTTTTCGTCCGCCGATATCTTCTGATCTCTTTGGGTTCTTGTGAAGCGGTGATCTCGACAAGATACTTCCTGACGATTGCATCCATCTCTCTGGGGGAGTCGTTTCCTTCCAGTTCTCTTTGTCCGTTAGCAAAGGTCCAAAAATAGTCTTGGCGTCGCTCGAGCTCTTTGAGTAAGATCACCGGATCGAGCTTCCGGTAAAAACGCTCGATTCGCTCCCTCTTTCGCTTGGTGAGATAACCAGAAGCAATGATGCGCTGGTAAGGAGTTTGAGCTCGATCGTAGCGCTTCTTGACGCGTGCGCCGACGCGCTGCTTTTCGATCAGCTTCATCGAGGGCTGAAAGAAGTTCACATAGAGGCGTAGAATCTCATAAAGCTGAATCAGGGCCCGCCAGGCCCCCAGTTCCTCGTAGCGATCGTACCCGATCAGCCTTCTCACGACAGAGCCGTTCTTCTCTTCCACAAAGGCCTGATCGTTCTTTCGATTGACCCGGGAACGAGTGAAAGTGATCTGCTCTCTTTGGCAGTAGCGAAGCATCTCATAGTTGATGAACTCGCTGCCGTTATCCGTATTCAATCCCAGCAAAGGAACCGGGAGCCGGCCACGCAGGGAGTTCAGGGCGCCGATCACGTCGGCTTCGCTGCGCCGCAGCAGGGCCACGCACTCGGTCCAGCCCGTTGCGACGTCCACCAGGACCAGCGTGTGCAGAAAACTACCGGCAGCACTGACGCCGCAGTGAGCGACCAGGTCCGCTTCCAGAAACCCGGGTTGAAGATCGTCCCAGTCGGCGAAGGTCCGTACCTTGATCTGCTTTTTGAGTAAGCTTCCCGGCCGGGTTGTACTCACACCACGCTGATTGATTCTCTCGGTGGCCAGCAATCGATCAGCGGTGGCGGGGCTGATCGTCAGAAGCTTTCCCCGGACATCAGCGGGTAAGGACAAATGACCGTTCCTCTCCATCACCTCGATCAACTCGGGAAGAAAGGGAACCAGTCGCTTGGCGCAGATCCGGTTGGCCGTGGTCCAAAGGGTAACCAGTACCTGCTTGACTCGCTCATCGTATCGGGCGCGGCGGGGTCGCGAAGAACTAACGCTACCCGGCGGATTGTTCAACAGAGTAATGGCGTGTTTGCGACCGTAGCCGGTTGCCGCAACCAACTGATCCACGATCTGGCTCTTGATTCCTTTGCGGGCCGATGCGTAATCCTCCGCAGTGCGTGTCAACAACTCTCGGCGCAACTCCAAACTCAACTTTTTCCTCAATTCGTCGCCTCCTCATCAAGTGTTCGGTTCGATTCTTGATGAGGCAACGGTCTCACATTAGTTCGATTTTGGATGAGTCAATGCGTGGGAATTTTATTTGTCGTTGATCAATCCGGA
>CBDBGQ010000043.1:0-35503 GCA_965205345.1 Acidobacteriota bacterium | reverse complement strand
TGAGTGACGGAGACATCTGAATAAAGCGCTCCCGGTTTTCATAGGGCGTCCCCAGGTACCAGGTGTCGTATGTAATGCACCACCGCTCCGACGAGCCATACATGCTGATCATGTCGGTCATGGGGGCCCCAATGACAGCAGCCTTGAATCGTGTGGTCTGCGTGATCGCCCAGGCACTCATGTAGCCTCCGTAGGACCAGCCACCAATTCCCAGCCGGTCCGGATCGGCGACACCCAGACCGATGACATGATCCGCTGCCGCCAGCACATCCTTGAAATCGCCTCCTCCCCAGTCATAGCGGTTTGACACCAGGAACTCGTAGCCATACCCGGTCGACCCGCGAATATTGGGACACAGCACGGCGATTCCGTGGGACGTGAGCATCTGGGCCCACCAGCGAAAACGGTCACTGAATTTGGCCGAAGGCCCCCCGTGAATGAGGATAACCAGGGGAATCCGTGTTCCCTCTTGATAGTCGGCCGGCTTCAGGAGCCCGGCCTCGATCTCCACGCCGTCAAAACTCGCATATTGGACGATTTCGATGGGCGCGAGCGGAATCCCGTCCCACTCCCGATTGAAATGCGAGATCTGCTGAGCCCGGCCCGGCGCAGTCGAAATCCACAATTCGGGAGCCACCTCAGCGCGTTCTCCGACAAAGACGAGCGTGTCCGGCGTGGCCGCGAAGGCCTTGGAGTATCCGTAGTGGCCTGAGGCCGGTACGTCGAGGCCCTGGTATTCTTCTGCCTTCCCGTCCAGTGAGCAGACAAAGAACTTGGAGTGAAATCCCCACAGGGCCTGCACCATCACGCGACCGTCGGGCAACCACTCGTACCCCCACAGCCTCCGGTTGATCGAAGCTCCCGTCAGATTCCGAGGAGAACCACCGGATAGAGGCATGACAAAAAGGTCGTCGTCCTCAAAGGCTTCCCCGCGTGCCCCCAGGTAAGAGAGCATCTTTCCATCCGGCGACACCTTCAGTTTGCCGAAACCGCCGTGGGGTCTGGCAAATTCCCGTATGTTTCCGTCCGAGCCCCGAACCGTGTAAATGCGGTTGGTGAGCAGGTCCGGGAGTGGATCGTTGGTGGCGGAAACGTACAGGAGATCTCCCCCGGGGGCCCAGGTAATATTGGGCTCCCAGTAGGAATCGGCAATCCGCCAGGGGCTGCGGGTGAGCTTCCGGCTCTCGCCGCTTTCCACGTCCAACGCCCAGAGCTGAAGAGGTCTGGTGGCCTGGTAAAAATACATTCCCACAAAGCGAACAATTTCCTTTTCCTGGCGCCTCTCCTCTTCCGTCCTGGGATCCGGTGCCACAAACGCAATCCGGCGACCGTCGGGAGACCAGACGAAGGACTCCACTGAGGTAGGATTGGAGGTGAGCCGTCTGGCCTCTCCCCCGTCGAGGCGGACCAGATGGATCTGCATACTTCCGCTTCGATTGGAAAGAAAGGCCAGCTTTTCTCCATCAGGAGACCAGTGCGGATGACCCTCGCGGCTGGACGAAGCGGTGAATTGGCGCAGCTTGCGGGTGGCAACTTCCAGGACCCATATGTTTCTGGAGAATGCTGGACCCTCGATCGGAGTCTGCACCGAAAACACAACTCGAGTGCCGTCGGGTGAGAACTCCAGGTCGTCGAGCCCCCAGCGCCGCTCTCCTCTTTCTGCAGTCAGAGGTTGCCCGTGGCCTGGGATCGCCTGCGCGGAGGCCGCAATGGACAGGTGTGCCTGGTGAATCCGAAAACCGGCAGCTGACTCGCCTGCTCCCAGGGCCGCAACGGGCGGAATCGCAAACAGCGAGATCGTTCCGATGACTACAAGAACTTTCTGAACTTTCGACATTCTGTTTTTCATTCACGCTTCCTTCACTCCCCGGCTTCCGTCGGGGGTTTAGTTCGACGCGGAGGGGCAGGGTCCAAGGTCCAACCCGCCCTCGCGCCGTCCGATTCGGCAAAGCCCAATCTTAACAAAGGATTGCCCGATTCTTGACAACATGGGGTCCAAACCCGTAGAGTGGTTAGGAATGCTAGGAGCCGACGCGAACTACATAGATGGCCTGGAGGCCGCGACCTGCATGTGTATGTGGATCCATACTGGTGCCGGGAGCCATCTTGTGGGTGGCTTTATGTGATTTGTTACACAGTTGAGTGGTCATCAGCCTGCAGCAATGGTTCCTGCAGGTTTTTTTTTGCCTGACGGATAGTTCGATGAAAACCTGGAAAGAACAATTAGCTGAGCAAACCGATCCCGCCCTTGCTCGGGAAGTCGATGTTTTCGAAGTGCAAATGGATCTGCGAAGACAGGGTAGACTGGACGAGAAGATCTTTGCCGAAACTCGTCTCCGGCGTGGTATCTACGGGCAGCGCTACGACAATGGCGAACGCCATGATGGCGTTCAGGTGCAGAATCTGTCTTATCCAAGTGGAGACACGACGAAGGGTCCCGAGACTTTTTGGGACGCACCGGGAATGCAGCGCATTAAGATTCCGTTTGGAGGGGTGACCCCGGACCAGATGGAGGTGCTGGCGGATCTCAGTGAGGAATACGCCGACGGCATTCTCCACGTCACGACCCGGCAGGACTTCCAGCTTCACTTTGTCCACATCGACGACACACCAGATCTGATGAGGCGCCTGGCCGCGGTGGGCATCACTACTCGTGAGGCCTGTGGCAATTCGGTTCGGAACGTCACCGCCTGCCCACTGGCCGGCGTGTGTCGCGATGAGGTCTTCGACGTGACCCCCTATGCCAGGGCCTGCGCGCGCTTTCTGCTCGGGCACCCGGACGTCCAGGACTTCGGCCGGAAATTCAAGATCGCCTTCTCGGGGTGTCAGGCCGACGCCTGTGGTCTGGTCATGCTGCATGACATGGGTGCGATCGCCGCCACCAGAGTCGTTGATGGCGAGCTTAGACGGGGCTTTCAGCTTTACGTGGGCGGCGGCCTCGGGGCCGTACCCCATCAGGCCCAGCTGTTCGACTCTTTCCTGCCGGTGGAGGAACTGCTTCCCATCGCCCAGGCGATAGCCCGGGTCTTTGCCCGTCACGGGGAAAAGAAGTTCCGCGCCCGCGCCCGCATCAAGTTTCTGGTGGCAAAACTGGGCATCGAAGAATTCCGCCGACTGGTGCTGGAGGAGCGCGAGCAACTGCCACACGACCCCAGATGGACCTCCAGCCTGGAGGAACCGTGGACCGAGTTGCATCGCTTGAGTGCGTTGAAAGAGGGACACGCCACCGCCTCGGCCGGTTTCGTAAGCTGGTCTGAGAGCAATGTTTACCCCCAGAGGCAACCCGGCTTTGCCACCGTAACGGTGGTTTTTCCACTGGGTGACATCAGCGCCCCACAGGCGCGGCGACTGGCGGACCTGGCGCGGGAGTTTGCCGGCGAGAACATGCGCACAACCGTGGAACAGAATGTGGTGTTTCGCTGGGTTTCTGAAGTCGATCTGCCACGTCTCTACGAGGAACTGGAGGCGGTTGGACTGGGAAAGCGGGAGCCGGCGGCATCACGGACATCACGGCCTGCCCCGGTACCGATACCTGCAAACTGGGCATTGCCTCTTCCCGCGGTCTGGCAGCCGAGCTGACCCGTCGTCTGACGTCGAGCCACGATGAACAGGATGAAGCAGTCAGGAAACTGCGTATCAAGATCAGCGGCTGTTTCAATTCCTGCGGACAACATCATGTGGCTGACATTGGCTTTTTTGGTGTAAGCCGGAGTGTCAACCAGCGAAGAGTTCCTCACTTCCAGGTCATCCTGGGAGGACGCTGGGACCAGAACGCCGGATCCTATGGTCTGGGCATCGGATCAGTCCCGGCCAGGGTTGTGCCAGAGGCGCTGCAGAGAATCACCACTTTCTTTGTCAGTGAACGACAGGCCGGCGAGAACTTTCAGGACTTCGTGGCCCGGGTGGGCAAGAAGAGTCTGCGCAGCAGCGTGGACGATCTGATGCAGGTTCCAACCTATGAAGAAGGCTCCTCCTATTACTCGGACTGGGGGGACCCACGCGAGTTCTCAATCGGAGATCTGGCGACAGGAGAATGCGCAGGAGAAGTCGTTTCCTTCGGCGACTTCGAGTTGGCCGCGGCCGAGCGTCTGGTGTTTGAGGCCCAGATCAAACTTGACGAGCAGGAGCTGATGGAGGCCGACAGGCTTGCCTACCGAGCCATGCTCGAGGCTGCAAAAGGTCTCATCAAGATGGAAAAGGTGACGGTCCCTGAGCATCCTGATGCGATTGTCCAAGAGTTCAAAAAGCTCTTCCACAAAACCGGTCTCTTTCACGACAAGTACGCCGGATCCAAGTTTGCGGATTACTTTTTCCGTAGACATGGGAGCAACGGCAAGAGAATGACAGCCGACCGTGTGCACCGGATGGTGGGAGAATCTCAGCTCTTTATCGAAGCCGCCTACGGGTGCCGGGATCGCATCCAGAAAGAGAACCTGGAACACCCGAAGATCTAAGTACTCACTTCCATAAATACGATGATGTTTGTTGGGAGCGCGACGGAGACCAGATTGAGGCGCGACGACGAGTCGATGCGGAGCCATCGGCGAGGAGGAGCAACAAAGAGATGGGCCCGTCCCGCCCCAACCCTTCGGGCGAATGGGGGTTGCGGGCGATCTCTTTGTCGTTCGTCGTCAACGATGCTACCGCATCGCCTCCTCCTCTCTTCGCAACCTCACCTCGCAAGACCCATCCGCAAACATCATCGTATTTATGGAAGGGAGTACTAGGTACTCAGTCTGAGCCAAGCCGATGCCACAGAAGCTGCCACAGAAAGGCGGGGATGTCATCTACAAACTCGGGGCCAAAGTCCATCTCAGTCACACCGATGGCATCGACTTCGGCGACTTCATCGAGGTATTCAACCGGTGGATTCAGGACCAGCCGATCGCCGGACACCTTCTCATTGACGTACACGACTACCGCCACGTTCACCACGGACCCGGAGTTCTTCTGGTAGGCCACCAGGGAAACTTCAGCCTGGATTTTCGGGAAGGCCGTCCGGGTCTCCTGTACTACCGGAAACAGCCGCTGGGCGACGATCTCAGCTCCAACCTGCGTACCGTACTGGCGACACTTCTGAGGGCCTGTCAGCTGCTCCAGGATTCCGCTGGACTCGAACTGAAGTTTGCGACGGGCGAGGTCATCGTATTTGCCAACGATCGGCTGCTGGCTCCCAACAGGAAGGACACGAACGCCGCCTTTCAAGAAGCCGTCTTGGGCGTTCTTCACTTGATCGCCAATGGGAATATCGAGTGCTCCCTTGATCGAAAGGACCCCAGAGGACGCGTTGCGGTAACCGTCAAGTTTCCGGACCCGGGGGTCGACTCGCTTCTACAGCGTCTCGAAGACTAGTCCAAGATCGCCACATTGAAGCGGCTTCTACTCTTCCACGATTCTGAGGATGGTCCAGTTCATGAATTTACCTCCCCAAGACGGTACCCGCAACTTTCCGCGTCGGTCAACCACGGATCCAGGCTCAAGAACCCGGAACAACCCGGAACAGGCTCCTGTAACCTTTCAGCCCCGCGCCTGTAGCTTCAGGAGAGCGAAACAGTAGACATCGCCCCCTGGAGAACTCGAAAACCAGGCAGTACCATAAAGATTGAACTCCGTGGGTTGAAGAAATGAACGCACGAATCAGCAAAGACAATCTGGTGATCGTGATCGGCATCTCGCTGCCTTTACTGGTCATCCTCCTTTTTCTCCTCGCCACTACCACCCCCAAATTCCTGGTGGCTCCCCCACAATACGATTTCCTTTTCACTTCCTTCGTCTCCGCCTATCCCAATGTACCGCCGGCGCGGGTGAACATCGACGTCTATCAGGGCCAGGTCAGGGCCAGGATCTACCGGAACCAGGGCGCGCAGGTCACAAGACTCTTCCTTTTTGATCACAATACCTCCAACATCCGTGAGATCCCCATCTCCATTCCGGGTCATGCCGACACTCTCGAGAATGGTACCGAGATCCAGATCCCCGAGTTGAAAGGCCTGAAACTGAGCGCGAGTCTCCAGGCTCCAGACGGATACGAGTTTCGGGGGCCCGATTATCGTGGAGGAGGAATCATTCCGGAACTGCTGGGAATGCGGCGGCGGCGGCGTGCCACCATCGCCAGAGGCGGAGCTGTTATTCCCTTACCGCTGGATCCACCTTATTACTCGGTCCTGTTTCTGGGCTGGATCGTCCCGAGCGGCGAAACTCCATGAAAGAGAAGGCTGTACAGGAAATCCTCGACATCGCACGCCGGCATGGTGTGACTCTGGAAGATCTGCGCGATGCCCTGGCAGAAACAGAACCCGTCCCACCCACTCGCATCCGCAGCATTCTGCCTCGCCTCTTCGCCTACCTGGGCGGTGCCTTCATTTTTGCCGGCTTGTGTGTCTTTATCGCCACCAACTGGGAGGAGATGAACCCGGCTGCCCGCATCATTGTCACACTTGGCTCCGGCCTGGCGACCTTTGGAATGGGCCTGGCAGCTCTCAGCGGAAACCGCTACCGCAAAGCGGCGACTCCCCTCTTCCTGATCGCAGCCGTTCTACAGCCGACCGGGATTCTCGTGGCCCTCGATGAACTCTCCTCCGGAGGGGACTGGCATCTTGCGGGCCTGATCATGGCCGGTGCCATGGCCATCCAGCAGGGGTTCACATTCCTGGTCAAGCGCCGAACTACACTGCTGTTCACTACACTTGTTTTTAGCGTCACGTTCCTCACTGTACTGTTCGATCTCGTGAAGATTGACGCGCAGATCAGCGGTGTGACTCTGGGACTTTCGTTGATGCTGGTGAGCGTTGCGGTGGACAAGACGCGACACCAGACGGTGACTCCCTTCTGGTACCTGGTCGGATCTGCCAGCTTCCTTTACGGGGTCTTCGACATGATCGAGGGAACTCCCATTGAGATTCTCTTCCTGGGCATCGCCTGCGGGATTGTCTATCTGAGTGTTTACGTGCGGAGCCGCACGCTGCTGGTCTCCGGTACTGTTTCACTCCTCGCCTACATCGGGTACTTCACCAGCCAGCACTTCATTGACTCCTGGGGCTGGCCGCTGGCGTTGATCCTGCTCGGTCTCGTCCTGATCGGGCTGAGTGCCGCCGCCGTCCGCATCAATCAGAAGTATATTCGGGAGTAAGGCCGCTGGCATGCTGAGATTCGATGGGTCGTAGGGGCGGCCTGCAACTTGCAACCTGCAACGCCGCGAGCGAAGTGAGCGGAACGCGGTATCATGCAACCTGAGAGGAACCCTTGTTCGAACTGGTGGTACTGGCACTTCTGACAACCGTGGGGCCGCAGAATCCGGGCACCTCTGATCCTGATCCCCAGGAGAGCACCAAAAAAGTAGTGGCTCACAGGGAGACGGTTGTCGTCACCGCTGCCCGACGGGAGCAGGCACTCGGCGAAGCAGTCTCGCTGGTGAGCGTTCTGGATGCAGAAGACCTGAGGCGGTCTCCAGCCCTGGTATTGGACGACCATCTGCGCCGAATTCCAGGATTCAGCCTCTTCCGGCGCTCCGGCAGCCTCTCCTCCCACCCCACCACTCAAGGTGTTTCCCTCAGGGGCATCGGGCCCAGCGGCACCAGCCGCAGCCTGGTGCTCTTTGCTGGAATTCCCCTCAACGACCCCTTCGGAGGCTGGGTTTACTGGAATCGAATTCCAACTCTGGCTCTGCAGCAGGTGGAGGTCGCCCGGGGTGCCACCAGTCAACTCTACGGCAGTTCGGCCCTGGGCGGAACTCTTCAGCTGCGCCCCCTGGAGCCCGGTCCAGGCCGCTTCGAAATCATGGCTGAAGTGGGGAACCGTGAGACCTACGACGTGAGCGCCCTTGCCTCCGAAAAAAAGCGAGACTGGGGCTATCTTCTGTCGGGTCGAGTCTTTGACACGGGCGGATTCTTCATCGTCTCCGAGGAGGAACGTGGTGCTGTCGACACTCCAGCTCGTGTCGAGTTCCAGAGCTTCCTGGGGAGAGTCGAATACAAGCGGGCTCATGCAGGCGTCAACCTGTTCAGGGAAAAGAGGAACAACGGTACTCAGATTCAGGAAAACAACTCGTGGCTGGCTCTCGTGGAGGGTGGCCTCGAGGGCCAATCCTGGCGGCTTCGGCTCTACAGCCAGTTCCAGGAGCTCAACAGCACCTTTTCCCGCGTCCTTCCCGATCGATCCCAGGAGTTCAAGACAGCCGACCAGCACTTTCCTTCGTCGGGCTTCGGAAGCTCGTTCACCTGGCAGCCCTCGGGAGAGATTCTGTTGGGAGCAGACTGGAGACAGGCCCGCTGGGAAGAAGAAGTGCAGAATCTGAGCGGAGTCTTTGCCCAGTACCTGGAGTCCGTGCATCCTCGACTGGACGTCCTGGTGGGAGCTCGCTTCGACGTCTGGGAGAACCAGAGTACGGAGACCAGCTTCAATCCCCGGGCGGGACTTCTCTTTCGCGCTGACCCCGCCGTGACGGTTAGAGGCTCCCTTTATCGTGGATTTCGAGCTCCCACCTTGAATGAGCTCTACCGCCCGTTCCGAACGGGTAACATACTCACACAGGCCAATCCAGGGCTTGCAGAGGAACACCTGTGGGGCTTCGAAGGGGGGGTGGACATTCACCCCAGCCCCGCTCTTCTAATCCGCCTGAACGGCTTCTGGAACACGCTGGAAGATCCGGTCTCCAACGTCACTGTGTCCGTGTCCCCCGAGCTGATTTTTCGGCAGCGTCAGAACCTGGGAAGCGGAACCATCAAGGGCGTTGAAGCCGAGGCGGTTCGCCGGCTTACTTCCCGCTGGTCCCTGCGGGCTTCCTATCTCTATTCTCAGGCCGTCGTTGACGAAACCGGGCGGCTTTTCCCTCAGGTCCCCCGCCACCAGGGCCTGGTGGGGCTCGAGTATCTAGGCCCGATCCAGTTTCGTGTGGAAGGCCGTTTCCTGAGCCGGCAGTACGAGGATGACCTGAATCAACTCCCCCTGGCCGGTTACGGAGTCCTTGATCTGCAGGTCCGCAAGCCCCTGGCCGAGCAACTCGAGCTCTTCGTAAGTGTCGAGAACCTCTTTGACAGGGAATACGCGGTGGGCCGTCTCCCCATCGAGCGGCTGGGAACCCCACGATTGATCCACGGGGGAGTTCGGTTGCGGCTGGGATTTTAGGGAGTTCCACGTTCCAGGTTCCACGTTCCACGTCTTCGCACTGGTGATCGCGTGCTCGCCACGTGGAACGTGGAATCACAAGAGCGCCTCCAGGCGCTCTTGCACATCGTGGAAGGTATCAAATGGGATATACGGTACCCCGTTTGCTTCGCAGTAGTCGGCCAGGTATCTCTTGGCGAAGAGATCGTCGACATACGGGATTGCGCACACGTCCGATGTGCCGTCCCCGACGTAAATGAGACGTTCGGTGTGCCGCCGGGCCTCTTCCAGAACAGGGACTTTCATCACAGTGGCATCGGGCTGGTAATGCCAGCCCTGCGCGCTAATCGTAACTGGATGAGCGTAGATCTCGAGTCCCAGATGGCCGATAAACAATTCGACAACGGGGCGCATTCCTGAACTCACAACCTGGATGCGCAGCGACCGCTCGTTGCACCAGGCAACAAAGTCCTCAAAGAAAGAGTCGACTTTGATTTTCGCCCTGAGGACCCGAGCGGCCTCCTCCCAGGAGATGGTCACACTGGAGAGCTCGTGCTCGATCGCTTCGAACACGCTCCATTCTCCGGACTTGATTCTGGCGAGAGCACCGGAGCGGAATCCCGGACCGCCCCCGAAGCACTCGGTCAGGAAAACGATGGAATCGTGGCTGGTGATGGTTCCATCAAAATCACAGAAAACGGAGATCATATGGAGAGCCGCAAGGCGCGAAGAACGAAATTCACATGCGACACGTAAAGAACAGAGCAGGAGGCACATTGGCCCAGACCGGCTTGCTCCTGCTCACGTGGGTGAAATTGCTCTTGAGTCGACGCAGAAAGCGGCGCCCTCCGGGCAGAGAGAGTCCCTGCAGATAGGTATAAGTGACGAAGACTCCACCGCGGCCGAGACCAGCCCGGATGGCTTTCAGATATTGATCCTGCTGCTCGCGAGAGAAGATGGTCCAGGGCAGACCGGCGATGATGGCATCGGCGCAGCCGAGACGACGACTCTTCATAATGGGCGCAAGATTCTCCACACTGTCCTGAACCACTTCGATCTCCGGAAAGCGGGACTCCAGAAACGCCACAAAGTCAGGATTGATCTCCACCGTGAGAAAACGGCACCCTTCCTGGACACGCGGCAGAAACTCGGCTGTCAAAGCCCCGGATCCAGGGCCCACTTCAAGCACCGTGCGGGCCTTTTCCCAGTCCACGACATCCGCCATCTTGCGGCCCAGGGCGCGGCCACTGGGCGTGAGCGCCCCTATAGCTCTGGGGTTCTGCAGGAATCTCAGCGCGAAATGCAGCGGTTCTTTCAGCGTCATGGTACAGCCCGGGCGCGTCCCAGAGACTCACCCTCGTGCAGGTTCAACGATGCCCTCTTGATGATCAGCTCTTGTATTGACCGGGCAATTGTATTGAGGAGGCAGTGGAGGGTCAACTCAAACGCACGTTCCAAGTTCCACATTCCACGTTCCACGTACTCGACCAGAGCAGCTGGCAGTCGCAGACGGGACAACGAGCGTGCAACGGGAGCGTGGAACGTGGAACGGATTCCCGTAACCATTCGTCAATTCTCAGCGTAAGAGTTAAAGATACTGTGATAAAAAGGAAGAAGTGCGCATGTTGACGCGTAGTTTGCTTTTGCTCCTCTGCTCTGTGACGCTGGCTTGCTCATCGCTGGACAGCTCCGCCGATCCGCGCGGAAGGGGAGGCGGTCCCAGAGGCGGAATGTCCGGCCGCGGAGGAATGCCCGGGGGCGGTTCTGCTGACGGATCCTTTGAGGAACCGGTCAGCGTCAAGGCCGCCAGGGTCACAAGGCGTCCTATCTCTCGCTATCTGCTCTCGAATACCTCACTCGAGTCCATTCGCGAAGTCACCATTTACGCCAAGGTCAACGCGCTGGTCGAAGATCTTCTGGTTGAGGAAGGCAACCGGGTCACCAAGAACCAGCTCCTTGCCAGACTGGATGACAGGGAAATCAGAAATGAACACGATCAGGCCCGGATTGCGGTCGATCAGGCCAAGCTCACACTGGAGCAGGCTGACGTCAAGGCCCGGCTCTCCGAGGCCAACTACAAGCGTTCCGAGGGCCTGGTGGAGCAAAGGCTGATCAGTCCACAGGAACACGATCAGGCAGCTCTGACCAACGAGACGGATGCTCTGGGTCTGAGAGTTTCGGTTCAGCAGAGGAATGCTGCAGTGTCCCGCCTGGAGGCAGCCCAGTTGCAGCTCGACTACACCGAGATTCGTTCCTCCATCGACGGCATCGTCACGGAGCGCACGATCGACATCGGGGATCGGGTGAACGTGAATGAGGCTCTCTTCAATGTGGAGGACTTCACCCCTCTGTGGGCGCGCATCTATCTGCCCGAACGAGAACTCTCCCAGATCCGCCTCGGTCAGCAGGCGGAGCTGCGAATGCAGGCTTTTCCGGACGAGACCTTTACCAGCTCCATTAAGATGATCAGCCCCACCGTCGACGCTGAATCCGGGACGATCAAAGTGACGCTCGAGATTACCCGGCACCGGAACCTTCTCCGGCCCGGAATGTTTGGCACGGTCTACATTGCCACCGAGACACATCCATCGGCGCTGGTCATTCCCAAGCGCTCGATTGTCCGGGAGCGCGACGAGGATCGAGTCTTTGTGGTGGATTCTGAAAACCGGGTGGAAAAACGGGCGGTCACGATCGGCTTCAGAGAGGACAACGACCTCGAGATCGCCTCGGGACTATCTGAAGGTGAAGTCGTTGTGACGGTCGGACAGGAAGGGCTGAATGATGGCTATCCCGTCTCCGTTCTGGAGTGGGAGGATGGACTCGAGGGTCCAGCACCCCAGGCTCCCTCCCTCCATCGTGCCTCCAGCGCCGACGAGACGGCTCCGGCTGCGGCCGGGAGTCGTCCTGCGCCAGGGGGTTTTCAGCCAGGCGGCGGACGTCCCCGTGGAGGACGTCCCGGGGGTGGGACTCGCAGTTTCGACCCGGAACGTATGAAGGCCATGCTGGCAGGGATGGCCGAGCGCAGTCCCCAGGTCAAGAAGGCCTACGAGGCCAAACTGGCCGAAGATCCGGAGTTTCTGAATGATCCCGCCAAGCTGGGAGCTTTCATGATGGAAATTCGCTCCCAGTTCGGTCGCGGCCGTCAATGAAAATTGTCGATTTCTCCATTCGCCGACCCGTGACGGTGACCATGGTCTTCGTCGCCCTGGCAGTCTTCGGCACGGTCGCCTACGACAAACTTCCCCTCAACCTGCTCCCCGACCTTTCCTACCCGACCCTCACCATCCGTACTGAGTTTGAGGGAGCTGCCCCCGAGGAAATCGAAAACCTGATCAGTAAGCCGGTGGAAAACGCTGTCAGTGTCGTCGACAATGTGGTTCGGGTCAGTTCCATCTCCAAGCCGGAAGTCTCTGACGTCGTGGTCGAGTTCAGCTGGGAAACGGACATGGATTTCGCCTCCCTGGCCGTGCGGGAACGACTCGACCTGATCCAGCTTCCCCTGAACGCGGAGAAACCGATCCTGCTGCGCTACGACCCCTCGACCGACCCCATCATGAGGGTGAGTGTTTCCGGCTCTCCCAATCTGTCCATGCTCAGGTATCAATCCGACGAGTTTGTGAAACCTGACCTGGAAAGTATTGGAGGTGTGGCAGCAGTCCGGGTCTCCGGGGGGCTGGAGCAGGAAATCCTGGTTGAGCTGGACGAACAGATGCTGGCCACACTGGGGATTTCGATTCAGGAAGTCACGAGCCGCCTTGCCCAGGAGAACATCAACCTGACCGGTGGAACCCTGCGCGACGGCGAGGCCAGATATCTGGTGCGAACCCTCAACGAGTTCCAGGACATTGCCGAAATGAACGATGTCATCGTAGCCCAGAGGACGGGAGTCCCGATCCGCATCCGCGACATTGGGACGGTTTACTCTGGATTCAAAGAGCGTGACATTATCACCCGGATCAATGGCCAGGAAAGTGTGGAACTGGCTGTTTTCAAGGCTGCCGACGCGAACACCGTTTCTGTGGCCGAGATCGTCAAGGAGCGCCTGGAGCAGCTCGAGATCGACTACAAGGGCACCCGCGATCCCCTCGAGTTCGATGTCGTCTTCGACCAGTCCAACTTCATCAGGCAGTCCATCGATGAAGTTCTGAGCACGGCGATCTGGGGCGGAATTTTGGCTATCGCGGTCCTGTTTGCCTTTTTGCGCAGTCTCAAGACGACCTTGATCATCGGACTATCCATCCCCATTTCCATTGTGACGACCTTCTTCCTCATGTACAGCTCCTCGATTTCGTTGAACATCATGTCCCTCAGCGGACTGGCCCTGGGAATTGGGATGCTGGTGGACAACTCCATTGTGGTGCTGGAATCGATCTTCCGCTATCGCACCATGGGTCACGGGCCACGGGAAGCAGCCAACCTGGGCGCCTCGGAAGTGGGAAGTGCCGTCGTGGCCAGCACCCTCACGACAATCTGTGTGTTTGTCCCCATCATTTTCGTGGAGGGCGTCGCGGGGCAACTCTTTGCGGATCAGGCCCTGACCGTCACTTTTTCCCTGGCTGCCTCCCTGATTGTCGCCATCATGTTGATCCCGATGCTGTCCAGCCTGGGAAGACCTGCCGGTGCACCCACCAGTCGGACCAAAGAGGCAAAGGCGGAGAGTCCATTCTTTCTGGTCCGCCCCTACGACTGGTTCCTGTCCAAAGTACTCAACTACAGATGGAGCGCGATACTGACGGCACTCGTCTTGTTCGTACTGTCGATCCAGCTGCTGGGACGGCTCGGCTCCGAACTGATCCCCGAGGTCAGCCAGGGCGAGTTCTTCGTGGATATTCGCCTGCCCAGCGGCGTCCCGGTCGAACAGACTTCCAGGCGGCTGAGGGAGTTCGAGGAGATTCTGGCCGATTTCCCGGCCGCGGCCTCCTATTACACGATGGCCGGTTCGGGGAATCAGACAGGTGTTCAGGCCGTGGAGGAGCAGGAACACATCGGACAGATCCTGGTCAAACTGCAGCCCGGCATGCTGCATGAGAATGAGGCCCGGGCAACGGAAGATTTGAGAAAGGGCTTTGGACGGATTCCGGGAGTGGAATACAAGTTCTCTAGACCCAATCTCTTCAGTTTCAAAACACCTGTCGAAGTGATTCTGCAGGGTTACAACCTGAAGAGTCTGAAGGCCTACGCCGGGCGTCTGAGAGCCAGGCTGGAGTCGATTGAGGGGCTCCGGGATCTCAAATCGAGTACCGAAGAGGACAATCCGGAGGTCCAGATCCGCTTCGATCGGCGCAAGCTGGCGAACTACAATTTCACTATCAATCAGATCGCGAGCCTGGTCCGAAATAAGATTCAAGGAGAGATCCCGACCGAGTTCAGCGAACGGGATCGACGAATTGACGTGCGCGTGAGGCTGCGTGAGATGGACCGGTCCAGTCTGGCCGACCTGCGCAATCTGGTCATCAATCCCGGGCAGACAAATCCTATCATTCTCTCCTCTCTTGCCGAGGTCAGCCTCGAGCAGGGACCAGCGGAGATTCGGAGAGTCGGACCGGAGAGGGTGGCCGTGATCAGCGGTAACATCGTGGGCCGTGACCTGCAGGGTATTGTCACCGACATTGAAACGATGATTGCAGGGATGTCCCTTCCCAGTGACTTCTATGCCTATGTCGGCGGGCAAAGTGAAGAAAGAGCCGTCGCCTTCGAGAGCATGAGATTTGCGCTCCTTCTGGCAGTGTTTCTCGTCTACCTGGTGATGGCGTCTCAATTCGAGTCCCTGGTACAGCCTCTTGTCATCATGTTCGCCATACCCTTCGCTGCCATCGGCGTGTCCGTGGCCCTGTTCATCACCAACCAGGTCTTGAACGTGGTGGTCCTGATCGGCTTTATCGTCCTGGCCGGAATCGTGGTGAACAATGCGATTGTCCTGCTCGATCTGACCAATCAGCTCAGAAAGCAGGGATCGAAGAAATTCGACGCGATACGTCAGGCCTGCTCGATTCGGCTCCGCCCCATCCTCATGACGACCAGTACAACGGTCCTGGGATTGCTCCCCATGGCTGTGAGCCTGGGAGAGGGTTCCGAGTTGCGGATTCCACTCGCCATCACGATCATCGGCGGCCTGATCACCTCGACCCTCTTGACCCTGGTTCTGGTACCGGTCGTCTATACTGTCGTTGTTCGGGAGACAGACACATGAGTTTCGCTGAGTATTCCATCAAGCGGCCCGTCACGGTTCTGATGGTTGTCGTCTCCATCGTGGTTCTGGGCTTCATCTCTCTCCGGCGTTTGCCTCTGGAACTATATCCCGATTTTTCCTCCGACAGTCTCAGCGTCAGCGTCAGCTATCCCTCCTCGTCACCGACCGAGACTGAGCGTGACATCACCAGACCACTGGAAGAGGCCCTCTCTACCCTGAATCACCTGGATACGATCGAGTCGACTTCGTCGGGTTCCAGTTCCGAAGTCCGGCTGGAGTTCAAGGACGGCACCGACATGGACATGGCCTCTCTGGAGGTCCGGGACCGGATCGACCAGGTCCGCGGCCTCCTGCCCGAAGAGGTCGAGCGAGTCCGCATTCGACGCTGGCATTCCGGCAGCTGGCCGGTCTTTCGTTTCGCGGTGGGTTGGAGCGGTGACCGGAAAAATCTTTACAACTTCCTGGAGGAAGTTCTCAGGCCGCGCCTGGAGAGAATCCAGGGAGTCGCCAACGTGGACACCCGGGGCATTGATGACAAACAGGTTCTCGTCGAGGTAGATCCAAGCCGTCTGGAGAGCCACGGGATCGACATCTGGGCACTGAGCCAGGCCTTGAGATCGAACAACGTCAATCTCTCGGGAGGGTACGTCTTCGATGGGGACAAGAAGTACACACTCAGAACGATGGGGGAATTTCAGGAAGCCTCGGAGATTGAAGCTCTTCCTCTGGCGGGTGGCCGATTCACTCTCGGGGATATTGCGGACGTCCGCTATGACTTCCCCGAGAAAACTTCCTTCTCCCGGCTCAACCGCAATGAATCCATCAATGTCTACGTTCACAAAGCCTCGACTGCCAATATCGTGGAAGTCTGCCAGGCAGCCAGGGCTGAACTGGACAGGCTTACCTCATTGCCTCGCTACGCAGATCTGCTGTCGTTTCAGGTGACGAGTGACCAGTCCGAGGAGATTCTCAACAGCATCAATGACCTGACACAGGCCGGCCTGATCGGAGGACTCCTGGCCTGTCTGGTTCTATTCGTGTTCCTGCGCAAGTTCCGCAGCACTTTGATCATCGCGGCCGCGATTCCAGTCTCTGTTCTGTGCACGTTCGGTTTCATGTACCTGCTTCGAGTCGGCGCGGGCTCGGAAATCAACATCAACCTGGTCACGCTCATGGGACTGATGGTGGCGATCGGGATGCTGGTAGATGCAAGCGTCGTGGTGATGGAAAACATCTTTCGGCACAAGCAGGACAAGGGCCTGGGGGCCCTGGACGCTGCTATTCAGGGAACCCAAGAGGTTGGTATCGCAGTCGTGGCGTCGGTGGCCACGACGATCTCGGTCTTTGCCAGCTTTTTTTTCCTGGAGGGCCCGATGTCACGCTACATGAGTGGCTTCGGCACTACGGTCAGTATTGCCCTGCTCTCCTCGCTGGTAGTGGGACTGACTCTGATCCCCCTGGCTTCCAGTCGGATGTTCACGGGCAGTGAGAAGAAGAAACAGAAGTCCCTGCTCCTTTTCACTGACATCTACGCCTCCACCATGGGGTTTCTTCTCAAATGGCGTTTCACAGCGTTGATCGTGATGGCTCTGATCGGGTGGCCATCCTATTCCGTTTTGGTGCAGATCGATCGAGAACAGATGCCGCGGGTTGCAGAACGAGAGGTCAACATCGATCTCCTGTTCGAGAATTCCTACACCATGGACAAAATCGAGTCGATCTTCGCCGCACTGGAACAGCTGCTTCTCGACCGTCAGGAGGAATTCGAGATTACTTCGGTGGCGTCGGAGTTCGGCAGGCGGGGTGGACGCGGCGGCCGCCTGCGGGGAGAGTTGGAGATCTACCTCAAGGACGAGGGAAACATTACTCCGACACAGGTCTTGCAGGAGAAAATGCTGGCCTCCTTTCCTGTGATCCCGGGAGTGGAATTCAAGCAGGGGCGGCTCCGGCACTATGGCGGCGGCGGCGAGATGGGGATCAATGTCAAGCTCAAAGGAGAGGATCCGACGCTGCTGGAAATGTATGGGGAGATCGTAAAAAGCCGGATTCTTGATGTGCCCGGGATCAAGGATGCTCAGACAACTCTGGAAACCGGAGATGATGAAATCCATGTTCAGGTCGATCGGCGGCGCAGTGAGCAGTTCGGCGTCTCACCCCAAATGGTTGCCCGGACCCTGTCCTCGGCACTGAGCACTCGGGCCACCACCCGGGTCAAGGGAGACCAGGGAGAGATCGACGTGGTGGTTCAGATGCGGGGAGGCAACAACATCAGCCTGCAGGAGATCGAGAACATTCACTTCGAGAACCGTCAGGGAGAAATGATTCCCCTTTATTCCGTGGTCGATTACCAGTACCGCAAGGGCCCTCTCGCCATTCGTCGGGAGGATCGAAAGGCGACGCTCAACGTCTACGCCTCTCTGCAGCAGGGAGCGGCCAGTTTCCTGGCCAATATGGGGGTTCGAGAAGCTCTTTCCGATGTCTGGCTAGCCCCCGGGTATTCCTGGTCTTTCGGCCGAAGTTGGAGGAGCTTTCGCGAGTCGGAGAACTCCAGTTTTTTCGCCATAGCGCTGGCCATGATCCTCATGTACATCATCATGGCTTCCCTGTTCGAGAGCTTCATCCACCCCCTCACGATTCTATTCACGGTGCCGTTTTCCATGATCGGGGTGGTAGGGCTCTTCTATCTCACCGGCACGACCTTGAACGACATGGCCTACCTGGGAATCCTGGTCCTGTTCGGACTGGTGGTCAACAACGGGATTATTCTGATCGATCACATCAACCGGCTCAGAAAGTCGGGTCTGGAGAAAAACGCCGCGATTATTCAGGGTGGACGAGATCGATTACGACCTATTCTGATGACGGCCCTGACATCGCTGTGCGGGCTGCTCCCGCTGACGGTGCCCTTCTTCCTTCCCGATCTGTTCCCCCAGTCGGAGGGACGGGGTCGCATGTGGGCTCCCGTCAGTCTGGCTGTTTTCGGGGGCCTGACCACCTCGACTTTCCTCACCCTCCTGATTCTCCCGACTGTTTACTCCTACATGGATGACCTGAGCGTCTACAGCCTTCGAGCGGCTCGCTTTGTGCTTTCCCTGCCCGAGCGCTCCCGAAGGGGCCGGGCGGTCACTTCGTGACCGTTCCACGTTCCACGAACCTTCAACCTTCAACTTTCAACCATCAACGCCCCGAGCCATCACAAGCCCGTGCTATGATCCCGACGATATGCCAGACGTCCTCTCCGATGTGGAAGTTCTGATCGAGGAAGAGGTTGTCCAGCGACGCGTCGGGGAACTGGGTGAGCAACTCACTCGGGATTTCCGAGGACGCTCGCCCATCTTTGTAGCCATCCTCAGAGGCGCTGCCATATTCCACGCCGACCTGGTTCGACAGGTCGACCTGATGCTCAAGATCGACCACATCTCGGTCAAGAGCTACGGGAACGCCAGCAGGAGTTCCGGTGAGATCCAGCTGGTCAAGGATCTTGAAGCCAGCATTCGAGGACAAGATGTCGTCCTGGTTGAGGATATCGTCGACACCGGACTGACCATCAGCTATCTGGTGCAGAACCTGCTGACCCGCCAACCCCGCTCTTTGAGCGTTTGTGCGCTTCTCTCCAAACCGGCCAGAAGGAAAGTGAATGTGGAAATCGACTACCTGGGCTTCGAGGTTCCGGACCGGTTCGTTGTCGGCTACGGTCTGGACCAATCGGAACGGTATCGCAACCTGCCCTATGTGGGAGTGCTCCCGGAGGGATGAGGTTGAAGGTTAAAGGTTGAAAGTTCGTGGAACTTTTAACCGGGAACTTTTAACCTGAAACGCCGCGAGTGAAAACGAGCGGCTACGTGGTCCGCTACTGCAAACCGTAGGATGACACCAGTTCGATGAAGGCCCGGATGTCGCGGAGAGCTTCAAAGGCCTTGTCCTTGTGCAGTCGATCCCGATCATTGAATCCACTCTTCAGGGCCTTGCCAAGGTAGTACAGGCAGGAATCGACATCTCCTACCTCGGCGAAGAGCTGGGCCATCCGATAAGAGGATTCCGTGTCATCTCTCTGATGGCTGGCGCTGACCTCGATGGTGTCCTCGACTTTCAGAACGTCGGGATTGAGCTGGAGCGCTCGTTCGAGAGCCGACCGGCTCTTCTCAAAGTTTCCAGCCGCCAAATGGGCCCGACCCAGGTTGAGGTAAAAGACCGGATTCTGGGGACTGTAGTGGATGGCCTTCTCAAAAGAGCTTACGGCAGCTCCGGGTTTGCCAAGTGCCATCCGAATGATCCCACGGGTGTTATAGCCATGTGGGTATTCCCCATCCAGCCTGATCGCCCGGTCAACCGCACGCTTGGCCCGAGAAAACATCAGAATACGAGCATAGGCGACGGCAAGTTTATTGAAGCAGTACTGGCTGTAGGGATTCAGAGTCGAAGATTCCAGATACTTGAGAAGGGCCAGATGGTCCTTTCCATCTTTGAGCAGCACGTCGCCCTCGAGCATCAGCTGCCGGGCCTTGATCCTGTCATCTTGAGGGATCTGAACCGGTGTAATCTTGGAGGGGCAGGCACTGGAAGCTGATGCAAACAGGACCACCGCGGCGATGAACCTCAAACTCATGCGGAAAGGCAGTTTAGCACAGTTCCCTTGGTGATCCGGGTGGCCCGGAGGACCTCGAGAGAGGCTGCTGACGCCCTCAGGGGTACCGGGGCCAGTGTACAAATCCGGTGCAGACGGTACACGAAGTGAAAAAGGTGTTTTGATCCTTCGAAAGACGTGGTTTACAATTGCTTGCTCGACGACACCATGACTACCAAATCAACAGAGTCGATTGACCAGGTTCTGAGCAAGATCATCGACGACTGGTATGAGCGGGTTTCCCGATACTACGTGACGAAGGAGGACCAGGAGGGGTCTGCTCTGGCTGAGAGCGCGATTGAACTCAAGCGCTTTCATGATGCAAAGGGCCACCGAATCAAGTTCGACAAGGGCGCTCTCGATTTCACTTATGGCCTGAACGCCAGTTGGGAGCAGCAAACGCTTCACCTCGAGGTCAGCGTCAACAACAAGGTCAAGAACTTTGACTACGGGAACTTTCGGGAACTGCTGTTTGCCCACTATCGGGAAGCAGGGGCCAAGCCAGTCACGAAACCTGCCGACCTGAAACGTCCACTGTTTCGGGAGGTGTTTCGACTTCAAGACGGACTGGACAAGGCCTTTCAAGTGGAACGCAGAGCAGGCAAGGCAGACATCATGCGCCTCAGCTTTCAGATCGCACAGGAATACATGGAGAGTCTTGCCCGCCGTCCGGACGCCTCCGGAGAACTGATCGAACGGTACTGTGTAGCCCCCTTTCGCAGCGTCTACGCTCAAGTCTATCGGGCCACACCGGCCTCCTGATTGTGCAATCAGCTTGACCGGGGAATCGACCTCTTCAATCAGCGGGAGTTCTACGAGTGTCACGACACGATTGAAGAGATCTGGCTGCAGGAGTCGAGCGACCGGCAGCCTTTCCTGCAGGGATTGATTCAAGCGGCCGTCGCCTTTCACCACTATGAACACGGCAAATGGGGCGCGGCGCGTTCCATGCTGCAAATGGCGATCGACAAGTTGTCCCCCTATCCCAACGCTTTTGATGGCCTGGAGATAGGCCCTCTCCTGACCGCGTTGAGATCCTGGAAGGCCGCGTTGGACGAAGCTCTCAAGCGGCGCGAACGCCCCGAACACATTGATCTCCCTTACCCGGTCATTGGGAGGACGGTTGAAAGTTGAAGGTTGAAGGTTGAGAGTGGGAGGGGCCTCAGGCTGCGACGTCTTGAAAGTGGGAGGCAGACTCAGGGCAAGGACCGTTTAAATCCTCCCGGGAGCGGCCCTGAGTCTGCCTTGAGACCTTTTGAGCTCAGGGGTCCGAGAGTGGGCGGCGGCTCGGGGTGGCAACCGGGAGGATTTAAACGGCTGCCACCCCGAGCCGCCGCCCACTCTCTAGTCTGAAATCTGGAGATCAAATGTGTATAAGGGGCCTCAGGCCGCGACCGCCGGGCATGATGTTTCAGGAACCCCCAAACTTTTAACTTTTGACTTTCAACGCCGCGAGCGACAGCGAGCGGCAAGAAGAGACTTGTCAAAGCCGTGTGGGCATCCTATGAATACAGGACGATCTGCTAAAGTTGATGAGTACTAGAGGTACACCTCCATTATGGGTATAGAAGACAAGTTCGATCCGGACGATTTAAAGCAGTTCCTGAAGGGAAAATATGGGCCGGGTGTCCACGTCGAGGTCTTTCCACGACCGGAGGCCGAACCTTCCGATCCAGCGCAGGAGCAGGCCGAAAAGAGAATCAAAGCGCTTGAGTTTGACTACAAGCCCAGTGAGATCAAGAGCTACCTGGATCGCTACGTGATTCAGCAGGATGACGCCAAGAAGGTTCTGTCCACAGCCATTTGTGACCATTACCATCAGATCCAGAACTCCAGGCCGGATGATCTGATCGACTACAAGAAACAGAACATTCTCCTGATTGGCCCAACGGGCGTGGGAAAAACCTATCTCCTGCAGAACATTGCCCGCCTGATCGAAGTTCCCTTTGTCAAGGCGGATGCGACCAAATTCAGCGAGACCGGCTACGTCGGTGGGGACGTCGAAGACCTGGTGCGGGAACTGGTTGCTCAAGCCGAAGGTGACGTGGAGCTGGCTCAGTACGGGATTGTGTATCTCGATGAGATCGATAAGATCGCCGGCGCAGCCAACCTCATCGGACGCGATGTCTCCGGTCATGGGGTCCAGAGAGGTCTGCTCAAGCTGATGGAAGACACCGAGGTGCCACTGCGCTCCTCAACGGATGTGGCGGGCCAGATGCAGTCCCTGCTCGAGTTCCAGAGTAAAGGGAAGCTGGAAAAGAAAACGATCAGTACGCGTCACATTCTCTTCATCGTGAGTGGGGCCTTCAACGGATTGACCGACATCATTCGCAAGCGAATCGGATCGACGCAGATTGGGTTCATGGGGGAGAAGACTTCGGCCACCGCCGAGGACGACAGCCATTTACTCAGCCTGGTCCGTTCCAGGGACTTCCTGGAGTTCGGATTCGAGGCCGAGTTCGTGGGACGCCTGCCGGTGGTCGTCCACTGCAACCCGCTTTACGAGCAGGATCTGTTTGAGATCCTGAAGTACTCGGAAGGCTCGCTTCTGAAACAGTACAAGAGGGATTTTCTCGCCTACGGAATCGACGCTTATTTTACCGACGAAGGAATGCACGCCATCTCAGCGCAGGCTGTCACCGAGCGGACAGGGGCCCGGGGACTGATGACGGTCTGTGAGAAAGCCTTTCGCGAATACAAATACCAGCTTCCCGATCATGAAGAGGTGCGCGAGTTCGTCGTCACCCGCGAGATGATTGAAAGTCCCGTCAAGAAGCTGTCCGAATTACTCGAGAATCCAGCCATGTACCGATTGCGCGTGGCCGAGTTCCAGCTGCAGAAGTTCCAGCGCCAGTTTCTGGAACAGCATGGGATCCAGATCAGCTTCAACCAGGACGCGATCGAAAGGCTCGCCCAGAGGACTTCTGAGACCAAACAGCCTGTTCTCGAGTTCTGCAACGCGTTGTTCAAAGACTACCAGCACGGCCTCAACCTGCTCCAGAAGGTGCCGAAGCTGGGACAACTGGAAGTTGACGCGGAAGGCATCGACGATCCGGGAACTGCCATCGACCGGTGGATTCGAGAGAACTACCGGGAGAGTTAGTACTCCCTCCGAGTACTTAGAAATAGAAGTTCTTCTCCCAGGCGTGCCGCTTCAATTCCGTCATCAGATTGGGACTGAGCGGCGGCAGATCGGAAACCGCAAGATTGGCACGAACGTGGGAAGTGGACCTCATTCCCGGGATTACCGCAGAAACTACCCGGGGCTGCAGGCAGAAGCGGAGCGCCAGCTCGGCGAGAGTCTGCACCTCATCGCCAAGCAGTCGCGACAGTTGCTGAACATGCTCCTGGACTCTCTCCTTGCGATCCCCGCGAAAGTACCGATTCCGCCAGTCCTTCTTCGAGAACCGGGTGTCCGGAGTAATCGCCCCGGTCAACGCCCCTTCATCGAAGGGAACACGGGCAATCACACCCACACCCATTTCCTCACAGGCCCCGAACAGTTCCTGTTCCGCGCTCTGATCGAACAGGTTGTAGATGACCTGCACAGTCTCGATTCGTCCGGATCGAACCACGTCCACTGCGGTCCCGGGCTCATGCTCGCCGACCGATATGCCAAAGTGAGAGACCTTTCCGGCTGCTTTCAGATCGAGCAGGGTCTGATGCCATTCATTCTGCTGGATCCAGTCCGGAGACCAGACGTGTAGCTGCATTAGATCCAGGCACTCCACGCCAAGATTCTCCAGGCTCTGCTCGGTACTCGATATCAGGTAGTGGCGAGGAAACACCTCCGGCAGAGCTCCCTGTGCCGGCCAGCGCTGGTTCAGGGGCGGAGCTTTCGTCGCCACATGGACTCGCGCTTCAGTGTCCCCAAGGAAACGCCCGATCAGCCTCTCACTGTGACCCCCACCATAGGTCAACGCCGTGTCAATGAAGTTGAGACCGTTTTCAACGGCCAGATGGAGGGCTCGAAGCGATTCGCCATCGTCCGCGCCTCTCCACATTCGCCTTCCGATCCCCCAGGCACCAAAGCCGATTTCGGAAATTTTCAGATCTGTCCGCCCCAGAATTCGATACTTCACAGTCCGCAATATACCACTGCTTACTTGTGAGCCGGTGGCCCGCTGGGGTAGAGTTTTGCCGCCGAACAGACCGGCTCAGGGAGAGTCGAATCTGGACGCATCACTGGAACGAAATGGAAGACAGCTACACTGGTTTGAAACAACGCCTTCTTCAGCTACTGCGAGTACACTCGCTCCAACTGGGGCATTTTGTCCTGACTTCGGGCAAGCGCAGCCTCTATTACTTCGACAGCAAGTTCACGACCCTGCACCCGGAGGGGGCCTATTTGACGGCCAAGCTGATCCTGGAAACCATCAAAAAGGAAGAACTTCGCATTGACGCTATTGGAGGATTGACACTGGGTGCGGATCCGATCGTGGCGGCCGTGGCGACTGTGAGCCATGTCGAGCGAGAACTCTATCCACCGCTGTCGGCTTTCGTTGTTCGAAAGCAGCCGAAGGGTCACGGGACCAAGAGGCTGCTGGAGGGATACAGTCCTCCCCCCGGGGCTCACGTGGCAATCGTTGACGATGTGTGTACGACGGGTGGCTCGACTTTGCAGGCGATCGAACGAGCCGAGCAGTCGGGATGTCAGGTAGAAGCAGTTCTGTGTCTGGTCGATCGTGAGGAGGGTGGTTCGGAGGCTCTTCAAGGCTATCGGTTTCTTCCTTTGATTCGAGCGGCTGAATTGTTGGACGAACCCGCGATCCAGGCACGCCTTCGAGAGCTGGAGGCGACGCAAGAGGACACAAGCATTAGTGGACTGTAACACCTGAATCGCTAGCGCCTAGTGCACTGTCCGGAAAGTTCACGCCGCTACTTCGGGCGTCTTTTCGTCGACAGCTTTGTTGCGCTACCTCGAAATACTCCCGGCATTGCTGCGTCGCGCGCCTCACTGACGACGAAAATCCATCCCGAATTAACGACGCGAACTTCCCGGACAGTACACTAGGGTCATGAAAGTGGGAGGGGGCCCGGGGAGGCGTCGGAAATTTAAACGTCCGCCTCCCCGGGCCCCCTCCCACTTTCATTAGTGCCCAACGAGCGGCCCGCTCATCCACTACCAATTCAGGCATTAGTCCACTGGTGCTTCCTAACAGAACCTACTAGGATGAATTCTATGGCGGAAGAAAAGAAGCGTGTGAAGGTCACCTGCCCAGCCTGTCAGGCCACTCTGATGATCGAACCATCAACCGGCCTGGTGCTTCACAGCGAGGCTAAGAAACTAGATTACTCCCTGGAAGATGCAGTCGAGAAGGAACGGGCAAAGAAGAGCACAGCCGACGAGGCTTTTGCCCGCGCGTTCAAGGACGAAGAAGATCGGCATCAGTCACTCGAGGAGAAGTTCAAGAAGGCTCTCGAAGCCAAGGATGAGCTCGACGACCCAATCCGGCCGTTTGATCTTGACTGACTCCTATGAAAGTGCAGATCCCCGGTGCCACCAGGTTTCCAGGACGCATCTCACGCATTCCCGAGCTTTCGTACAACCTGTGGTGGACCTGGAAAGCCAGTGCCCGCGAACTGTTTCGACGCCTTGATCTCGATCTCTGGAAACAGACCGCGCACAACCCGATTCGCATGATCAGACAGGTCGACGTTCAGTCGCTCCGCGGGGCAGCGAAAAACCCGCAGTTCCTGGCCCTCTACGATTCGGTCATGGACGACTTCGACGGCTACATGTGCGAGGACCACTCCTGGTTTTCAACCCACTATCCGGACAGCAAAGATGGGGTGTTTGCCTACTTTTGTGCAGAATTTGGAATCCACAATTCACTTGCCATCTACTCCGGAGGGCTCGGAATTCTGGCTGGAGACACCTGCAAAGAAGCCAGTGATCTGGGGATTCCGCTCATCGGGATAGGAAGTCTCTATCCGGAAGGTTACTTCAATCAGAGGATTGAACCAGGTGGGCGTCAGAGAGAGGTTTATACGCGCCTTGACATCGACACCGTTCCCCTCTTGCCCGTCCTGGATACCGATGGAAAGCGGCTGCTGGTCTCGCTTGCTCTGGATGCCTCCGAGGTGAGCATCGCCCTCTGGAAGGTTCAGGTCGGCAGGGTCCCGATCTTTCTGATGGATACAGACATTGAAGAGAACGAACCGTGGCAGCGTGACCTCACTGCCCGCCTCTATCATGGCGATCAGGTGGTTCGGCTGCGACAGGAGATCATTCTGGGAATGGGAGGAGTCAAGACTCTTCAGACACTCGGATTTCGGCCCACCGTTTACCACCTCAACGAGGGACACGCCGCTTTCGCCAGCCTCGAGTTGATGAGGCAGAGAGCGGATCAGGGCCTATCCTTCTCCCAAAACCTCACGGAGGTCCGAAACAAAATTGTCTTCACCACCCACACCCCGGTGGGAGCGGGCCACGACGAGTTCCCCTTTCCACTGGTTGAGGAATACTTCGAGGGTCTTTGGCAAGAGCTGGGGACCAGCCGGCAGGAGTTCCTCAAGTTGGGCCAGGTCGATGCCAGGCAGTCCTTCAGCATGACCGTCCTGGCTTTGAGGATGTCTCGTAATGCCAACGGAGTGAGCAAGAAGCATGGTCAGGTTTCGCGCCGGATGTGGCAGCCACTGTGGCCTGATCTCCCGGAGCAGCAGGTCCCGATTGAGTCCATCACAAACGGAGTCCATCTGCCTACGTGGGTGTCTTCAGAAATGGGAAGCCACTTCCGACGCCGGTTCGGACCCCACTGGCTGGAAGACCACGATGATCCGGCTCCCTGGGAAGGGGTCGCTGCAATTCCCGACTCTGACCTGTGGGCAGCCCACGTGAGGCTCAAAGCCAAGCTCCTCGACTTTACCCGTGAACGGACCAGGCGAAAATGGTTGCAGGGCGTTGCCTCCGTGGAACAACTGGTCGGACTCGGCTGCTTTCTCAACCCGAGTTACCTCACCCTCGGGTTCGCCCGCCGCTTCGCAACGTATAAGAGAGCCACGCTCATTCTGCGTGACCGCGAACGACTCAGAAAGATTCTGGTCAACTCCAAAAGACCGATTCAGATCATCTTTTCGGGGAAAGCCCACCCGGCAGACGAAGAGGGAAAATATTTCCTCCAACAGATCTTCGAAGCCGGTTCCTCGAATGAACTTCGTGGCCACATTGCGGTGATCGAAGACTACGACATGCATGTCGCTCACTATCTGCTGGCCGGTGTCGATGTCTGGCTGAACACACCGGTCCCGCCACTCGAAGCCAGTGGTACCAGCGGGCAGAAGGCGGCCATCAACGGTGTGATCAACTTCAGTGTCCTGGATGGCTGGTGGGCGGAAGGATTCAACGGACAGAACGGCTGGGAGATCGGTGGAAAGAATGATGATTCGACCGCGTCCGCCCTCTACGACATCCTCGAGGGAGAGATCGCGCCCATGTTTTACGATCGTGATTCTCGTGGGATTCCTGTTCGCTGGGTCGGCCTGATGCGGGAATCGATCCGTTCCATCGCGGCGGTCTTTTCCGCCCGCCGGATGATGAAGGAATACTGCAGGAAAATGTACCTCAGCGAGGAATAGGTTCTGGGTTCTGGGTTCTGGGTTCTAGGTTCTAGGTTCTGGGTGCTGGGGTCTGGGTTCTAGTGCGGGTCCACTCACTTCCTTCTTGGCTTGGGATCCAGATTCAACGTCAGATCGTGCTTCGTCACCACCGACTGAACCCCTCCTGCCGGCACCGTTCCGGTGGCCGTCCAGAGCAGAGCATTGAGGACAACTTTCCGCAAATCATCGTTCCCCCAGTTGACGTGACCGTGTCCACCCGTAAAGCCGAAGCTCCGTCCTCCATCGGGTCTTTCGACAGCCCAGGCCAGCACTTCCTCGCGCCCGCTTGCAGCAACGATGTGAGGGTGGGGCCCTGGAGGGTGGGAAGTCCGTCCCTGTCTTACTTCGTCCGAGGGTGTTGCCACTAGAATGGGGGTCACTCCCTCCATCGTCGGGCGAAAATGGATGTTGAAATACCACTCATCCTTGGTCTTGAAAGGCCTGACTCCCCGGGTGATCGGGTGAGTGGGCAATTCTTTGATTTCGGCCAGCCAATGTGGATTCGTGGAAACGCGACCTTGTTGCATGGATCATCCCGAAGGATGCCTTATCATCGTGTTTTTCAACACCGGGGATAACCTAGATGCCACATAAGTTCAACGCAGCCCGACGGCACAAGTTTGATAAGGCGCAGTATCGGGTGATCAACTGGGCGGAATATAACGAGAGCCTGCGCCAGCGGGGTGATCTGACGATTTGGGTCAGTGATGAGGCTCAAAGTGTGTGGCGCGCGCCGCGCCGCACGTCACGGGGTGGCCAGCGGAGATACTCGGATCTGGCTATCGAGACATGCCTGACGCTGCGCACGGCGTATCGGCTTGGGTTGCGACAAACGCAGGGGCTGATGGGTTCCATTGGCACGCTCATGGGGCTGGATATACGGGTGCCGGACTTCTCCACACTGTCGCGTCGCGCAAACGGCTTGAGCATCGCGCAGGTGATGAGGCAAGCCGGGTCTGTGCCTGTCCATCTGGTGGTGGACAGTACCGGCCTCAAGATCTTCGGCGAAGGGGAATGGCTCGCGCAGAAGCATAAAACCAGGGGAATACGCCGCCGCTGGCGCAAACTCCACCTCGGACTGGACCTCCATAGCGGTGCGATTGTTTGCGCCAATCTGACTCACGATGACGTTGGAGACAGCACCGCCTTACCCGGGCTCCTGGATCAACTCGATGCCCCGGTCACGGGCTTTCTGGCGGACGGCGCCTATGATGGAGCGTCCACACGGGATCTGCTGAGGGAACGGTATGGGGAGACCCTGGATGTGGTTATACCGCCGCCAAAGAACGCAGTGATCCGACCGCAATCGGCGCGGGATCCAACCGTTCGGGATCGCCATATTGCCCAGATCCGCAGCAACGGCCGCATGGCCTGGCAGGCGGCCACAGGGTACAACCAGCGCAGCCGGATAGAAACGCAGATCGGCCGGTGGAAGAGCGTCATCGGCCCCAGACTCAGATCCCGCAGCTTCTCCAGGCAGATCACGGAGATCCAGGTCGGCCAGAAAGTCCTGAACACAATGACCGCACTCGGACGGCCTGTGTTCGAACGTATCGCCTGACGCTACCGCTTGGGAAAGGGCGAATTCCATCTCCGCCCCGATCCATGCAACAACGCTGTTCGCAGCCAGGTCAGAATACTCATCAACTGACGCTCCACCAGGAGCGATCCAGTCTCAGGTTTGAAGGTGATACGGCGGGGAGTCATCGCCTCCCGGCGATTGATCATGATGGTCCCGTTGGGGCGCCGATTGGCGAAATGGGTACCCGAAAGGCCCAGGTGCTCGAGGATCTGTTTGGCCATGTCTCCAGGCGGGGTGTCCTCTGGAAAGGTCTCGCTGTAGATCTGCTCGGACTCTTTCTCGAAGGTAATCGGAGGGCCCTCGGAGGCAGCTGAGAACTGGCGAATTCCGTGATTGAAGAAAAGAGTGCTCAGAGAGTAGACCACCACCCAGGGCACGAAAAACAGGGCCGTGTACATGTGCGTTCGCCGGATCAGAATAGAGACTTTCAACAGACCTCCTCAAAAAGGACTTCACGGGATCTTCCTTGTGGCCGAGATGCTCAATATACGAGAAGGGAAGGGAGAAGTTCCATCTTCCCTCGTCAGTTCAGAAGGTGGAACTCGACTCCCAGGGTCCAGCACACCAGTTCCAGCTCGGAGAGTACATTTCCGTAAACGCCGTGGATGTGGTTGCAGTGAAAGCGCTCGATGAAGCTCTCCCGGCTGCAGTGGAAGCGGGCAAAGGCGTGGGGCCAGTTGTCCTGGGTGAGCGCCGCCACTTCTTCACCCCGCTCGCCCAGATCGACCAGCTCCGCCGAGAGTGCCGTCATGCGGTAGATGCCGTCGCTGCGCGTCAGCCTTGCCAGCGTGAAGGGTCCCGCAGCGGCCAGATGGTAAACGGCCGCGCCGCCCGCCGGAAAATAGAACCCCTGAGGTCGGAACTCAGTTCGAGCGAGGTTGGCCTCGGGCTCGAGGCTCCTGGCTGCGAAATAGGTCGCGTGCTCGCCGCTGTTACACAGGTCCCACAGATCGAGATCCTCGTGATAATGACGGACGTCCGCAAACAGAACCGGTGTCTGCGTCAGATGCTTGAAGATCTGCATGGTCAGGGCGTCGTCGCAATCCGCCTCAGTGGAACACACGATCGAAGGCTTGGCTGATCCATCCGGTCCGTAGGGATCGTTGAGAAAGGCCTCCGCCACATCGGCCGTGGCGTAATGCTCGGTGAGTTCGCGCTGGCCTTTGATTCCGCAAAAATCGTAGCGGTACTCTTCGATCAGATCCAGAGGCGCGTAGTACAGGCCCAGTTGCTTCTTGAGTAGATCTTCGGTCAGGCGAAAGGTTGCATCCGGCCCGGTCCAGTGAATCTTCCTGACGTGGGCCTTCAGGTATTCCAGGGCCGGTTGAACGCGTCTTCCCTGCGCAAGTTCCACCTCGGCTCGCCGAACCACCTCGAACTGGTCGACATGATCGACATTGATCCCGAACTGTTTCATCCATTGAGCCGGATCGATGACGGTGGTGTCGATACCGAGGGACCGCCCTCCCAGCAGGCAATACGTCAGACCCTTGAGCCGCCGCGCAGCTCCAACCGAGAGAATCTGGGATTTGAGCCGGGAACGAACAGCGGGGTCTGCGATATCACCGAAACTCTTGGTGAAACGGATCCCCGATTGATCCAGGGAGCCGGAATTGGCCAGCATTCCGACCAGGCCAGGATATTGGGGGTTGACGTTGGAGAACATGACGATCGGCTGAGGACAAAACTGGGCAGCTACCCGTGCGTACTGAGGCCAGGCCCACACGGAAAAGTTGAAGAGGGTCACATCCACCGATTCAGCGGTCAGCATCCGCCCGTTTCGGACGGCAATCTCATTTTGCCAGATGACTTCATCACCCTGAAGCACCTCGAAGCCGTCTTCTTCGAGGGCCTTGACCAGCCGACTGCAAAACTCTTCATTGACGGGGGCCAGAGGCTTCTGCAGAAAGCTTCGCCCGTCGCCGAAATCGAGGATGCCTACTTTGATCGGTTTCCAGGAAAGATGCTCCAACAATTCACTCCTCCTCTCGAGCGATGTACAGGTGAACGGCTCTTTTCGGAAAGCCACTCACATACATAACACAGCTCAAGATGACTTCGGAGCAGGAAGCTGGAGTTCATCCAAACAGTGGGCGGCTCAATGTGCATCGACCCTGCCTTTTGGCGTTCAAGGCTAAGTACTCCCTTCCATAAATACGATGATGTTTGCGGATGGGGCTTGCGAGGTGAGGTTGCGAAGAGAGGAGGAGGCGATGCGGTAGCATCGTTGACGACGAACGACAAAGAGATCGCCCGCAACCCCCATCCGCCCGAAGGGTTGGGGCGGGACGGGCCCATCTCTTTGTTGTTCCTCCTCGCCGATGCTCCCGCATCGACTCGTCGTCTCGCCTCAATCTGGTCTCCGTCGCGCTCCCAACAAACATCATCGTATTTATGGAAGTGAGTACTAAGCTCAGGCGAACCAAGGAAACGCAATGAGCAACGAGAACAAAATGAGTGTATCTACGTGGGGCTAGGATTCCTCCTCCTCTTCATCCGGCTCCGGTTCCAGGGAACCAGTGAACTCAGGCGGGAGCGGCTGGGGGCCGGGTCTGATGTGAGCGATATCCGGATCTTCGCCTTCGGGTCGGGGCAGTGCCTCGGCCCGGCGTTCCTTTGCCTCCAGTCGGCGGGCCTCTTTCCTCTTTTTCTTGTCCAGGCGGGCCCGTTCCTTCTGTCTTTTCTGTATCGTCTGCTTCGATCTTCTGGCCATTGTGTTTCTCCCAGTCTCCGGAGTGAAACGGATCCGTATCCTCAGTCAAGGTTGGAACGGAGAACAGAAGCGTGAGGCGGGAGTCCAACTGAACGGTACCCTCACGTCGTGCCTTTCTGACGATCATCAGTTTCAGCCCCTGAGGACAGTTCTTATCGGTCCGAGCCAAAGCCCTTTTTACGTTATAGGGTTTCGCCGTGATGGGTCAAGGCTCGCGCTCTCCAGATCCCGTCTCTGGAGAGATTCTCACTTCAAGGTGTCACCCCACCGCTGAAAGGACTTCCTGCGGCGGCGGTCTCACGCGCTGCCCGGAGCAGGTTTTGCACCAGGAAGAAATCCCCCACGATGAAGGAACCGTCGACACCCTCATTGTGCGGCTTCGAGTAACAGGCGTGACGCAGAATTCCCTGGTAACTCCCGCTGGGATCGCGGTTCAAATAGCCTTCCAGCAGTGAACCCAGAACTCGCCGGGCTCTTCTTTTATACGCTTGTCGCAGACGACTTTGGGGATGGACCTCGGCCAGAGTCAGAAAGCCTCCGGCCGCGATGGCTGCAGCCGCACTGTCTCGTGGAACTCCCGGAATCCCCGGATCCTGGTAGTCCCAGTAGGGGACGAGATCTGCTGGAGCGTGATCGAAATAGTAGTCGGAAACGGTTTCGGCGGCCTCCAGCAATTCAGGTGCTCCCGTATGGCGGTAGGCTTCCGAAAACCCCGAAATGGCCCAGGCCAGCCCCCGCGACCAGCAGGACAATCCGGAGAGGCCCTGATAGGTCCCCCGATCCATCAGCACTCCCGTAACAGGATCGAAGCGAGCCGTATGGAAGGTGGACCCATCCTCGCGAATGTAAACTGCAGCGCTGACCCGCGCATGCCGGGCAGCGGCCCGCGAGAAGGAGACATCCCCTGTTTCACGTGCCGCCCACCAGAGCAGCGGCAGATTCATCATGGTGTCGATCGTTGAAGATCCCTGGGTGCGGGAGTCATCCAGTTTTCCCCAGGCCTGGACGATGCCGGCCCGACCATCAACGCGTCCCGCCAGAACCTGCGCCGCTGCCAGGGCAGGTTCTCGCCAGGTCGATTCTCCAGTGAGGAGAAATCCTTTTACGAAACTGGGAATGAAGAGGAAACCGATGTCGTGGCTGTTGGGGTCATTCTGCCGAAAGCGCATCCGCTCAGCCCAACGCCGGGCTTCTTCCAGGAAGCAGGGTTCCGCACTGACCTCAAAGGCCAGCCACAACAGACCAACCCAGAAGCCACAGAACCAGTTGCCGTGGCTCCAGTTCTTCCCCGTCCAGCCGGCATACTGATCGGCCGGCCGGCATTTCCACCTCCCTTGCGCATCGGTGACATAGGGAAACTCCTCATCCAGCGCGTCTGCCGTCCCCCGGATGGTGGCGCCAATGTCCGACCAGAGGCCTGCTTCCAAGCGTTCCAGGTTCCACGTTTCACGTTCCACGAACCTTCAACCTTCAACCAGTGTTAGACCGCCCCAGTCTCATGCAGGTGAGCGGTTTCCTGCTCGCTGTAGCCCAGTTCTGCCAGGATCTCGTCCGTGTGCTCTCCTAATAGCAGGGGCCTTCTCCGAATGGACGGTTCCAGGTTGCTGTATTGAATTGGGTGTCGGAGGACGCGGACTTTGCCGGTTTCCGGGTAATCAAACTCTTGAACGGGATCGTTGTGCTGGAACTGGGGATCGTCCAGAAGGGTTTCGTATGTATGTATGCACGCGCGAGCACCAGACTCCGTATTTCCGGAAATGCTTGAGCCATTCCTGCGTGCAACGCTCCCGGACTCGGTCTCGAATGATCTCGTTGATCTCATCCCGGTGGGCAAAGCGTTCGCTATCCTCCCAGCGGCGCAGCTCAGGTCTTTCCAGCGCCTCGGCCAGTCTCTCTCCGGGTGTCAGTGACAGGGCTATGTACTCGTCGGCCGTCTCATAAATCCCATAGGGTGGTGGGTGGAACGGGGTTCCAAGTCCCGATCGGCTCCGCCGACTGACATCAAACCCGTTGAGCAGATAGGCCAGGGGTTCAATCTGCAGATCCAGGGCGGCGCTGAGGAGATTCACTTCGAGTTCTTGTCCCTCCCCGGTCCGAGTCCGAGCAGCCAATGCTACAAGAGCCCCCAGGGCCAGCAGAACCGCGGCGTGTTGATCCACAATGGAAGTTCCTGCCGGGATGGGAGGATCATCCGCTTTTCCAGTGGCGAAAGCCAGACCGCTCAAGGCCTGCGCCAGAAGGTCCTGACCGGGCTCATCGCGGTAAGGACCGCTGGAACCATAGCCCGAGCAGGATACATAGATCAGACCCGGATTCCTCTTCTTCAGGGTTTCATAACCAAGGCCCAGCCGTTCCATCACTCCGGGACGGTAATTCTCGACCAGCAGATCGGCCTCATCCAGCAGCTTGGAGACCACCTCCCGGCCCAGTTCGCTCTTCAGGTTGGCGGTGAGACCGCGCTGGTTGCGGTTGGCCAGAAGAAAAAAGACGCTCTCCCCTCCCAGATACGCCTCGCCACCGGACCAGTTCCTTTCCCAGGCACCGACTTGCGGCCGTTCGACCTTGATCACGTCAGCTCCCAGATCGGCCAGGATCTGCACGCCGGAGGGCCCCTGCAGCAACTGTGCGAAGCTGACGATCCGAATTCCTTCCAAGGGTAAGGATCGGGATTCAACCATGGCTGGGACCTGATGGGATCGCTTTCAGGATGTGCGTCAGAACCGCCACAAGCTCATCGTGTTGATTGTGAACCTGGACCTCGGACACCAGCTTGGCTTCTTCTTTCAGTACCTGTCTCAAACGATACGTCACCAAAACCGTGTCCCCGAATTTCACTGCTTTGATGAAGCGAATGCGATCATACCGTCGCGGTAGGGACGATCCTTTCGGATCGCCCCCCGCACAGATCCCAGCGAGCGGAACTACCGCACTGGGCTCTTACCTCAGGTAATAACGCGCAGTCGCTGTTGCTACCTGCCGTATCCGTTCCAGCGCACTTTGCAAGTCCTCGGTTTCGACGTAGGTGCGGTCTCTTGGCTGTGTCCGCGATTTCCCGCTTGGTGCCCGTTTAGAGTCCTCCATATCGATTCCTCTCCCGGCTCTGTGTCCGGCACTTGTTTTGCTAGGACGAATTCCCTTTGGCCAGGCCGCTTGGCTCCACCCTCTCCGCCGACCGCGGCGCACCGCCGTCTTTGTTCGAGCGCTTCTCAGCTACTATCAGCCTGTCCGACTTCCCGCCTCCGTGCATCGCTGTCGTGCTCCTTTCGGATTCACAGCGCGGACCTTGGGGCCATCCCCCTGGGGTCAGAGGCGGGATCTCCCGGCTCCCGTGTAAGCAACTTCCGTACGTGCACAGGGTCTCGGGACCACGCGGGGGCGGAATCGTTCTCGCGATTAGCGAACGGTTCCATGTTGCCTTCCGATCCTACGACTACGTTGGCCCCCCGAAGTCATTTTCCTTTCGCGGCTCAATACCTGGCCCGCACGTGCCCCTGTCAATGCTTCGCCTGCACTCTTACGAGTACACACGCATGACTCGGGGTCAGCATGGTTCGCTACTCCTTTCCTGTGAGAGACTCTCGCTCTCTGCTACTCACCGGTTTGCGCCGGCGCACCGTAGGAAACAAGAACCACGTCCGGATACTCTGCCTGGAGGCTCTGGCAAAACATCGTCGAAGTCGTGGAGGTATAGCC
>CBDBGQ010000042.1:0-13352 GCA_965205345.1 Acidobacteriota bacterium | reverse complement strand
CCGAGTTCGACCGTCTGCCGCACTTCCCAACAAGACGTCTAACAATCGGTTGCGGAGCAGGGGGAGCTTGGCTGCCCCTCGGATGGTGCTTACGAGGAGAGGTCCATAGCCCGCCTCGTCGATCTCCAGCAGAGCCTCGGCCGCCGCCACACGGAGAACTACACCCTCTCGTTCGGATCCAAACGCACGCGCCAGCCGGGGCGCAACCTCCTTCCACTGCAGAGAACCAGCCAGCCGATAGCCCTCGGCCCGGACTTCGTCCTCTCGAGAAGCCATCATTCTCCGTGCCAGGTCAAGGCCCCACGGTCGTGCCAATCTGCCTGCGTCATCATCGCGTGGCTGGGCGCCCTTGAGTATGGAATCGAAGACCTGATGTTCTTCCTCGAGGACTGCCCAGGACCGGCGTCTTCCCCAGACGACCAGACGATTGAAATCGTCTTTGGCAAGATACCGGGCGATGTGTTCGGTGCGGGCCAGAGCAATCTTCTCTGCAGCCGTCTTCCCCAGGATCCGATCCAGCAGGAAGCCGGCGGCCGCGGCCGACTTCACGCCGACCATGACCTTCTCTAAGTGGCTCGATTCAGCCTCTCCCCAGGTCTTGCTCAGCGCGTCCTCCAGAATCTCCGGTACGCGGAGCTGATCGCGCAGGGCCATAGCAGTGACGTACGCAAGGTGGGAATCGGAATGATCGATGTGCGCTGCCAACTCGACCAGCGGCTCCAAGCTCTCGGCCGCAGGATACAATCGCAGCGCGTCGGCCGCCTGGCGCTGCACCAGCGGCTCCGGATCGGCGAGAGCCTGGTGAACCAGCGACCGCTCCAGCTCTCCGAAGGCTCCGGAGTACTGGGCCAGAATTCGCATCGCGTGGACCCGGACCTCTGCCTTCTCGTCACCCGCAGCGGCTGCCAACAGGCCACTGTCCAACCTCTTCACTCGATTAAGGACCCAGAGACCATGAATCCTCTGAAAGGAACTCGACTCCGGATCCTTCAGCATTTCAGTCACTGCGTTCACAGCAGCCTGACCCCAGCGGTCGGCCAGCTGATCCGAGGCCAGGCTTCGAACGGTCAGGTTGGGATGCCTCAGGTCTGCAATTAACTGGCTGACGGACGCCCGGGCCCAGTTCGACCGCGAGGCATTTCTAGAGGCCTGCCGGAGACCGTCCTTGTAGACAATCTTCCAGATCCTTCCCCGCTTCCGGTCACGGTCCGGATGCTTCAGAGGAACCTCGTAATGTCCGATGATGCGATTGTAGAAATCAGCCACGTAGATCGAACCGTCAGGACCCAGCTTGAGGTCAACGGGCCGAAACCACGGGTCGTCACTGAGGAAGAAATCATCGCGGTGCTCCGCCACCGGAGTTGATCCGATCGCTGTAATTCGATCTCTGTAGAGGCGGTTGGTGATGACGTCACCGGTGAGAACGTTGTGGTGGAATTCCTCCGGGTACTGCTCTGCCGCGTAGTAGACAATCCCGGCGATGGCGGTCGAGCCGTGTCTGTGGTCGATCATCTTCGGACCAAAGCCGATCCCCGTGGGCAACCGAGAAAAATGAGGATAGCTGCCCCCTTGTTGGATCTGATACACGGGCTGGCTGTGGCAGTCGACCGAGTACATGTTGCCCCCCGCGTCGAAGGTCAAACCGAAAGGGTTCACCTGTCCGTAGGTATTCTGTTCCACTCGCGATCCGTCGAGCTGAAAACGAAACGTGTTGCCCGACTCCATGGTAATGTCGTGGCCGTCTCCCCCACGGGCCGTCGAGATGTTGGCGATGCCGTGACAGGCATACACCCAGCCGTCGAACCCCCGCGTAAAGGCGTTTACCATGCCATGCGTGTCCCCATAACCAAAACGGCCGTAGAGGACAATCCTCTGGTCGGCTCGGTCATCCCCGTCCAAATCGAAGAAACGGTAGATGTACGGAATGCTGTAGACGATGGCGCCACCCTGCACCGGGAGAAGTCCGATGGGAACGTTCAAGCCATCCGCAAAGACCGTGAACTTGTCGGCCCGGCCGTCCCGGTTCGTGTCTTCAAGGACGGTGATACGGTCGCGTCCCTCTCCCTCCTTCGCAGGAATCGGATACTCTTCGCTCTGAGTCACCCACAGCCGGCCCCGACCATCAAAGGCCATGTTCATCGGCTTTCCAATGTCCGGTTCGGAGGCGAACAGCTGGACTTCGAATCCCTCGGGAAGATGGAAAGTACTACGCTGTTGCTCCGGAGTCAGGGGATCCGTCTTGCGGATGTCGACAGCCAGAAGGTCCTCGACCGTTTCCGCTTCTCGAGGAGGCGGCTTTTCCGCTACGTCGGGTTCAGGCCCCGGGCTCCCGCATCCGCTCAACAGCACTATCAGAACTACGGCTACAACCCTGCTCCCGACCCGCCGCAGTGGGTTTTGCGTCTTCAACTCGGCACCCTTTCTTCCTTTCGGGAAAACGAAGCCTTATCTTGCGATAGTCGGGGGGGAGTCTTCAAACCGCTGCTCGAGAACTGTCCGGGTGAGAGGACCCTCCGTGGTCCGATCAGATCGCCGGGCACGAGCCCAAGGGGTGGTTCACTCTTACAACGGTCGCGGCAGGGCCGAGCAGTGGATCAAGGAAGGCAAGTATGCCTTGAACTGGACGCGGCTGTCTTGCCAACGCTTTATCCCGAATCAGGTGAGGTTGGGTCTGTTCGTTTTGGCCTACAACCTGGGCATTTTTCTGCGCCGTCTGGTCCTTCCCAGAAGAATCAAACACTGGTCCCTTCGCACCCTATTGAGCAAACTGATCAAGATCGGAGCGAAGGTGGTTCACCATAGTCGGATCGTGACGTTTCAGATGGCGGAAGTCGCGGTCAGCAAGGCGGTATGGGCCGAGATGTTGTCTCGGATTAACCGCTTGAGATGGAGTACGGCTTAGCGTCCAGTGTTTCTGATCAGGTGGCTGGAGAGGTGTTTCCGCTTGTCGGATTTCGGCAAAGGCGCCTGGATACGCCAAGGATCAGAGGCCCTTTTCAGCCGAAATATGAGGAAAAACACTTGTTGCTTGGTTGGAGGGCTGATAGGTTTTGATTATTCGTCACAGGGGAGGTCGGAGGAACACGGATCCAAAGTTGATATGGGGAATGTCGGTTTGTTTAGTTGGAAAGTGTTAGAAAACTGAGCCGCCGAGGGTCTCTTAGATCCGGAGTCATTTTGTCCCATTTGCGGCTGCAGACATACAATACCGGGTCCCTGTCGATGTCAATATGAGACGCAGCCACTTCTTGAGTCTGCTAACGGTGCTTCTCACGGCACTTCCGCTTTCGGCAGGCAGCCACGCGATCAGGGTATCCATCGACGCCACAAAGACCCGAGAACCCATCTCCGAGTACATTTACGGACAGTTCATCGAGCATTTGGGCCGCTCGATTTACGGAGGAACATGGTCAGAGATGCTCGAAGATCGCAAATTCTTCTATCCCGTGACCGGCGAAGCGCCGGCCTGGACCATGTTCACACCGGGGCCCGGGGATCATGAAGGTGAGGGCCACCCCTACGAACTACTCACCCGTTCCCCCTGGATGGTTATCGGCGAGAAGAGTGCGGTCACGATGATGGCCGGGAACTCTACCCGGGGCTGGCCTGAAGAAGATCGCAGCCCGGCCATGAGCAGCTATGTCGGTGTGCACACCCCAAGAATTCGGCTGGCTGGAGACGGGAAACCGGGCGGCATCTTTCAAGAGCGTCTCGCTCTTGTCGACGGCAAGGGCTATAGCGGCCGGATTGTGCTGGCAGGTAATCCCGGCGCGGCCCCGATCAAGGTGAGTCTTGTCTGGGGAGGCGGCGCCTCGGACCGCCATACAGTGACCGTCGACAAGCTTTCTACGGTCTACGCGAAAGTGCCGCTGGAGTTCACAGCGGGTGGCACAACCGACAACGGGCGGCTGGAAATCGTGGGCAAGGGCAAGGGCAGTTTTCTGGTGGGGACGGTCTCCTTAATGCCTGCCGACAACATTCACGGCTGGCGGGCCGACACGGTGGCTCTGCTGAAGGAATTGAACGCGCCCGTCTATCGCTGGCCGGGCGGCAGCTTTGTAAGCGCATACAACTGGAAGGAAGGCATCGGCGATCCCGATCGACGTCCCCCCCGGAGAAATCTCGCCTGGAAAGGGATTGAGCACAACGACGTCGGGATTCACGAGTTTGTAGCCTTGTGCCGTGAGATCGACGCCGAACCGTTCATTCTTGTGAATACCGGCCTGGCCGGAGCCAGACTGGCGGCCGAAGAGGTCGAGTACGTTAACGGCGCCGCCAATACCCCGATGGGGAAACTGCGGGCCAGCAACGGACATCCCGAGCCCTTCCGTGTCAAGTGGTGGGGCGTCGGGAACGAGATCTTCGGTCAGCCCATTGCCGAATACGTGAAGAAACACAACCGGGTCGAGGAGGCCATGCGCGCCGTCGATCCCTCCCTGAAGACCGTGGCGGTCGGCGAATCGGAGGGATGGAGTCAACAAATGATGACGAGCTGTGCCGATCACATGGATCTGATTGGTGAGCATAAGTACTGGCGAGAGAAGGAAACAGTTGCGGCTCATGTCGGGCAAGTTCCGGCCGCCATCAAGAGACTCGCCGACAAGCACCGGGGCTACCGTAAGACGCTTGTCTCGCTCAAGGGAAAAGACATTCGTATTGTGATGGACGAATGGAGCTACTGGTATGGGCGGAATGAGTACGGTGAGGGGGGAGTGCGGTCCTTTCTAGAAGACGGTCTCGGAATCGCCGCCGGCCTGCACGAATTTTTCCGCAACAGCGACCTTTACTTCATGGCCAACTATTCCCTGACCGTGAACGTGTTTGGATCAGCCATCAAGACGACGGCTACCGAAGCCGTGTTCGACGGAACCGGACTGGTGCTCAAGCTCTACCGGCATCATTTTGGAAGGACCCCTGTGGAAGTTTCGGGAAGCTATCAGCCTCTCGACATCGCGGCTGCCTGGACCGAAGAACAGACTGGACTGACGGTGGGTGTCGTCAACCCGAGTCTGGATGCCCACACCATCTCCTTCGACGTCAGAGGCGCCAACTTGACCGGAGGCGGGCGCAAGTGGACTGTCACGGGTCCAGACAGGTGGGCGCACAATGTCCCGGGCAAGCCCCGCCAGGTCGATATCGAACCGGCTTCCTTTACTGAAACCCCGGATGGGATTGAAATAGCGCCCTTGAGCGTGACCCTGTACTCCCTGCCAGTCGAATAGCGAAGTGGTCGTCCTCGAATTCTCCGGGGTTGTTAGAAATCTGCCAGAAAACCGCCGTTTCCGACGGGTTTTCGAGAGGCTAGAATCCAGATAAGTTATCGATTATAAAGAAGTAACTCTGGTACGCCCGGCAGAAACAGTCGGCGACTTGTAGTGCTTTGGTGAGGGTACTTGGCTTGAAGGCGTGAGTCGTCACTTCGAGAAGCAGACCGCCCTTACGGTAAGGGTGGTATTCTCTTTCGCGCGACGAGGAGTCGTCCATCTATGAAACACCTCTCCATCCTTCTTTTACTCCTCTATGCAACCCTGTGCTTTCAGGCCTGTTCCCTGAACAGCGGGGAGGAAGCGACGACCACCCGCGTCCTCGTCGTGGTGGGTCCCGGCAGCCATGCGCGAGGAACCCATGAAGCGGGCGCCGGGGGCCGGCTGGTGGAATACTGTCTGGAAAACATGGAGAACCTTCCGGGTTTCCAAGCCGACGTGGTCTACGCCTGGTCGGAGGTTCCCCTGGAATTGGATGCCTACGCATCCGTGGTTTTCATCGGCGACAACTTCCCGGGAGAACGCCTGCCGGATTCCGACGAGGCTATGGCGGATCTGACCGGCATGATGAATCGGGGTTGCGGCATCGTCTGTATTCACTACGGGACTGGAATAAGGAATGAGGACGTCGGGCCGGATGGCGATCATCCGCTGCTGCACTGGATGGGAGGATACTTTGCCACGCGTTGCGACCACCATCAGTCCATTGCCAGGCGCCTTGATGCCACCATTGATGCTGCTGATCCCGGGCATCCGGTATCGCGGGGTTGGAATACCTTCACGCTGTATGACGAACCGTATATCAACAATTACTTTGGGCCGGACAACAACCAGATGCTGCCCGGGGCGTTCGCCATAGCGGTCTCAATGCTGCCACCCGAGGCGCCCAAGCGCGAGATCATAGCCTGGGGTACTGAACGACCGGATACGGGACGCGGTTTCGGGGTAACCATGCCCCACTTCTATAAAAACTGGCAGCTGGCAGACCTCCGCCGTTTCATTCTCAATGGCATTGTCTGGACCGCAAAACGGGAGGTGCCTGAAGCGGGTGTTCAAACGACCTTACCCGACCTGGAGACCTTCGAGCCCGAATCCTTAGAATTTGTACCGAAAAAAATTAAGGCTGGGAATCGGTGCGGTTCATCCGGAATTGGGGCACCTGTCCCTCCTGTTTAATCGATCCAAACAGCTTCCCGACTCTCAGTAGCTGTGAAACTCGGGCCCTTTATATTGTGCGGAAAGCCAGGTCCCGGTACCGAGTCGCACGCTCAAGAAGTCGAGCCGGGCCATGATCTCCAGTTGGAGTGCCAAGTGTGTTCTGAAGCTGGAGAAGAGCAAGGTCAGCAGCGAATAAACCACCTTGCGCATCGGCTCGAAGGTTGGCAGCCATCATGCCCAACCTCAATGATTTCAAGGGCTACGGGTTTCTGGTAGGGACAGCTACGAGTTTCTGGTAGGGGCACCCTCACCGGTCAACGACGGGGGCATGGATCTACCGGTTGACACAGTGACCCCACCTTACGGGCACTCGATGATCCTGGTGGCCTATTCCGTGTCGGGTGACACAAGGTGGCGCATCAATCTCTCCTGATTCAGCTTCAACAGCTCCACTTGTGCGGTGAGTGTCTGCAGTTGCTCCTCTTTCTGGGCGAGGAGGGCTACCAGGTCGGGAGCTGGCCGGGCGAGGCCCACGACAGCTTTGACCAGCTTGACGGCTTCCTCGTCCGATGACTCCCAGGCACGGCCGACGATCCTTCCGAAGTCCGATACATTCATCTCATGGGCTGAAATGGCCACCCCGGTGCCGTCATTGAGCCTGGAAGGGACAATGTAGTCTCCGGCACTTACCTTACCCCTGACTTTCACCGGAACCTGACCCAGGAAGGCAATCTCTTCCCACAGGTGTTCTTCTTCCTGGGGAGGAGAGTTCCCCGACACGATTGGGGCGGAGGAGACAACATGCAGAGATGCTGCTCCATCGGTGTTCTTCGTCACCCGACCCTGGAAGACACCGACGATGTCACCGGCTTCGATTTCTTCTGCTCCCCGCAGCCGGGGCAGCCACTCGGCAAAGTCGCCGCTGGAACTCACAAAGCGCACTCCGCCGCTGCTATTTCCATCGATCTGGCCCGAGACTCCGAGCCCCCCCAGGAGTCCGTTTCTAAAGGTGAGGTAGTTATTGCCACTACCCGGCGAAGCCGCGCGAACCCTCAGGTCCAGGACATCTGCATTGCTGCCGGAGTTTACGTTCTCAATCGTTGTCACGTGGCCAGAACTGGGGCTGTCCAGCACATGCAATTGTGTTGAAGGTGGATTAGTGGCGATACCCACACTTCCGACAAAATACGCGGTGCTTCTTCAGGGAAGTGTTGTTGACTTTGTCCAGTAGCCCCGCAATCTGTTGTGCCAGCTGGATCTTCTCCGGTTTTTCTGCCATCAAACATGTATGAAGCGGAGCAGAAGACGATCTCGCTGCTGTCCAAACCCCGATTGCTTCTTGAGAGGCCAGGCCAGCAAAGGAAACATCATTCGACACTCCTTCTACATCACCTCGCAGGGCAGACGGCGTCGGTACCGTTGCAAGGAATGCGGTCGGACCTTTTCGTCGACACACGGCACTCCATATTATCGGCTCCATAAGCCCCGGTCTTTGTTCGATGAAGTCGTCCGTATGTGTGTCCACGGCATTGCGATCTCGACCATAGTTCAAATCAAGCGCATGGCCTGGGGCACAGTCGCCCGATGGCTTGAATCGGCGGCCAGATATGCACAGCGGTTCAACGATCGGATGCTGAAAGGCTTCCTCATCCGTGAACTTCAGGCCGACGAGATCAGAATATTTGTGGGAACCAAAAAGCGGGTGATCTGGATAATGACAACCCTCGAAGTATGGTCCAGACTTTGGATCTCGGTCGAGATGGGTCGCCGTAACTACCGAAACATCGAGAGAGTGATGCTCGACTCCCTGCAGCGAGGTCGTGTTGAACACCGATTCCTGTTCACCACCGACGGTTTCGAGATGTACGAGTGGGCGGCGAAAAGGTTGCTCCGAGGAGTCTGCATATACGGTCAAGTGATCAAGAAGCGACGCGAGAATCGAGTGGTCCGGGTCGATCGCAGACTGCTGCTCGGAACCCAGGCGGAACTGGAGGAGGCACTCTTCTATTCGGAGGACTCCACCACTCTCAACACCAGCTTCATCGAGCGCCACAATCTAACCATCCGCCAGGGCTGTTCCTATCTTGGCCGTCGCACGCCTTGTCACGCCCGACGTACGGAATTCTTGGAAGGTCAGGTGGCTCTGCTCATGGCCCATTACAACTTTCTGCGACCGCACAGGGCTTTGAAGTTCGGTAAAACGCTGAGGACTCCAGCCATGCAAGCTGGACTGGCTAAAAAGAGGCTCTCCTTCCGGGACGTATTCACCAGCCAGGTGGCGTTCTTTTTATTTTTCTTGATGGTGCTTGTCGCACGGTACGCTAAATTGGATCTCAGGTCTGTCCAGTTTGGGCACTGGAGGGGGAATGGCTCAACAACACTTGCCTGAAGAAGCACCCAGAACATCGGCGATCGCGTTAGTTGCGTAGCCTCCTAGAAAACTCCCCAAACCAGTGGCGGAGAACCATACCCCGATTAATCGCCCAGTCCACTCCATAGGCGCCCATTTGGTGACAAACGCAAATCCGATGGGTGCCATAATAATCACAGCGCAACCCTGGAGAAAATAAAAAGCAAACAGATAGGTGGGATTCACTGGAGTTCCCCCGGTTTCGTGGACACCTAATCCTTTGGGAGAATGGAGGACACGATGCCAAGAACAAGACGAGCTTATCCACCCGAGTTTCGCCAGCAGATAGTCGAGCTTCATCGAGCCGGGCGCAGCCCCGGTGAGCTGGCCCGAGAGTTTGAACCCAACGAACAGACGATCCGCAACTGGATCGCCCAGGCAGACCTGGATGAAGGCCGTCGTAGAGACGGCCTGACGACGGTAGAACGAGCCGAGCTGCGGAAGTTGCGCAAAGAAAATAGGCAGCTGAGGGTTGAGCGGGAAATATTGGCAAAAGCCGCGGCCTGGTTCGCACGGGAGAGCGATCCGATTTCCAAGAAGTCTTCAGGTTCGTGAAAGTGAATCAGGCCGACTATCCAATCACCACCATGTGCCGTTTGCTGGGTGTCTCCACCAGTGGCTACTACGCGTGGGTCGATCGCGGACCTTCGACTCGAGATGAAGCGAATGCTCGTCTTCTGGAAACAATCAACGGGATCCACCAGCAAAGTCGTCGGACCTATGGAGCTCCCCGCATTACGGCGGAACTTCGAGAGGAAGGTCACCTGGTGGGCAAAAACCGGGTGGCCCGACTGATGAAAGTCGCCGGCATTGAAGGCGTTAGCCGCAGACGCAAGACACGCACGACCCTGAGAGGCCAAGACAGCCGTCCGGCTCCGGATCTGGTGGAGCGAAACTTCCAGGTCAGCCGCCCCAACCGACTGTGGGTTGCAGACATCAGTGTGCCGCAGCAAGCGGCGTGAGAGATGGGAGTAGGCCTCCCGCAACCGGCTTGCAGGAGCAGGTTGCAAACCACCGTAAGTGGCTGTGGTCAAAAGCCGCGGTCGTGAGCGTTACGGAAAAGGTGCTCTAGAAGCATCAGGTGTGGATCAGGAAGACGAACACAAGTGAACCACCGTTCAAGTGCCGAAAGGACGAGATGGTGTCGAAACCGGGGAGTTGATGTTGCCCCGGGACGAATCTGGCGGAAACCTGTCTACTGGCCAGGTGGCACCCGGCATAGAGGTGGCGTGAGCTTGATCTGGGCTCTCATGTTGAACTGCGGGAACTTGGAGCAACGATGCTAAGAGAAAGGCACAAGCAGAGAACCTGCGAGGCCGACAGTATCGAAGCGTTGCCCAGGGGCGGACAAGCTCGTAGTAGCGATGAGGCTGTCGTAATGGCAGCGGAGCGAAGGGGCTTGGTCACTCGGCTACAGACAAGCGGCCAACTGCTAGGCAGGAGGAGCCCTTGAAAGTAGCAAAGCCATTTTGTGGCTTGAGTGATAGGAGCCGGATGAGCTGAGAGGTTCACGTCCGGTTCTTGGAGGGGCTGGGGGTGAGACTCCCCCGGCCTACTCAACCGTACGTGCCGAGTTGGGCAGGTTTCGTCTACCTGGCCGTAGTGGTCGACGCTTTCAGTCGGCGAGTGGTCGGCTGGTCGCTCAGAAATGATCTCAAGACCCGGCTAGTGACCGATGCCCTGCAAATGGCACTTCAAGAGCGTGAATCCGACGGGGTGATCCATCACTCGGACCAGGGGACGCAATACACGTCGATCGAGTTCGGGCTGCGCTGCAAGAGAGCCGGCATCAGACCCTCCATGGGCTCGGTCGGTGACTGTTATGACAACGCGCTGTGTGAGAGCTTTTTTGCCTCTCTGGAGTGTGAACTGATCGACCGGCACAGCTTCCGCAGCAAGCTGCAGGCCAGGCTTGCTGTCTTCGACTACATCGAGGGCTTTTACAACCCTCACAGGCGGCACTCGTCACTGGACTATCTGTCGCCGATCAACTATGAATCGAGGCACTCAGATGTGGCTTGATTCGAAAGCCGTAAACTGTCCACGAAAGTGGGGTAACTTCAGTTTCCAGGTAGACCGAAGAGACGGGAATCACAGCTCTGAGCAAAGGTTAACTTATCTCCCTTAGGATATCCGCAACACACGCGGCTTGGAAAGGAACCATTACATGGCAAAGGTACGATATTTCGTGGACGATGTGGACGCTGCTGTGAGCTTCTACGTCCAACATCTAGGCTTTGAATCGGTTTTTAATGCGGGGGCATTTGCGATGATAGCGAAAGACGACCTGACCCTGTGGATCAGCGGCCCGAAGACGTCGGCAGCCAGGCCCATGCTCGACGGTCGTGTGCCAGAACCCGGAGGATGGAATCGATTCGTCTTCGAGGTTGACGACATTGAGGCCGTGGTCGCATCAATGAGGCAGGCAGGCATCAACTTCCACAACGATATCATCAGCGGCGTTGGCGGGAAGCAAATCCTCGCCGAGGACCCGTTTGGCAACCCGATTGAAGTGTTCCAGGCGGCTTGACGCTTGCCCACTTCAAGGTGTCCCTCCCGTTTTATCAATCCGGACAACTCTCCTAATCCTGGCAACAGTGAAACTCGGGGCGGTGGATCATTGACCAGCAGCAGCCCGAGTGCCTCTTAAGCCCCGGGGCCACTTTGTCCCATTTTCGCTGACGACATACAGCGTGGGGATTCCCACTTTCCACTTTTGACTTTCGACCTTCCACAGGGTATCCATGAATCCGGCATCAATCCGAAGAGGTCAATTCCAATGCAAAGAAGACTTTTTCTGAAATCCGCGCTGGCGGGAGGAGCTTTGGTGGCGACCCCTCGTATAGCCACTGCTCAATCTCCCCGGATGACTATCAAGCGAGTCCGCTTTTATCACTCACCGAACCCTCGTCCCATCTTCAACCAGAGCACTCATGTGGTCGAGGTAGTAGTGTAACTTTTTTTCTGTAATTTCTGGTCAGGCCTTGGGTCAGAAAGACAGAGGTCTGGGACAGGATTCTCCAAAAACAGAAACGACAATCTGGCAAGGAGAATCAAATGAACCCAGACCTGGAAAAGAGAGTACCACGGGAGATTCTGGAGGAGTTGATCGAGGAAGGAACAGAAGCCTTTCGAGGGATCCTGGAGAAGTTGTTCAACGTGGCGATGCAGTTGGAAAGAAGCGAGTTTCTGGGAGCGGAAGCGTACGAGAGAACCGCCAGTCGGCGAGGCTATCGAAACGGATTCAAAGAGAAGCGGATTCAGACTCGAGTGGGAGAGCTGCACTTGGAGATTCCACAGGTGCGCGGTTTGAGGTTTTATCCCAAGTCGCTGGAAAGGGGTTGCCGTTCGGAGAAGGCCCTGAAGCTGGCCATTGCCGAGATGTATGTGATGGGAGTCTCGACGAGAAAAGTCACCGAGATCACGGAGCAGCTGTGTGGGTTGGAGATCTCGGCCACCCAAGTCTCGAGAGTGGCCGGGATGCTGGACGAAGAGCTGGAGCAGTTTCGAAGCCGGGAGCTGGGAGAGTATCCGATCGTGTATCTAGATGCCCACTACGAGAAGGTTCGAAGAGGTGGCAGGGTGCAGGACGTGGCGATCCTGAAAGCCATAGGAGTCAATCGTTTCGGGACGCGGGAGGTGTTGGGTCTGAGCGCCAAGATCAGTGAAGCGGAGGTGCATTGGCGAGGGTTTCTGGGAGATCTGCACAAGCGTGGATTGAGAGGGATCGAGCTGTTTGTCAGTGACGATCACGAAGGACTGAAGGCGGCCAGGCGGGCAGTTTATCCGTCGGTGCCCTGGAACCGTTGTCAGTTTCACCTGAGTAAAAACGCCCAACAATATGCTCGCCGCAAACGGGACAAGCCCCGGATCGCCCAGGCCATGCGGGACATTTTCGATGCCCCCTCTCGAGAGGATGCCGAGGAGCTCAAGGGTAAAGTCGTCAAGAAGTTCGAAAAAATTGCACCGGAGTTCGTGAGCTGGCTGGAAGAGAACGTGGATGAAGGGCTGACAGTGTTTGATTTTCCGAGGAGCTGGTGGCGAAGGATCCGAACCATCAACGGACTGGAGAGACTGCACCGGGAGATCCGGAGACGAACCCGGGTGGTGGGAATCTTTCCCCACGAAGCGTCGGCGCTGCGTCTCATCTCGGCTGTGCTTGCAGAGATACACGAGGAGTGGTTAACCGGCCGGCAATACCTGAACCTGGCCGGCTGGAAAACACAAGTGGAGCAATTCTTCCCTACAGGCCCTAAAGAAAATTACAGAAAAACGGTTGCTTAACCGTCGAGGTTGAGACCGATCAGGGAATTCGGGGCATCGGAGAGGGAGGTACCAAGGAGACGGTTGAGCAGTGCGCCGGACTGCTGATCGGAGAGGATCCGTCCAGGATCGAGCATTTGTGGCAGTTGATGTACCGGGGCTACTTCTACCCTCCGGCCCGGGAGAAACTGCATGCTCTGGGAGCCCTCGACACAGCCCTCTGGGACCTGAAAGGGAAGGCCCTGGGCGTGCCTGTT
>CBDBGQ010000041.1:0-39950 GCA_965205345.1 Acidobacteriota bacterium | reverse complement strand
AGCCTGGTTGGCTGCGGCCTGCAGGTTGTCATGACTCGCAACAGCAATCCGCTGAAGGTTGCGTTGACCAGGCGCTGGGGGGCGGAGGTCGTTTTTTGTGACAATCACTTTGGTGCCCGGCAGACCAGGGTTGAGGAAATCGAAGCCTCCAGCGGAGCTACCCAAATCCACCCTTTCAACCATCCCAATGCGATTCTGGGCAATGCTTCTCTCGGCCTCGAAGTAGTGGAACAGCAGGCTGAAATGCGGCACCTTGTCGTGCCGATCAGCGGGGGCGGGCTGATCAGTGGCACTGCCCTGGGGGCCAAGCTGCTCAATCCCGCCATTCAGGTCTGGGGGGTTCAGCCTGAGGGATCGAACGCAACTTACCTCTCTTTCCGGGCGGGGCGGGTCTTGAGTGTCGAAAAGACCGAAACGATCGCCGACGGCCTTCGCGTCTAATCAGCCTGGAGACCTGACCTTCGCGCTCATTCAGGAGTACTGTCCACTCAGTCGTCACTGTGAGCGAGCAAAGCATCCTGGAAGCCGTGGCTCACTTCTTTCAGACAGAGCGGCTGGTTGTGGAGCCGTCCGGGGCCGTGGGGATGGCCGCGGTGATGGAGGGCCTGATCCCCGCGCAGAACACCGTTCTCGTCCTGAGTGGCGGCAATCTTGATCCGGGGCTTCTACAGGAAGCCCTTAGGGCTCAAAAACCGTCTTGAGGACACCGGCCTTGCCCGAGTGGCGAGCGCAGCGAAGAGCGTCCGAGAACTGATCCAGGGTGAATCGGGCGCCTGCAACTCCCTGCAGACGGGGCGCCAACCCGTTGACCATCTCCACCGAGCGTCGGAAGGTCCTGGAAGTGCTCGTGTAACTGCCCATCACCCGCAGCTCTTTATACCAGATGGATGTCCAGTCAACCCCTTTCGGTATGCCAGGCATCCCCACCAGCACAACCTTTCCCCGGCAGGATGCAAAGCGCAGGCAGTCGTCGATACTGGCCGCCGAACCGACACAGTCAAAGCAAACATCCACACCTCCGGAGAATATGGGTCTGCTCAGCTCCGGGTGGAACAACTCCGCTCCGACCAGTGCCGCAAGTTCCTCGAAGAGCCCCCGTCCCGCCTGCAGCACTCGATCTGCTCCCAGGCGCCGCGCCCAGTTTTTCTGGTGCGGATACTTGGCAACTGCGATCACCGTGGCATCGGGCTGCAACTCCTTGAGCGCTGCTATGGTGAAAACGCCAATCGTTCCGCATCCCACAACCAGCAGCGTCTGCTCTCTGCCGGGGGCAGCGCTGCTCGCAGCCTGCAGACAACAACTGAACGGTTCGATCAAAACCGCTTCCTCGTCGGCAAGTGCAGGTGGCACTCTGTGAAGCTGCAACTCGTGGGCGACAAACGACGAACTCCACCCCCCTCCGGTGTCCCGGCAGAACCCGGTCTGGACTCCGGCAGAAATGCATCCTCGCGTTACGTTGAGACACTGGGCGTGGCGCCCGGCCCGGCACTCGACACAGAGGTCTGCGATGCCTCGGACTCGGCAATGCAAGGGAGGCTCGAGCACGACCCGGTTACCAGCAACCAGGTCTCTTACGGCCGGGCCGGTCTCCACAATCTCGCCCACGACCTCGTGGCCAAGAACAAACGGGCAGGAGGTAAAGGGGGCAAAGTAGGTACTCCCCCTAGCTGTGATCGTGGCCTGGTCCGATCCGCAGATGCCGCTCAGTGCAGGCCGCATTCGAACCCATTCGGCGGAAGGAAGCCGTGGTTCGGGCAAATCGACCAGGCGGGTGGTCCCGAGAGGCGAGGTACAGATCGACTCCCAGTATCTTCCCAGGTACCGGGTGGCCAGAAAGCGCGTAACGCCTTTGTGATACTGGACAGCAATCATGTCTTCGGGCCGTCCACACACCAGTACTGCGCACTCCACCCTCTATCCGATGCCAGTTTTCGCAAGCGGTCATCAGGATTAATGACCACGGGATGGCCCACACAGTCAAGCATGGGAACGTCGTCGAGACTGTCGGCGTAGGCGTGGCTTACATCCAGGCTGATCTGATGGAGCCGGGCATAGTTACTCAGGGCCTCCGCTTTCCGGGGCCCGGTCAGTGACCCGGCCTTCAAAGCCCCGGTAAAGACACCTTGCTTTTCCTCCAGCTCGGTGCACAGTATTCCATCTGCCCCAACATGTTCGGCCACAGGAGTTGCGATCTGACGAATGGAACCGCTCACCAGAACGACGACATGCCCCTCTGCCCTGTGGGCCTTGATGCACTCGAGTGCCCGCGGATAGAGGTTCGGCTTCAGCTCTTCATGAAAAAGGGCACTGGCTCCATCGCGCAGGCGAAGCGGAGTAAATGTCCGATAGTTCCTATAGAACCTGGTGGTCAATAGCTGGCGGCTGATCCGGTCGACAATCAAATAGTAGGGAACCCGAGCCAGCAAGCCGGCCGACCAGATTTGTCTCCAGATCATGCCCATTTCACGTCGACGAAGAAAGGCATAGTAGCGTACGATATTGCCCTTCAGAAGGGTCCCATCGACATCAAAGAAGGCCCCGACCCGCTCAAGCATTGGCGGCGACTTCCCGAAGACCCCTGACTTCTGCCTGGACATCTCGGGCAATTCGCCTGTACAGCTCGTCTCTCGAGAGCTCCTCCAGGTGCACGCGGTATTGTTCCATCGTCACCGGTTCGCCAAAGATGACTTGAATGGGACACCGGGAAGGCCAGGACCTGCCTGCCGGGAGGGCAGCATGGGTCCCGGTGATTGCAATAGGAACAACCGGAACCTGCATCTCCCATGCAATCAGGCCTAGCCCCGCCTTGAACCCCTGCAGCTCACCTGTTCTGGAACGGGTTCCCTCGGGGTAGATCAAGATGGGCTCCCCACTGGAGAGGATTCTCTTCACCAGCTTCAGACTGGCCAGGGAGTTTTCATGGCGCTCGATGGGAACAGCGTTGAGCAGCTTGCTCACCAGCCAACCCCGCCACCTGGATGCAAAGAAATAGTCGCGGGCGCCCAGCACGTGGAGGCGGAGCGCTTCATCGAGACCCTTTGAGTGGGCCAGCGCCGCCACAACGGCCCCCGTGTCCAGGTGGCTGGAATGGTTCGCGGCCAGAATGTACGGCTGCCCGATCGGAACCGATTCTCCGTTGGTCACTTGCAGCTCGAACCAGGAGTTCAAAACAACCCGCGCAGTCCCGAAAGAGCATCTCAGAAGTGCACGGTCAAGAACTCGCTTCTGGTCTAGCGAGAGAGTGGAACTGGGAACCATCCCCGCGCCTCTCTTCCCTTCCTTTGCTTCAGTTTCTCCCGGGATTCGTGCGGCGTCGAACAACTCACCAACCTTACTCAGCCGCCCAGCTTCGTCATCGGGAATGGAAACCCCCAGGGCTTCCTCAGCAAACAAGAGCAGCTCGATTGCCTGCAGAGAATCCAGGCCGAGATCGGCATAGAGGTCCGTTGCCCGATGAATACTGGTCTCGGGAACGCTGGATATGCGGCTCAACTCGGTGATCAGCAGGTTGTCGGGGGAGGAGACGGCTGTTCCTCCCCACCGGGGCCGGATCTCCCGTTCCCGGCTCTGCTTGAGCTGCCCCTGGAGCAGGCGGCGAAGGGCAACCCTGTCGAACTCTCCCGCCTCCGTCTCGGGCATGCCCTCCGGCCAAAAGTGAACCTGTTGCAATCTGTGGTAACTGGGTAGTTCCCGGGCTAGCCTTCGAATCTCCTTCTGGATCGCGGTTTCGGTTGTCGATCTGGTCTGGAAACCCTGGGGCTCGGCCTGGATCACGGCATGGATCTCCTCGGTCAGGCCTTTGGGAATACCTACCACTCGGATTTCTCGCACCCCGGGGATGTCGCAATAGATCGCTTCCAGGTCAATGGGGTACACATTCTTTCCGGCCCCAGTGACGATGACATCTTTGATTCGGCCGGTGATATAGATGTAGCCATCGATGTCCACCCACCCCAGGTCGCCGGTGTGGAACCAGTCATCTTCCATGACTGCCCGATTGGCGCCATTGTTGCGGAAGTACCCGATCATTAGACTGGGACTGCGGACAACAATCTCGCCCACGCCGTGTTTGTCGGGGTGATCCAGACGCACTTCCACTCCCGGCAGGGGCCGGCCAGCCGAGCGGACTCGGGCGCGGTTCAGAGGGTTCGCTGTCAGAACCGGTGCAGTTTCAGTCAGGCCATATCCTTCGTAAATGGGCATGCCCAGAGCCTTGAAGTCCTCGAAAAGATCTTCCCCGAGTGCGGATCCTCCGCTCACGAACACCCTCACCCCCCCTCCGAACTCCTGGTGGACCTTAGAGAACAACTTGCGACCGATATTGTGACCGAAGCGACGCTCCACCGAGCGGCTGATCTGTTTGGAGGTAGCCATTAGATTCGATCTGAAGGCTGACCGAGAGGCTCGCAGAACCTTGCGCTCCACGTAGTCCCGCAGCAGGGCGTAGAAAGTTGGGACGCCCAGCATGCAGGTGGTACGCGTCCGGCGCATGGTTTCCAGAATCACGCGGGGTTTTAGGGTGGTTGCGTACGTGACCTTGGCCCCACCGGAGATCGGCATCAAAAAGCCGCATGTGAACTCGAGAGCATGATAGAGAGGCAAGACGGAGAGAAAGACATCCTCAGGGTACACCGGCAAATTCTTGTTCACGCCGAAAAGGTTGGTTAGAAAGTTGTGGTGAGTGTGTACAGCACCCCGGGGATCGACCATCGTTCCAGTCGTGAAAATAATGGATGCAGGATCGTTCGGATACACTACTGGAAAGTCAACGTTCTCCTGCTCGGATTTCCCCTCTGGGCAACTGTGCGGAAACTCGCTCCGGACGAAGGCTCGGCAGTGCTCATTGACATTCAACAGGAGTACGGGGGCCTCACTCGCCTCGTTGTCGGCCAGGCGCTCTTCGGTAAGGCGAGAAAAACACTTCTCCGACGCCAGAATGGCTTTGGCGTCAGTGAACGCTGCAATCGACCAGGCCTCCCTGTGCCAGGTCTGGGCATCGATGGGGACAACGGTCAATCCGTTGCGGGCAGCTCCCAGATAGGCCAGGCCCCATTCGGGCTGATTCTCAGAGAACAGAACCACCCGATCTCCTTTGCGCAAACCGTGCCCACGCAATCGCGCACCAATCTCCAGCGCAAATTTCCTCAGATCGGCATAACTATAGCGGACCCATTCCCCATTCTTCTGGATCTGGAGAGCTACCCGGGAACCATTCTTTTCACTGCTCTTGTCGACCAGTTCGTTAATGGTTGCCGCGGGTAACTGCGAGGCCGCGGTCTCGAGCTCCATCGTTCCCGCGCCCTCGATTTTCAGAATGAATTTCTTGACACCGGGGATGTGGACATTCTGGATGTAGTGCCTCCAGTTGATGCGGGTAACGTCGAAGTTGAAGCGCTTCTTCTCCTCGGGCAGAAGAGCCTCAAACAGGGCCGCCGTCCGCTCTACCCTGAACTGGCAGTCGAGGTTCAGATAGGGCTCGTAGATCTCGCCGTAGTAGTAGAGCTTCTGATTCATCAGTTTTGCCGCAGAGATTCGGCGGCGGACCTTCTTGGTCGTCTCGAAGATGGACAGTCTTTCCAGAGTCCGTTCCGCTGTATGAAGCTGCACGGTCTTGAGTCGGTGCTGGAGCCGGAAAGTCACCGGGTTGGGAAATCGCAGCCTGCGAATAAGAATTGGCCGGCCCTTCTTGTCCAGCATCGGGTGCTTCTTGAAGTAGTTGAAAATAAGATCGTACAGCTCACCAAGTGTGATCGGGTTCTTCGAGCTGGTAGCGACCTGATAGACTTGGACACCTCCGTCTCTTGCCGCCCTGGGAAGGGCTGCCAATAAAGCATTCACCACCACATCCACCGGTACAAGGTCGAGCAGGACGTCAGGGTCCAGGGGTAGAGATTTGAGTCGGCCTTTGCCGACCGCAGCAATCAGGGGGTCGGCCATTCTCAACCCATCGAGCCAACCAGGACAAGGCTCAGAGAGGCTGCTTTCAATGATCGAGGGGCGAAGAATGACAGTAGGGACCTCCTTGCGCTGGTCCAGTACAAGTTGCTCGCCCAGAGCCTTGGTGTAGGTATAGGTGTCATTCCAACCCCTTTGACGGGCCCAGAGCATACCCCCCTGCCTGAGGTGGGTCTGAATCCACTCCTTCCGAAATCGCTCCAGGCGATCTCGGCGGCGGGGTCGTTTCCTTTTCTTTTTTTGGGCTTGTCTCAAAAGAGCCCGGGTGAACTCCCGCTCCCTAGCACGGGTTTTTGCTTCTTCATGAACACCCTCAATGATCGATTGCACATGCTCAATGTCCCGTCTCACATCCGTAAAATACCCCGGTGGAAACGGCTCCGTGGTTCCTTTCGGGGCCCTGTGGTAGGTGCTCTCTGTCGGCTCCTTGTGCATCACGCCATTCACATAGGCAGTGGAAACATGAACCAGCACTGCCGATCGACACGATGCCGCAAATTCCGCTACCCTGCCGGCCGCTACAACATTCAGTGCAAGAGCTTCATCCAGGGGCGCGTCGAAGGAAACGACTGCTGCGCAGTTAATGACCAGATCGACTTCTTCTTTCAGTCGTGCCATCTCCTCAGCTGCTATGCCAAGGTTTTCCAGGGAGAGATCTCCGACTACCGCAAGAAGTTTTTCTCTCAGGAACAGTGGTAGTTCATCGCCGTGGATACCACGAAGACGATCAAAGGCAGTAGAGGTGTAGAGTTCGCGCTCGAGGCGTTGTCGGGCACTGGTGACCTTACTCAGCCGCTTCGTGGGGCGGATGAGTACATAGATTCTCCCCACCTTCGGTGCAGCGAAAAGAACCTTCTCAATGAGGGGCTGCCCTAAAAAACCTGTGGCTCCCGTCAGGAAAATGGTCTTACCTGTCAGGTATTCCGAAATACCCTGCATAAAGAAATGCTTGCTTGAGACCCCCCCTGGACTGTTTCCGTGGAAGCCTCTATTCTAGCGGATGACCACCTTTAAAGCTCCCGGTAAAACCCGGGCTTCCACCGGGGTTTCTCCGCAAACATCACCATCAAACATCTTGTCCGTTGGAACTTCGGAACGAATTCGCACTGAAGATGAGCGGAACAGCGAGAAACTGGGGTGATCAAGATGGCTGCCCGAATAGACTCGGGGAAGACTCCTCATCAGATTCAGTTTGCCGATCGCATCAATCACGACAATATCAAATAGTCCGTCACTCATGTTTGCATCCGGGGCAAGTCTAAGACCACCTCCCGTAAAAGGAGTGTTCAATACCAGAACGGAAGTACAATCCACCCTGAGGGACCGATCATCGAGATCGATTTCAAAGGGGATGGGTTTCATCTTCCACAGAGCCTTGTAAATAGCCACAGCAAAAGACAAATGCCCCTTGAGCCATTTCAGCCGGTTGCTTTCCGCCGCCACCTGAGCGGCGAACCCCACCCCCAGAACGGAAACGAAGTGCCGGTTACCCGCAGTCCCAACATCAATCTCCTTCACCTGCCCATTCCGAGCGACACCCAGAGAGGCCTCGAGATCGTTATAAGGCAGCCCAAGGCTCCGCGCAATATCGTTCCCCGTACCAACCGAAAAAATAGCCAACTCGGCCAGGGAGCCTGCCGCAGCGTTGACCACTTCGCTGATGGTCCCATCCCCTCCCATGACACCCAGACGCCTGACACCTGCGCTGATTACTTTCTGAGCCAGTTCCGTAGCATGACCTGGTCCGGTCGTCTCTACGACCTCCAGTCTGAGTTCGTGGGCTCGACGGCGCAGTTTACGGATACAGCTGCGACCGCGACCAAAACCGGCACAAGGATTGGCGATCACGTTCATTTTAGGGGCGAGTATACCAACTACTCGAGGTCACCCATGAGAGTTTTCTTGGAAGGGTCTTGTGCCTCACCAGAGTCTCCCCCGAATTGTGTCTACAAGACACGCAGGAAGGACTTCTCAATAAACCCATTCATTGTATTTTAGATAAATAGTAGTAGAAGGGGTTGTGGAAGTTGTGGGAAGCACGGCACAAGAACAAGTTAACCTGTGGATCAAGCAAGGATTTTCTGATGAACGGCACTGGAAAAGAGAACCTTCGAAATGCCTGGAAACGAGTTGCACAGGCTATGAACAGGAAGTGCGCCGGTTCTGTGGAAGTGTGATCTCCAGGTTGGAGCACTTGAGGTATCCTGTAAAGCTGGGCCATGGCCCCGAAGGAGGCACGACCTGTCTGGTGATGGGCCTGGTCTTCAAAACCAGTCGAGCTGCGGCGAGAGTCGTGGCTGGTGGGTTCGATTCCCATGTGCCTCCGCCAGTTTTCGGATCAAACTCGCTCGGCACTTCCGGGACAGTGCACTACTTTATGCGAAACAATGAACCCATCGATGATCGGTGGGTGCAGGTTCTGGCCCGCTTGAAGAAATCTGGTGCAGACAGAATTGGTTCCTCTCCAACAGCCCTGAAAGCGGACCAAGGACTGATCTCCTGCCCAGACCACATCCCGATGGATTTCCCGGGAAGAGAATAGACAATGTCGCTAAAGTACAATGCCGCAGCCGTACAGACCAACTTTCCGAACCCGACTGCGCTCTCCGACATGAAGAAAAATACCGCCCGGATAGTCCAGCTCATCGAGATGGCGGTGGAAGGGTACAAACCGTTCTTGCCTCTAAAATTCATTGTGTGCCCGGAGTTCGCGCATGCTGCCCCGGTTTTTCCCACGCTTCAGGAGTTGCGGTCCAAGCTGGGAGTCCCTATTCCCAACGAACACACCGAGCGGGTCCTGGAAAAGGCCCGGGAGTACAACATCCACATCCAGATGGGCTCAATGCTGGAGATCGATGAGAAGTATCCAGGAGCGCTATTCAATACTACATGCTTAGTAGGACCGTCGGGAATCCTCTACAAGTATCGAAAGATCTATCCCTGGATTCCATGGGAGGTGCACACCAGCCCCCACGATATCCCGGACTACGAGGAAGAGTTATACCCTGTGGCGGATACGCCCATCGGCAGGATTGGCGCGGCGATCTGTTATGACTGGCTTTTTCCGGAGGCTCTGCGCCAACTGGTAGCCAATGGAGCGGAGATTCTGGCGCGCGTCTCCGCCTACATGGACCCCTTTGGCGCGACCGAGCCTATGGACTGGTGGACAGTGGTTAATCGCTGTCGGGCGCTCGAGAATCTGGCCTATGTTGTGGCTGCCAACCAGGGAGCTACCATAAAGAACTACCCTCCTTTTTCCTGGCCCGGTGGGAGTATGATCGTCGATTACGATGGCCGGATCATTGCCCAGGCAACTCCGGGAGATGGCGAGAAAATTGTGGTGGGCCCGGTGGATATTGAGCTCTTGCGTCTGGAGAGAAAGACTCGGTTGGCCCACCAGATGCCCGCCCATCTTCGAACAGAGACCCATCTTCTGTACTCTCGTCCCTGTTACCCCGGAGGCACTTTTCGAGCTGATGGTAACTGGACCTACGAAAATAATGTCAGCTTGATCGAAAAGGCCCGGAAGCGGGTCTGGCCCTTTTTACCGGTCGAGGACCGAGCGGATGATTGACGCGTAGCGGCCCGGCGGGGCCTTGCGCTCCACGTTCCATGTTCCAGGTTGGAGCGCTCATTGGCATTCGTGCCTCTGCCTGCCCGGCGGACTGGACAGGCGAGTTCGAAATCGCACCATTCCCCGGGGACTTGGAAGGCCGAATACGTTGATGGAGATCTCGCCGTTTTGTTACCATAGGTGCTTTTCGATTCTTGAGGTTGATTAATGAAACGGACCTTTCAGCCCAACAACCGTCGGCGCCGCAAGAAGCATGGCTTCCGAGCACGGATGCGCAGCAAAGCAGGGAGGCTGATCTTGAAAAGGCGGCGGGCAAAAGGAAGAAAGAGGTTAACTGTGAGTGGCTAGTCGCACTCCCAACCAACCCCATCGTGTCTATGAACGGGATCACCAGGCAGGAAAGCCAGACCCTGAGTTGGAAGGAGCGTCTTCACAAGCGAAAAGACTTTCTACGGATATACAGTCAAGGAAAGCGAATCTATACCGCCACCCTGGTTGCCTACTTCCTCCCCAACCAACTAGACCAGCACCGGCTGGGCGTGACGGTGTCACGGAAGATTGGTAAAGCAGCCACACGCAACCGGATCAAGCGACGCATTCGCGAGCTGTTCCGGACCAGTAAGAGTCCTGGCACTCCCTGCTTCGACATAGTTGTGAATGTGAGAAAGGCGGCGGCCCGAGTCCCCTTCACCACGCTGCAGGATGATTATCTAAAGGCACTGGGTCGTATTGAAGAAAAGATGGAGCGGTCATGAAAACACTGGTTCTGGGTACCCTTCGCGGCTATCAGATTCTGATCTCGCCAATGCTGCCACCAACCTGTCGTTATCACCCCTCCTGTTCCTCCTATGCACTGCAGGCGGTCAGGCGCTGGGGTGTGCTGCGGGGCGTCGGCCTGGGGCTGCGCCGTATTCTGCGCTGCCATCCCTGGGCAGCCGGTGGCCTGGATCCGGTCCCAGGTGTATCTAACGGAAGCCAGAGATGACCCTGTCCCCTCCTCCAGAAAAGGACAACGAAAAACGCCTTTTTCTGGCGCTGATACTGTCTACACTTGTCCTTCTGGCTTCCTCCCCTCTGCTGAATTTCTTTGCTCCACCCGCGCCGCCTGAGCAGGAACTTATCGAGGAGCTCCCGGAGCGGCGTCCCCCACAGCGACCCAAGGTCCCCCCCCCTGCCCCCGAGGCTGCTGTCCTGCCGGCAGGGGAAGGAGACGTGGTTGGAGAGGAGCGAGTGTTCGAGGTGACGAACCAGGACATGGCCGTTCGCTTTTCGACACGGGGAGCGGTGATAGAGAGCATTCGTCTGTTTTCTTATCTCGATGTTCCCGAGAGCAAGCTAAGCTGGTGGGAAACCCTAGCCCTCTTGTGGCGCTGGAGCCGCCCCCAAGGCGAGCCGTTGGAACTCGTACCCCAACTGGAATCGGGTAGGCTGCCGAGGCCGCTGGCTATCTCAACGGAACGCCCGGATCTACAGGCTCTCCTCGACCAGGCTGTGTACGAGGTTGAGGGTGTGAGCTCCCGGGCGCTTCAGGCCCCGACGGAGATTCGGTTTCTTTACCAACAGGGTTCCCTTCGCGTCGAGCGAAAGGTGAGAGTCCCGGCCATCGGGTACGAACTCGAAGTGAGCACCAGTGTTTACAGTGTCGGTAGCCGCCTTCCCGCACAGATCTCTCTGGGCGCAGGTATGGGCCCCCCCGGAGTCGTCCCCACGAGTGACTTTGCCAGCCCTAGTATCGCTGTTGGAACGGGTCTCTCGATAGAGCGTTTCGACGAGGGCGATCTGGAGCGAGAAGTTACCCGCGCCGGTGGTGACTGGGTGGCTCTGGATAGCCAGTACTTCGCCCGGGCGATTCTGGGCCAGCCCCTGAGCACGATTCAGATGAGGACCCGTTCCTGGCAGGGAGAAGCCGAGGACCCGGAGGCGGTCACGCTGCTATCTGCCCGTGCTACCGCGACCGGGGAAGGCCCCCTGCGTGTATTTTTCGGACCCAAGAGACTCGAGGTTCTGCGCAGTGTGAGCCCGGGCCTGGGAGAACTGGTCGACTACGGATGGTTGTCGTTCCTGGTCAAACCCCTGTTGGGCATGCTCAAATGGATTTACGCGCTTGTTCAGAACTACGGCCTGGCCATCATTCTTCTCACCTTCCTGATCAACGTGGCGCTGGTTCCGATCCGTTACAAGCAGATCGTTTCCATGAAGAAGATGACAGAGCTGCAGCCCCGGCTCAAGGCAATCCAGAACCGGTACAAAGATCTGCCTAAGAGCGACCCCAAGAGTCAGGAGAAGAATAAGGAGGTCATGGCGCTTTACAAGGAGCAGGGGGTCAACCCGCTGGGAAGTTGCCTGCCGCTGCTTCTCCAAATGCCGTTTTTGTTTGCTTTCTACAAAATGCTCTGGACCTCAATTGAGCTTCGAGGAGAGTCCTTTCTCTGGATTGGGGATCTGTCAAAATACGACCTGACCTTTGTCACGCCAGTCTTGATGGGGGTCACCATGCTTGCCCAGCAGAAGATGACTCCCAGTGGGGTCGACCCGGCCCAGCAGAAAATGATGATGATGATGCCGGTGGTCTTCACGGCTCTCTTTTTGAAGGTGTCCAGTGGTTTGGCGTTATACTTTCTTTTCAGCAATATTTTCGGGATGCTGTTCCAGGTCATCGTACAGCGGGTAAGCCCCGAGTTGTCCAAGAAGGTCCCCAAGGCAGTCAGCATCCCCAAGAGGAATTCCAGGGGGAGAAAGGCCAAGAGCAGGTAAGATATGGCCCACGAAATTCGTGACGAAATTCGACGTTTTACCGAGCAGCTCCTGGAACAGGCAGAATTGGAACTGGAAGCGACTGTGGAGCCCAACCAGGATCAGGTGGTGATCGATCTGAGCGGGCCAGACACGGATCTGGTCCTCACTGAAAATGCCCGGTTTCTGCACGCCCTGAATCATCTGGTGAGCCAGATTTTTTATTGGAAGGCGCAGGGCCAGTACCGATTCGTGGTGGACTGTGAGGGATATCGTGCCACTCGCACTCGAGAACTGGAGTTGTTCGCCGAAAAGGCTGCTGAGCAGGCGCAAACGTCCGGGCGACCGTTTCACTTTCAGCCGATGCCGGCCAACGACCGACGGATTATCCATCTCTGGCTTGCGGACCAGAGTGAGGTCAGGACGGAGAGCGATGGGCGTGGGATGCACCGTCGGGTCGTCGTGATTCCCGAAGCCTGAGACTCCCTTCCACTCAATGCGATGACAGTCAGAGCCTCCCAAGAGGATCACATTGTTGCTCTGGCGACGGCTCCCGGAAAAAGTGCAATTGCCCTGGTTCGCCTCTCCGGCCCAAATCCGCGGCTCCTTCTGAAAGGCGTCTTCCAGCCAGCCTCGAAAGCGGGTCTGATTCCCCGCAGCCCCACCCTGGGACGGATTACCGGTGAAGGTGGAGAAGTTCTGGACCAGGTTCTGCTGACCTGGTTCCCTGCCCCGGCGTCCTATACGGGAGAGGATGTCATCGAAGTGTCCTGCCACGGCAGCCTCCTGATCGTGCAGCGGATCATACACAGGCTGCTTTCCCAGGGTGCCCGACTGGCCGAACCCGGAGAGTTCACCAAGAGAGCCTTTCTCAACGGTAAGCTGGATCTGGTTCAGGCCGAGGCTGTTCGGGATCTGATCGAGAGCCAGACAGCCTTCCAGGCCCGCCTCGCAGCAGAGCAACTGGGTGGCGGGCTTTCCAGGCGGCTCGAACCGGCCAGGGCCGAACTGGTCCAGATTCTCAGTCACATGGAAACCTGGCTGGAGTTTGTCGAAGATGAAGTGACACCGGAGGGGAAGAAGACCCTCCTGGGGCGCCAGCAAAAAATCACTCGTGATCTGGGGCAACTGGCCGGGGGATTTGAATTTGGGCGCCTGGTCAGGGCCGGGATAGAAGTAGCGATCACTGGTTCACCCAATGCAGGTAAATCTAGTATTTTCAATGCTTTACTTAAAAACAATCGGGCCCTTGTCACGGCTGTTCCCGGGACCACGCGGGATGCGGTAAGTGAGACCATCAGCGTAGAAGGTCTGCCCGCCCGGCTGGTCGACACAGCCGGGATCCGAGAGGCCAGAGATCAGGTTGAGAAGCTCGGCATTGAAAAGACAAGGGAGCACCTGGCTCGCGCCGATGTGATCCTTTTCGTCCTGGATGGAAATACAGCGTTCGGGTCCGGAGAGCGAGGGATCTGGGAGCTTATCCGCGGGCGCCCCACGATCCTGGTTCTGAATAAGCAGGACCTGCCCCAGCGCCTCCATCTGCCCGAGGAGTTACAGCATTCCGGTTGTCAGAAGGTCTCAACCTCGGCTTTGCGGGGAGAAGGGTTGGGGCACTTGATGAAAGCCCTTTGGCGCGAGGTGACCCCGGAGACGGGGGTCGAGAAGGAAAGCTTTTTCCTCACTAACATACGTCACTATGAAGCGGTACGGGCAGCCATCCAGTGGATGGAGAAGGGGATCTGCGCCTACCAGGAGGGCCTGAGCGAAGAATACCCGATTTACGATTTCAGGAAAGCGCTGGAGTCCCTGGGAACCATTACCGGGGAGACGACCCTCGATGACATTCTGGACCGCATCTTCTCGACCTTCTGCATCGGGAAATAGGCGCTCGCTGCGCTCTCATGAAAGTGGGAGGGGCCTCGGGCCGCGACCGCCCGGCGTGATGTTCAACCCCCCCCCGCGAAGCTAGGCGAGCAGAGCCTCGTAAAGGCGCTCCAGTTCCTCATCGTTGTGGAAGTGGAAAAGCAGCCGCCCGGCTGCTCCCCCCTTCATCTGAATCTCCACTTTGGTCTGGAAGCGCTCCTCCAACCGTTGTTGAGCTACCAGGAGGTGGGGGTCGGTTGAAGTGTCGACTTTCTTGGGTTTTGGATGCAGTAAGTTCTTCACCGCCCGTTCCGTCTGCCGGACCGATAAGCCGCGCCCGATGACCTTTCTGGCCAGGCGCCGTTGAGCATTCTCAGGAAGGGGAAGCAGCGCGCGGGCGTGACCCATCGAAACCGATCCCTCCAGAAGCATCTGCTGAACGTCCTGGGAAAGATTGAGGAGTCGGAGGATATTGGCGACCGCACTGCGACTCTTGCCCACCCTGCGCGCGACTTCGTCCTGGGAAAGATGGAACTTCTGGACCAGTACCTGGTAGGCGTGAGCTTCCTCGATGGCCGTCAGGTCGTCGCGCTGGATGTTCTCTACCAGGGCCAGCTCCAGCATCTTCTCATCCGAAATATCCTGGATGATGGCCGGGACAGACATCCGCCCCGCCCTTTGTGCCGCTCTCCAGCGTCGCTCGCCGGCCACCAGCTCAAACTCGTTCCCCTCGTTCCGGGAGCGGACGATCACGGGCTGCAGCACCCCGTTTTCTGAAATGGAGTCCGCCAGGTGCTGGAGGCTCTCAGGGTCTACCTGCATCCGGGGCTGCAGCGAGTTGGGTTTGATCAGATCGATGTCAATCTGGCGAAGTCCCGTTTCCAGAACTGCCTCGGGTAGCAGGACATCAAGGCCTTTTCCTAAAACATTGCGTTTCATGGTGACTAGTACTCCCTTCCGTCTGGCCTTGATCGGGTCTCTGTTGCTCTCTCAACCATAGGTCGGCTCAGTGGGCATCTCTCGGCCAAGTCAGGTAAAGGTAATGTTTGTCTGGCCCAGGAACGGCAGTGAGCAAAGCGAACAAACGTCATCGTATTTGTGGAAGTGAGTGCTCTAGCCCACTTTGACGGCTTGTTGTCGAGCGCTGGCCAGGATCTCACTGGCCAGATCGATGTAACTGTTGGACCCCTTGCAGCGGGCATCATATAGAAGGATGGGCTTTCCAAAACTTGGTGATTCGGCCAGACGAACGTTTCGAGGAATGATCGTCTGAAATAACTGCTGACCGAGGTGGCGGCTCACGTCTCTCCGGATCTGGTTGGCCAGATTGAGCCGGTCGTCGTACATGGTGAGGAGGACTCCCTCGATCTCCAGCCCCGGGTTGAGCCGGCTCCTGACCCGACTTATGGTCTGGAAGAGCTCCGAGAGCCCCTCCAGAGCGAAGTACTCACACTGCATTGGAATGAGCAGGGAGTCAGCTGCCGTCAGAGCATTGACGGTCAGGATCCCCAGCGACGGGGGACAATCGATCAAAACGTAGTGGTAGTTACTCCGCAGATCTTGAATGACGGTGCGAAGTCGACTCTCCCTCTCAGGAAACTCCAGCAATTCGATGGTAGCTCCAATCAGGCTCCGGTTGGCTGGAAGGACATGCAGGTTGGCCACCTCAGTCGGGCACAAGGTCTCTGAGGGGTGACATTGTCCCAGCAAGACTTCATAGATCGAAGCCTGCAAGTTGTCCCGTTCCACTCCCAGGCCGGAGGTTGTGTTCCCCTGCGGGTCGAGATCGACCACCAGCACTGAAAGATCAGCCGACGCGAGAGCGGCTCCCAGATTGATTGCCGTTGTGGTTTTTCCCACCCCGCCCTTCTGGTTGGTAATTGCGATGACTCGTGTCATATCGGGCGCAGAATAGCAAAGGTGTCTGGCCAAAAGTGTTTCACGTGGAACAAGCGCTCGCCTTTCGCGTTCCACGTTCCACGTTGCGCGCTCATGAAAGAGGAAGGATCCTCGGGCCGCGACCGCCCGGCGTAATATTCAACCCCCCCGGTCGCTGCGCCAAGGCGCCTCCCACATTCCGCCAGCAACAGTGACCATTAAGGAAACGACGGAGGTAGGAGCAAGCCGCCGGAGAACCTGACGGTGTTTCACGTGAAACAACAACGTTTCGCGCTTCCGGCCATGGGGTGTCCGGGGCTTCTTACTAACCCCTTAGGAGTTTAGTGCTGGCGCGGCCAGCTGGGTGGCCACTCTTCGGCGCGACCCGGGAACGTGTAACTGACTGATAATAAGCCACTTATTCCATTGTTGTGGCAAGTGCGACGTGTGTAGTAGAAGAACACTTTGCCGTTGTGCAGCTAACCGTTTAAGAAGCTCTGGCGAGACTTTCAGAGCCCGAATCGAAACGATTCCACCTTTCTGCCAGGCTTCGTATTCTTCCCACCGATGAGAAAAGATCGATACGCCTCGTAATTTCAGGCGGCGCGTCACTTCTTCCAGGAAAAGGATCTTTTTCGCGTTTTTCTCCACCAGTGACACAGTCAGCAAGGGACGATAGACTTTGGCTGCCAGGCCGGGAAACCCGGCGCCCGAACCCAGGTCGATCAGGACCGATCGATCCTCGAGAAAGTGCTCTGCCAGCCAGAAGCTTTCCAGGAAGTGAAGGCGCAAGAGTCGCTCGGGAGAAGGCTCGGAGATGAGATTGACACGCTTCTGCCACTTGCTCAGAATATCCAGGTAACTCCCCAGTCTGCTGACCTGCTCTCGATTCAAAGAAAGACCGAATTCGGATTGCAGATCCCGGGCCCGGTGGCACAATTCCCTGACGGAAGAGGAGGCAAAGGAAGCGTTCATTCAGCTTTCCAGACGTTTTCGCGCTCGAAGCCCAAGAAGGATGCTGAGAATGGAAACGGCAGCCGGTGTGATACCCGGGACCCGCGCGGCCTGTCCCAGGCTGGTGGGCCGGACCTTGTTCAGGCGCTCGATCATTTCAGTGGAAAGCCCGGAGAGGCTAGCATAATCCAGGTCGCTGGGGATCGGGTGTTCTTCCAACCGCGCCATCCTTTCGACGTCCCGCTGCTGCTGCTGGATGTATCCCTCGTACTTGGCCTCGATTTCAACTCTCTCAGCCTGTTGAGGTGTAAGATCGTGACCGGCCTCGGCCAGAATCGGGAGGAGGTCCCGAATCTTAACCTCCGGTCTGCGTAACAATCGACTCAAGGCGGTACCGTGTTCGATGTCGGAATCTTTCTGCAGTTCCAGATGAGCTGTGGAGGTTCGGTTCAGATGATTGGCTCTCAGGTATTCCAGCGCCCCATCGATTCGCTCCCACTCTCTTTCGTGGTGTTCGAATGCCTCGCTACCAATCAAACCGAGAGAACGGGCCTCCGGCATGAGCCGCCGGTCAGCGTTGTCAATTCGAAGCAACAGCCGGTATTCGGCGCGAGAAGTGAACATCCGGTAGGGTTCATCGACCCCTTGAGTCACCAGGTCGTCAATGAGAATCCCCAGATAGCTGTTGTTTCTCCTCGGCACATAGGGCTGGCCGCCACGGATCCTCAAGGCGGCGTTAATACCTGCCACCAGGCCCTGTGCTGCAGCTTCCTCGTATCCAGTAGTGCCGTTGATCTGCCCGGCGTGAAAGAGGCCCTGCAGGGCCTGGGTCTCGAGAGTCGGCTGTAGCTGTTGAGGGTTGATAAAATCGTATTCAACAGCGTAACCGGGTCTGAGAATGGTTGCTTTCTCGAGCCCGGGAATCTCTCGGAGTACGGCCTCCTGTACATCAACCGGCATGCTCGTGGAGAGGCCGTTGATGTAGATGGAGTTCCCTTCCAGGGTCTCGAGTTCCAGGAAAAGCTGATGAGAAGTCCGGTCTGAAAACTTGGTTACTTTGTCTTCAATCGAGGGACAATAGCGCGGCCCGATTCCTACAATCTCACCGCTGTACAACGGACTTCTCTTCATGTTCGAGTGCAGGATTTCGTGCACCCGTTCATTGGTATAGGTAATCCAGCAGGGCATCTGTGGCTGCGACAGCCGCTGCGTCGCATAGGAAAAAAACACCGGCTGACGGTCTCCGAGCTGCTCCTCGAGTCCCTTCAGGGTGACACTGGCCCGGTCTACCCTCGGGGGGGTCCCGGTCTTCAGGCGACCCACTTCGAACCCGATCGCCTGCACCGACTCGGCCAGATGAAGGGAGGCGCGTTCTCCCGAGCGACCGGCCCGGAACTTCTGCTCTCCGACATGACACAAACCGTTCAGGAAGGTGCCCGTGGTCAGAACAACGGCCCCGCAGGAGAGGGTTTCGCCAGATGCGAGCTCGACACCACTTAGCGAGTTTCCTCTGGTTCGCAGGGCAGCAACCTCTCCCTCTACAAGAGACAGATTGGGAATCCCGGCCAGAGCCTCCTGCATGGTCTTGCGGTAGATCTGTTTGTCGCACTGGGCCCGGGTAGCCCGAACTGCCGGGCCGCGCCGCCGGTTCAGCAGCCGAAACTGGATGCCGGCCAGATCGGCTACCCGGGGCATCAAGCCACCCATGGCATCGATCTCCCGCACCAGATGTCCTTTGGCAATCCCTCCGATGGACGGGTTGCAGGACATCTGGCCAATCATGTCCAGGTTGATCGTGCAGAGGGCAGTTTTGGCACCCAGGCGCCCCGCCGCCGCCGCCGCCTCACAGCCTGCATGACCTCCGCCAATGACGAACACATCAAAATTCAGCACGACGGATGACATTATAGTCGTCAGCGGTAATCCCGACCGAGCCTGGGGCCGGTCAACCACGAGCCCGGGAAGGAGGGGAAAGATACCCTATAATGACCTCCATGATTCTAGGGCGCAAGAAACGCTTGACGGAACTCGTCGACTGGGCAGGTTGCGTTGGGTCGCTTTGCATCTGCACCCACGGCCCCCGCAACGCGACCCGTGGGACTTCCACTACAGGCTGCTAAGGAAGCCAGCTTGGGATCGGGAGTCGCCAGACAGATCGAGCTGCAAGTTCCAAATCGAGTTTTTGAGAGACGGCTTCTCCGATGGTACGAACAGGCCCGACGCGACCTCCCGTGGCGGGGTCAGCAGGATGCCTATCGCATCTGGGTGGCCGAGACAATGCTGCAGCAGACCCGGGTCCAGACGGTAGTGCCTTACTACCAGCGCTTTCTCGAGTCTTATCCCAGGGTTGAAGATCTGGCCCGGGCCCCCAGAGAACAGGTTCTCAGTCTGTGGTCCGGGCTCGGTTACTACCGCCGGGCCGAAAACCTCTGGCGCGCCGCCCAAATCATCTGCCGGGAGCACCGGGGACGATTTCCGAGGGATCGGGAGACGGCCCTGAAACTGCCCGGGGTGGGGCCCTACACGGCCGGAGCGGTACTCTCCCAGGCTTACGGTCTTCCGGAAGCCATCCTGGACGGGAATGTGAAGCGAGTGCTGGCTCGTCTGTTCTGCGTGGCCGAAGTCGACACATCGTGGGAAAGAGCCTTCTGGACCCTCCTGAATGAACTGGTGAGGAGGCCCTACATCGTCCCGCGTATCCGGGAATTCAATCAAGCTCTGATGGAGCTGGGGGCTCTTGTCTGTATGCCTCGCCAGCCTTCCTGCGAAGTGTGCCCTTTCGGGGGGTTCTGTGAGGCCCGGCGAGCAGGAGTGCAGGAAGAGGTGCCTCACAGCCGCAAAAAGCGTCCAGCCGAGCAACTCCGCTTCATCAGTGCGGTCATCCTTGACAGCCGGGACTGCGTACTGCTGACCAGGGCCTATTCGGAGCCCTACCTGCGGGGATTTTGGGAGTTTCCCAAAGTCAAGGCGGGCGCAGAAGATATCCCGCATCGCTTCCGCAGCGAACACAGCCTGTGTCTCCGCCCCATCCGTCAGCTGGAAGAGGTGAAGCACCAGGTCACCTTTCGACAGCTTGTGTTTACTCCTTTGGTCTGCGAACTCCTCGAACCGGTCTCCGACCGACCCGAGTGGTGCTGGGCGGATCTGGAGCGAGACTCTCTCCCGATTTCGAGTTACATTCGCAAGATCTGGAGTGGTGTGACCGGGGTTCTCTGACCAGCTATAATCTGCCCATGTTGTCACGAATCAAGCGTCTCTTATACGTGCCGCTGCTTTTCCTCCTGTGGGCAGGAGCTGTGGCTCAACGGGGCGGCCCGCCGCGCCGCCTGGTCGATCCGGAAACCATTCATTTGTCCTCGGGGGCGCGGGTTGAATTCCACACGTTTCACTCGGAATCCCTCGACAGAGATCTGGGGTACAGCGTCTTTCTTCCCGCCAGCTACGATTCGGGTGGCAGAATCTACCCCGTTGTGTATTTTCTGCACGGGATGAACAATGACCACACCAGCTGGTGTGTCGGCCGATATGGTCATTTGCCGGAGATCGTTGACCAGACAATTCGTGAACACTCCCTGGCTGAATTCGTGATGGCCCACCCTTCTGGAGAAAGAGGGTATTACACTGATTCGGCAGATGGGCAGGCCCTTTACGAGAGCGCCTTCCAGAACGACTTCACAGGGGAAATTGAAAGCCGGTTCCGAGTCCGCAAAGACCGACAAGGTCGCTCCATAGGGGGAACGTCCATGGGCGGATATGGCGCGCTCAAGCTGGCGTTCAAGTATTCCGAGTTTTACTCAGCCGTGGCGGCCAGTTCGCCGATCGTACTGCTGGGCGACGATCCATCCGCGTTGCTGAACGGTTCCGACCCGCGGCGATCCCAGTTTTTTTCGCGACTCCTGCACCAGGTTTACGGAAACCCGGTCAACCGGGAGCACTGGAAGGCCAACAACCTCGAGAATCTGGCCAAAGGGAATCTGAACAGTCTGCGGGTGATGATGCTTTACGGAACCGCGGATCGTTACAATCAGATGATTCCGATGGAGGAGGGCATACGCCATCTGGCCCACCTGTTGGAAACCAGGACGGCTGACAATCAGCTTCACATCTACGAGGGCGAGCCGCACGGGTGGGGGCTGGTCGGCAAACATCTGCCCGAGATCCTGAAGTTCCTGGCCAGCAGCTTTTAGCTGACCCTGGATCAAAACTTATGGCGAGATGCACTAGCCCGGATTATGCAAAAACCGTAGTCCGGTGTTGAAAAACGAGTCGAGAAGTGGCCCAACTCGGAAGCGGGCAGGTGTGACAGGCGGATTTGCGAAGAATATCGGTTGGGGAGGCGTTTGAGTGGTTGGGGGAGTGAATTTCAGACAGATCTGGGCCTGGATGAGTATCGGAAGCGGTTTTTTGGGGAACTGGGAGAAGCTAGCTGGAGTTGAGGCGACTCAAGACGAGGTGGAAGAGGGGTTGTTCGGGAAAGGCTGAGGAAAGATGGACCCAGATGCGTCGAGTGGTTTGTCGGATGCGGGCCCCGATCTTGAGGACACGACGACGTAAGGTTTCGATTTCGAGCTTGTGCCAGGGAGTCCCGTGCAGATAGTCGCGGAGGCGCACGAACATCTGGTAAGCCAGTGCATGCAGGAGGAGTCGAAACTGATTGGCCAGGAATCGATGACAGCTGAGTCGGTCCATGCTCAGATGATTCTTGAAGGCCTTGATGAAGTTCTCGGTCTGCCCTCGGTTTGTATAGTGGTCATAAAGTGATTGGGAGCAGAGATCGTCCCGGTTGGTGACCACAAAGCGACGATTGATCCCGCGCTGATCGACCTCCACTTTGACAATGACGCGACGGGATCGATCCCAGCTCTTGGCTCGATAAAGAAACTCGTCAAACTGACGCTGTTTTTCCTCCAGCTCAACGAACTGCAGCCGAGTCGAATCCAGCAGCGGCTCGACCACTCGCTGCAGGCGAGGGTTTCGACTTAACCCAATGACATATTGGAGTTGATTCTCTTCACCTTCACAGAACTCGTAGAGCCGAGGCGTGGCAAAGCCGCTGTCGGCCCGAATCTCAATCTCGACATCCGTCCCCACTCCTTGTCGGATGGCCTCCACGACTCGCTTCAGAATGGGCACGATGTGAGAGGCAGCCCCCTTGTTGCCAGGTCTCAACACGACACACACCAGGTCGCCCGTGTCGGCATCGAAGATCAGCAAAGGATGCAGAATGTGGTTTCGGTAATACCCATGGTAGAAGGAGAACTCCTGCTGACCGTGAGTGTGGTCGTCGGTACTGTCCAGATCCAGGATGATCTTGCTGGGACGTCTCTTCTTCAGGGAGCGCACATAACGGCCTAGCAGCCACTGGCTCAGACGCATCAGATCCTTCTTGGTGACGGAGTTCTCCAAACGGGAGAAAGTCGGCTGGGTGGCCAAATCGGGATCGCTCTCGGGCAACTGATCACAGACTGTCTTGAGCATCGGATCGGAGCGCAGCGTATCGGCGTCATTACAGTCTTCGTAGCCGGCCACGATCTGCAAGACTCGTTGTCGAATCAACTTCAACAGGTCATGACGAACGTAGCGTCGGTCCCGGCTTTCCGAAATACACGAACTGAAGCCCTCGCACAACCGATGTTGCCGATCCAGCGATCCAAACAACAACCATCCTGCGTCGGAAGTCAGACTCCCCCCATCAAAACGCGCCGTGATCTTTCGGTGGCTGTGAAATAGCAGGGTATTCTGGCAGACTGCTTTCAACATTGCCGTAGCTCCTGTTTAGGGTCGTTGTTTATGTAAACCCTTTTATATCAGAGAGCTACGGCCTTTTTTCTGGGCCCAAATCTCACTCGGATTCAGATCTCATGCATAATCCGGGCTAGTGCTAGTCGATGGAGAGAAGGCCCGGGTTTTCCAGGTGAGAAATGACATCGCGGAGGAACTCGGCTCCAACAAATCCGTCCACAACCCGGTGATCGAGTGAAAGACTCAGATTCATCATGTGGCGGATGACCACTTCCCCCTTTCGGACCACCGGTCGTTGCATGATCTTGTGAACCCCCAGAATGGCCACCTCCGGATAGTTGATGATGGGAGTGGCCAGAACTCCGCCCAGGGCTCCCAGACTGGTGATGGTGAAGGTCCCGTCGCGAAGATCTTCCAGCCGGATCCTTCCCGACCGGGCCAAGTCTCCCAGTGATCGAATCTCAGCCGAGAGTTCGAGCACACTCTTGTCGTCGGCATTCTTGATGACCGGGACGATTAGGCCCTCGGGAGTCGCGATGGCGACCCCGATGTTGTAGGATCGCTTGAGCTGAATCAGCTTCTTTTCTTCGTCGAGTGTGGAGTTGAGGATGGCGTGTTTTTTGAGGCCGCTGGCACATGCCTTGATGATAAAAGGCAGATAGGTCAGATCCTGGCCGTTATCGTATCTCTGGAATTCCGAGCGCAACTCCACCAGCGGAGTTGCATCAACCTCTTCCACGTAAGTGTAGTGCGGGGCGAACCGCTTGGCAGCCACCAGGTGATCCCCGATTTTCTTGCGGACTCCCCGGTAGGGAATCGAATCGGGGGCTCCTTCGGCCTGGCTCGAAACTCCGGAGGTCAGGCTCCGCGCCCGCTCCACATCCAGGCGGGTGATTCTGCCTCCGGAGCCGGTTCCCTGCACCCCGAACAGATCGACCCCCATTCCCCGGGCGAAGCGTCGAACAGCGGGAGTGGCAAGGTTCTGGGCCTGCTTGTGGCTGCGCACCGGAGCCTGCTGAACAATCGAGCTGGCAGCAGAAGGTGTTTCTTGTGACCGCAGCTTCTCAGAGGAGGCCGTCACTTGATTCGGGCCCTCGGGGGCGTCGATCACCACCAGCGTGGCCCCAACCGCGATGGTTTCTCCTTCTTCGCCAACCGTTTTCAGAACTTTGCCGCTTACCGGTGATGGAATCTCGACGGTGGCCTTGTCCGTCATGACTTCGACCATCGGCTGATCCTCTTCGACGTGATCTCCACTCCGGATCAGCCAGCGGATGATTTCGCCTTCAACGACTCCTTCTCCAATATCGGGCAACTTTAATTCGTAGGGCATAGCTCAGAACGCGAGGCTGTCCTGGGCGGCTCGCAGAATGCGGCTGGGAGAAGGCAGATATTTTTCCTCCAGCGTGTAGGGGAAAGGGGTGTCGAAGCCGGTGACCCGGTAAACTGGGGATTCCAGATGCAGAAGGGCTTTCTCGGCGATTGTAGCTGCCAGTTCTGCACCGAATCCACACGTCTTGGGAGCCTCATGAATGACAATGACGCGACCCGTTTTTTGCACCGATTCGAGAACCATTTTGACGTCGTAGGGGATCAGGGTTCTGAGGTCGATGACTTCCATTGACACACCCAGTGCTTTCTCCGCCTGTTCGGCCGCGCTCAAAGAGACCGGAACCATGGCGCCGTAGCTGATCAGCGTCACGTCCGTCCCGCTGCGGACGATTCTGGCCTTTCCCAGATCGATTGTGTAGGCCTCGTCAGGAACTTCGCCCCGGGCGGAGCGGTAAAGTCGTTTTGGTTCCATGAAAAGAACCGGGTTGTCATCCCGAATGGCCGCGGCGAGCAGGCCCTTCGTCTCATAAGGGTTGGAGGGGACAACGACCTTCAGTCCCGGAGTATGCGCGAAGTAAGCTTCCGGGCTCTGGGAGTGATAGTGGCCGCCTCTGATTCCGCCTCCGTAAGGAGTCCGAATCACCATGGGGCACGTAAATTGCCCGCCCGAGCGATAACGCATCTTGGAGGCTTCGTTGACAATCTGATCGAAAGCCGGATAGATGAAGTCCGCAAACTGGATTTCGGGAACCGGCCGGAGACCATACAGGCACATGCCGATGGCGGCTCCCACGATTCCGATCTCAGAGAGAGGTGTGTCAAAGACGCGGTCTGTTCCAAACTCTTTCTCAAGGTCTGCTGTGGCCCGAAAGACTCCGCCGAACTTACCCACGTCTTCCCCGAACACCACCACGTTCTTGTCGCGCGCGAGCTCGCAATACAAGGCCGAGTTGACCGCTTGAATAATGTTCATCCTGGGCATGTCGCTCTCACACTTTCTGGATGACCGCTGATGACTCCAGACTTCGCTCCAGTTCTTCCTGCTGTTCTCGAAGGTTCCACGGTACTTCGTCGTAGACGTCCGTAAAGAGGCTTTCCAGGGGCGGGGGGCCGACTGTCTCAGCCTTTCGAACAGCGGTCAGAATCCGGTCACGGGTCTCCGCCTCAAGTTCGTGTTCCTGCTTTTCGCTCCAGACACCTGTGGCGGTCAGATAGGCCCGCAACCTCTTCAGCGGATCCCGTTTCTCCCAGGCCTGGGCCTCTTCTTCTTCCCGGTAGGCCCTGGGATCGTCTGATGTCGAGTGTCCTGAAAGGCGGTACGTGTATGCCTCTATCAGGGTCGGGCCTCCCCCGTTTCTGGCTTTTTCAAGTGCAGCGCTGGTCTCCTTGTAGACCGCCAGAAGATCGTTTCCGTCGACGCGGACCCCTTCGAATCCATAGGCCTGCGCTTTGGCAGCAAGAGACCTGGCGGCAGTCTGCCTTTCAACCCGGACCGAGATGGCCCACTGGTTGTTTCGGCACAGGAATACAATGGGAGCTTTCATTGCCCCCGCCAGGTTGGCGGCGGCGTGAAAATCACCGGTAGAAGTAGCGCCATCGCCAAAGTAAACCAGGACCGCGTCTCGGCTGCCCGTGATCTTGGAACCCAGGGCCACGCCGGTTGCGTGGGGGATCTGCGTTCCCACGGGACTCGAGATGGAGCCATATCGAAGGTGGGGAAGTGCATAATGATTGGGCATCTGGCGGCCCTTGTTCGGATCTTCCCTGTTTCCGAAGAGCTGGCAGCACAACTCGTAGATGGTGAAGCCCCGCAAGAAGGCTGCCCCCAGTTCGCGATAGCAGGGGATGATCCAGTCGTTATCCTGGAGGGCCGCGGCACTGCCGATGATGGCAGCTTCCTCGCCCAACGAACTCACGTAGAAACTGATCCGACCCTGGCGCTGGAGGGTGATCATGCGTTCATCAACGCGCCGGTTGAGAACCATCAGGCGATACAGTTGAACCAGTCTTTGCGAATCGAGGTCGGGCAGATCAGAGTCGTCGCTCACCACACCTTCGGGATCTAGAATCTGGACAAACTGTTTAGCCATGGCTCGAATTATATCCCCGCCCCTGGAGAACGGGCAAGAATCCTCGACGCTTCCAGGGGGCCTCCTTCTTGAGGATGGGTTCACGCCTTGCTGTTCTGTTCGTTCGCTCCAGACTTGACTCAAGACCGACAATACGTTTCATTCAATACGTTTCATTCAAGCCAAGCCAGCGAGGAGTGAGGAAGCCTCCGAGGTTGAGATGAAGATCGCCGTTATTCAGCAAAGTGCCAGTTATGATCTCGCAGCCAACCGGGAGAAGGGAGTTAGAAATCTGAAGGAGGCCGCCCGACAGGGAGCTCAATTCGTGGTCTTTCCCGAACTGGCTTTTCTTCCCTTTTTTCCGCAGCGACCCGGCGAAACACGACCTCTGGAATGGAGCGAACCGGTCCCCGGGCCAACCACCGACCGCTTCTCCACTATCGCCAAAGATTACGAAGTGGTGACTGTCTTGAATCTGTATGAATCGGACGGCCGGGCCGGCACCTACGATTCATCTCCTGTCATCGATGCTGATGGGAGTCTCCTGGGTGTCGCCAGAATGGTTCACATTACCGACGCACCCTGTTTTCACGAGCAGGACTACTACACCCCTGGTGACAAGGGGGCTCCGGTTTTTGAGACCCAGATCGGAAAAGTGGGCGTGGCGATTTGCTATGACCGTCATTTTCCGGAGTACGTGCGGGCGCTGGGGTTGAAAGGAGCCGACCTGATTGCGGTCCCTCAGGCGGGTGCAGTGGATGAATGGCCTCCCGGGCTCTTTGAAGCGGAGTTGCAGGTGGCCGCCTTTCAGAACGGGTATTTCGCTGCTCTGGCCAATCGAGTGGGAGAGGAAGAGCGTCTCACCTTTGCCGGCGAGTCTTATGTTGCCGATCCTTTCGGTCGCGTGATCGCCCGGGCGCCAGTCGGTGAGGAAGCGATTCTCTATGCAGAGCTGGATCTGGGTCAACTGGAGCAATGTCCAGCCCGTCGCCAGTTCCTGCCCGACCGGCGTCCCGACATCGAGCTTTAGAAGGCGCTCGCTCCAGGAGGATAGTTCCACGTTCCAGGTTGGCGCGCTTATGAAAGTGGGAGGGGCCTCGGGCCGCGACCGCCGGGCATGACCTTCGAGGCCCTCGGTCGCCGCCCAAGGCGCCTCCGACACTCCACTAGGAACTCTACCTATAAAGGAAACTATAGAGGCAGAGTACTACGGTCTGGTCGCAGACCTGGGCGTCCGGCATGGCGCCGGGCAAAGAAGAATGCCGGTCAGGACCAGACCGGTTCCCACCAGAAACCGAGGTCGAGGGACCTCACCCAGAAGGAACCATGCGGAAACAATGGCGACCAGCGGGGTGATGTACACGAAAAGAGTCAAACCGACGGGACTCATCTGGGCCAGGAGCCAGTAGAAGAGGACAATGGCCAGCGCCGACGCGAAAACCCCCACCTGGTCACTACTGCGGGCGAGATCGAAATCCTGCGCCAGGAAGAATAAAGGAAGCGCCCAGCCGAAAGGAGGGGTTCCCGCGGAGTAAGTGGCCAAACCCGCCCCGCGGGAACAGGGAGTGTAGTGCGAGGTTCTCATCTATCTTTGACGCTCCTGAAGCAAAAAGTTCTCAACTTTTTGTGTCATCAATCCGACACTCCCGAAAATCCTTGACTCTTTCTCCCCCCTTCGGTCGAGGCTGTGTTTGGTCTGCCCGTGCTTATTACGCCCCTCCTCCTCTCTTCGCGACCTCGCCTGGCAAGACCCCATCCACAAACGTTCCCGTACTGAATGGAAGAGAGTACTAAGACAGTGGGAGGGGGTGGCACGAAGCCCGGGAAGAGTCTACTATCGCTGTAGTGCACAACTCTGCAAATGGCTGTGGAAAAGCTCTTGAAGCAAATCACCTAAGATCGTAGAATATTCAATTGTAGAAGTAACTTAGAGAGATACTGAAGCTGTTTTTTGGGACCTTTTGAGTCCCCGAAATTTTCTCCGGAACTGTGAAAAATCTATGTTATGATACTGCCATGCGACTCAGGAGCGTTTCGCGAGGGCGCGAACATCGAAAATTACCGGAATCAAGATCTGAACGAAACCTGGCAGTTGCCATCCTGCGCCAGGCGTGGCATGAAGCAGTGATGGATTTGAGGTCGGTTAAGGAGACCTCACGAAACGATCACAGGTTACTGAAAAGGAAGGCCCTCGAATGGATCAACACCGACGAGGATGGGTTCCCCTACTGGTGCAAACTGGCTGATGTTGACCACCAGGCGGTTCGCCAGCGCCTGGTTGAGACGGCCGTGGATCCCAGAGTTTAAGGCTCTGGTCTGATTCTCAGCACCTCAGGTTCCATCTCTGAGTCCCCTCCCTCACTTTTGCGGGCGATCAATCTCCGATAAGGCTCTTTAACTCCTTGGGTTCCGGAAAGCGGCCCTGCTCCAGCTTCGAGAACACGAGCGATTCATTCAGGCTGACCTCGAAACGCCCACCACCAGAGGGGACCAGGGTCAGAGACGCGATTTCTTTGCGATAGTGGGACAGTATTTCGAGCGCCATCCAGGCGGCTCTAGCTGTGTACTTTCAATCCTCACAATAGATGATTTCGATGCGTTTTCCGTCCGCCATGATTCTCCTCTCTGCTGGTTTGGATCATGATGAGCTGGTGCCCAGATTATTGTAGCAGTGAGTGTGTTTCACAACCAGGGCCGGCACACCGTTCCCTTCGCCTGAAACATAGCCTGTCACGGTTCGGGTACGATATAATCCCATTCTCCCTGGTGGGGTCGTAGTTCAGTTGGTTAGAACGCCGGCCTGTCACGCCGGAGGTCGCGAGTTCGAGTCTCGTCGGCCCCGCCATTAACCCTCTGCAAACGAGTCACTTGCGGCTCCCAGTGAGTCACAATTCGTGTCTGCCCAATCATGCTTGTTTCCGTTTTGTTTTCACTTCCACAGCGTTACCTTGAAGTACCCTGAAGATTTTCCGGGCCGAATTGCGTGGTGAAAACTGAGCGTAATGGCGCTCGGTAGTGCGAACGCTGGCATGGCCCAACACCTGCTGGATGTCGTGCATTTCAGCATCTGCCTCAGCTAGCTTGATGGCGTACAACCGGCGCAAATCCTTCACCTGAAGTTGCGGAACGCCTGCTTCAGTTCGCGCTTCCACCCAGGGCTTGCGGCAGTCGTGCCAACGCTTTCCAGTGCTCGGTTATAGAACACGTAGGGACATCCCTCCAGCGGTGGCAGGGCCGCTACAGCCTCGAGGGCGGCGTCCGTCAATGGTGCGTAACGATACCTTCGAGACTTGGTGTTCTCGTTGAACACAACCAGGCGTGATTCATTTTGGACTTGCCAGCGCCGCAGCGACAGGACCTCCTCTCGGCGACAGCCGGTCTCCCTCACGAAGATGAAGATCGGTCGGCATTCAGGTCGCATGGCATCGATCACCGCCTGAACCTGGTCGTCGCTGAATCTTGGCCGCGTTGTAAAGTCCTCCACTAACGGCCTGAACTTCTCGACCGGGTTCTGTTGGATCAAGCCGGTTTCAGAGGCGTAGGTGAGCATGTGTTTCAGAGTCGTAAGGTCACGGTTGATCGTTGCGTTAGAGACTCCAGCGTTCTTTCTCTTTTGTACATAGCGGTGGAGATGTGCTGGTGTAATCGACAGCAACTCCAGGTTGCCCAGATATTGTTCTAGCGCCCGCAGGGAGGTCATCTTTCGCTTCCAGCTGCTCCGTTTGTTGCGAACCTGTGCGTAGTCCTTGATGTACGTCTCAGCGTACTCGGCAAGTCGGATTTGGCCTCGGTTCCGGAGTTGTAATCGATCGCGCTGTTCACGCCAGGTTCCATTCGCAATTGAGTGCTCAATCTGGACCAGTAGCTCCTTCGCCTTGGTTTTGTTCTGGCATCTACGGATAATTCGACTCCCGTCGGGCCAGCGTTTGTCCACCACTATCTGTCCTCTGTATTTGCGAATCCCCATGTCAGCTTCCTCCTTTCTCGGGATTCGAGGACAGGTCAGACTGGCGCGAATTATACGGCTTAGGAATCTCTTCTTCCATTGCCGTCCCAACCTTCATGGACGTTACGGTGGGAACGGTCTACGGTGCAGTGGATGGTGCCATCGGAGGATTCATCCTAGCCTGGCTCTACAACAGATTCGCATGAGCCTGAGATTGGACTGAGAGACTCTGGGGAGGTCGCTGATCCCGGCAATCCCGGATTCTGTCCTACCCTTATTCTCTCTACTATTCTTTCTAACTCTTACAGAGACACTCCTGATTCTTAGCTTTTAAATCGGTGGATATAGGCCCCTGTCGCCCAAAAGGTTTCCGGCCCCAGCGTTGTTGCATGGATCGGGGCGGAGATGGAATTCGCCCTTTCCCAAGCGGTAGCGTCAGGCGATACGTTCGAACACAGGCCGTCCGAGTGCGGTCATTGTGTTCAGGACTTTCTGGCCGACCTGGATCTCCGTGATCTGCCTGGAGAAGCTGCGGGATCTGAGTCTGGGGCCGATGACGCTCTTCCACCGGCCGATCTGCGTTTCTATCCGGCTGCGCTGGTTGTACCCTGTGGCCGCCTGCCAGGCCATGCGGCCGTTGCTGCGGATCTGGGCAATATGGCGATCCCGAACGGTTGGATCCCGCGCCGATTGCGGTCGGATCACTGCGTTCTTTGGCGGCGGTATAACCACATCCAGGGTCTCCCCATACCGTTCCCTCAGCAGATCCCGTGTGGACGCTCCATCATAGGCGCCGTCCGCCAGAAAGCCCGTGACCGGGGCATCGAGTTGATCCAGGAGCCCGGGTAAGGCGGTGCTGTCTCCAACGTCATCGTGAGTCAGATTGGCGCAAACAATCGCACCGCTATGGAGGTCCAGTCCGAGGTGGAGTTTGCGCCAGCGGCGGCGTATTCCCCTGGTTTTATGCTTCTGCGCGAGCCATTCCCCTTCGCCGAAGATCTTGAGGCCGGTACTGTCCACCACCAGATGGACAGGCACAGACCCGGCTTGCCTCATCACCTGCGCGATGCTCAAGCCGTTTGCGCGACGCGACAGTGTGGAGAAGTCCGGCACCCGTATATCCAGCCCCATGAGCGTGCCAATGGAACCCATCAGCCCCTGCGTTTGTCGCAACCCAAGCCGATACGCCGTGCGCAGCGTCAGGCATGTCTCGATAGCCAGATCCGAGTATCTCCGCTGGCCACCCCGTGACGTGCGGCGCGGCGCGCGCCACACACTTTGAGCCTCATCACTGACCCAAATCGTCAGATCACCCCGCTGGCGCAGGCTCTCGTTATATTCCGCCCAGTTGATCACCCGATACTGCGCCTTATCAAACTTGTGCCGTCGGGCTGCGTTGAACTTATGTGGCATCTAGGTTATCCCCGATGTTGAAAAACACGATGATAAGGCATCCTTCGGGATGATCCATGCAACAAGGTCGGTCATGACTGATCGTGTTGAGAACGCCTCCATCTGGTTGCACTATGAGGGAGTCTGCATTGGCGGCGAGCGAGTGGGTGAGTTTCTGACCCAGATCCCCACTTTCCACACCACCTGGGACTCCTGGAGAGAGTGGCATTCCGAGAGCGACGTCATGCTGGCTCCTGTCGATCGGCACCATCGCGATGCCAGACATGGTCACGCCCGGGAAGAGTACTTCTCGAGACCAGGAATGGACCGTCCTCTGGTCAGCACCATCAGCGGGGCACCGAATGATGAGTACCCGGAACATGAAATGGTGCTCGGGATCAATGTGGATCAGGGGATCCGGGCCTACCCTCTTCGGGAGGTCAAGCGAAACGGGGGAGTTGTCGAGGACATAATGGGCGATCATCCCATTGCTGTTTTTGCCGGACCTCGCCTGGAAGACGCCACCATGGCAACTTACTCACGTCTTCTTGGAGGAGAAAATCTGTCTTTCAGACACGAAGCCGATCACTTTGTGGACAGTGAGACAGGCAGCCTCTGGAACATTGAGGGGAAAGCGGTTGACGGGCCCCTGCGAGGGAATCGGCTGAACCCGCTGCGGTCTCATTATGTCCGTTGGCACGCCTGGGTGTACCCTCACTCTCGGACTGATCTTTACAGGTCGCCAGAACCACTGCCCCGTTATCCTGCAGTCAAGCCCGGGTTCGAACCTTCAAGTTTCGAGCCTCTGTTGAAGGGTCTGAGCCAGTTGGGCAGGGAAATCTGGATTGAAGGGCCCATTGTCAGACTACGCCTCCCTCACGAGGTGGAGAGCGGCCTGGGAATTCGTGTCGGCGCAGATCGCTTGAACCTGTATTTCTTTCAGTCGGTGGGAGCAGCGGAGGATTACACGGCACTTGAAGGGGGCTGGACCTGTACTCCACTGCACCCCAGATGGGAAAGAAAATACTCCCGACGAGCCGGTAGGTTCGTCCTGGAGTCAGACCCCGAGAGCCTGTATGTGGATCCCTTCCAGATCGTTCGGCTCCCCGACTCGGAGATCCAGTGGTCGGACCTCGTGAAAAAAGAAGGGTTGGTTCAGGTCTGGTCCAGGTATGTGGGCACGGGTGGACCGGCTCAAGCGAACTTCACGCATTTGCTCGAGCATCTGAGAAAAGCCAGATTCGACATCATTGAGGTGGCCTTCTTACCTCACAGCCAGCTTCGTGTGGGAAGTGTGAACGCTCTCGGAGCGACCATCAATGCCGATCGGTTCGCCATTTACAAGTCCCCGGACCCGGGGCTGGCTGAAAGGGTTCGAGCCGAGTTTCGGCACGCGATTCAGGTAGGGCGGTTCGTCTTCCGATCCATCCCGGTGGATATGTACAAGGACCCCTTCTATGAAATCGGTGAGTATCCGGATCTTGAGATCCGCTGGTCGAAGCTTCTGGAGCAGCGCTTCTTTGTGACGACAGTGAAACAAGCCCTGGAGGAATGCTGAACGCTCAGCTTCTGCGGGGCGTTCGCGTCCCTTGATCTCAACTCTCTATTGCTGGTCTGGCGATTGTGCGCGCCGTTCACGATCGCTACGACGGCACCAAACATAACCCCTGGAATCTGATCGAGTGCGGCGATCACTATTCGCGAGCCATGGCCTCCTGGGGCTGCCTGCTGGCTGTAACCAGCTTCGTTTTTGACGCTTCAGAAGGCAAGCTTGGCTTTGCCCCGAGACTGACTCCCGAGGACTTTAAAGCCTTTTTTGCAGCTGCCGAAGGTTGGGGCAGTCTGGTGCAAAAGCGTTCTGCCGAACCTTTTTTCGTCGGGGCGAATGACAAGCTGATTCGGCTCTTCTGGCTGAACCAGCTGCTGAGAGATCCCATCTAACAAGAATAATTCGTTAGTGCCTTTTGGAAGAGCGGGTCTGGTATCTGGTATAAGCTTGGAGACTGTGTGCTCAGCCCGGGGATTGGAAGCTCATGCGTTACTTGATCCTGTGCGTCATTGTGACGCTTCTTACGGTTCCGAAAGTCTGGGGCCAGCGAGTCGTTGCCAGCGTCGTTCCTCCCGCCGAAGAGTCTCTCAAGTTTGATTCCAACGAGGTTCTCCTGACGACGCAGGGGCTCGGTCTGGGCGGCGACTTCAGCTTCTCACCCAACGTCGTCTTCACCCCGGATTCGCTCCGGGGTTTTGTCGCGTATCCTGGCCGGGAGGAGGACGGACTGACTCTGGCAAGCAACAAGGTGGTGGCTTTTGACGCTGTAACCGGCGAGGTGCTGGCGCTGATCGAGGTGGGCGCGACCCCAGTCTCTCTGACGCTCACACCAGATGGGAAGCTTCTGGCGGTCATTTCTCTTTTCCTGCGCGAAAACACTGGCAGCACGGAGAATGGATTCCAACCTCTGCTGATCGGTTCGGTCTCCGTCATCGATATCAGAACTCTCGAAGTTCGAACCCTTGAATTGAGCGACGTGCTGTTTTCGTTTTTCAACAACATTGCCTTTTCGGCGGACAGCTCAACCGGGTTTGTGGCTTCCGCAGGGACCGACGAGATCATTCGGTTCGACGTCGAATCGATGACGGAGAGGGCGCCCCGACTCAAGCTAGTGAGTTCAACCCGGCCTGCCTCGATCACCATGGCTCCTGATGGAAGCTTTTTCACCGTCGTTCTGCCGGGCTCGAGCGTACTGGTTACTACGGAAGAGCCTGACTCAATTCAAATCATCGACCCTGACTCTTTTTCGATTGTGGGAAGTATCGTTCCGGAGCCACTGGAGATTGACCTAGCAGACGGTAAATCGGTCATGATCCTGCATGACTTCTTTGGACTCAATAACATCTCCATCACTCAGGACAACAAGTGGGCCATCATCGGAGATCGCGAAATCAGCAGGAGTTCCGGTATTCCCCTGCTGACATCAGACCACGCTCTGATTATCGATCTGGAGCAGCGCGAGGTGGCCCAGGTAGTCAATGTGGGAGGTGGAGCCAGCGTAACCTCGGTTTCTCCAACGGGCAATCTGTTTGCCCTGGTCAGTGCAATTGAGCTTTCATTGATTGATCCCAATGAGGAGGGAAGACGAGTCATCTCAACAGGAACATCGCAGTTTCTGGAAAGTAGCCGCCCCACCTTTTCTCCCGACGGTCGGACGGTCTACGTCGCCTCCCCGATTCTGGATCTCATCAATGTTTACAGCGTAGAAAGAGCCATTACGACTGAGGGAATCCAGGTTGGTCAAGACTTCTTGCGACCCAGTTTTAACATTCCGGCCGGCGCAATGGATGTCGCCTTGACCCCCAACGGCAAGATCCTCTCGGTGATCAACTTCAATGCGAACAACGTTGAACTGCTGAAGAATACTTACCGGCTGACCGCCCCGCAAATGGTCGCGGACAACATCGACCACGTTTTGGACGACGAAACCGGGGAACCTGTCCCGATCCCTCCCTCGGAGCGATTCTTCACTGAAATAGCCGTCACGAACTACGGAGACCAGGATGCGGAAGTGGTTATGACAGCTGTTGGTTTCCTGAGCGATCCCTCGGCGGATTCCAGTTTCCTGATCGGCGCGGACCCCAATCCAGTAACCGTCTGCGAAGAGGGAGAATTCGGCCAGACGACGATATCCTGGGATGTCACCGGAGTCCTGGAAGGAGAAGCAGAGATCGAAGTGCGAACCGTCTCGGAAACGGGCGATCTATTCGCCGTGGGACCTCTGAGGGGGAGCGCCGAGACCGGCGAGTGGGTAACGGACGGAATGACATTTTTTCTGCTCGATCGCAGCAGCGGGGATTTGCTGGATACGGTCACCGTCACCTTCACCGAACTTGGCTGTCCGCCTCCGGTCATTGTGCTTTCTCCGAATCCGATTCGAGTTTGCGATGATGATGAGGGGGTGGGGTCGACGACAGTTTCCTGGGACGCCACCGACATTGCCGACGAAGTGGAGATTCGGCTGGGCGCTGTCGATGGCACCCTGTTTACCAGCGGGGGACCCGCAGGGTCCCACCAGACAGGTCAATGGGTAACCGAAGGGATGGTTTTCTACCTCGTAGACAGCAGTGGAAACGAGCTGGACCAAGAAGCTGTGACCCTCACCGACGAGGGCTGTCCGTTTGCCCTCACCGAGATCCTGGGACCTGATGAGCAGATCGCCCTTCTGGCGGACAGTTTCCTGTCGACGGACAGCTCTGTAGATACAAGTTCCATCGACTTCAGTGGATGGGTCGATCTCAACAGCGACGAGCCCGCGGTCTCAGGAGTCTTTTTCACCTTCGATGGAGCACTCAGCAGAATCGACGGCGGACCGATCTCATCTGAAATTCTCGATCTGGCTTTTCTGCCCGAAGTTCGCATCAGGGACGGCTTTACGACTCAGATCGATGTCGTGAATCCCAACAATCAGGGCCTTGGTGTTATCTTCGATCTCTTCGACTTGAGCGGAGACCTGGTTGCCTCGGCTCTCCGGAATGTCGCACCGGAGGGTCGCATAACGTTGCCGGTCCTTGGCAATGACGAAACCCTCGGTGTGGGTCTGTTCGACAATGTGACCGGCTTCAGTCGGATTACAGCGTTCCCCAATCCGATCCAGGAGTGCGATGGAGGGAGCGGTCAGACAACTATTTCATGGGGTGTCACCGGGATTGCAGAAGAGGTGGAGATTCGTGTGGGTGCCGTCGACGGCACCCTGTTTGCGGCAGGAGAAGCTACGGGCTCGGCTGAGACTGGCGAGTGGGTGACCGAAGGGATGGTCTTCTACCTCCTGGATCGCGCTACAGGAGATGTGCTCGATCTCGTCACCGTACACCTCACTGAATTGAGCTGCCCTCCTCCGGTGTTGGTGGCCGCGTCAAATCCAATCCGTGTATGCGATATGGGACTCGGCCAGACCACTATCTCCTGGGATGCCACTGACATCACAGATAGGGTGGAGATTCGGCTGGGCGCTGTCGATGGCGCCCTGTTTACCAACGGGGGACCCACAGGCTCCCACCAGACTGGTCGGTGGGTCACGGACGGGATGACGTTCTACCTCTTGGATGAGACCAATGGATCTGAGCTGGACAGTGAAACGGTCGGACTCACGGAGGAAGGATGCCCCCTTCTCGATTTTGAGGATGGGTACATTCGAGCCGCTTCGCGCGGTACTGTGACCTTCGAGACTATCATAGACGCCAAGAGAATGGCCGTCCTGGCTGCTCAACCGGTTTACCCCGAACAAACGGAGTTCACCATTCCCCATTTCGTCGTGTTTGGGGGGTCGGACACGATTCTGAAGCTGATCCATCCATCGAGCTTGCCGATTAGGGGTGTGAGCCCGGATGAGGGGGAAGAGGGGGAAGAGAGGGAAGAAGGGGAAGAACCCGAAGAAGAGGATCCGATAGTGGTCTCGGTCTCACTGCGCGATGATGATGGAAACGCTGTGGCAGAACCCGTTGAGCTGGAGTTGCCGAACGGGGTTTCTCTCCGAAGAAGTGTCAGAGATCTCTTTGGACTCGTGGACAGGGAAACCATCCAATCCGGGTGGATCGAGATTACCACTGACATCCCGGGGATCGTCGGGTCGGCTGAGATTCAAGCTTTTGACGGAGAGGCCTTGACCGCAATTCCTCTACAGCCGGTGCAGAACTCGAAGTTCGTGTTCTCCCACGTGGCTCGCGGATACGGGTTTTCTACAGGGCTGGCAATTGTCAACTCTGGATCTGAACCAGCCACGCTGGTGCTGGAGCTCCGCAACCCGGATTCCGAGCTGCTGGGGACCGTCGGGCCACTAACTCTGGCCCCGGGGAATCGGCTGGTCGGTTTGATCGCCCAGCTTTTTCCGGAGTCCGGAGAGCTCTCGGGTGGAACGGTGAAGGTTCTATCAGATGCACCGGTGACCGGGGTCGAACTCTTCTATGGAGATGACCTGCGAGTGCTCTCGGCGGTGCCGCCTCAGCGGATCGACTGATCCGCGGACACGTGTACTGGTATCAAGAAACGGCACAGACCGGTAGAGCGTCAGCTTACCGTTGTCAGGTCAGCGTTGGGGAAACGGCAGGCTCACGCCTTGCCGTTCTGCTGTCCCGGTGGTGTCAAGATGAAGGGTACACCGAATCGATCGAGTTCTTGGGCAACTCACAAAGCTCGTCTTCCATTTGTGGCTCTAGCGGTAGCGTGTGGGGTCAGCTGCGGCACCGAAGTCGGCGGCAGGACAATCCCCGACGGGTGGGAGGTAATGAGGAACAGCGTTGTTGCATGGATCGGGGCGGAGATGGAATTCGCCCTTTCCCAAGCGGTAGCGTCAGGCGATACGTTCGAACACAGGCCGTCCGAGTGCGGTCATTGTGTTCAGGACTTTCTGGCCGACCTGGATCTCCGTGATCTGCCTGGAGAAGCTGCGGGATCTGAGTCTGGGGCCGATGACGCTCTTCCACCGGCCGATCTGCGTTTCTATCCGGCTGCGCTGGTTGTACCCTGTGGCCGCCTGCCAGGCCATGCGGCCGTTGCTGCGGATCTGGGCAATATGGCGATCCCGAACGGTTGGATCCCGCGCCGATTGCGGTCGGATCACTGCGTTCTTTGACGGCGGTATAACCACATCCAGGGTCTCCCCATACCGTTCCCTCAGCAGATCCCGTGTGGACGCTCCATCATAGGCGCCGTCCGCCAGAAAGCCCGTGACCGGGGCATCGAGTTGATCCAGGAGCCCGGGTAAGGCGGTGCTGTCTCCAACGTCATCGTGAGTCAGATTGGCGCAAACAATCGCACCGCTATGGAGGTCCAGTCCGAGGTGGAGTTTGCGCCAGCGGCGGCGTATTCCCCTGGTTTTATGCTTCTGCGCGAGCCATTCCCCTTCGCCGAAGATCTTGAGGCCGGTACTGTCCACCACCAGATGGACAGGCACAGACCCGGCTTGCCTCATCACCTGCGCGATGCTCAAGCCGTTTGCGCGACGCGACAGTGTGGAGAAGTCCGGCACCCGTATATCCAGCCCCATGAGCGTGCCAATGGAACCCATCAGCCCCTGCGTTTGTCGCAACCCAAGCCGATACGCCGTGCGCAGCGTCAGGCATGTCTCGATGGCCAGATCCGAGTATCTCCGCTGGCCACCCCGTGACGTGCGGCGCGGCGCGCTCCACACACTTTGAGCCTCCTCACTGACCCAAATCGTCAGATCACCCCGCTGGCGCAGGCTCTCGTTATATTCTGCCCAGTTGATCACCCGAGGGGTGTACCGTTCTTTCTGTAATTTGAGGAAGGTGAGCTAAAAGGATCAGAGGTCTGGGGCAGGATTTCTCCAAAAACTCAAGACAAGAGCAAGGAGGATCCGAATGACCCCAGACCCAGAACAGAGGCTACCACGAGAATTGTTGAAAGAACTGATCGAAGAAGGCAGCGACGCGTTTCGAGGAGTGTTGGAGAAACTGCTCAACACCGCCATGCAGATGGAACGAGAAGAGTTTCTGGGAGCTCGACGCTGGGAGCGGAGCGAGCAGCGTCGAGACCACGCCAACGGGTACAAGGCCAAGACGCTGTCAACTCGAGTGGGACAGCTTCAAATCCGGATTCCACAAGTACGTCACCTGGACTTCTATCCCCGATCCCTGGAGCGAGGGTGCCGCTCGGAGAAAGCCCTGAAGCTGGCCATCGCCGAGATGTACGTGATGGGCGTGTCGACGCGCAAGGTCACTGAGATTACCGAGCAGCTGTGCGGCACCGAGATCTCCGCCAGCCAGGTCTCAAGAATCTCCAAGCTGCTGGACGACGAACTCGAGCAGTTTCGCAACCGCCCTTTGGGCAGCTATCCAGTTGTGTACCTGGATGCCCACTACGAGAAGGTCCGTCGCCAGGGCAGCATTCAGGATGTGGCCGTCTTGAAAGCGACCGGAGTCAACTGCTGGGGCAAGCGGGAGGTGATTGGGGTCAGCTGCCGACTCAGCGAGGCGGAGGTCCACTGGCGAGAGTTTCTGCAGCAGCTTCAAAAGCGTGGTCTGGAGGGTGTGCAGCTGATTGTCAGCGATGACCACTCAGGACTACGAGCTGCCAGAAGAGCTGTCTTTCCTTCAGTGCCCTGGCAACGCTGTCAGTTTCACCTGAGCCAGAATGCTCAGCGATACGCCCGCCGATCCGACCAACGTGCCGCCATCGCCACTGACATTCGAGACATCTTCAATGCCCCGTCTGGAGGCGAAGCTGAGGCGATGCTTCGGGCCAGAGTCGAGCAATACTACGACCGCAACCCGGAGCTGGCCGATTGGATGGAGACCAATCTGCCGGAAGGCTTTACGGTCTTTCGTTTTGCACGTTCTACCTGGCGGCGCATTCGCACCAACAACGGGCTGGAGAACCTAAACCGTCAGATTCGCCGGCGTACCCGGGTCGTCGGTATCTTTCCAAACACCGAGTCCGCACTACGACTCATCACCGCTGTCGTCGAGGAGATTCACGAAGACTGGCTGATCGGGAAACAGTACC
>CBDBGQ010000040.1:0-12469 GCA_965205345.1 Acidobacteriota bacterium | reverse complement strand
GCCACAGCCGGATCCACCATGGGGACCGTCGGATCCAGGCCTTTGAAGGGTTTCAGGTCGGCCTCGGGAACGGGCAGATGAGGTGCATGGGGAGCGCGGAAGTGAAGCATCAGAGCAAAGGGCCGTGATTGGTTTCGCTCGATGAATCGCATGGCGTCATCTACGAAAATGTCGGGAGTGTACCCGTTTACTTCTACGGTCTTGCCGTCCCGGCTGAGGATCGGATTCTGAGGACGATTGGAACCCCCCAGGAAGCCGAAAAAGTAGTCCAGCCCGAAGTGGGTCGGATGATGCTCGGGCGCCCGGCCCAGGTGCCATTTGCCCACCAGTCCGGTCCTGTAGCCATTCTGCTGCAGGACTCGAGGCCAGGTGGGCACTCCGGCAGGCAGTCCCTCCCTGAGATCCCGGTAGGGAACGTCGGTCAGGCCCACGTGGATCGGAAACAGGCCAGTCAAGTGGGCCACCCGGCTGGGTGTGCACACGCCCGAGGCCGCGAAGGCGTGGGTGAAGCGGGCTCCTTCGCGGGCCAGACGGTCCATGTTGGGTGTCACGATTTCGTCGTTGCCGTAAGCCCGCACAGCCCACTCGGCCTGGTCGTCGGTCACGATAGCGATCAGATTCCAGCGCTCGCCTTGAGCTGCTGATACTCCTCCGATGAAGCCGGTTGAGATCAGTGCCATGGCAAAGGCAAGAGTGAGCAATCGGGCAACGTGTTCGCTACTGTTCATTGGAAAACCTCTTTGCTTGCGTGAGAGGAAGCCTACCCGAACCCCGTCCAAATTCCAAATTTCCAGATTGGAGGGGAGGCAACCGAGGATCGTGAACATCAGGAGAATGTGGGAGGCGCCTCGAGGGGCGACCGGAGGCCCCTTCCACTCCTAGAGATTCCACAATCTAGAACCCAGAACCCAGAACCCTTATAGTTGTGCCCACCCATCTCAACTAAAGCACTGCAATGAGCAAGAAGAAGGACGACTCCCAATGGACCCGACGGGAGTTTGTCAAGGGCTCTCTGGCCGCCGGCTCTCTGGCCGGTGCCTCCCTGAAGGCCCAACAGAGTGCCACCCCTGCTTCAAGACTCGGTCCCTCGGCGACACTCGTGGACGATTTCCAGCGCCCCGACTCGCTTCACGCGGGTGACATGTGGGAGACGCTCAATCCAGGCTACTGGAAGCTGGAGCATGGAGCCCTGCGCCGCCGGCTCAGGAACTTTGGGGATCGGATGGTCCCCATGCAGTTACCCTGGGACTGGCAGCTGGTTCTCAACAATCCCGAGCTGATTCTGGATGCCGTAGACCTGTTCAGTGAGGATCTGGGCGATCTGCGCGAGTCCATCCGGGCCAAAGCTTCCGACCCGGAGGCGCTGTCGGAAGAACTGCGCATGAAGCTGTTCCCCGAGCTGGACTACTTCAAAGACCCCACCCTTCCCGAAGGAATGCTCTGGAGATCCGACTGGAAGCTGACCGGGAACTTCGGCGGCCGCATGGAGGCTACCATTCAAGGTCTGAATCAAGGGCCCGGCGAGGAGGACGATGCCTCCTGGAAGATGTTTAGCCCCGAGTACGGATTCCTTGGTATCTGTTTCGGAGGCGACACCTTCAACGAGAGCTTTAACCTGCTGGGCACTGCTCTGGTGGCCGCCTGGTTTGAAGACGGCCATTTTGGCATTTTTCAAACCCAGAAGAGGAGACACAAGTACCTGCTGAGGCAGGGTTTAGACAACGAGCAGCCTTTCCAGGGATCGGCCTTCGAGACCCTGGGACCCCCCCGGCCCGGTGACCGGGTCAGCATAGAACTCAGTGTCAGAGGAAGCCATGCCCAGCGGGCCACGGTGACAGCGGAGTTGACCGTCGGAACCCACACGGCTCGGGCAGAATGCAGGGATGTGGAAAGAAAGCAGCTCGAAGGCTACTTCGGCGTCTCTGGACGGGGCCTTGTCGATTTCGAAATCAACCGCATTGCCCTGGACCCGGTTGGGAACCGGCGCCTGGCCGTCGGGCTGAACGACCTTCATGTCTGCTATCCGCTGGGGCACACACTCAGAGAGGTCGACGGGAAATGGCGAGTCCGTTTCGTGGCGCTTTTTCGAAGCGACGGAAAAGAAGGTGCGATTCGGATCAGCGACCAACCGGACCCTCCAGGAGGGTGGTCGGGAGTCCCCATTGCCGGGCAGGCCGGGATTGTCAACAATCGTTTCCGCCGAAACACGGCCGTCATCGAAGCGACTCTCCCCTTCTCCCCGGCTGACAGGGATCTCTACTTCACTGTCTGGAAGGACGGTGAGGACGTGACGGCGGACCGCCGGGTCGGCACAGCGGCGACGGGGCCCGGCACCGGGTACCTTGGAAACACTCCCTCTTCCGGTGACTACGTGGGCAGACTCCCTCGCCTGAAGGCGCCGTACCGCGTCTGTGGACTGAGTTGCCACAAGGTCTGGGGTAGCGGCTGCCATACCCCTGCCCAAGGCGCTGGCTGTGAGCTGATCATGGATCAGCCCTGGCCCGAATCCTTTCAGCATCATGACAAGTACGGCTTTCAGATCCTGCTCTGGGAGGACGATGTGTGGTACCTGGAATTCCCACTGTTCCCGCCCAGCACCGACGATGCCTACAGGGCGATCAACTCGGCCATTGCCGGGCCCACGAACCGCCACCAATTGATGCGGCACTGGGTTGTGATGAACCCGGGCGACCACGACTTCGGCATGGATGATCTGGCCGGGCCCATCCAACACGCCCTCCGCCACAATCAGGACTTGAGCCCGATTGGGGATTATCTGCAGGGCAACATGCAGATCGTGGCCCACCTGATGATGGGGGACAAAGCCCCCTCAGCCACGGAGACCCCCCACTTCTGGCGTCAATGGAAAATGCCCGACCAGGACTTCACCCTGGTGACGGTCGACAGTCGACTGTGGCGCAGCACCCCCGAAAAGCGCCTCTGGAGGGATAACCAGTGGGCCGACAATACAGATGTCTTCGATCGTCACTCTCCGCTGCGAACCATCCTGGGAGAGGAGCAATTCGCCTGGCTGCAACAGATCATTCACACCGACTCTTCTCAGGTTATCTGTGTTTCGGGAATCAATGTTCTCAACACCATCTACAACCAGCTCCTGGGGCCGCCGCCGCATGGCGAGGAGGACTTTCGAGTTTTTGAGAACAACTGTTTCGATTTCGCCGGCTGGCGGGCCGTTCCGACAAAGCGCCTGCTCAAGCTATTCGGCAGCCGGGAAGGCATCCTGGCCCTCTATGGAGATCTGCATCACGCCGGCATCAGCCGTAATGTCCACAACAATGTGATCGAGGCCCATTTCGGCCACACTGGGAACTCGGGCTACCTGCGAGCTCCCAAGCACGACTTCGCACGGCGCATGACTGATTTCAACGGCCAACAAGTGGAAGTGATCGCTGACTATCACCAGTACTGGAACTCACTTGAACTCACCCGTCGCCCCCAGCGGTCCGATGGCCGCAGAGACGCCCAGAACTTCATGGAAATGGCATTCGACTCCCGCCCTCGGGATCCTCGGATCCAGATGAAAATCCGCCATACTCTGGATGCTCCCGAAAATGAACCTCGAGGCGGGGGCACACTCAACGTCCCTCTGTTTGAGACGGGCCGGCGCCCCACGAGTGCTCTGCCGGAGGTGAAGACTCTTCCCTCTGCCGAGGTGATTCTCTACAGTCCGGACGGCTCTCCCATCCGAGGCACGCGCAGCCGAGAAGATGGATCGCTGGGACTGTCCGGGCTCGTCGACATCCCTCCCGGCACCGAGATCACCCTGGTCTGCCGCAAGGGCACGGAGGTCGACGCTCAAACCCTCCGCACCCTCCCCCCGGAGAGAGGCTAGTGCAGCTTGGGCGCTGCGCAGTCACTGTCGTTCCTGCCTCTGCGGTTTTCTTGATTGTCACAGTTCCCGCCGGAATGCCCTCCCACTTTCATGTCCGTGATCAATCCTGGCACCGCAAGGTTCCCCTCTCATCGTTGCCTTCATTCTCTGGTAAGTGTACACTTGCTAGGGACACTCTATGGAGTCAATATGAAGATTTCGGCCAAGGAACTCCGGACTAAGACTCGCATGCTGCTTGACGCGGTTGATCGCGGCGAGGAGGTGACCATTACCTACCGGGGGAAGCCTCGCGCCAGGGTTGTCCCGCTCGACGACGGTCCCGGTGAGAGGACGAAAAGTGATCCTCCTGTCTTCGGAATCTGGAAGGACCGAAGCGACCTTGAGGATGTGGAGGGACATGTGGACGCCATCCGGAAAGCCCGCCTCTAAATGCTGGTGGATACGGATATTCTGATCTGGTACTTGCGAGGGGACCGGAGAGCCGCCGGGTTCCTCCGAGATTGCCGCCCGGTAACAATGTCCGTAGTAACCTACATCGAGTTGGTCCAGGGAATGCGAAGCAAGCAGGAACATCGGGCTCTGCGCAGGACCATCCGCCGCTGGGGTTGGCGCGTTCTTCCCCTGGACGAGTCGATTTCCAGTCGGGCAGTGGCATACGTCGAGCAGCACTTTCTGTCGCATGCCCTCCGATTGGCCGATGCGCTGATTGCAGCGACTGCGGTCAGCCACGATCTGACACTCGCCACCGGCAATTTGAAACACTACCGTGTGATCGATGAACTGACCCTGAAGCAGTTCAAGGCTAGCTGAAAAAAGGTGGGAGGACCCTCCGAGGTCCGAACCTCCCAAGATTCTCCGCCCAGCAGATTCGGGCCTGGACGATCGATTCTCCAGGCTGGGTAATCGAACCAGGGCCAAGTTGAATGGGCTCTGACGACCGACTCTGTGAAAAAGATGATTCTTGAGGAACTCGAAGTCCTGTTTGGAATTCTCTTGTGCGCATCAAATCGGTGTGATACCCCAATATTGTTTGAAGTATCGATTGTTTGAACCCAGAGTCTCCAATGACTGTATCCCTTAGACCTCTGGCGTTGCTAACCGTGCTGCTTCCCTGTCTCTGGACAGCCCTAGGAGCAACGACGGACATTCGTTTTCGCCATTTATCGGTACAAAATGGGCTTTCGGAAAACTGGGTGGAATCGATCATCCAGGACCGCAGGGGCTTCATCTGGCTTGCCACTCGCGATGGGCTCAACCGCTTCGACGGCTACGAAGAGCTACCATCAGAAGGTGTGTAAATAGCATAGGCGGTGAGTATCCTTCCGGGTTGATTTAAAACCCAGGGCCGAAAGGCCCGCAACGGAAGGAGTACACACCGCATGAGCAAGCAGAACATTGAGGAAAGTGTCGAGTCAAGAGTTTGTTTCGAGGAGCTGGAAGATTGGGTGCGGGAGAAGATCCAAGGCTGGGTTCAAGAGCTGCTGGAGGAGGAAGTCACGGAGTTATTAGGGCGGCGTAAGAGTGAGCGGCGAAGGGCCGTGGACGCTCCGTCGGGCTATGGCAATGGATATGGGAAGCCGAGGCATCTGACGCTGAGCTCGGGGACGATCCAGGTTCGAAGGCCTCGAGTGCGGGATCTAGAGGAACACTTTGAAAGTCGGGTGTTGCCCCTGTTTGCCAAGCGGACGCGGCAGGTTCGAGAACTGATCCCTGAGCTGTACTTGCATGGTCTGGCGCTGGGGGATTTTGATCTGGCTCTGAGAGGGCTTTTAGGGGAAAAGGCGCACCTGTCGTCCTCCACGGTGGCCAGATTGAAAGAGCAGTGGCAGGCCGAATGGGAGGTCTGGCAGAGTCGACCCTTGAATGATCTGGAAGTGGTGTATTTATGGGTAGATGGAATCTACGTCAAGGCGGGTCTGGAGAAGGAAAAGGCAGTCCTGCTGGTGGTGCTGGCCGCCTTAAGTGACGGAAGCAAAGCCGTGGTGTCGGTCACGAGCGGCTATCGGGAATCGACCCAGAGCTGGTCGGAAGTACTGCGCGACTTGAAGCGCCGGGGGATGGGCTGTCCACGGCTGGTGATCGGAGACGGCCACCTGGGCATCTGGGGAGCTTTGCGCAACGTCTATCCCCAGGCCGAGGAGCAGCGCTGCTGGAATCATCGGATCGTCAACCTGCTGACCAAGCTCCCTAAGCGAGTGCACAAGCCGGCCTTGCTGATCCTGCGGCAGATCCCTTACGCCGAGACTCGAGAAGAAGCACAACGACTCAAGAAGGTTTTTCAGCACTGGTGCCGGCAGCGAGGGCTGACTCTGGCGGCTGAGCTAATCGAGCAGGACTGGGACCGGATGGTGACCTTTTACCTGCTATCCAAAGAAGCAGTGGCAGCATCTGCGAACCACCAATCCAGTGGAGTCACCGTTTGCCGCTCTTCGGCTGCGAACGGACGCGGCCAAGCGATTCAAGAAAGTGGAAAACGCCCAGGCGGTGATCTGGAAGATGCTGCTGGTGGCGGAGCAGCGATTCCGCCGGTTGAAGGCACCGGAGCTGATGAAAGACGTCTACCAGGGCGCCAAATATGTCAATGGAGTCCCGGTCAACCAAGTCCCGGAGGAGAAAGCCGCCTGATGTTTTTCCACACCTATTGACAGGAGCTCGCTACGAATTCATCACATACAACCATGAGCCGCACGATCGGGCCAGCCTAAGCCACAACAGCATAACGGCCCTTCTTGAAGATCAAAGGGGCGGTCTCTGGATTGGAACCCGCTCGGGACTCAACCGGTTTGACCCGACGACGGAGCGATTCAAGCGATACCTGCACGATCCGGAAAACCCAGGGAGTTTGAGCAACAACTTGGTCAACCATATCCACGAAGATAGAGAGGGGATTCTCTGGATCGCGACTGCACAGGGTCTGGATCGATTCAATCCGGATACCGGGCAGTTTCATCATTTTGTCCACGATCCCCGTGATCCGGGGAGTCTAGCCAGCAACTTTGTTTGGTCAATCTATGGAGATCACCGCGGTGAGCTCTGGGTTGGAACTAGAGAAGGTCTGGATCGGTTCGATGCGGGTTCAGAGGGTTTTGTTCACTATAACGATACCGTTTGGGGTTTAGTTTCGGACATTCGCGAAGACTCCGAGGGAAGACTCTGGATCGGGGCGGCGAGTGGACTGAGGAGACTCGATCGGGACAGATCCGAGTTCGTTCGATACGTTCATGACCCCCTGAATCCCTCGACTCTAGACTCCAACAGCATCGCTTCTCTTTGCTTTGATTCGCTTGGAGGGCTGTGGGTTGGAACCCGAGGCCAGGGAGTCAACACCTGGAATCCCTTCCGGCATAAATTCGACCTGCAGCAAAGCGATCCCCCGAACGCCAACAGCCTGGACCCTTCCAGTGTAAGGGCGATCTACGAAGATCGTGAAGGGATTCTCTGGATCGGCAGCGATCACGGGCTGGACAGGGTTGATCAACAGGCCAACAGGGTCACACGTTACGTAGGGAGCCCCCAGGATCCAAACGCCCTCAGTGACAGCAACGTTTGTGTCATTTATGCGGATCCGATCGATGATCGACTACTCTGGATCGGCACTCAGGGTGGGGGTCTCAACAGGTTGGATCGAATGACGGGCATCTTCAAGCAGTTCCGTGGGAGTCTAGATGGATCGGCAGGATTGGCAGGTCGCAACATCCATTCGATTCTTCAGGACCGCTCGGGGTATCTCTGGGTTGGAACCGAGCTGGGACTGAACCGCTTTGATCCATCGAGTGAACGATTTCGACTCTACAGGCAGGATCTGAGCAATACGGAGAAGCGCAGCAGTTCTCGCGACCGGCTTAGCCGGATCAAGACAATCTACATCGACCGGTTGGATTCCATGTGGATTGGAACCGAGGCGAGAGGACTGAGTCGATTTGATCCCACCAGCGAGACTTTCACTCCATACATTCATGTGCCCGAAAACCCTGAAAGTCTGAGCAGCAATTCCATCCTCACGATTACTGAAGACCGTAACGGAAAGCTATGGATCGGAACTAATGGTGGCGGACTCAACAGGCTGGATCGGGATTCGGGAACTTTTGTCCGCTATACCAAGAACAACGGACTGCCCAACAATGTGATCTACGGCATTCTCGAAGACAGCGAGGGGGTTCTCTGGTTGAGCACCAACCACGGGATATCCAGATTCGATCCAGTAAACAAGATGTTTCGCAACTACGATGTGGACGCTGGCCTTCAGAGCGATATGTTTGATGTCGGTGCCTATCACAAAAGCAGGAGCGGAGAGCTCTTTTTTGGGGGCACGGGGGGCCTCAATCGCTTCTACCCTCACCTGGTGGTCGACGATCCCAATGTCCCCTCCATTGTGATCACGGATCTTCGGTTGTTCAACAGGTCCGTTCTGATCGGAGAGTACGAGAGGGGGAGAGCGATCCTCGAAACCACGATAGCCGAAACCAGGGCTGTCGACCTGACTTACCGAGAAAATGTGATTTCCCTGCAGTTTGCGGCCTTGCATTATACGGCCCCGGAGAAAAACCGTTACGCCTATATCATGGAGGGCCTTGAGCAGGAGTGGAACTATGTCGGAGACAGACGTTTCGCCACCTACAGCGGGCTCAGTCCGGGAGACTACGTTTTCAGGGTCAAGGCTTCAAACAGCGACGGTATCTGGAATGAAGAGGGAACATCGCTCAGAATCACGATCACACCACCGTTTTGGGGCACCTGGTGGTTTCGGCAACTGGCGATCGCGGCAATCGTGCTCTCTGCCCTGGGAGCCTACAAAGTAAAAATACTGACCTACCGGAGAAGGACTCAAGTGTTAGTCAGGCTCAATGCGCAGCTAGAGGCACAGGTGGCCGAGCGCAGGCGAGCGGAGAGGGCGTTGCGAGCGAGCGAGAGGCTGTATCGTGGCTTGATCGAGGATCAGACCGAACTCGTCTGCCGGTGGCGCCCGGATGGGACCCGCACCTTTGTCAATGACGCCTGTTGCAAGTACTTTGGCCAGCCGCGTGAGGAATTACTCGGAAGCAGTTTTTTCGACACGATTTCAGAGCAGGGCCGAGAAGCCTTCTGTGCCAAAATCGAGTTGCTCACTCCGGACCGACCTGCTGCCACCGCCGAACACCCAGTTCTTAGGCAAAGAAGGAAAAGCCAGCTGGATCGAGTGGACGGATCGGGCGATTTTCGACAGAGAGGGAGGACGATCGGGATACCAGTCGGTGGGACGGGAAGTCACCGATCACAGGCGTCTTGAGGCCCAGTTTCATCAAGCTCAGAAGATGCAGGCGGTCGGAGTTCTGGCTGGAGGTATGGCCCACGATTTCACCAACCTTCTAACGGGCATGCTCGGCTACACCTCTCTGCTGCTAAAAAGGTGGGAGTCCGACGACTCAACGGCCGCCGATTTGAGACAGATCCGCAATCTGGCGGAGCGCGGACCAAAACTAATACGCCAGCTTCTGGTTTTCAGTCGTCAGCAACGCGTCAACCCGACCGAAGTCCATTTGAATGACCTGGTACAAAACATTCTCTCGATGCTCGGGCGACTGATCGGTGAGGATATTGAGTTGAGCCACGAGTACAAAGCTGATCCCGACTGCATTCGAGCTGACCATTCTAAGATCGAGCAAGTACTGATGAACCTTGCCCTTAACGTTCGGGAAGCTATGCCACACGGAGGGAGCCTAGCCATCGAAACCGCGAATGCGGCCCTATCTGACGAGTTTACGAACACTCATCCGGAGATACGCCCGGGTCGATATGTGGTGCTGACTGTTTCCGACAGCGGAGAAGGAATGGACGAGCCGACCCTGCAGCACATTTTCGAGCCTTTCTTTACCACAAAGGCCCTGGGCAAAGGGACCGGTCTGGGTCTGTCAACCGTTTATGGGATCGTGCGAGAGCACGCCGGCCACATTGAGGTCGAAAGCGCACCGGGAGAGGGCGCCTGCTTCAGGGTTTACCTTCCTGCCACAGCAGAGGAGAAGGGGGAAGACTGAACTTGGGCCGGTTAAACAGGAGAATCGCAGAGCCATCAGCCGTCCCTGCCGATAGGAGTCGGGGCAGGCTGATCCTGAAGGGTCTCATTCGCGATCGCGCCCTCTGGCCCATGGCGATTTCGTGCTTCGCCATTCTCCTCTCGTTCGCGCTACTGCCGCGGGAAACCCTGACCCACACCTCGAGGTTCTACAACGACCTGATCCTCCTGTTGGCGCTGATCGTCGCTCTTGTTTCGGGCCTGAAACAGATCAGACATCTCGAGGAACGCCGATTCTGGAACCTGCTGACCGCTGCGTTCTGCCTCTGGGCCGGGGGCAACCTGCTCAAGCTGGGTGAGTGGTTAGTACAACCTGACAGCCCCGTGCTCTGGGTCTACCCTGCCATGGTCCTTCTCCACTTCCTTTTCTACGGGAGCATGCTCCTGGCAGTCGTCTCACACCCCCATCTCAGGTCTGGCTGGAGTCGGCACAATCGCCTCTATCAGATAGAATCGCTGGGCGTCATCCTTCTGGCCATCGGAATCGTCTCCTACTTAGACGTGTCAGAGCTGACCGCGCTCGAAACCACCTGGGGTCAGCGTACCCTGCCGATGTTCTGCCTTCTGGACATCGTCCTGGCGGTGTGTATTTTCCTCATCCGAAGAGCCGCCCGGTCGCAGAGATGGAAGCTGACCTATGCCATTCTTCTGGTGGCGGCGCTGGTCTGGGCGACGACGGACTTCCTCGAACTGCTCACAGCCGAAGAACTTCTGATCGCGCCCGCCTACGGGACACCCCTGGATCTCCTCTGGTACATCGGTTATCCGTTGGTCGCCATCGCTGCGAGATTGAGAAGCTCCCTTTTCGCCGAGACGGAGAAATCCGACTTTCAGGGAAGCCAGGGCCTGCAACGACTCCGAAGATCTTCTCTGGTCCTTTCTGCGCTGGCCTTTCCATTCTTTCATGTCCTGGTGAGCGCATCAGGTCTTCTCGACCCGTCCAGCCGGGTGGCCCGGGAGTGGTGCGTGGTGGTCTTCATGGTCATACTCGGCGGAGTCGCCATCGCCCACCAGGGGCTTCTCGAGAAGGCCCGTCGCAGAGCACAAGCCAGTTTCCGCGAACTCTTCGACGATGCTCCCGTCATGTACGTCGTCGTTCGAAACGAGAACGATGGCCCACTGATCGTCGAGGACTGCAATGATCTCTTCCTGAGTACGCTGCAGGTCAGACGGCCTGAGATTCTCGGACGGAGTCTCGGTGAGTTCTACGAGGGGCAGCCCTTCAGGCTCGAAAGGGACGAGCCGAACGTCCAACTGATCACGGAATGCAAGCTGACAGGCAGCGGGACCATCCGAATCCCCGCGATCGGTCGAACTCGAACCATCACAGACTCGAGCGGCAGGGTTGTCGGCGCGCGTGCCGCCTTCGTCGATATCTCCGCCCAGCATGCCAACCAGGCGAAGTCCGAGTTTCTGGCGAGCATGAGCCACGAAATCCGCACGCCGATGGCTGCTGTGATCGGAATGTCGGAATTGCTATTGGATAGTGATTTAACGGCCCAGGAGTTGGATTGGGCCACTAGCATTAGGACTTCCGGTGAACACCTGCTGAAGATCGTAAATGAAATCCTCGACCAATCAAAACTCGAAGCGGGCAAGATCGACATCGACCCTGTTGATTTCCATCTGGCTTCCTTTATGTATGACACAACCCAGATGTTCGGGCCCAAAATTGAATCACAAGGACTTGAACTAGAAGTCGAAATAGACGAGGCATTGCCGGAAGGCGTCAACGCAGACAGTATGCGGATTGGTCAAGTTCTTTCCAACTTGCTCAGTAACGCCCTCAAAATCACCGCTACTGGCGGTATTACCGTTCGTGTCGAAAACGAGCCAAACAGTAGTGGCGACTTCATGCTTCGCTTTTCTGTAAGCGATAGCGGAATTGGATTGAGTGACGACGAGCAGGCCAGACTCTTCTCGGCCTTCTCGCAAGCCGACGGTTCCACTTCCAGAACGTATGGCGGGACGGGACTAGGACTTTCCATATCGAGACAACTTGTGGAATTAATGGGCGGGGAAATCGGTGTTGATAGCGAGGGGGGAATAGGCAGTACGTTTTGGTTTACGGTCCTCTGTCGTCCGACCACGGGCAAGCTAGAAAAGCCCGACAAAAGAAATTCCTTGGATAGATGGAGATCGTCCCGATCATTGAAGGTGCTGGTTGCCGAAGACACCGTGGTCATGCAACAAGTGATTTCGGCGATCTTCGACGCTCTGAGTCATAAGGTTACATTCGCAGGCAATGGCGTGGAGGCCACCGAATTCGTTGAGGCGGAGGACTTCGACCTCATATTGATGGACGTCCGCATGCCCGTCATGGACGGCTTGGAGGCGACCGCCGTCATCCGCTCCATGGACGGCGGGAAATCAAATATACCCATCATTGCCCTGACCGCCGATATTAGAGCGGGACACACAAAGCGATACCTTGACATCGGAATGAATAGAGTCTGCCCCAAGCCGTTAGACACGGCAGTGCTGTTCAGGGCGATAAACACCGTGTTGGGTGAAGAAATTCACACATTAGTTCCACAAACACCGTCAGCGACACAAGATCAGCAAGC
>CBDBGQ010000039.1:0-85650 GCA_965205345.1 Acidobacteriota bacterium | reverse complement strand
TACTGTTTCCCGATCAGCCAGTCTTCGTGAATCTCCTCGACGACAGCGGTGATGAGTCGTAGTGCGGACTCGGTGTTTGGAAAGATACCGACGACCCGGGTACGCCGGCGAATCTGACGGTTTAGGTTCTCCAGCCCGTTGTTGGTGCGAATGCGCCGCCAGGTAGAACGTGCAAAACGAAAGACCGTAAAGCCTTCCGGCAGATTGGTCTCCATCCAATCGGCCAGCTCCGGGTTGCGGGTCGTAGTATTGCTCGACTCTGGCCCGAAGCATCGCCTCAGCTTCGCCTCCAGACGGGGCATTGAAGATGTCTCGAATGTCAGTGGCGATGGCGGCACGTTGGTCGGATCGGCGGGCGTATCGCTGAGCATTCTGGCTCAGGTGAAACTGACAGCGTTGCCAGGGCACTGAAGGAAAGACAGCTCTTCTGGCAGCTCGTAGTCCTGAGTGGTCATCGCTGACAATCAGCTGCACACCCTCCAGACCACGCTTTTGAAGCTGCTGCAGAAACTCTCGCCAGTGGACCTCCGCCTCGCTGAGTCGGCAGCTGACCCCAATCACCTCCCGCTTGCCCCAGCAGTTGACTCCGGTCGCTTTCAAGACGGCCACATCCTGAATGCTGCCCTGGCGACGGACCTTCTCGTAGTGGGCATCCAGGTACACAACTGGATAGCTGCCCAAAGGGCGGTTGCGAAACTGCTCGAGTTCGTCGTCCAGCAGCTTGGAGATTCTTGAGACCTGGCTGGCGGAGATCTCGGTGCCGCACAGCTGCTCGGTAATCTCAGTGACCTTGCGCGTCGACACGCCCATCACGTACATCTCGGCGATGGCCAGCTTCAGGGCTTTCTCCGAGCGGCACCCTCGCTCCAGGGATCGGGGATAGAAGTCCAGGTGACGTACTTGTGGAATCCGGATTTGAAGCTGTCCCACTCGAGTTGACAGCGTCTTGGCCTTGTACCCGTTGGCGTGGTCTCGACGCTGCTCGCTCCGCTCCCAGCGTCGAGCTCCCAGAAACTCTTCTCGTTCCATCTGCATGGCAGTGTTGAGCAGTTTCTCCAACACTCCTCGAAACGCGTCGCTGCCTTCTTCGATCAGTTCTTTCAACAATTCTCGTGGTAGCCTCTGTTCTGGGTCTGGGGTCATTCGGATCCTCCTTGCTCTTGTCTTGAGTTTTTGGAGAAATCCTGCCCCAGACCTCTGATCCTTTTAGCTCACCTTCCTCAAATTACAGAAAGAACGGTACACCCCTTCTCTGAGGAGGCCAAGCACCATGCGACTGTCTTTCCCGCCGCCAAAAGAGAGGCTGTACCCGGATGTGGGAAGGTCGAACGTGCCATTGTACGTTTTCCCGACGATCTTTACATTGAGGCCGAAATTTGCTGCGCGGTTTGTATAGAGGCCTATTTCCCATTTGAGGGAAATGCGAATGATGTGATTGGCAACGGCAACAATGGGACAGAGGTCAACGGAGCTGATTACGACACCGGAATCATCGGTCAGGCAGTGATCCTCGGCGGCATTGATGACTATGTTGAGATCCCTCACAGCACAAGCTTTGAAATCGCCAACAATACTGTGTGGACAGAAGCCTTTTGGTTTAAAACTGCATTTACCCTATTCGGATGGGGTAGATTTGCGCACAACCGCGTGAATATTCTGCAGCGAGCACCGAGCAACTATGATCGTCACACAGGAAACTGGGCTCGCTTTGCAGAATTCTGACCGCGGGGCGCCAACCTCCTGCACTCTGAGTTTACGTCACTTTCTAAATTTGTAGAGTGCATTTAGAAACGCCGTGCGGTATTCATTGTAGTCCATGCCGGTAACCTCAACGCCGAATCTCAATGTGCCCGTGTTTACCGCGTGGGCAATCAGGTCATTAACCCTCAGGCTATAGTGTGACCCGTCATATGTGTTTTCCGGATTTATCGTTATATACGATGGTATTGACAAATCGTATAGTGGTGCGCCAAGTTCTGCAACACTATATATACCCATCAGATAATCTTCCAAGCTTTCGTGTTTCTCATATAGTGTGATACGCCACTCGGCAATAGGCGGAACATAAAATATGATACGGGAATCTTGGAAGAGTTCTACCAGTCGTCGATACCGGGTAATCCTGCCCGGGTAATATGGTTTGGTTCGTTTGTATTTCTTTTCCCAGTTGGGGCCTTTTCTCGATAGGTCGTATGGAAGCGTACCGCTTATGATCCTTGGAGAAACCTCGCTCGCATAATATCTCCGTCGTGGCGACTTCTTTTGCAAGCTTCGAAGCGAAAGTTTGAAGGCATCAAGTGATGAATAATATTCCATAAAGGACGGCGGTCTCGTTCGACTCCGTATGAAGTCTGGTATCGAGTCGTTAACACTCTTCGCAAAAAAGTTTAACCCATCCACTCCTACGATAACGAGTTTCGGAGCGAAACCTAAACTCTTGATATAAGTACCAAAAGCGACGAATTCACCTATCTTTCCGGCTGAAAACGAATAGTTGAAACATCTATGGTTATTTATAGTCGTTTCCTTGATCAAGGTAACTCTCGAGCTGCCAAAAATAAAACTATCGATATCCCCTGACATCCTTAGAAGTCGATTGGTTTTGGATAAGCGTTCGTCAAAGGCGTAGTTTTCTGAAGTGATCACATTGCCCTTCAAATACCAAAGTGGATCAATCACGCAATTGACGATAAATACACAAACAAGAGGTGTAGCAACGAATACACAAATGACCTGCAAATATCGCTTTGAGGTTAAGGTACACATAGCTATTCAGAATTGAAAATAGAGAAACTCGCTTACGTTTGTCAGAGATAAAATCGAAAATAGGGCCAGCGTGGCAACGCCTATCGCCCACCCCGTCCGCGGCCTCCAACGGGTCAAACGAACGGTCGTTGGTTCGATACCAAATCTGTCTAACCCGAGGGCAGGTCGCTGATTTGTCATACATTCAAGAGTATTTGGAAAGAACCAAACCAATAGTAAGAGAGAAGCGATAAATACGCCTCCTGAGGTGGTCTCTTCAACGAAAGTGTTGTAGAACGCGCCGTCGAAAGTGACTCCCAAACCTAGCAGCCAAGATTCTAAGGCACCAAGTGTTCCCACCAATTCCCATGGCAACGATATGCCATTTAACCCGAACATCGCAGCGTACATATTCATGGCTCCGTCCAAACTTTCCGCACGGAAGACAACCCAGGCAATAACGACAACAGTAAACGTCATGATTCGCCCAGTTGCCCTGCCCACTAGAGTATTGTCTCCTGCTTTATCGCCCAAGAACCGCTTCCTGATTGCCAACCATCCGTCGTTGATAATTATGTAACCGCCGTGAAGACCCCCCCAGACTACGAATGTCCAGCCGGCGCCGTGCCATAGTCCTCCAAGTAGCATTGTAATCATTACGTTCACGTATCGTCGCGAGACTCCCCTTCGATTTCCGCCGATTGGAAAATAGAGATAGTCTCGTAGGAATCTGGATAGGGTGATGTGCCACCGTCGCCAGAACTCAATAATATTGTGCGCCTTGTAAGGGGAGTAGAAATTAATGGGAAGCTTCACGCCAAACATTCGGGCGATGCCAATGGCCATGTCAGAGTAACCCGAAAAATCAAAATACAACTGGAGTGAGTATGCAAGCGCGCCACACCATGCCTCAAAGAAAGTCAAAGAATCATACCATTCTGCTGCGTCGAACATCGGGGTCGCGTAAACTGCAATGCCATCAGCGAGAATCACTTTCTTGAACAGGCCGATGCTGAATATGGTTACGCCTACAGCAAGGTTGTCGGCCTTAATCTTGTACAGCGACTTTTCTGCAAACTGGGGGAGCATTTCTTTATGGTGAACGATCGGACCCGCGATCAATTGGGGGGAAAAACGTGACAAACAGGCAGTAGTGCAGAAAGTTGTACTCCTCTGTTTCTCCACGGTATGCATCTACTAGATAGGTGATCTGCTGAAACGTGAAAAATGAAATTGCGATCGGAAGAACGATTTGTTGTAGCGCGATGTTAGCGTCTGTGAGTGTGTTAAGGGTGTCTGTAAAGAAATTGGCGTACTTAAAGTATCCCAAAAGAGCAAGGTTTCCAGATATGCCGACAATGAGCAGAGTCTTTCGAGGTATCCTAGATAAAGAGACGCCCAAAACATAATTGAAAAGTATGGATATCAGAATTAATCCGAGAATAGGGTGGGTTCCACCAACCGTAGAAGACAAATGATGCTGCAACGAGCCAACTAATGGCAAGTCTATGCTTTCCCCTTCGACCACTTTGGTGAAAAACCAGCAAGGTGATGGGCACAAAGAAAAAGATGAAAATGTGAGAGTTAAAGAGCATTCGACAAATAGATCGAGGCTGTTAGCAATGGACTCCAAGTTTCATGCTGACGGATAGTAACTATAACCCCCCTGTCCTCTGAACGAAATTCGCTCAAAAAAGACTATCCGGGTTTCCTCGGTTGAGGAATTATGTTATTTAGCACAAGGCTTGCCTATATTTCTTGGTTCGACTTTTTAGTAAAGTGTATCCGTGATCGATCAGGACTCGATCTTCTGCGGAATGAGTGATCGCGTCGTGCCAAAAGCCCTTTTTGAGACTTGTTGAGGGTTTTCCCCTAGTTTTTTTCCGTATCGCTAGATGCTGAGCCTACTGATTCCTGTAGCACATCGGTTAGGTCACCCAACACCGCACATGTCTTCTTTCTTGAGCGCTAGCTGCGCTGATCATGGAAACGGAGGCTATAATGCGTGTTGTTGAGGGCTAGAGTGGCAAATCGATACGAAATGTGCATTGTGGGGTTAAAGCGAAGCGGCAACCATGCGGTTATTGAGCTACCATCAGAAGGTGTGTAAATAGCATAGGCGGTGAGTATCCTTCCGGGTTGATTTAAAACCCAGGGCCGAAAGGCCCGCAACGGAAAGAGTACACACCGCATGAGCAAGCAGAGCATTGAGGAAAGTGTCGAGTCAAGAGTTTGTTTCGAGGAGCTGGAAGATTGGGTGCGGGAGAAGATCCAAGGCTGGGTTCAAGAGCTGCTGGAGGAGGAAGTCACGGAGTTATTAGGGCGGCGTAAGAGTGAGCGGCGAAGGGCCGTGGACGCTCCGTCGGGCTATGGCAATGGATATGGGAAGCCGAGGCATCTGACGCTGAGCTCGGGGACGATCCAGGTTCGAAGGCCTCGAGTGCGGGATCTAGAGGAACACTTTGAAAGTCGGGTGTTGCCCCTGTTTGCCAAGCGGACGCGGCAGGTTCGAGAACTGATCCCTGAGCTGTACTTGCATGGTCTGGCGCTGGGGAATTTTGATCTGGCTCTGAGAGGGCTTTTAGGGGAAAAGGCGCACCTGTCGTCCTCCACGGTGGCCAGATTGAAAGAGCAGTGGCAGGCCGAATGGGAGGTCTGGCAGAGTCGACCCTTGAATGATCTGGAAGTGGTGTATTTATGGGTAGATGGAATCTACGTCAAGGCGGGTCTGGAGAAGGAAAAGGCAGTCCTGCTGGTGGTGCTGGCCGCCTTAAGTGACGGAAGCAAAGCCGTGGTGTCGGTCACGAGCGGCTATCGGGAATCGACCCAGAGCTGGTCGGAAGTACTGCGCGACTTGAAGCGCCGGGGGATGGGCTGTCCACGGCTGGTGATCGGAGACGGCCACCTGGGCATCTGGGGAGCTTTGCGCAACGTCTATCCCCAGGCCGAGGAGCAGCGCTGCTGGAATCATCGGATCGTCAACCTGCTGACCAAGCTCCCTAAGCGAGTGCACAAGCCGGCCTTGCTGATCCTGCGGCAGATCCCTTACGCCGAGACTCGAGAAGAAGCACAACGACTCAAGAAGGTTTTTCAGCACTGGTGCCGGCAGCGAGGGCTGACTCTGGCGGCTGAGCTAATCGAGCAGGACTGGGACCGGATGGTGACCTTTTACCTGCTATCCAAAGAAGCAGTGGCAGCATCTGCGAACCACCAATCCAGTGGAGTCACCGTTTGCCGCTCTTCGGCTGCGAACGGACGCGGCCAAGCGATTCAAGAAAGTGGACAACGCCCAGGCGGTGATCTGGAAGATGCTGCTGGTGGCGGAGCAGCGATTCCGCCGGTTGAAGGCACCGGAGCTGATGAAAGACGTCTACCAGGGCGCCAAATATGTCAATGGAGTCCCGGTCAACCAAGTCCCGGAGGAGAAAGCCGCCTGATGTTTTTCCACACCTATTGACAAGAGCTCCCATCTCCTTCCATTCTTCCCATTCTTCGGGAAAGGAACCTGCTGGAAGTTTTTACGCACCGAGTGAAGAGCGGGTTTCTCCTGGCGATCGCGGGTGGTCAGCCCGAAATCCCAGTCTTCAATGTCAACTCCGCCGCGGTGCCACTCGTCGGTCCAGGAAAAAATGAAGGCTCCCGAACATCCCTCTTCGAACAATGTCCGAATCTGCCAGTCGAGAACTTCCGCCTGTTTGTCCAGGCCGTTTCGACGGCTGTCCAGACCCACTTCAGCCATGACCAGAGGTCTGTCGCTGGCGATGCTCTGGAGCCTCTTCAGGTAAGCACTCAGCCGATCCTGCTTCTCCAGGTACACGTTGAAGCAGGCGAAGTCCAGGAACTGAAGCTGCAGGTACTCGGTCATTGGATAGTTGACGTACGTCACCAGTCCATCCGGATCCTCTTCCTTGGCCGCGGAGTAAAGCCGCTTGATGAACCATTCGATCTTCTTTCGGCCATACCAGCGCACGATCGGGGCTGGAATCTCGTTTCCAACCGAGTAGGCCAGAACGGCGGGATGGCCAGCGAATTCTCGAACACCCGCTCGAACCCGCTCTTCAATATTCCGTCTTCGACGACGTTCATCCAGAAAAGTAACGTGCTGCTCCCAGGGAATCCCGATCATGACCCGAAGACCGTGCTCAGCGGCAGAGTCCAGGAGCCAACGGGGGGGAACCGTGTAGGTTCGGATCGAATTAATCCCGTTGCGGGCGATGCGGGAGAAGTCGCGGTTCACCGAAGCGGGCGTCTTGTACTCGCATCCATTGTCACCGGGACGAAAGGGTCCATAGGTGACTCCACGGAGGAAGATTTTCGTGTCCCCGGTGCTCAGAAACTTGCCGCTCAGTTGGAGGCGACTTGAAACGGGTACGAATGCCCGATTGGAGCCCACGAATCTCGTAGCAAGATCTCGCATAAGCAGACAGCGTCTTCACTGAACCAGTAATCGAGGGGATGATTCGGAGCTGCCTCTTCGAGGACGGCCTCCCATGCCTGAGTCTCGCAGGCGCTCCCGAACGGGCAGGACCAGAGATAGTTGTGCCCTGTTCGGGCCCGCGCGGGTTGAGGAGGCCCTAAAGTTGTCCCCGTATTGTAAGAAGTAACAGCCTCTTTACCCCCTGATTACAGTAGCCGCAAGTGTACCCAAAGGAGAGCAGAATTGGCTAAGCAACTGTTTTTCTGTAATTTGACTGAGAGTGATCTGAGATCGGATTCTCCTGTGGTTTGAAATCGACCAGGCTGAGGTACTGTTTCCCGATCAGCCAGTCTTCGTGAATCTCCTCGACGACAGCGGTGATGAGTCGTAGTGCGGACTCGGTGTTTGGAAAGATACCGACGACCCGGGTACGCCGGCGAATCTGACGGTTTAGGTTCTCCAGCCCGTTGTTGGTGCGAATGCGCCGCCAGGTAGAACGTGCAAAACGAAAGACCGTAAAGCCTTCCGGCAGATTGGTCTCCATCCAATCGGCCAGCTCCGGGTTGCGGTCGTAGTATTGCTCGACTCTGGCCCGAAGCATCGCCTCAGCTTCGCCTCCAGACGGGGCATTGAAGATGTCTCGAATGTCAGTGGCGATGGCGGCACGTTGGTCGGATCGGCGGGCGTATCGCTGAGCATTCTGGCTCAGGTGAAACTGACAGCGTTGCCAGGGCACTGAAGGAAAGACAGCTCTTCTGGCAGCTCGTAGTCCTGAGTGGTCATCGCTGACAATCAGCTGCACACCCTCCAGACCACGCTTTTGAAGCTGCTGCAGAAACTCTCGCCAGTGGACCTCCGCCTCGCTGAGTCGGCAGCTGACCCCAATCACCTCCCGCTTGCCCCAGCAGTTGACTCCGGTCGCTTTCAAGACGGCCACATCCTGAATGCTGCCCTGGCGACGGACCTTCTCGTAGTGGGCATCTAGGTACACAACTGGATAGCTGCCCAAAGGGCGGTTGCGAAACTGCTCGAGTTCGTCGTCCAGCAGCTTGGAGATTCTTGAGACCTGGCTGGCGGAGATCTCGGTGCCGCACAGCTGCTCGGTAATCTCAGTGACCTTGCGCGTCGACACGCCCATCACGTACATCTCGGCGATGGCCAGCTTCAGGGCTTTCTCCGAGCGGCACCCTCGCTCCAGGGATCGGGGATAGAAGTCCAGGTGACGTACTTGTGGAATCCGGATTTGAAGCTGTCCCACTCGAGTTGACAGCGTCTTGGCCTTGTACCCGTTGGCGTGGTCTCGACGCTGCTCGCTCCGCTCCCAGCGTCGAGCTCCCAGAAACTCTTCTCGTTCCATCTGCATGGCGGTGTTGAGCAGTTTCTCCAACACTCCTCGAAACGCGTCGCTGCCTTCTTCGATCAGTTCTTTCAACAATTCTCGTGGTAGCCTCTGTTCTGGGTCTGGGGTCATTCGGATCCTCCTTGCTCTTGTCTTGAGTTTTTGGAGAAATCCTGCCCCAGACCTCTGATCCTTTTAGCTCACCTTCCTCAAATTACAGAAAGAACGGTACACCCCTAGCTCTCTTCTTACCCCATTCTGTAAAGGATGTCCTGGCACACCGTGTAAAGGATGTCATGGCACCGCACACCAGAGGCCCCTCCCACTTTCGACTTTTCGACCTCCCACTTTCCACTTTCCACTTCCGAGCTGAAACAGTAAGCTCTTTAGCCTGTCACGGGGGTTGGAGGTCGGAAAAGAATGAGCCAGCGAACTGCATTACGACTCAGCACAATCCTGATCCTGATTGGAGGGCTGCTCTCCGGGTATCTCCTTTACCGCCACCTGGGGCTGCTGGGAGCCTGGGAGGTGGGGCGGGATGCCTGCTCGACTCTCTTAGGTGCGAGCTGTGACCGGACACTGCACAGCCAGGGCTCCATCCAGATGGGCATCCCTCTGGCGGGCTGGGGACTGGTCTATTTCGGGTTCCTTTTGACCCTGGTCTGGTTGACCTCTCTCCTGGGAGATGATTTCCGTAGAGAGGGGATGATCGCCGCTATCGCCGTCAGTGGTATCGGTGCTGTGGTGAGCGTCTATCTGCTGGTCGGGCTCGTTTCTGGAACCTGGCCCTTCTGTCCGGCCTGTGCTCTCATCAACGCGCTCAATCTGGCTTTGCTGACAGGACTGAAAATGGCCTCGGGGCTCTCCTGGTCGGGCGCGGCTCGAGGGATCGTCCGGTCCGGCCGTTTTCTGCGGAGTTCCGACGATCCCGAGTCCCGGCTCAGTTCCTGGAGACTGGTGGCCCTGCTGCTGCCGCTGCTGGTCGGAATTGTCATCTACCAGTGGGTCCTGGTGGAGTTCGTCCGCTTTGAGGGCAAAGCTCCGCAAATCAATGGGGCAGAACTCCTGACTGCCTATCAGTCCAGTCCGCTGCAGCCTGTCGCGATCAGGGCCGATCACCCGTCTCTGGGTTCTGAGGATGCTCTGCTGCAGATGGTTGTCTTCAGTGACTTTCAGTGCCCCTACTGCAAGGATTTCGCTTTCCAGGCACGGCATCTGGAGGAGCACTACTCCGAGCAGCTGCGTCTCGTCTTCGTTCACTTTCCACTGGGCAAGGGCTGCAATCCGATCATGACACGGGAGCTGCATGACCGGGCCTGCGAAGCGGCTCGGGCGGGAGAAGCAGCCCGGCTGCAGGGAAAGTTCTGGGACTTTCATGATGTGCTCTTCCTGCAGGACATGGGCACCGATCCCAACGTCTTTAGCAAGCTGGCGGCCAGCGCCGGGCTGGACACGGAGCGCTTTGCTGAGGACCTGTCCAGCGAGGCTGTTGCCGGGCGGGTGGCCGCGGATATCCAGATGGGGATCGAGCTGGATATCAACTCGACTCCCAGCGTCTTTTTGAACAATCGGCGGGTGCCGGATGTGAGGGCGGCGGCGCTGGAGGCGCTGATTGAGGAGCTCCTCGGGAACTAAGTTCCACGTTCCACGTTTCACGTTTCACGTCAACGGTCGACCCTCAACGCGGTCCTGACACCTGAGTGCCGCTAACGGCACGCTTACGCCGTGCCGTTCTGTCCGCACATCCCTGATTGCAGCCTGAGGCGCCTACTCTACCGGGCTCAAGTCCGAGACCGTGACGCAGAACACAAGCCGGTACGATTTTTCCCAGAGAACTCACAATTCTCTTGCCTTTCACATCCCCTCTGTACAAACATCTTCCACAGCTTTTCTTACAAACATTTAGTCAGGGGAGGCTTTCAATCATGAAGAAAACAATCTGTGCAAGTATCGTCCTGCTGGCACTCGCCGCGCTGCCGCTCTCACATCTGCTGATGGCGGACCATGGAAAGGTCTATTTGTGTCACGTGACTGTCCGGACGTTTTTGTTTGACAGAGGTCATAAGATTCACGTTAAGCACGCCGCCGAGGCGGCGCACCTGAGGCACGGCGACTGTCCGACGAATCCCGGAAAGGCTTCGACTGGCTGCAGATGCCCCGATAAACCGCAATCATGAGTGGAGCGGGCGCTGCCCTCCGCAGCGCCCCCTTCCAACCCTCCAAGGTTATTCCTCATCACGGCACGCTGACGCCATGCCGTTCTGTCAGAATACTGCCCCGGCGGCTGAGCGCGGCACGACCCGGTTCAGGAGACGGTTGGCTTCGGGGAACGCAGCCACCAGACCAGGGCCGGTCCGGAGACAGCGCCAAACAGACCACCGATGATGGCGGCTGGAACATGCCCGCAGGAGGCACAGCTGGCGGCAGGTACCCAGGGCTGGGCGAAGATGGCTGCCAGCAGTGTCATCAAGCCGACTGTTCCCAGCACTCCCAGGCGGGCCAGGCGCAAACCCGCCAGCTCAAAGGGCCAGCTCTGTCTCGGAATGGGAAGACCTCCCAGCAACAGAGTTGATCCCCGTACCGCCACCCATTGGAAGCCAACGATCGTTGAAAAGAAAAAGGCCATGAAGAGAGCCGCTCCAACCAGGCTGTGATCATCTCCAACCGGGAGACCGCTCTGGCGTGCTGTCTCTTGAATGGCCCATACGACGCCCAGGGAAACAGGCCTGGCCAGTCGCCAGGCAATATCGAAGGCCAGCACATTGATAACGACCCACACCAGGCAAAAGGCCTGGGAGAGGAGGAGCAGCCAGAACAACCGTCCTTTTTCGGGAATCCCTTCTACTGGCTGGTCTGCTGCTTCCTCCCCGTTGGCGTACTCCTGCCCCACGGAGGGCTTCGAATCGTTGAGTCCTTCTATTTCCACCTTATGTTCAAGCTCCTGTGGCCCGGCCAGTCGGAACGAGCGACGAAACGGAAGTGCAACTTGCCATTATGCGCCGGTCTCGTCCTTCACCAGTGTGAGAAGATCCACTAATCGTACGTGAACACGGTGGTTCCGGTAAACCCGGGAATGCTGCTGGCCTGCGGGGTCGACTTCCGATAGCATCTGCTCTGCTCCAAAGGAAGCAGCCACCTCGATGAACAACGCCCCGACGCCCAGGCGAACTGCCCTCTGCACGATGCTGGCCCTGACGGCGTTCGCGGCCAATTCGATCCTGTGCCGTCTGGCCCTGGAAGAGCCGGCCATTGACGCCGCCAGTTTCACAACGGTTCGTCTTCTTTCCGGTGCGCTGACGCTACTCGTTTTCTCGTCCCTGGCTTCGAGGTCGACCACGTCCGTACGCCCGGGCAACTGGGGGGCCGCCTCCCTGCTGTTTCTCTACGCGATTGCCTTTTCTTTTGCCTACCTGAGCCTGAGTGCGGGCACAGGTGCCCTGATTCTGTTCGGGGCGGTTCAGCTGACCATGATTCTGGCGGCCCTGCTGGCAGGAGAACGACCGGCTCAACTGGAGTGGCTGGGCCTGGTAGCTGCCCTGGTCGGACTGATCTATCTCGTTTCGCCGGGGCTCTCCGCACCTTCAGCAGCCGGATCCCTGCTCATGGGACTGGCAGGAATCTCCTGGGGCCTGTACTCGCTTCTGGGGAGGGGGGTCCAGGACCCGGTTGGTGTCACGACCGGAAACTTCGTACGCTCTGTCCCTTTCACTCTCCTGGTCAGCGCTGTTGCTTTCCGCAGTCTGGAGCTTTCCGGAAGCGGTGTGCTGCTGGCCATGGCATCCGGGGCTCTGACCTCCGGACTCGGGTACGTGATCTGGTATGCGGCTCTGCCGGGCCTGAGTGCCACGCGGGCCGCCACGGTTCAGCTCTCGGTGCCGGTGCTGGCGGCTGTCGGAGGCGTCCTGTTTCTTTTCGAGACAGTCACCGTTCGTTTACTGTTTTCGGCAGTGCTGATACTGGGAGGGATAGGATTGTCCCTGTTGGGAAGGTCGAGGTGATGGGTTCGGGGGCAAACCACTGCTTATGCATCGCCGCCCTGAGGCGTCTCCCACTCTGTGGGCTGACGCCTGACCGTTCTGTTCTCGCGCCCCGAGCTGACTTGACTCCGAATTGCAGATCCGCTTCACTCGAGCGAAGTCGGCACCGAAGCAGAAAAGGAGAACAAAATGCCCGATGGAAACCAGCTTTTTGACTTGACGGACCGGGTCGCGATTGTCACCGGCGGGTCCAAGGGTCTTGGCCGTGAGATGGCCGGTGCTCTTGCTGCTGCAGGTGCTGAAGTCATGATCACGTCGCGGAACCAGACAGAAATCCAGGCTGCAGCCGAGTCGATCACCCAGGAAACCGGAAGCCGGGCCTCGGGACTGGTTGCCGATGTGAGTCGTCCGGACGACATCCAGACCATGGTCGAGACGGCCCTGGGACTCTGGGGCAAAGTGGACATCCTGGTCAACAACGCCGGGATCAATATCCGGGGGCCCATTGAGCAACTCAGCTTTGAAGACTTCCGGGCGGTTCAAAAGGTGAACGTGGAGGGAGTGTGGCTGGGGTGTCGCGCGGTGGTCCCGCACATGAAGAAAGCCGGCTACGGACGGATCATCAACCTGGCCAGCGCTCTCGGAATAGTGGGTCTCTCCTATCGGAGCTCCTACAATGCGAGCAAGGGAGCCGTGGTGCAGATTACGCGTACCCTGGCCGCCGAACTGGCCTCTTACGGCGTCACCTGCAACGCCCTCTGTCCGGGGCCTTTTCTCACGCCCATGAATCAGTCGGTCGTCAAAGAGTTTGAGGCCTTTATCCGTAACGCGGTTCCGATGAATCGCTGGGGACGGTTGCAGGAGATCCGGGCTCCGGCGGTCTTTCTGGCCAGCGAATCCTCGAGTTATGTGACCGGCTGCATGCTCACAGTCGATGGAGGCTGGACGGCGGCGACAGTGTTTCCTGCCACAGTGGAGTAAGTCAGCGTAGGAGAACCCTCCGTGGCCATTGTAGGGCACGCCAATCTGGCGTGCCGAACGTAGCAGGCTGCCAGCGAGTTCAGTTCGGCACGGTTGATAACCGTGCCCTACGGACGGGTGCAAGCAAACCACTGGCCCGGTGCCCTCCTCCCATTCTTCAGACCTGCTGGTTCTAGAAGAAGAGCTCGAGTTGACGGTCATCCCCGATCACCTTGTCGAAGTCCTGACCCAGGAGTTCCAGGATGGGCTCCGCGATGGGGCGAACCTGCTTCTGGACGTAGTGCTCGTAGTCAATGGGGTGGCTGGACTCCTCGAACGGTTCGGGACCATCGCTTGTCATCAGGTAGGAGATGATTCGACCGGGAGGGCTGGAGAGCTTGCGTGCCGCTGCTACGTGCGGAGGCGTGGTGGACGTGTACTCGTCGATGCTCTTCCGGAGTCCCTTGCGATACACCAGAAATTCATCGAGGCGACCCGCCCTGAGATCGGACACGATTCCCTCCAGGTAGGTGGCCACCTCTTCCCCATCGAAGAGCCGGCGGTAGAGTTCCCTCTGAACCTGTTTAGCCAATCCCGTCCAGTCTCGTCGCACCACTTCCATTCCTGTGAAAACGATCTCCGAGGCCTCGTCCTCGCCGATAAGTCCCACATAGCGCTTGCGGGCTCCGGCGGTCCCGTGACGCACCGATGGAAGGTGCAGCTTTCGGTAAAGCCTTTCGAGTTCCAGCTCGAGCCGGCTTTCAACGCCCCACCGCTCTGTAACGAAGCTGGTCAGGTCAGCATTCAAACCTTCTACCAGTTTCAGACCTTCCTCCAGTGCTGCCTGTGGATTGGACTGATTCGACTGGACAAAGAGACTGTCTGTGTCTCCGTAGAGTACTTCGAAGCCGCATCCTTCAGCACGCTGCTTGGACCAGAGAAGGATCTCGCGACCGAGGGTTGTGATGGCACCAGCAAGCTGGGGGCGAAAAAAGCGGCAGGCCGGTGTCCCCAGCACCCCGTAAAAGGAATTCATCAGGATCTTGATCGCATGGCTGGCCACCTGGTCTCCCTCTGCCTGGGCAGCCTCGCGCCGGGGAAAAAGCCCATCGAGGAGCTGCGCAAGGATCCCTGACTGGCGTCGAAAGGCGGCGCCGTTGGGAGCGACGATCAACTCTGGATCCTCAACCGGTTCCTCCACGTATCCCAGAGGGTCGATGTGGAAGGTCCGGATGAGGCTGGGGTACAGGCTCTTGAAGTCGAACACCAGAACATGTTCGTGCAGTCCGGGTTTGGGCTCGAGTACGTGACCACCAGGATTCGAGGTCGACGTGTCGCTGGAGCCAACGCTGGGTGCCACGATTCCTCGTTCGTGAAGGCGACTCAAATAGAGGAAATCGAAGGCTGCAATGGACCCGGACACTCGATCGATCGGCAGTCCCGTCAGCATGCTGCGTTGCACCGCCAGCTCGAAAAGCTTCAGCTTTTCCAGGATCTTCAGAGCCAGACGGGCATCGTTTCGGTTGTACTCAATGAAGCGTTCCAGGTCGCTTTCGTAGTTGCAGAAAATCTCAGCAGCCCGATCATGACCTGTGATCGTCTTGGTTTCCCCCAGAACACTGGAAGCCACTGACTCCAGGGAGTAGTTCTCCATCTTCACGAACGAACCTCGCAGGAGTTGAATCCCGTCAACAACCACTCTCCCGGGAAGAAGAGCTTCGTAACTCGCCCAGGGGGAGCGGGAACTACGCAGTCGGGCCTCCTCGAATCCCCTTCCCAGTCTCAGTTTCAGGCCCAGGCGGGAAGCGAGACGGAGCAGGACCATGAAATCGAAATCGACCACGTTCCATCCCGTGATGACGTCCGGGTCGAGCTCCCGAACTCGAGCCGAGAAGGCTTCGAGCAGTTCTCTCTGATTCGGAAAGGAGAATGCGCCCGGGGGCATCTCCCGGTTTCGGTCATCTCTAATCAGAACCTCGGACTGACCACAGCCGTGAAGGGCCACCGAGAGCAGATTCTGAGCCTTTGGGTCGGTCTCGATATCAATGGAGAGAACAGACAGACGTGGCCCCCAGTCGGCCCCGGAGACCGCTGGGTTTTCGTACACCTGACCCAGGTTCGGGTCAGGTCGGGCAGGTCCCTCGATCGAGAGGGATCCCTGAATGCCCCGGTTGATGAGATACCGCATCGCAAAGCGAACATCCGACTCGTAGCAGGGGATGCCGGCCTTCTGGAGACGGGAGCGCAGGGGAGGTGTTTGGGAGGGAATCGCGACCTCAACGCGTGCCACGGGAAGCCCGTCCATGGTCTCGCGGCGGGAACTCACGATTCGAGTGGCTCCTGCTGCCTCAGCCCTCTCACGGTCGTCTCGATTGATGTAGAAGTGAGGGATTTCCCGATCGTCACGGACCAGAAAGGGCTCTCCTGTCTCGAGACGTCCGAACAGATGCACGACAGGCCGGCCCGATTCGATGCGGTAGGTGGGTTGGAGGATGAAGCCGCGAGTTTCCATCGCTGGATCCAGAATAGCGCCCCGGGCGGTAGTCAGGGAAGGCCCCCGATTTTGGTGGATCAACCTTGAACCTTCAACCTTCAACCTTTAACCTTCAACTTAAAGCGAAGAGATGAGCAGCCTCCGGTGCTGGGGGTGAAGGGGTGCTGGCCCTGATCGCAACCTGGAGAAAGCGAACCCCGACCCCGTCCAATCAAGGAGCCCAAGGATGAAGAACCCATTGACAGAGAGTAGAGTGGCAAAAGAAAACCCGGAACTGCGGCCTGCAAGAGTACGGATGGGTCGCCGCTCCTTTGTGGCGGGAGCCGCCGGACTTGCCGGAGCCGGACTCGTTCAGGATCGGTACAGCCCCAACGCTGGGCCGGTGCGCTATCCGGATCCCGACATCGTCGTCCTGGATCAGCGCTTCTCGAAATACAAACTCGGGAACACTCCCATCCAGCGTCTTTACCACAGCAAGAAAATGTTGTGGTCGGAGGGTCCTGCCTGGAACGGAGTTGGCCGTTACCTGGTCTGGAGTGACATTCCCAACAATGTTCAGCTGCGCTGGCTGGAAGAGAATGGACAGGTCAGCACCTTCCGTCACCCTTCTGGAAACAGCAACGGGAACACTTTCGATTTCCGAGGCCGCCAGATCTCCTGTGAGCATGGAAATCGTCGAGTGGTTCGCTACGAGTACGATGGATCCTTTACGGTTCTGGCCGACAACTGGGAAGGGAAGCCGCTGAATGCTCCCAATGATGCGATCGTTCACCCGGACGGAGGTCTCTGGTTTACCGATCCCGGTTACGGAAGCATGATCCATTACGAAGGAAAGAAGAGCGTGCTCGAGATCAAAGAGGCCATCTACCGGATCGATCCGCAGAATGGGAAGCTTGGCAAGGTGACCGACGAGATCGAAAAGCCGAACGGGCTGTGCTTCTCTCCTGACTATCGGAAGCTCTATGTGAGTGACACGGGATCCGCTCGGAACATCAAGGTCTGGGATGTGATCGACTCGGTCAGGCTCTCCGGGGGAAGGGAGTTCACGTCCATGGAACTGGAGGGTAAGACCGGGTTGGCCGACGGCATACGGGCAGACAGGGATGGAAACATCTGGGCCAGCGCCGGCTGGGTCGGAGACGGCTATGATGGAGTGCACGTCTTTGCCCCGGACGGAGAACGCATCGGTCAGATTCGCCTGCCCGAGATCTGCGGCAACGTGTGCTTTGGAGGCACCAAGCGCAACCGTCTGTTCATGACCGCCAGCCAGTCGCTCTACGCCGTGTACGTGGAAGCCCAGGGGGCGCACATTACCTAATTGCACGTTCCAGGTTCCAGGTTCCACGTTCCACGTCTGTTGTCATTGACCCTTGTCAATGTGTGACGCGATCATCCCATTCTGGGTCCGGGAATCAGTTATAGTAGTTGGCAGGTGCTTCACGAAGGGAAATGCGAATGGAAGTGAATGTGAAGGAACGACACTGTCATTTGAACGAACAGAGTCGAGAACAGATTGAACGTCGTATTCGTTTCGCTTTTGACAGGTTCAGCGACAGGATCCGTCACGTCGATGTCGTTGTGGATGACGAGAACGGACCGCGTGGAGGTCCGGACAAGCGCTGCAGCGTGCATGTGAAGATGGAGCGCTGGGAGGACGTTTTCACGAGTGCCCTGGCTGAAGATCCTGTGCAGGCCGCCTCGCTATCGGCCGATCGAGCCCTTCGCCGGATCGTCAAGCTCAAAGACCAGTTCGAACACTAGCGCAACACCGTTCCACGGTCCACGGTCCACGTTCCACGGTCAACCGCCGTCATCATTTCCTTCTCGACCGCATTGCCCGCCAGATTCTCTCAGGCGTGAGGGGAGTGTCGAGGTGGTCGACTCCCAGGTGAGCCAGTGCATCCACCACTGCATTCACGACGGCAGGAGTGGAGCCGATGGTGGCCGCTTCGCCAATCCCTTTCACCCCCAGCGGATTCAAGTGGGTGGGGGTTTCTGTTCGGCTCGTCTCAAAGCTCGGCAATTGATGGGCTTTCGGCACTGCATAGTCCATCAGGGTTCCGGTCAGGAGGCTTCCATTCTCATCGTAATGGGCTGCCTCGAATAGAGCCTGGCCGATGCCTTGAGCAATACCCCCGTGGACCTGTCCCTCGACCAGCAGTGGATTGATGACACGCCCGCAGTCGTCCACCGACAGGTAGCGAAGGATCCGGACCGATCCTGTTTCCGGGTCGATTTCAATGACACAGAAATGAAAGCCAAAAGGATAGGTCTCCCCTTCAGGTTCAAAGCGTCCCTCGGAGTGGAGCTTCCCTCGCAGATCCTCGGGTAAACTCTCGCTGTATGCGGCAGCGGCCACCACCACCCAGCTCACCCGGTGGCCCGGGCTTCCCACCACCCGGAACTCGCCCTCCTCCAGCCTGATGTCCGCCACGGCGGCCTCCAGCAGATGGCCGGCAATCCGCCTGGCCCCCTCCTGGACGATTTCGGAACTCTGCAGGACTGCCGTACCCCCGACGGGAGCGCTGCGGCTGCCGAAGGTACCAATCCCCTCGCGAACGATAGCCGTGTCCCCATGCTTGACTTCGATTCGATCGATGGGGACCTGAAGAATCTCAGCCACAATCTGGGCCCAGCTCGTCTCGTGTCCCTGACCAGTTGGAGAAGTGCCCGTGAGAACCACTACACTCCCGTCCGGCCCCACCTCAACCGATCCAGACTCCCAGGGCCCAAAGCCGCAGATCTCGACATAACCTGAGACACCGATCCCCAGCGGATGGGCTCCTTCCTGGAGTCGCCGCGACTGTTCGGAGCGCAGTCCTTCGTAGTCGATCAAGCGCAGAGCCTTCTCCACAGGTCGAGCGTAATCCCCGCTGTCGTAGGTCAGCCCCAGAGCCGTGGTGTACGGGAAACGGTCAGGAGGAATAAAATTCCTCCTTCTCAGCTCGATGGGATCGAGGGAGAGCTCGCGTGCCAGATGGTCCATCCCTCTTTCGATCATGTAGCAGGCCTCGGGCCTCCCGGCCCCCCGATAAGGCTCCATGGGAGGTTTGTTCGTGAACACTCCCCGGACACGAGACCGGGCATGGGGGATCGCGTAAATCCCGGTCATCATCACTCCTGTCAGGGGCCCGACTGAGGCGGTTACGCGACCGAGGTAGGCCCCACAATCCGCTGTCACGGAAAGCTCGGCTCCCAGAACACGACCCTCGCTGGTAGCCGCCAGTCGAATCCTGTTGGTCTGATCCCGTCCGTGGACGGTCGCCAGGTAGTCTTCACTGCGCGAAGCCACCCAGCGGACCAGGCGTCCGAGTCGGCGAGCCAGCAGGGGAACCAGTACTTCCTCCGGATAAATATTGCATTTCGCACCAAAACCCCCGCCGACTTCGGGGGCAATGGCACGAATCCTTTCCGGTGGGACCCCGATCACCTGTGCCAGTTCGTCTCGCAGCCCGTGAGGTATCTGCGTCGTGGACCAGATCGTGAGCGATTCTGTCTCCGGATCATAGGAGGCCAGGACGGCCCGGGGCTCCATCGCATTTGGAATCACCCGCTGTACCCGGACCTCCAGCTCGGTAACCACGTCTGCCTCGGCAAAAGCGCGGTCCACATCTCCCCCTTCGGTTGTCCAGGAGTACGCTTCATTCCCCTCCGGATGCAACCTGGGAGCTTCCGCAGCCAGGGCCCGAGCGAGTGAGGCCGCCACCGGCAGGGGATCGTAGTCGACCAGAATCTGTTCCGCGGCGTCCTCGGCTGCCGCCGCTGTTTCGGCGACGACCACGGCAACCGGATCGCCCATGAAGCGGACTCGCTCACTCTGGAGCAGCTGGCGATCTGGTTCCTGCACTCTTTCGTACTCTCCGCAGGGTGCCGCTGCGATGACCGATAGCGATCCCACCACCTCAGGATTGAGATCTGCACCCGACAGAACCGCCACGACGCCGCGGCACTTCTCGGCCTGGGCTGTGTCAATGCGCTGGATTCGAGCATGTGCATAGGGACTGCGCAGGAAGACTGCATTCAAAGCCTCCCCGCTGTGGATGTCCGCCACGTAGCGGCCTTCACCAGTGATCAGTCCGGGGTCTTCACGGCGCCGGACACGGGCACCAATGAACTTGGGGATAGGAGATCTTGCCATGGCTTTCATTCGGTTCCACGTTTCACGTTTCACGTTCCACGTCACCTGGTTTGGCAACGCTTTGCCGAGTTGGGAAATTCGACTTTCGACTGTTGACCTTTAACCCTTGAACCAAGTGAGAAGAAACTGTCCGAATCGCGGCCCTCTCGATTTCAGATCCCAGAGAAAGACGTGAAACGTGGAACTGAATCCTATTGATCCAGCGCCTGTCTCGCGCTATCGAGCAGTTCCTCGATGCCGTCCAGCGAATCACTGTTGCGGGACTTGTAGATTTGCTCCAGGTAACCGCGGGCCTTGGCCGAAGCGGGCCTGTCCAGCACCGCGGCCATGGCAAACGCTCCCATGGCCTCGACCATCTCCGTCTCCTTCCAGTGGGCCAGGCCGATGAACAGATACGCCTGTTCATTCTGGGGTGAATACCTTAGCGACTCGTAGAACTGCTGGATGGCCGACTTGTAGTCCGTTCTCAGATAGGCATCGTTGGCCTTCAGCTGGTAAGCCGTTCCGAGAATCTGGGACCAACGCTGGGCATCCCACCCCGACGGGACCTGGTCGGGGAAGGTTGCCAGGAGCTGGTCGTAATACTGCAGAGCGTGATTCATGTCCTGCTGGTTCGTGTAGTACTCTGCCAGCCACACAGCAAAGTAAACTCCTTCTTTGCTGCCGAGTGCCCGGAGCGCCTTCTGGCTGTATTCAAGCGCCTTGGGCCCATTTTGAGTCGCGATGTAACTGTCAGCCAGCATGGCGGCAAGTGTAGAATCCGGCTTCGCGGCGTACAACTGCTCACCCAGTTCGATGACCTCGGCGTAGTTCTTGCTCAGATAGGCCTGTCCAAGTATCTGTTCGGGCGTCGGCTTCAGCTGCGGAAAAAGATCCATCATCCTGGCGGTCAAGGCCTTGGCCTCCTGGCTCTGCCCGGCGGCCTCGTAGTCCTTCACGAGCTGTCCGAAAAAGCTGACCATGACCTGGCGCATCTTGGCCCGGGCGTGAAGCTTCCGATGGAAGTTCTCCAGCTTCGGCTCCCGCTCATACAGGGGAGCCTGCATGATCTCCTGGACCTGGGTGTAGTGCCTGCGATAAAGCCAGTCCGACTCGACCGGAATCCCGTCCGGCGCTTCCATCGGGTCCTGAGCAAGAACGGCTCCTCCCGGAATCCAGAGCCAGGCGGCAAGAGCCATCAGGATGAAGGCGCGGTTGATGCCAGTTTGCATGGTCTTTTCTCCGAGATGTGGAGGAAACTACTACATGGTTTCAGTGACGCGTCCCGAACACTGATAGCCGATCATGTCTCGAGAGGCAAGCCCAAATTTTACCTCAAAGGGTCCCTTCGTGCTCCTGGAGTTCCAGGTTCCACGTTCCAGGTTCCAGGTTCCACGATTAGGAACCTGGTCGCACCCCAGGGGTTTTCAGTCTTCTTTGAAGTCAGAAACCAGACTTCGACCCTGGACATGGGGAGGGATCTCGAGGCCCAGGATCTCGGCCAGAGTAGGGGCCATGTCAATGGTTCGAACCCGGCCTTCGACTCGTTTCGGTGCCACGCCCGGCTGAAAAAAGAGGATGGGTACGTGGGTGTCATAGCGGTACGGTGATCCATGAGTGGTCCCGAGGCTGGTTGCCACCTGGTACTCCTCCAGCTGGGGCATCAGGTCCGGGCTCCGCTCCAGGTGAAAGCTGTTCTTGAACAGCCGGTGAAAGGGATCGTCGGATTCGGTGAGCAGTTCCGTCCGGGTCCAGATGCGTCGGATCGCGGGGCACTCCTCGAGCACTTCGGCCGCCACTTTTTCAACCCTGGCAGGGTCGAGCTCCATCTGCTCAATCAACTCGTAGTCCAGGTAGAAATCGTCTAGCAGCCAGGCCGCCTCGACCCCCAGGCGGGAAGAGATCTCGCTGATCTGATTCTGCCAGCAGGCGGTATCCTCCTCATCGGCACGGCGCCCGGGAAGACCGTTTGCCTGCTGAAATTCCGGCATGGGGCAGACTCCATGATCCGCGCTCAGTGCGATGAGTGTCCCATCCAATCCAATGTGCTGGTCGATGAAGTCGAGCAGATCCCCGATATAGGTGTCCAGACGGATTAGCGTATCCAGGAGTTCAGGGCTGTTGGGCCCGTAGCTGTGCCCCACCAGGTCGGGAGCGGAAAAAGACAATCCAAGGTAATCGGGGCTCTCGTCCTGACCGATGGCTTCCCGAACGATCAGCTCTTTCGCAAACTCGGCAAGGTACCCGTCGAGCATGGGGCTGATGGCGAAAGATGAATAAAAGGACGGTCCCGGGCGGAAGCTGCGGCCCCCAAGAGCGTGCGGAAATCCGCGCTCGAACCATCCAAAGTCAGTGGTCTCAATGGAAATCGACTTCTTGACACTTTCATCGACCGGGAGAGGTTCCCACAGCTTTCCAAAATATTCATCGGGCAGGTTGCGGTCATTGAAATCAGTGACCCACCGGGGGTAGCTGGTCTGGTAGTAGGTGCTCGTCACGAAGTCCCCGCCGCTGTACCAGTAGGCTCCGTCCGCTCCGTGTCCCCCCAGTAGAATGGCTGCCCGGTCTTTGTAACTGGCCGTGAAGACCTTCGAAGCGGGCCACTGCTCCTTCATCCAGTCGGGCAGGGCAGAGACCTGGAGATTGTTCGGCGAGCGGCCACCCGGGGCGATGGACCCGATCAGGGGCCAGTTGGCGTCGCCGACGCAATACATGGAGATCCCTCTCTGCTTGTCGAACCACTGGTTGGTGATGATTCCGGACCGGCTCGGGTAAGCCCCTGTCGAAATGGAGGCATGCCCCGGGCCGGTATTGGTGACGGCGTGATCCTGGTGGCCATCGACAAAAAAGACTCCCCGCTCGGCCAGCCTTGCCAGCCCGCCTTTGAGGACGGGCGCAAAGCGATCCAGGTAGTCCGTCCGGAACTGATCAATGGCCAGGACCAGGACCAGCCTGAAGTCCGAGGGCGGGGATGGGGCTTTTTCGGGAGCCGGCGATTCGGCACAGGAGACCAGAAGGACTGCCAACAGGAGGGCTGGGAACAGCTTTTTCATGATGGGACACCGCGTTCCATGTGCTGGCGTATTGTACTTGGGGGGCGGAGGGAGGTTCCAGGTTCCACGTTGCGCGCTCATGAAAGTGGGAGGGGCCTCGGGCCGCGACCGCCCGGCGTGATGTTCAAAAGCCCCGCCGGAGAAAGGTGACAATCAAGGGAAGCCGATTAGCAGGAACGATAGTGACTGCGCAACGTGGAACGTGGAACGTGAAACGTGGAACAATGGGGCCCCCATGAAGGCAGTGATAATGTCCCGGCCGGGATCCCCGGAGGTTCTCAAAATCGGTGAAACAGACCCTCCCGGACCGAATACCGGAGAAGTCCTTGTACGTGTCCGTGCAGCCGGGGTCAACCGGGCGGATCTCTTACAGCGCCAGGGTCTCTACCCTCCACCCCCGGGGATCCGGGAAGACATTCCGGGACTCGAGTTTGCCGGGGAAGTCGAAGAGCCCGGGGCTGAGGTCGAGGGCTGGAAAGCGGGTGACCGGGTCATGGGACTGGTTTCCGGAGCGGCGTATGCACAGTACGTGGCCTGCCCTGACCGGCTCTTGATTCCTGTCCCCTCCGGGATGACTTTCATTCAGGCCACAGCCCTGCCCGAGGTCTTTATTACCGCTTACGACGCTCTCTTCAACCGCCTCCGGATTCGTTCAGGGGAGAGCCTGCTGATTCACGCGGCTGCCAGTGGCGTGGGGACGGCGGCGATTCAGCTCGCCAGGAGCGAGGGGGTCCGAGTGTTTGGAACAGCTTCATTGAAGTCCAAGCTGGACGCTCTGTCAGAACTGGGCCTCGACCTCCCCATCAACTACCGGGAGCAGAGTTTCCGTGAGGAGGTGTTGAAAGCAACACGGGGGAAGGGGGTCACGGCCATTCTCGATCTGGTGGGGGCCAGCCATTTCGCTCCCAATCTGGATTGCCTGGCGGAACTTGGACGGATGGTAGTGGTGGGACTGGTCGGGGGCAGAAAAGCGGAGATTGACCTGTCGGTACTGCTGCGAAAGCGGCTCACCATTATCGGCACGGTTCTGCGTTCCCGAAGGCTGGAGGAGAAAGCCCGTCTGGTTGCCGATTTCAAGGCCCACACCTGTCCGCTCCTGGACTCCGGTGCCATCCGCCCGGTGGTGGACAGGGTCTTCCCACTTTCACTGGCGGACCAGGCTCACGCCTACCTGGAATCCAATCGGAATACAGGAAAGATCGTGCTGGAAGTTCCCTAGTGCACTGTCCGGAAAGTTCACGCCGCTACTTCGGGCGTCTTTTCGCCGACAGCTTTGTTGCGCTACCTCGAAATACTCCCGGCATTGCTGCGTCGCGCGCCTCACTGACGACGAAAATCCATCCCGAATTAACGACGCGAACTTCCCGGACAGTACACTAGCTTTAGACACTAGAGGTCACTCGGCGGGACCGCGACTTTCTTTTCGATGCGGTCCAGGCGCACCACGCATTCAATGTGCGGTGTCTGCGGAAACATGTCCAGGAGTTGAACAGCGGTAACCTGGTAGCAGGATGTGAGGCCGGAGATGTCTCGGGCCTGGGTGGCCGGGTTACAGCTCACATAAATCATTCGTCGGGGCCGCGCTTTCATGAGTCTCGCCAACATGCGCTTGTTCAATCCTGGACGCGGCGGATCCAGCACAACCTTATCGGGGTGCCCAAAAGCACGGAGGCTTTCCCTGGACAGAGCCTCTGTGGCGTCGGAGACCTTGAATTCAACATTCTGGATGCCATTCTCACGGGCATTTCTTTGCGCGTTTTCCACCGCTCCGGGGTTGTTTTCGAAGCCCACGACCTGCTTCACACTGGACGCCATGAACAGCCCGATGCATCCGACTCCGGAGTAAATATCGAACAACAGCTCAGTACGCCGAGGTTGAAGCAGTTCCTGGATGAGGAAGCAGAGCTTCTCTGCCTGCAGTGTATTGGGTTGGAAAAAGCTCGTCAGAGAGATGCGAAAGGACAGATCTCGAATCCTCTCGGTGATCGCACCACTTCCATAGATAATATTTTCCTCCCCCTGAGCCACCGGTGATCTGGTCGGATTGACTGCGTTGACAAGAGTCACGATCTCTTTGAACTCACTTGCCAGCGCAGAGCCGAGCTCTTCCATGCGCCCCTCGTCAGATCTGATCGTCACGACCGCGGCCAGGATCTCACCGGTCGCCTCGGAGGTTCGGATCACCAGGTTCCTGAGGAAACCCTTGTGAATGCGATTGTCGTAAGCACTCCAGCCTTTGCTCCGGGCAATCTCCCGAACTCGATTCACAACCCTGGCACTGAGACTGCTTTGCAGGAAGCACTCCCTCACGTCCACCAGTTTGTCAAAGCGTCCAGGAACGTGCAGGCCCAGAGCGAACCCTTTGTTCAAGGGGAGACCTGTGTCGATCTCTTCTCTGGAGAGCCAGCGATTCGTCCCGAATGAGAACTCCATCTTGTTCCGGTAGAAATAGGGTCTGGGTGACGGAATGGGAGCCGCGACCTCCAGCTCCAGACCCCCGATCCGAGCCAGCAGATCCTGAACATGCAGCTGCTTTTCTGCCAACTGGCGCGCGTAGCTCAGATTCTGCCAGCGGCAACCCCCACAGATTCCAAAGTGTCGGCAGCGGGGCTCAATTCGATCTTCGGAGGGTTCCAGCAATTCTGTCAGTACGGCCTCGACGAAGTTCTTTTTTCTCTTCAGAACCACTGCCCGGACGCGATCTCCAGGTACTGCGCCGGCGACGAAAAACACCAGCCCGTCTTTTCGTGCGATGGACTTTCCTTGAAACCCGGAAGTGGTCACCGCCAGCTCGATCTCCTGCCCCTTTCGGGGTAATGGTTCAGCCGCCATCGAGCGTGCATCATAGCCCAATTACGCCATTTCAGGAATTCGTCCCGCCGGCTGGAAGTGTTGTGGTGTCGCCCCAGTCGGGCTAAAATGCCACTTGCTTCAAGAACGAAATGGACTTGCTCTCAATTTTCCGGCCCTCCCCGGAACGCCAGATCGCAAAGGCGCGCAAGCGCGTCAAGGAACCGCATGGTGATGCGTCCGTTCGCGTCGGGGCTGCCCAGAAGCTTGCTGAGATGGGTACTCCGGAGGCTCTTCGGGCCCTCCTGGACCGATTCCAGATCACCGTTTCTCCCTCGGTGCAGGACGAGGAGGAAAAGGAACAGGTGCTGAGCTGGATCGTGCATCACGGAGAGAAGACGATTCCGCCGCTGATGCAGTTCCTGAAGACCGAGAGACAGGTTTACTGGCCCCTTCGTGCCTTGCGGGAAATTCTGAGTCGAGAGGAGTTAATCTCCCGTCTGGAGGATCTGTTAAGGCACCACTGGGAGAACCCGCCGGCAAGTCCGGAGCCCCAGGCCCAGATGATTCGCAGCCTCCGGGATCTCCACAGTCCTGGCCTGGAGGAGGTCGTGCGCCTGCACTTGCAGGAGCGTGACGACGATATCCGCCTGGCGTCGATCGATTACCTGTTCGAGCTTCCCGAGCAGGACGTCAGGGAAGCGATTCTCGAATGCTATCTGGACTCGGACGATCACCCTCGGATTCGGGGACACCTTCTGGAGAGACTGGAACAGCTGAGGTGGAGTGTGAGGGGGTACCGGCCAAGAATCGAAGAGACTCTACCCGAGGAGTATGCTCTGACTCGTGACGGCCAGATCCGGAGAATAGGAAAGCGATTCTGATGACAGAGCCGACCATTCAAGACGTGGTTTTCAAGTCGTTGGTGACCCATCGTGATGAAAGGGGTTTTTTCCGAGAACTGGTTCGAGTTACGGATGGTTTCTTTGGCGAATTTGGGCAGTGGAGTCATTCCATCATGTACCCGGGCGTGATCAAGGCCTGGCATTTTCACCGCAGGCAAACCGACTGGTGGTATGTCTCCCATGGAGTCCTCAAGGTGGCCCTTCACGATCTGCGCGAAGATTCATCGACCTTTCGGGTGACCCAGGACTTTCTGATGGGGGACCACCAGGAGCCGATAGTCGTGGCTATCCCACCTGGAGTCGCGCATGGCTGCAAGATCCTGAGTGGCCCGGCTGGACTCTTCTATCTGACCTCTGCAGTCTACGAGCCCGAGGATGAGGGCCGCCTTCCGCACGATGATCCCGTGATTGGATATGACTGGCTGGCCCCGGCAGCGATTACTTGAAATGGGTTCTGGGTTCTAGGTTCTGGGTTCTAGGTTACTTGTGCCGAGTTTATCGCGGATTAGAACTGAAAAGAAACCCACTCACTCCAGCAGGCGCGCGAGGCTCTTGGGGATACCCGAATCTTGAACGGGTTCCACGCCTTGAGGTTGGTCCACAGTTCGGGATGGATAGGCCCAAGCAATTGATGATTCCCGCGCACAGGGAAGATCCCGGTGATGTGGTGGTCGCCGGTCCCGATATCGTACTGAATCAGATAGTCTGTCCTCAGATCTCCCCGCCACTGGAGCAGGACAGCCCCCGTGTGTTTGTCATAGCTGAGAACGGATCCGTCAGACGGCACCTGGATGGTAGGGCACCTGGTGGCTTTCCCTCTGGGAACGTAGAGCCGGGGCTGAGTCTGGAAAATCTCTCGGGCTTTCTGATAGGAAGCGCCGACCCAGGCGTCGATGTCCCTTCGCATTGCCCTGGCTAGCGCTGAATTGACTTCGGCCAGATTGGTTGTCTCCAGGGGGTCGGTATGCAGATCGTACAGTTCTTCGGTCGTGATGAACTTGAAGTGTCCCTTACGAGCCGCTCTGACCCACAGTTTCTCATTCTCTTTGGTGGTCTGGTTTCCGGCAATGATCGACTCGAAATAGAGAGTCCGCTGCGTGGATTCCGGCGCCAGCAGATTGATTCCTTCGACCGCCCCGGGGGGCTCCCAACCGAGAAGGCTCAAAACGGTTGGGAGAACATCGATCTGGCTCGCCAGACCATCTTCGATCCGGTTAACGGGAACGTGTCCCGGCCAGGAGAAGATGAGAGGAATTCGGATGAGTTCCTCATACAGCTTGGCCTGCAGAGAGGTCGAAGCGTGCCCCACGAAGCCGTGATCAAGGAGTTCTTCACCATGATCAGCCGTGAGCACGATCAGAGTCTCGCCGAGCAGGCCCTTGTCTTTGAGGATGTCGAGCATCGATCCGAACAGCAGGTCAACTTCCCGAATCTCGGCATCATAGAGCTGGTCCAGAATCTCTTTGTCGCCTTCAGCGAACCGTGTCGATCCAAGGGGCACGATGGCTCCGTTCAGGACAGCTCGGATCGCGGGTCGTTTTTCCAGTTCCTCTCGCGGAGCAGGAAGAACATCGTCGCTCGGATTGTAGGGCTGGTGGACGATGGTGGAGTGATAGAAGACGAAAAAAGGTTCGGTTCTTTCGCTGTCCAGGTTCTCTGTGAGCCAGTTCAAGAGCTCGTCGCCGGGTTTCCTACCGAAATACCGTCTCTCTACAGGCGCCAGACCCAGGTTCACGTAGTAGGGAGCGAAGGTGAAGAAATTCAGGTTGGGCACCTCGTACCCTCGTTGCCTCAGGAGTTTGGGCAGAGTGACGAGGTCCGGGGAGCCCATCCTGTCGCGATTGTTCACCTCGTGCGTCGCCGGATAGAGCCCGCTCAGAAGAGAAACCAGTCCCGGTGCCGTCCAGGCGGAGGTGCTGTATGCATGCCGAAAGACGGTTCCAGTCCTGGCCCAGGAATCGATGTTTGGACTGGTCGCCCGCGGGTATCCGTAGATGCCGAATCGGTCGGCCCGGCAGGAGTCGATGCTGAAGACGAGCAGATTGCGGGAAAAGAGGGACTGGCTGCCCGCCAGGATCAAAACGACCCACACGACGAGTATCTTCCTGCGCGTATTCAGCATCCGGAATCCAGGATCCGATCCGTGGTCGGGTCGAGGGATTTGATGATAGCATGGCGACCCCATGTCGGGCTTTTACTTCAGGGTTTACGACCTTTTGCCGGCCTTCCTCAGGAGGCGTATCAATCCTCTGGAGGACGCCGTCTGCAGGTTCGTCTCGGAAGCGGCGGCGGTGGGCCCAAGCGCGGTCATCGTTGACGCCGGAGCCGGCCAGCCCCGGTTCGCCGAGCTTTTCAGGAGCAACCTCTATCTAGCCCTCGATTTCGGCCGGGGAGACGACGGCTGGGATTATTCACGCCTGGATGTAGTTGGCGATTTGCAGCATCTTCCACTCAGGGCCGGTTGTGCTGCTGCGGTGATCAATATCCAGGTTCTGGAGCACCTGCCGGAACCCGGTCGAGCTCTGCAGGAGATGTATCGCATTCTCGAGCCGGGAGGAAGGCTCTGGCTGACCGCTCCTCAGGGGTGGCACGAGCACCAGCAACCGTACGATTATTACCGTTTCACGAGCTTCGTCCTGGAGCGTCTGCTCGCCGGAGCCGGTTTTGAGAGCTGGACGATCGATCCGATCGGCGGCTACTTCCATTACCTGGGCCACCGACTGACGTACATCCCCAAAATTCTCTTCTGGCCTCGAGGGAAGGTTCTTCGGATCCTGCTTTTCCCGATCGAGCTGCTGTCTCTGGCCCTATTCTGCTTTCTGGGGCCGCTGCTGTGCTACTACCTGGATCGATTTGATCGAGACCAGGAGTTCACCCTCTGCTACCGCTGCCTGGCCAGGAAGGGGAAGTGAAGAGGGGCCGTTTTTCTCAAAGCGTGGGGTTGCGGAGGTGCCACTCGGTGGCCTGTTCAAAGGCATGGGCGACCGCCAGGACTTTCTTTTCTTGGAACGGAGGTCCCGCGACCTGCAGACCAATGGGATGGCCGGATTCCGTAAAACCGCAGGGAATCGAGATGGCTGGCAGGCCGAAAATGTTGAACAGCCAGGTGTTCCAGATCTCCGGTGGAAACGGTTTTTCCGCCTCGGCTCTCTCCAGCCAATACTGGATGGTACGGGGGGCGTACTTGACCGTAGGGGTCACCAGTACGTCCACTCTGTCAAAGACCTTCATGATCTGGCGGCGCCGTTTCTGCAGAGTTCGCTGGGCCAGTACGTAGTCTGCCCCGCTGATCTCTTTCAGGGCACCGATCCCTTTTCGGGTAGCCGGCTGGTAGCGCCCGCCAGCGCGCTGGAGCAAGGGTCGGTGGTAAGCATAGACCTCGGCGCCCAGCGCACCAGAGAAGTCCAGGACTGCGGGCAGAACTGCGTCTCTGACGCTGGCCACCAGGGGACGAAGCACTTCGACTGCTGCTCTGGCCGCTTCCCCCACTTCGTCTTCGAGCACGTCGTAGAAGAAGGCCTGTGGCACGCCCAGTCGAAAATCCTTCACGGACTGGCCGATCGCCTCGGCATAGTTGGGAACGGCCACATCGGCAGAGGAGAGATCATCCGAATCGTAGCCGGCCAGGACCTGGAGCATCAAGGCAGCATCCGCGACCGTCTTGCACATGGGTCCTACATGGTCACGCGACCACGCCAGAGGAATCACTCCGCGGTTACTGACTCTTCCATAATTGGGTTTGAGGCCCACGATGCCGCAGTGAGCTGAGGGAACCCGGACAGAACCGCCTGTGTCGGTACCCAGGGCTCCCAGGCACAGATCGGCGGCCACCGCCGCGGCGGAGCCACCCGAGGAGCCTCCCGTCTCGTGGTCCAGGTTCCAGGGGTTGTGGACGGGCCCCCAGAAACTGATGACCGAACTGCCTCCCGCCGCCCACTCGTGCATGTTGAGCTTGCCCAGCAACACAGCACCTGCCTCCTTCAATCGGAGAGTCACTTCGGCATCCTCGGTGGGGGTCCGATCTGCAAACACGGCGCTGCCAGCCGTCGTCCGCACTCCCGCCGTGTCGATATTGTCTTTGAGGGCGATGGGTATACCGTGCAGGGGACCTCGATGGGTTCCAGCGGTTAGTTCGGCTTCCATTGCGGTCGCCTGCTCGAGGGCAAGGTCGGGCGTCACCGTGATAAAAGCATTCAGCTTCAGATTGTACCTCTCAATCCGTTCCAGGCAGGCCCTCGTCAAGTTCGGTGGGAGAAAGCTGACGGCGGCGGATCAGCTCTGCCGCCCTTTGGATGGTCAGGCTGGCCGGGTCCTCGATGGTTCCAATGACTTGCCCAGGTGCGGATCGGGCCAGTTTCAAAGTGGTTGCCGTACCAGCGGTGGTGATCAGAAAAGATCGACGGTTCAAGCTGCGCCTCCTGTATCTGTTCAGTAAAGACTAGCAGATCGATCTCGAAATCCGAGCTCTTGTCAATAGGTGTGGAAAAACATCAGGCGGCTTTCTCCTCCGGGACTTGGTTGACCGGGACTCCATTGACATATTTGGCGCCCTGGTAGACATCTTTCATCAGCTCCGGTGCCTTCAACCGGCGGAATCGCTGCTCCGCCACCAGCAGCATCTTCCAGATCACCGCCTGGGCGTTTTCCACTTTCTTGAATCGCTTGGCCGCGTCCGTTCGCAGCCGAAGAGCGGCAAACGGTGACTCCACTGGATTGGTGGTTCGCAGATGCTGCCACTGCTTCTTTGGATAGCAGGTAAAAGGTCACCATCCGGTCCCAGTCCTGCTCGATTAGCTCAGCCGCCAGAGTCAGCCCTCGCTGCCGGCACCAGTGCTGAAAAACCTTCTTGAGTCGTTGTGCTTCTTCTCGAGTCTCGGCGTAAGGGATCTGCCGCAGGATCAGCAAGGCCGGCTTGTGCACTCGCTTAGGGAGCTTGGTCAGCAGGTTGACGATCCGATGATTCCAGCAGCGCTGCTCCTCGGCCTGGGGATAGACGTTGCGCAAAGCTCCCCAGATGCCCAGGTGGCCGTCTCCGATCACCAGCCGTGGACAGCCCATCCCCCGGCGCTTCAAGTCGCGCAGTACTTCCGACCAGCTCTGGGTCGATTCCCGATAGCCGCTCGTGACCGACACCACGGCTTTGCTTCCGTCACTTAAGGCGGCCAGCACCACCAGCAGGACTGCCTTTTCCTTCTCCAGACCCGCCTTGACGTAGATTCCATCTACCCATAAATACACCACTTCCAGATCATTCAAGGGTCGACTCTGCCAGACCTCCCATTCGGCCTGCCACTGCTCTTTCAATCTGGCCACCGTGGAGGACGACAGGTGCGCCTTTTCCCCTAAAAGCCCTCTCAGAGCCAGATCAAAATCCCCCAGCGCCAGACCATGCAAGTACAGCTCAGGGATCAGTTCTCGAACCTGCCGCGTCCGCTTGGCAAACAGGGGCAACACCCGACTTTCAAAGTGTTCCTCTAGATCCCGCACTCGAGGCCTTCGAACCTGGATCGTCCCCGAGCTCAGCGTCAGATGCCTCGGCTTCCCATATCCATTGCCATAGCCCGACGGAGCGTCCACGGCCCTTCGCCGCTCACTCTTACGCCGCCCTAATAACTCCGTGACTTCCTCCTCCAGCAGCTCTTGAACCCAGCCTTGGATCTTCTCCCGCACCCAATCTTCCAGCTCCTCGAAACAAACTCTTGACTCGACACTTTCCTCAATGTTCTGCTTGCTCATGCGGTGTGTACTCCTTCCGTTGCGGGCCTTTCGGCCCTGGATTTTAAATCAACCCGGAAGGATACTCACCGCCTATGCTATTTACACACCTTCTGATGGTAGCTCCGAAATCCAACCATTTCCGTGCGGCGTCCGGGCCGGTCCCGGAGATGATCTGTCCAGTGCACCGGGTGGGCAGAGCGCGAATGCCAAACTGTCGGCGCCTCAGTGTGCATCCCTGGCGAAGCAGTGTAAAGGCAATGTTGATCTGGCCCAGGAAGCGCAGTGAGCGAAGTGAACAATGAGCACGATACAGTTCCTCGCGGAAAGTGGAAGGCAGACTCAGGGCGGCTCCCGGGAGGATTTAAACGGTCGCTGCCCTGAGTCTACCTCCCACTTTCAAGACGTCGCGGCCTGAGGCCCACTTTCATGAGCGCGCAACGTGGAACGGCGCGAGTGGAGCGAGCGCAACTACTCGGCGTATCATGGAAGGAGTGTTACGGGTAGGTCTCACAGGTGGAATCGCCTGCGGAAAAACGAACGCCCTGGCCGAGTTCGAGAGGCTGGGTGTTTATGGAATCGATGCCGATCAGATCGGCCATGAAGTCATCCAACCAGATGGCTCGGCCTACAGCGATGTGGTTGAGAAGTTCGGCACCGAAATCCTCAACGAAGACAGAACCATTGATCGGAGCCGGCTGGGAAGTATTGTCTTCTCAGATGAGTCCAGGCGCCAGGACTTGAACCAGATCGTCCATCCTTGCATTCTGGCCGAGCAGGAGAGGATTCTACGCAGTCTCGAGGATGAACTGAGCACGCTGCGACCCCAAGTGGCAATGGTGGACGCAGCGCTCATGGTCGAGACAGGGTCTTACAGGAAGTACGACGTGATCCTGGTGGTGTACTGCCACCAGGAGATTCAGTTGCGGCGTCTAATGACCCGGGACGGACTGCCCGAGTCCGAGGCCCTGCTGCGGATTCGCAGCCAGATGCCGCTGCTGGAGAAGGTCCGTTACGCAGATTTTGTGATCGACAATTCGAGTCGGCTCTCCGACACCCGGCGGCAGATTCACCACACGTTCCTGGAGCTGGTCTCACGGTCCTGAGGGCGCTCGCTGCCGCTCGCGCCGGTTACTGGTTGCTAGTTTCCGGTTCTTGCCGTTTTCAACATCCAACTAACAATCGGTAACAGGTAACGGTTAGATGCAAGATAAAACAGCACCCCCATTTGACCGGATTCTCTTCTTGCTACTGGCATTGATGGAAAACCGCTGAGAGTGAATCGTGGACAGCTGCCGATCCCGTTCGAAATGGACGTCTAGTCGCTCAGTGTCCAGACTCCATTCAGCGATCACGAAATAGCTGACGTAGCTGGGATCGAGCTCCAGGGATTCATTGAGCACCGAGATAGTGGATCGGCCGCGGTCATCTTCTCGGACCTGCCTCAGGAAATAAACTCGCGGCCGAAATGATTCACACGACTGCCGGCACTTCGGTTTCTGGTAGCCAGTGTAATGGAGAGTGGACTGGTTGAACCATTGCAGCTGCTGATCGACTGACTTGAGGCTGTCAAAATGACGGGCCCGCCAAAACTTTCGGGCAAACACCGAGTTGTTGCCCTCGATGGAAGCCTGAGAGAAGGGCTTTCTGGGGACCGAGTAGATGGGAACGACCTGGTGTTGGAGAAGAAAATGCATAACCCGGCTGATGTTTCGTCGCCCCGAAGTGCTCCCAATCGTGGCAGCACAGTTATCGATTTTCATAAAGGATGGCTTTTCGAAGCGTTCAAAAAAACGGCTCGTCTCGTCGATAAACGCCTTTGCCGTCTGCCCTTTCACCCGCTGGTAGTAGCGAAGCCTGGGGGCCTGCTTGAAGCTAAAGCCTATGAAATGCAGAGGTTCACTGCGGCCGGCCAGATACTTCTGGCCCACAAAGTCAGCCTCCACTACCCGGCCACCCAGGCTCTGGTAAATCGTGTGTTCCGGGTAGCACAGATAGGCGGCTGCTCCACGATGGTCTCTTTTCTTGGGCGACTTCGTGAGCCCCAGATCCGACATCATCTGCCCTATCGTCCTCAGCGGTGGAGACGGCTCTTGAGGCCACCGCCGCCGCCACTCAAGCTCAATGGCCGAAGCTCCTGTGTAAAACTCAGTCGGCTCCTGACTCAGATAGCGATGAATTGCAGCAACCTGCTTTTCTGTCTGCGAGCTCCAGCGTCGCCGCTTGCCCTTGGGCCAGCCACGCCCGTCTCGTTTCACGTCCTCTCCCTTAGATTGTGTCCACCGGATCACGGTGTGCTTACTCATCCTTAAATGGCTTGCAATCCGTTTCTTGGACCATCTTCTGTCAAAGTACAGTTGCTGTACCTGGCGCCGTCGACGTATCGCTTTTTTTTCGAGATCATCGCCTCTACAATGCCTCATTCGACCCCCCTATTAGGGGGGTGCTATTTCATTTTGCCTATAACCATTAACCATTAACAGTAACTCAGCCCCTGGACCGAAACGAATACTTAGCAATCGTCCAGAGGATCCTGCCTCCCGCCCGGGTCACTCCGCTCAGAGTTCCGCTGATTTTCGACACGCCGCCCTGGCGGGGCAGCCAGCTGACCGGAACCTCCAGGATGCTGAGTCCCTGCAAAACAGCCAGGATCTGCATCTCGACGGTCCACCCCCAGGTTTGGTCCTGCATCCCCAGTTTACAGTAGGCGTCATGGCGAATGGCCCGAAAGGGACCCATATCCTGGAAGCGATATCCCCAGCGACAGCGGATCAGGGAGATCGCCAGTTGAGTGCCCCAGCGCTGGGGAAAAGTCATCGTTGAACGGTCTGGCCGGCATCCGATTACCAGGTCGACCGCCCGGCGCTGGATGGGGATCAGGAGGGATGGAATCTGCGCTGCACGGCTCGAGCCGTCGGCGTCCAGGAAGAGGAGAACGTCCGGCCAGTCAGACAAATGGTCAACTGCGGTGAGGCAGGCAAGACCGTAGCCCCGCGGGCTGGCAAGGACAACCTCGGCCCCTGCCTGGCGAGCGACCTGACCCGTCTTGTCCTTGGACCCGTTGTCTGCCACCACCACCCGGGTGAACCAGTCAGCAGTATGCTCGAGAACCTCACGAACGACGACGCCGACAGTCGCGGCCTCGTCCAGTGCCGGGATAACTACGGCGAGATTCCTGGTGCCACTTTCATGAATACGATGACGTTTGTTGGGACCCCTGGCCATCTGGGAGCTTTCTTTGTCCGAGATCTAAATAACCTCGTGAATGTAGACACCAGAGCTGATCTTCTCAAGCTTGATCAGAGGCGTATTCCCGACCGCTTCGAGGATGTTCTGGAAAGCATTCATGCCCCTGACCTCGTTGACTCTGTGGGTTCGTTCAAGTTCAGGAGGATTCCCGCCAGGAGCGGAATGGTGAGTTCGTGGTGACCCGTGATGGCAAATCCTTTTCCGTCGCCCTCCACGGGACGATTCACTACATTCTGGGTGGGGCGGTAATGTTGAAGAAAGTCAAAGTTGGCCGTGCTGAATCCCGACAGTTCCTGCCCGCTGTTACGGACGGCTGACACCGCTTTCAAAAAGACTTCGGGCAGGAGCACGGCCGACCCGACGTTGATGAACACGCCCCCGTCGTGAAGCCGTGACACCTCCTGAGTGAAGATCCGATAATCGATCTCGGTACACTTTCCCAGGCTGGCGCCACTGGCACGGGGGTGGTTATGGATGATGTCGGTTCCGTAGGCCGCATGGACGGTAAGGGGGACGTCCTGTTGATAGGCCTGCAGGACCAGGGAGTAGTCAGGGAACTCGAGCGCACAGGACTGAAGGTAGCGCCCGACCGCTTCTCCGATCCCGGTGTCCTGATCCGCCCCCCGATTGATCGCCTCGTTGAGGAACTGGCCAGTCTCCCGGGCCATTCCAAAGGCTCCGGATCCGAGCTGTTTCTCGACGTCTTCGGAAGTGGATCCACAATAGGCAATTTCAAAGTCGTGAATGATAACGCTGCCATTCGTAGCGATGGCAGTGACGAACTCTTCCTTCAGCAACTGGATGAGGAGAGGAGCGAGTCCCGTCTTGATGACATGCCCTCCCAGGGCCCAGATGATGGCGCGATCGCGACTCCGGGCGGCAGCAATGCGCTGCGCCAGTTGCTTGAGTTCGGCCGCGGCCAGGATGTCGGGCAGGGAGGCCAGGAAATCCTGGAAACTGTCTCCCGTGAAGGGCCTGGCAAATTGGGACTGATGCACCTTGCTGGGACGGTTTCTAAGCGAATAGTCGTTGATTCTGTCGGGTCGAAACTGCTTATACTTGGACACGATAAGACTGCAAAATCAGTGGTCCCTGGAGGCTGTCCTCTGCTGGTTTGTGAATAAGACTCTCCGGAGTGCCTGGCCGGTATACGAGGCGCCGCAATTGGCGACCTGTTCGGGAGTTCCCTGAACGACGATCTGGCCTCCCGCGTAGCCACCCTCGGGACCCAGATCGATGAGCCAGTCGACGCATTTGATCACTTCCAGGTTGTGCTCTATGACGATGACCGTGTTTCCAAGCGCGACGAGCTCCTGCAGTATATCAAGCAAGCGCCGTACGTCCTCGAAGTGGAGACCCGTGGTCGGCTCATCCAGGATGTAGAGGGTCTCCCCGGTGGACCGCTTGCTCAGCTCTCGCGCCAGCTTGACTCTCTGAGCCTCTCCTCCTGAAAGCGTGGTAGCAGGCTGTCCCAGGCGCACGTACCCGAGCCCGACATCCATCAGGGTGCGGAGCCTCCTTTCGATCTGGGGAATGTTCTCCAGCAGGGGATAGGCCATCTCGATGCTCATCTCCAGGATGTCGGCGATGGTGTGGCCCTTCAAACGCACGGAGAGCGTCTCACGATTGTAGCGTTTTCCGCGGCACGCCTCACATTCCACGTACACGTCGGGCAGAAAGCTCATCTCGATCTTGCGCAGACCGCCGCCTCTACAGACTTCGCAGCGGCCCCCCTTGACATTAAAACTGAAGCGACCGGGCTTGTATCCACGCACGCGGGATTCCGGGAGCAAAGCGAACAACTCCCGGATGGGGGCAAAAACGCCGGTGTAGGTCGCAGGATTCGAGCGTGGAGTCCTCCCGATGGGAGCCTGATCGATCTCGATGACCTTATCCACGTGTTCGGCCCCTTCCAGGTTGTCCAGGTCTCCCGGCTGCAATAGTGACCCGTAGAGCTGCTTAGAGAGGGCTCGGTAGAGGACTTCATCGACGAGAGATGATTTGCCGGACCCGGAAACACCGCAGACGCCAATGAATTTTCCAAGGGGGAAGGAGACATTGAGGTTCTTCAAGTTGTTGTGCCGCACTCCCTTGAGCCTGAGCTCCAGACCATTGCCTTTTCGGCGCTCTGTTGGGAGCTTGATCTGCTTCTCTCCAGTCAGGTATTGCCCGGTCAGGGAAGCCGGTCTTGCCATGATATCCTGCAGGCTTCCACTGGCCACCAGATGTCCACCGGCGTGCCCGCCTCCGGGACCCAGGTCGAGGATGTAATCGGCTGCCCGGATGGTGTCCTCGTCGTGTTCCACCAGCACAATCGTGTTTCCCAGATCGCGAAGCTCCTTCAGGGTCTGGAGGAGCTTGCTCGTGTCGCGTGGATGCAAGCCGATCGATGGCTCATCCAGGACATAGAGAACTCCTCTCAGCTGAGATCCCACTTGCGTTGCCAGACGGATGCGCTGTGCCTCGCCGGCGGAGAGAGATCCCCCCTGGCGGTCCATCGTCAGATAGCCCAGGCCGACGTCGAGCATGACTCTGAGCCGGGCTCCGATTTCCAGGAGAATCGATCCGGCGATTGCCTGCTCTCTCTCTCTGAACTGGATCCTTTGCAGGGCCTGATCGCAGGCTTGCAGATCCATACGACAGTAGTCCGAAATGGAGAGCCCGTTGACTTTGACGGAACGGCTGGCGGACTGCAGTCGAGTGCCCTGGCAGGCCCCGCAGTCCGTGGTCTTCAAGAAGGCCTTCAATTGCTGGCGTCGCGGCTGGCTGTGGGAAGAGCGGATCCTGTCCTCGAACCACTGGTTGAGACCCTGGAAGACCGCCTGGTAGGAAACGTCGTCGTAGTGGAAGGTGAGCCGCTCGCTGGAGCCAAAGAGCAGGGCCTGCTTGAGATCGTCCCCGAGGCCGCTGAAAGGGGTAGACGGGGACTGGTGGAAATGTCTGAGCAGGGCACTCAGGGATTCCTTGAACAGAGACTCCAGCTCCGGCAGCTCGAGTTGGAGGCGAACTACCGAAGCAGGCCTGGAAGAGTCGAGGACCAGCCGCTCGAGATCAACTTCTGCTTGAGTGCCAAGACCGCTGCAGGTCGAGCAGGCACCGAAGCGGCTGTTGAAGGAGAAGCTCCGGGGCTCCAGAGAAGGGAAGCTGAGATTGCATTGAATGCAGGCCATCCGTTCGGAAAAGAGCATTTCAGTTCCCCCCAGCATCGAAACCGTGACAATCCCGTCGGCCAGGCGGAGCGCCTGGCGGATCGAGGACTCCAATCGCTCCCGCTGGTCCGGGCCAACGATGATCCGGTCCACCACCACATCGATCGAATGGTTTCTTCGCTTGTCCAGGTCCGGAGGGTTTTCCAGAAAAGCTTCTTTACTATCGACCCGGCAGCGCAGGTACCCTTCCTTGTAGAAGCGCTTGAAGAGTTTCTTGAACTCACCCTTGCGTTCCCGCACAACGGGCGCATACACAGTCACTCGGCTCCCGTTGGAGAGTCCGCAAACCTGGTCGAGGATCTGTTCAATCGATTGCTTACTGATCTCTCGCCCGCACTGCGGGCAGTGGGGAACGCCGACACTCGAAAAAAGCAGCCTGAAGTAATCGTATACCTCGGTGATCGTGCCGACTGTAGACCGGGAACTGCGGCTGGTTGTCTTTTGCTCAACGGCAATAGCCGGTGAAAGACCTTCAATCGTGTCGACGTCGGGCTTCTCCATCTGGGCCAGAAACTGCCGGGCATAGCTGGAAAGCGACTCGATATAACGTCTCTGGCCCTCTGCATAAAGCGTGTCGAAGGCGAGACTGCTCTTTCCTGAACCGCTCAGACCGGTCACCACGCACAGCCGGTTTCTGGGGATTTCCAGGTTCAGGTCGCGCAGGTTGTGCTGCCGGGCCCCTCGGACGATGATTTTCTGCATGGCACAAGAGATCTATTTTGAACCGCGCGTGGAAGCACTGCAACCTGGCCCGCGACCGCGTGGGACTTCCACCACGGGCTGCTACGGGGGGTAGAAGGGAATCTGGGACCGGTCAGGGCTCCATTCTGAGTTCGGAGGTTCTCAGCTTTCCGCTACGAAGGAAAACGATTCTGAGCTTTCCGTCCTGGGTCTGTTTGATGCCTTCGCCGAGGTCGTGGAAGGTGCTGACGTTGACTTCATTGATCCGCAGCAGAATGTCTCCCTTCTCGAAGCCAGCCCTGGCCGCCCGGCTTTCTCGCTGGATCGCCTTGACCAGAAAACCTCTCGTGGATTGAAACGGGAAGGGAACGACGGAGGCTTGAGTGATCCGGTAGACGATCAGGCCCAGATCCATCAGTGGGTTCCAGACGAGCCTCTCGGCTCTCAGTTGATCTGCCCGGGCCGTGTAATTGGGAGCATCCGGTTCTAGCTCAATAGCCCAGGATGCCGCGTACCTGGGATCTCGGCTTCCGGTCAAAACCTCGATTCTTTCGTCGGCCTTGCCTCGACGGACATCCAGCATGACGTTCTGGTTGGCACCCTTGAAACGAACACCGTGGATCAGGTCCGACTTGCTCCGGACCCTGTGACCGTCGATTCCCAGGATCACATCGCGAGCCCGCAAACCGGCCCGCTCTGCCGGACTGTCGGGGGTCACTCGCTCCACCGTCGGCTGTGTATGGGAGGCCAGGTAGATCCCCAGCCAGCCTCCGGGAATGCTCTCGCCCCGGCTGACGATGGTATCGACCGAAGAGGCGATCAAGCTGGACGGTAGAACATAGGTGTAGGCAATCCGGTCGTTGTAGCGATGGGGTGAAGCATCGGTGACAAACCCGACCAGCTTCCCCTTTGGATCCAGAGCCAGCGTTCCCTGGACGGGACACCGCTTTGCCCAGATTCCCAGTCCCGACACCTTCAGCACTGAGAAAGGCAACCAGTCTTGCGAGTTTCCGGCCAGCAGACACGCAACTGCGGGGGGGCATGCACTGTCGCCAGGACTGGCTACATTGAAATGCTTGAAGCTCGGATTGCTGGCCAGCTCTAAGGGTACGGCCCCAGGAATGGGGGCGCGCACGATGGCGACAGAGATTCGATCGTCAAGTCCAACCGCCTGGGCCTGATAAGCCTTGCCTTCATGCGTCAGCACCGTAAAACGAACCTTGCTGGCTCGCAGGGAGGGGCGATACTCACCGACAAAAAGAACCACGTGCGCCTTGGAATCGAGGACGAAGCCGTCAAAGGAGGCTCTTTCCTGAATCTTCTGCCGGGCCTGGTAATCGGCTCCCATCAGAATGGCGGAGGTCTCCTGCTCGACAACCACTCGGACCAGAGACTCAGTTGGGACAACAACTTGAGACTTGTCGTGGGCCGGTGCAGCCGCCAGATGGAGGGAAGCAGATGTCGCAAGGGCCAGAACAGGAAGGAAATCCGAGAGGCGGATCATAGCTCTCCAGCAGCGGACCATCCAGGTCGAGTACTAGTGACTGACGTATTTCAAGTAATCCGTCTGTGCCTGATCCACTGGCATTATCTCTATACGGGAGTTTTCCTCAGGTTTCAAGGTTGCCGGGGGGTCGATCACATAGATCTGCACTCGGGGGTAGCTCAGATCGAACTCCACCCGCTCCGCCTGATCGAGAAGGGGGTAGACTGTTGTTGGAGCGCCGACCGGGGCGATCTGACTTGCGACGGAGTCGGTGGGCGGAGGCTCGGGTGAGCTTACTATTCCGGCCATTCCAACAACGACTGCCAGGATGAGACCGGTGGCAAGGAGAGGCAACTTGAGCCGGGAGCCTGCCGAGATCTGCTCAATGACCTGCCCGGTGAAGTTCAGAGGCGCCCTCTCACTCCTGGCCAGCGCCCGATGCAGTTCCTCAATTTCTTCCAGCTGCCCGTAGAGCCTACTACAGGCAGGGCAGTCTTTCAGATGCTCCCTGACTGCCCGGTCGAGAAAAGCTTGATCGTCGTCCAGAAGTCTTTCTTCGATTTTTTTGCAACTCATAGACAACCCGATAGTTTCTCCCGTAAAAGCAGCTTGGCGCGATGGATCCGTGACTTTGCCGTTCCCAGGGAGATTTGCAGGACGGTGGCGGTTTCCACGTAGGAAAGTTCCTGTGCCTCCTTCAACATGAACGCCAGCCGATACTTCTCAGGCAGAGAGTCGATCGCCAGTTGCAGGCGCTGCAAACGCTCTTTTCTTCCCAGAGCGTTCTCTGGAGACTCGCGAAGGTCGGGCAGGGGGAAACTCTGCTCGTCCTTCTGGAACAGCGACATCACGTTGTAGAAGAAGAAACGGCCTTTGCGCTCCCGTCGACGGATTTCGTCGATGGCGAGGTTGGTAGCAATTCGATAAACCCAGGTTGAGAACTGGTACTTCCCTTCATATCGATGGGCGTTCTTGAAGACCCGGATAAAGGCTTCCTGGGCCAGATCCACAGCCAGTTCGTAGTCGTGAAGAAGGTTGTTGAGGTAATTGACGAGCCGGTCCTGGTAACGGTGAACGAGAGCCTCGAACGCGTCCTCGTTGCCTTCCAGATAGGCGGAGACGAGTGCATTGTCTCCGAAACCAACAAACGACTGTGCAATGGTCGCAACACTTCCCATAGCCATATAGACGATCTATTTAGGGTATAGGTTCCACTCCCCAGGGAATTAACTTGTTCCACGTTCCACGTTCCACGTTCCGCGTTTCACGTTTCACGTTTCTAGGTTGGGAAGGTTGGACTGAGGGCCTCAGACCGCGATCGGTGCTTGGACTCGTACCATCTGCTCCACTATCTGTCGCTGTTCGGTCCACAGACGATGCCCCGGTTGTTCGCAGAAACGTGGAACGTGGAACGTGGAACTTTATTTGGCGTGATACCAGGACTCGCCGACCCCAGTTTCGACCTCCAGGGGAACGTCGAGAACTGTCGCTGATTCCATGGCCTGCTTGACTAGTTCACTGACTTCCTCGAGCTCACTGTTGGCTACCTCGAGCACCAGTTCATCGTGGACCTGGAGAATCAGCGAGCTACTGAAAGGTCGCCCCCGCAGCTTCCCATAGATGTCGATCATGGCCATTTTGATCAAGTCGGCTCCGGTCCCCTGAATGGGTGCGTTGATGGCGGCTCGCTCGCCGAAGTGGCGCAGGTTCCAGTTTCGGCTGTGGATCTCCGGGATGGGCCGGATTCGTCCGAACAGAGTCGTCACCAGGCCCGAATCCCGAGCCTGGCTGAGCGTGTTCTCGATCCAGTTCCTGACTCCCTCGTAGCGGGCAAAGTACTGGTCGATGAACTGCTGGGCTTTGCGCCTCTCGATTTTCAGAGTATTGGCCAGTCCAAAGGCGCTCAGGCCGTACATGATTCCAAAGTTGATAACCTTGGCTTTTCGTCGATAACTCTGGGGATCGTTTTCTACCTCCTGGCCAAAGACTTCAAGAGCCGTCTGATAGTGGATGTCTTCCCCTCCCAGAAAGGCTTGCCGCAGCGTCGTGTCTCCGGAAAGATGAGCCATGATGCGCAGTTCCAGCTGAGAATAATCGGCTGTCAGTATGCTGAACCCGGGAGGCGCGATGAAGGCTTTTCGAATGGCTCGCCCCAGCTCGGTTCGAACGGGAATGTTCTGGAGGTTGGGGTTGCTGGATGAGAGTCGGCCCGTGGCAGCGACCATCTGGTTGAAGGAGGTGTGGACTCTTCCAGTGTGACGGTCGATCAGTTGGGGCAGGGCATCGAGATAGGTGTTCTTGAGCTTGGCCAGTTCCCGATACTGGAGAATGAGGGCGGCGATTTCGTGGTCTTGGGCCAGCTTTTCCAGGACCTCTGCGCCGGTTGCGTAGTGACCTGCTTTGCGGGTCCGCTTGACCACTGGAAGCTCGAGTTTTTCGAACAATACGGAGGCCAGTTGGCGGGGGGAGTTGATGTTGAACTCAGCGCCGGCCAGGTCGTAGATCCGGCTACTTGACCGGTCGATTTCCTCACCGGTCTGGACGGACATTCCCGAGAGCAGTTCGGCGTCGATCATGACGCCTCGCTTTTCCATGGACACCAGCACCTCGATGAGCGGGATTTCAATCTTTTCCAGGACCGTCCCGAGGCCATGGGTCAGAAGGTCGGGGCTGAGCTGAAAAGCCAGTTGCCTGGTCAGATCGGCTCGTTCGGCCAGTTCCTCACCGTTGGGAGCGGAGAAGAGGCTCTTCTGGTCTTCTGTGTCGGAAAAACGGTAGTGGAGATGTTCCAGGCAGCTTTTTTCCAGCGAGAAGTCCTTCCTGTGAGGCGACAGCAGGTAGGCCATCAGCATGGTGTCCGAGAGATGAGAGGGCGGTTGAATCTCCCTGTCTCGCAGCCAGGCCAGCAGCGGCTTGAGGTCGTGAGCGATCCACTCCCCGGCTGCAGCGAGAATCTCGAAGACCGAGCCCGTGTGGCTCGTCAAGAGCCGGGAAGAAACCGACCACCCCGTCCACTCAGACATCGAAAACCCCAGTCCGGAGAGCTGCCGGCCATCTTTTGATGATTCCTCTAGGAAGGGGAAAAGGGAGAGTTTCTCGCCTTTGATCTGCTCTTGCAGGGAGCGCAAAGCGTCGAGGCTTTCCAGGCGGTTGTAGGCAGCCTCTCGCCCCGTCCCGGCCGGGATAAACTCATCCAGCAGACTGAGAAAGTTCAGTTTGGTGAAAAGCTCCCTGGCGGCCTCCCGGTCGGGCTCACTCAGCCGGAGTTCCTCCAGATCCAGCGGGATCGGCAAGTCCCTGTGGATGGTGACCAGGTTGCGGCTCTGCAGGATCTGATCCTCATTGTCCTCGAGGCTCGTCCGGTAGGTCTTGTGTGTGACCTCGGAGCGGTGTCGCAGGAGCTCGTCCAGGCTTCCATACTGTCGGATCAGTTTCTGGGCGCCCTTGGTCCCGATCCCAGGTGCTCCGGGGATGTTGTCGGAGCTGTCGCCTGCCAGGCTGAGCACATCCACGATCTGATGAGGCTCGACTCCGAACTTCCTCCCGATCTCGGAAGGTCCCAACAACTTCATGTCTCTGGGGTCAAGAACGGAGACACGCTCTGAGACGAGCTGGGACATGTCCTTGTCGATCGTCACTATCACTACGTCCAGATCAGCCTCGACAGCCTTGGCTGCCACCGTTCCGATGACGTCATCAGCCTCGTAACGTTGCAGGGAGAGAACTGGTATCTCGAGCACCCGGCACACATCGAGTACCAGAGGCACCTGATCCAGCAGATCCGGAGGGGTGGGTCGCCGGGTGGCCTTGTAGTCCTCGAACTGCTGGTGACGAATGGTTGGGCCGGGCAGGTCGATCGCCACTCCCAGGAACTCGGGCTCTTCCTCTGCGATCAGCTTGCGGAGCATGTTGGTAAAGCCAAAAACGGCGTTGGTGGGCCGGCCGGACCGATCGGTCAGGCCCTTGATCGCGTAAAAGGCACGATAGATGTGAGACATTCCGTCCACGAGATAGAGTCGGGAGGGCACGCTCGGTATCATAGCAAAGCGGAATCTGAGTTTTTATGCGTCTGCTGCCCGTAGTGAACTCCCTCTGGAGAGTTCCGATCATACTCCTGATGACGATGGTACTGTCGATCATCAGCGTGTTCTTTTCACTCATCGACTCGAGTGGCAAACTCCAGCACGAGTGCGCGCGGACCTGGGGACGCTTCATTCTCTGGATCTCGCGCGTACGGGTTCTGACCACTGGGATGGATCGGCTGGACAGGCAGCGGGGCTACATCTTCATGCCAAATCATCTGAGTATGTTCGACCACTGGGCCCTGCTGGCCCACCTGCCGGTGCCGTTCGGGTTCGCTGCCAAAGCCTCTCTGTTCGCGATTCCGTTTCTAGGCTGGCACTTGACCCGGTCCGGAAACGTGCCGGTAGATCGGCGGAAACCCAGACGAACGCTGCAGCGTTTCAGGGAGGCTGGCGAGAGAATCGGAGAGGGTTGGTCGCTGGTCATCTACCCGGAGGGCGAGCGAACTTTTGGTGACGGTTTTGCCCGCTTCAAACGGGGGGCGTTCCTCCTGGCCGGGAACGCACGGGCTCCGATCGTCCCCATCACCATCATCGGGGCCCACCGGCGCCTGCCGAGGGGCTCTGCCGTCATCCGTCCAGGGTCGATGGAATTGGTCTTCCATCCGGTTCTGGAATTCGCTGACTATGCACTCCTCGATTCTCGGCAGATGAGTGACACGGTTCAACATATGATTGAAGAGAGTTACAGACAGGTGGAGGAATAATGAGTTCCAGCTTCCAGATTCAAGCTGTGCAGGATGCGCTTTACAGGCTGTCTGTTCCCGGTTGGCTCTTTTACGGTTTCCAGCGCATCGACCCCCTCGCCCTCAGCATTCTGGGTTTCCCTGCGGATGCCCATATCAGCCGGCGCTGGTTCTATCTGGTTCCGGATCGGGGAGAGCCCAGGAAACTGGTCCATCGGATCGAAGCGTTTCAACTCGACCATCTTCCCGGCTCGCAGCGGGTCTATCTGAAGTGGAGCGAACTCAAGTCACAGCTAGCCCGGCTTTTGAACGGGCATGACCGGGTGGCGATGCAGTACTCGCCCGAGTGCGGAATCCCTTATGTTTCGAGGATTGATGCCGGAACCGTCGAACTGGTCAGATCTACCGGTGTCGAAGTCATCCCTTCCGCTGACCTGATCCAGCTTTTTGAAGCCGTCCTGACAGCGCAGCAGGCTGAACAACAGAGAGAGACTGCCCGAGCGCTCACCGAGATCGTCAATGCCACCTTTCAGGAGACAGCTGAGAAGATCCAGTCGGGGCGGTCGCTTCTGGAGTACGAAGTGCAGCAATCGATTCTGTCCGCTTTTGAGGATCGCGGTCTGGTCTGGGACCATGCACCCATCGTGGCCGTGAACGGCCACAGCGGAAACCCTCACTACTACCCTCCGGTCGAAGGTAGTGAAAGGATCTCCAGCGGGGATTTTCTGCTCATCGACCTGTGGGCCAGACCGGCCGCCGGTGTTTACGCCGACATCACCTGGACGGCGTTCTTCGGGCCCGCGGTGCCGGCTCCGATTGGGCAGGCATTTGACATCGTGCGGGAGGCTCGCGATCGGGGTGTCGAGTTTCTGGATGAGACCCTGGCTTCGGGTCGCGACGTGCAGGGGTGGCAGGTTGACGACCAGGTCAGAGCCGTGATTGAAAAGGCCGGGTTCGGTAACTTCTTTGTTCACAGAACCGGACACAACATCGGGCGAGAGGTCCACGGGAACGGAGTGAACTTCGACAACCTCGAAACACACGATACCCGCAAGGTGATCCCCGGAGTGCTCTGTTCCGTGGAACCGGGGATTTATCTGGAAGACTTCGGGGTTCGAACTGAGATCAACGTTCTGGTCGGTGGCGACGGGGTGGAAGTGACCACGCCGCCCCAGGAGCGGATTTTGACATTCGAATTGTAGGACGTTGGTTGAAAGTTAAAGGTGGAAGGTTGACGGGCGACCACAAGGGTCGCCCCTACGGTACCCCAGAACCCAGAACCCAGAACCCAGAACCCAGAACCCAGAACCTAGAGAGCTACCATCAGAAGGTGTGTAAATAGCATAGGCGGTGAGTATCCTTCCGGGTTGATTTAAAACCCAGGGCCGAAAGGCCCGCAACGGAAGGAGTACACACCGCATGAGCAAGCAGAACATTGAGGAAAGTGTCGAGTCAAGAGTTTGTTTCGAGGAGCTGGAAGATTGGGTGCGGGAGAAGATCCAAGGCTGGGTTCAAGAGCTGCTGGAGGAGGAAGTCACGGAGTTATTAGGGCGGCGTAAGAGTGAGCGGCGAAGGGCCGTGGACGCTCCGTCGGGCTATGGCAATGGATATGGGAAGCCGAGGCATCTGACGCTGAGCTCGGGGACGATCCAGGTTCGAAGGCCTCGAGTGCGGGATCTAGAGGAACACTTTGAAAGTCGGGTGTTGCCCCTGTTTGCCAAGCGGACGCGGCAGGTTCGAGAACTGATCCCTGAGCTGTACTTGCATGGTCTGGCGCTGGGGGATTTTGATCTGGCTCTGAGAGGGCTTTTAGGGGAAAAGGCGCACCTGTCGTCCTCCACGGTGGCCAGATTGAAAGAGCAGTGGCAGGCCGAATGGGAGGTCTGGCAGAGTCGACCCTTGAATGATCTGGAAGTGGTGTATTTATGGGTAGATGGAATCTACGTCAAGGCGGGTCTGGAGAAGGAAAAGGCAGTCCTGCTGGTGGTGCTGGCCGCCTTAAGTGACGGAAGCAAAGCCGTGGTGTCGGTCACGAGCGGCTATCGGGAATCGACCCAGAGCTGGTCGGAAGTACTGCGCGACTTGAAGCGCCGGGGGATGGGCTGTCCACGGCTGGTGATCGGAGACGGCCACCTGGGCATCTGGGGAGCTTTGCGCAACGTCTATCCCCAGGCCGAGGAGCAGCGCTGCTGGAATCATCGGATCGTCAACCTGCTGACCAAGCTCCCTAAGCGAGTGCACAAGCCGGCCTTGCTGATCCTGCGGCAGATCCCTTACGCCGAGACTCGAGAAGAAGCACAACGACTCAAGAAGGTTTTTCAGCACTGGTGCCGGCAGCGAGGGCTGACTCTGGCGGCTGAGCTAATCGAGCAGGACTGGGACCGGATGGTGACCTTTTACCTGCTATCCAAAGAAGCAGTGGCAGCATCTGCGAACCACCAATCCAGTGGAGTCACCGTTTGCCGCTCTTCGGCTGCGAACGGACGCGGCCAAGCGATTCAAGAAAGTGGAAAACGCCCAGGCGGTGATCTGGAAGATGCTGCTGGTGGCGGAGCAGCGATTCCGCCGGTTGAAGGCACCGGAGCTGATGAAAGACGTCTACCAGGGCGCCAAATATGTCAATGGAGTCCCGGTCAACCAAGTCCCGGAGGAGAAAGCCGCCTGATGTTTTTCCACACCTATTGACAAGAGCTCGAACCTAGAACCCAGAACCTAGAACCTAGAACCTAGAACCCAACCAGGCTCCGCTGTTCATCCATGATCAGCTTCAGCTCGTCGGCCACGTAACTGAAAGCCAGTACCGAGAGCAGGGTGACCAGAGCCGGTGCCAGGAGCCAGGGGAAGTCACTCAGGGCCCTCAGGGAGGCGGCGTCCTGCAGCAGGTTCCCCCAGCTGACGTCCGGTTCCTGCACTCCCAGTCCGAGGAAGGTGAGTGTGACCTCTCCGATGATGTACGCAGGCAGAAGAACCGATCCCTGAACCAACAGAAAGTTCCGGGTGAAAGGGAGGATGTGCCGGAGCAGGATCCGGGCATGGGAAGCCCCGCAGGAGACAGCGTAAAGAACGTGCTCCCGTTGTTTGAGGGACAGAACCTGGCCTCGAACCACCCGGGCAACAGAGGCCCAGCCCAGTAATGTAAAGGTAGCGACGATCAGTACATAGAGGCCGAGCCGGCCGCTCAGGTCCGGGAAAATGGCCCGCATCCCCAGGACCAGAAAGAGCCCCGGTATGGACAGGAAAAGATCAGAGATGCGCATCACGATTCGATCAGTCCACCCTTCGAAATAACCGGACAGGGATCCCATCAGCACGCCCAGGACCAGTGTGAGGAAGATGGCAGCCAGACCAATGCTCAACGAGTATCTCGAACCAATCAGGATCCGGGAGAAGATGTCTCGACCCAGTTCGTCAGTTCCAAGCAAAAACAGGGGCTGTGCCTCATCGCTGGAGCCGAACAGATGAGTTTGGAATTCCAGGCCCATCCAAGTGTAAGCTTCCGACTTCACGAAAAAGCGGATGGGAACCAGAACACCGGTTTGTTCATAAGTGGGGTTCAGGTCCAGACGCCGGATGGGGTGAAAGGCCGGACCCCGGGCTCCAGTCTGGCTCTGAAATACTATTCGGGAAGGAGGTGCCAAGGCGAAATCTCTGAACTGATGCCGGTGCGAGTAGGGGGCAATGACAGGAGCCAGCCACGCTCCTGCGTAAATGAAGAGCAGAAGCAACAGGGCCATACCAGGGAGAATCGTCCGAGTCATGCTCTCACCCGGGGGTCGTTGCAGGCCAGAACAATGTCGGCGGCAAGGTTGGCAATGATCACCATCCCACTGGCCACCAGCACGCAATTCAAGGCGACATAAAGGTCTCTGGACAGAATCGAAGCGACCGTCAGTTCTCCCAGCCCCGGCCAGCTGAAGACTCTCTCAACCACGATCGAACCGCTCAGGAGCCCGCCCACGATGAGGCCGGACAGGGATATGATCGGATTCAGAGCGTATCGGAAGGCATACCAGAAGACACGCCACCTGGGTAGGCCCTTGCTCCTGAGGGCCGTGATGAAAGGCTGAGACAGGGCATCCACGAGCTCCAGTCGAAGGGTTCGTGTCAGGAAGGGAAACAGGGGAAGAGCCAGGGTCAGCGCGGGCAGGACAACGTGTCGGAGAGTCCCTGCACCCCCGATCGGGAACCAGCCGGTCAGAAAGGCCAGATAGAGGAAAAGCAGGGAAGTGAGGAGTGTAGGAATGGACATCCCGCCGAGGGAAATGATCCTGGAGAGGTGATCTGGCCACCGATTGAAATAGAGAGAAGAGACGACCGCCAGTGGCAGGGCCAGGCCCAGCGAAAAGAGCAGTGCGAAGCAGGCCAGCATCAAGGTGTTCACCGCTCTTTCGGCGATCAGGCTGGTGGCAGGTCGCCGCTGGGCAAAAGAATACCCGAAATTGCCCTGCACGATCTGGCCGAGCCACTTGAAGTATTGAAGATGGAAAGGTTGATCCAGACCGAACTCAGTACGCATGCGTTCGACCTGTGAGGCTGGAATCGCAGGGTTGAGCTCCATCTCGCTCAGGTAGTCACCCGGTATGGCTGCAAACAGTCCAAAGATCAGAAGAGAGAGGAGAAAGACAAGAATTGCCGTCTCCAGCAGACGGCGTTGAAGCAGCCGGATCATTGGATTTGTCTCTCCGTTAGGACTCCGTTCGAGTCGTCAAAACGAAAGCTCCCAGCGGGCAGTTCGTCTTGCTTCGATGCCGGAATCATAGCAAAGCCCGCACACGTTACCGGGAGGTCGCGGATCATTCTGGCTGCGACCGGGAAAGGATCCTGGTTTCGGCCGGCGAAAGCATCTGGTACCGAATCCCCCGCCACTCAATCTCCCTGCAGAACAGTGAACGAGCCAGCGCCAGGAGAGTCACCAGGTTGCAGAGTGGAGGTGCCAGTCTGTAAAACCAGGCGTGGCGCAGAATCTGATCTGACTTCTCGGAGAGAATGGCGGCCACGGCGTTGAGGCGAAGCTGGGCTTTCACGCCGCTGAGCCCGGCAACCAGCAATCCCATTGTTCCCAGAACCAACCGGTCGATCAGGGTGAGCTGGGAAAAGGAACCGGGGAGACAGATCAGAACGGGAGTTGCCCAGACGGCAGCTCCATAAAGGAACTGTGACACCCAGGTCAGCCTCCAGAGGTTCGGGTGATAAACACGAGTAATCGCCGTCTGTCGAGCACTCCAGCGGAGCAGTTCTCCGAGTGAACAGGTGCCGTGGCTGAGACTCAGGGCCCTTGGAACAAAGCGGATCTTGTAGCCGTGAGCCCGAACTGCAGCGGATAGAGAGTAGTCGTCACTGAGGGAGCCCTTCCAGGATTCCCTGGCCCCGCACTCATCGAAGACCTGCCGGGAGCAGGCCAGAGCCCCTCCCCACCCGAAAAAACTGTCCTCTGGGCTCATCATCGAGAGGATTCCTCCGTTCCAGGCAGAGCGGAGGAGAGAGCCAAAGGAGGTCTTTTCAGAAGGCAGGTACCAGCGAAAGCCGGAGGCCAGTCCGGTCCCTTCCCGCCCCAGTGTTCGGGTCAGGGCGCTCAACCAGTCAGGAAGTGGTCTGATATCCGAGTCTGCCAAGACCAGAGACCGGGTCTCCAGCGGCAGGTGATCCACTGCGAAGAGCAGGTTGTGCACTTTCTGACCACAGTCCCTGGCGGGTCCAGCGGTCAGAATCTCGGAAGTTGTGCCGGCATGCTGCTGCTGGAGACTCACCAGCTTCGCAATAGCCGGGTCGGATTCGGAGTCGACTGCAAAAATGAGTCGGAAGTCCGGACACTCAAGGCCGAACAAAGCCTCCATATTTTTCTTGAATCCCTGATCCAGGCCCCGGCACGGCACGATCACGACCACCGGTGAAAAACGTTTCCCGTCTTCTTCTCCAGGTCCTCCTGGTGCGGCCATCCAACACCGGAACTGGCGCAAGCCGCCTCGAAGAGAGTTCATCCCCTCGGCCAGTGCGAGGACCAGAAGAGAAAACCAGAGTAGGAACATGGGTGGGTTCTAGGTTCTGGGTTCTGGGTTCTGCTTGTTATGTCGTGATCAGGGTCCGATCCCGATCAGATCGCGGGATGGAACCCACTCCTACATTTTCCCATGCCAATTGGCAGCTGTCAGTTTGTCAGCATCTTGGCCACTCAGCAATTTGAAATCCCCGCTTACCGGGGATTTGTATTACAATAGCAACTGAGATCGGGGGCGACCGGCTTCGACGGAAGTAGTTGAAGCGGTAGATGCATGCCGAGGTGTCCGTACCCTCGTTAATCTACGGTCAAAAGCATAACTGCCAACGATCAGTTAGCACTAGCTGCGTAATAAACGCAGCCGTTCCGTTTTTTGCTGCCCGTGGCAGAAGGTGGGGCGTCGATTCAACGGGCTTTTCGTGATTCCCGGTTTCTCCAGGGGAATCGTGAGAACCTTACTGGGGAACCGTCGTCTGGGCCTATTTGCTGGTTTCTTATGCCTTTGCGACGGATAACCCGAAACCAGATAAGCATGTAGAGTCTACTGTGGAACATTTCCGGACGTGGGTTCGATTCCCACCGCCTCCACCAATTTATAGTTTCAGGCCGTCTCAGTCTGTCTCAATCTTCTCCATATCTTCAGTAAAATCAATTATTTACAGTCATTAGCTGTTTCACAACGTCTCAGGAGATGTCTTGCCATCTCATGCAAGGGTGGGTTTGTCAGTGGAACCTGCCAGGAGATCCTGGTTCAGCAGGTCCAGCAGCGCTAATCCCCCCAATCCGGTCAGGCTCTAGTAGAGAAATTTCCTTCGGTTGTCAAGAAAATCCATGGCTTACTCCAGATAGAGAAATTCGTTCAGGTTGAACAGAACCACGCCCAGGCGCGTGAGCCCCTCGACCGGTGTCGTTCGGGCCAGCAGCTTAAGCGCATCTCGCTTTTCCTGCTCGGACGGAGGACGACTCAAAACAGACCAGAAAGCGCGTTCGACAGGCTCCTCCTGATCCATTTCGACCTCTCTCAGGATGCGCTCTGCGAAGTGCCGAGCTTCGGTGTTCGTCAATTTGCCGTTCAGAAGAGTGAGGGCCTGGGGGGCAACCGTCGTCACGCTTCGACGGGAGCAGGACGCACCCATATTGGCTACATCGAAGGTCTGCATAAAAGAGGAGCCTACCGAGCGCCTCTGGAAGGCGTAGACACTTCGCCGCCGCTGTTCCTCTTCCTCCGAAGCAAACCATTTGAACATCTCGTACCCTTCGGCTACATCCTCGGGAACATCCAACAAAACGCTGGGCCCGCTCCGAGCTTGATTCAGCCGCCCGCTGAGCGCCAGGATCGAGTCCCGCAGCACCTCCGCCTCCAGCCGAGTCCAGTTCATCCGCCACAAATAACGGTTCTCGGGGTCTGTCTGGGAACAGACCTGCCACTCCGGGTGCTCAGTGGACTGGCGGTAAGTTTGAGAGGTGAGCATCAATTTGTGCATCGCCTTGACGCTCCACTTTTCCTCGATGAACCGAACTGCAAGCCAGTCGAGCAGTTCCGGATGAGTCGGCCGCTCCCCGTTGATTCCGAAATCGCTTGGAGTGCGAACCAGTCCCTGGCCGAAATGGTGCTGCCAGAGGCGGTTGACCATGACCCGCGCCGTAAGTGGATTCTCGGGGCTTGCAATCCATTCGGCCAATGCCAGTCGGCGGCCTGTACTCCCCTTGTAACGTGCAACCCCGCCGCGGTAAGGAATCTTGGCATCTTCCAGCTTCCCGGTGAGACCCTCCGGAAAGCCCGGATTGACCTTTTCACTTTTGCTATCCAGTTCGCCTCCCGCCAACACGTATGTGTCTACGACATCGGGCACTTCTGGAGGGACCATGTCCGACACGGCACAAGCCAACGGCTGATGGCGTTCCAACAGCTCTTTAAGACGAGCCTTTTCGTCCTTCGCTTTCAGATAAGCGGTCCAGACCTCTTCGCTGAAGATGGGGTCGCCCCGCTCCTGGAAAAAGGCATTTGGAACGTCCAGCTCCGTCAAGAACTCCTTCACCGCCGGGTCGTCTTCCGGAATGTTCTTCATCTCCCGGAACCGTGCGACCAGCTTCTCCTGCCGGCTGTGGAATTCCTCGGTTGCCCGCTCCACCTCATCCTCGTAGAAGCGGTATCGCTCCCTCATCTTCCGCGGGCTCTCCGCCTCGAAGAAGGGAGCACGTCTCTCATCCCGGCGGGTGGCGGCGAAGAAGGCCTGCATCCGGTAGAAATCCTTCTGGGAGATGGGATCGTACTTATGGTCGTGGCACTGCGCGCATCCTACTGTCACTCCCAGAAAGACCGAACTGGTGGTCTTGGTGATCTCGTTCAAGAAATCCTGCCGCAGTTTTCTCTTGGAGTTCGCATCAGCTTCAAAAGGCCCCATTCGCAGAAAGCCCAGAGCCACCAACCGTTCCGGCTTCATGTCCTCGTCCGATTTCAGGTTCTCGACCAGTTCATCACCGGCCAGTTGTTCTTTAATGAAAACGTCAAAGGGCGTGTCCCGGTTGAACGAGCGGATGACATAATCCCGGTATCGCCAGGCCGTAGGCCGTTCGATGTCGGTGGCAAAGCCGTTCGACTCTGCATAGCGCACCAGATCCAACCAGTGGCGCGCCCAACGTTCTCCGTAGCCGGGATCGTCGAGGAGTCGATTGATCAGTTTCTCGTAACTTTCTGGGTCGGAGTCATGCAGAAAGCTGCGGACCTCCTCGGGAGGGGGCGGCAGCCCGATCAAGTCGAAGTATAATCGCCGGATCAGCGCGCGTCGGTCGGCCTGCGGCGCGGGCCTGAGGCCCTTCGCTTCCAGTTGGGCAAGAATGAAAGCATCAATCGGATTTTCTACCCGGTCGTAGCTCTTCACTTCGGGAATCGGCGGGGACTCTGGCTTGCGCAATAACCATCCCCAATGCCCGTCAGCAACTCGGTCGGGCTTCGCTAAGGGAGCCATCGAATCAAGCGCTTCGGCCAACTGCAGGATTACGGGCGCCGTAAGGGCTCCTCCCAACGGCATTTGGGGCATCCGCTCGCCCCGGACGTATTGCATCAAAAGACTGTCGCGGGCAGAACCCGGAACAACGGCGGGGCCGTTTTTCCCTCCTCGAAGGAGGCTTTCCAGGCTCGAGACAGAAAAGTTGTTCTGCGGGGTTGGCCCATCATGGCAGGATGCACATTGAGCCTGGAGAATCGGCAAGAGTTGTTGGCGGAAGACTGCTCCATTATCCGCAGCCGCCAACTCCCAACTTACGAATGGCAGCAACAGCGCTACCCACAACCTGATCATCATTGCTTCCTAATCTACTCTGCAGGGTACCCCGGGGCAATAAAAACCGGCTCTGGGAAACTCGTGGCTAGCTTACCCATCCACCTACAGGAACGGGGCAAATATTGTTGAAATCTTTTGTCTTTCAAGTAAAGTTCAATATAACATCATCCGGTCTCTCGCCATAAATACCCATCTTCGAGGAGGAAAGTGAAAGATGAGCCTGTTGCCGAACCTGCGATTGGCAGCTTGCCGTTCGTAGGGCACGGTTATCAACCGTGCCGAACTGAACTCGTTGGCACAGATCACCCATTTTCAGGGCCATGGTTGCCATCTCGGAACGTTCGGCAATGACAGCCGGTGTTTTACCACCATGCATGGAGCAGACCGTACCCCCGGGGATAGAGCTACGCTTGCAACGGTTGCCGCTTTGCTTGCTCTGGGCTTCACATCTCATCCAGTGTTTTCCTCCTTCTGAGCTCTTCTATGTAATTCCATCCATGAGGTAAGGTCTGTCCATGAGGCCGGTGTCTTCCGGAACCCAGCATGACTTGTCCTTACTCAATGATCGCTTCAGGTGGTCAGTTGCTGTTCCCTCATCATCATCACTGCTCTGGCACCTGTGCCACCTTGTGACCCTGGCCAGGCTCGGGTATTCTTAGCCCATGCCCCGCAAGCCTTATGAGCCCCCCAAGCTGAAGCTCTTCGGCGACCTGAACCGATTGATTCGGCAGGAAGGGCTCCTGGGGGGCAGCCAAAAAGGCCCAAGTCCCGCTGGTCAACAAGCTCTCGGCTACGACTTCCTCTAGGTCCGAGGATGCCGGTTTCTGCGGTCACTCCTATGTCCACTCCCTCTTTACTGTTTTCACAAACCAGAATTTGAGCTGGGGTGGATCCACCCTCTCGCCACACCTCCAAACATCCACCTTGCCGGGGTTGGTTTGGTTCGGAATGTGAAGCCTTGAGAAGCCCCCCTCTGCCCGTGTCGGACTCTTCCTGTTAGTCGGTGGTGGTGGTCCCTTTTCCAGCATCCCCCAGGGAATAAAGAACCCAACGGTGCCGACCATCGTTCCGTTGATCTTTCGTCCGGCGATGCCTCCGGTTGTCTCTGTGATCTCAAAGTCTGCCGGGGCCAGGTCCGGGTAAAAGTTCCGCCAAGAATGATCGTCCTGGGTGATATGACCCGAGTTATCTTTCAAATTCAGATCCGCCTGGCTGCGAATGTTGCGAATGTTATGGTCACGATTCGCAGGATTCGCAGGATTCGCAACTTCACTTTCTAAGTTTTGAAGCTCGCCCTCCAGGTCAAAGGTAAAACGCGGTGAGCTCATTCTCTGATCCTCCAGGCTTCTCTCCGTCTGATGCCTTGAAAGTCAGCCCCGTTTTCCAAGCTAATTGCCCATCCATGTTTCTCCAGAATTGCCATGGCTGCCCGGGCTGTCTTTGCGTCTCTAATTTCATTTGGGCCAAAGCGATATAACTCCACCAAAGTGATCTCTTTTTTCCGACGTTCCTGGAGCCAGGCCAGCAACTTTTGGGCCCGTACCAGCTCTGGGCTAATAGCGCCAGCACTGAACAACCTCAGCGCCTCGTTCAGGTAATGTGTCGTCAGCGCAATGCCAGCTTTCCCCGGCCCATCAGTCTAAGCGGCTATGCATTGGGGGTACATTTGGGGGTATCTAGAAACTCCGCATAAGCCGAGGCCTATCGTTCTCAGTAAGTTAAGAGAACAATGGGGTAGCCACCGCCTCCACCACCTCTATCTTCTTGACATGAATCCAGTTAGACTACTATACTACCGCGTATTCTGACTCTAGTTTCCCTGTGTGACCGATGAGCAAAAAAGATCAGAGCAGAGTTGTCTCACAAGTGCAGGAACCGGCGAGTCGTCAGTACTCGATTGCGCCTTCTGTGGTGCATCTGGCGGTGGTCTGCTCCGGGGCCTTTCTGCTCGTCTTGAGCCTTCTGTCGGTGCACTATCTCCAGATGTGGGAACGCAGCAGTGACTTTGAAGCTGTGCAGGAGCGGCTCGAGCTCCTTCACAACGATCATGAGAAGGTTCGAGTGAAGACGAAGCAGCTCTCTGAGCGTCTTTCGTCGATGGAGGTTGCGGCTCAGAAGCTGCGCGTGATGACGGGTCTCGACATGGACGGTCTGGGAGGCGTCGGAGGTCCTGCAGCCAACGATCTGGAAGTCTCCTTCGACGAGAAGTCCCTGCTCGATCAGCTGAATTCTCTGGAGAAGAAGAGTATTTCTGTGCGCGAGGAGCTGCGCAAGTTCCAGGAGTACTACAAGGACCGGAGCATCCTTCTCAGTGCCACGCCCTCAATCATGCCGGTTATCGGGTACCCTTCCGGTCGGTTCGGGATGCGGCGCGATCCTTTTACAGGCAATCGATCTTTTCATCCGGGCCTGGACCTTTCGGCTCCGGTCGGATCGAAGGTGATTGCGACGGCTGACGGCGTAGTCCGTTTCGCGGGCCGTCAGCTCAATTACGGCAAGCTGGTGAAAATCGAGCATCGTTTCGGCCTGACAACCCGCTACGGACACCTGAAGGAGTTGGCGGTCAAGCGGGGCCGGTTGATCCGCAAGGGCGATGTCATCGGCTACGTGGGAGCCACAGGACGGACCACCGGCCCTCATGTTCATTATGAAGTCCGTCTCAATGGCCGATCCCTGAATCCTCTCCGCTTTTTCCGGGATCATCTTTAGGGAATTCCACGTTCCACGTTCCACGTTTCACGTTCCACGTTTCACGTTGGCGCGCTCATTGGCATTCGCGCCTCTGCCGGCTCGGCGACTGGTCAGAATCATCTCCGGGACCCGCCCGGAGGCGGCGAGGAAAGCCGACAATCAAGGAAACTACAGTGGCAGGAACGACAGTGACTGCGTGGCGGCCCGCCGGCCGTCGGGAAAAGTGATCCGAGCAGCCTCGTGGAACGTGAAAAGGCGTTAGACTTTTCCGGTAGCTCATGCATCTTCGTAATGCAAGCAGTCGTATGACGCAAACTGATCAGTATTTGTTGGATCTCGCACTGCGCGGGGATGCCGACAGTTTCGGCAGGCTCGTCGAGCGCTGGCAGAGCCGTGTGTTCGGCTTCATTCTTCGCTATACGGGAGACCGGGAAGACGCCCGGGACCTGACGCAGGACACGTTTGCCAAGGCCTATCAGAACCTGGGTCGATTGAGTGATCCGACCAGCTTTCCGGCGTGGGTTTACAAAATCGCGCTGAATGAATGTCGGATGCGCTTCCGGCGAAGCAAGAGGTCAAAGCAGGTCGATCTGGACGAAGATCGAGAGGCGGCCGGGGCTGAGGTCGATGAAAGAACACCGGAGACGGCTTATCGTCAGACCGAGTTGCAGCGGGTTTTCGAGTCAGTGTTTGAAGAGCTCCCCGGCGAACAGCGGGCGGTGATTGTGATGAAGGAGTATCAAGGTCTCAAATTCAGGGAGATTGCGGAGATTCTGGATGTCCCGCTTTCTACGGTTAAATCGCGCCTCTATCTGGGGCTGAAAGCACTCAAGGTACTGGTGGAGAGAAGTTATGACTTGTGAGTTGAGTCAGGAGCGAATGATTGATGTTCTCTACGATGAAGGAGAATCGCCGGTCCAGTCTGCCGAGTTCTTTCGGCACCTCGACGGCTGCCCGAGCTGCCGAAATGACTTTCTAGGCCTGATTCAGGCACGGCAGTGGCTGGGAGCCTGGGAGATCGAAGAGGAGGAGGCAGCGGCCCCGACGAAGGTTCGGCCGGCATCCGGATTCAACTGGTGGTCTGTCGTTCAGAAGCTGGCTGCATCGGTGCTGATCGTCGTCGGCGCGGTCGCTATATTCCGTGGGATGGGTTTGTGGGGGGACAGCCTCTCGGTCTCGGAACGCCAGTTGATGGAACTGGTCACCGACATCGTTGTCTCCAGGCAGACGGAGCACGAACTTGTGATTGGCAATGTTCTTCGAAGCGTGGCGGACTCGGCGAGCCTGGAGCAGGCTGCCTATCAGCAGGACCTGGGACTACGTCTGCAGGTGCTTGAGGAAAAGATTTTGCAGGCATCCGAAGAACGGGATCGGCTTCTGCAGATGCTGGCGATTCAATAATCTGCTCACTTTCAGGGAGCCCCAGTACTCATTTCGGAGTTCTCAAGGAGGGAGATCAATGCGCAAAACACTTTTTGTTTTCCTGGTCGCGATGATGTTCGAAGGTCTGGCATTTGGCCAGGCCAGGCTCAATTTGACCAACTTGAAGCAGGATACACAGGTGTTTGAGAAAATTATCGACGAGCGGATCAAACTGAACTTCACGAACCCGTTCGCCTTGGTCCTGGGTTCGCGGGCGAGTTACATGCAGGGATATGGAGTGATCTTGACCTTCCATCTGCGCATCGACCGTGGCAAGATCCGGCTTCCCTTCGGAGAGATTGACGCGCCCAATAAGTTGCACAAAGAAGCGGTGAAAAAGAAGATCCAGCAAGTCCGTGAAATCCTGTCAGAGTGTCTTGCGACTCACGCTGGCTCGATCAAGCAACTGGGAGCCCACGACCGAATTTCTATCAGCGCGCACATAGAAGACAGGAACGAACTGGATCTCATCAAGCGCCGCCGTGTTCTCGTGATCACCACGACCAAAGACAATGCGGACTTGCTGGCAATGAAGAAGATCGCCCAGGACGAGTTCCTGAACCGTCTGCATGTGCTCGACTATTGAGCACGTGACAGGAATGAAAGATGCCCGCAAGCAAAGGCACAGAAGATGATTGAGCTGGCCACACTGAAGACACGGGATCACTTTGGTAAAGCTCTTGTGCGACAGGAGATCATCTCCAAGGAGGAACTGGGGGCTGCCCTCAACCTGCAGAAGCAGTCTCCAGACAAGCTGGGCAAGCTGCTGGTCGACATTGGTGCACTCTCTGAAGCGGAAATGGTGAAGCATCTGAGCAGCCACCTGGGCCTGGCCCTGATCACAGGAGACGGTTTTCCTCAGGTTCCGGTGGTGGAGGACACTTTTTCACCGCGCTTCATGAAAGAAGCGAAGTGTCTTCCCATCGAGATCAAGGAAGACGGCACGCTCGTTGTGGCCATGGCCGACCCTCTGGACACTTCGGTTCTGGATGCGGTTCGGCTCTTCACCCACTTTCAGCGCACCGAAGTGGTCGTTGCGTCGGAAAGCGAACTGTTGGATCGAATCGACAAGTTCTATGGCGATGAGACGACCACCCTGGGCAGGATCGTGGAAGGGATTGACGATCAGGAAGCTCTAGCCGAAGACGGCGAAGACATTGAACACTTGCGAGATCTGGCCTCGGAAGCTCCGGTGATTCGTCTGGTCAACCTCATTATCTCCCGGGCCATCGAGTCCCGGGCCTCCGATATCCATATCGAACCCTTCGAAAAGGATCTGAAGGTCCGATATCGAATCGACGGCATTCTCAATGACGTGGAGTCTCCGCCCAAACGGTTGAAGGCAGCGGTGATCTCACGTATCAAGATCATGGCCAAATTGAACATCGCTGAGAGGCGCTTGCCTCAGGATGGTCGGATCAAGATGCGGGTTCTGGGGAAGGACATTGATCTTCGCGTCTCGACGCTTCCCACCATGTACGGCGAGAGCGTGGTCATGCGGATTCTCGACAAGAGTAATACGCAGATCTACGATCTGGAGAAATTGGGCTTTTCACCCGGGATCCTGGATCAGTTCAAGACCTTGATCGAGCGTCCCAACGGTATCCTGCTGGTGACCGGACCGACCGGGAGCGGCAAGACCACAACTCTTTACGGCGCTCTGACCAGGATCAACCTCCCGGACAGGAAGATCATCACCATTGAGGATCCGGTCGAGTATCAGATTGACGGGATCAACCAGATCCACGTCAATCCCAAGATCGGTCTCACCTTTGCTGCCGGCCTGCGCTCGATCGTCCGCCAGGATCCCGATGTGATCATGGTGGGGGAGATGCGCGACCTGGAAACCGCCGAGATCGGCATCCGCGCCGCTCTGACGGGTCATCTGGTGTTCAGTACGCTCCACACCAACGATGCGCCCAGTGCGATTGCCAGACTGGTCGACATGGGAGCCGAGGACTACCTGCTGGCTTCCTCGATTCTGGGAGTGCTTGCACAGCGCCTGGTTCGAGTCATTTGCCCCTCCTGCCGCGAGCCCGAAGCGGTTCAGCAGGAAGTTCTGAGAGAAGCGGGGTTTTTTGAGAGCCCGCCTCCCACGGTCTACCACGGGGTCGGCTGTCAGGAATGTGGTCAGACTGGTTTCCTGGGTCGTCTGGGCATTTTTGAGCTCATGCTGATGGATCACGACGTGCGGCGACTCACCGTCAGCAATGCGGACGCCTCCAAGTTGCGGCATGCGGCGATCGAGAACGGAATGTGGACACTTCGACAGGACGGCTTTGACAAGGTGCGGCGCGGGCTAACCTCTATGGGAGAGGTTTTGAGAGTTACTCAGGAAGGATAAGAGAGTGCCTTTTTTCCAATTCAAGGCAGTCACGCCCGAAGGCAAGGTGGTCGAGGGCACCCTGGAGGCCGCCGACGAGAAGAGCGCGATTTCCCGTCTGGAAGAGCAGGGGCAGATGCCTATCCGGCTCAGCAGCGAAGAAGTCTCCGGGTTGCTGGGCAGGGAGTTCCGCCTGCCCTGGGAACGCAAGCGGGTCTCTCAACACGATCTACTGGTCTTTACTTATGAGCTGAGCAGCCTTTCCAAGGCGGGTCTACCCCTGGATCGCTGCCTTACGATCCTGGCTCAGTTGAGTGAAAACGACTATCTCAAGGAAATTGTGGGAGATCTCCTCAAGGAGATCAAGGCCGGGAAATCTCTGTCCGAAGGAATGGCCCTGTACCGTCGCGTGTTCCCCAGAATCTACATTAACATGGTGAAGGCGGGAGAGGTCGGAGGGGCACTGGATGAAATCCTGGAGCGCCTGCGAGAGTACCTGGAAAATTCCCAGGAGCTGAAAAATTATATCATATCGGCGCTCATTTACCCCTGCATCCTGATTTTCGTTGCGATTGCTTCCTTCGTCATTCTGATCGGCTTTGTGATTCCCAAATTTGCCGTCATTTTTGAGAACGCTGGGGCGCCGATTCCCCTGCCCATGCAGATCATGCTCCTGATCAGTGGGGTGTTGTCCGGCTACTGGTGGCTGATCGTGGCTGGGGCTGGAAGTACCTGGTATTCCTTTCGCCGCTGGCTCAAAACAGAGGAGGGGCGGCTGAACTGGGATCGCCGAGTACTGGGGATCCCACTCCTGGGCCCCGTTCTTCAGAAGGTGGAGGTGAGCCGTTTCAGCCGTACCCTGGGCACCCTGCTCAACAGTGGTGTCCCCCTGATCTCTTCGATTACCCTGGTCAAGGAGGTGGTCAACAACCAGGCGATTGCCAGGGCCATGGAGCCGATCAAGGCGGGTGTGAAGAGGGGTGAGGGGTTGGTGCTGCCGATCCGGCGCGAGAACGTGTTCCCGGCCTTTGCACTCCACCTGCTGGAAGTGGGTGAGGAAACGGGGCAACTCGATACCATGCTGCTGCAGGTCGCAGAGACCTATGATCGCGATCTGAAGACAGCCTTGCAACGTCTGATCGCCTTTCTCGAGCCGGCCATCATCTTAATTATGGGTATTGTGTTTGGGTGCGTCATTGTTTCGATTCTTTATTCGATCTTGAGCATTAACGACATGCCACTTTAGTACTCACTTTCATAAACATTACTGCATCTATGAAAGGGAGTCCTAGTGACAGGGAGGTTCAGCCCAATGGAAAACGAACGTAAACGAAGTCGGGAAAGAGGGTTTACCTTAATCGAGCTGATTGTTGTTCTCGTGATCCTGGGTCTGCTGGCCACGGTCGTCGGCCCTCAGGTCATGAAGCGTCTGGCTCAAGGGAAGGCCGAGATTGCCAAAATCCAGATCGCCCAGTTGGACGGAGCTCTGGGGTTGTTTCGATTTGATGTTGGCCGCTATCCGACCTCTGGGGAGGGTCTGGAGGCACTGGCCCGCGATTCGGGCATCCAGAACTGGAGCGGTCCCTATCTGCAGAAAACGACCATTCCGAAGGATCCTTGGGGACGCGACTACGAGTATCGTTCTCCCGGCCAGCACGGTGACTACGACCTTTGGAGTCACGGTGCGGATGGAACCAGCGGCGGCGAAGACGATTCTGCCGACGTGACTTCATGGTGATCGAAGCGCTTCCCAGGCCCTGTGACTCGGGCAGGCATGAGGCAGGCTTCAGTCTTTTCGAGCTGATCGTCGTCATGGTGCTGCTTGGGCTGGTGGCGGCGGTGATCCTGCCTTCCTTCACCAATGGAATGGAGGGTCTCCGACTGAACACGGCCGCCCGCGATATGGTCACGAAACTCAAGCAGGCTCGATCTCGGGCAATCTCAGAGCAAAAGGTCTTTCGAGTGGCGTTTGGTTCCCCGGAGCAGGAGGAGTCAACTTATTCGATCACCGATGACTACGGTGTCGAGGTGGAAAAGATCGAACTGCCCCGGGGTTTCAAGCTGATCCTGGATCCCGAGATCGAGCCGGTCGTCAGCTTTTATCCCAATGGCCGGAGCTCTGGCTTCCAGCTTCTGATCCAGAATCGGCGGAACTACAGGCTGGAGGTTGAGGTGGACAGAATCAGTGGACTGGCGAAGGCCCGGCGGCCGGACGAGGAAGGCTGATGAAGCGAGAAAACGGAAGCTCTGGTTTTACGCTCATTGAAGTGGTGGTGGCACTGGCCATCCTGGGCGTCACCGTGGCCATCGTGATGCAGATTTTCTCCGGTGGCCTGAAGAATCTGCGGCGAATTGAGCTGGCCCACCGAGCCATGAGCCATGCCGAGAATGTCATGAACGAGGTACTGGCAGATCGGGAAGTCATTGGGGCGGGCGCGATGTCGGGCGAACTGGACGACGAGTTCCGGTACACGGCAGAGGTAACAGAGTGGGAGATTCCACAAGAGCAGCTCTCCCTGGAACTGGCCGTTCCCACAAGCCGGCTGCTCCAGGTGGCGGTGCAGATTCATTTTGTCAATGATCGTTTTGGCAAGTCCTACCGGCTCAGCACCCTGAAAACGGTTTCGACCCCGGCTCTTCCTCAGTCGCTGGCCGATCCGGGGAATCCGCAGCAGCAGCCATCTCAAGGCCAGAGGACGCCGGGGTTCAATTAGGTGGAAAACGGTGAGTAGAGAACAGAGGCAACAGGCCGGATTTACCCTGCTCGAGTTCCTGATTGCAGCCACTTTGATGGCGCTGATGGGGGCTGCCGTGTTCGGAAGCCTCACGGTGGCTCTCAACAGCTACGCGCGGAGCCAGGAACGCATGGATGAGGAAGGCCGCCAGCGTGTCCTGGAAGATATGGTTCGACACCAGCTGGGAAGCCTGTATCCCCTGGTTCCCTCGCTCAGACTCTCCGCAGGGAACACGAACCAGATGCAGGTACAAAGGCCCGGGTTGACTCCGGGAGGTCTTCCCGCAGCCCAGAATCCTCTGCAGGCCAGGGCTCCCCTTTTTTATGGGAGTTCGTCGGCTTTGACCTTCGTTACTGTGGCGCCGTTTGAGACCATACGGAACCCCGGTCTGACAGTCGTGCGTTACGGTCATGCGGAAGACGAATGGGGTGAGCGCTACTTGGGTGCCATGGAGTCGCGCTACCGGGGTCCCGAGACCTTCTATGAGATGGTGGAAGTTCCGAAGGGCGAACCGATTCCCGTCATCAAGAACGTCAAGGATCTTTACTTCGAGTACTACGGATTCGATCCTCAAACCGGTATTGGAGAATGGTACACGGAATGGTCGGGCCTGGACACTCTGGCCGTTCCAGGTGCCATTCGAATCAGTGCCGACGATCTCAAGATTGTGGTTGTGATCAACACGACAAGCGGGCCCGGAGCGGGAGGGGCCCAGGAGCTGCGGAAGCTGTTTAGTGGAGACGGCCCGACATGAGACGCAGCAGGGGCGAGCCTTCCCGGAAGGAGCAAACGGAAAAAGGAGCGATTCTGCTCGTCGTGCTCTGGATTGCTCTCGCCATGGGCCTTTTGGGAATGTCCTTTTCGGGTGCTATTCGCACTGAAGTGAACGCAGTTCGAAACGTGGTCGACCAGAAGCAGGCCTTTTATATGGCGCGGGCCGGAATCGAATATGCGGTTTACAAAATCCTGGAATCACGCTCGGCATTCAGTGCCACGCAGCAGCTGTCGGAGGGCAACCTGGACCAGATTCCGGAGGTGCTTACCGGGAGCCTGACTCTGCCACTCTACAACGGTGTGGCGAGGATCGAGGTGGCGGATGAGAGTGGCAAGATCAATCTGAATACCCCCATGACCGACACCCAGCTGGATCTGGTTTACAACCTCTTGATCATGGTGGGTGTGGAACCGATGCACGCCGATATGATCACGGACTCCATTGCCGACTGGGTCGACCAGGACGACTTCCCCAGTCCAAACGGGGCTGAAAGTGACTACTACCTGTCGTTGGAGACTCCCTACGTGGCTGCCAACGGGACCTTTCAGGTTCCCGAACAGCTGCTGCTGGTGAGGGGTGTCACGCCTGAGATCTACTATGGGAAGAAGGGGCTGTCCGAATCTGGAGAAAAGGTCGATTACTACGGTTTGCAGCACTACTTCACGACCTTCGCCCAGGGCAACAGAATCAATGCCAATGCCGCGCCTCTCCCGGTGCTGGCGGCCCTGCCCTATCTGGATGAAGAGATGGCCACTCGGATTTACGACCTGAGGGAAGAAGGCTACATTCACAGCCCGACCCAGCTGATGCAGGAGATTCCGGGACTCACATCGAACGTTGCCACGTTGTTGACGGCAAGCCCCAACACAACCATCTATGGTTTGACAAGTGTTGGACAGCTGGAAGGTTCAAAGGTAGTCAGCAGGATCCGCTGTGTGATCCAGCTGGATCCGCGCTCGCCAAGGGGATACAGCGTTCTTTACTGGAACGAGTCAGATACGGAGATTTAGGAGCAATCTTGACGTTTAATCTGGACTCAGCGATTGGAATTGAGATCAGCAAGAGGCGGCTTGTTCTCAGTTCAGTGGTCAGGGGACTGCGTGGTCTCAGAGTCGGTCCCAATCTGGTTTTGGAGGACTTTCAAGAGCTGGATCGGGCCGAGCTGCAGGGCCGGATTCACGACTTCATCGGCTCCAATGGTCTCAGTACCGAGAATGTCATCGTCGGTCTGAGCAGAGATCTGGTAGGGGTGAAGCAAGTGGAGCTCCCGCTGGAAGTTGAGGAGAACCTGGATCAAGTGGTCCAGTTTCAGGTGAACAAGCTGGAACCCAGTGAAGACCTGAAAGTCTGCTTTGATTATCTCGTCCTGGAGCGGGACGAGAAATCCAAGAGGATCACGCTTCAGATCATCCTGGCGCCCCGGAAGGCAGTCGACGAGGTCATCGCGCTGCTGGGAGACCTGGGCCTGCCACCAGCCTCGATGCGTCTTTCTTCGATCGGGTTGCACCAGTTGCTGAGGTTTCACGAGGATGGGATCTCTGAGCATCCGTCTATTATCCTGCGCTGTGAAGAGGAGGCGATCGAGGCCATCCTGATCGGAGGACCTCACAAACACTTTTCCTGTCATCGGCCTGTCAATGGTCAGGAGAAGCGACTGGAGCTTCTCGGCTCTGCCCTGGACGACCTGCTTTCCCAGGTCGACCTCGACGGATCACAACACGTGCAGGAGATCTATATGACCGGAAGTGGGGCGGACGAGGCTCTGGCGTCTGTTCGCGAACGCTTCGGCTCTGCACAACTTCTGAGTGACGGTGTGAGCCTTAAATTCGAAGGTGCGGCCAGGAGCAGCCTGGCCGTCACCGGAAGTTCGGTGGGGCTGGCGGCCTCCTCCCTGACTCGAAGCCCGTTCTCGAAGATGAATCTGATTCCTCCCGAATTGCGTCGAACGAGAACCCAGGTCAGTTATATACCCACGGTGGTTCTGGCCGTTCTGCTGCTCTTTCTGCTGGGACTCTCTACGTCGCGTGAATACCTGCAGCAGACCCAACTCCTGGCCGGGATGTCAGCTCAACGGGATGAACTGAGATCCCGGGTGGCTTCGGTGATCGAGACCCGGGAGGAAGCCGACCAGCTGGCAGAGCTGGCAGTCGAGATGAGCACCATGCTGACTGGCCGCCAGCGAGCTTTGTCCGTACTCAAAGAACTCACCGAGCTCATCCCGGATGACGCCTATTTGCAGAGCGTTCGAATCCAGACGAACAAGATCACGATGACCGGCTTCTCAGATACCGCCGCCAGTTTGATTCCCATTCTGCAGCAGGCGAACTGCCTCACCAACGTGGAATCGAAATACATCACCCGGGATCGCCGTTCGGGCAAGGACAAGTTCAGCTTCGAAGCCAGAGTCGCGGAATGTACGCCGCTCGGGCAGGGAAGGAATTGAAATGCAGATCAACAGGCTTTCGAAACGAAACAAAAGGGCTCTCCTGATCCTGGGCGAGCTTGTTGCCGGATACGTAGCAGTATCCTATCTGTTCCTTCCGTTTCTGGACCGCCAGCGCGAAATCGGAGGTCAGATCGCCTCCACTCGGCAGGAGGTTCAGAGATACCTCAAGGCGCTGGAGCAGGGCCCCCTTTACGCGAATCATCTGGACAGAGTCAGGGGAACCGTTCAGGCCTATGAGAATCATTTCCTCGAGGCCCCCGATGTGAACGCGGCTACACTGCAAATTGAAGAGACCGTCCGCGCACTGGCCAGCCAGAACCAGATTCGAGTGACTCGCAGCAATCCGCTACCCGAAAAGATGATTGGAGAGCGGTATGCCCGAATCGCAGTGCAGCTGAACCTGGAGGGCGAGTACGATTCACTGATCATTTTCATTCACGCAGTGTCGTCTTACGAGAAACTTCTTCTTGTCGAAGAGTTCCAGCTCACGAGTTTCCGTGTGCGCGACCAGACCAGGCTGCAGCCGCGATTGAGAATCGCCGGTTTTATCAGACTTTCTTAGTGGCGGCGGCATCTTCAGATGAGATGCGATACCCGACAAACCGTGAGAGCTTGAGAACGAAGGAGCCTTCACTGTGGGCAGAAAAATAGTTTTCCTGAATATTCTGATGCTGGTTGCCCTGATTGTGGTAGCCCAGGTTCTGATCGGCAGCTGGCGGGACTTCGAGCAAGGTCAGAGACCGATTCAGCCAGTCGGACCCTCGGTCCAGCTGCAGGAAACCAGTCTCCCCGAGCGACTGGCGCCCATCTCTCTCTTTCTCGATATCGGAGCCAGAAACCTTTTCAGCGAACAGCGCGGGCAGAATCCAAATGAAGAACTTGAAGCGGAAAATGAAGAAGAAGCGCCTCCGGAGCTTTCACCTGAGCCGAAGTTAACCAGCTTGATGACGTTCGGCGAAGAAAAGACAGCGGTGGTGTCCACCGCTAACCGGCGCGCTCGCAGCCCGGCGGAGGTGATCCGGGTCAAGCTCGGCGATGATCTACAGGGCTACACGGTTGCGGAAATCGAGGATGACCGTATCGTACTCAGCTGGCGCGAGCACCGGCGTGAGATTTTCCTGGAGCCGGAGAAGGCTCAGCCCAGAAAGGGGGCTGCCCGAAGTACGGGCGGACCCAAGGTCATTGTCGTGGGCACCTCTGCGGCGGCGGTTGAGACGACCACTCTTGCTTCAGCCGCGGAGAAGGCCCGGGGAGTGTTGGTCGGCACGGCTGGGCAAACCGGGCAGGGGGGCGGGCGATCCGGTAGAGGCGGTGGAGGACTCGCAGGGGGAAGAGGAGGCGGTGGATCGGGTGGCCGCGGAGGAGGTATAGGCGGAGGGGGAAACCGCGGGAGCGGGACTCTGGGAGCAGGTGGGCGGAGCGGGAGCGGTTCCAGGGGCCAGCCGACTCAGCAACGGCGTCCTCCTGGAGATTGATAGGCAGCAGAAGGGACTTTTCAGAGAACAATGCGAACACTTAGGATACTCATCACAATCTTCCTGTTTCAGGGTGCCTTTGCCGCGGCGGAACCATTTCGTTCCTTCCTTCGGCAGGCCACCACGACGCGCCGATCGGGACCGGCTCCGCAGGCCGAAGAGTCTCAGCCCAGCGGTGTTCTGGCTGCCCCCGGAGCCAAACCGGCCGGTCAGTCCAAGGGCCCGTCTGGCCAGTCCTCAGAGCAACCTCAACCTGCAGGGAGACCCCGGTTGAAACTGGAGGAGCTGCTCCTGAACAACCGTGGACTGAATCCCAAATTCCGAGAAAGACTGAAGCAGATGAGCAAGGAGTCGGCGGACCAGGAGGCTGACACCTCGGCTCCTCAGCCTGCAGTTCAGCCTCCTGCAATTCAGCCTCGATCCGAGGCAGCCATCAAGCAAGGTGGGACGGGAGTCACGTTGACCTTCAAGAACGCTTCCATCGAAGAGGTTGTGGCGGTCATCATGAAGGAGCTGGGGCATTCCTACATACTGGATCCGCAGGTCGCTGGAACTGTCAACCTCTTCACGCATCAGGAGTTCCCGAAAGACAAGCTGTTTGGAGTCCTTGAGCAGCTTCTCAAGATGAACGGTCAGGCCATTATCCGACAGGACGATCTCTACGTGATTCTTCCCCTTCCCCAAAGTGCCACGATACCGGGACCCATCCTGCAACGTCCCGCTTCGACGCAGCCCGAAGCGGAGAGCGAGCCAGCCCAGGCCCGCCCGCAGCCTCCCGGCCAGCCTCCTCCCTCGCCTCCTCCAGGTGCCGGCCCCGGGAATCCCGCCGCCGCTGCGATCGCTCAACAGCCCGAGACGCCACAGCCAACTACGATTACCATTCCAGAACAACCATCGGAGGCCGAGCGGCTACAGGGAGAAGAGGGAGTGATCACGTACATCGTGCCGCTTCACTACATACCCTCAGCGGACATGGTCACGATGATCAAGGCCTTCGTCTCGGACGGGGCCCAGGTGGTGGATTTTCAGTCGGCCAACATTCTGATCATTACCGACTATCGTGCCAACATTCAGCAGGCGCTTGAGATCATTCGGCTTCTGGACACCGAGTACTTTGATGTCAATACCGTAGACCTGGTGCCTGTCCGCTATAACCAGGCAGTCGATGTGGCTGAGGACCTGGCTCAGATCTTCGCCCCCGGAGAAAAGTCGGGAGGTGTGCGAATCGTGGCCATCGAGCGCCTCAACAGCATCCTGGTGGTGACGCACGCACCGGAGGTTTTCGTGAAAGTCGTGGCCTGGATCGACAAGTTGGACGCGCCCTCCGGAGGCTCCAGTATTCGGACCTTTGTCTATCAGGTAGAGAACAGCACCGCCGCCAACATTGCCGAGATCCTCTCGCAACTCTACTCGGACGGGGCTGGCCTGCCTTCGGGAGGTGGAACTCCGGAGGAACAGGAGAACCAGCAACAGGCAAGACAACAGCGGGAACGCGTGCGGGAAGAATCTGCGTTTCTGCCGGAACCGGGCCGCTTTGGCGGCGCTGCCGGTGGTCTCCCCCTCGGACCCACTCTTGGTGGGAGGTCGGCCTCGTCCGGCGTCAGGGCTGCGGTGGTCACCGGAGACATCAAGATCATCGTCAATGAGTTCAACAACTCCCTTGTCATCCAGGGAACGGAAGCCGATTATCAGTTTCTTCGACAGACCATCGAACAGCTCGATGTTCTTCCTCGCCAGGTTCTGATCGAAGCCAAGATCTATGCCGTGGAGCTGCGCAACGACTTGAGCTACGGATTATCCTGGTTTTTGCAGGATCGAATAGCCGACCAGGGGCATCCCACCACCGGTTCCATCACTCGAGTTGGAGAGGAAGGGGGAGGGGGTATTTCGGCCGCCACACGGCTGTTTATCGGTACTGATCGACAACTGGACATCGTAATCGATGCCTTGCGTACCAAGACGAATGTGGAGATTCTGGAGGCCCCGACGCTGCTGGTGGTGGACGGGACGGAAGCTCAGATCAACGTCGGTGCGGAGGTGCCCGTGACAACGGCCTCCTTTGGCGACCCGCTTCGTGCCGGTTCCAGCACCTCCTTTGTGAACTCGATTTCGTTCCGTCCCACCGGCACGACACTGCTCATACTTCCCCGCATCAGTGCCAGTGGGATCGTGAACATGGACGTGGCAATCGAAGTCAGTAATGCTACAGGACCCGCCCTCACGCCCACCATCAACCGGAACTTTGTGAGGACCTCTATGATTGTCCGCGATGGACAGCAGATCGGCATCGCCGGTATCATCAGCGACAGCTACGACGTCTCCACGGACCGTGTACCTCTGCTGGGAGACATTCCCTATTTCGGGGCTCTCTTCGGACAGACCACGAAAAACAGGAGGCGCTTCGAGCTCCTGTTTCTGATCACTCCTCACGTGATTCGCAACTTACCCACGATGGTCGAGTTGACTCTGGAGTTCAAGCGGGGTCTGAGGAACGCTTACAGGTTCATTGAGAGGAAGGAGATCGAGGACAGGAAGCTGAGGGAAGGGCGGCGGCAGGAAGAGCAGAGCAAAAGCGAGACGAATCGGTAGCAAATAGGTTCTGGGTTCTAGGTTCTGGGTTCTGGGGAGAGTTGCTCCTAGATTCTATTAACGTGGAACGTGGAACCTGGAACGTTGGTCCTAGCGCGGCGAGCGAGCGAGCCGCCGAGAGCCTTTGCCTGTCTCAGAGTCTCGAGAGCCTTGGGGAGGTTTTGCTGTTCCTGGTAAATCTTGGCCCGCAGCATCAGGAGCGTGTGCCGGTTTTCCACTTGTTCGACTTGCTCCAGAGTGCTCCCCACGATCCGATGGGCGATCTTGTACTGATACACATTTCTCAGCTTCTCAACGACCTTCCAGGCCGACTGAACCAGCAGTATTTCCTGAGGTCCCGACAATCCGAGACCGAGAATCTCCTGGAAAGCCGATTCCGCCTCTCGAAAGTGACCTCCCTCGATCAGGACGGTCACAATCTCGTGCTGGCTTCCACCCACTCGGAGCTTTTCCTCCAGTGAAATCTCAGATCGGACTTTACTCAGCTGTCTGGGCTGAGCTTGTTTGATCTGGGCCAGGCTGCCTGTTCCCGCCAGCAGAGTGCAGACAACGTCAAAGCAGGAATCCATCGGAATGAGCTCGTCATCGCAGTTGCCCTCCCCCACTGTAGAAAGGATTGGAATCACCGCCCGGTTCCTGAAGGAAAGGATTCTCGGGAACCTCCAGTTCATAGCTCTGGAGCTCTGCCAGCCACGGGCCGTCGCCCACTCTGGAGCGAAGACCTGTCAGTGACGCCGACAATACCAGAGCGAGAACCAGCGCAACCCAGGCGGGACGGAAATCCGGAACTTCAAAGAGTCTCTCCACTCCGCGGACGAATTCATCCCACGCGGATGCAGGCTGGGCGCCGTGGATTCGGGCATCGATCCGGTGCCAGAGCCACTCCGGCGGCTCCACCTGAATGGTTGTCGCCAGCTCGAGAAGCCTCTGGAAATCCTCTTCTCCACTATGGAGTTCAGCACAAGCCGGACAGGACTCCAGATGGGACAGCACTTCAGCCGTCAGCTCGGAAACGCCGGAAGCCAGAATCGATTCTACGTTGTGGCAATTCATTTGCGTTGCTTCAAGTATTTGTTCAGCTGCTCTTTCACTGCCAGTCGCGCTCGGTAAATATCTGTTTTCACTGACAGGAGTGAGCGACCCACTATCTTCGAAACATTCTCGTAACTCTCTTTCTGGAAGACCGCCAGCACGAAAACGTCGCGATACTTGGGAGACATCGCATCAAGAGCCTGGTGAATCACCCGGTTCAACTCCAGGGCGAGCACCTGACTTTCCGGGTCAAGGCCGCTCAATCCGTCTTCCAGGAAGTCGTAGTATGAAACCTCCTCATCGTCAATCGACACTACCGTTACCCGCTGAGATTTCCGGAGCTTCTGATAAACCTCATTGCGGGCGATCCGGTAAAGCCAGTACTTGAACTGAGCAGGATCCCTCAACTTCTTCAGCTCACTGTGAGCCTTTAAGAAGGTCTCCTGCGTCAGATCCTCGGCATCGGCACTTTCACCGACCAGCCGCCAAATAAAGTTGTAGATTGCCCTTGAATAGGACTGGTAGAGGCGATGGAAACTTTCCAGTGACCCTTGCTGAGCCTCTCGAACGATTTCCTCAAGCTCTTTCTGGCTGAGATCTGTAGGCATCGAAGACAGCCTGAGATGGACAACAGCCAACTCATGTTATCGAAGCCGTACACGGTATCAGCCCCCGCTGCTCGAATGCAATCGTTAATCAACGCCTATTGAAGATGAAATCAGAACCCAAAAGTTGCAAATGGCACGCGAATGTGATCCGGTTTCCCTACCGCCTGTCAGTATCAGAAAGTATAGTCATAATGGGATGGTGTTAGGCCGTATCAAGAAGTCGACCCGTTTGCTGGAGATCTTTCATGCTGTTGACCGTTGACTGCTGACTGTGAAACCTGGAACGTAAAACCTGGAACGTGGAGCGTATAAACTAGGGAGCGCGCGGGGATGGAAGTGCCCGAGGGTGGGCCGAAGATGAAGAAGAAACGGTTGTTCTGGGTGGGGAGTGCCCTGGCCGTGGGCTTCCTGGGTCTATCGACCCTGAGTGATTGGGGACCGGGAACTTCTCCCCGGGATCCAGAGTTTGGGACCGAGCCGTCCCTGAACCACTCTTCGAGTGAAGAGAGCCCGCCAGCGGCAAGAATCGATCCGTCTCGTCCCTTTCGCTCGTTGAGCCGGCGAGAACGAAGCCGACGGATTCCGTCCAGTCAGTCTCGTACCGCCAACCGGCAGAAACCGCGACGACCCAGAGGAATCCCTCTCAACAAAGTTCTGAATCGAGCAGATCTGAAAGACCCACTGTCTGTGACACCTGCTTCCGCGGCTCGGAGGGATGGAGTGGCTCGTCTGTCGCAGTCCGCCACCGGGGCCAACTTGTCCTCGCCCAGTCCAGAGCCCCCCTCGCCGACCGGAATCGGAGGCCAAGGGCCCAATCCGGAGCTGGAAGAACTGGAGCAGGGCTACCAGGCTGCTCAGGCGAGGCTCTTTGGCGGGGGGGGAGGGGCGTTTTCGTCTGGCACCGCTGGCACCGATGAATCCGACGGTTCGGATAACCCCTTCGATGACGCGCTGGAGGATCCCGACAGCGGGGATCCCGGCAGTGACGGCGAGGCGGGAGACGATGGCGATTCCGACTCCTCCTCCGGGGACCCGGGAGACGATGGAGGCGAGGGAGATTCGGGTGACGGTGACACGGGAAGCGGCGGAGGCACAGGCGACACCGGGGGCGACACCGGGGGGCCCATAGCGCCGCCTATCTACGATTTTCTCCTGACCGGTCCGGTTGGGAGCTCGGATGGGGAACCTCTACACCGGGCCTGGAGGGCCAGCTCTACAGTTTTTGTGCTGGAGGATTCGACCGAAAGCATCTTCCAGCCCGGGTTCACTCCCTTTAATGTTTTCGAAGACCAGCAACTCTATTTTGGAGACAGCGACGGGGACGGAGACCTGGATGTCACGATTGTCTCTCTGATTCCTACCCTCGGGTCCACGGTTGAAACGTTCCATCAGACGGGGAATGGATTCGTACTTTTTTCTGCGCTCCTGACTTACCAGAAAAGTGTTCGCTGTCTCGAGTATTTCGATTTCTCCGGAGGCGATGGCAACGAGCTGGCTTTGACCTTCGAGGGTGAGCCCAATCTTCATATTTATGAATCGATCGAGGGCAGCTGGGTTTACCAGAGTGAAATGGCTCTTTCGTTTACGCCGGGAGTGCTCATCAAGTCCCTGCAGGGAGCCGGAGTCGGGAGCAGCCTGCTCTACATTATTAGTGATGACTTCGAGTCGGTTGCCAATCTTCTTTCGATCCGTCCCGACGTGGTGCGAGCCAATCCAGATATACCTCTCACGAAGAGGCAGTTTTTCAACGTGAGCTGGAGAGAGGGAATCTCCACGGAAGATGAGAATGTGATGGCCATTGAGATGGTTGACAAGATCATTCTGATCGACTGGGACCCCAACCGCTGGAAGTGGAACATGACTCTCAGCGGTCCCGAGTTCCAGCGCACGATCATTGGCTACTACAGCGACAACCAGTTGCGCCAGACAGTGTGGATTCCGTGATGCTCTCGTTGCAACCGAGAACAAAAAGGTTGCGACTTTCGGCGCCTAATTGGATCCATCTATTTTTTGTAGCGATTGACACGCTCAAGACCGTGGGTGGAGGGGGTGCCGAGCTGATTTTCGGGTAGTGGTACAGTTTGAATAACTCAGGTTTGAGTCCACAGATCAATCGTGGCATACTTCCACCATGACAGTAAAGCGCATTAAACGACCACGCGATCCGGTCCAGCTCGGCAAGTTGATAGGTGATATTCTCACTGGCCAGGTCGAAGATAAAGCGCCGACACCGCCTATAGACCAGAACAAGAACCAGGCAGCCGTCGAATTAGGGCGGATGGGCGGCCATAAGGGCGGAAAAGCGCGCGCCGATAGCCTTAGCCCAGCCAGGCGGTCGGAAATCGCGAAAAGGGCTGCTAAGGTCAGGTGGGCGGCAAAATCTGATTAGGCTGGGCGGATGCAAAATGTCTATAAGACGGTTTTTGGCGAGCAGAACCAATCACCAGATACCAGAAAGCAACTCTTCTCTGCGGTAGAAAAGCACCTGGAAGGGCGCACACTCGTTACCTTCTTTACGAGCTTCAAACACCTCGTCTCGATAAGCGACACTGACTGTGACATGCTTCAAAGCGTCTTGCAGGGCCTAGACTTATCTAACGGCTTAGCGCTGATGCTTTCATCGCCCGGGGGGAGACGGACTCGCTGCGGAGAGAATCGTAAATACGTGCCGCTCCTACAGTGGCACAGGAGACTATTTGGCAATCGTTTCGGGTAAGGCGAAGTCGGCTGCGACCATAATTTGCATGGGCGCGTCAAAGATCCTAATGGCCGACCCCTCGGAACTAGGGCCAGTAGACCCACAGATAATCAAAGAAGAGAATGGGGTCCGGCGTATCTTCTCTGCGTATGGACTAGTCCAAGGGTATGATCGCCTTTTCAATGACGCCGTTGTTACGACCGGCCACCTAGAGCCGTATATCCAGCAACTCGCCAATTATGACGACCGAGAGATCAATTCCTACAGATCCGTAATAGCGTTGGCCGATAGTATAGCCGTGAAGGTTCTCAGTAGCGGAATGCTAAACGGCAAGGCTGACGATGAGATTAAGGCTGCGATTAAGGTATTTTTAGATCCAGAGGCAGGAACTTTGGCACACGGTCGCCCTATTTTCGCCACAGAAGCAAAGGGGTGCGACCTTAAGGTAGAGGACCTAGACGTCCATAAAGCGTTATGGGAAAATATATATGAACTATATGCGCGGACGGATGCCTTCGTTTCGCAACACGCCTGCAAAGCTGTAGAGAGTAAGGAGGAGTCATTTTATGTCCGAATTTGAGGATTTCAGTGCATCTAAGCCTCTCGATAGGCTCAAGGACGCTGCAGAGAATTTTGAGAGAATCCGCCGGAGAATAGGCCCATTTATGCCTATCCGTGTGGATACTCCTATACGGGAAGGGAGTGATTGGAAGAGCGCGGACGAGTACGCGGAGCTGGCATAAAACAACCCAAAACGACTCTTTTTGCTTGACCGCTGAGGCATGATAGTCTATTATCATGCCTATGAACAAACTCCCCAGATCTAAACGTGCCCAAGCCCTCCAAATGATGTCTGAGGGCATCTCACTGCGAGCGATGACGCGTCTAACCTGCATAAGCCGGACCACGCTTATTAAGCTCTTGGAGGATGCCGGACAGGCTTTCTCCGAGTATCAAGACCGCGTGCTTGTGAACTTGCCTTGCAAGCGCATACAGGTCGATGAGGCATGGGCCTTCTGCTATGCAAAGCAAAAGAACGTTCCGACCGCAAAGGCAGCCCCCGAAGGTTCCGGCGATATTTGGACGTGGGTGGGGCTCGATGCCGACACAAAGCTGGTCGCGTCTTGGAGTGTTGGCGCGCGCGACAGCGAAGCGGCTATGACGTTCCTAGATGATCTCGCCACACGCCTAGCCTCTCGCATCCAACTCACCAGTGACGGGCATAAGCCGTATTTGGAAGCAGTTGAGGACGCTTTCGGGGGCGATATTGACTATGCCATGCTGGTGAAGGTTTACGGAGCAGCCCCGGAAGGACAGCGCCGCTACAGCCCCGCAATTTGCACCAGTGCGCACAAGCATCGCGTTGAAGGCAACCCTGATCCAAAACACGTGAGCACGTCGTTTGTTGAGCGCCAGAATTTAAATATCCGCATGGGAAACCGGCGCATGACGCGGCTCACAAATGCCTTCTCAAAGAAGGCAGAAAACCACACGCATATGATGGCGATCTACTTCATGCACTACAATTTCGTTCGCATCCATCAAACCTTGAAGGTCACGCCAGCGATGGCCGCCGGGGTCACCACCAAGCTTTGGGAAATGTCTGATATGGTGAAGGTGCTAGAGGATTGGGAAGCTTCAAAATCCGCATCGTGACCAACGCACTCATTCAAACTGTACCACTACCGATTTTCGCTTGCTATTGCCAGCGCGGTTACATAAAGTTATAGCGCACTTAAATTCGATTTCGTTTAGGATTGATTTATTCTTCGGAGGAGTGAAATTAGGATGTCGACATTGAGAGCACTCTTAGTATTCATTGCGGTTATCTTCCTCGCCGGCGGTTTCACGGCATTTGCCGAAGGGATTGACACCGGCTCCCGATCCTTTACCGGAGTGTCCGCGACCACTGATCAGACGGCCGTGTTCGTAACCTTTGCCGCCCACGTCGCCGCTCAAGCGGGAGTAGCAGGACACGGAGAAGTTTCTGCGATGCCGGAAATCTCCACCTCGATTTCCGTGTCCAACCCCCTGGCTATGGACGTCATGAGCCCGGTGCTGTTCCTGGGCGGGTTTGTCACTGTAGGAACGATTGAGGTTTATCTGTGGGATCAGGCGGCAGGTGATCTGATCTCTTTTGAGACTTCTGACGATTCCATCGGGACTGGATTGGACACGGATGGAACCCTCCCCCAGGAGGAACGTGGACGGTCCTGTTGAGTGATGTGCTGGATGCAGCCGGATGGGTGGACAACTTCGTCGGATATGGTTGGATCGTCGCCAACTTCGATGGTGTAGCTGGAACCCATACTGTGACTGTTTTTAACGTAGGATTTAACCAGGCGTTCCATGCCGTCCCGGCCATAGGCCAGGGTTTCCACGGGATGGCGGGTCTGCCCGTTGTGGTTCCGTAGAGACTTTCCGACAGGAACTTTCGGTTTTTTGGGGGGGGGCTTGAGGCCCCCCCTTTTTTTCCCACGACCATGAGGCCGGAATACTATGGGCCAACCCTGGCCCGGTCGTGTGCCCTGATCGCTCTCACTCTCCTCTCCTGCAGCGGACCGGCTGCGCCTCTGGAAGATCGAGTGGCGGGTTTTTGGGAAGCGCTGGTGGCGCGAGACCGGGTGCGCGCCCAGGAGTTCACAACACCAGATTCCAGGAACGATTTCCTTCTCCGGCCGGAGCGTCTCTACCGTTCCTGGGAAATCCTCAGCGTGGACCATCGCTCAGACGAAGAAGCCAGGGTTCGGATGGCCTATGAGGGTTTCTACGAAGATGTGCGTCAGTTCAAACCATTGACGGAGTGGCAACTGTGGAGAAAGATCGACGGCTACTGGTTCCTGCAGGTGGATGCGAAGGAGAAGATCCTCCAAGCTGTGCAGAAGAAGCTTTACAGGGGTGATCGCTGGAGCGTCGAGGCGGATGGCCAGGTCCGGATCGGTGAACAAATCAAGATCCCTTTCTTCAATCAGGCTCAACTGGGCACCCTGACGATTTGCAATGGCACCCGGGAGCCGATTCGAATCGTCGATGTCAAACTGGACGGGGCGCTGTTCCGGATCTCGGAGAGCCCCGGTGAGATTCCGGCCCAACAGAAACGCCACCTCGAAATCGTTCATCTGGGACCGGATGAATTGAAGAATCAGAAGAGCTCCTTGACTCTGGTGATCGAACAGGAGGGGCAAGAACAGGAGTATCGGAGCGAGGTTCTTTACAATTACATCTCGCCGGGCCTGCGCGGTCTCCTGGGCCTCACGGAGGAGCAGGCAGCTACTCTCACGAGAACAGATAAGGTCAGTCCCAACCTGAAGATCGAGATTCCGCCTGATCAGGCTCCCGAGGTCCAGAAAATGCGCGAGCGTGTGAACCAGATCCGGCAACTGTAGGGGCCGGCCAGTGTGCCGCCGGAAAAAAGGGGACAGTCTACTTTTTTCCGGTGTGGCTGACCTTTTTGTGCTCCTGAAGCTTCCAGCACCGGAAAGAAAGTAGACTGTCCCCTTTCTTTCCTAGGGTCGCCCCTACGAATCCTTGATCATTGTTTCCGCCCGGAGACCCTCTTCAAAGCCCCGGGACCAGACCACCAGACCCCGCCACAGAGCAGGGAGCAGGCGGAGACATTTGCCCGTTTCCGTGGGACTGCTGGTGCAAACTCTCCAGACCACCCGCGGCAGTCTCTACAGGGGCAGCAACCGGCTCAGAGAGGGCCAGCGGACCAGAAAGGAGCCCGCAGCCGGATAGGGTCTGCGGTAGATCCCGCTCCAGTGGCCGTGCCGCTTGAGGTGTTTCGCAACCTTGTCCCACTCCTCGCGGTGACGATGCCGGATGCCGGTCTCCGGGCAAAATACCACGGCACCGGAGTAGAGGCGGCAGAAGGCTGCGTCCTCGGACATCTCCAGCCGTTCATCGAAGCCTCCGCTTTCCAGGAACTGCTCTCGACCGATCAAAAGATTGGAACTCGAGACGAAGGGTCGGGGATCGCCTCCTCGGCCGGGAAGGAATTCCGAGAACTCGAGCCAGTGCAGAACCGATCCGGCATCCGCCTCGGGATTGCCATTGGCGACGCGGCCGCCTGCCATTCCGTGGGGGTTGATCTGGAGCTTTCCATAAAGGCATTCCAGCCAGTTCCTCTCCACAACCGCATCGGCGTCGACAAAGGCGAGCCAGCGGCCGCGAGCCCGGCCGGCCCCCAGATTGCGCGCGGCCCCGGGCCAGAGGCGGTGAGGGCTCTGGACCACCTGAAGCTCGGAATAGCGCGTCTCCAGAGCAGCCGGGAGACCGCCGGGCGAGGAATCAACCACCACGATCTCGTAGGACAAAGAACTTTCCTGCCCCAGGATCGAGCCAAGGGTCAGTTCGATTGTGGAATCACTCCGGTAGGAGGGGACCACAAAGCTGATGTCAGGAGCGGGTGCTCTTCGCGAGTCGAAATCCATCCAAGACGCCTCGGCAGATCATTCCCAAACGCTTCCACTCGAGAGTGAGCAGATTCAGAGCCAGGCTCCCCGCCAGGGTGGTGGCCCAGATACTCCACTGTAGCGGCCCGGCCCGGTGTTTCCTGAGGAAAAAAACGGTGTTTCGTCGCAGCCAGTAGGTTTTCTTCAGGGGGGCGTCTCTCGTACCCGTGCCACCGTGGTGGCGGATCCGCACGAAAGGGCAGTAGTAAACCGGGACACCGGCCCGGTGGCAGCGGTACAGCCAGTCAATCTCCTCATGGTACATGAAAAGTACATGAAAAAAGTTTCGTCCCAGAGCCCCGTAGACTCGAGAGCACGGCTGTCAATGAAGAGCGCACATCCCAACAGCAGCTCCACCTTCCGGGCCTCCTGATCCGCAATCGACTCGAGCGGACGGCCCCGGTCCTGGAAACGGGCCAGCACGTGGCTCCAGTCAACTCTCCCCCAGCTTGCTTCCAGCCTCCCCGGCCCGGAGTGGACGACCACCTGCGGGCCACACACACAGGGTCCCTGGCGGGAAGCGAAGCGAACCAGTTCTGAGATCAGGTCGGATGGAACCTCTACATCGTTGTTCAGCAACAGAAAGAAGTCGGGCCTTCCCAGAGAGGCGCCTGGATTCGAGAACTGCTCGGTCTGGAGAAGGGCTGTATTGATGGCACTGGCATATCCACGGTTCTGCTCCAGACGAATCAGGGTCACGTCTCCGGAGACCAGGCTCTCGGAGCCGTCCTCTGAGGCACAGTCCACGACCACGACTCTGAGATTCGGATATGAGGACGAGGCGAGCCCCTGCAGCGCCGCTGGAAGGACCTGGCGGCCGTTCCAGTTGACGCAGACGGCTAGCACAGTCGGAAGAGCTGTCGTCGTTGACTGGCTGTCAGATTGCATCGTTGTTTCCACTCCCGGCGCTTGCGCCAGGATCGAGGCGTGCTTCTCAGGCCCGCCCACAGACCGCTCAGGAAAGCCCCGAAAAATCCTGCTTTGAACAGGTGAAAACAGGCACTCTTCACCCATCCGAGGACCAAGTTCAAAGTATTGGCGCCGGGTTGGTAGATGATCATCAAGTTCCAGCGGTTGCGGGTGATCCAGAAGACCCGGGTGGCTGAGTAATAGATCCGGGGAGGCCCGGCCGCACCATCCCCGTCCCCCGGCCCCTCGAGAAAAGGCGGGGCTTTTCTCTCGGGATCGGAGGCCGCTTCCATGTGGTACACGATGGCCCCGGGAAGGTAGCGGCAGCGGTAGCCCAGCATCCTGGCTCTCAAGCTGAACTCGACGTCTTCCAGGTACATGTAGAAGTCCTCGTCCAGCAGGCCCACCTCCTGGAACAGCACGCGCCGGTAGAAAGCGGCTCCAGCACTGGCACCCAGGACCTCGCAGGAAGCATCGAAGCGATGTTGCAGCTGACCCAATCCTCTCTTGCCGGGGAGTCCGCTGGGAGGATAGCAGTCGCCGGCACTGTCCAGGTAGCGGCGATCGAAGTAGTGGACGATCCGGGAGGCGAAGAAGCTGCAATCGGAATAGCGACCGAATCCGCGCAGTCCCTGCTCCGCCCATTCGGGATGGGCCTCGGTGTCATTGTTGAGCAGAGCAACGTAAGGGGTCTTCACCTTTCTCAGTGCGGCGTTGACGGCTCTCGCGAATCCCTGGTTCTCGGGTAGCCGCAGGCATTGCACTGCCGGGAACCGGGAAAGGACAGTTGGGGTTTCATCCCTCGACCCGTTGTCCACCACCAGGAGAGCGGGAAGCCGGGTCTGCTTGTGCAGAGAAGTCAGACACCCGTCCAGAAGCCTGGCCTGGTTCCAGCTGGGGATAATGACCGTCAGGTCGGACGCTTCAGGTCGACTCATTGCGTCCTTCGGAAATCCCGCGATTGTAGTGGTAGGACATGAGGTCGGCGTAAAAAGAGCTCATGTCGGGCCAGGCCAGATTCTCGGTCAGGCTGCACAGCCAGGTCAGGGCCCACATCTTCAGACGCCGGGCCAGTGAATACCGAGGGACACTTTCAAGGTTCAGAAAACCTGCCATTTCGGGGTGGCTTGCGTAGAAGGTCCAGGCCGTTTGTCCGACCCTGCGCTGGCGCTTGACGAAGGAAGCCAGGTTGATCCGATGGTGGTGGTAGGCGACCGCCCGGGCATTGTAGACGAGGCGCATTCCCTTTTTTTTCAATCTCAGGCCCAGCTCCATGTCTTCCCAGCCGTATTCCTGGAACGATTCGTCAAACCCTCCAGAACCCAGGAACAGATCTCTCGAGACCGACAGATTGCTGGTGTAGAAAAAGTTGAAAGGAAGATCACCGGGGTCCTCAATCAGAGAGAACCCGAATTGCCACCCCTGCTCACCGATGTATTCGAGAAAAGGAGTCCGGCGAAAGTGCTCGGGCCAGCGCGTGTAGCCGATGGCTGCGAGCATGGGATCTCCTTCTGCATGGCTTTTCCGATGCTCGCTCACAAAGACGGGGCCGGGAACAACGTCGTCTCCCAGGAAGAGCAAGTACTTGCCTCGAGCCTGAGAGACTCCCAGGTTTCTGTCGGCGCCCTGCTTACGGTTGTGCTGAAACAAATACTTGAGAGGAACGGGATAGGCTTCTGCCCTGGCCTCCACGAGTTGTCGAGTCGAGTCGGTCGAGCCGTCATCGATCACCACCACTTCATAGTGGGTTCCTGAGGCTCCAGGACCTGCGGGGAGTTCCTGCGTGGCCAGGGCTTTGAGCGTGAGCCCGAGCACGTCGCTTCTGTTGTAGGTGGGAATGATGACGCTAAAGTCCATCTTCCACCCGTTCCTTGAGGCGGCGCCAGGTCGTGCGAAGCCCCTCCCGGCGCAAGGTTTCGAGTAACTTTCCAAGCGAGTATTGGGGCGGGGCCGGGGCCTGGCTCAGATGGTTCTGGGCGATCCAGTGGGAGCGAGAAAGCTCCTGGCTCAACCTTTCAATCCTGGCCTCCAGTTGTTCGGGAAGCCGCGCCGCTGCCCTCTTGTGCTGGTCCAGCCCGAGCTGCGGGAAGTTCAGGGCGTCGAGCAGCCGCATCTCCTCGTGGGCGTAATCCGGATCCTCGACAATCAGTCGGAAGGGGTCTGTGAAGAGCTCGAAAATCCGCTCGTCCAGGCGTCGTCGCCTCTCCTGAACTCGTTTTCTCTTCTGCAGCAGAGAGGGAAGGTGCTCCAGAACGTCATCGACAGCCACCAGGTGATTGAGAGAGTCGAGGAGGCGCTTTTGCGCCTCGGAATCGCCGTCCTGCAGTTTCGCTTCCACGTCCGACCAGATATAGAAAGACTCCGGATCGACACCGGAGAAGTGAACCGCCCGTTTGATGGCCAGGCGAATGGCCAGGGGCAGGATCTTCTGAAAGCGCTCGTCGTCATAGTTCTTGAGAATGGTGAGCAGGGCGTTGCGGTGCATCAGGTAACGGACCTTGGGCAGAGTCTGCGTTTCGAGAGTGGAATGGCCCCGGTGGTAGGTGATCGATTCGGCAGCAAAAGCCACCCGGTATCCCATCACCCAGAGCCGCCAGCCCAGGTCGACATCTTCGAAAAGTGCAAAGTAGTCGGGGTCGAATCCTCCGACTTCCAGGAAGACCTGGCGGTCGATGAGCATGGCCCCGCCACAGGGAAACAGGATCTCCCCATCCTGCGTCACCTCCTCCACAAGACGTCCAATGTCGCGCTGCAGGGCATAGCCAAGGTATTGGAGCGAAGACCCGTTGAAGTCGATTCGCTCCCCGCTCCAGTTCAGGATTCGAGAAGCGGCACAGACGGTGGGTCCGCCCAGGAGCGGGAGCCCCTTGCGCAGCCAGTCGGGATGGGCCTTCATATCATTGTTGATAAAGGCCAGATAGCGACGGGAAGCTCTTTCGGCCGCCTGGTTGCAGGGATGGGCGAAGCCCCGGTTGGTCCTGTTTTCGATCAGTTGAACAGCGGGAAAAACTTTTCGTACAAGAGCCTGGGAGCCATCGCGACTGCCGTTGTCGACCACCAGGATCTCGCCACAGCCGGTGGTGGGAAGTGTCGGGAGCAGAGTCCGGAGGTGCGACTTCCCATTCCAGTTGACGGTCACGACGCTGACGTCAGAGGGTGATGGGGACATCTTTCGATTCTACAATAAGGTGGGCCAGATCCTGGTCGTTTCGCACCCGCCGCCGCGCAATCCGCCGGCGCTCCCGAAGCGTGCCGGGCAACACCCACAGATTCCAGAGCAGATTGCGAAGTTGACCCAGCTTGCGGGACGACCTTGTTGCATGGATCATCCCGAAGGATGCCTTATCATCGTGTTTTTCAACACCGGGGATAACCTAGATGCCACATAAGTTCAACGCAGCCCGACGGCACAAGTTTGATAAGGCGCAGTATCGGGTGATCAACTGGGCGGAATATAACGAGAGCCTGCGCCAGCGGGGTGATCTGACGATTTGGGTCAGTGATGAGGCTCAAAGTGTGTGGCGCGCGCCGCGCCGCACGTCACGGGGTGGCCAGCGGAGATACTCGGATCTGGCTATCGAGACATGCCTGACGCTGCGCACGGCGTATCGGCTTGGGTTGCGACAAACGCAGGGGCTGATGGGTTCCATTGGCACGCTCATGGGGCTGGATATACGGGTGCCGGACTTCTCCACACTGTCGCGTCGCGCAAACGGCTTGAGCATCGCGCAGGTGATGAGGCAAGCCGGGTCTGTGCCTGTCCATCTGGTGGTGGACAGTACCGGCCTCAAGATCTTCGGCGAAGGGGAATGGCTCGCGCAGAAGCATAAAACCAGGGGAATACGCCGCCGCTGGCGCAAACTCCACCTCGGACTGGACCTCCATAGCGGTGCGATTGTTTGCGCCAATCTGACTCACGATGACGTTGGAGACAGCACCGCCTTACCCGGGCTCCTGGATCAACTCGATGCCCCGGTCACGGGCTTTCTGGCGGACGGCGCCTATGATGGAGCGTCCACACGGGATCTGCTGAGGGAACGGTATGGGGAGACCCTGGATGTGGTTATACCGCCGCCAAAGAACGCAGTGATCCGACCGCAATCGGCGCGGGATCCAACCGTTCGGGATCGCCATATTGCCCAGATCCGCAGCAACGGCCGCATGGCCTGGCAGGCGGCCACAGGGTACAACCAGCGCAGCCGGATAGAAACGCAGATCGGCCGGTGGAAGAGCGTCATCGGCCCCAGACTCAGATCCCGCAGCTTCTCCAGGCAGATCACGGAGATCCAGGTCGGCCAGAAAGTCCTGA
>CBDBGQ010000038.1:0-47903 GCA_965205345.1 Acidobacteriota bacterium | reverse complement strand
CAGGTTGTCTTCCAGCCAGCTCACGAACTCCGGTGCAATCTTTTCGAACTTCTTGACGACTTTACCCTTGAGCTCCTCGGCATCCTCTCGAGACGGGGCATCGAAAATGTCCCGCATGGCCTGGGCGATGCGGGGCTTGTCCTCTTTGCGGCGAGCATATTGTTGGGCGTTTTTGCTCAGGTGAAACTGACAACGGTTCCAGGGCACCGACGGATAAACTGCCCGCCTGGCCGCCTTCAGTCCTTCGTGATCGTCACTGACCAACAGCTCGACCCCTCTCAGTCCACGCTTGTGCAGATCTCCCAGAAACCCTCGCCAATGCACCTCCGCTTCGCTGATCTTGGCGCTCAGACCCAACACCTCTCGCGTCCCGAAACGATTGACTCCTATGGCTTTCAGGATGGCCACGTCCTGCACCCTGCCGCCTCTTCGAACCTTCTCGTAGTGGGCATCCAGATACACGATCGGATACTCTCCCAGCTCCCGGCTTCGAAACTCTTCCAGCTCTTCGTCCAGCATCCCGGCCACTCTCGAGACCTGGGTGGCCGAGATCTCCAACCCACACAGCTGCTCCGTGATCTCGGTGACTTTCCTCGTCGAGACGCCCATCACATAGACCTTGTTGCATGGATCATCCCGAAGGATGCCTTATCATCGTGTTTTTCAACACCGGGGATAACCTAGATGCCACATAAGTTCAACGCAGCCCGACGGCACAAGTTTGATAAGGCGCAGTATCGGGTGATCAACTGGGCGGAATATAACGAGAGCCTGCGCCAGCGGGGTGATCTGACGATTTGGGTCAGTGAGGAGGCTCAAAGTGTGTGGCGCGCGCCGCGCCGCACGTCACGGGGTGGCCAGCGGAGATACTCGGATCTGGCTATCGAGACATGCCTGACGCTGCGCACGGCGTATCGGCTTGGGTTGCGACAAACGCAGGGGCTGATGGGTTCCATTGGCACGCTCATGGGGCTGGATATACGGGTGCCGGACTTCTCCACACTGTCGCGTCGCGCAAACGGCTTGAGCATCGCGCAGGTGATGAGGCAAGCCGGGTCTGTGCCTGTCCATCTGGTGGTGGACAGTACCGGCCTCAAGATCTTCGGCGAAGGGGAATGGCTCGCGCAGAAGCATAAAACCAGGGGAATACGCCGCCGCTGGCGCAAACTCCACCTCGGACTGGACCTCCATAGCGGTGCGATTGTTTGCGCCAATCTGACTCACGATGACGTTGGAGACAGCACCGCCTTACCCGGGCTCCTGGATCAACTCGATGCCCCGGTCACGGGCTTTCTGGCGGACGGCGCCTATGATGGAGCGTCCACACGGGATCTGCTGAGGGAACGGTATGGGGAGACCCTGGATGTGGTTATACCGCCGCCAAAGAACGCAGTGATCCGACCGCAATCGGCGCGGGATCCAACCGTTCGGGATCGCCATATTGCCCAGATCCGCAGCAACGGCCGCATGGCCTGGCAGGCGGCCACAGGGTACAACCAGCGCAGCCGGATAGAAACGCAGATCGGCCGGTGGAAGAGCGTCATCGGCCCCAGACTCAGATCCCGCAGCTTCTCCAGGCAGATCACGGAGATCCAGGTCGGCCAGAAAGTCCTGAACACAATGACCGCACTCGGACGGCCTGTGTTCGAACGTATCGCCTGACGCTACCGCTTGGGAAAGGGCCAATTCCATCTCCGCCCCGATCCATGCAACAACGCTACCGAGAAGACGCCCGAGACTCCTCTGGCCCGATGAAAGGCGAGACTTTTCTCGAGTTCAGTTGCAACGGCACCCTCGAGAGTGACATGACCGTTTTTCACGATGATGCGGATCGGGGCATGCACTCCACCATATCTCAGGAAGTCACCCCGCCCGTAGATGGACCTGAATAGAGACAGGCGGATCCGATCGTCAAAGCCGGACAAAGGTAGCACTTCAATCCGGTTCTCGACTTCCGTGACGGTTTCGACGCCTTTCACTACTCGCTCGGCTGATTTCTTCAGAGTCGGACGAGTCACCTGGCCGCTGAGCACAATCCGGTCCCCGACCACCTGAAAGCGGATGTGGTCAAAGACTCCGTAGTAGGGCAACTTGAGAAGTTCCTTATAGATCGCCTGTTCCGCCTCCGAAAACTGGCTGCCCCCCCTGCCAGCGCAGCAGGAGCGAAGACGTTCAATAACAAAAGCAGCAATGCTGAATTGAGCTTGGCGTGTCGCATCTTGATTTCTCCTTTCCGAGAGTTAACAGATATTCGCGACCATTCTTGCTTTGCATCTGCTTAGAGATCGGACCCGGTGGAATGTTTCATCCCGCTCTCAGCTCAAGACCCTCTGGTTGCTCGGCGGCGAAGGAAACCAACGGCAGGCTCACGCCTTGCCGTTCTGTTGTTGTGGTGCCAGGAACGGCACAGAACGGTAGAGTGTAAGCTCCCCGTTTCCGAAACATTCCTTGCAACGTTGTGGGGAAGGTTGCAAAAAAACCGAAAGAGTGACCATTCTCACTGGAGAAACACGCCACTTAGAGACAAGGTCTGTGGTGCAACAATGTGCATTTTTTTGAAACTTTCGGGGGGCTGATTCGGTCTTATAGTGGGTTAATAAGAATTTATAGGAGATTCCTGAATGATTCTGACAGAGATTTGCAATCATCAGACGGTTGCTCGTTTTCTCTGCAATGAGCTTGATTTGGACGAGATGCTCGATTTCCTGGACCACATCCAGGAGTGCAAGCAGTGCTGGACTGAAGTGTACAACGCGCGTAAGAACGAGCATCCGCATTACTACAAGAAGACAACCCGCCGCTTGAAGGTAACCGAGAAGGAGCTGGCCCAGTTCAACCGCCCTGCTTCCTCAGGGGAGAACGAGAACGAGAACGACGAAGCCTATCAGTTGGCCTAAACTCGAGATCAAAGCACCTGATTCCGTCCTGCTTCCTGCATCGCTGCAGGGTGGAGTTTATTTTGACATCCTGCTTGTTTCCAGAGGCAGGCGAGTCTAGAATTGCGCACCGTGCGGGTTTGGTGGACTGGGACCCCGGCTCGACGACCAGCCTGCGTCAGGACGGATCAGCCTGCACGATTCGTCCTTTAAATCAGGCTTGGAGGAAACAGGTGACGCTTATCTGGTTGGGCTTGGGCATTTCCCTGCTGGGCTTGGCCCTGCTCTCCATCTTCGGACTATTGGGTTCCAGAGAGTCCACCCTGAGCATCTGGGGATACCGGATTGGCCTGCTCCTGATGTTTGCAGGTCTGTCTTTGTGTGTCGCGGTGACCTAGAAGAATGGCAATCGACTTGAGTAAGATCCCCCGCCTTGAAGTCGAAGAGGGCGGCGTTCACTTTCGCTATCTTGTCTTCCGACTCACAGTGGAGGACCAGGAGGGAGTCCTGGTCCGTGCCCTGAATTTTCAACCCTATCGGGAAGAACTGGACCAGAGCATCATCAACTGGGCCTGGCAAAGCCTGGAAGACACCGGGCTGGATGAATCTGGGGCCACCCTTCAGGTGGGCGGGGGCGGCAGCCTGGCCATCAATCCATACTATGAGACAGTCACGCTCTTTGGTGCGAGCTCCGAGTACGGCCCTGAGGAGGAGCGGGAAACTGTAGCGCGACTCTTTCAGGACGCATTTCCTGATTATGAGGTCTCCTGGTATCCACTCGGCTACTTCGAGGAACAGGAAAAGAAGGCCAAAGAAGCAAAGGCCGCCGCCGCCGCGGCTCGAGCGGAAAAAAAGGCCCAGAAGGCGGAACAGGCGTCTCAGCCTCCGGCATCACCGGAAGAAGAGGCTGGAGGCCAGGAAGTCGAGACGGCTTCGGCTCAGTCCAGCGGTGATGGCACCGATCAGAGCGAAGACGACGGGAGTTGATCAGAAATGCCTGTTGATGTACTGAAAGATCCGACCACTGTCAAACAGGCCCACAGGCGCAAAAGAAAGCCACGCATTGTCGCGGTGATCAATGACTCATGTACAGGGTGTTCCGGATCTCCGGCCTGCGTTGACTACTGTCCAGTGGAAAACTGCATGGTGTGGGTAACCGATCCTGAAGCGCCAACTCTGGGGCGGATTGAAGTCGACGCGCTGCTTTGCATCGGCTGTAAACTGTGCATCAGCAAGGGGCCCGAAGATACCTTTCTGGATGGATGCCCCTGGGACGCGATTGACATGGTGGACATCGATCAGGTTGAAGCCAGTTTCGGCTCCCTTCCCTGGTAAGCACGTTCTTCACGGATCATCGGGGAAAGCGTTCTCGTATCGCCTCGGCTGTCGCTCGAGCCTGTCTTCTTAGCTCCTCTGTGTAGCTGGGAGTCCGGGCGTAGGATTCCACTAAGTCCAGTTCGGCTCTCGTGCCCATGAGATACAGGCCCCGAAGAGACTCCCACACATGCTCCGGGTCGGGAGAAAGGAGAATGAGAGCGTCCCCCTCTGCAACTGCCTGATCTGAAACTACCGTCACTTCCAGAATCCTTCCCCGCAGATCAGTGCGAATCTCGGTCATGCTCCCATCTTCACCGAGCACGACTGCCAGTTCGACATCACTGTGTATCCACTGTCCAGGTTCCGCCCGAATCTCTACTCGACCGGCGGCGGAACTCCGAACCGGCCAGTTCTTCAGCATGGAGCGCAGTTCATCAAGTGCCGCCAGGTCTCGAAACCGGACAAGCGCCAGTGCTGCATTACGACGAACCAGAGGGCTGGGGTCTTCCAGACAGGTGAGAAGAGTTCGATGAAAGAGCTCAGATCGATTGTTCTGCCCCATAACCCAGGCAGCCTCGGCCCGTATCAAGGGCAGAGGGTGGTCTGCGAGAGCGGCCACCTGCGGATACCAGCGTCGGACCTCGGGATCAGCCTTCCGAATCCGTTCCTCGATCTGTACAAGAGCGTGCTGGATCGATCGCGGCTTGGTGTTCTGACTGAAGAACTCTTTGAGCTGGTCATCCGTGAGCTCGCGGCCGAACCAGACCCCTCTCCAGAACTGAACAGGAATCAAGATCCCCATAAAAAGAACGAGCAGAGCCAACAGTTTTGAACGGAGAAGGAAGGCGGGTTTGGGTTTCTGGGTTTCCGACATTCGAGTGCGTGATTATACCGTTCCTTAACTGCCTGCCCTTCGCCACCAGACATCTCCTGGATCTACGTGGAACATGGAACGTGAAACGTGGAACCCCAATTCAGGGTTGCAACTCACTTCCTGAACCCCTAATATAGGTGAACAAAAGGTGAATATGCTTTCTTCACTCCGTTCACAATCCAGAACCCACCCAGAACCCATTCTTCCTACCGGTATTAAACCACTGGATCAATTACTGCAGGGAGGGCTTCCCCTGGGAACGATTTCTGAATTCACCGGCTCTTTTTCGAGCGGAAAAACGAGTTTGCTTTTTACGCTTCTTGCCGGGACCACTTCCGAACATTTCCGCGTCGCTTACATTGATACCTTCGACACCTTTGATCCCCACTTTGCCCGGACAGCCGGAATTCAACTGCAGCGACTCTTGTGGATCCGCTGCCAGGGGGATTCTCTTTTGAACAAGGTTCAAAACTCATTAAAAACCGCTGACATTCTGACCCGCTCTCAAGATTTCAGAGTGATCGTCCTCGACCTGGAGGCGGCTTCGAATCAAAACCGTGAAGCAAACGTTCAGAAAATTCCGTTTCACTGCTGGTTTCGAATAAAAAAGGTTCTTCAGGGAAAGAAGGTCGCCTTTTTTCTGCTCTCTCACAATCCCTGTGCGGGAAGTGCGGCAACTACAGTGCTTGGGTTGGACAGATCTTCCGTCCGCTGGAGGTCGGCCCGGCATAAATCTCATCCGCTGCTAGCGAATCAGTTTCAACTTCTGCGAGGGCTCACGACCCGTGTGAGTCTGCTGCGGGGCAGGCATCATGGCCAAGTCAAGATTCATTGCCATCTACAGCTCTGACCCGCGTTCCACTCTGAGCATTGCCAGATCGTTTTCCCCGCGTGTGGAAAAACATCTTTCAGGCGCCGTTCTTTTCCCCGTTTCCAAACGATACGAGGAACAGGTATTCGATCGATTACTTCAAATCAGCATTCACACAGAACCACTTCATTTTGGTCTGGCCTCATCCAGGACTGTGGCGGTTCTGGCAGCACGTTTGAAACCGGGCAGCCGCGTTCCGGAACGCCAGACCAGCCAATTCATCCGGGCTTTCTCAATCGAACATTTGTTTGCTTTGCACTCCTTTTCAGACGGTGCCCTGGAAACCTTGCAACGGTGGGGGATCCGCCGAATCGGTCTATTGGCTGACCTTCCCCAGTCACAGCTTATAGCCCGAATGGGAGAGGAAGGACTGCAGCTTCAGCGACTTGCTCGCGGGAGAGACTTGAAGCCTTTTGAACCAGTAACCGAACCGCCACGTTTTATTGCCGTGGAAGAACTGCAGTGGGAGATCGAAGATCTGGAACCCTTGACCTTCTTGTTCGGGAAACTCCTGGAGCAACTCTGTCGCCAACTGGAAGATCACGGACTGGCAACCAATTGCCTGGATCTTCAGCTCGGACTGGCGAATGGGGACCGGTACCGGCAATCCATTCCTCTGGCCTTTCCCATGCGAAATTCCAAAACCCTGCTCTCCCTGCTGCGCCTGAAACTCCAATCCAAAAACCCCACGGCTCCAATTTCTCGGGTCGAGCTGGAAGCCCAACCTTCGCGCCCTCAGATTTTTCAACATTCTCTGCTAGAGCCGAATCAGACCCATCCGGAGAAATTCTCTCGAACTCTTTCCAGACTGAACGCGCTCACCGGGGAATCCCATCTGGGAACCGCTGTGCTTGCTGATACCCACCAGCCTGATCGTTATCAACTCACTACTTTTCCGGCTGTTCCCGAGAAGAGCTCAACGTCTTTGTCTCTGGAGAACCCGGGGGGAGTGAGAGTGAAGCTGGTTCTGCGAAGGCTGCGCCCTCCTCAACCGATCGAAGTGCACACTCACCGGATCGTCGGCTGCTCCGGTCCGTGGCGATCCTCTGGAAACTGGTGGGAAATGGAAAGAGTTCAGGAACCTGGAAACTCAGACAGGGACTGTTCCTGGTCTCGAGACGAGTGGGACATCGAAATGGTAGATGGTGTGGTATATCGAATTTACTGGGATGAACTTGTGAGAAAACACTTTGTTGAGGGGATTTACGATTGATTTCGGGAGGCGGGAGGCGGGAGTCGGGAGAGGCCCCACAACTTCAAGAGAGTGGGAGGGGCCTTGGAGCGGCGCGACGTTTAAATTCCCGAGCGCAGCCCCAAGGCTCCTCCCACTCTCGGTCTCCACCGCCAGAGTCGGGAGACGGGAGGCGGGAGACGTGAAACGTGGAACCGAATTCATGTACATCGAACTGAAAACCAGTAGTGCTTTTAGCTTCCTGGAAGGAGCTTCCTTACCCGAAGAACTGGCTCGGGAGGCGGCCCGGCTGGAATACCCTGTCCTTGCCCTGCTCGACAGAGATGGAGTTTCTGGAGCGCCCCGATTCTACAAAGCCTGCCGCGAGGCAGGAGTTCGCCCTCTGGTGGGAGCACGAATCAGTTTGAAAGGAGGCGGAGAACTTCCCCTTTTAGTGGAGAATCGCAAAGGCTATCAGAACCTCTGCCAGCTCATCACTCGAATGAAGTTGCGGGCTCCCAAGGGAAAGGGAGCGGTCGACTTTGACGAGATCGAGGCGCACTCGAGAGGACTGGTGTGCCTGACCGGGAATCTGCAGGGACCGGTCGCAAAAGCGATCCGCAGAAACGGTTTGCGAAAAGCCTCTCGGATGCTGGATCGTCTCAAGGGGATCTTTGGACGGCAGGGTGTCTTTGTCGAGATCCAGCGCCACTTCCTGCGTGATCAGGAACTCCTGAACCAAATCCTGATCAGCCTGTCAGAACGCCATGGTCTGGCCCTGCTGGCCTCAAACGGAGTTCTGTATGCAGACCAGCAACGCCGGCCTCTGCAGGATGTCCTGACCTGCATCCGTCATAAGACGACCTTGCGAGAAGCCGGCCGGGTTCTGGCGGTGAATGCAGAACGATATCTCAAGCCGCCTGCGGAAATGCAATCCCTCTTCAGTGATCTACAGCCAGCTCTCCAGAACAGTTTCCTCTTGAGCCAACGGCTTCATTTCACACTGGAGAACCTGGGATACCAGTTTCCACTCTTTCCTCTCCCAGCCGGTGAGACCATGAACAGCTATCTCAGAAAGTTGACCCAGCAGGGAGCCAGAGGGCGTTATCGCCCCTATCATCAACAAGCTCGCCGGCAAATTGAGAAGGAGCTTGCGTTGATCGAAAAACTGGATCTGGCCGGTTACTTTCTCATTGTCTGGGACCTGGTCCAGTTCTGTCGGACACAGGGAATCCTGGCACAGGGCCGCGGGTCCGCTGCCAACAGTGCTGTCTGCTACAGCCTCGGGATCACAGCCGTCGACCCGGTGGGAATGGATCTGCTTTTTGAGCGATTTCTTTCAGAGGAGCGAGGTGAATGGCCCGATATCGACATTGATCTCCCCAGTGGAGACCGAAGGGAACAGGTCATCCAATATGTCTACGAGCGCTACGGGCAACTGGGAGCGGCCATGACGGCCAACGTGATCACCTATCGAGCTCGAAGCGCAGCACGAGAAGTTGGGAAAAGCTTCGGATTCGCTCCTGAAGCCATCGATCGACTTTCCAAACTACTCACCAGCTGGGGACCTCATCCCGAGGAAATCGACACCGATCACTTCAGGAAATCCGGTCTGGACCCTTCTCATCATCGGACCCGGCTCTTTTTTGAGCTGTGGCGGCAGATTCAAGATCTCCCTCGACATCTCGGACAGCACAGCGGAGGAATGGTCATTGCCAGAGGCCGGCTCGATTCGGTCGTTCCCCTGGAGAATGCCAGTATGCCGGGCAGGAGAGTCATTCAGTGGGACAAAGAAGACTGTGCTGATCTGGGCATTATCAAGGTCGATCTACTGGGTTTGGGCATGATATCAGCGCTGCAGGATGCGATCCACTTGATTCAAAGGCACTCGGGTGAGCAGGTGGATCTGGCCCATCTTCCACTTGATGACCCCCGTGTGTATGAGGGCTAAGCAACTGTTTTTCTGTAATTTGACTGAGAGTGATCTGAGATCGGATTCTCCTGTGGTTTGAAATCGACCAGGCTGAGGTACTGTTTCCCGATCAGCCAGTCTTCGTGAATCTCCTCGACGACAGCGGTGATGAGTCGTAGTGCGGACTCGGTGTTTGGAAAGATACCGACGACCCGGGTACGCCGGCGAATCTGACGGTTTAGGTTCTCCAGCCCGTTGTTGGTGCGAATGCGCCGCCAGGTAGAACGTGCAAAACGAAAGACCGTAAAGCCTTCCGGCAGATTGGTCTCCATCCAATCGGCCAGCTCCGGGTTGCGGTCGTAGTATTGCTCGACTCTGGCCCGAAGCATCGCCTCAGCTTCGCCTCCAGACGGGGCATTGAAGATGTCTCGAATGTCAGTGGCGATGGCGGCACGTTGGTCGGATCGGCGGGCGTATCGCTGAGCATTCTGGCTCAGGTGAAACTGACAGCGTTGCCAGGGCACTGAAGGAAAGACAGCTCTTCTGGCAGCTCGTAGTCCTGAGTGGTCATCGCTGACAATCAGCTGCACACCCTCCAGACCACGCTTTTGAAGCTGCAGCAGAAACTCTCGCCAGTGGACCTCCGCCTCGCTGAGTCGGCAGCTGACCCCAATCACCTCCCGCTTGCCCCAGCAGTTGACTCCGGTCGCTTTCAAGACGGCCACATCCTGAATGCTGCCCTGGCGACGGACCTTCTCGTAGTGGGCATCCAGGTACACAACTGGATAGCTGCCCAAAGGGCGGTTGCGAAACTGCTCGAGTTCGTCGTCCAGCAGCTTGGAGATTCTTGAGACCTGGCTGGCGGAGATCTCGGTGCCGCACAGCTGCTCGGTAATCTCAGTGACCTTGCGCGTCGACACGCCCATCACGTACATCTCGGCGATGGCCAGCTTCAGGGCTTTCTCCGAGCGGCACCCTCGCTCCAGGGATCGGGGATAGAAGTCCAGGTGACGTACTTGTGGAATCCGGATTTGAAGCTGTCCCACTCGAGTTGACAGCGTCTTGGCCTTGTACCCGTTGGCGTGGTCTCGACGCTGCTCGCTCCGCTCCCAGCGTCGAGCTCCCAGAAACTCTTCTCGTTCCATCTGCATGGCGGTGTTGAGCAGTTTCTCCAACACTCCTCGAAACGCGTCGCTGCCTTCTTCGATCAGTTCTTTCAACAATTCTCGTGGTAGCCTCTGTTCTGGGTCTGGGGTCATTCGGATCCTCCTTGCTCTTGTCTTGAGTTTTTGGAGAAATCCTGCCCCAGACCTCTGATCTTTTTAGCTCACCTTCCTCAAATTACAGAAAGAACGGTACACCCCTTGTATGAGCTCTTGCAGAAAGCGGACACGGTCGGGTTGTTCCAGGTCGAAAGCCGGGCTCAGATGGCGACCTTGCCTCGTCTCAAACCCAGTTGTTTCTATGATTTAGTCGTGGAAATCGCAATCATCCGACCCGGTCCGATCGTGGGGCAGATGGTACATCCGTACTTGAGAAGACGAGCCGGGCTGGAACCTGTCACCTATCCTCACCCCTCCCTGAAGCCCATTCTCAAGCGCACTCTTGGTGTGCCCATTTTCCAGGAACAGCTTCTGAAGATTGCCATGACCGTGGCAGGATTCTCCGGAGGCGAAGCCGAAGAGCTCAGACGCGCACTCGGTTTCAAGCGTTCTGAACAAAGGATGGAAAAGATTGAAGCAAAGCTTCGGCGGGGAATGGAAAGAAACGGAATTCGCGGAGAAACGGCAGCAACCATCATCCGTTACATATCCTCCTTTGCACTCTATGGTTTTCCTGAATCTCATTCAGCCAGTTTCGCTTTGCTGGCTTATGCGAGTGCCTATTTGAAAGTCCTCTTTCCAGCAGCCTTCTATGCTTCTCTCCTGAACAATCAGCCCATGGGTTTTTATCGACCGGCAACTCTCGTCAAAGATGCTCAGCACCGTGGCCAGCAGATCAGGCCCATTGATGTCACAAAATCGGACTGGCTCTGTACGATTGAACCCGAGGGTTCAGTAAGACTGGGGCTTCTCTATGTCCAGGGACTCCGGAAGAAAGCAGGTCGTCGCATCGTTGAACAACGTCAGAAGCGATCTTTCCGGGATCTGGACGACTTTGTGAAAAGAGGTCAACTGCAGAAGCCGGAACTGGTGACACTGGCTGAAATCGGCGCCTTGAACTGTTTTGGGATGAAACGCCGCAAAGCCCTCTGGCAGGTAGAAGAAGGGTCCCGTCAATCCGGTCCCCTCTTTGATTCCATTCCTTCTGTAACTGACAGCGAGGATCCCCTCCCTGACATGAATGCACTGGAACGTCTTGAGGCGGATTATCGGGGAACCAAACTGACAACAGGACCGCATCCGATGGCCCTTATCCGCGGGTCTGTAGCGAAGAAGGGAGCCGTTTCAGCCTCTTGTCTGGCTTCGCTCAAGAATGGTCAACGTGTTCGGGTTGCCGGGGGGATCATCGTCCGCCAGCGCCCCTTGACTGCCAGAGGATTTCTTTTTCTGAGCCTCGAGGATGAAACTGGTATCACCAACATTGTGGTCAAGCCTCCCGTTTTCCAGAAAAACCGAGTCACTCTGGTCAGCCATCCGTTTCTCCTTATTGAAGGCGTCGTGCAGAATTCCGATAACGTTGTCTCCGTACTGGCGAATCGCTTCTGGCCACTGGAGATCCGGGACGCGAAACTCCCTTCCCATGATTTTCACTGAAGGGATGGCGCTCGCTGTCGCTCCCGCGGTTCCACGTTCCACGTTCCACGACCCCCTAACTTTCAACTATCCCTGCTGCAACCAGCAACCAGTAACCCACGTGAAACATGGAACGTGGAACGTGGAACTGCTAAATTTTCCTACTGGGGAGTATTCGCATTGAAAATGAATCCTGCACTTTTCCGAAAGATCCTGGCAAACTTCGCAACCGGGGTGACTATCGTGACCACCCGTGACGCTGAGGGCAAACCCTATGGAGTCACCGTGAACTCCTTTACCTCCGTCTCTCTGGACCCGCTCCTGGTTCTAGTCTGTCTCCACAACCAGGTGGCCGGGCTCAACTTTTTTTTCGAGAGCAAAGTGTTTGCCATCAACATCCTGTCCGCCAAACAAGCTCACCTGTCCAACTACTTTGCAAGGTCCGGGGTCGATCGGACACGCTACCTGAACTGGGGAGGGGCCCTGGGGGTCCCCCTGATCCGCGGCTGCCTGGCCTGTCTCGAGTGCGAACTGGAGACCACTTATCCGGGTGGAGATCACACCATCCTGATAGGCCGGGTTGCGGAGGGTCACCTCAGCCGCGAAGCTCGTGACCCCCTGCTCTTTTATGGGGGCCAGTATCACGAAAGCAGACCATGATCGGCAGCAAGCACCCAATCTCGAGCGGCTTGTCCCCAATGCTCAGCCGTCCCCACGATCCCTTTTCCGGTTGAATTTGGCCGGCTTTTGTTTTAACTACTCATGGCGATGAGAAGTCCGTATCTGCGATGGTTTACAGCCGAAGGTCAGGAACTGGTCTTCGTCCTGTCCGTGGACGAGACGCTGCTGGGTCGTAAATCGGATGCCGACGTCATTCTGACGGATCCCTATGTCTCCCGCCACCATGCCAAGATCGTAAAGAGTCAGGACGGCTACGATCTGGTTGATCTCCAGAGCACCCATGGCTCCTTTGTCAACGGTCAGCGCGTGACCGAGCAGGTTCTTCGATCGGGCGATCGGATCTCGCTGGGGCAGGGCCGGTCTCAAGTCGAGATCACTTATTTCGTGGGAAATCCGCAAGAGGCACACAACGAGACAACGATCGACGAAGGTGCCTCCATTCTGGAATTGACTCAACATCTTCCCTCTGTCGACATGGGGCAGTCCGATCTCGAGAAGATGTCCATGCTTCTCGACTTCCAGTACAACTTCGGGCGCAACTTCTCGGCCAACGGGACCTTCGAGCAGATCCTCCTCTCCGCACTCAAGATTTCCGGGGCGGAGCGCGGTTATATCCTCATAGGTGCGGATGCCGGCTTCGAATATGTGGTGGGAATGGACGGTGACGGCCGCATCATGGAGGAGTCCGAGTTTATGCAGGCCAGTCAGACGGTAGTACGCCAGGTGGCCACAACGGGCGAAGAGGTGTTCATGACCAAGGGAATCGCCGGTGATCTGGCTCAGCAGGACAGCATTGTGGCCATGCACCTGAGAGCTCTGGCCTGCCTGCCACTCAAGTGGATTTCTCCCAACTCGGAAGAGATGGAGGTTCGGGGAATCCTCTATCTGGACAGCACCAAGACGATGCACGCCCTCTCCGGTCTGGACGAGAAGATCCTCAGCAAACTCGCCCTGGAAGCAGCCAACGTGTTTGAAAAGCTGAACATGCTCGAGGCCGTGGAAGAGAGGAAGGTTTTTGAAAAAGAAATGGCTCTGGCCCAGGAGACGCAGCGCACACTGCTGCCGTCTACATTGCCGAAGATCGAGTCCTACGAGTTGCGTGCCTTCAGCGAGCCGACCCATCATGTCGGGGGCGATTTTTACGATTTCTATGACGTCGGCACCAATGCGCTGCTCGGAGTCCTGGCGGATGTCTCCGGGAAGGGTGTCTCGGCTGCGTTGCTCGGTTCACTTCTGCAGGGGGCCCTGGATCTGCAACTGCGGTCTGGCGTTGATTCGACCGAGGCCCTGGCCCGGGCCAACCGGTTTCTCTGTGAGAGATCCCAGTCAAACCGATTTGTGACTCTCTTCCTGTTCAGCCTTGGATGGAAGTGGAAAGGGTCACTACGTCGGGGCAGGGCACAATCCGGCCTATCTTTACCGAAAAGAGGATGCAACGATCGAAGAGTTACGATCCGAAAATCTGGTTCTGGGAGCCTTTGATTTTGCAGACTACAGCGCCATTCCGATTCAGCTCAACCAGGGCGATCTTCTCGTCGTCTCTTCGGACGGGCTGACCGAAGCCGAGAACATGAAAGGCGACATGTTCGAGGAGGAGAGACTGATCAAGCTCATCCAGGAAAACGGCAGCAAAGGAGCCGGAATGCTTCAGAAGAGCATTCTGGATGCCATCGAGAACTTCACTCAGAATCGCGCCCAGACCGACGACATCACCTTCCTGTTGACGGAACGGACCAAGTAGGAAAGTTCCACGTTCCACGTCCGGGTTCCCGGGAGCGAGCCCACTATCGGGCAGCCTAGCGTCTGAAGGTTCGAAGCTGAGAGAAGGTTGAAAGCTCGATTGTTCGTGGAACGTGAAACGTGGAACGTGGAATTTGTTCAGAGCCGGTCCACCACCAAGACCGCCAGCAGCCAGGGCAGATAAAACACGGAGGCCCTCATGACATATCGAGCGTAAGGCGTCGTGGGAGTCTTCAGCAGATTGAGAGTCGTTGCCAGAAAAGCTGCACCGGCCAGCAGCGCGGAAAACAAATAGACTCTACCGGCCAGTCCAAATGCCCAGGGAAACAGGCTGACAGCGCAGAGCAGGACTGCAAAGAGAACGATCTGCCGGGCCGTCCTCTTCCCGGATGGGTCGTCCAGGGGCAGCATTTTGAACGCGCCTTTCCGGTAGTCATCCCGATAGATCCAGGCGATGGCCAGAAAATGGGGATACTGCCACAGGAATAGAATCCCGAAAAGCATCCAGGCTTCCAGGTTGAGTTGGCCGCCGGCAGCCGTCCAGCCGATCAAAGGAGGGATGGCGCCTGGAACTGCCCCCACCGTGGTGCAGAGAGCTGTCCGTCTCTTCAGAGGCGTGTAGGCAAATAGATAGACAGCGGCGCTCGCCAGTCCCAGAGCAGCGGGCAGCACTCTGGTCGTGGACAGTAAGACGATCGTACCGGCCAGGATCAAACCGATTCCGAAGCCGGTCGCCGACCCCACGCTGACCCGTGCTGTGGGTAAGGGGCGACCGGCCGTCCGTGTCATGCGGGCGTCCAGATGGCGCTCCATGACCTGATTCAGGCAAACAGATCCACCCGAGAGCAAAGCAGTGGCCAGGACGGTCCAGATCAGAGTGGGCCAGTCGAAGGGGAGAGTTGAGGCCAGAGTAAACCCGGCGGCGGTGGTCAACACAACCAGGAAAGAAACCCTCGGCTTCAAAAGCTCGAAGTAAGGGAGCAGTAGTCCACCCGAACCGGACATGCTGACCGCAACCTCACTCTTCATGAAACTTCACCGGGACGGAGGTCCAGCCTCCTGTCGCCAGCCTGGTCGGAGTGCCAGCGGAGCAGCGTCAGTATCAGACTTGCAGCCAGCAAGAGGGCACCAACGGCCACGTGCGCTGTTGTCACGCCAACTTCGACCGGCATCGGTTGAACTCGATCGCCGGCCTGGAGGCGGACCATTAGAGCACCCACTCCCAGCCCCAGTTGTACGACCAGAAGTCCGAGCAGAAGGCTGCCCAACCGGGCCGTCGGGCCGGTCGAAGCGGTCTTCAGAATCGGCAATCCCACGGCTACGATCAAGCCGGCGACAAGCAGCGCTCCCGCCAGGTGCCCCGCCAGGGCCAGGAAATCGACCCGAATAGCCTTCACACCGTCGATGGTACCACTGTGACGGAGCACGGCACCCAGCAGGAGCTGGACAAACAGTGCCAGGGTCAGGAGGCGAGCTGTCCGAAAGCGGGGCTGGGCCGGCTTGGACACCTCGGCCGAGGCGGGCGGCCAGGACCGCGATGTGAACAGGGCCAGGGAGATCACGATGCAGAAAAAACCCTGTGCCAGCATGGCATGAAGCACGGAAACCGCCACGGGGAGCTCGAGCAACACCGTCAGTCCCCCCAGTACTCCCTGCAACACTACCGCCACCAGAGCAAAGAGACCCAGCCTCTTCAACCCTCGATCCTCCCTGGCCAGAAAGAGCCAGCAGGCCAAGACCACAGTGAGCAGCCCCACCGTGGCCGCGATCATGCGATGGCCGTGCTCGTAGAAAACACCCCCCACCATCTGAGGCATCCACTGTCCGTAGGAGAGAGGCCAGTCAGGGACGGACAGGCCTGCATCGTTGCTGGTGACAAGCCCGCCGGCGATGATCAGGATAAACGTGCTCACAGCCAGCAAGACACAAAACAGGTGGAGTGCACGCTTGTTCGCGCTGCTCATGGAGATCGAATGCGAGGGACTGATCTTTCACCCAGTCTGAAAGGACCGGAGCCCGCTCAGCCTCCGTAGCTAAAGTCCAGGGTGGCAGCCTGATTCGCAGTCACCGTGATCTTCTGCTCCTGTGCCCCCAGTTTTTCATGCCAGACTTCTACTGTGTAGTCTCCCGGGGGCAGGCCCTCTAGACTGTAGCTTCCATCGCTCCCGGTGACAGCGAAATAAGGATGCGCCACAACGCCTATATATGCCTTCATCCAGGGATGAACGTTGCACTTCACCGGGATCATGATTTCCGCACGTGCAAAGCGGCGAACAATGGGATTGGAGCTGGGAGCCTGTGAGACATTCCAGTCCCGGTTGTTGGCAGGGGAGGGATTGATGTTGTGTGTTGTATCGTCGCTGTTCATAACTTTCAATTCCTGCCCGGCCTGGATACCCAGGACGTGGGGCGTGTAAAGACACCCACGCTGATCCAGTTGGACTGCTTCGGCGGGGGGCTGGAACTTGTAGTCTTCCAGACCTGCCTTGACGAACACGAAGGCATATTGAAGTGTGCCGTTCTCATTAATCTCCAGGTTTTGAGCGTAAACAGGAGAGCTGTGCTGACCTGCACAGTTGGGGTCGGCATTCATCCGGATTCGGGCTTTCTTGCCCGGCTCACCGGCGTAATTCACGCTCCCCGAAACACTTCCGGCAGTGGACGGATCCACCGACTTGCCCACCGGCGCCGCTGGAGCCTCAGCCGGCGCCGGTGAGGGTGCATCGCCACCCCCTCCGCAGGCCAGCACGACGACAGCGGCAAGGGAAAGAACTATCAGATTTCGAAGATAGTGCATATCTACTGAACGGGCCAGCTTACTCTACCTGCCCATCAGCCTCCGTTGTTCCTGTGGAGTGTATTCAAACATGTATCGTACCACAAGCCAGGAGTGGTCCTGGGTGTAGTCGCGGAAGCTGGAAAAGTTGGCCAGGGCGAAGACCCAGCGGCTGCCGTCCCAGCGGAACAAACCCGAAGGCATGGTCGTTCCGGGACGGATGATCTCCGGATGAACGATCCAGCGCTGAGTCCAGTCCGCTTTGAGCCTTTCCCCGACCAGCGTAAAGTCGGGAGCCGTCTTGTCGACGTCCGTCCTCGGATCCCCGGTGGCGTGGCAGCGCAGACAGGGCGCGGCATTGCTGGTAAACAGCTCTCGGGCGAGAGTTGTCTCATGCCCCGAGAGTGGCTTGAGGCGTTGCGGCAGATAGGGTACCGGCTGCTTCGAGAGCGCCGCAAAGAAGCGGATCAGCACGCCGACTTCCCCGTCCGACAGATGGAACGTCGGCATACGGACGTCCAGGTAAGGCCGGACGCCGTTGCGATGCAGGTCGGTGGGACTCAAGGCGGGGTTCTTGAGAAATCCTTTCAGCCATTCGGGATTGGTTCTGGCACCCTGACCGATCAGACTGGGAGGTAGTTTCTCAGCCTGATCGAGCTGATACTGGTCGAGGGTCTCGAGCACTGTTTCCTGTTCCGGAGTGAACTGGTGGCAGGCCTGGCAGTTGTACTTCCGGACCACCCACCACCCTTTTTGAATGTCCCGCCTCTCATCCCCAGGCGCATAGTGAAACTGTTCCGGAATCCAGGATTCTACGCTCCCGAGCAGCATTGTGGTCAGTTGATCGATCGCCTCATCGTTGAAGTGAAAATTGGGCATTCTGAGCTCTTCCAGCTCCTTCTTGATCTTGCCCTCGTCGAAGATTGCCGGATTCTCGAGCTTGTGCTCGAAGAAGCCCTTGTGGTTGTACCAGCCTTCTTGCTTGGCCTCGTGCGTCAGCAGGGCGAAGTCGAGACGTTCGATGGGCTTGCTGCCCTCCCCCGTGAGATCGGTGCCGATCTTCCCTTCCTCCTCGAGTGTCGCAATCTCGTGGCAGCCGGCACACCCGTAGTGCCTTACCAGGAAACGTCCGCGCTCGAAGAGCTGGGAATCCTCCATGAACGGCGCGGGCTGGTACTCAACATCCTCCCTTTTCAAGGTCACCAGGTAGGACGCGACATCTCGGGATTCTTCCCAGGTCAATCTCAAACTGGGCATCACGGTCTCATTCTGGACCTGGAGAGAGTGATCGCCCAGCGGGCTCTGGTTGTTGTCCAGATCGAACTGAAAGGGAAGACCGCGACCTTCGTAGTCTTCCCGGGTGACATCCCTCTGCAGGACCGGGTCATAGGGCAGGGTCCGCTCTCGCGGGTTATGCACCCAGCGAGCCAGGTAATCGTAGTTCGCCTTCTCGCCCACCCGACTCAGGTTGGCTGCGAAGGGGCCGCCCACGGCATCCTCGCCTTCGCCTACCGAGTGACAGGCCAGGCATCCTCTAGACTCGAGAAGTTGCCGTCCCCGAGCCGCATCCCCGGGAGCTTGTGGAGGGATTCCTTCACGGATCCCCGACTGCCAGACGAAAGCGGAGATCGCTTCGATCTCCTCATCGGCCAAGCGGAACTGCGGCATCTTGGTGGTGGGCCGGAAGGCCTGGGGATTCTTGATCCACACCGGGATCCATTCCCGGCGCAGCTTGTTTCGAACCTCTTTCAGATTGGGAGCCAGCCTCTTGCGTTCCATCAGGAGTTCATCCAGACGGGCATCCGTCGTGGTGGCGTTAGCATCAATGTCGGCTATCCGCAGCGTCTTCTGGGTGGCCTTCGCGTAAAACGCGGTTGCTTCTTCGTTGCTTGCCGCGTTGTCCCCGTCATCATTCAGCCTTTCGATCTCGACCTGAGTGGCTTCTTTCTCGGCCTCCAAATCGGCGACTCGTTTGCGGGCTTCCCGCATGAGGGCGAGCTCGACATCGAATCCCTCGTACGGATGACAACCCTGGCAGCCACGGTTCTGGAACAGATCCTTGGCTGCGTTAAAAGTCTCGGCACCCTTGAGCTGCCGGTCGAGCCGATGGCATTGAATGCAGCCTCCTTCAAAGTTTTCTCGTGCGTAGAGAGGCCACAACCAGTGCTTGTACCTGCCGTGTGCTCTCGCCGCGCTGACCGTTCCCACCCCGTTTCCATTGTGGCAGGGCGAGCAACCGAAGATCTCGGGATCATGCGTGGACAGCAGCTCCCTGCGAGAGTGACTGACAAAAAGCCGGTTGCCGCCCATGTTGTCGGCGGTGAGATCAACCGGCTCTCGAATGCCGAGATGGCACGATTCGCAGCGGTCCACCAGATTCATTTCGGCGTTGTGAATCTGCCTGATATCAACTGTCGAGGCGTCTACAGCAGCCGTCAGCCCGTCGATCTGCGTCTCGGTCAGCCCGGTCAACCGGTTCTTCAGGTAAGTGTCTCGCTCAGCGCGCAACTCCCCGGGCCGCCTCAGTAGCCGGGACTTTCTGGATTGGACTTCCCCCTGGCGGGCCTTCAGATCCGTGTACAGTTCCTCAAGCTCCAGGTAGGTGAAGAGCTGGGTCCCGTCCTGCATCTCAAATGGATAGGATTCCTGCTGCAGCTCCTGGACCTGGTCACTCAGTCCCTTCTTGGCACTTTCCCGAGCGGTTTCCAGCGCATAGATCGTGGCCTGGAGCTTACTGCGGAGGCTGGTGAAGGGATGAGTCGGATGTTTGGTGATTAGGGTCAGCTGAGCCCGGATCTGGCCCTCCTCTTCCTCCAGCTCTTTCAGACCCGGGGCAATCTGATTCTCGGCTTCGCGGAGTCCCTCATCCAGTTGCTGAAAGCCGGAACTGGTCTTGATCTCCACAACTTCCTGCGCCCTCACGGGTCGCATTGCCTGCAGCGTATCCCGATACAGTCCAGCGAACTCCTCCTGATACTGACGCCAGGGCCTCAGTCCCACCATCTCCTCATAGAAAGCCCATACCAGACTCAACATCATGAGGAGAGAGAAGATGGCCAGCAGCGTTCCCAGTGAAGAGTAGATGATCGGGTCCTTTTCGGGAACCGGGCGCTCGTCAAGTTTCCTGAACCAGCCTCTCATATGTTGAACCATGGAGTGACCATCACGTACTTGATCCGAAAGAGCTGTCTGAGAGCCATCTTTACCGGGAGCGAAATCATCATGGTCATGAAGAACTGAAAGATCAGATACTGGGTCAGCGTCATCTGAGCGTAAATTCGACGGGTGAAGTCATTCCAGACCAGGAATCGGTGACAGATCCAGCCGGCCACAAGAAAATAGAGCCCGACTGCCATCCCACCGACCATTCCGACCCAGGGCTGGCTCGCCACTCCCAGAATCTCGTGCAGATGGCGATTGGTCTCGAAGACGAGCTTGTGATGATCCCAGGTCTGACCGGGCCAGAACCACATCCACCCGGGACCACGGATAAAGGTTCCGACCAGGATGAAGAGAACCCAGAGCAAGACGAAGCCGAATGTGAAGGCGAGAATGGCAAATTTTCTCTGCCGAAAAGTGTAGTAGCCGTTTCCAAGAGGGTTCTTGTCGGCAAAAGGAATGGCCATCAATCCCATGACGATCAGAGTCGGCATCACGACTCCCGCGATCCAGGGATCGAAATAGACCAGCATCTCCTGCAGCCCCAGAAAATACCAGGGAGCTTTGGCCGGATTCATGGTCAGATTGGGATTGGCCGGCTCCTCCAGGGGAGCGTTCAGGGTAATGGACCAGACCATCAGGACAAATGTCACAATCACGGCGGCCAGAAGCTCGATGCGGAGCAGGTAAGGCCACACATGGACCTTCTGATCCCAGCCCTCTCGAAAGGGCTCGTTCTTGCGGTGGTGTGTCCCGGCAAGCTGCGGATCGGCTTCCAGTCGGGCAATCAGTCGATCGTTAGCGAAGGCCTGCCGCAACCCGTACCACAGAAAAAAGGGAACCAGCAACAGCAAGAAGACAATCGGAAGATTGTCAGGGAGCGAAACGATTTCCCAAAGCTGACCCCAATCCATTTATTGACCCTCGTTCACTTGTCCGTTCTTGGACCGATTCAGATTTTGAATTTCTTCTTCAGTTCGGATTCGAGTACCACCGGAGATGGTCCCGAGATACTCCCATCCTTTCGCACTCGCCAGAAGTGCACCGCCAGCAGCGCTGAAAGAATCAGAGGAATGGCAATACAATGCCAGATATAAGCCCGCAGCAAGGCATTGGAGTCGACAATTGATCCCCCGAGAAGGGCAAAGCGAACATCGTTGAAGGCCGTCATTCCCAGCTCCGGACCGAACGGGCCCTCATGCCCCAGAAGGGGGGTTGCCCTGGCCATGCCGGTACCGACCGTTACCGCCCAGAAGCCAAGCTGATCATCCGGCAGCAGGTATCCGGTAAACGACAGAAGGAGCGTGAGAACCAGAAGAATGACGCCGATCATCCAGTTGAACTCCCGGGGCGTCTTGTAGGAACCGGTCAGGAAAACTCGAAGCATGTGCAGCCACACCGTGATGATCATGGCATGGGCGGCCCAGCGATGCATGTTGCGCAGCAGACCCCCAAAGGGCACATCGTTTTCCAGGTACATGATGTCGGCGAAGGCCTGTCCCTTGGTCGGGTGGTAATAGAACATCAGAAAGATACCCGTGATGGTCAAGACAAAGAACAGATAAAAGGTGATGCCGCCCATCCCCCAGGTATAGCTGAACCGGACCGCATCACGATTGATTTTGGCCGGGTGCAGGTGCAGGAAAACATTCGTCAGGACCGCCAGGGCTCGAGTCCGCGGCGTTTCATCCAGCTTGTGTCGGAAGACCGATTTCCAGAGCTGGGTTTTCCTGTAGTCCCGGGCGGCCTTCAGATCTTGCTTGCCCTTGTCAATGAAGGGCTGAATGCCATCTTTGACTTTGCCCATGACCGAAGATGAGTCCTTCTTTTTTGCTGGCTTAGTCGAGACTGGATCGTCCGGCATATCTTTCCCTTTGTGGTCGGCTCCTGGAGACTGGTTAAACGTTCAAAAAGGCGTCACGGTTGTCGAAGTTGCAGGGCGCCCCGGGCGCGCACTGAAAAAGCTGGCTGACATCGACCACAATCTGACTCTGAGCATTCAATGTCAGCCTGGCCCGGTCCATGGGACGTGGAGCCGGTCCTTCAAAGTTGACCCCTTCATTGTCGTACCCGCTTCCATGGCAGGGACACTTGAATTTGTTCTCGCTCTCCACCCAGTCGGGCGTGCAGCCCAGATGGGTACAGCGGGCATAGATCACGAACAGACGCTCGGCGTTTCGTACCACCCAGATTCGATACTCCTGCTGGAAACGCGTGTCGATCCCGAAACCGAAATCCCCCGGATACCCGATCGTAAAACTGGTCTTCGGTTCGAACAGCGTCCGCGGGAAGAAGAAACGCAGGGTCATGAGGAAGTTGGCCCCGAGAAAGCCAAAGATACAGGCGTAGGTGAAGTTACGCCGCCGGATCTGTCCCTTGTCCGGCTGGTTCTCTGTCGTGCTCTTTTTCTTTACGACTTGCTTCGCCATATTTCTAGTCAGCTCACAACCTATATTATTTCAACCTGTCCCACTGCGTTCAAGGCCTGGATGGCGGCAAAGAGGCATCGTCCTCTCGCCGAAAGGCTATGTACATGAAGGTTCCCATGATCGCCAGCGGGGGAACCAGCAGAACAAGGATCCCCAACTGCAGGGCGCCGATCACGTTCTGTCCCTGAGCCGCCAGGCTGCTCTTGCACATGGCGCAGCCCTGCGCCAATCCCAGCTGCAGAGTACTGGAGCCGGTGAGGAAGACACTCAGTGCCCGGATTCCCTGGTTCACTTGATTTAGTACTCCCTTCCATGAATACGATAACGTTTGCGGATGGGTCTTGCGAGGTGAGGTCGCGAAGAGAGGAGGAGGCGATGCGCAAGCATCGTTGACGACGAACGACAAAGAGATCGCCCGCAACCCCCATCCGCCCGAAGGGTTGGGGCGGGACGGGCCCATCTCTTTGTTGCTCCTCCTCGCCGATGGCTCCGCATCGACTCGTCGTCTCGCCTCAATCTGGTCTCCGTCGCGCTCCCAACAAACGTCATCGTATTCATGGAAGTGAGTACTTAGTTCCCGAGTTCAAGAATGCGCAGGCTGTCAGCGAAAAAAGTCGACAGCAGCGCGATGCAGATTACGGTCGCCGGGATCAAAGTCAAGAAGAGACTCCTGCGCTCGAACTTCATGTGCATAAAAAAAGCGACGATCAGCCCCGCCTTGACGATAGACAGACTCATCAGCGTGACCAGCATGACGGTCGCGGCCAGCTGCATGTACGCCAGGATGATTTCCAGAATGGTGAGCCCCAGCAGGCCACTCCACACAACCAGATAAACTTTCGTATGATCGTGAGAACTCATAGCTTTCTTAGGTTTGGTTTGACATCAGATAGACAAGCGGAAAGATGAACATCCAGACCAGATCGACAAAGTGCCAGTAGAGGCCAGTCACCTCGACATCTTCCGCGTTGAAGCGCCCGCCCCCAAAGCCCCAGGCAATCACCCCCAGGTAGATGACACCCGTTGTCACGTGAATCATGTGCAGGCCGGTCAGGGTGAAGAAGGTTGCGCCAAAGAGTGGCACTCCCCACGGGTTGTCGAAAGGGGTCACTCCCTCATGGATCAGCTCCATCCACTCGTTGGCGTGCAATACGATGAAGGCCACACCTCCCAGGATCGTAGCCAGGATCCAACGGACGGATTTCTTGCGGTCTCCGCGACCTGCCGCCCCCACCGCCAGCACCATCGTGAGTGAACTGGAGAGCAGGCAGAACGTCATGACGCTGGAGAAGAAGATGCTGTAACCGTCAAACGGTCTGGGCCAGTCCGGATTGGCCAGCCGGACATAACTGTAGGCAAAGAGCATCACTGAGAAGGTCAACGAGTCGGAGAGAATGAACAACCACATTCCCAGCTTCTTGGAGCCCATGGCAAAGGGAGAACCTCCCCCGCCCCAGAGCCCCGTTCTACCGTTTGCCATCCAAGTCATCTCCCAACTACGAACAAGAGCAGCAGGAAAACCCACAGCCCATCCATGAAATGCCAGTACAAGGCCATCACATCGACGTGCATTCGATTCAAGAGGCCCTTCCAGATCTTCCCGCTCAGGACCAGCAGCGCGATGACGCCTCCCAGCAGATGGATTCCATGAGTCGCGGTCAAAACATAAAAGAACGAACTGCTCGGATTGGTGCTGAGAAAAAGACCAGCATTCCAGAGCTGCTTCCAGACGACTCCCTGGCCGATCAGGAAAGCCACCCCCAGAAGCGTTGCCGCCAGCCACCACTTCCGCAGTGAAACGATCTCATGGACCCGTTTGCGGGCCATTTCCAGACAACCACTGCTGAGCAGCAGAACGAGCGCATTCACCCACACAAGGGTGGGCAAAGGGATCGACTGCCAGTCGTCTCCCAGTCCTCGACGCACCAGAAAGGCACTCGTGAAGCCGGTAAAGAGCATCAGAATCCCCGCCAGCCCAACCATCATGCCCGTGTAGTAGCGGCCCTGGGCGTGGGGAGAGACTCCCGACCCACCGCTCCCACCGGTGCCTGGAGGCAGGTCAAAGACACCGCCTCCGCTACCGGTTCCGGGCTGTCGATCGGTGGCCGGAGGCCGAAGGATGGTTGACATATCCGGCTAAACCTCGGTCCTTTCCCTCTCGCCCTCGGTCTGCATAACAAAATCCTTCTCCCGACCCGGAACGCTGTACTCGTAAGGTCCATGGTGAACCACCACCTGCCGGTCACCAAAGTTGTCGTGGGGCGGCGGTGATGGGACTTCCCACTCGAGCGTCGTTGCATTCCAGGGATTCATTGGGGCCTTCGGGCCCTTGAAAAGTGACCAGATGAAATTGAAGAGAAAGACAAACTGGACTGCAATCGTCACGAAAGCCGCGATCGTGATGAACATGTGCAGCGGCTGGAGTTCGGCCAGAAAGTTGAACCCCGAAAGCTCCGGGTAGCGACGCGGATGGCCCACCATGCCCAGAAAGTGCATGGGCATGAAGATGGCATTGACACCGACAAAGGTGATCCAGAAGTGAAGCTTCCCCAGGCTTTCGCTCATGAGACGGCCGAACATTTTCGGGAACCAGTAGTAGGTCGCGGTGAAGATTCCAAAGATTGATGCAACACCCATGACCAGGTGAAAGTGGCCCACTACGAAATACGTGTCGTGAAGATAGACATCCGTGGAGGGCTGATTCAGGAACAGGCCGCCCAGGCCTCCGCTCACGAACAGGGAAACGAAACCGATGGCGAAAAGCATAGGAGAGTCGAAGCGGATCTTCCCGCCCCACAAAGTCCCCAGCCAGTTGAAGGTCTTGATGGCCGAGGGCACTGCAATGGCTGTGGTGATGAGCGAGAATGCGATGGCTGAGTAGGGACTCATGCCGCTCATGAACATGTGGTGGCCCCACACCATGAATCCCAGGATGCCGATGGAGAACAGGGCATACACCATGGCCCGGTACCCGAAGATCGGCTTACGGGAAAAGACCGACAGAACCTGAGAAGTCACACCCATGGCGGGGAGAATGGCGATGTACACCTCCGGATGCCCGAAAAACCAGAACAGATGCTGCCAGAGGAGTGGCGAGCCGCCCTTGTGATCGATCAACTGATCGCTCACCACCAGGCCGCCCGGCACAAAGAAGCTGGTACCGGCCAGTCTGTCGAGCAGCAGCAGAACACCGGCCGAGAGAAGCACACCGAACGCCAGCAGGCCCAGAATCGCCGTCACGAACCAGCTCCAGCAGGTCAGGGGCATTCTCATCAGGGTCATTCCTCTGGCCCTCAGATCCAGCGTCGTCGTGATGAAGTTGATGGCTCCCAGTAGAGAGGCGACACAAAAGATCGCAATGCTCCAAATCCACAGGTCCTGCCCCGTTCCCAGCCCGGGCCCCCCCACCTCACCGATGGCACTCAGCGGAGCGTAGGCCGTCCAGCCCGATATGGGCGGTCCTCCGGCCACGAAAAACGCCGCCAGCAAAACAATCAGTGACACGAACGTCAACCAGAAGGAGAGCATGTTCAGGGTCGGAAACGCCATGTCGAGCGCCCCGATCTGAAGGGGCAGAAAGTAGTTTCCGAAACCGCCCTGCGGCGCTGTGGTCAGAACCATGAAAACCATGATGGTCCCGTGCATGGTCAACATCGCCAGATAGAACTCCGGCGTCATGACACCCCCCGGTGCACCCTGGGGGAACAGCGTCTCCAGAAAACTAAATGGGGTCCCCGCCCAGACCAGGTTGAGGCGGATCAGAATCGACAAACCCATCCCCACAAAGACTGAGAACAGCGCCAGCAGGAAGTACTGGATGCCGATGATCTTATGATCTTTGCTGAAAATATATTTGCGGATGAATCCAGACGGAGGCTCATGAACCGCGTGACTATGAGCCGTATCAAGCATAGGTCTCTCTCCTCGCTTCCTTATTCCTCAGCCATCTCACGGAGCCAGTCTTGATAGTCACTCTCCGTCAGAATCTCAATAAACGACCGCATCCGGTGGTGGCCGAGCCCGCACAGTTCCATGCACGCGATCTCGAAAGATCCGGTCTTGATAGCGGTGAAGCGGAGCGGGATCAGCAATCCCGGAACCGTATCCTGTTTGATTCGAAGTTCCCGGACCGAAAACGCATGGGTTACGTCCTTCGATCGAAGCAGTAATTCGATGGGTCGGTTCACCGGGATGGCCATGGTGGGAAGCACTAGATCATCTGCGGCCGCGGGGTCATTGAAGTCCAGGCCCAGGGGATTGCCTGCATCATCCTCGATCAGTTCGGGTTTGATGGTGCCGAAACGGCCATCCGGTCCCGGATAGCGTATGTTCCAGGCGAACTGCTGACCGGTTACTTCGATCCGCAGGGCATTCTCAGGCGCGGGATTAATGTAAAGGTCCGCCCAGATCTTCTGCCCGGGCAGGACCATCAGGAAAAACACAGTCGCAGTCAGCAAAGTCCAGAGCACCTCGAGTTTGTTGCTACCATGGCTGTACACTGCCCGCTGCTGACCCGTGTCCCGGTATCGGAAAAGGATCCACCCCAGTCCCACTTGAGCCAGAATGAAAACGATTCCGGTGACGATCAGCGTCAAAACGAACTGTCCATCCACTACCTCTCCGTGACTGGACACAGACACGGGAAACCACCAGTGGCGACTGGCAAAGGCGATCGTCGTAACAATCGTAAGCAGCCAAATCAAAATGGCCAGAAGCATACCTGCTCTCCTTATTCACCAAGGGGCAACTCGGGACACAAATCCTCTCCCGCCGAGTCACTCAGGAACTCTAGCGGAGAACCCTGAAAAAGGCAAAAGTTTTTGCCACTTACTCAAAAGCTTCTCAGGGCGCTCAAAGCTTGGCTACTCATTTCCTAAATACACTAAGATACTTGCTTGAATTAATGAGAACTACTTCTCCGCACGACCCACATCTGGAAGACTACCTGCGTGCAATCGGCCGGCCAGCCCGGGAGTGGGATCTGTTCGACCTTTTCCTGCACATATCCCGAATCGGCGATCCTGGACTAGCCATGGATGATTGCCTGGAGGAGGTTGGGGTGATTCGACGCAAGGTAGAGGAGAGACTTCCGTCGCAGCGGGACCCCTACACGATCATCGAGCATGCGAATGTGGTTCTCTATGAGGAACTGGGATACCGCGGCAATACGGAGAACTATTACGATCCGCTCAACAGTCTGATGAGCCAGGTGCTGCGCAGGCGAACCGGGATCCCGATCACCCTGTCGGTCCTCTATCAGGAAATCGTGGGCAGGCTGGGGCTGGAAACCTGGGGAATTGGAATGCCCGGACATTTCCTGCTCGGGTTTCGGGCTAGCTCCAGGGAGCTTTTCCTGGACGCCTTTCACCAGGGCCAGATTCTGCTCGAAGATGACTGCCGCGCCATGTGTGGTCGGCTGTTCGACTCGCAGCTGGAGTTTGATCTTTCCTACCTGAACTCCATCCCTGACTCCGCCATCCTCCTGCGTATGCTGATGAACCTGAAACAGGTGTACCGCGGCAGCGGAGAGGCCGTGAAGGCTCTGCGGGTCCTGAATCGACGGATTCCCCTCCTCCCCGACCCCCTGCCGGAGATCCTGGAGAGAGGCATGACCTGTGTTGAGCTCACAGACTATCGCGGAGCGCTGGAAGATTTCAGGTACTTTGTGGAGAACACCCCGGACGAGTCGATGCGTCAGGTGATCGAAACCAGGATCGAGGAACTCGAGAAACTGGCGAGGGGGCAATAGGAAAGAAAGGGGACAGTCTACTTTCTTTCCGATGCTGGAAGGCTCAGGAGCCCAAAGAACAGAGAAGACGGAAAAAAGTAGACTGTCCCCTTTTTTCCTATCCCGTGATTCGCAGGCTATCGACGAACTGGGTCCACGAGTCGGACCACTTCTCCACGGTTTGGACCGGGCCGGTCAATTTGAAAAACCAGGGACCCTGGGTCGTATCGATGATGGCACCCAGCATCCGGTAACCCGGTTTGCTGACTCCCCGGCTCATGGGGCCCATTCCCCCTGACTGGTAGGTTCCGCTGACCTCCAGCAGGGTGACCTTCTGACCTCTCACCATCTTTTCCGAGATCTCAGCGTCGGCCGTTGCAGAACTCCCGTCCGGACGGGACATCTGGCCGATCCAACGAGCCATATTGTCCTGGATCGATCCTCCCTCTCCCGGAAAGTGAAAGACCACCAGCTCGGCATCGTCCCGATCTCCTTCGGCACGAGGCAGCAGATACTGGGCCTGCCTCATCCCGCTGGATGGAGTCTGTTCGACCCACCCTGTGGGGGCCTGGTACTCGACTCTCCCAGCCCCACCTCCCGGCTGGCGCTGAGTCACCGCCCTCACCTGCGACGGAGGGACTTCCTCCATCGAGTCGGGCTCGACAAAGTTCTTGGAGCAGCCCGCTCCTCCGGCAGCGACTGCCACTGTTAGCAGTGCCCAACCTGTCAGGGAAACCCTGAGTCCAAGACGAACCAGCATCTCACTCCTCCTCTAAGGGCCTGCGGCCCGCAAATCCGGCATCCGCCTCGTGCCAGAAGTGAATGTCATCCTCTCCCAGTTTCCAGCACAGACACACTTCCCGACCGTCTTTCAAGTGAGGGAAATCAACCAGACCGTCCTCCACCCCTTTCACCAGGCATCCGAGGTGTCGAATCCGGCTGACACAGTTCTGCATTCCAAGCAGATAGCTCAGATAGCGAGTCCCCTCAGGGCCCCCCGTGTTCTCCACTCCCCGTTCGGCCAGACCTCGAATCTGGGGATGAAGGGAATGCAATTGGCGGGCCAGCCGCACCATCTCCTCGGTGAGACCTCGCACTTTCGGCAAGAGGGACCGAGCTTCGGAAATGGTGAAGAAACGATCCTCCATGACCGGGCAAGTATAGCCCATGAGAGAGTTGAAGGTTGAAAGTTGAAAGTTGAAAGTGGAGTTACAGCCGGTGGCGCTGGACGCGTCGTTTTGAGAGCGGACTGCGCACGACCTGCTGCAGCGCATTCAGACGCGCCGTATCGATTGGAAAGCGCTCCAGAATGGCCGAGACACCCCAGTGCTCTCCGCTCGCAGGCAATTGTTGCAGGAGCTGACAGGACTGCTCAAAACCCACGTCCCCTTGACGGATCAACTGGGTCACAAACCGCCTGCGCGCCCAGCCGGGAGGGAACTCTTCCACTGCTTGTGCGAGATCAGGGGAGTTCGACAGTTCGGCGAGGCGGTCCCGAACCAGTCGGAAGCGGTGGAGCAGACTTCTCTCGGCTGAAAGCTGTTCCAGGATGGATCCGGGTTCCCGGAGGCGAGTCGTTTCAACCGATCGAGCAGACCAGAGATCTTCCGGCTCGACTTCGATTTCCTGACGCGCTACCTGCTCGGCGGGTTCAGACCACCCTTCTTCTTGATCCTGTGCCTTAGCGCCCCGCGATTCGGCAGCGGAACGTGCGTCAACGGCGGCACTTCTATGGACCTGCGGCTCAGACGGTGGCCCGTCAGCGACAATTGGTTCATCATCCGGCGGGGCGGATGTCTTCCCCTGGAGTGGAGCTTCCACCCTTGCCTTCTCCCTGGTTTTCATCCCGGGCAGGTCGGCGGGCACCTCGGGAGGGGGCACAGGAGGGGGTTCGGCTTCCATTGGAGGCTCCAGATCGAGCGGCAGTGGATCGAGAGTGAGAGGCGGCGATTCGTCTTGCTCTTTCGATCCCAGAATCTGTTCTTGGAAGTGGCTCAGGCCGTCCTCGATCAGCTCGGAGAATCCACCTTTTCGGACGCGGTCAAAGAGCTTTCCCAGCTTGTCAACATCGACTTTCTCGACCTGGTCGGCCAGGGCCAGAAGCAGATCGGCCGATCTCTCTTCCCGGCCCCCGGCCCGCCTCAGCAGATCGCCGGCCTGCTTGAGACCCTGAGCAGCAAACAGCCTCTGCCGCTGTTTCGGGGTCAGATCCCGAAGCAGCTTCCACGAGTTTCCCAGCAGGCGGAGTTTCGCGGAAGGGCTGTGGGTCTTTCCCAGCGTCTCGAGCAGACTCAGTAAGTCTCCGGATTCGGGCAACGGTTTCCCCCTGTTTATGAAAGTGAGTACTTAGTTCTCAGAGTCTTCTCGAGCTGCGCCCTCAGTCAGACCCTTGCCTACGGCACCGGGCAACTTGGAGATGTCCTTGAGAAAGCTCCGAAGATCGACCCCGGCCAGCTGCTCCATAATGGGACTCAACTGGCTGAGAACCTCCACAACATCTTCGGTCAGCTTGGACGCACCGGTTCCGCCGCCGCGCGCGGGAGAGCGGTTCGGAAACCGCCGCCGCAATCTCGGGAAGCACTTTCAAAGCCTCGATTGACAGTCCGGCTTCGTTGTAAAGCTTCAGAGCTTCGGCCAGCAGATGCCGGGCTTTGGCTTCCGCTTCGCCTTTGGCCTGAATGGCTTCGGCTTCCGCAAGTCCGATATCCCGGCGCATCGCCGACTCGGCATCGGCTTTGGCCAGACCCTCTGCTTTGAGGGCCTGGGCAGCCTCCTCACGCCGCTTCCGCTCGGCCGCCGCCTGACGCTCCACCCGGTACTGGTTGGCGTCGGACTGGCGTTCGACCTCGTACTTCTCGGCATCGGCCTTCTCACGAATGGTGGCTGTGAACTCCAGCTTCTGCCGTTCCACCTCCTCGTTGGCAATCGAGATGTCCTGAACCTTCAGCTCCATTTCCCCGGACTTGACGGCAACCGCCTCGGCCACGTCCACTTCTCTCTTGATGGACGCCTTCTTCAGGTCGAGCGACTTCTCCGCCTCAGCAATCTCAGTGTCGACTCCGAAGCGCTTCTGTTCTTTGTTCTGGCGGGCCGCTTCCTCTTCGATCTTGGCGTCGCGATCGGCTTGAGCCGTGGCGATCCGGGCATTCTTGAGAGCTTCCTGGATCTTGGGCTGTCCCAGCGCGTCGAGGTAACCCTCGTCGTCCTGAATCTCCTGAAAAACGAAGGACTTGAACTCGAATCCCATCTGGCGGAGATCCTCGTGTGCTTCTGCGCGCACGCTGTCCTGAAAGCGCTTCTGATCGCGGTAGAGTTCTTCTATGGTCAGGGTGCCGATGATTCCCCGCAGATGGCCGGCCACGGTCTCCTTGATGGTCGACTGGATCTGATCGGAGGCCATGCCCAGAAAGCCCTCCGATGCCTTGCGAACGTGGTCGACGTCTCCCTTCACCTTCACCTGGGCCACCGCCCTGACGTTGATCGGGATCCCCTGCACGGTGTAGACGTGCTGGAGGTCGATGTCCAGGGTCATCATCTTCAGGGACAGAAACTCGTACTGTTCCCAGGCGGGCCAGACGAACGTCCCGCCGCCGCGTACGATGCGGAATCCTTCGATCTGGCCTTCATCCCCTCTCACCTTTTTGCCAAAGAGCTTTCTCTTTCCGTAGACGATCAGGGCTTCGTCTGGGCCGGCCTTCTTCCAGCGCATTCGCACCAGAACATAGGCCACGAAGGCCGCTCCCAACAGGATCAGCCAGACTCCCAAAGCACTCATAAGCGTCGACATCGCTTTTCCTCTCTTTCTCTCAACCTTCCCCTACTACGCTGCCTTGCATGAGGCTATTCTCTTGCCCTGCCACCAGGCCGCGGAGGGGCCGACAGGAAACAGCCCTTGGGCGTCTGCCCACGGAAGGCGGAAAGACCCCGGAGCCGCTGCACGGTCAGTAGCGCGCGTGCAACAAGCGCGTCGGAACGCTGCCCCGCCAGCCTTGGAAAGGCGACAGAAATAGCCGTGGGTGTCAGCCTACAGACTGCCGTTGAACGGCGCCAGCTCAAGGCCAGACACAGCAGGAGCAGCAGAAGTCCAGTGAGCATGGGCAGGAGGTCCGTCACGGCCCCGCCAAAATCCACCGGATAGAGCAGCATACAGGCGCTCAACAAGAGAACTCCCCGCACCATCCCGCTCAACGGCGAGAAAAAGAATCCCGACAGGCCGCCGGCCAGGGCTGTAATGCCCAGCACCGCCGTGCTCAGCGCCGGAATCGCCGCCACTGGCGAAACCGGGTCCCCACTGGAATCCAGCAGCAGCAACTGGGGTTGCAGAACGAACATGTAGGGGAGGGTGAATCCCACCAGGGCGAAAGTGAATGCCCGCCAGGCCGTAGCCATGATCCGGGAACCCGCAATCGTTGCGGCCGCATAAGCCGCCAGAGCTACCGGCGGTGTCACCATGGACATCATGCCGAAGTAGAAAATAAAAAAGTGACCGGCCAGAGGCACGATCCCCAGGTCGCCCACCACCGGACCGATGAAAGTCGCCAGCAGGAGATAGCAGACCGCCGAGGGCAGTCCCATACCCAGAATCAGGGAGCACACCATGATCAGAACCAGCGCTGCGAACAGATTCTGCTGAGCCAGGGGAAGGATCAGAGAGGGCAATCGGGTGCCCAGACCCGTGAGGGTCACGACCCCGATAATAATGCCCACGCAGGCGGCCGCGCAGATCAGGGGAACTCCCCCCTGGGCCGACTTCTGAAACGCCTTCATCAACTCGGCGCGGGTGAGACGGGTGCGCCTCGAGAGGGTGCTCAGGACGGCAACCCCCAGAATTGAAGCGGTTACGGCCCGAAAGGGCGTGTACCCCAGAAACAGGAAGATCAGGAGCAGAGCCAGAGACGTCGAAAAGACAACCCCGGCCCAGGGCGCCGCTGGATTCGCATCCGCTTCCATTTTCTCCTCTGCCAGCCGGTAGCGCCTGGAATACAGATGAACCAGCAGCAGCAGGGAGAAGTAGTAGAGAAGCGCCGGCAGCAGGGCGCTGCGGATGATCTGGATATAGGTCACGGCAGGGGTCACCATCTCCAGCATCATGTAAGCCGCTGCACCCATCACGGGCGGCATCAGGGCCCCTCCGGCACTGGCGGCAGCGACCACTCCTCCGGCCATGGACGGCCGGAATCCGGAGTTTTTCATGAGGGGAATCGTAAAGGTCCCCGTGGTTGCCGTATTGGCAACTGCGCTTCCCGAGAGTGATCCCATCAACCCGCTGGCCACCACCGAGACCTTTCCCGGTGCTCCACTGCTGCGAGAGAACAGGCGGCGGGCCAGCTCAAGAATGAACGCCGTCACGCCCGTCAGCTCCAGGAGAGCTCCGAAGACGACAAACAGAAAGACATAGGCAAACATGACCCTCAGTGCGATCCCGAAGACTCCCTGGCTGTGCAGGAAGACCTGCGAAACCACCCGGCCCAGAGTGTAGCCCCGATGGGGCAGTAGCAGGTCCGGCAGGTACGGCCCCAGGAAGCAATAGGCAAGGAACAGAGAGGAGAGGACGGGAAGGGCCCAGCCCAGACTGCGACGTGCAGCCTCCAGCACCAGCAGCACGCCAATCAGGCCCACCAGCAGGTCCAGGCCGTGTTCCTGGCCGGCCCGGTCGCCCAGAGAGGTCCCCTGCAACCAGAGGAATGCAAACCAGTTCTCGGTTTGAACAACAATGTAGGCTCCGCACAGGGCGGACAGGAGTACACAAAGCCGATCCAGCCAGCTTCTCCGGAAGGCCGTGCGGCTCCCATGAAACAGTAGACGAGTCCCAGAGAGCCGAAAATCGCCAGCTGGGACTGAGGAGAAAGGCTCGGATAGTTGACCTCGATCAGAACGAACAGGCAGAGCAGGGCAGGAAGGACGGACCGCGGAAAGCGAACAGGTGTCCGGTTGCAGGCTCCCCGCCGCCCTGAGGATCTAGTTCTCGGGCCAAATGCCGATCTCCCGGTAGTAGCGGATCGCTCCGGGATGGAACTCGGTCCCGGTGTCTTTGGTGACGTTAGACTCGTTGATGAAACGGCCGGCGGGATGCCGGGTGGCAATCCGTTCTCGATTCTCATAGAGGATCCGGGTGATCCGGTAGATCAGCTCGGGGTCGGTCTGCTCATGAGTGATCAGGTGCATGGATCCGACGTTGAGACCCTCGAAATCTTCACCCTGGTTCCGGTAGGTTCCGCCCGGAATCGTGGCCGCCTCGAAAAAGGGATAGTCCGCGATCAGTTGCTCTCTCGCGGCAGGATCAAAGGGGAGAAAGTCAACCTCCCGGGAAGCGGTCGCCTGCGTTATGGAGGCCGTTGGTACGCCCCCACCCAGGAAGGCTGCTGCTGCCGCCCCGTCCGCGAGCAGGTCGACGGCCCCCGCCTGGGTTGCGTGGAGCACGGTCAGATCCTGGTAGGACAGGCCGTGAGCCTGCAGTATCGGGCCGACGAACAGCTCAAAGCCGGCCCCCGCCGGCCCCAGGACCACACGCCGGCCCCGCAGGTCGCTCAGCGCTCTGATCCCGGCGGAAGCCGGTGAGATGAAAAGAGCGATGTTGGGCGCCAGGGTCATGACCGTACGAATCGGATAGGCTTTTTCCCAGCCGCTTTCGCCCCGCACTGCGAAATAGGAAATGGAGGCATTGGCCAGCGCCAGATCCAGTTCCCGGGTGGCCAGGCGCCGGATGTTCTCCCGGGTTCCCTTGGTAGACTCGGCACTGACCTGCCAGTCGCTTCCCGCTGGAGCCTGGCTGAGCGCTTCAGCGAGCGCTCCTCCAACGACGAAGAAGGTCCCCCCCGGCGGCGCGGTTCCGATGCTCAGAAAGCGCGGGCTGCCGCTGTCGGGAGAGCTGGAAGACCCTCCGCATCCGGAATGGACAACCAGCAGTAGACCGACGACTCCGATTCGAAGAGATGTTGCGCTCAAACCTGCACCTACCTTACTCTGCTCGACCCCGTTTTGCAGCCCGAAAACCCTCCGGTCAGAAGGTCCCGGACAGCTTGATGCGAGCTTGACAGAATCGAAAGCGCGATTCTAACATTGACCCCTTGCCGGAGCGGGAATAACTCAGTGGTAGAGTGCAACCTTGCCAAGGTTGAAGTCGCGGGTTCGAATCCCGTTTCCCGCTCCACCTTCCTTTCGTTTCACGTTCCGATAATGTGGGAGGATCCTCCGTGGTCCGAACAGGGTCACCTCAGTGTACAAGAAGGACCCTCCGTGGTCCGAACTTTGGAGCAACCGTGTTTGAAAGATTAGTTCTTAGCTGACACAGACCGGCCCTACGAAGAGCACTTCGCACTTTTTTGGGGGGGTGTCGTTCATTACCAGTAGATGAACGACGCCAAGGAGACGCCGGGGGGCTGGAGCTGGGAAGGAACCCTTCCGGGGTACCGCCGTTTTCTGATGAAAAACCCGCAGAGTTCTCTGGGGAGATGGGGCGAGTGGCTGGCGCTGATTCACTTGAGACGCCTGCGCTGGGACATCGTGGCCCGGAACTGGCGGACTCGCGAGGGAGAAGTCGATCTGATCGCCTACGACGGCCCCTATCTTGTGTTTACCGAGGTTAAGACCAGACGGTTGAAGCCCAGGGAGAACCGGTCAGCCCAGCACAACTTCAACTCCAGGAAAGGGAGGAAGATGGAACAACTGGCCTTTCTTTTCTGCCGCCGGCACTCGCTGATGGATGTCCCGTTTCGCCTCGACCTCATTGCCATCGAGACGGCCAATCGCAGGGACTTTTCACTGACCCATTACATCCTGCCCGAGAGAATAATCAGAGGGCGCGGACGGCGTCGCGGATAATGGAGATACCTGCTCGCAGATCCTTCTCGGGGATGTTCAGGCTGGTGCGGAACCGAATCGAACTCCAACCGCAGCCCAGAATGATGAGACGCGCCCAGAACCTCCCTCACATTCGAGGGATTGATCAGTTCAACCTTTTCCATCGGGTTCCTTCTCCCGTATCCTCCAGGATGATCCCCTCTCCGACCAGTTCGTCGCGAATTTCGTCCGCCCGAGCGAAGTCCCGTCTCCTGCGAGCCTCTTCGCGCTGGTTGATCAGTTTCTGAACCCCTTCGTCTTCGAGCTGATTCCCTTCTACTTCAAACACGTCAAAGACCTGGTTGGCATCGCTGAACAGCTCGAGCATCTCGTTTTTCTGTCCAGCGCCGATGGACGCCTCTTCCAGCAGCGGGTTGGCCCGGCGAATCAGCGTAAAAAGAGCTCCCAGGGCCTCAGCCGTGTTCAGGTCATTGTCCAATCCTGTCTCGAAACCCTCGCGGGCCTCGCGGATCTGTTCCTGAACCCGGTCGTCTCCGGGGCGATCTGCCGGAATCTCCCTTACTTTCTGTAGAAAGTTGTTGGTCCTCTCCAGAGCGCTGGCCGCCTGTACAAGTCCCTCAAAGGTGAAGTTGAGTTGTGTTCGATAGCGCACCGACGAGATCAGGTAGCGGACGGCCAGGGGACTATAACCCTTCTCCACCAGGTCTCGAAGTGTGTAGAAGTTGCCCTTCGACTTCGACATCTTCTCTCCGTCCACGATCAGATGAGCACTGTGGATCCAGTACTTGACGAACGGATTTCCGGTGGCGCCTTCGCTCTGGGCAATCTCGTTTTCGTGGTGCGGAAAGACCAGGTCGACGCCCCCGCAGTGGATGTCGAAGCTCTCCCCCAGGCACTTCATGCTCATGGTGGAGCATTCGAGATGCCAGCCCGGCCTGCCCGGCCCCAGGTCAGAATCCCAGTACGCTTCTCCCGGCTTGGAGGCCTTCCAGAGAACAAAATCTCTGGGGTTTTCTTTGCCGTATTCGTCGGCATCCTGGCGACCCCCGGACGGGAGCTCCTTCGGATCGATTCCGGAGAGCTTCCCGTAGCCCGGAAAACGATCAATCCGAAAGTAGATCGACCCCTCACGCTCGTAGGTGAGTCCCTGAGCACTGAGACGCTCGATCAACTCGAGCATTTCCGGCACATGGTCGGTTGCTCTGGGCATGACGTCCGGGCGCTGGATTCGCAGAGCCTCCATGTCTTCCAGGAAGGCCTCGGTGTACCTCTCCGTGTACTCTCCAATCTCCACTCCCTGCTCCGCGGCTGCGGTGATGATCTTGTCTTCCACATCCGTAATGTTCATGACGTGGTTGAGCTTGTACCCCTTGTAAAGCAGGTAGCGGCGCAGAATGTCCTGGAAGACAAAGGTCCGGAGATTGCCAATGTGAACGTAGTGATAGACCGTCGGCCCACAGACGTACATGCGGACACTCTGGTCATCAAGCGGAGTGAATTCTTCCACACGCTGAGTCAAAGTGTTGAATAGACGAAGTGCCATGATGCGAAAAGCTTGATCTTAGCGAAAAGCAGGGACTCCAGACAACCGGGGCGGCACCGCCGGGTGTGATGTTCGGGACCGACCGGTCGCCGCCTCGAGGCGCCTCTCACATTCCTGTCTGGAATACGGACTCTGGAATCTAAGAATCACCGAAATTTCCTGGTGTCGATCGAGTAGAGCCGTATCTTCTTGGAGAGGGTGTTGCGGTGAAGGTTCATCACCGCAGCGGTCTTGCTCACATTCCCGCGCTGCTGGCGGAGAACCCGGATGATAAACAACTTCTCGAACTGACCTCCCGCTTCATGCCAGAGGATTCCCTTGGACACCATCTCGTCGATGACCTTCTTGAGCACGTCTTTGATCATTCTGAGTACTCCCTCTCGAGTACCGATACTGTACCTGGCGGGCGACCGCGCGCGACTTTCACCACCCGACTGCTAGCCCTTGTCCCGGGTGTGGTGCTTCTGCCGGGTTTCCTCGAGCCACAATTGATAGATGCGCTGGTGCTCCTTTGAAAACCTCTCGCGCAGATCCTTCGGTGCGAAACGGACCACAATACCGGCGCTGGTCAAAAAGAACTCTCCCGAGATCGAATGAGCCACCAGGTTGCCCGTCACCGGAAACGCCGTCATGGCCATGAAAATGATGGACACGACCAGCCAGCCGCGCAGCACTCCGAATACCGCCCCCAGCAACCGATCCGTCCATGTCAAGTGAAGAAGCTTCAAGGTGTTCCGGGCCAGTTTCATTATCAGTGGGCCCCCTAACACAACGGCGGCAAAGATGAGTAAGAACCCACCCAGCAGTGCCAGGGACTCACTGGCACCCAGCTCCAAAAGTAGGGCCGCCAGGCGATCGTAAAAGGCGAAAGCCAGGACCAGTCCGGCTACAATACTGGCCAGGAAAATCAGTTCGGCAGCCAAGCCTTTGCGGGCCGCAGTGGCAACCGAAACGATCACAACGAGGGCCGCAATGATATCCAAAATGGTCATGCCACCAGCCACGATTCAGCCCTTTCTTTCAGTCCAGCTGCGGCTCCTGTTCCGTCAGCATCCGGAAGGCCTGCAGGTACCGTTCCGAGGTCGCCTCGGCGATCTCCGCAGGCAAGTCCGGTCCCGGAGCCTTCTTATCCCAGTCCAGCGTCTCCAGATAGTCGCGTATGAACTGTTTGTCAAAGGAAGGTTGAGATTTTCCTGGAGAGTACTTGTCCGCCGGCCAGAAGCGGGACGAGTCCGGGGTGAGAACTTCGTCGATCAGGTAAAGCTGGGACCCAATGCGACCGAATTCGAACTTCGTGTCGCAAATAATGATTCCCCGCTCGCGCGCATAAGTGCTGCCCCATTCGTACAGATCGAGACTGAAGCGCCGCACCTGTTGTGCCACCTCGTGGCCAACCATCTCGACCGCCTCATCAAATGAAATGTTGATGTCGTGACCTGTCTGGGCTTTGGTTGCCGGAGTGAACATGGATCTGGGCAACCGATCCGACTCCCGCAGCTTGTCCGGCAGCCGGATCCCGCATACTTGGCCTGTGTGCTGGTAATCTTTCCATCCAGAGCCGGCCAGGTAACCGCGAACCACACACTCAATGGGCAGGGGCTCGCAACGCTTGACGAGGGAGGAACGACCCTGTAACTCAAGGGCGTACTGGGGAAGTGGTTGAGGAAACGACTCAACGTGGGTTGACACCAGATGGTTGGGTACGATGTCTTTGGTGAGTTCGAACCAGAAGGCCGAGATCTGATTCAAGATCTTGCCTTTGTGGGGAACCGTGTTGGGCAGGATGACGTCAAACGCGGAGATTCGATCGGTTGCCACCATCAAGAGGCGATCGCCTCCGACCGCGAACATTTCCCGAACCTTGCCACTGCTGACCTTCTCGACTCCGGACAACTCAAGTGTTCTCATTTCAAAGTCTCTCTCGGTAGAGAATCCAATTCAGGTAAGGCCCAAGGGCTTGAGTTTAACCAAAAGATTTCAGGTAATTCCAGACTCACTTCGCTCACTGCGCTTCCTTGGCCAGAATATCATCGCCTTTATCTGAACGAACGAAGATCGGAAAGTGGAGTCGCCGACTGTTTCCAGATTCCAAGAAATTTGGTTGCGTTGACATGGATGTGGCCTCTTGTTATATTTGGCACTCGGTTACCAGGAGTGCCAAAACACTTGACCCGGGCGTTGAATCAAGACCCGGGCATTCCATGAATCAGTAAAACAAAATAAGGATGAATGTAAGGAGGAGTGAGTCAAATGATTAGACCATTGCACGATCGCGTTCTTATTAGGCGAATCGAACCCGAAGAAGAAGAGGTTCGAGGTAGCATCGTGATTCCTGACACGGCCAAAGAAAAGCCCCAGGAAGGTGAAGTTGTGGCCGTCGGTGAAGGCAAAGTTCTGGACAGCGGCACCAGGGTCGAGATGTCCGTGAAGCCCGGTGACCGGATTCTTTTTGGAAAGTACGCCGGCAGCGAGGTCAAAATTGATGATGTCGAGTATCTGATCATGCGTGAAGACGAAGTACTTGGCATTCTGGAAGGCAAAGCCGTTAGCGCATAACGAAAATCTAATCAGCCAAACAAGGAGAAAAACTCAATGTCTGCTAAGGATATTACACATGGCGAAGAGGCGCGCCGGGCACTGCTCAACGGTGTCAACAAACTGGCGAACGCCGTCAAGGTGACCCTTGGGCCCAAGGGTCGGAATGTTGTTCTGGAGAAGAAGTTTGGATCCCCGGTGGTCACCAAGGACGGTGTCACTGTCGCCAAAGAGATCGAACTGAGCGGCCTCGAGAAAGTGGGAGCCGCCATGCTGCGGGAAGTGGCCAGCAAGACCAGTGATGTTGCCGGTGACGGGACCACGTCTGCAACGGTTCTGGCTCAGGCCATCGTCCGTGAAGGAGTCCGGAACGTAGCCGCAGGCGCCAACCCGATGGCCCTCAAGCGCGGTATCGAGAAGGCCGTTGATCGGGCCGTTCAGGAAATCCAGTCCCTTTCCAAGACCGTCAAGGGAGAAATGATTTCCCAGGTCGGTACCATCTCCGCGAACAATGATGTCACCATCGGTGAGATCATCTCAGAAGCCATGAACAAGGTTGGTAAAGACGGAGTCATCACGGTCGAAGAGGCAAAGGGCATCGACACTTCTCTCGAAGTTGTCGAGGGCATGCAGTTCGACCGTGGCTACCTGTCGCCTTACTTCGTGACCGATCCCGACCGCATGGAATGCGTCATCGAAGACGCCTATGTCCTTCTTCACGAGAAGAAGGTCAGTTCCATGAAGGACCTGCTTCCCCTGCTGGAACAGGTAGCTAAATCAGGTCGACCCTTCATGATCATTGCCGAGGACATCGAAGGTGAAGCTCTGGCAACTCTGGTCGTCAACAAGATCCGTGGAACCCTCAACGCCGTGGGCGTGAAGGCTCCGGGCTTTGGAGATCGCCGCAAAGCCATGCTCGAAGACATCGCCATCCTGACCGGCGGAAAAGTGATCTCCGAAGACCTGGGAATCAAGCTGGAGAACGTACGGCTGGAGGATCTCGGCCAGGCCAAGAAGGTGACTGTCGACAAGGACAACACCACCATCGTGGAAGGTGCCGGAAAGGCCGAGGACATGGCAGGTCGAGTCAAGCAGATTCGCAACCAGGTCGAGGAAACGACCTCCGATTATGATCGCGAAAAGCTGCAGGAACGACTGGCCAAGCTGGTTGGCGGCGTCGCCGTCATCAAAGTCGGAGCGGCCACTGAGCTGGAGCTGAAGGAAAAGAAAGCTCGGGTTGAGGATGCCATGCACGCCACCAAGGCGGCTGCCGAGGAAGGCATCGTGACCGGCGGCGGCGTGGCCTACATCCGGGCTGCCCGGACGCTGGAAACCTTCCAGGTCGACGATCCCGATGAGCAGTCGGGCGTCAACATTGTGCGCCGCGCTCTGGAAGAGCCGCTGCGTCAGATCGCCGGTAACGCCGGCCTCGAAGGCGCCATTGTGGTGGCCAAGGTGATCGAGACCGAAGACTCCAATTTCGGTTTCAACGCCGAGACTGGTGAGTACGTCGACCTGATCAAGGGGGGAGTCATCGATCCGACCATGGTGTGCCGGATCGCTCTCCAGAATGCAGCCTCCATCTCGAGCCTGCTTCTGACCACCGAAGCCCTGGTGACCGAGGTGCCGGAGGACGAGCCTCCAGCAGTCCCTGGACATCCTCCCGACATGGGTGGAATGGGCGGTTTCTAAACCTCCCGTCCAGTCCGATCACTGCAAAAGGGAGCCGTTCGCGGCTCCCTTTTTTTTGTGTCCGGGCTCGGGCGTCACCCCATGCGTGCGCGGGCGAACTTCTTTCTCAGGAGGCTGTCAGTCCCCCGTTTCGGTTCCGGCACTCTCACAGGTCCCCACAACGTGGAACGTGAAACGTGGAACGCAAAACTCAGAAGGTTCTCCGCTCACGACCGCGCCGCGGCTGCTGATTGAGGCGCTGGATCATGCGTTGCAACTGCTTTGCCTGTTCCGGCTTCAGAACAGCTCGGATTTCTTCCAGCGTCTCCCGTCGAATCTTCCTGGAGTGCTTCTGGTGTTGCTCATTGGCTGCCATTTGCTTCTCGCGACTGTCCTGTAGAATCTTGCGAACCTGTGCTCTCTGCTTCTCATCCAGCTCGAGCTGCCGAATCATGCGACCCAGCATGACATTCTGGGGGCGCTGCCCCGGCTGGGAACGCTGCCCCGGCCTGCTCTGACCCGGAAAGGAGCGTTCCGCTCCGGGGGGACTGCCCAGCCGTGTCCCGGGGGAATCCAGGGGTGGAATCTCTCCAGGGCCGTCCGGGAGTTGCCCTGGGCCTTCCGTTTCCGCGGGTGGTCCCAGTCCAAGCTGCCGGAACGCGATTCTCGCTCCCACCAGGCCACCGAGCACGGTGCCTACCAGGAAGACGAGACCCACCAGTAGTAGGGCTCTAGTACTGACCTTCAATCTCTTCCTCCAATGGTTCCTGCAGCGAGAGAAGAAGTTCGTCGAGGGTCATGACTTCGCTTACCTGAGGTTCTGTAAACAGCGCCGCCCACAGCTCTTCGTCCGTCGGCTGTCTGACCTGTGTCTCCGAGGTGAAAAAGAAGAGGATCAGCAATAGAACGGTAAAGGCCGGTATGAGACGTTTTGAGGTGAGTTCAACCAGCAACCAGAAAGAGGTCGAGTCCGGACTCGTCTTCTTGACAAGATTGGAAACTCGGGCCGCAAAGAAGGGAGGCGCGTCGAGCCGGGGTACCTGCTCGGCCTGAGACTTCAAAAACCGAGCCAGTTCAAGGTTGTCCCTGCAAGTGGCGCAGGATCTCAGGTGCTCTTCGTCCAGCGGACTTCCAGCTTCCCAATCGCCAAAATCAATATGTTCGTTACCCATTACAATGCTCCGTCACCCGGCAGAACACTGTCCTCCCCGCAAGTTGTCAGCGCTCGACTGTCGCTATCATACCTCGCAAAGATTTCAATAGTTTCTTCCTGGAGCGACTCACCCGGATTCGCACTGCCAGTTCAGTCGTCTCCATGGTGGATGCAATCTCGCTGTAGTCCATACCTTCCATTTCGCGCAGGACAAAGACCATTTTATCCTTCTTTGGCAACTCGTCCAAGAGCCCGTGTAACCATGCAAACATTCGCTCGGCTTCGAACTCGGTCAACACCGTCCCGCTGCTGAATCGATCCAGGAAGGTCTCGGTCCCTGCCTCGTCTTCACCTAAATCAGAGAAAAGTTGAGTCTTCCGGATCTTGCGTTTCCTCAGCTCATCCAGACAAGCGTTGGCCGTGATCCTGGAAACCCACGCCTTGAGCGGACGTTCAGGATCGTACTTGGAAAGCGACCGGTACACTCTCAAGAACACCTCCTGCGCAATGTCCTCTACCTCTTCCCGCCTTCCCAAATAGTGAAAGACGATGTTGAAGACAAGTTTCTGGTAGCGTTCCACCAGGGACTGAAAGGCACCTTCGTCTCCGTTGAGAGCCGACTCTACCAGTTTCCTGTCCGATGAGCCCATCCACGTTTCATGGTACGTGCCCGGAGTGGTTTGTTTCATGAATGTTTCGATTTGTCCTGCACTACTTCGGTCGAAGGACGACCGCCAAGAATCGAAACTCCCCCTCCAGCTCCCTTTGTTTAATTGATTTGACCCGGGCCCGTAAGGTTCACCGGGGGTCGGAATAAACAACCATCGATGTTGCAGGATGTGGAGGCTGGTCGCACTCTGGAAGTTGAGTCGCGGTTGGTCATCTTCTGGCCGATGCTTGACAACCAGCCCTTCCAGGCAAACCATCACTCTGCCGCCTCACCAGGCATTTTTCATCTGGGACCGGAGCTTTGGCAGACAAAATCAGGCTGTTGATCTTGAGAACTGGGACTTTTGCGATGGAGGTCACCGACCTGGTAGGTGACCTCCGCAATCCCAGCTATGAAGTAGAAGGCTACGTTGAGAGTCTTCACCCCGACAAGTCCGGATCCAGCCTTCTGGGAAAACCCATTTACTGGGTAGATGAACTGGACCGGTTCGGCGACTCCCACCGGGCCGTGTGCGCTCTGGGTACCACTCGACGCCACATCTTTACTGACAGAGCCAGGGAACTGGGGATTTATTTCACAACCGTCATTCACCCGACCGCCAGAGTCTCTCGAACTGCTACTGTAGGAGAAGGGACGATCATCAACGCAGGTGCCATCATCGCCAGCTACACGGCGATTGGAAACCATGTCATCGTCAACCGGGGAGCCATAATCGGACATCATATTCGGATTGCAGACCATGTAACCATTTCGCCTGGAGCCAATCTCGCCGGCGGTGTCGCGATCGGGAGGATGGCTTACGTGGGAATGGGGGCGATTGTGCTGGAGACACTGAGAGTTGGGGAGAGATCGGTGATTGGGGCGGGGTCTGTCGTTACCAGGGATGTCCCGGCACGAACCAAAGTGATGGGTGTGCCCGCCCGAGTCATACCGACAGACACACCCTCGATCTAACTCCCCGCCTTGGTCGTTTCATTCGATTCTTCAGGCAGAGGCTGGAAGATGTCCTCTTTGTGAAACCTGCAGAGCTGGAAGCGGCCTGGTCCGCTGCATCCTCAACTCTAAGGAGAGCTTTCAGGCAGTCCCTTGTGAAACCATCTGGGGTGAGTGAGGACGGAATGGCCCGTCAGGCCGCAAGCAGAGAGCAGAGTCCCAGTCACTTGGATGTGAAGAGGCTGCTGATCACGGGGTATCCTCCGATTGTACATGAGCTGGCGGCGACCTTTTTGCTGAGACCACACTGGAAGACTCGAGTTCTTCCAATACCACCTACGGCTCGTCGCTATGCCTGGCCACTTGGTGTCGCGCGAGCCATGCCTCGTGTCGATCTTTGGTACCAGTTGGGTGGCCCGATGCGGGAACGCAGTTTCTTTCTATCCCGGTTTTGCAGCACGATTGATCTGCCGACGATTATCCATTGGACCGGTGTGGATGTCGTTGTCGCTCAGAGACTTGTGCAGCGGCATCGTTGGCTGCATCGTCTGCTGACCCGGGCTCATCACTGGGCCTGTGCTCCCTGGCTGGTCGGTGAGCTAGCCGATCTGGGATTCAAATGTGAGTTTATGCCGCTTCCCAAGACCCACCTGGCTAGAGCTTTGGACGCCGAGCCGCCCGCACTGCCGGAGCAATTTCGAATCCTGAGCTATATGACCGACCGAAGGCACCAGACGTATGGCAGCGAGCATCTCACCCGGTTAGCGATGGACCTTCCTCACGTCACCATCGCTGTGGCTGGGGCCAAAGGGACTTTTCTTAAGGACTGTCCCGCGAACCTGCACTTTCTGGGCTGGATCGACGACATGTCGTCAGAGTATGCGAAAGCAACTGTCGTTGTCCGCATGGTCGAGCACGATGGATACGGAGGAACGGTCCAGGAGGCCCTGGCTCACGGACGTCAGGCAATCTGGACCTACCCTATGCCGGGTGTTCACCAGGTGAAAGGCTACGATGACTTGAAGGCCCGTGTTTTAACGCTCCTGGCGCACCATCAACGAGGAGCACTCTCGATGAACTATGAGGGTCGAGAGTTTCTGAAGCAGAATGTGCATCGCCGTCTGGTGGATCGGCGCATTGTTGAAAGTATAGAAGAAATCTTGGACTGAGATTCCACAGGGAAGCAAAAGTGAAGTTTTGCGGTTGCGTACTTGCTCTGGTGCTTGGGGGGATAGCCTCTGCCTCGAACCAGGCGCTACCCGGGACGGGCCATATCTCTGAATTCCGAGGCCTCACGCTCAAGAAACGGACATCCACCTGAGGCGCCCGGCAGCTGAGTACAGTCCGCTCATGCCAAGAGCAGAGTCACCAAGACCCCCATACACGCCGACCTAGTCGAGTCCCTGAGGGCTCAAATGGAGCGCAGCAAGAGCGAATGGGTCTTCATTAAGAAGGATGGCGTCATCCGGCTGCACAACAACAAAAGAGCCTTCATGGCTGCTTGTAGGCGTGCTAAGCTTACGGGCGTCTCTCGGCACGGTCTGAGGCACACATTTGCCTCGCGACTTGCAATGGCCGGAACGGATCTGAGAACGATCCAGGAACCGGGCGGCTGGCGAAGCATTCAGATGGTCGAGCGGTATGCGCATCTCAGCGATGAGCACAAGAGGGCGGCCATTGACAGCCTGAGTCGGGAAAATTTGATCACAGTTTTCCCCACCGGCGAAAAAGACCAGAATCCGAAATCGCTGCAAGTTGTTGAAACATAAAGAGTCGGGGCATGGCGCAGTCTGGTAGCGCGCCTGCTTTGGGAGCAGGAAGTCGGGGGTTCAAATCCCTCTGCCCCGACCATTTGTTTTCAACAAGTTACGGGGATTTTGAGCGTTTCTGAAAAACCCACTGTAGTCAATTTTGTAGTCGGTCAAAACCTCACAGATCAACACAAAACACAACGAACGCCCGAAGATCAGTAGGGACCCACCCGGGACAAGAACAAAACGACCGCCCATGGAAAGGGCAGTGAAGCTTACGAAAGAACCCCTACTTTTTGTCCAATCGATCCAACACCTCGTGCGTCCCGAGGCAGAATTCGGGTAGAGAGTTCAGGCCGGCTACTTCGAAACTCGGCTTTCGAGCCGGTGACAATCTCTCTTACAGTGTCTGCCATTCGTGCGGCGCTGGACTCAGCTGGTGTCCACCAGTCTGTTCCCGCTTAAAGCCCCGTCCTAAACAACGGAGAGTGTTGTATTGCATCTGTTGACTGATCTCATTCTATGCCGTTTCCGGCGAGTGTCGGGTCCTCACCATCCGCTAGTCCGTTGTTGAAGCGCTCAAGCCGAGAATGCCAGGAAGAATCGCAGTGGATCGGGATTCTTACGGACCACGGGTTCAAATAACGCAGGCTCCGCGCTTCCTACCTCTGCACGCACTATTCAGAATCAGTTCAGAGTCGGTCGACACGATTCGAAGGCAGCTCATCACTCTCTCCTCCGCAACCAGCCTATGACTGAGCGGAAAGAGGTGACCTGTACCTGTTGAGCGGGAGCTGTCCGAGTGCTTGTTCCGTACCGGAATCCCTTGGTCCGCGGCAAACTTGACAATGCCCTAATCAGCTGTTGAGATGAATGTCGTCAAGAATGCTACCATCTGGGGCCAAGTCGATCTCGGAAATTGACGCATACGCCGATTCGGCTGATCGCGTCACGCACTTCGCTAGATTGCTAGAGCACATTCTCAAGTCTGTTGGTGGACAAGCTGACGCCTTTCTAACATTTGACGAGCTACTTGAAAAACACAAGGAGAAGTTCACGGACTTTGCCCGAGTGGATAAGGCCCGCTGGGTCCGGGAACCAACTTGTTCATGCGACTGGTAAAGCCTCGCCGAGGCGAATCATTGAAGCCGAACGGTCGCTGAAGGCCGCTGTCGAGCAAGCGCTAACATATTGTAGGCCTGAGTTACGGACGACCGTCACCGGAGCAGAGGGTGACGTCAAAGATGCTGCAATCTCAAAGCCCCCTGTCGCCGATCATCGAGCAGATCATCGTCGGAATCATCGCAGTAACCACAGAACCATCGGACAATAACCATGCACACCCAAGAGGTTATTTTGTCCGCACTGTGGAGAAGTTGCCTTCGTAAATGTTCCGACACCTCAACACAACAGGTGTGGGACCACTTCCGAGAGTACGTGCCGTCATTGTAAGGAGAAACTTAGCTGTAAGGTTGAGCGGCTAAGCAACTGTTTTTCTGTAATTTGACTGAGAGTGATCTGAGATCGGATTCTCCTGTGGTTTGAAATCGACCAGGCTGAGGTACTGTTTCCCGATCA
>CBDBGQ010000037.1:0-135873 GCA_965205345.1 Acidobacteriota bacterium | reverse complement strand
CCCAAGCGGGGTGGCCCGTCAGATTGTCCAAAGACCCTGCCCCGGAGCCGGAGCCAATGACACAGATTTCATCGTTTCCCTCCAGTGGGCACTTGAAAGAAATCCACTTCCCGTCCGGTGACCAGCGTGGGGAGCCGACGTCAGGACCATTGAAGGTGGTCAGTTTTTTTTGGGGAATTGCCCTCACTGTTGCACCACCAGATCTCGTTGCTGCCGGACCGCACTGAGAGAAACGCTATCTTGTTCCCCTCGTAGGAGTAACGGGCCTGTGAATCCGGAAGAGTGGACGAGATGAACTCCTTAGGCTTCCAGTCCGCGCTGCCCCAACTCTCGCCCGGGCCGGGCAATTCAACCCGGAAAACCTGATCGTCGGAGAACCTAAGATCGGCAAAGGCCAGACGGCTCAGCTGTGCCGACAAAGCAGGAAACCGGCCCGCCTCATGAGACAGCTTCAGGGATCTCATCCCGCGTGAGCCGGTCACCGGGATTCTGTACAGGCGAGTATAGGAGAGAGCCCCAAAGGCGAAAACGATCTCTCTTCCGTCGGGTGTCCCAGGCCGGATGCGCGTAATGCCCGTTTTTGCGGGTTAGCTGTTCCTCACCTTCAGGCTGGTAGTCTCCCGAGAGGGAAAGGATGTAGATCTGGCTAGTCCCCCCTCTGGCACGGACAAAGGCGAGACTGCGGTTATCGGGGGAAAAAGCAGGAGAGATGTCACGGTGCCCTTTTGGCGATGAGGTCAGCGGTCGTTTCTCATCGGAGCCGACCGACACCAGATAGATGGCACTCGGCTCGCCGCTTTTCTCTTCGGCGGAAACGGCCAGCCAGTGGCTGTCGCTGGTCCAGCTCAAAGGAGCCTGCCAACCGGAAATGACGTTCCTCTCGGCCGTCGTCTCGGCCACTCTGGTATCCGTGCCACCGCGGGAAGGGATGCGTCGTATCTCTGCCCGGCCGTCTCCGGTTTCTCGCAAGAACGCAATCATCGATCCGTCTGGAGACCAGACCGGGGACGTATCCCTGGCCGGGTCAGTGGTCAATCGCTGCTCACCTGCCGTGTCGATCTGCTTGATATAGATATCCCAGTTATCCTCATTCTCTCTGTTCCATGCGAAGGCCACCTCATTCCCATTCGGGCTTAAAGGACGGGTGAGTCTCGATCCCCGGAAGAGTGGTCAGAGGAGCGGACTTGAGGAGCACATCCGGCTGGGGCTGTGAAAACCACAACCAGGCCCCTGCAACCACGACAACCCCAGCCACCAGAACCACCGCCACACGAGTCGCCAGGCGTGAGAAGGCCGTTTTCTTCCCCGCCGCCAGAACCATCGACGAGGACGACGGGTCGCTCACCAGTTGCGCCAGGCTGGCTCGCACCTCCTCCACCGACTGCCAGCGATCCTCCCGATCCTTGGCCAGCAGTTTCATCACCGCCGACTCCAGCTCTTCTCCCACCTCCGGACGCAGCTGCCCGACAGGTTCGGGGTCGTTCCCCAGGATTGCCACGGCCGTGTCGGCCGCCAGGGAACGGCGAAAGGGGTGCTCTCCCGCCACCATCTCGTAGAGCATGACTCCCAACGAGAAAAGATCCGAACGGGTGTCCACCTTCTGCCCCCGCACCTGCTCCGGTGACATGTAGGGCAGCGTCCCCACCGTGGTCCCGGTCTTGGTCATGCCCGTGAGGGACTGTTCTTGACCTTCGGGGTGAATCAGCTGCTTGGCCAGACCGAAGTCCATCACCTTCACGTGCCCGTCCGGGGTGAGCATGATATTGGTCGGCTTCAGATCTCGATGCACGATGTCCCGCTGGTGAGCCTCGGCCAGGGCCTCGGCAATCTCCGCAGCGATCTTCAAGGCTTCTCTCAGGGCCACAGGCCCCTCAGCCAGCTTCTCCCGCAGTGTCCGGCCTCGCACATACTCCAGCGAGATGAAGGCTTTGGAGTTCTCTTCCCCAATCTCATAGACCTTGCAGACAAAGGGGTGGTCTAGAGCAGCGGCCAGTTTGGCCTCCCGTAGAAAGCGTTTCCGGGCCGTCTCGTCTTGCTGCATGAAGTCGGGCAAGAACTTGAGGGCGACTTTGCGGCCCAGCCTGGCGTCCCGGGCCAGGTAAACCTGCCCCATCCCTCCGGCGCCCAGCAGGGAAACAATCTCGTAGGAGCCCACCTGTTGCCCCAACCGGGGGTCGGCCTGATCCCGGGCCATGACCCTGGCCTCCACTTCCAGGGCCGGTGATTCCAGAAAGCCTTCCGCTTTCGTCTCCTGGGCCAGCAGGTCTTTGACCTCGCGACGGAGGGTCTTATCCCCTCGGCAGGCTTCTTCCAGAAAAGCCGCCCGCCGACCCGGCTCACGCTCCAGGGCCTCCTGACAGATCCGTTCGATCTGCTGCCAACGCTCAGGTTTCATCCCGCCATTCCTCGCCTGGTATCCAGAATTGCCGCTGATTATAGCAGCGCCAGGGTGTTCCCTCCTCCTGTGGCGCTCATCGAAGGTGGAAGGAACCTCGGGGGGCAGAGTGGGAGGGGCCTCGAGGCCGCGACCACCGAGTGTGCTCGTTCACACTTGCAGGTCGCCGCCCAAGGCGCCTCCCACATTTCCAGTCCGTTTCAAAAAACATTTCCATCACCTTTGTAGTTCCTGGACCCACTTTCCGTCTTCCCTGCTGAGAGACAAAAAAATGGAGGACAAAACGATGACAATCCAAGCGACAATCACCACCCTGATCCTGAGTGTTTCAATGATTCCCGGTTCCTGGGCACTGGCGGGCGCCGATGCAACACCCGGAGACCCCGGCGGCATTGCTTCCGTGCAGTTCGAAGTGACAACCCCGCTCTTCGCCGAACCCTCTCTTCCCATCGGGATGGTGGCCAGTCGGATTGCCGCGGATCCTGGGTGGGGACACAGAAGCATTCTTGAAGAGACGTCTACTCCCGAGAAGGAATCCACTCCGGAAGAGACCTCCCCGAAAAAGGTGTCTGCCCCGGAAGAGGCAGCTTCTCCGAGGGCGTGGCAGGACTCCACCGGAACTCCTTTGCCTTTCCACAACGACTCGGAAATCCTGGAATTCCTGCGTACCGCCCGGGTCGTGACCCAGAAAACGGTTGGCGTGGGCGTCAATGAGATTTCCAAGGTGCTGCTGGAGAAGGACGGCGTGCAGCTGCATGGGGCCTTTCGCAAGGTCAGCATCTTCAAGCATCGGATCAACCTGAGCGACGGTTCGTTCAAGAACAACTTTCGAGATGATTGCCGTTTTGAAGTGGCGGCCTATCGTCTCAGCAAGCTGCTGGGACTGGACAACGTTCCTCCCGTGGTCAAACGAAAGATCGGGCGTGATACCGGGACTCTTCAGGTCTGGGTCGAGAACACCATGATGGAAAAGCAGCGCCATTCGGAGAATCTCCAGGCCCCTCGGGAACTGCCCTGGACCCGGCAGTGGCAGACGGTTCGTCTGTTCGACAATTTGATTGACAACGACGACCGCAACGAAGGGAATATCCTGATCGATTCGGACTGGAAAGTGTGGATGATCGACCACACGCGCTCTTTCACAGGAACGAAAAAACTACGCAATCCTCTCCTAATTCGGTGGTGCCGGCGCGACCTCTGGGAAAAACTGCAGGAACTCGATCGGGAAGTGCTGAAGCAGGAATGCAAGGGCGTCCTCAGCGGCGGCCAAATCAAAGCCCTGATGGCACGCCGGGATCTGCTGGTCCAGCATATCCAGAAGAAGATCGATGAGAAAGGCGAAGGCACGGTCCTGTTCGCCAACTTGGCGGACCGTTGATCTCAAGGCCGGGCAAGGGGAAAAAGGGGACAGTCTACTCTGTCCCCTTTTTTTGTCAGCGGAAGTTCTCGACCAGCATCAGCTTGTTGCATGGATCATCCCGAAGGATGCCTTATCATCGTGTTTTTCAACACTGGGGATAACCTAGATGCCACATAAGTTCAACGCAGCCCGACGGCACAAGTTTGATAAGGCGCAGTATCGGGTGATCAACTGGGCGGAATATAACGAGAGCCTGCGCCAGCGGGGTGATCTGACGATTTGGGTCAGTGATGAGGCTCAAAGTGTGTGGCGCGCGCCGCGCCGCACGTCACGGGGTGGCCAGCGGAGATACTCGGATCTGGCTATCGAGACATGCCTGACGCTGCGCACGGCGTATCGGCTTGGGTTGCGACAAACGCAGGGGCTGATGGGTTCCATTGGCACGCTCATGGGGCTGGATATACGGGTGCCGGACTTCTCCACACTGTCGCGTCGCGCAAACGGCTTGAGCATCGCGCAGGTGATGAGGCAAGCCGGGTCTGTGCCTGTCCATCTGGTGGTGGACAGTACCGGCCTCAAGATCTTCGGCGAAGGGGAATGGCTCGCGCAGAAGCATAAAACCAGGGGAATACGCCGCCGCTGGCGCAAACTCCACCTCGGACTGGACCTCCATAGCGGTGCGATTGTTTGCGCCAATCTGACTCACGATGACGTTGGAGACAGCACCGCCTTACCCGGGCTCCTGGATCAACTCGATGCCCCGGTCACGGGCTTTCTGGCGGACGGCGCCTATGATGGAGCGTCCACACGGGATCTGCTGAGGGAACGGTATGGGGAGACCCTGGATGTGGTTATACCGCCGCCAAAGAACGCAGTGATCCGACCGCAATCGGCGCGGGATCCAACCGTTCGGGATCGCCATATTGCCCAGATCCGCAGCAACGGCCGCATGGCCTGGCAGGCGGCCACAGGGTACAACCAGCGCAGCCGGATAGAAACGCAGATCGGCCGGTGGAAGAGCGTCATCGGCCCCAGACTCAGATCCCGCAGCTTCTCCAGGCAGATCACGGAGATCCAGGTCGGCCAGAAAGTCCTGAACACAATGACCGCACTCGGACGGCCTGTGTTCGAACGTATCGCCTGACGCTACCGCTTGGGAAAGGGCGAATTCCATCTCCGCCCCGATCCATGCAACAACGCTCAATAACCCCGTAACCACGGCCATTCTCATTCTTCCCTGGGCTCGACCCTTGAATGGCCCTGGCCCAGTTGCGGATTTGGCGGAGGCTTCCCGCCCCCCAGCAAAAGCGGTCTGGTAAGTCCACACCAGAACACCGCCCGCCAAGAGTGCTATGAGGCCTGGGACCGCATCGAACCGGTTGTGCAGGAAAAGACCGAGAAAAGAGCAAAAGACAGCACCCGTCAAGATATAGACGGTGGTTTGGTTGCGATTCTCTTGAATCGCCCTGACGAACTGCCTGGGCCAGTCTGATGGAAAGAACATCATGGAGGCCAGGATCATGAACCAGGGAAAGATGCCGATGCTGAACAGTCTGTCATTCATGAAATGAAAGAGCAGGACGGCAGTCATCATGAAGGGCCTGCTCCTCCTCCAAAGGAGCAGCAAGGGAGCAAGAAGATCCAGCAGGAGCCCCCCGAAACAGATCGTGTACACAGCCCATTCCCGGTCGAAGAATTGACCGATCAGCGGAAAATCCATCCGGTTCGCCAACCAGTGCCTCATTGGCTCCCCGCCGATCCAGTCCCGGCTCATTTTGGCTACCGCGCCAAAAACGTAGACGACACTGATCTGGAACTGGATCAGAAACAGCGCCCAGAACGGGATACTTGAGGTCTTGATGTTTTTTCTAAGCCAGGCATCGACGGAGTAGTTCCTGTGAGCCGGCAGGAAGATCATCAGGAAGCTGACCAGCACCAGCGGGTAAAAGTGGTTCAGATACAGGGTTTGTTCCAACAGAAAGATATAAGTAAAGCCCAGGAAGAAGAGCACAGAGGCAACACGGTAAAACAAACCCAGGGCGATCAGTACGGACAGGAACCCCAGCAGATAGAAATGAAAATACATGCCCTGGCCAGGCCAGGGCTTGACCCAGTCGAAGAACTCATACGTGAAGTTGAACCTGGTCGCAATGAAAAACCCCTCGATCCACCGATGGTTGAAGAACCGATAGACTTCCCAGAGTAAGATGATCCCGAAGCCAACTCTGAAAAAGACGAGGCTTGCTATATCGCGGGGCTCGAAGAGTTTGTCAGTCAACCTGGTTCTCAGATCGGTGACGGACATGACCGTAGTCTACCAAGTCGTAAGCCAGGGCATGGGGCTTCTCCTTTCTTGCCCTTCTCATTCAGCTGCTTGCTGCTGAATCACATGTTCTGCAACCGCGCCGATCTGCTGACGTGACAACTCGGGATAAATGGGGATTGCGAGCGTGCGTGCGGCCGCCCGTTCGCTGGCGGGAAAGTCACCTGCCTCATGCCCCAGAGCGGCGAAGCACTCCTGCAGGTGAAGAGGAAGGGGGTAATAGATCTCGCAGCCGATTGCGGCTTCCTGCAGCTGCCTGAGCAGCTCATCGCGGCTCTCGACCTGAATGACGAACTGATTGTAGACATGGCGGCACTGAGGCAGTTCGACGGGGACTCCAATACCGCTTTCACCAGGTGGCTCCCCAGCCCCCTCGAACAGTTCCAGGTAGATGCAGGCGTTTTCCCGGCGCCGCTCGGTCCAGGCCGGAAGGTGCTTCAACTTGACCCGCAGAACGGCGGCCTGAATAGCGTCGAGCCGAAAGTTTCCCCCCACAACTTGACTGTAGTACTTGGGGCTGTAGCCGTGGTTGCGCAGCAGGCGGAGCCGGTCGGCCAATTGGGGATCGTTGGTAGTCACCAGGCCGCCGTCTCCCATCCCACCCAGGTTCTTGGAAGGGAAGAAGCTGAAACATCCCAGCTGTCCGAGCGAGCCTGCCCGCCGTCCCCGGGATTCAGCGCCGATCGCCTGAGCCGCGTCCTCAATGACCACCAGTTCGTGAGAGGCAGCCATCTCCAGGATGGGGTCCATATCGGCCATCTGGCCGAAGAGGTGGACGGGAAGGATGGCCCGGGTGCGTTCGGTGAGGGCCGCCTCAATCTGGGCCGGATCAATGTTGTAGGTGGCAGGGTCAATGTCGACGAAAACGGGCCTGGCCCCCAGCCGCGAGATGGATCCGGCGGTGGCGAAAAAAGTGTAGGGTGAGGTGACGATTTCATCGCCCGGCCCGATCCCGAGTGCCATCAGGGACACCAGCAGTGCGTCGGTCCCCGAGGAAACACCCACACCGTAGGCGCACTGGCAGTAAGCCGCGACTTCTTCCTCCAGCCCTTCGACTTCAGGCCCCAGGACGAAGCGCTGGGATTCCAGGACCTTGTGGATGGCTTCTTGGACCTCGTCCTGGATACTCAGGTACTGGGCCTTCAGGTCGAGTAGAGGCACTTTCATGTGAGCGGTTGATCCTCCGGCCAGTCCAGACACCGCAACACCCTCTCCTCAACCTCCTGGTATCGCCACTCCGACTCGGAGCAGACAAACACTCCCTCCTCGTTTTTGATCGACAGCCTGTGACCGTGGCGGCTCATCCAGCCCCTCTGGCGGGCAGGCACTCCCAGCATCAGGGCGTAGTCCGGGACATCGCCGCGGACCACCGCACCTGCCCCCACAAACGCGTAGCGGCCAATCGTGGCACCACAAACAAGAGTGGCGTTGGCGCCGATAGTAGCACCGGTTCGAACCAGAGTCTGCTGATACTGATCTCGCCGAACGATCTGTGACCGTGGATTCACCACGTTGGTAAAGACACAGGAGGGCCCGCAGAACACATCGTCCTCCAGCTCGACTCCCGTATAGAGGGAGACATTGTTCTGGATCTTGACGTTGTTGCCGATCACGACATGGCTGGCGACAAACACATTCTGACCGAGTATGCAGTCACGGCCAATGGTTGCATCCTTCATAATGTGGCAGAAGTGCCAGATTCTGGTGCCCTTGCCAATCCGGCAGGGTTCATCCACAAAGGCACTGGAGTGGACAAAGTAGGGTCGGTTGGACGGGTCCGAGGGAGAATTCCGGCCGGCGCTCAAGCCACCACCTGATTCTCAAGGGGCAACGCCACCGGCTGGCCGTTCATTCTCAGTGACTGCTGGGCGGCCTGCAGCACTGTGAGAACCCGCTCTCCGCTGGCTCCGTCGGTCCTGGGGGGACGGCGGCTCTGCACGGCTTCTAGAAAGGCCTCACACTCCAGGCGCAGCGGCTCTTCTTCCGAAAAGGGAACCTCCTGACCGTCACCTCTGATGGGCACCGGACCGCCGGCCCCGATTTCCACTCGCTGGTCATACAGCATCAACCGCTTGCCCACATCATCGAAGGAGGCCATTTTCCGGGAACCGATCACGACCAGCCGCTGCTCTTTGAAGGGATGCAGCCAGGAAACATGAATGTGGGCGCGAACGCTGTTGTCAAAGAGCAGGTGAGTGACGGTCACGTCGGCAATGTCGGGCTGGACATAACTGCCACCGTAGGCGGCAACTTCCAGGGGAAGCTTCCCCATCATGCGTAAAATGACGGAGATGTCATGGGGAGCAAAGCTCCACAGGATGTTCTCTTCGCAGCGGATTTTTCCCAGGCTTAAGCGGTGAGAGTAGATGTAGCGCAGAATTCCCAGTTCTCCTTCCGCCAGCAACTGGAGCAGTCGAGTCACGGCCGGATGGTACTCGAGAACATGGCCGACCATCAGAATGCGGCCTCGATCCCCGGCCATCTCGACCAGTTCGCCCCCTTCTTGGCAGGTCAAAGCCAGCGGCTTTTCGACGAATACGTCCTTATTCGCCAGTAAGGCTGCTCGAGCGTGGCGGTAGTGATCGGCGGCGGGAGTGGCAATCACAACCGCTTGAACCGCTTCCCCTTCCAGGAGCGACTGGTAGGAATGGGTGAAGGGGACCTGATGCCTGCCCACCGATTCTGCCAGGCGCTTGGAGTCAATGCCACAGATCTGATGGAGAGCACCCAGCTCGGCGAAGTTTCGGATCAGGTTGGTGCCCCAGTACCCGCATCCCACAACGGCAACTCGGGGTAGTGGGGAAGAGGTTCGGTTTCCCATTGGGCCTATGTTACTAAAATCTATCGGGAGATTTCCCCATCCCTGAATTCTAGATTGACCTGCATCCTGCATGCTATCGTGCCATTTGGGGTTGGCAACTTGAGGATAGCAGTCGCGGAGAAAGCGGCAGGCAAGGAAGCGAGTTACTATGGACAGGAGGCGGCGGGCGGAGCCTGAAAAGGAGAGGGATCGTGGGTGAGCTATTTGGAACGGACGGGATTCGCGGTCAGGCCAACGTCTACCCGATCGTGCCGGAAGTCGCATTGCAACTGGGTAAAGCCATTGCGGCCCTGTTTGACACCGGTGGCGTCTCAAGAGACCGGGCTTTGATCGGAAAGGACACCAGGCTGTCCGGGTACATGCTGGAAACGGCGCTGACCAGCGGACTCGTCTCGGCGGGGATGAACGTTTTTCTGGTGGGCCCGGTCCCGACTCCCGCCGTCGCTCACCTCACCCGATCCATGAACGCAACCGTCGGGATCATGCTGACCGCATCCCACAATCCCTTTGACGACAACGGGATCAAGATATTCGACGGTGAGGGCTTCAAGCTTCCCGACCAGGTAGAGGCGCAAATCGAACAACTGCTGGTGGGAGGAACGCTGGAAAGCGACCACATTCGAAGTGACCGCCTGGGCAAGGCAAGGCGCTTCGAAGATGCCCGGGGACGCTATATTGAGTACGCCAAAAGCACCATCGACAATCAGAGCCTGAGCGGACTCAAGATCGTCCTGGACTGTGCCAATGGAGCCGCCTATCTGATCGGCCCCTGGATCTTCAGCGAACTGGGGGTCGACGTGATCAAGACCGCGGTGGATCCCGATGGCTTCAATATCAACAACCACTGCGGAGCCCTTCATCCGGAGGCGATCTCCCGGCTGGTGCCCCAACATGGAGCCGACGCGGGCATTGCCTTCGACGGAGATGCGGATCGGGTCGTCTTTTGCGACTCAGAGGGAGAGGTTGTGGATGGGGATCGGATACTGGCCATGTGCGCCCTGGATTACCAGCGGCGGGGCTGCCTGTCCCACCACACCCTGGTGGTAACCAGTCTCAGTAATCTGGGACTTCACGAGGCAATGAAAGCCGCCGGCATTGAGGTTGTGACGACCGGAGTGGGCGACAGATATGTCATCGAGAAGATGCGCTCGGACGGCTATAACCTGGGAGGTGAGAAGTCCGGCCACATCATATTCATGGATCACGCGACCACGGGCGATGGAATCATCAGTGCTCTGCAGGTTCTGAAACTCATGAAGGAATCCGGCAAATCTCTGAGTGAGCTGGTCGCCTGCATGGACGCGTTCCCCCAGAAAATGATCAGCCTGGATGTGCAGGAGAAACGGCCTCTCGAGGAGGTCCCCGGGCTTTCCGAGGCGATTGGCGAATGCCAGGCTGCACTGGGTGAACAAGGACGTGTGCTGATCCGATATTCCGGGACTGAAAAGAAGATCCGTCTTCTGGTAGAAGCCAGAGAAGAAGAGCAGGTGCAAAGGTGGACTGATGATCTCGCGACCCTCATCCGCCAGGAGCTCGGCACATGATCGCCGTCATTCTCCCGGCGGGCAGTCCGGAAACCTGTCACCCGGTCACCAGCACGCGAACCCTCGACTCTGTGCCGATGGCGAATGTACCTCTCGGAGACTTCCTGGCCACGTGCCTGGAAAGCACAGGATTTGAAGTCAAACCGAAACCTCAACCAGGAACGTTGTCTCTCTACCTGCCGGCCGACACCTGGGTGTCCGCTGGATGTCTTGGCCGGCTTTCCGAGGTGTGCCGTTCCAGTGTCCTCCGGGATTCCAGCGGTGAGGCGCTGGCCTGGGTCAGTGAATCCGTCGAGGTTCCGGAAACAGCAGCCGTAGTGGCGACCGATGCGGACAGTTTTCGAATCCGTTTTCCCTGGGATCTCCTGAGAGTCAACGAGATGGCCGTCGAGAAGATCCTCGGTAGCGGCCGGATAGACGAACCTCCTTCCGGCACACGCGTTGAGGGTCGCCTCAGGCTGGGTCCCGGCACCCGCCTCCTGCCCGGAGTCTATGTTGAAGGTGACGTCATTGTGGGAGAGAACTGCACAATCGGTCCCAACTGTTATATCCGGGGGCGAACCTCAATCGGAGCCGGTTGCAGAATCGGTCAGGCCGTCGAGATCAAGAACAGCATCATCCTGTCGGGAAGCAGCATTGGCCATCTCAGCTACTGCGGCGATTCCATTGTCTGCGAAAGCGTTAACTTTGGTGCCGGCACCATCGCGGCCAACTTCCGTCATGACGGCAGCAACCATCGCTCCATGGTGCAGGGTAGGCTGGTCGACACCGGCCGGCGGAAGTTTGGCACGGTCGTCGGAGACGGAGTTCACACGGGAATCCATACCAGCATTTACCCGGGTCGGAAGCTGTGGCCGCACACCAGCACTCGCCCGGGAGAGATCGTCCGCTACGATCGGCAGCCGGACGCAAACACGAAACAGTAAGACAAGCACGGATCCTGGAGCTTTGAAGCGATCATCGCAGCCGCAGCCCCACCCGCTGAAGTACGGCGCTCATCAGACCTCTCGAGCCATTAGTAGGGCAGTTCTTCAACGGTCCTCGGTTGCTGCCAGCATCCCCAGGAGAACCCAGAGGTGACGCGAGTCTTCGAAGGAACCGCTCAGCCCGTGGATCAGCCAGGTACCTACAAGAGCTACTCTGAAGGCGGCCCGAAGGCCGGGCAGCCGGGAGGGCGCCCTTCGCAGACTGTAGAGAATCAGTCCCAGGAGGGCAGCCAGGCCCAGGAACCCCATCTGGGATGCAACGCTGAGCCAGACATTGTGGGCATCGGTGTTGTGAATGGTCCCTCTGCCGGGCACCCGCAAGCGGACATCAATGGTCGTGGCCCCGGGTCCTGCGCCGGTGATGGGATTCGCCGCCCAGTCCTGGAGCGCTCCTTTCCACGTCAGAACGCGACCCGACTGTTCTAGCCCGGATTATGCATGAGATCTGAATCCGAGTGAGATTTGGGCCCAGGAAAAAGGCCGTAGCTCTCTGATATAAAAGGGTTTACATAAACAACGACCCTAAACAGGAGCTACGGCAATGTTGAAAGCAGTCTGCCAGAATACCCTGCTATTTCACAGCCACCGAAAGATCACGGCGCGTTTTGATGGGGGGAGTCTGACTTCCGACGCAGGATGGTTGTTGTTTGGATCGCTGGATCGGCAACATCGGTTGTGCGAGGGCTTCAGTTCGTGTATTTCGGAAAGAGTAGTGTAACTTTTTTTCTGTAATTTCTGGTCAGGCCTTGGGTCGGAAAGACAGAGGTCTGGGACAGGATTCTCCAAAAACAGAAACGAGAATCTGGCAAGGAGAATCAAATGAACCCAGATCTGGAAAAGAGAGTACCACGGGAGATCCTGGCGGAGTTGATCGAGGAAGGAACAGAAGCCTTTCGAGGAATCCTGGAGAAGTTGTTCAACGTGGCGATGCAGTTGGAAAGAAGCGAGTTTCTGGGAGCGGAAGCGTACGAGAGAACAGCCAGTCGGCGAGGCTATCGAAACGGATTCAAAGGCAAGCGGATTCAGACTCGAGTGGGAGAGCTGCACTTGGAGATTCCACAGGTGCGTGGGTTGAGGTTTTATCCCAAGTCGCTGGAGAGGGGTTGCCGTTCGGAGAAGGCCCTGAAGCTGGCCATTGCCGAGATGTATGTGATGGGCGTCTCGACGAGGAAAGTCACCGAGATCACGGAGCAGCTGTGTGGGTTGGAGATCTCGGCCACCCAGGTCTCGAGAGTGGCCGGGATGCTGGACGAAGAGCTGGAAGAGTTTCGAAGCCGGGAGCTGGGAGAGTATCCGATCGTGTATCTGGATGCCCACTACGAGAAGGTTCGAAGAGGCGGCAGGGTGCAGGACGTGGCCATCCTGAAAGCCATAGGAGTCAATCGTTTCGGGACGCGAGAGGTGTTGGGTCTGAGCGCCAAGATCAGCGAAGCGGAGGTGCATTGGCGAGGGTTTCTGGGAGATCTGCACAAGCGTGGACTGAGAGGGGTCGAGCTGTTGGTCAGTGACGATCACGAAGGACTGAAGGCGGCCAGGCGGGCAGTTTATCCGTCGGTGCCCTGGAACCGTTGTCAGTTTCACCTGAGCAAAAACGCCCAACAATATGCTCGCCGCAAAGAGGACAAGCCCCGCATCGCCCAGGCCATGCGGGACATTTTCGATGCCCCGTCTCGAGAGGATGCCGAGGAGCTCAAGGGTAAAGTCGTCAAGAAGTTCGAAAAGATTGCACCGGAGTTCGTGAGCTGGCTGGAAGACAACCTGGATGAAGGGCTGACAGTGTTTGATTTTCCGAGGAGCTGGTGGCGAAGGATCCGAACCATCAACGGACTGGAGAGACTGCACCGGGAGATCCGGAGACGAACCCGGGTGGTGGGAATCTTTCCCCACGAAGCATCGGCGCTGCGGCTCATCTCGGCTGTGCTTGCAGAGATACACGAGGAGTGGTTAACCGGCCGGCAATACCTGAACCTGGCCGGCTGGAAAAAACAAGTGGAGCAATTCTTCCCTACAGGCCCTAGAGGAAATTACAGAAAAACGGTTGCTTAACCTCGGAAAGCCGGGACCGACGCTACGTTCGTCATGACCTGTTGAAGTTGATTCGACAACGAGTCTTGCAGATCGTGGCCGGCTACGAAGACTGTAATGACGCCGATACGCTGCGCTCCGATCCGATGCTCAAGACAGTCTGTGATCAGTTGCCCGAGAGCGATCCCGATTTGGCCACCCAGCCGACTTTCTCCCGTTTGGAGAACTCCGTCACCAAGAAGGATCTGATGCGTCTGAGCCAGTGGCTGCTAGGCCGTTATGTGCGCTCCCTGAAGAAGAGACGTCCCAGCAAGATCATCCTGGATCTGGACAGTACCGACGACCACACTCACGGTCAGCAGGAGTTCTCCTTCTACCATGGGTATTACCGAAACCACATTCTGCATCCTTTGCTGATCTTCGATGCCGACACGGGCGACCTGGTGTGTGTCGTGTTGAGACCTGGCAACAAGGGGGCTGCCTCTCACATCGTGCCCATTCTGAAGCGAGTCGTGGAGGCCATCCGACAAGGAGTGGGGACGGATGTCGAGATTGAGATTCGGGCCGACAGCGGCTTTGCCACGCCTCGGCTCTACGAGTTCTGTGAAGGTGAAGAGAATCAACTCCAATATGTCATTGGGTTAAGTCGAAACCCTCGCCTGCAGCGAGTGGTCGAGCCGCTGCTGGATTCGACTCGGCTGCAGTTCGTTGAGCTGGAGGAAAAACAGCGTCAGTTTGACGAGTTTCTTTATCGAGCCAAGAGCTGGGATCGATCCCGTCGCGTCATTGTCAAAGTGGAGGTCGATCAGCGCGGGATCAATCGTCGCTTTGTGGTCACCAACCGGGACGATCTCTGCTCCCAATCACTTTATGACCACTATACAAACCGAGGGCAGACCGAGAACTTCATCAAGGCCTTCAAGAATCATCTGAGCATGGACCGACTCAGCTGTCATCGATTCCTGGCCAATCAGTTTCGACTCCTCCTGCATGCACTGGCTTACCAGATGTTCGTGCGCCTCCGCGACTATCTGCACGGGACTCCCTGGCACAAGCTCGAAATCGAAACCTTACGTCGTCGTGTCCTCAAGATCGGGGCCCGCATCCGACAAACCACTCGACGCATCTGGGTCCATCTTTCCTCAGCCTTTCCCGAACAACCCCTCTTCCACCTCGTCTTGAGTCGCCTCAACTCCAGCTAGCTTCTCCCAGTTCCCCAAAAAACCGCTTCCGATACTCATCCAGGCCCAGATCTGTCTGAAATTCACTCCCCCAACCACTCAAACGCCTCCCCAACCGATATTCTTCGCAAATCCGCCTGTCACACCTGCCCGCTTCCGAGTTGGGCCACTTCTCGACTCGTTTTTCAACACCGGACTACGGTTTTTGCATAATCCGGGCTAGATCGCCCTCCAGCAGCGCCGACGGTGAAACCACGACCAGGCCCAGGCTGAGCAAGGCCAGGACCACGCCCGCCGCGACCGCTCCCCGGAGTCGGCGCGCACACAGCCCCAGAACCAGTGCCATCCCCCCCAAACCGGAAGACAAGGTGGACAGGGAAGCTGCTATGATCCCCGCCAGGAATTTTTGGTAGCCCCGGTACCAGGCCAGGGCAGCTCCCACGATCAGATAGTTACACGGCATGTTGGCATTGAAGAACAGAGAGTTTACCCGGGGATAGGGTCCGGCCGGCAGGGTTCCATAATGGGACAGAAGCGGATTCTCCACATGACTGCTCCAGCCCAGATAGAAGGTCGCAACTCCCAGGAAACACCCGATCACCGCCATACTTGTGCCTACCATCCAGGCTGTCACTGCAGCCTCCGAACTCCTCTGCACAATCCAGCGCGTGAGACCAGCAACGCACGCGAGGTAGGCTACTTTGACCACTCCCAGATAGCCGGCCCCGGAAAGCAGCGTTGAAACCAGGGTGGCTGCCAGGTAGAACACCAGGAATGCTTCAAAGATGCCGGGTCGCAGGGCTCGCCTGAATAGCGCCGGGAGTGAAGCCAGGCCGACCAGAACAAATATGAAGTCACAAAGCAGGAGCACCTGGCCGCCCAGTGTGAGGTGAAAAAACGACATCAGCGGGACTGTTGCAATGTACAGCAGCAAGAGCAGGAATTCGGGGGGCTTACTTAGTAGTCCATCGTATCTGGCAGCCATGAGGGGTTTTCCATCGGTTTCCAACCGTTCGGAACTGTTTGCCATCTCCGAAGGTTCGGCAGGCCGGATCGGCGTGCCCTACACGCATCTATCTTCGTACGAAGGTACCTGAGCCGGGGTAAGACTCCATGGTATTCCACCCGGGCCGCCACCACACCAGCACTCGTGAGCTGGTCAGACTGTCCACATCGAAGGCAAAGAGGTTGAGGCGAATACTCTCCCAGGGGTGCCCCTGGATGTTGTCGAGCAGCCGGTGTGGAATCGCGCATTCCAGTGTATATCCCGTCGGGGAAACTGAAGAAAAGACCTGAATCCCGGGCGCCTCGATACCCTGAGAGAGGATGGTGGCCTCTCCCTGGGGTTTTTTCGGAATCAGGACCAGGTTGATGATCTGATTCTGGTAATTCCGGCCTTCCTGCGGGGTACTGCGTTGCACCTCGGGCCGGGCATCCAGAAGGAGGCCCCCCAAATCCTGATTGCGGGCATCAGATCCAGGCCGCGTCGTCCACACGTCATCCCTCACATCCAGCGCGATGTAGAGTGACCTCTCGTCCTGCTGGAGTCCGAAGCGGAATGAAGTGTCTTCCGGACCGGACCACACAGAAGCTGCGCCTGTGAGCTGGGTCGGACGACGGGCAGACAGGGGAAGATCGAGCCACTCGTCCAGCTTTCCGTCCAGGACCACAGGACGATTCGATTTCACCAGGAGGATGGGAATGGGGCGATCGACCACCGCAAAGATCGTTCTTTCCCACACCAGGGGCTTCCGGAGTTCCTCCGGACGGTAGGTGATCGTAACGTCCAGAGGCAGAATCGCCGTCTCAGGTGACCGGATTGCAGCGGGCGATTCCAGGGCCAGCTCAATCACCTCGACTGCGTCCGGAGGCACGGTCCGGGAGAAGGCATAGGGGTAGGGTCGCAGTAAAGAATCGTGTGCAAACTGTCCCTGGATCTCCATCGGGAGAGCAGCTCGATTGGCGATCTTCAGACGCGTGCGGCCCCCTTTGAAGGTTTTTCGGGGTTGCACGACAATCGGTTCCAGTTCCAGGCCATAGCTGTTGCTCAGGACGTTGATCAGTTCCTGCCCGGCCTCGGTTCGCACGTCCCAATCCAGAATCCCGTCGAGCTGCAGGTTGGCCAGAATCGGTCCGTTTTCGTCCATCGTCACCCAGACAACATGATCAAAGCGGCCATGAACGGGACCGGCCAGGCTGCTCCCTCCGCCGGTGGTTGCCAGCTCGTAGTACTTGTAGTTGTCGCGCTCGTAGGCGACATACTGGTGACGATGGCCGGCAAAGATCGTGTGCGGCCGTTCTCCCAGGGCTTCTTCGACGCGATTCCAGAGCGTCGGTCTTCATTTTTGCTGATAGGCCCAGAGCGCCTTGTGGAGGAAGATCAGTGTCCAGCGGACGTCCGAGTTTTCGTGAAGAGTCTTCTCCACAAAGGCCGCTTGTTCTTCGCCCAGTTGAGTCGGGCCCCCATCCTCGCTGTTGAGACAGAGAAAGAGAACGTTCTTGTAAATGAAGTGGTAGTAGCTCGCACCAAATCTTTGCTCCCACTCCTGACGCGACTGGGCGCTCCACAGGTCATGGTTCCCCGGGACATAGAAGAAGCGCATGGCCAGCGGTTCTAGGAACCCGTTGAATTCCTGGCATTCGCGGTCGATCTGCTCCGAATCGTCGGTGTAGCCTTCGATCAAATCACCCACGCTGATCACGAATTCGGGTCTTAGATCGTTGATTTTGCCGATCGCGGCCTCGAAGACCCCGTCCCGGTGCCCCCCGGTACGATCCGAAACGATGACGAATTGAAAGTGCCTCGGGTCGTTATAGAGAGCTTTGTCGGTCCAGGGTTTGGGACCGGACAGGCGAGGCAGAGTCAGTTGCGATTCCCGTAGCGACCTGCCCTGTGCCTGTAATGGATCCGAATGGATGGGCAAAAGAAACAGCACACAGGAAGCGAGCAGGGCCCGCTTCCAGGTGAATGTGGACATTCGATGCTCCCAGTGGTGAGTTTTAACCGCCCGGACCATCAGCGCTGAAATACGCCTCCAGCGAATTCAGCTGATCGACCAGGTCGTCCACATGGTGTTGAAGCAGATTTCGGATCGAAAGTAACCCGACCAGCTTGTCCTCCGTGTCGACAATCGGCAAATGGCGAATATGCTTCTCAACCATTAGCTCAAGGGCATCACCGCTTTCGGCAGCTCCTGTGGCTCGCTCCAGATCGGTCGTCATGACATCTGAAACAAGCGTTGTACCTGGATCCTTTCCCGCACCCACGACCCGAAGCATGACATCCCGCTCCGAAAAGATCCCAACCAGTTGATCACCGTCCAGGACCGCTGCCGCACCCACTCTCACTCCCTGCATGATTCGCACAGCCTCAACGACGGTGCCGGCGGCGGAAACGACGGGTGGTGGGACCTGGGCAAGCTTGATGACTTTCATGTGAAATTCCAGCAAATCGAAATCTGGACAGATTCTATCATCACTTTTGGTGAAGCCGAGGCGGAGATACTGTTCGGACCACGGAGGGTCCTCCCACACTGAGACGGTTTGACAGGCTGGCAAGTTGTGGGAGCGGCCTCTGTGCCGCGAATTCTCTCTGTTCGGCCCGACACCGAAGAGGTGGTGACACAACGGCGCTCCTCAATGGGGGAGCTTGCGATCGTCGAGCCGTTCTCCAGTGGGGCGGATGGGCATCTTGAGCGCCCCCGAAGCCTCGAGTCGATCAAACAGCTGCTCCCGCATGCGAGAGGCCTGTTCTCGAAAGGCAGGGATGTAGATGAGGTTGTAGCGTTCGTGGGGGTCGCTGTGCAGATCGTAAAGCCCGTCAAGATCCCAGATTCCGTGGTAATAGATGTATTTGTAACGGTCGGTGCGCAGGGCAAAAGTGGTCGGTGTAGAGGGATGGTTCCACTCCCAGTAATACTCGTAAATCATGTGATCACGCCAGGGCACGTTCCTGGCCTGAAGGAGGGGTAGAAAAGACCGGCCATCCATGTTCGCCCGAGGGGGCGGCTTCAGGCCGGCCAGGTCGAGGATTGTGGGCACCATGTCGATGTTCAAAACCATCTTCGAGACCGTTGTTGCGGGTGCGATGCGGCCCGGTGCCCAGGCCAGCATGGGAACCCGGATCGACTCTTCAAAGGCGTCTCGTTTGTCGTAGAAGCCATGCTCGCCCAGAGCAAATCCGTTGTCGCCCATGTAGAGGACTATCGTGGATCCCGCCAGACCGGACTCATCCAGAAAGGTGAGGACTCTGCCCAGGTTCTCGTCCAGCCCGTACACCGTCTCGCAGTACTGACGATAGAAAGCATCAAAATCGCGGAGCGGGTCATGATCGAAGGGCGTCGTCTCCATATGGTCGATTCCGTGATAACTGTAACGGCGATCCCGCACCCAGCGAGGTTGAGTGCGATAGTTCTCCTCGGTGTCGGCCATGGTGTCCGGATAATCGATCCTGGCGTTGCTGTAGCGCCCCTTGTGCCTCGGGGCCGGAAGAAAGGGGTAGTGCACGGCCTTGTAGGAAAGGTAGAGGAAGAATGGTTTGCCGTGGCGGTTCTTCAGCCAGCCGATGGCCCGGTCGGTCAGGATGTCCGTCGTGTACCCCCGGAATGATTCTCTCTCCCCGTTGATATTCAAGACGGGATCGAAATAGGTCCCCTGCCCCGGAAAGCTGACCCAGTGATCAAAACCTGGCCGGGACTCGTCGTGCTCGTGGCCCATGTGCCACTTCCCGACAAAGGCCGTCTCATACCCCCCTTCCCGCAAGTACTGGGGAAAGAATTCGGTAGCGGCGGGAACCGGGCGCTGATTGTCAACCACTCGATGATGGTGCATGTATTTCCCGGTCAGCAGTGAGGCACGGCTGGGGGAACAGAGAGAAGTCGTGACGAAGGCGTTTTGAAGGTGGGCTCCCTCCCGCGCCATCCGGTCCAGGTTGGGTGTTTCCAGGAAGGCGGGCCCTTCCTCCATGAACCCCATGAAGTCGTAGCGATGGTCATCGCTCAAAACAAAGATAATGTTGGGACGGCTCTGAGCGGTCGCTGCCGTCGGGATAGCCAGAAAAAGAAGAAATGAGAAGGTCTGGTTTGTAAGACCTTGCAGCTTACCCGGTTTCATGATCCCCCTTGGGAGCTCAAGAGACTAAAGACCGGCGCGGGTGAGGAAGTATTCGCGGGCCGATCGGATGGCCTTGCGGAGTTCTTCTCTCTGCTTCAGGACATAGCCGCCGGCAATGTTCTCATCCCAGCGGGAAAGCGCCATGGCGCCGAACTGTGAGGCCAGGCGTGACTCCAACTCACCCAGGCGACCAGCCCAGGCCAGGCAGAGAGACTTGGCACGTTGATGCTCGGCTCGCGAGGGAAGTCCCTGCACGGCGACGTAGACGGGAGCCGTGTGCGCCAGCGAAGAGAAAGGCCGCCGTAGCCCGAGTTTGGTACCCGAGGCTCGCAGGGCCACCCATCCGGCATCTTCAACCGGCAGCTCGAAATCGCAGTGGATCTCGGAAGCCCCCTCAGAGGCCCGGAAGGATCGAATGACCTGACCGTTGGCGACGACTTCCATCTTTTCCACTTCATCGCGGTCAGGGTTGAAGCGAACCGAGCCTTCGATACGCACGGTACCTGTTTGAGTCAGGACCACCTCTTCACCCAGGCCGCGGCCGTTCACTGTGAACTCGAGCAACGGGCCGTTGCTCACAAAGGTGCGGCCCTGCTCAATGCCGTCCAGCCATTTCCTGTAAGTGAGAGTCCCCTCAACGCGGGTGTAGAAACGCTCGCGGCCAATGGGCGCTCCCCCAAAGGGATAATCCGAGCCCGCCGTCGGGCTCATTTTGAACCCGGTGTTGAGGATGCTGTACCACACGTTGAAGTCGGCCCCGTTGAACTGAAGAACCTCCAGAAAGCTGATCAGGTTGAGCGGCAAGTCGATGCTGAGGCCGTTCTGGGCTCCGGCCTGGATTCCCATGTGGGCATACCCGCTGAGCCCCCCCTGACGGCGCGCCTCTTCCCAGAAAAGTCGATAAATGAGGTACCGGTCGGGAAAATTGACAGGCTCCGAGGCTCCCAGAGTGATGGTGTGCCCGAACACGTGGGTGCGCGGGTTTTCCTGCCCGGAAGCAAGCAGATAGATCCCTTCCCGGTAGACGCTGTCGGGACCGAAGTCGTACTGAGGAGCGTTGTGAAAGCCCGTGACATTTCCCCACTGCAGTAGAGTGGCCACATGCACATCCTCTGCCTGCATCCATTTCGAGATCAGGGGGTCCAGTTCCTTGTGGGTCCGCGCCACATGGATATGGGGATCGGCACTGTACCACCCCTTCTCCGGCAGGTTGATCCACCTCGGGATCTCTAGAGTGAGTTCTGAATCCGAGCCGGCGGCGACGGCCACCCCTCGCGACACTTCACGGTATTCAATACCCTTGCTCGCAGTAACCCGATACTGGCCTGAAGGCAACTGGAGAAGAGATTCACCCCCGCTGTAGAACTGCGTCGTACCCTTGTCGAAGTTCCGCCAGCTGGGTTTGAGCCGTGCCAGGGCTTCTTCGACAGTGCCCTCCCAGCGAACCGCCTGATCCACCGGGTCGCCTCCCGCCAGCAGCACATCCTCCGCCACGAAAGCCTGGTCTTCCTGATCCAGGACTTCGACCCGGACCGGCGTGACCTGGCCGGTCTCGGAATCGACGAAGCGCAAACGCAGTTTTCCCCGGGGCTCCTCGCTTCCCTGGCCCCAGCCCCACAGAGAGACAATCAGGGCCAGCAGAACCAGTGTCAGGGTAATCCGGCCGACAAGGGCGGAAAGCCGGTGTGACGAGAGAGCTTCCATCTTCAAGGTGCGCCCCGATCTAGGAAGGGGGTCGAGCGTCCCTGTCTGAGGGCTTCGGGAATCTTGTTCGTTCCTTTCCAAGTGACAGGTAACGCAGTTTTCGCAGGGCTTTGTCCTGGATCTGACGGATCCGCTCACGAGTCACGGAAAACCGTTGGCCGACCTCTTCGAGTGTGCATTCGATGCCGTCGTCAATTCCGTAGCGCATCCGAAGAATCTGTTCTTCTCTGGAAGTCAGTGTCTGCAGCATTGCAGAGGTCTGCTCCTTGAGATCGATGCCGATCGTCAAATCCGCCGGTGATATGGCCAGCCGATCTTCCACCAGGCTCCCCAGGTGACTGTCCTGGTCCTCTCCGATCGGTGTTTCCAGTGAAATGGTCTGCTGAGCAACTTTCAAAGCTTGTCGAACCTGGGCTACCGGGATCCCGGTCTCGTGTGCCAGTTCTTCCAGAGTCGGCTCACGCCCTCCCTGCTGCAGAAGGGCACGAGAGGTCTGGATGAGCTTATTGACCCGTTCCGTCATATGGACGGGCAGTCGAATCGTACGAGACTGGTCGGCGATCGCCCGGGTAATGGCCTGACGAATCCACCAGTGTGCATAGGTCGAGAACTTGTAACCTCGCCTGTAATCAAACTTGTCAACCGCTCTCATCAACCCGATGTTACCCTCCTGAATAAGATCCAGGAAGAGCACTCCCCGCCGGGCATATTTCTTGGCAATTGAAACCACCAGCCGGAGATTGGCTTCCACCAGCTCTTTCTTGGCGATGTCCTCTTCCAGCTCGAAGCGCCTGATGGTGGCGAGGGTCCGCTTGAGTTCCCCGGAGGTGGTTTGAAGCTCATCGTCAATCGCCAGTAACTCCTTCTTGATCTGCCCAAGCCGGTTCTTCACCTGAGTGGCTCTGGCAACGGGAAGAGGAGACTTGTGCAGTTCCAGGAGCTGTTTCTGCTCCCGCTCGAGGGCCCTGACACCGTCAACGGCAATTCGAACGACGCTGACGAGTCTGGCCTGGATCTCAGGAGTCAGTTTCAAGGAGCGGATGTGGCTAACGATGCTAACCCGGTAACAGGCCAGCTGAGAAAGCAGTTTCTCGTGCTCGGGTGAATCCTGGCTGGTCTGGTGGAGCTGCTTTCGGACTTCACTTGTCTTCGCCTGCAATTCCCGGACCCTGGAAAGGCGTTCGTGCGTCTCCGACTGGCGGGCTGCCAGGATGTCATCGATCAGTTCATCTTTCGTGAAATTGACCACCTTTGTAATCTGGATTTTTCGGTCGCGAAGATGCTGGTCGCAGTTCAGAATCTCGCTCACAGCCAACGGACTGCGGGAGACCGCCTTGAGAACATTGATCTGGGCTTTTTCGATGCGCTTGGCGAGCTCTATTTCGGCTTCACGGTTCAGGAGTGGGACCGTCCCCATCTCGCGCATGTAGAGTCTGACGGGATCGTCTGTCTTGCCCGGATCTTCCAACTCCGGCTTGGAGTTGTTGCCTCCGTTCGCATTCTTCCGGCCGGCCTTCCCCCGACCCTGCCGCTCGGCCTCGAGCACCTCAATTCCGGCAGCACCGAGAAAGAGGAAGATCTGATCGAGCTTATTGGAGCGCAGAAAGTTCTCCGGAAGAGCAGCCTTCACTTCGTCGCTGGAAAGATAACCCTTCTCCTTTCCGAGAATAATTAATTCTTCCAGGACATCGTATTCGTCTTGTCCGGACAAACTCTCTTCTCTCTCCGCTCAGGGCCACTAGCCTGACTTGAGGGTCTGAAAGAATCCAGTTTAACCCAGAAATCATTTTGGGGTGGCCCAATCACGGTGAAAGAGGCCCGGGCGCCCGGGCCCCCTTCACCAATCTCAGTGGCGCAGGCGACTACCAGCGATTTCTTCTCTGGCCGCCGCCGCCGCCGAAAGACCCTCGCTTTTCACGGGGCTTGGCCTCGTTGACAACCAGAGTCCTGCCCTCAAGCTCAAAATTGTTCAGCTTCTCAATAGCTGCCTCGGCTTCCGCCTGGCTGCCCATTTCAACAAACCCAAACCCTTTCGAGCGGCCGGTCATCCGGTCTGTGATCACCCGAACCGACTCAACGGTCCCGTGCTCCGCGAAAAGATCTTCCAGTTCGTTCTCGGTGGTCGCGTAAGGTAACCCGCCCACATACAACTTGTTGCTGTTCATGTTTTCCTCCAAGAAAACTCATTGTCTTCCATTCGCGATACTTGTCCTTCAAAGCGAGGCAGAATACGAGGAAACAGGCACTTCAGCGCCACAATCCAGCTGCTCTTGAGTTTTGTTGGGCTTTTCTTCGCTACGGTGAGACAGTTCAGGCCTTCTGTTTGACTTTCCAAGCTCCTTCAGGAGACCTCAGACCAAAGAAGCACTTCAAACAATACGCGGTTGCTGGTGTTCGGTCAAGCTTTCCGACTCCCGGCTCTTGACCGAAAAGCACTGCTGAGGCTACAGTTGTGGGAGTGAATCTCTTCGAAGACAGCAGCATGGCCTGGGAGGAAGCTGACCGCGCCAATTTCACCGGGCAGGCTCGAGTCAAACGCAGCGGTTTCCTCGATGGCAAGGATCAAATCCGGCAGTTTCGGGTCGAGTTTCAGCCAGGGGCCCGGACCTACTGGCACTTCCACTCCGGACCACAGTTGCTGGTCGTCCTCTCGGGCACCTGCCTGGTGCAGAAATGGGGTGGAGGCGTAAAGCGAGTGCCGGCCGGACAGACGGTCGTGTTCGAAGCGGAGGAGAAGCACTGGCACGGAGCCAGCCCCGACGAACCGATGACTCATCTGGCGCTGAATGTGAATGCCACAACTACCTGGCTGGAAAAGGTGGAACCGAAATCAAGTTGAGAGCCAGTTTCTTAAGAGCCTCCCGGGCAAGGGCGTTCCGCGTTCCACGTTCCACGTTCCACGGTTGGAACCTGGAACGTGAATTCGCGGTGTTCGGACCACGGAGGGTCCTCCCACGCTGTGGTCGTCTGCAAAGAGTGGGAGAGGCCGTGTTAGTCTTACTCCCGAAGTGCTGGAATTCCTGAACAAGTTCGAACGGGTGATTGTCCATTCCCTGCTGATCATGCTCATGCTGGCTGTTCTGTCATCGACAGTGGAGCTGGCGGTTCTCCTCGTCGAGCAGTTCATGAAACCTCCCCGCCTGTTCCTCCTGGACATGTCGGAACTCCTCCCGATTTTCTCCTTTTTTCTAATGGTCCTGATTGGAGTCGAGCTGATCGAAGTCGTGAAGGACTACCTCACAGAGAACACGCTGCACGTTGAAATCGTCTTCCTGGTGGCCATGATTGCCGTGGCCCGAAAGGTCATCGTGCTCGACTACAAAAGCACCTCTCCTCAAACTCTTTACGGCACCGCCGCCATTATTGTGGCCCTGTGTGGGGGCTTTTACCTGCTCAAGAAGTCCCTACGTCGGGATAACGTGTCAGGGGAGTCCTGAGAGCCGTCAGTGCTAGGGAAGTTCCACGTTTCACGTTTCACGGAATTCTTGCACCCGGCCCCTGTAATCGCTTTCTGCGGGAGCCCCACAGAGACTGGCGAAAAGGTTCTAGCCCGGTCTCGAGATGCCCAGCTTTCGATCTCGTACAGGGCAACTGCGCGACTTTCACCACGGGCTGCTAGTGTACTGTTCGGGAAGTTCGCGTCGTTAATTCGGGATGGATTTTCGTCGTCAGTGAGGCGCGCGACGCAGCAATGCCGGGAGTATTTCGAGGTAGCGCAACAAAGCTGTCGGCGAAAAGACGCCCGAAGTAGCGGCGTGAACTTTCCGGACAGTGCACTAGGAGCGGTAGTTGGTGAACTGCATGTCGATACCCAGGTCTTCTTCCTTGAGCATCGCGATCACCTCTTGCAGGTCGTCGCGGACCTTGCCCGAGACCCGCACGAAGTCCTCCTGGATCGCGGCCTGGACCTTGAGCTTCCTCTTCTTGATCAGCTTGACGATCTCCCGGGCCTTCTCCCTGGGGATCCCCTGCTGCAGAGAGATGCTCTGGCGCACGCTGTCCTTCGAGGCGGACTCGACCACCCCGTAGGTCAGGGCCTTGAGTGAGACGCCACGACGCGCCAACCTCTGCCGGAGCACCTGGTCGACCGCCGCGCAGGTGAATTCTGCACGGGACGCGAGGACAATTTTGTTCTCGTCCGCCTGGAGCTGGATGTCGGACTGACTGTTCTTGAGATCGAAGCGCTGGCGGACCTCTTTCAAAGCCTGATTGACCGCGTTCTTCACCTCGGCCAGGTTGACTTTGGAAACGATGTCGAAGGAGCTCTGCCTGGCCATGGCCGGAAGCATACAGCATTTCTGCGTTCCACGTTCCACATTCCACGTTGCGCGCTCATGAAAGTGGGAGGGGCCATTGTTGTGGCCTGGCAGGCTAAGCAAAATGGTAGAATTGACGCTCGGTGAAACATCCAACGAATGACAAGCTGATTGAGCGCTGGCGCGGCGAGCCGGCTCCCCTGCTGCCGCTTCTGCACGCCTTTCAGGAACGCGACGGATATCTGTCCGAGGAAGCGATACGGGAGACCTCCGCAGCTTTGAGAATCCCTCTGGCTGATCTCTACGGGACGGTCACCTTTTACCACCACTTCTCGCGTCACTCCGGCGCTGCCTTTCGGGTCTGCACCGGACCCGTCTGTCGCTTCCGTGGAGGACTGGAGCTTCTGGAGAAACTCGGGGACACGGCCCATGAAATGCCCTGCGCAGGTCGCTGCGACGACCCCATCCCGGTGATTCAGGGAGAAACCTTACTGATCGGCACCACTCCCGACACTCTGGTCACCCGCACTTCGCCATTGCCTCCCCCGAACCCGGGCGGAGTGGAAGAATGTGTTTTCGCCTCGATCCGTGCACACGGCCAGGCCGGCATGGGCGGTTACTGCGAGAACGGTGGCTATGAGGCCCTGAGTCGAGCGGTCCTGGAGATGGAACCCGGAGAAGTCATCCGGCTGATCAGCGAAAGTGAACTGGCCGGCCGGGGCGGAGCGGGCTTCCCGACCGGGCGCAAATGGCAGGCCGTTCGGGACGCCCCGGGAAACCCGAAGACGATCGTCTGTAACGCCGACGAAGGAGAACCGGGCTGTTTCAAAGACCGGGTGCTAATGGACCACGACCCCCATGCTGTCATTGAAGGGATGATCCTGGCTGCCTACGCTACCGGGGCCACGCGGGGCTTCATCTACCTCCGTTACGAGTATCCTGAGACCTTCGCGATCCTCGATCAGGCTCTTCACGAGACGGAAGAGTCCGGCTTCCTCGGAGACAGGATTCTGGAACGCGACTTTTCTTTCCACCTCTACCTGCGACGGGGAGCGGGAGCCTATATCTGTGGCGAGGAGACTTCCCTTCTGAACAGTCTGGAGGGCAAGCACCCCTTTCCACGCAACCGGCCCCCTTACCCTGTAACTCATGGCTACGAAGACCTCCCGACGGTCGTGAATAACGTGGAGACTCTGGCTTCCGCCCCTCCCATCGTGAGGAACGGCCCGGAGTGGTACCGGGGGCTGGGCTGCAACGGCCACAGCGGAACCAAGGTCATCAGCCTTTCCGGTGACATTCAAGAGCCTGGCAACTACGAGGTTCCCCTGGGAATGCCTTTGAAAACCCTCCTCTACGACTGGGCCGGTGGGGCCCCCGAGAGCCGAGCCATTCAGGCGGTGACCATGGCCGGTCTCTCTGGAGGCTTCCTGGCCGGAGACGATCTGGACGTCACACTCGACGAGACCAGCATCCGCAGCCGTGGCTCCTTCCTGGGCGCCGGCGGAATCATGGTCTTTGATTCGACCAGAAACATGGTGGAAGTCGCCCACAACGCCATGAGCTTCTTCGCTGAGGAGTCCTGCGGCAAGTGCTTTCCCTGCCGGATCGGCACTAAGCGCCTCGAGGAACGCCTCTCGGGAGAGGCGGGGCCGAAGGACTTCGACACCTGGGCCGAGGAGGTCAAGGATCTGGGCGAAATTATGAAAGAGTTGAGCGCCTGCGGATTAGGGGTGGCTGCGCCGCTGGTCAGTGATAGTCTATTGAAGTACTTTCCGGACCGGATCCATCGACACCTCCAGGATTTGGAGGGAAGAAGGGGGAAATGAGCTCGGCCTCGATTACACAGACCGAACGGGCCACGCTGACCATTGACGGCGTCGAGGTTCCTTTTGCACCGGGTGAAACCGTGTATGAGGTGGCCGATCGTCATCAGGGACAGATCCCGACGCTGTGTTACGACCCGAGACTGGAGCCCTTTGGAGGCTGCCGGCTGTGTGTCGTGGAAGTGGAAGGGATTCCCAAGCCGGTTGCTTCGTGTACCACTCAGGCGGCTTCCGGAATGGTCGTCCGGACTCGGACCGAGAAGCTCGAAAAGCAGCGCAAAACACTTCTGGAAATGGTGGCCAGCGAGAATCGACAGATCCAGGTCGATCCCCTCAGTGGCTACGCTTCCCAGGAACTGGCTGTTCTGGCCGATCGCTACGGGGTGCACAACGGCCGCTTCGCCGGCAGCACTTCGGGCACGTCCAGTGACGATGACAATCCCTTCATTCTCCGGGACTACGAGCAATGTATCTCCTGCTACCGCTGTGTCCGTGTTTGTGCCGAGCAGGAGGGAGACTACGCCATCACGGTTCTGAACCGCGGATTCGAGACGCAGATCGCGACCGAGTTCAACGGGCTGCTCAAGGATTCGGCCTGCACCTTCTGCGGACAGTGCGTACAGACCTGCCCGACCGGAGCTCTGGCCGACCTCAAGGCTTTACAGCACGCGGAGCTTCCCGGGGAAATCACGAAGACACGCAGCACCTGCCCCTACTGCGGCGTCGGTTGCTCCATGGACCTTCTGACCAAGGGAGAAAAGCTGGTGGGAATCCATCCGGCCATGGACGGTCCTGCCAATGAGGGCGCTCTCTGTGTCAAGGGACAGTTCGCCTACGATTTTGTCCAACACGCGGAGCGCCTGACCACTCCTCTGATTCGAGACGGAGACGGTGAGCTGCGGGAAGCCAGCTGGGACGAGGCTCTCGATCGAGCGGCTGACGGATTTCAGCAAGTACGCGAGAAATTCGGCCGGCACGCCATCTTCGGAGTCGCCTCAGGGCGCACACCCGGTGAAGCCGATTACATGATGCAGCGGTTCATCCGGGCCGGCTTCGGGACCAATCACATCGACAACTGCAGCCGTGCCTGACACGCCCCCACGGTGGCCGGTCTGGCCGCCACTATCGGACGCGGGGCGATGTCCAATCCCCTCGCTGACATGGACAAGCCGGACGTCATTTTCTGCATCGGCACCAATATGACGGAGTGCCATCCGGTGGCAGCCACTCGAATCAAGAAAGCAGTCTCCCGGGGCGCCAGGCTCATTGTGGCCGACCCCAGGCACATCGATCTAGCTGACCTGTCGGACGTTTTTCTCCAGATCCGGGTGGGTTCGGATTCTGCACTTCTTCTGGGAATGGCCCACGTCATCGCTCGAGAGGGACTGGTCGATGAGGAGTTCATGGCCGCGCGCACGACAGGCGGCGAAGATTTACTGGAGCACGTCAAGGAATTCCCGCCCGATTGGGCAGAGACGATCACAGGAGTCCCGGCTGCCGATATTGAGACGGCTGCTCTGTTGTACGGGCGGGCCGAGAAGGCTGCCATCTACTACACCCTTGGTATCACGGAACACATCTGCGGCGTCGAGAATGTTCAGGGGCTGGGCAACCTGGCGTTGATGACCGGTAACCTGGGTCGTGAAGGGACCGGAATCAATCCCATGCGGGGCCAGAACAACATTCAGGGGGCCGGTGACAGTGGAGCCATTCCCAACAACTATCCCGGCTTCCAGTCCGTCACCGATCCACAGAACCAGGCTAAATTCAAGAAAGCCTACGGAACCGAAGTCGACCTCGGAAAGATCATGACCAAGGTTCGCGCACTGGACTTGGCCGGTGATCAGATCCGGGCCATGCTCATCGACGGCGAGAACACTCTGGTTTCCGATCCCGACATGGCGCACTGTGAACACGCCCTGCGCAGCCTCGATCATCTGGTCGTCATCGATATTTTTCTGACCGAGACGGCACGGCTGGCCGACGTCGTTTTTCCGGCGACGAGTTGGGGAGAGACGGACGGGACCTTCACCAATACGGAGCGACGTATCCAGCGGGTTCGTCAGGCAGTCCCCGCAGCAGGCCAGGCCAGGCCCGACTGGTGGATCATTGCGCAGATTGCCCGGCGCATGGGCTTCCAGGGGTTCGAATTCGACTCGGCCAAAGAGGTTTTCAACGAGCTGTGCAGCCTCTCTCCCATCTACGCCGGTCTCAACTGGGACCGGATCGAGGGGGGTGAATACCATTGGCCGGTCCCCTACGAGGGACACGCCGGGACGCCCATTTTGCACGAGGGCGAGTTCAAGAACGGCCGTGGCATCTTCAAACTGATTCGTTACCGGGATCCGGCCGAGACCATTGACGATGAGTTCCCTGTGTGGCTGACCACAGGAAGGCGGCTCGAGTCCTATCACACCCGAACCCAGACTGGCCGCGCTCAGGGTATTGATTATTTTCTGTCGGAGGAGAGCCTGGAGGCACATCCGGATGACATTGAGGCCTGGGGCCTGAAGAATGGCGATTGGTGCTCCATGTCCAGCCCACGAGGGTCGATAAGGATCAAGGTCAAGGCCACGAGGCGCTCGCCCCGGGGAACTGTTTTTACCAGCTTCAGCTTCAGCGACGTCCCCGTGAACATCCTCACCGGGTCAGGCTACGACCCCATCACCGACACGGCCGAACTGAAAGTCTGTCCGGTCCGGGTTGAGCCTGTTCAATAGGTTCTGGGTTTTGGGTCTGGAATTAGAGTGGAAGGAGCCTCAGGCCGCGACCGCCGGGTGTTAACGAGTGTGCTTCGGCGGATTCGGGCTACGCGCCGGTCTCGAGCGCCTGTTGGGCAATCTGCTTGATTTCGCGCAGGTTCAGCTTTCCCGTTCCGAGGAGAGGCAACCGGGCCACACGCACGAAACGGTCCTTGCGGGGGATGAAGAGATTGGGAAGGCCCTGTGTCTTCACCTTCTCCACCACTTCCGCGATCTTCTCCGGGTCGCAGGTATGCACAACGGCCAGGCTCTCACCCTTCCTGGGATCGGCAATCGACGTAACCGCGAAAACCTGCTCCTGGGGCGATCCGAGTGCCTGTTGCAGTGCTTCCTCAACACGGCCGTGAGGGACCATTTCGCCGGCGATTTTGGAGAAGCTAGAAAGGCGATCGGTGATCTTCAGGAAGCCGTCTTCGTCCACCATGCCGATATCTCCGGTCACATACCACCCCTCGCGGAACGCCTCGCGTGTGAGGTCGTCTTGTCCCAGATAGCCCTTCATGACGTTGGGGCCTTTGACCAACAACATCCCGGACTCTCCTGCGGGAAGCGGTTCAAAGGTGTCGGGATGGACCGTCTTGATGGCCACTCCAGGAAGAGGTGAACCCACATATCCACGGCGGGATCCGGGTTGAAAGAAACCCGGTGCCCGAAAGTCCGGGACACTGGCCGCGATCGTGGGCGAGCACTCGGTGCTTCCATACCCCTCCATGGGGCGAACTCCAAAGTGATCCTCGAAAGCCAGTGCGGTTTCGACAGAGAGCTTTTCCGCTCCCGTGATCACCAGCCTCAGAGAGCCGAACTGAGCCGGTGTACAGCGACGCATGTAGAGCTGCAGGAAGGTGGGTGTAGCCAGCAGGATCGTTACCCGGTAATGCTGCACCAGGTCACCGATGGCGGGAGCGTCCAGGGGATTGGGGTGGACCGGCATACCCAGGCCTTTCTGGAGAGCAAACCAGCTGGACATGTATCCGAAGGAGTGAAACAGGGGAAGAATCCCCAGAACCCGGTCCCGGGGCGTGGCCCGCAGCACCTGCGTAAGCGCCTCCACATTGGAGCCGACATTGAAGTGCGAGAGCATGACCCCCTTGGGCTCACCGGTGCTGCCGCTGCTGAAAATAACGGTCGCCAGATCCTGGGCACGAATCGGGCTCCGAGCCCCGCTCAGTCTCTCCAGCCAGGACACCGGAAAGAGAAGCGAAGCCACAAGACTCGAGAAGCGAAGCCCGGGTCCGATGATCTTGCGAAGATCCTCCGCCCATAGGACGTCAACATTCTGGGGAAGTTCCAGTTCAGCCTTCTTGACGAACAGTCGGCTGCTCACGATCGTGGTGAGACCGGCCTGTCGGATGGCCGACTCCATCCCTGCCTTTCCGGCAGTGTAGTTGAGGTTCACGCTGACGCGACCGGAGAGCGAAGCGGCGATGTTGACCAGTACGCCCGCCACCGTGGGTGGGAGCAGAATCCCGACGTTCTTCTGATCGGCCCAGAAACCCTTGAGAGCCCGAGCCAGGACCACGGCTCCGGCAGCCGCCTGGAGTCTGGACAGTTTCCGCGGGGTTGCCTCGGCCAGGGCCAGCGAAAAAGGGCTTCGCCGGGCACTGCGGAAGAAGTCGGCGTGGAGTGGCCGGGCGGTTGCTTCCCTGGCCATCCAGGCTCGAGAGGCCAGTTCCTGAACACGCTGGCGCAGATCTCCCGCCTTGGTACCAGGAGGAAGAGGGTTCCCGAAGGCAACGGTCACGGAATAGGGAATCTGGCGGGGAACTTTGAAAAGGAAGCGTCCCCCCTCGCGGCTGAAGATGCTCCCCCAGAGACGGTCCAGATAGACCGGAATGATGGGGGCCTCCCGGTTACTAGTAATCCGCTCCAGGCCCCGGCGAAAAGGAAGCAGAGTTCCGGTTCGGGTAATCTGGCCCTCCGGGAAGATACACACCAGTTCATTCTTCTCCAGGTAGCGTCCCGCATCCCGCAGAGCTTTCAGAATCACGCGAGGCCCCCCGGATGCCACGACGGGGATGCAGCCCATAGATCTCATGAAGGGTCTGAAGAGCCAGTAGTCAAAGTAGTCCTGGTGGACGATGAAGCGAATCGGCCGGTCGAGGCTGGCGATCAGCATCAGGGCATCGACAAAGGAGACGTGGTTGGGAGCCAGCAGGGCGCCGCCCTCCCGGGGAACGTGCCGGCTATCCATGATGCGTAACCGGTAGAAGCTGTGGGTAGCCAGAATCAGGGCCAGTCGCAGCAGGGCCTCGGGAAGCAGCCACAGAGCCCAGCCGGTACCCAGTAAGATCACTATCGAGGCGGCTCCCAGGATCGCCTGGGGCGAGAGCCCCGAATTGGCCAGGAGTGTCGCCCCTACTGAGCCGGCCAGGATACCGCTGAACACGAAGATGTTGGAGAGAGCGATGATTCCGCCTCGTCGCTCGTCTGGAGACTTCCATTGAATGAGGGAATTGAGGGGGACCAGCAGCAAACCGCTGGCCGCCCCCAGGATCACCATCAAAACCAGCAGCAGGAAAAAGCCCGGGGAGAGGAGCGCCAGGGTAAGACTGGCGAACGCCATCACGACGGCTCCCAAAGGAATCAACCCGTATTCGACCTTCTGCCCGGAAAGTCGACTGGCCAGAAGGCTGCCCACTCCGACTCCCAGACCCAGCACAGCCAGAGGGATCCCGGCCATGGATTCCGACAGGCCGAGGACGGTCCGGGCATACACCAGAATGTCCTGGCCCAGCAGGCTGGCCACTGTCCAGTAAAACACCGAACCGGCAACGGCCAGGCCCAGGACTCGGTGCGATCGGATGGCCCTCCATGAGAAACGAAGGGTTTCCCCGAGTTTACCCTCTGAGCGGGCTGCAGGAACCTCCGGGATACCCCGAGAGAAAATGAAGCCGATCAGCGCACAAAGCGTCAGGACGGCCCCAACCGTCCAGAGGTAGGCACCCGAGTGATCGAGGAGAAACCCTCCTGCGGCCGTGCCCAGGATGATGGCCAGAAAGGTCCACATCTGAAGGTGGGCGTTCCCGCTCGAGAGCCTCTCATGAGGAAGAATCTCGGGCAGGATCCCGAATTTGGCCGGGCTGAAGAGCGCACTCTGAGCCCCCATCAGACCCAGCACCACCAGAGGAAGGCGAATGTTGTCGGGAAACAGCCACAGAAGAGCGGTGACCGCAACCATCAGCCCGATTTCAGCGCCCTTCATGGTGACGATGATGCTTCTCTTGCTGAGCCGATCCGCCAGCACACCGGCCGGGAGCGAAACCAGGATCAGGGGCAGCGTCAGTACACAGAAGGCCAGAGTGGTCTCGAACTGGAACAGGCGCTGCAGCTCGACTTCGTTTCCCAGGTATTGAGACTGGAGTGACCGGAAGGCCAGAAAGGCAACCATCAGCTTCAGGGCATTGTCATTGAAAGCCCCAAAGAACTGGGCCACCAGCAGGTTTCGAATGGAACCTCGATTTGAGCGGTCGTACGCCATCGTCTTCATGACAGTGACTTGTTAAGGAAACGAAGAGAAAAGTAACATTCGAATAGTCCCACGGGCTGCTATGGCTGATCGGCGCGGAGGCGGCGTACCTCTTCCCGAAAGCGGGCCACATTGTCGAGCTTGATCTGTTCGTAGCCGCGAATCAGATCGGGCAGGCGGGCGATGGCGATGGCCCGGTCGATCGAGTCGGCACAAAGATCGGCGAGTTCGGCTTCGATGAGAGCGCGGTACTCGTGGATCAGTTGTCGCTCCACTCTGCGTATCTGCCCGTAGCCAAAAACATCCAGCCAGGTTCCACGCAGGACTTTGAGCCGGGCCAGCAGCCACAGACCGGGTTCGAACCAGCGGCCAAATGCGATCTTCCTTTTCAGGCCCAGTGCCCGCAGGAAGGGAGGATGGAGCATGTACTTTATGCGTGCGCCCTCACCGAACTGAGAACTCACCATCTGCTTGAAAGCAGCCTTGCGATAGAGGCGGGCCACCTCGTATTCGTCCTTGTAGGCCATCAGTTTGAAGAGGAATCGAGCCACTGCCAGGGTGAGCGGTGTTTCCTTTCCCCCCAGTTTGCGCTCGGCTTCCAGCACGCGTTTCACGAACTGTAAATAGTCGCGCCCGTAGCCCCTGTTCTGGAAATCGATCAGCTCGGGTACTCGGACCTCCAGCAGGCGGACCAGTTCGCCGTCGGCGCCGACCTCTTTCACCAGTTCGCGGGCTTCCGCCGACACAGCGGGCTGGTCATCGAGCGCTCCAGCACGAGGTGGTGTCTGAGCCCGGACCCAGCCGGGATCGGCTGCCGCCAGACGTCCGGCCCGGAAGGCCTGTTTGTTAGGCTCCACGGCGATGCCATTCAATTCGATGGCTCGTTCAATCGAGGCTGCCCGGATGGGGACGGCACCGGCCTGGAAAGCAGCTCCTATGGTGATCAGGTTGGCCGGCATATGGCTGCCGAACAGGTGCTCCGCCAGAGCTCGGGCATCCAGATAGACATTGGCTTCCGGCAGGGTCGCCGATTCAATGCGGTCCCTGATGCAATCCCACTGCGGAAACTTCAGCTTGGTCGAGTTGACCATTCCTCCCGTAGGGACCTGGCTGGTGGAGGCAACGGCGATGGTTTTTCCCGGCCGCACCCGGGCCAGATTCTGGTCGGTACTCCCGCTCAGCACGTCGAAAACGATATAGGAGTCGGCATCACCCACGCCGATCTTGCTGGATACCGACCTGGCTTCATCAGCGATCTTGAGGTGGGAAACGACCGGGCCTCCCATCTGGCTAAGACCCGTCTGATCCAGACTGAGCACATGCTTTCCATCCAGCAGGGCCGCGGTCGACAGGATCTGGGTCACGGTAACCACGCCGGTGCCGCCTATCCCGGTCAAATAGAGGTTGGCCTGAGCAGGAACTCGGAGATCGGGCTCAGGTAGAGACTGCTCCAAATCCACCTGTCGGGCCGCCGGGGCGGGCTGGGCCCGTGAACCGTCTCCGGGCAGTGTGATCGTTACGAAAGCCGGGCAGTCTCCGTTCAGGCAGCTGTAGTCCAGGTTACAGGATGACTGGTGTATCTGGGTCTTACGACCGTATTCCGTTTCCACTGGAAACACGCTGAGACAGTTCGATTTGACGCCGCAGTCACCACAGCCCTCGCAGACCGCTTCGTTGATAAAGACCCGCCTGGAGGGCGTAGGAACCTCACCGCGCTTCCGCTTGCGCCGCTGTTCGGCAGCACAGGGCTGGTCGTAGATGAGAACGGTTACACCCGGTTCTTCCCGCAAAAGACGCTGAGCTTCCTCCAGTCGATCCCGATGCCACACTTGAACGCTTTTCGCCCAGCGCTCCTGGGCAGAGTATTGGTGTATGTCGTGGCTGCAGACAATGGTTTTGCCGACCCCCTCGGCTTCCAGGACTCGTGTCAGGGCAGGCACCGACATCGCGCCGTCGACGGGCTGACCGCCCGTCATGGCGACAGCCGAGTTGTACAGAATCTTGTAGGTGATGTTGGTCCCGGCCGCCACGGCCTGCCGGACGGCAAGGTGTCCCGAGTGGAAAAAGGTGCCGTCGCCCAGGTTCTGGAACATGTGGTTCACGCCGCTGAAGGGAGAGGCTCCCACCCATTGCACGCCCTCACCCCCCATGTGGGTAATCCCCTGTGTGTTTCGGGCCATCCGCAGGGCCATGGCGTGACACCCGATGCCTCCTCCCGCCACCGACCCTTCCGGAACCACTGTAGAGCGGTTGTGAGGACAGCCGGAGCAGAAATAGGGGCTGCGGCCCGCTTCCGGGGTCACGGCGGGCAGCTCAGAAACACCGGACTGGCCCTCCAGTCCAGCCACACTCAAGTGTCCTGTGGGAAGCCTTTCTGCCAGAAGCGGCGCCAGCAGCCGGGCAATGGTATCGGCATCCAGCTCGTTGTAGGCCGGGAACAGGACCCGGCCCTTTTCGTCCTTCTTACCCAGAATCAGCGGTCGATCGGGCAGGTTGTACAGCTCATCACGAAGGAAGAGTTCGACGAAGGCACGCTTCTCCTCAACCACAAACACTTCTGCCAGGCCACCGGCGAACTCCCGGATCACCTCCGGCTCCAGGGGATGAATCATCCCCAGCTTGAGCAAACGAATTCCGTAACGGCGCAGGTCCTGGTCTTGCAGGCCCAACCGGCCCAGTGCTTCGTGCAGGTCATAGTAGGTCTTGCCGGCCGCCACCAGCCCGATCCGATCCTGCGGGGACGAAACAGTGATCTGGTTGAGGTGATTTTCCGAGGCAAAGAGCCTGGCTGCCTCCAGTCTGCCCAGCTGGATCTCCCGTTCCATCTGCAGCGAGAAGGGGACAAAAAGGGTCGGACACTGCAGATGCTGCCAGGGCTGGCCATCAAAGGTGAAATCGGGTCTCCTGACGTCAGCAATCGGCGAAACGTCGACCGTGGAGAAGCCATCCGCCACATCGGTGACGATCTTGAAACCTACCCAGCAGCCGCAGTAGCGGGAGAGTTCAAAGCCATAACGGCCGTACTCGATGGTTTCCCGTACGTTTCCCGGGAAGAGAATGGGCATTCGTGCATCAAAGAGGGCAACCTCGGAATGGGTGGGCAGGGTCGAGGACTTGGAGATGGGATCATCACCCGCCACAGCCAGAACCCCTCCGTGCCGACCCACGCCGGCGAAGTTAGCGTGTTTGAAGATATCCCCCGAGCGGTCGACTCCAGGACCTTTCCCGTACCACATCCCCAGTACGCCGTCGTATTTGGGTTCCGGCATGAGGTTGGCGAGCTGGCTGCCGAAGACGGCTGTGGCCCCGAGGTCTTCGTTGACCCCGGGCATGAAAACAACCTGGTGGCGGTCGAGCAACTTCTTGTTACGAGCCAGCAGCATGTCGAGCCCTCCCAGCGGAGAGCCACGATAGCCGGAAATGAAGCTGGCCGTGTTCAACCCCGCTCGTCGATCCGCCCGGTGCTGGTCCAGAGGAATGCGCACCAGGGCCTGCAGGCCGCTCAGGACAATGCGGCCCTCTTCCTGCAGAAACTTGTCGGCCAGTGAGAAGTCGCCGGGGGGGGTCATCCCGGTTCCTCCAGAGGAAAGACCCGGCCTGGATTCAGTATTCCTTTCGGGTCGAGCGCCTGCTTCAGGAGACGCATGGTCCGGATCTCATCCCGGCTCCGGCTGAGGCCCAGATGTTCTCTCTTTTCCATACCGATTCCGTGTTCGGCCGATACCGACCCGCCGATTCTCACCAGGGGAGAGTAGACCATCTCTTCGACACGAGCCCGGGTCTCGGGAGCATCGCTCCCCACCTCGATGGCAAAATGCAGATTCCCGTCTCCTAGATGTCCGAAGGGGATGACACGTGCGTTTGGCCAGGCGCTCTTTGTGGACTTCACGACCTGATCGACATAATCTTTCATGTCGCTGATACGAAGACTCACGTCGAAAACGAAAACGGGTCTCAGCCGGATAAACCCGAGCCCGTCCCGAATGGCCCAGATCTCTTCCCTCTGCTTGCCGGACATTGCAATAACTCCGTCCGCAAGCAGGCCTTCAGCCTGGGCCGAGTGGAGTGTGGTTTCGAACCGGTCGGAGTCCGCCTCGGAATCGGATCCAAGCGCTTCGATCAGGACGTAGAAGGGGTAGCCAGGAGCAAGGGGAGCATGATGTCCTCCCTCGCGGGTCACCAGATCATAGAAGTCCTTCCACATCACCTCAAAAGCACTCAGAGTCCCGGCCAGGTCGCGATCCATGCGCTTCAACAGAGCTGGAAGCTGGTCGAACTCCTGTACAGCGACCAGAGCCAGGTTCTCACTGCCAGGCCGCGGGAAGATCCGCAGAACCGCCCGCGTCACGATCCCCAGAGTCCCCTCTGACCCTATGAAGAGCTGTTTGAGATCATATCCTGCGTTGTTCTTGAGCATGCGGTTGAGCGAAGAGAGAACCGTCCCGTCAGCCAGGACCGCCTCCAGGCCCAACACCAGATTGCGCGTCATGCCGTAGCGAATGACCCGATTTCCCCCTGCGTTGGTCGAGATGGCGCCTCCAATGTTGGCCGAACCGCGCGCACCAAAATCGAGAGGAAAAATAAAACCTTGTGCGGCTGCGGCCTCCTGCACGGCCTGCAGCGAGGCGCCGGCCTGAACCACGACCGTGCGATCATCCCCACAGATGTCCTCAACCTGACTCATCCTCTCCAACGAGACGACCACTTCGTCTCGAGTTGAGACCGCGCCCCGGACCATTCCAGTCATTCCCCCCTGGGTGACCACCGGCTGTCTGCGGGCATGGCAGAGCTGGAGGATCTCCGAAACCTGCGCTGTCGTCTGGGGACGAGTTATACAGATGGCCTGGGAGGGTGCACTGGAACCCCAGAAGGCAGGGCGTTGGGACACCTGTTCTCCCACCAGGACATCCCTCTCGCCCACAATTGCGGCCAGATTTTCGATTAGGGACATGCCTATTAGGTTACAGGCTCAAGCTCAAAGGTTGTAGGTCGCCGGAAGAATGTGGGAGGGGGTGGAAAGTGATTTTCAGGTTTCAGCTGAGAGAGTGGGAGGAGCCTCGGGGGAGGCGGACGTTTAAATTCCCGGACGCAGCCCCCGAGGCTCCTCCCACTCTCGGATCCTACCACCAAGGGTCCTCCGACCTGGAGGTGGGAGGGGCCACATTCGATTTCAGGCTTCAGATGGGAATGTGGGAGGCGGCTCGGGAAGAAAGTGGGAGACGGGCTTGGGGCGACGTCCGGGAATTTAAACGTCCGCCTCCCCAAGCCCGCCTCCCACTTTCAAGAGGAAACCCTTGAAACTATCTCTTCACGACCCGAGAGGCGCTAACCCAAGCCCTCGGATCTCCTACTTCAAGAGTCTGTGCGAGAAGGTAATCTCCTTATCCGTAATGAACTCCAGCAGCGCCGGCTGGCCGTTCCGGGTGGCTTCGATACCTCGTTGCAGTGCCACGCGAATCTCGTTAGGATCGGTCACCCGTTCTCCGTAGGCTCCGAATGCCCTGGCCATATCCGCGTAGTCCCCGGAAATGTCGGTTGAACGGTATTTCTCAGTGGAGATCGGCATGACCGGAACTTCGATCGCCATGCAGGAGTTATTCAGCAAAACCGAGAGGATGGGAATCCGCTCGCGTACGGCGGTCTCGAAATCCATGCCTGTGAAACCGATGGCGGCGTCACCCCAAACGTTAATGCACAGTTTTTCCGGGTGGGCCAGCTTGGCACCCATGGAAAGCCCCAGACCGTAGCCCAGCTGGGTGGTCTTACCCCAGCCGATGTAGCTCAACGGCGCGGTGCTTTCCCAGAAAGGGGTCAGCTGATCCCGGGGGCTGCCGGCATCGTGGGTAATGATCGTGTTTTCTTTGTCCACGACGTCGTTCAGCTCCCACACTACCCGGTACGGACTGATGGGGGACTCATCATTAGTGAGTTTCGGCATCCACTCACTCAGCCATTCCTCTTTAACCGCCGCAATGCGTTCCGGTACTTCAGCGCGGGCATCGGCCCGAGTTCGCGGCTGTTCGGCCAGGGCTTGATTCAAGGCATCAAGCGTCAGCTGCGCATCCCCCAGGAGCGCATACCGGGCTGGTACATCTTTGTTGAGATCCACCGGGTCGAGCGTGGCATGAATGATGGTTTTGCCGGGCGGCACTTGGATGCCAAAGACCGTCTCCGAGAAACTGCAGCCCACACCGAAAATCACGTCGGCTTCCTGCCAGAAGTCTTTCACGGTTCTGGGATTGGCCAGCCCGCCCGACCCCAGAGACAGCGGGTGGATCTCGGGAAAGGCACTCTTGCCTTCAATGCTGGTGGTCACCGGAATGTTCCAGGTTTCGGCGAGGGTCCTCAGCTCCTTCCAGGCTTTCGCATAGTGCACGCCCTGGCCCGCATAGATCACCGGGCGCTCGGCCTGCGCCAGTATGCGGGCTGCCTCCTCCACCGCAGAGGGGTCGGGCCCGCTGCGCGCGGCGAAGCTGGGCAGGTATTCCCACCCGTCCGGCACATCCTCGTCAAACACATCGACCGGTACCTCAACCAGGACCGGCCCGGGTGGACCATTGCGCAGCTGGAAGAAAGCACGGCGCATCACGTCGGGGAGAGCTTCTCCCATGGTGACCGGCTCGGCCCACTTGGTGACATGCTTCATGTTGAGGGTGGAATTGTAGTTGGGACGGTAATGGGCCAATCGACGCGGGTAGCCGGCTGGGATGACGAGAATGGGTACGGATTCCGAGAAGGCCTGGGCAACGCCCCCGAAGGCATTCTCGGCCCCTGGTCCATGCTGCATACAGAAAACGCCAATTTTTTCTCCCGAGGACAAACGTGAAAAGGCGTCGGCCATATGTAATCCAATGCGTTCTTGACGCACGATCACGGTGCGAATATCTTCTGCCGCGGCGGCTTCTATGATCGGGTTCACCGGATAGGCGAAGAGGATTTCAACACCCTCGGCCTTCAGCACTCTGGCAATCGCATCGTCAACTTTCACTTCACCCTCCTGCAAAACGACTTGACGGTCATCCTAACTTTTGTCTTTGAGCCTCATACCGCTTCCTTTGCCCTTGCTCCGAGCTGGGCTCTGATTTCCGCATGCCGCGCTTTCTTCAGATCGTATCGGGTAAGAACCCACATGCCGAGAAATCCACCACATGGAATAAGGGCACCGACGACCAGGCCGAAGTTCCAGATAATCCCCGGATCGATGCTCTCAACGGCCGCGGTCCTGGGTATGTTTAACATGTTCAGGATGGTACCACTGACCAAAATACCCACTGCTGTCATGGCTTTTTTCATAAATGCGATCAGGGAAAAGAACAACCCTTCCTGACGCTCGTCTGTCAGCAGCTCATGTTCGCTATGCATCGCTCCGGCGGCACTCATGGGGGGAACGCTACCGCCACTGCTCGCCGCGGTGCGCCTGGCATACCCGAGACTCAGCTCAAAACGCGACTTATTTTCGCCTACCGTCAGATGATCAAGCGGACGCCGCCCAGTTCGGCTAGGCCGTACAGGAAGTGATCACCGGGGGATCCAAGGAACATGAAATTCACTGGAATGCCCCAGTCCCTGGATAACTTCTGGATCAACTCCGGCGAGAACGTACCCTTGACCACTACAAAGTCGATCTTGATCTCCGGGTAGGCGTCATCCAGAAACTCGAGGTCAATCCCCAGCCTTTTCGGTATCTCGCTTTCGTCCCGGACGACCGTGACCACCTTGACACGGTTCGTGTGTTCATTGCGGCGCACGTAGAGCATGGCGCTGTTGAGGTTGGCAAGATTGTCTCCACGGGTGAAAAAGACAATCTGCTGGCTCCGGATCTCCTCTATTCTTGTGTCGATGTTGTGCGAGAATCGAGAGGTCATCCCGGCAACGGCATCGCTGGCGGCTCCGATCAAGAAGAGACAGGCCCGCAGGATGCCGATTCGTCCCAGCATGATCAGAACAATGATCACGGTCGGGATGAAATAGCCTAGAAAAACCCTGAAGTGCTCAGGATTCATGACCAGGTGACCGGCGATTCCAATCAGCACCGCCCCTATGGCGACGATCAGAGAGGGCCAGGAAGCCCTTGTGTCACGTGGCATTTTCCCTCGCCGCACCTTGAGCAGAATGTTTCCCAGTCCGAACAGAGCCAGAACCGAGAGGAAGGAGATCGTGTAGACGCCTGCCAGGGCACTCAGCTCGCCTTTCGTGACCATGAGCACCGACACGGCAAGGATGAAGAAAGCAATGATGATCCGATGGGATGAACCCCGCCGGTTGGTCTTGAGAAGGAACTGAGGAAGACAGCGATCCAGGGTCATTCTGCGAACCAGGCCGGTGACACCGACATAGGAGGTTAGAACTGCGCCGCTCAGGACCAGCGGAGCATCGACAGAGATCAGCCACGCCAGCCAGGGGCCTCCCGCCTGGCCGCCCATGTAAGCCAGCAGGGTTTCCTGATTATCCGGGACCAGAGCAATAGGAACCAGAGCCAGGGCCAGGAGCGCCATGGCGGGGTTGAAAACACTGACCGCTATCCACATGTTGCGAAGAGTGAGTGGAAAAACGCCTTCGGCCTGCTCCTCTACGAAGTTCGCCGAGCTTTCAAAACCCGAAATCCCGAGCATGGCCGCAGCAAAGCCGAAGAAAAGGGCCCGCAGGATCCCAACCTGGCCGGGTTGCGTAAAGTTGTCGACCAGAACCTGTACCCCGTGCACCGCGAGAAAGGAAACTCCGACCACGATCAAAAGAGTCAAAGTGACCAGGTGGGTAATGAAAATGGCGATAGCCACCTTGGAAGATTCTCCGATTCCTACTATGGTCAGGCCCATGAAAGTCGCCAGCAAAGCGATGGTCGCCGGTGTAACCGGAAGACTGTGCCACAACTTCTGGGCGTAGTGGCTAGCTTCACTGGCCGATATGACGGCTGTGGCCATGTAGAGGACAGAAGAGTCAGGCAGGCAGCCAGAGAGGCCAGGCGCTTGCTGGTCGTGTTGAGCAGGGCATTGTAGGCACCCCCGTTCAAGGGAAGGGCTCCTACCACCTCGCCATAGATTCTGCGGAACAGGTAGAGAACCGCAGCCACGAACACAAGGACCAGCCAGGCCCATTTTCCGCCCTGGATGATGGCCAGAGCCGAGACGTATAGGCAGGAGGAGGTGATGTCGTTTCCACAGATCGCCGTTGCCGGGAGTTGGCTCAGGCCCCCAGATTTGTGTTCCGTCAAGGGACTCATCAGACTGCGAATATTCCCAAACCAGGCTGTCTTTGTCTATGCACTCGCTGGCGCTCGTGCTGGTTCCACGTTCCACGTTCCACGACATGGCATGTAGGAGCGGGCTCCATCTGTCAAGTGCCAAGACATGATTTACAACTTGTGCCAACACATCCTTTACACTTTGGGTGGTTGATAGGTAGAAGTCGAGGCTGGGAGAACAGTGCGGCTCCTACACTTCGCCGGTCGAGAACAACGTGGAACGTGGGACGTGGAACGCCGCAGTTGTCGGAGCGCGAAGGTATATTGATAGATTGTGAAGGATCCCCGTCAGGTCACGCCTGCCGAATTTGCGATTATCGAAGTACTCTGGGACCATCCACGGGATCTTCCGGTGAGGGCAGTCAAGCGGGAGCTGGCCCCGCGAAGGAATCTAGCCCGGATTATGCATGAGATCTGAATCCGAGTGAGATTTGGGCCCAGAAAAAAGGCCGTAGCTCTCTGATATAAAAGGGTTTACATAAACAACGACCCTAAACAGGAGCTACGGCAATGTTGAAAGCAGTCTGCCAGAATACCCTGCTATTTCACAGCCACCGAAAGATCACGGCGCGTTTTGATGGGGGGAGTCTGACTTCCGACGCAGGATGGTTGTTGTTTGGATCGCTGGATCGGCAACATCGGTTGTGCGAGGGCTTCAGTTCGTGTATTTCGGAAAGCCGGGACCGACGCTACGTTCGTCATGACCTGTTGAAGTTGATTCGACAACGAGTCTTGCAGATCGTGGCCGGCTACGAAGACTGTAATGACGCCGATACGCTGCGCTCCGATCCGATGCTCAAGACAGTCTGTGATCAGTTGCCCGAGAGCGATCCCGATTTGGCCACCCAGCCGACTTTCTCCCGTTTGGAGAACTCCGTCACCAAGAAGGATCTGATGCGTCTGAGCCAGTGGCTGCTAGGCCGTTATGTGCGCTCCCTGAAGAAGAGACGTCCCAGCAAGATCATCCTGGATCTGGACAGTACCGACGACCACACTCACGGTCAGCAGGAGTTCTCCTTCTACCATGGGTATTACCGAAACCACATTCTGCATCCTTTGCTGATCTTCGATGCCGACACGGGCGACCTGGTGTGTGTCGTGTTGAGACCTGGCAACAAGGGGGCTGCCTCTCACATCGTGCCCATTCTGAAGCGAGTCGTGGAGGCCATCCGACAAGGAGTGGGGACGGATGTCGAGATTGAGATTCGGGCCGACAGCGGCTTTGCCACGCCTCGGCTCTACGAGTTCTGTGAAGGTGAAGAGAATCAACTCCAATATGTCATTGGGTTAAGTCGAAACCCTCGCCTGCAGCGAGTGGTCGAGCCGCTGCTGGATTCGACTCGGCTGCAGTTCGTTGAGCTGGAGGAAAAACAGCGTCAGTTTGACGAGTTTCTTTATCGAGCCAAGAGCTGGGATCGATCCCGTCGCGTCATTGTCAAAGTGGAGGTCGATCAGCGCGGGATCAATCGTCGCTTTGTGGTCACCAACCGGGACGATCTCTGCTCCCAATCACTTTATGACCACTATACAAACCGAGGGCAGACCGAGAACTTCATCAAGGCCTTCAAGAATCATCTGAGCATGGACCGACTCAGCTGTCATCGATTCCTGGCCAATCAGTTTCGACTCCTCCTGCATGCACTGGCTTACCAGATGTTCGTGCGCCTCCGCGACTATCTGCACGGGACTCCCTGGCACAAGCTCGAAATCGAAACCTTACGTCGTCGTGTCCTCAAGATCGGGGCCCGCATCCGACAAACCACTCGACGCATCTGGGTCCATCTTTCCTCAGCCTTTCCCGAACAACCCCTCTTCCACCTCGTCTTGAGTCGCCTCAACTCCAGCTAGCTTCTCCCAGTTCCCCAAAAAACCGCTTCCGATACTCATCCAGGCCCAGATCTGTCTGAAATTCACTCCCCCAACCACTCAAACGCCTCCCCAACCGATATTCTTCGCAAATCCGCCTGTCACACCTGCCCGCTTCCGAGTTGGGCCACTTCTCGACTCGTTTTTCAACACCGGACTACGGTTTTTGCATAATCCGGGCTAGCCTACACAACCGTGATGACCCTGCTCGACAAAATGCGCCGCAAGGGCAGCGTCAAGCGGAGGAAACGGGGAAAGGCCTACTATTATTCTCCAACGGTCAAGCGTCAGGAAGTTTTGAACTTTCTGGTCCAGGAATTCGCTAACTCCTATTGCCATGGCCGCCGACGCTCGCTGGAGCCTTTCGTCCGGGAGAACGGTGGTCGCGGCAGTGGCCGGCTGCGCATGAGCACACCCACCGGGCATCCAGACCTCGAAGTAGAGCTTCTGTAGGTAATTGAGAATTAACGGTGAGCTGACGCTGTACCGTTCTCAAATCCCGTCTTTGAGGTCAAACTGATCGCGGTATTTGGGTGAGATGTAGATGTAGCTCTTTTCGATCAGGTCCTCAATGAAATCTTGCAGTTCGGGGAGTGCTTTCTGTTCATAGAGTCGTTGTGAGATCTCCCCTCGTACATCCTCCAGGGGCTTGACCCTTCCGGTTTCTTTGGCCGTGATTTTGATGATTTGGATCCCCCACTCATTCTCGATGAGACCGGTGGTCGCGCCGACCTCTAGATCGAACACAACACTCTCCAGACTGGCCGCCAGGACACCCTGCTTGAAGGTACCGATATCGCCTCCTCTGGAGGCCGTTGCCCCCTCTGAGTACTCTCCGGCAAGTTCTTCGAAAGAGCCTCCTTCCTGGAGGCGATCGAGGATCTCCTGAGCTTTGGCTTTTGCCTCCCCCCGTGACTTGTCCTCGTCGAGGATGGCTATCTCCGAGAGAGTCACCTGGGGCGTTTCGGTGAAATCCTGCTGGTGCGCCTGATAGTAAGCTTCAATGTCAGGAGTCAGAAGGGTAATCCTCGAGTACACCATCTGTTGTTTGATCGAGTCGATGATCATGCGCTCCTTAATCGTCTTGCGAAACTGCTGCAGGTTGGTTCCTCTTTGTTGAAGAGCCTGATCGAGAACCTGAAGATTGGGAATGCTGTTCTGGTCCATCAGGTTCTGACTGTAGCGATCCACATCCTGCTCAACCTCAACGCCGACACCCAGCTCGTCAGCCTTTTGCAGCATCAACCTGGTCTCAATCATCTCCTGCAGCAGTCTCCTCTTGGCCCGCTCGAAGGCCTCCTGAAACTGCACCTCGTCCTGGTATTGACCTCGAAGATCGATCTGGAGCATTCGAAGAGCCTCATCCAGATCAGTTTTTGTTACGACGTCCTGGTTGATTCTGGCAACAATCTCGTCCAGGATCACGTCGTCCGGCGCATCCTGAGCAGACAAAGCGAGAGTGATCGAGAGCAGGGCTACCGAACCCATCAGTCCCCTGCCCTTACCGTATTTATGCAAGTGAGCACTAACCAAGCCCTGCACTACGGTTTCTCCAAACACTCTCGAGTCTCTCGTCCAGAATCTCGATTTCCGCGCCCGTGATCCGGGCCTGCACAAAAGCCTCTACCGCCTCGCGCTCCCTCTCTGCCACCAGGGTCTCGAAGATCTGCTCCTGGACCTCATAGAATTTCTGATAGTGCTTGGGAGTTCGTTCCTCCAGGGTAAAGATGTGGTACCCGAACTGAGAAGAGAAGACTGGACTGATCTCCCCGACCTTCAGGGCAAAAATCGCCTTCTCGAAAACCGAAGGCAGCTGGCCGGCCTCAAACACACCCAGTTCACCGTTGTCATGGGTGCCCACCGAGTGTTTCTCTGCCAGTTCGCGAAAGGTCCTGAAATCTCCAGGTTCGAGCAGATCGCGTAGGCTATCGGCCAGCGAGCGCCGCTTCACGAGGATCTCGAGAACCCGAAGTCGTTCGTTAATGAGGAACTCTTCCTCATGCTCCACGTAGTACCATTGCAACTCGTTCAGACTGATCTGGCAACCCTGATCGAGGCGGGAGCGGATGTAGCTCTGGACCGTGAGGAATCTCTGATTCCACTCCTGCGCGAGATCCGAGTCGGCTTCGCTGATCCCCTCCCATTCCGAAGTGCGTTCCCGGGCAAGTTCTGCGGGCATCAGGTAACCTTCACGCTCTGCATCCTGGAACAGAATCAGCTGCACCAGGAAATGCTGAAAGCCACTTCCAACTACTTCATCGTCTGGATCTTCGTCGGACAGGGCCAGGTATTCCTCGAAGTCGGACCGGAAGACCGGAAGCCCATTTACCCTGGCGATGAGTTCCTGCTCCTCCCTCACCGGTTCAGGTTCGTTGACTCTCTGTTCCTGACAGGACATTCCACCACTAATCAGCAACAACGTCATGAGATGTCGAATTGGTGCAGAATCGTTCATTGTTTGGGGCAGAAATGGCCCGGGGAACACGTCGTTTCCCGGCTCCACCGGAGAGGGTTCATTCTAACACAGGGATTTGTTCGAGGAGCCCACCTAGCTCTCTGAAAACGTCGGCTGGCCTGGAGGAATTGATGGGCCCGCTCAGGACACCCTGTGGCGAGAGGCGCAGTTCCGGCCGGCCCTGCAGCATTTGCACCAGGGCTCCCAGATCCACGGGAGAATCCTCTTGCAGCTTGATGTAGAGCTTCGAGCCCTTTCGCTCGATCGAGGCGACGCGCAGCGGCCTGGACTTCCGGCGCAGGCGACCATACGCAAAGAGATTGCCAACGGCTCGAGGGTACTTGCCGAAACGATCCATCACCTCAGCTTCCAGGGCAGCCTCGGCATCCTCATCCGCGATGCCGGCAATGCGTTTGTATAGCCACAATCGGAGAGTCGCATCGTCGATGTAGTGGTCCGGGATCTGAATGTCGAGCCCGAGGTCAATCGATGTATGCACCTCTTCGATCCACGGTTCTCCTCGCAGTTCGACTACAGTCTGTTTCAACAGCTTCGTGTAGAGATCAAAGCCGACGGCATTAATGTGTCCGTGCTGCTCTGCTCCCAGGAGATTGCCCGTCCCTCTCAATTCGAGATCATGGGCCGCGATTCGGAAACCAGCGCCGAGATCGCTGAACTCTCTGATGGCGGCGAGTCGCTTGCGGGCTACCCCGGTCAGGGTCTCTCTGGAGGGGATGAGCAGATAGGCATAGGCGCGCCGGTTCGAGCGCCCGACGCGGCCCCTCAGCTGATAGAGTTGAGACAGACCGAAATGGTCGGCCCGGTTTACGATCAGGGTGTTGGCGCGGGGGATGTCCAGTCCGTTCTCAATGATCGTGGTGCAGACCAGAACATCATATTGTCGGTCAACAAACTTGAGCATCGCCTCTTCCAGTTGCTTTTCAGGCAGTTGCCCGTGGGCAACCGTGACTCGAGCCTCGGGAACAAGGCGGCTCACCAGGTCGGCTATCGAGTAAATGGTCTCGACGGAGTTGTGCACCAGAAAGACCTGGCCGTCTCGCTTCAGCTCCAGGTCGATGGCACTGCGTATGATCTTCTCGGAGAAACGCACCACGACGGTCTGAATAGCCAGACGGTCCTTGGGAGGAGTCTCAATGATGGAAAGGTCGCGGAGACCCAGAATGGACATGTTCAGCGTTCTCGGGATAGGTGTGGCTGAGAGCGCCAGAACGTCCACCTGTGCTCGCATGCTCTTGATCTTCTCTTTCTGAGCGACCCCGAACCTCTGTTCTTCGTCGATGATCAGGAGCCCGAGCTTGTGGAATTGCACGTCCCGGGAAAGTACCCGGTGCGTCCCAATAATGATGTCGAGCAGACCACTCGAGCACTCGGCCACGATCCGGCTCTGCTCCCGACGAGAGCGGAACCTGCTCAGCATCTCGACTCTCACCGGAAAGGGCGAGAAACGGGCCCGGAAAGTGTTCAGATGCTGGGCAGCCAGCACCGTGGTGGGAGCCAGCAAAGCGACCTGGAATCCATCGTTCACCGCCTTGAAGGCTGCTCTCATGGCCACTTCGGTCTTGCCATACCCCACGTCGCCACAGATCAGTCGATCCATGGGGCGTTGCGACTCCATGTCCTTCTTCACGGCCTGGATGGCTGCCAGCTGATCGCGTGTTTCCTGGTATTCAAACGCCGATTCGAACTCCTGCATCAGGGAGTCGTCGGCCGCAAAGGCGTGCCCCTCAGCCAGCTCTCTTCTGGCGTACAGCTTGAGTAGGCCCTCTGCCAGGTCTTGCAGTGATCTCTTGATCCGCCGCTTGGTTCGTTCCCAGGTCGTACCGCCCAACCGATCGAGCCGGGGCCTCTGCGCGCCGATCGAACTGTATTTCTGGAGCAGGTCGAGGCGGTCAGTGGGCACGAACAGGCGCGCCTCGTCGCGGTACATCAGTTCGACAAACTCCCGATGCTGCCCCTCCACACTGATCGGCTGGAGGCCTTTGAATTGCCCGATTCCATGTTCCACGTGCACCACCAGATCTCCGGGTTTCAGATCCTGGAAATCAGATCGGAAAACCGCGGCAGCGTCCCGGCTCGAACTCGGTGCTCTCGCTCTTTTCGGTACATCTGCAAAGATGTCCGCCTCGACAAAGACTTTGAGTTGGAACTCCCGGCTCGAAAAGCCGGAAGACAGCCGCCCCTCGCAGACGCTCACACCTCGCTCGAGCGACTGAGCAAAATTTTCTGCCTGCAGCAAGGCGACATCGTACTCCCCGCAGATATCAACCAACCGACGGTTGGTGCCGCTGGTTCTGGTCACGAAAACGCAGCGATGTCCCTGCTCCGCACTCGCTTCCACATCCTCAATCAGATCTTTGAAGCGGCCATGGTACTTTCTGGACGGTAGAAAATCAAAATGAAGACTTTCCGCGGTATCCTCCCGAAAACCGAAGGCCTGCACCAGCCCCGCTCCCCGTTTTTCGGCCTCCAAAAGGACCGTTCGCAGGTCGAGAAAGAGCTGACGGGGAGCCAGGACCAGGTCCCCGGCATCGAACCGTTCCCGGTAGCTGGACTCAAGAGAACTCGACATCTGATCCGCTCGATCAAAGAAGGAATCCGGGTCGGGGACAACGATCGAGATGCTGGAACGGGAATCACGGGTCAGAAAATCGATGAGACTCGCCTGGTTTTCCCACACGAGAGGAAAGAGATACTCGAACCCGTTGAATACCTCTCCACTTTCGGTGAACTGGAGCTTCTCGGACAGGTCTTCCGCAAAACGGACCTCGCTCCAGTGGCCCGGGGCCCGTTTGTGCCAGAGCGCAACGTCCTCTTCCAACACGAGCTGTTCCCGCATCGGCCAGATATGGCACTCCGTGAGAAGCTCCTCGGAGCGCTGGCTGGCGGGATCAAACAGACGGATGGAATCTATCTCGTCCCCGAAAAATTCGAAGCGGAGGGGGTGGGACATGAGAGGTGAGAAGATATCCAGGATGCCGCCGCGTCTGGCGAATTCACCCTCTTCGCTGACAGGCTCCTCTCGAACGTAACCGGCCTGGCGAAGATAGCCGATGATCTCGTCCATGGACTCGCTCTGTCCGACCTCCAGATGCCTTCCAAACTGCCTGAACCGGGTGGGGCTCGGGAGTCGCGAAATCAGCGAGTGAAGAGTGGTCACCACGAACCCTGCCTCGAAGTCGAGGAGTCGGGCCAGGGCTGCTGCACGAGCTTCGCTGAGGGCAGGGTGGGGAGACAATCCGCGATAGGGGTCCGCCTCGAACCCGGGGATCACGATGACCGGGTACCGTCGGTCTGTAAAAAAGTCCAGATCGGCAGCAACTGTCTCGGCTTCACGATTGCTCTGGCAGACCCAGAGACAGAGCGGCCGGTCTGGGGATGGCAGGGTGGAAAGCGCCAGTGTCGCACTGGAGTCCTGCAGCCCGTCAAACAGCAACCTCCCCCGGACGCGGCTCCGGATTCGTGCCAACAGGGAATTTTCAGTCTCAGTACTCACTGCTGTAAAGACCGCAACGTTTTGCGGAAGTGAGTACTCTAACTGGAGTAGCGGATTTGTTCAATAAGACTCGTAGTGGAATAACCCTCTTCAAGGGGAATGGAAATCACTTCTCCTCCAGCCGCTTCTACTTCGGTTCTTCCCACAATCTCATCGAGCGGCCAGTCGCCTCCCTTCACCAGTACGTCCGGAAGCAGATCCTGGATCAGTCGGGCAGGTGTTTCTTCTTCGAAGACGGTCACAAGATCGACACATTCCAGGGAAGCCATAATTTCGCAGCGCTCCTCTTCGTTGAGGATGGGCCGTCCCGCTCCCTTGAGGTGGTGGACCGAGGCGTCACTGTTGAGGGCTACCAGTAACAGGTCTCCGTAGCGCCGGGCCCGATTCAGGTAGCGAATGTGTCCCGGGTGAATCAGATCAAAACAACCGTTGGTCATGACCAGCCTTTTCAAGGAGCGCTTCAACTCCACCACGACGGGACGGATCTCCGAAGCAGGCTTGATCTTCTCTGTGGGGTGTCTGGGATTCAACTGGTCCTTCTTACCCTGAGTTTTTCGGGGCCAACTTCCGTCAGCCTGAAAACATCCAGGTACTCTTCAGGAATCTGCACCTGCGGAACCAGTTCATGGACTGTCGTCCCGGGTGTGACGTCGGTGAGATCGACAGTGACTTTGAAGAGAGCGGGGTCAAGAGATTCCGTGTAGGAGACGGGAACGGTCCCCTTCAGACTGACCCGCCTGTCCACGAGTCTTGACGAAACCCCCTCGGGCAGCACCTCGACCGTCACTCCCCGGATCTGCACCTCTTTGCGTTTTTCTTCAATGACAATGACTGTGGTGACTCGATCTGTACTTCCAAAACGGAGCCGCGTGTCCTCGAGATCGAGAGCCACCTGAACCGTCAACAAGTCACTCAGTCCGGCGATGGAGATCGGTTCCGTGACGGCTTCGGTGACCTGCTCGATCCTTGACTGGGGCCCCGAGAGCGGGACCCGTGGAGGAAAGATACGAACCTCAGAGACCTGGTAGCCTGCAGCAGGGGATCCCACAATGGTGGCCATGACATCCACTTCTTTGCTCCGGGTTTCCTCGAGTTGAAGGCGCAGTCGAGCGGGAGAAACGCTCACAATCTCCGCGCCGCGGGCTCCCCGGATGTTGTTTTCGTTCAGATGAACGACAGCGGCACCGGAGGCTGCGTCCCGCATGTCGATCATGACACTGATTCGCCCGCTCTCGAGCGACCTGGGCCGATCCGTCTGAAGAACTACTTCGACCTCCCTCGGGTAATCGTTGGAGATCTCCAAGTCCGTCGGCATATCCAGGAATTCGACGGGAGCCGCCAGCGTCATCTGCACGGTCTCCTGACTTGCCACTTGAATCCAGAGCAGGAAAGCCAGCAGAACGGCCAGGATCTTGAGGCTCAAATTGTTAACCGACGGCTTCAGCAATCGAGACATAGTGTCCATCGTCTGATCAGGAGTTCAAGTTTCCCGTTACTGTTCTTCCATGTCGAGCGCTGTTTTCAGAAATGCGAGCAGTCTGGAGCCGTCCAGGTTGAGCGTGATTTCGCCCGCTCGAGTCGCTGACATGCGACCTGTTTCCTCCGAAACAACGATTCCAACAGCGTCCGTCTCCTCCGTGATTCCGATAGCTGCCCGGTGCCTTGTCCCCAATTCCCGGCTCAGGTAAGGATCCGTGGTCAGAGGCAGTACGCAGCCGGCAGCCACGATGCGGGCGTCCGAAATGATCACTGCACCATCGTGAAGAGGGCTTTTGGGATTGAAAACGGTCAAGAGCAGGTCGTAGTTCAGCCGGGCGTCAAGTCGTGTCCCCGATTCGATGTAGTTCTTCAAACCGATGTCCCGCTCGAGCACGATCAGGGCTCCAATCCTTTCACCGCTCAGGGTGGTACAGGCCAGCACAATGTCATCCAGTCCCGACTCGCGGTTGCGCCCCCTGAGATCGGACAGGATTCTCCCCTTTCCAATCTCCGCCAGAGCCCTGCGAATCTCGGACTGGAAGACCACAACCAGCGAAAAAATGAAGTAGGGAAAGGAGGTTTCCAGAAACACCTGGGCTGCCCGAAGATCCAGAAACCGGGTCATGTAGTAAAAAATCACCAGCGCCAGGACACCGAACGTCATCTGCCAGGCCCGGGTTCCGCGGATCAGCCGCAGGGCCTGATAGACGATGAAGGCGATGATCGCGATATCGATCAGGTCAATGGGACCAAGGCTGGCAAGCGTCGAGATCAGATTCTCCACTACGCTGTCTCTCCCATGATGGCGTCTACGACATCAACTACCTGGCGCATTTCTCGAGCGTCGTGTACCCGCACGATGTGTGCCCCTCTCATTACAGATGCCGCAACCGAGGCGGCTGTTCCAAAGAGGCGCTGAGAAACTTCAGTTTCCAGGACTTTGCCGATAAAACCCTTGCGGGAGGCACCTAGTAGAAGCGGGAATCCGAGCCTGTGCAAGAAAGCCAGCTGATTCAGGATCTTGAGGTTGTCTTGCACCGTCTTTCCAAAGCCGATACCCGGATCGAGTAGGATTCTATCACCTTGCACCCCGGCTCCCGTGGCCCGATCGACAGCCTTTCCGAGGTCCTTGTGAATCTCAGCCAGGATGTCCGGACTGGGGGACATCTGCTGCATGGTTCTGGGTGTCCCTCTCATGTGCATCAGAATGACGCCGGCTCCGGTTTCGCAGACTATTCGGGGCAGATCAGCATCGAATCGAAAGGCACTGATGTCATTGATGATCTCGGCACCTGCTTCGATGACAGCGCTGGCCACGGAGGCCTTGTAAGTATCCACGGAGATCGGGATTTCACTTCGTTCTCGTATCCCCTTGACAACCGGCAGGATGCGGGCCAGTTCGGTGGCAGCAGACACCGGCTCGGCTCCGGGTCTCGACGATTCCCCGCCCACATCCAGGAGATCTGCTCCTTCTTCGATTAGTTTCAGCGCCTGCCTGAGTGCCGCCTCTGGTGTCTCGAACAAACCTCCATCGGAGAAGGAGTCGGGCGTCACGTTGACAACGCCCATGACCAGAGTCCGAGTGCCAAGCACCAGTTCTCTACCTCGAGCGTGAAATCGGAAGGCCGGTCGGTGAAGAGTCTTCACAAGTCTTGAAACATGAAGAGCGGGGATTGGGTCCTGGCCGCGACCGCACGCGACTTTCACCACGGACTGCTAGTGCACTAGGCAGGAGCCGGTCGCTCGTTCGGCTTGACCAGGGTCTGAACGGGTCGTCCCTTCTCCTTGACTTCCTGCGGATCCGAGTCGCGGGAGGGAGTCGGAGGCTCAGCCTCGTCCTCATCCTGGCAAATGGGCTCGCCCTTCATGACAGCCTCAATTTCCGTGAGGTCAAGCGTCTCATATTCGAGCAAAGCCTCGGCCAGTCGAACCAGGGCCTTGCGGTTTCCTTCCAGGATCTCCCTGCATTGCTGGTTGCTCACCGAGATAATTCTCTTGAGCTCCTCATCGATCTTGATCGCGGTCTTCTCGCTGTAGTCCTTGGCTCGCGAGATCTCGCGACCCAGGAAGATCTGCTCCTCGTTCTTTCCGAAGGTCAGGGGGCCCATATCACTCATTCCCCATTCGCAAACCATCTTGCGGGCGAGGGCGGTGGTGCGTTCCATGTCATTGGAGGCGCCCGTGGTCGTAATTCCCAGGAAGATCTCCTCGGCTGCCCGGCCGGACAGCAAGATGGTGATCGTGGATTGCATGTACTCCTTCGTGTAGTTGTACTTGTCTTCCTCGGGCAGCTGCATCGTGACACCGAGAGCCCTGCCCCGCGGAATAATCGTCACCTTGTGCAGTGGATCGGCGTCAGGGAGAAAGTAAGCCACCAGTGCGTGGCCGGCCTCGTGATAAGCCGTATTCCGTTTTTCTTCCTCGGTCATCACCATGGATCGCCGCTCTTTTCCCATGAGCACCTTATCCTTGGCCTCTTCAAAGTCATCCATGGTGACGGCACGGCGGTCGAAGCGAGCCGCATTCAGCGCTGCCTCGTTTACGAGGTTGGCCAGCTGAGCACCTGAGAATCCGGGTGTGCCCCGTGCCAGGACCGAGATATTCACATCATCCGCCAGCGGAATCCGGCGTGTGTGAACCTTTATTATTCCCTCTCGACCCTTAATATCCGGCAAAGAGACAACGACTTGTCGATCGAAGCGTCCCGGCCTCAGGAGTGCGGGATCCAGGACATCCGGCCGGTTGGTTGCTGCAATGAGGATGACCCCCTCGTTGGACTCGAATCCATCCATCTCCACCAGCAACTGATTGAGGGTCTGCTCGCGCTCGTCGTGCCCCCCGCCCAGCCCGGCTCCGCGGTGTCTCCCGACTGCATCGATCTCGTCAATAAAGATGATGCAGGGCGCATTCTTTTTTCCCTGCTCAAAGAGGTCGCGAACCCGGCTGGCACCGACTCCTACGAACATTTCCACGAAGTCAGATCCACTGATCGTGAAGAAAGGAACATTGGCTTCGCCTGCGATCGCCCGCGCCAGAAGTGTCTTCCCCGTGCCCGGAGGTCCCAGCAAGAGCACACCCTTGGGAATTCGCCCACCCAGCTTCTGGAACTTCTGGGGTTCACGCAGGAATTCGACAATCTCCTGAAGCTCTTCCTTGGCTTCCTCAACTCCTGCAACGTCCTCGAATGTGACCTTCTTCTGCTGATTGGTCGAGAGCTTGGCGCGGCTCTTGCCGAAGGAGAGAGCCCGGTTTCCACCCGCCTGCATCTGCCGCATGATGAAGATCCAGAAGCCAATGAAGAGGAGGATCGGAAGACCCGAACTCAGCAGGACATAGAACCAGTTATTCTGCTCATCATTCTGGATCTCAACGCCAACCCCGTTGTCGCTCAGATGGGTAACGATCGTCGCCATACCATCCGTGGGGATGACCGCCTTGAAATCTCGAGCCGCGTCCGAGCCATCCGGCACGTATTTCCCGGTCACCTGGCCCGATTGAGTGATGGTTACCTCTCGAATCCTCCCCTTCTCCATCAGCCTGGTGAACTCGGTATAGCTCTGTTTGTCCGGGCTTCCATTCTGAACAGAATCGAGAAAGTTCCAGAGAAGGATCACCGCTACAAAAACGGCAACCATCAGAAAGATGTTCTTAGCTGTACTCACTCAGGCCTCCCATTGGAGCGCACTCCAACATTTTCAGTATAGTTCAAAATCAGAACTGCTGCCATGGTCGTACAACCAGCCATCTACTTACTATTACAGTGTTTTACCCCTGCAGGTTCCCGAGTTTTCAATCTATAAAGAGGCGTTTGGGAGTCGAAAGTTTCATCCCGAATCCAGAGGGCAAGCTGTGGTTCCTGCTCGTTTCGGTACTCCGGATGGGGCCACAGCTTCTCAACCCAGATGATCGTGTCGGCTGTGGCCAGCAGAATCAATCTGTCCCTGAGATCGCGGGGGATGTGCTCGTCATGGAGCACTTTCTTGAGCTTTCGGCGCCGTCCGGAACGGGTGCAGAAAACGTCCCCCGGGAGCCGGTTCCGGACCACCAGATGGTTGGGGATGCACCCCAGCCTGACTGCGCCGGAGCTCTCAAATCCACTTTTCCAGGGCTCAATACAGATGGTTTTCTTCAAGATCTCGATGTGGCGTTGCCCGGGGATCGAAAGCGCAAAACGAAAAGAAAGAACAGGACAATCTACCTTCAAGACCAGACTGTCGTATTGCCTTACGGCCACCAGACCACCGGGCAGCTCCACCTGATGTCCACTCGGCATCTCGAGAAGCGCGAGAACTGACTCGACCTGCTCAAAGCTAAGGCCTGTCAGCCCGCGGCTCAAATCCGAAACCGTATTCCTGACGAGAACTTTTCTCAGAGCCAGGGCTCGGCTCGACAGGCTGGAGATGTCGAGTTCCACAGACCCCTCACCGCGGGATTGGACCACCTCTGGGAGGGCAGCCGTGGAAAGCTCCTGCATCAGTTCTTCGACCTCACGAGCCAGCCTGGCTGTCTGGCTCAAATGCTCAATCACCCGGGGATTCAGACGTTCCACCATACGAGGGAGAAGCTCCTGCCTGACCCAGTTGCGGTCGAGGTGAGTTGACAGGTTGCTGGCATCGGTCCGGAACGTCATCCTGCGGCGTTCCAGGTAATCGAGAATCTCCTGTCTTCGAAAGCTCAAGAGTGGCCGGATCACGCGCACCCGGCCTTCCTGGTCCTGAAGCCGGGGATAGATCCCGGACAAACCTTTCAAACCGGCTCCTCGGGCCAGCTTGAGCAACAGCGTTTCCGCCTGGTCATCGGCGTGGTGGGCAGTGGCCACCACGGCACCCTGACCTGCAGCCTGTTCTTCGAGCAGCCGGTAGCGCTGCACGCGCAGCCGATCTTCCAGGTTCCCCCCCTCCAGAGTCATCCCTTTGAGCCAGTGCACAGTCAGGCGAATACCGAGTGTCTGGCAGAGATCGGCTACAAAACGCTGGTCATCCTCGGATTCCTGCCCGCGCAGGCCGTGATTGACATGGGCTGCTCGGATCTCCATCTCGAGCTGCGAGGAAAGCAGGCACAACCCGGCCAGAAGAGCTACTGAATCAGGTCCGCCCGAGATCGCCACGATGAGGCTTCGAGTTTGAGCAAGGCACGGCTCTTTCTCGAGTACCCGAAGCAATTTCCTTTCAAAATGATCCATGACAGCTCTCATCTTATTCCACGTTCCACGTTTCACGTTGACTCCGGAATGTGGGAGGCGCCTTGGGGGGGTGACACTGCAATCGTTCATCGTAGGTGGTCGGAAAGAAAGGGGACAGTCTACTTTTTTCTGTCGTAGCTGACCTTTGTGTTCCTGAAGCTTCCGGCACCAGAAAGAAAGTAGACTGTCCCCTTTTTTCCCACAAGACCGGCCCCTACCAAACAAGCCGTTCGGCGGTCGCGCCCAACCAGGTGTCCCGAAATTGAAAAGACTGGGATCCATCGGATATGATGAGCGTCTTTCTCGACTGGCGGTGTAGCTCAGAGGTTAGAGCAAGCGGCTCATATCCGCTGTGTCGGGGGTTCGAATCCCTCCACCGCCACTCTCTCGCTCATTCCACGTTCCACGTTTCACGATTTGGGAATTCCACGTTTCCACGTTCCACGTCTCACGTTGGGAGAGTCCTCGAGCGGTCACGGTTACCGGCGGCCTCAGGGCCGCCACGCAGTCACTGTCGTTCCTGCCTCTGCAGTTTCCTTGATTGCTGCTGTTCCTTGCGGCTGCGGGCCGGTCCCGGAGATGATCTGTTCAGCCGCCGAGCGGGCAGAGGCGCGAATGCAATGAGCGCGCAAACTTGGAACGTGAAACGTGGAACGTGGAAACGTGGAATCTCCTCACCCCACGGCCTGGGTCGCTGAATGGCGCTCGTAAGCACCACTGAGCATGGCTTCTACTGATTCCTCAACCATCCCCTCCGACTCTCCACGGACCGTGCTGATCTCCGAGATCACGAGCTGCCTGGCCCGGTCGTACATCTTCTTTTCGCGAAAGGAAAGAGGCTTGGCGAAACTAAGGAAGTACAAATTCTGAAGGACGTGACCCACTTGAACGATGGAGCCGGTCTTCATCTTCTCGACATTTTCCTTATAGCGGCTCTTCCAATCCTGTTCGGCCTCATAGTCATCTGACTCGAGCACCCCAAACAGTGACTGGAGCTGCGCCTCGGAGGACAACCGTCTCAGCCCCACGTTCTCCACATTCGTGACGGGGATCATGACCGTAGAGTCGTTGGCCAGGATCCGGAGCATGTAGAACTCCTCCTCCCATCCCATGATCTCCTTGCAGCAAATCTCACGAATTTCTCCAACGCCCTGGTTCGGGTAAACAACCTTGTCACCAACTTTAAAGCGCAATTTAGCCTCCCCTACTTTTCGTTCACGTTCAGCCTCATTTTAAGCTAACCGGCCGAATCTGTCAAAATGCGCAAATATCTGCAGATAAACGTTTTGGAAGACAGTGAAGAGGAGCTAGCAGGACTTTCGCAAACAGGCACGAAGGGCAAAAGAAATCCCGAGGAATTACTTCCGGACAACCTGCCTCGTTTCCTGAGACGTAGCAAGCTACACTCAAAAACCACGCGAAACTTGCATTTCAAGTTACCGAAGCAGCTTGATCTACCCATTTCGTGCCAGCCTCGCTTGGACCCGAACTGATTCGAAAACCTGTTCGGACCCCGTTGAGTCCGGCAGCACCTGAAACGGCTTCGGGTCTTACGCCGATCAGACCAGCCTGAATCGAGGATCCTGACTGGCTGCTTTGAGCGATGACCAGATTGCTCTCATCGCCTCTCAAAGGCCGTCCCGGGCTCGTTGTCCTTGGGAGCAGTTCCTCGGGACGTAAAGAAGAATGCCAAATCTGAACGCGTCTGGCAAGAAAGTTTCATAGCCCCAAGTTGTGCACAAAATAAGTGCATTATTGCTGGCTGAAGAATTCCGTTTTTCTGGCTGTCAGATAGAATTCGCGGGCCACAATTTTTTCACAGATTTTTCACAGGCGGACTTGTGAAGGCCTCTGGAGGCAAGAAATCGCTCAAGCTCTAATCAAAATAACAAACGTTTTGATCGAATTGTGAGCCGGTTTCTTGTTTCTCCCAGTGGGAGGCCAACCGGGCCGCTGCGCACAGAAAAGCGGATATCGAGACTGCCTCTCTGGCTGCTCGGGGGTCTCTCATTTAGAGGAACGTTGGAAGCGGCCCACACGTCAATACTGGTATGATGGATATTTAAGAACCTCATGGGCTGCCGCTGATTCGGGCGTCCTCGCGAGTCACCTTCCATTGCATGCAGAACCTCTTTCAGTTTCTTTTCAAGTACCGTCTCTTCCACTTCAAGAATGGAGACTTCAGTTTTCAGTGGAGCCCTCCGGCGGTCCTGATTGCGACGCTGATTCCAGTCCTTCTGACGCTGCTGCTGGCCCTCTACTGGAAGGGATGGATCAGGAGCGGCAGTCCCATAGCCTGGCCACTTCTCGGACTCCGGGTGGTTTTCTTCCTGATTCTGGCTCTCCTGTTGATGCGGCCGAGTCTCACTCTTTCCACTGTCGTCCCTCGTGAAAACCTCCTGGCCCTGGTAGTCGACAACTCGCAGAGTATGACGATTGAAGACCCCTCGGGTGTACGAGGGAATTCGATCCTCCCTCTGTTAAATCCCGAGTCGGAATTCGTGAAGGACCTGGACGAGAAGTTTGTCCTCAAGCCCTTTCTCTTTGCGGCACAGGCCAGCTCGACCGATCTCCCGCTGCAAATGACCTGGGACGGGGAACAAACCAACATCGCGGCGGCACTGGGTTCTGTTCTATCCGAGACCCGCAACCTTCCTCTCGCCGGCGTGGTTCTGATCACTGATGGAGCCGACAACAGTTATGCCGACCTGGCCCCCGTAATGTCAGAGTTGAAGGCAACCAACGTACCTGTCTATCCAATTGGCGTCGGTGCCCTGACCATCGAGCGCGATGCAGAATTGATGCAGGTGAGCTCAGCGCGGCGGATTCTGAAGGGCTCGACCACGACCGCCAGGGTCTCCCTTCACCAGCCGGGGTTCAGGGGCAGCCGGGGACGGCTGGAAGTCCGGGAAAACAATGTTCTTGTGGCTACCAAAGGGGTGCACTTTCCGCCCGATTCGGAAACGCTCATCACAGAGGTTGTCCTGCTCCCCAAAACGGCCGGCATCCAGGAGTACGAGTTCACTCTGGTCCCGCTGGAAGGAGAGAGCAATGAACGCAACAACAGCCGTACGATAGTTCTGGAAATCAGGGACGAAAAGCCCCGCATTCTGTATCTGGAAGGCCGCCCGCGCTGGGAATACAAGTTCATCCGCAGGGCTGTGAACGGAGATGAGAACCTTCGGCTCGAGACCCTGCTCCGGACTGCACTTAACAAGTTTTACCGGCAGGGAATCGAAGAGGAGACCACGCTCGCAGCCGGCTTCCCTAAAGACCGAGAAACTCTCTTCGAATACAAAGGCATTGTGCTGGGAAATGTGGAGAGTTCCTTCTTGAGCTACGCCCAAATGGAGTTGATCAAAGAGTTCGTGGCCAGACGAGGGGGTGGATTCATGATGCTGGGCGGCCCCGCTTCGTTTGCCAGTGGCGCCTACCGGAGCACGCCCATCGAAAACCTGTTACCCGTGCTGCTTCCGGAGGACGAGAACAGTTCCTTCTTTCAGGGCCTGGGGTACCTGGTCGCAACCGCCGCGGGCAGTATCCATCCGGCCCTGCAGATCTCGGATTCGACAGAAGAGTCCAGCGGGTGGGAATCCATGGAGCCCCTCAAGGACTGGAATCTGACTGAGGGAATCAAACCCGGTGCAACGGTCCTGGCCCGGGTAGCGATCGCGGGTTCCGAGGGGGCTGGCTCCGATCCTCCCCTGCTCGCCTTCCAGCGCTTCGGCCGAGGCCACTCCATTGCCTTTATGAGCGGAAGTAGCTGGCGATGGCAGATGCTGCAGGATTCGATCGACCGCCGCCACATGACGTTCTGGCGGCAAATGCTGCGCTGGCTCGTGAGCCTCTCACTGGATCAGGTTGAGGTGCAGACAGAGCGTCACAGCTATTCCAGGAACGAATCTGTGAAGATTCGGGCGGAGGTCCGGGATTCGTCCTTCAACAATGTGAACGATGCGGTGGTAAAAGCACTGGTGACGTCACCAGATCGAGGTGAGAAAGAGATTAAGCTGGATTGGAGAGCAGCGGAAGACGGCGTCTACGTCGGCGAGTTCCGACCTTCGGAGGCTGGACAACATCGAGTTCGTGTTCAGGCCCAGAGGCGCTCAGGTAAAGGGGAAGGGTATGGGAGTGCATCGGCATCCTTTCTGGTTGAGCAGGGGAATCGCGAGTTCTTTGACGCTTCCCAGAAGAGAGATTTCCTGGAGCGGCTGGCGGTGCAGACGGGTGGCCGTTACTACAGCCTGGAGGAGGCTGGAAGGCTTCCAGGGGAAATCGTTTACACCGAGAAGAATACCTCAGCCGTCGAAATCCTCGATTTGTGGGACATGCCCGTGAACTTCCTGTTTCTGATCGGGCTTCTGATTGGAGAGTGGTGCCTGAGAAAGAAGCATGGCGTTATCTAGAATGGGGCGATGCGCCCCTCGAGCGGTAGTTCTTTTGATTCTCTGGTCGACTGTGGCCCCGGCTTCCGGGCTAGCAGTCCGTGCTGAAAGTCACGTGCGGTCGGACGATAGACAAGGTGCCGCGATCGTCATTAACGGACTGGGTGGGTTACCCGAGTTCGAGGAGAACTTTGTCGACTGGGCAACAAGACTCAGGCTGATCTTCAGTGACAAGTTTGGCGAGGCCGTCTACTACCTCGACGGACGCACACAACGCAAAGAGGAGATTCTGAAGACCTTCGATCGAGTCGCCTCGGAAGGCGGAGATGAGGTCTGGCTGGTTCTGATTGGCCACGCCAACCATGATGGGAAGAGCTTCAAGTTCCACGTGAAAGGGCCCGACCTGACGGGCAAGGAAATCCGATCGTTCCTCGACTTGCTCGGCTCCCGCAAGGTGTTCGTGGTGGCAGGGACGAGCGCCAGCGGCGTGCTGATTTCCGAGCTGCAGGGAGAGAATCGGGTGATTGTGACCGCCACCAGGAATCAGTTCGAGAGACAGCCTCCTCTCTTCCTCTCTTTTTTCCTGGAGGCGGCGGAGTCACCTGACGCAGATCGGAACAAGAACGGCCGGGTGTCACTGCTGGAGGCGTTCCTTTTCAGTTGGACCGGAGTACAAAAATGGTTCTTAGCCAGAGGTCTGCTCCAGACAGAACATGCCTTGCTGGATGATCAAGGAGAGATCCAGCTCGGATCAGAGGAGGAGGCGAAGTCGGAGCTGATTCATACGGGGGAAGGCATGCTGGCCGCCGCCACCTATTTCTCGTCGCCTCCCGAGGAGGCCTACCGCACTGCGGAGGCCCGGGAGTTGAGCAGGGAGCGTCAGGGCATCGAAAGAGAGATCGAAGCACTGAAGTTTCGCAAGCAGAAAATGCCTGTCCAGGACTACTACCAGGAACTCGAGAGGCTGCTGGTCAACCTGGCCCGGCTCAATGAGCAGATTGCCGAGCTGGAGAAACCCCGGTGAAAGCAGCCGTTTTCGCACTTCTCTGCATACTTCAATGTCCACTTCTGATGGGAACAGTCCAGCCCACGATCTGGAACGAGGATACAGGAGCAGAAATCCATTTTCTGCTCTACAAAGGCCGCTACGGGGAAGCGGAAAAACGTCTCAATTCTCATGACACGCCGGTGGCGCTCCGCCTGAGAATGGAGCTGGCCGAAAGACGCGGCGATCGAGCTGAAGCGGATCGACTGGGTCGAGTCCTGCTGCAACTGGCTCGTTCCGGTTCCCTGGTCACCTCGACCGACATGGCCCAGGCTGCGGTCGGAGCCTGGCAACTGGACCGGTGGCACGATGCCAATGAGCTGTTCATGGAGGCATCCCAGACGCCTCCGGTCTATGCTCCGCTCTACATAGACTGGGGACACCTGTACCTCGAACAATACAACCCGGCCGAGGCCGAGAGCATCTTTCAGGATGCGATCAACAGCCCGACTCCCCCCTCGACGCCGGCCAACTGGGGTCCTGCTGGGGCCAAACTGGGGCTGGCTCTCTCCATGCAGGCCCAGGGCAAGCCGGGCTGGATGGAGTTGCTGGACAAGGTTTTGGAAATGGACGTCCCTCCTCTCGAGGCGATCGCTTTCCGGGCACTGGTTGCCATTCGAGAAGACAACTGGGAAGACGCCGAGGAGTGGATTCACAAAGGACTCGCGGTGAATCGAGGCTTTGTGGAGCTTCTGAAATTGAAAGCGGCGGCGCATTACTTCCGCGGTCAGGACCGTCAGTTTGAGAAAACCAGAGAAAGGCTTTTCGAAATCAACCCCCGCAACGCCGAACTGTTCCATCTGCTGGGAAGCCTCTGTGTGCCACGCCGAAGACTGGACGAAGCCATTCACTTCTTCCGTGAGGCCACCCGTCGAGATCCGCAGCACTGGCAGGCGCTGTCCTCCCTGGGGATCAATCTCCTCAGGCTGGGAGATGAGGAAGAGGGCAAGGAGATCCTGGAGCAGGCCTATGCCAACGATCCCTTCAATATCTGGACGGTCAACACACTGCGTCTTCTTGACAGCTTCAACACCTTCGAACGATCGGAAACCGCCAACTTCGCCCTCAAGATCGCGCAAAACGAGGCCGCTGCCCTGAGGCCTTATGTAGTCGAACTCCTGGAACGCAGCCTGGCCGAGTTGAGCGAAAAATACAACCATCAGATCGAAGGGCGGTACACGTTCGAACTCTATCCGAACCATGACGATTTTGCAGTTCGAACGCTGGGACTCCCCGGTCTGGGCGCCCTCGGCGCAACCTTCGGGCGGGTGGTGGCTATGGATTCGCCAACAGCCAGGGAAGCCGGGACCTTCCACTGGGGCTCGACCCTGTGGCACGAAGTAGCCCACGTTGTGACCCTGGCTCTGAGCGACCAGAAAGTGCCTCGCTGGCTGACGGAGGGGATTTCGATGGTAGAGGAAAGAGCCGCCGGAAAAGGCTGGGGTGATTACCTGACGCCTCCCTTCATACAAGCTTACGACAAAGGCAAGCTTCTGAGCCTTGGAGAGCTCAACAAAGGTTTCGAGCGCCCCGAGTTCCCGGGCCAGCTCCAGCTCAGCTATCTGCAGGCCGGACTGGCCGCCGAGTTTCTCCTGGACCGAGTCGGTCCCGGAAAAATCCGTGAGATCCTGGTCGGCTATGCTCAGGATCAGACCAGCGATGAAGTATTCAAGAAGGTGCTGGGATCATCCCTGGAGGACCTTGACGGAGCCTTCCAGGAGGTCCTGGAGGATCGAGTCAGACCCCTTGTTGAGCGTATGAAAAAACTTCGCCTGCCCGGGGTCGAAAGCTCCAAACTGGGCCTTGCCACGCTGCGACAGGAACTCGAGAATCATCCTGACAACTACTGGCTGCGCCTCACAATGGGTAAGCTGCTCTTGTCCACGGAAGCCTTCGAAGAGGCGCTCCCTCATCTGCAAAAGGCGATCCAGATCTTTCCCTACCCCACGGGTGCACAGTCTCCCTATCCTCTACTTCTCCAGGCCTACGAGAAGCTGGAAGATTCTGAAGGCATCCTGGCAACCCTTCGCCACTGGTGGAGCGTGGCTCCGGAACAGGGTCAGATCGGGAGACGGTTGGCCTTTCAACTGATCGATCGATCTGAGACCGTTGAGGCGATGAAGATTCTGCAGGAGCTGATGTACGTGACCCCTTTCGAGCCTGAACTTCACAAGGCACTTGGTAATCTGTATCTGGAGAACGATGATGTGAAGGCATCACTGACCGAGTTCCAGGCTCTTCTTGCCCTGCAGCCCAATGATCTGGCGGATGCACATTTTTCGCTGGCCCGGGCCCTGGCCAGGTCGGGCCACAATGGTCAGGCCAAAGAACAGGTTCTGCTGGCTCTGGAGATCGCTCCAACCTATCGACCGGCCCAACGCCTGCTTCTGCAACTGGTGGGACAATGAGAAGAAGACACCTGATCGGACTCATTCTTCTGGTGGTGCTGGGGCCAGGCCCACTTCTAAGTTTCGATATCGACCTGGATCGAGAAACCGAACAATCCCAACCTTTTTCAATTCGTTCGCATTCGTTACAACGGGTTTGGTGGAAGCTTTGGCTTTCGTCGCTGGGGCTACCCTCCCTGGATGCACGACTACCCCCGCGCAGAAAAGAACTTCCTCAAGATTCTCATGGAGGTGACCACGGTTCCAACCACCCCAGAATCCTATCTGATTCTTGACCTGGACGATCCCGCCATCATGGAATACCCGTTCCTGTATGTCTCCGAGCCCGGTTACTGGGCGGTCACTCCAAAGGAGATCCAGAATCTCCGCGAGTATTTCGACCGTGGCGGGTTTGTGGTGTCTTCGACGACTTCCGGGGTACACCAGGAGTGGAGTAACCTGGTGTGCAGGCCATGAAGCAGGTAGACCCGGAGAGGAACCTTTGAGTTGTTGACTCTCTGTCCATCCCATTTTTCACTGTTTTTATGACATTGACAGTCTTGACATGATTCCTCCCTACCGGATCCGAGGAGCGGGCCTCCCCCGCTTTTTCGGCTGGAGCGATGCAGAAGGAAGAATTCAGGCCGTCGCCAACTTCAACAACGACATCGGAGATTACTGGGAGTGGGCTGACGAAGCCATCCAACCCCCTGAACTCGAAACGATGCCTACAAATTTGGAATTAATTACGTCATTTATTCGTTAACACATTGAAAGAAAACACCAATATGCACGACGCCGGTTCACTGTCATTGTCTGATTCCAACGTGGTCGACGAAAGCCAGGTTGCCGACAGCCTCACGCAAATGCGCGGGGCCCAGGACAAGATCCTGGAACAATTGGGCAAGCTGATCGTTGGGCAAGAAGAAGTCGTCAATCAGCTGCTCATCTGCCTGTTCGTGGGCGGACATTCGCTGATCACCGGGTTACCGGGGCTGGCCAAAGACCCTCCTGGTTCGCAGTCTTTCCCGGACTCTGGGCTTGTCCTTCAACCGGATTCAATTTACTCCGGACTTGATGCCGGCCGACATCACTGGAACAGAAATCATTGAGGAAGACCGATCCACGGGCAGGCGCCAACTCAGGTTCGTGGAAAGGCCCGGTCTTCGCCAACCTGATCCTGGCCGACGAAATCAACCGGACTCCTCCCAAGACACAGGCAGCCCTGCTCGAGGCCATGCAGGAACGACAGGTTACGGTGGCCGGTCAGACTCATATCCCTCTCACCCTCCGTTCTTTGTTCTTGCTACCCAGAACCCGATCGAACTGGAAGGAACCTATCCTCTGCCGGAGGCTCAACTGGATCGGTTCATGTTCAACATTGTGATCGACTATCTTGACGAAGAGGATGAAGTATCGGTGGTGAATCAGACCACGGGATTACCACTGGAAGAACTGGACAAGGTCGTCTCCTCTGAACAATTGTTGAAGTTTCAGAGTGCAGTTCGAACCATTGCCGCGGGAGAGGAAGTTACGCGGTACGCCGTCAGCTTGAGCCGGGCTACCCGGCCGGGCCAGGCTTCTGCTCCGGACTTTGTCAACAAGTGGGTGGCCTATGGATCGAGCCTGCGAGCTTCTCAGTATCTGGTTCTGGGGGGCAAGGCCCGAGCCATCCTGGCGGGTCGTTACAACGTATCGGTGGAAGATATTCAGGCACTGGCCAAACCGGTGCTGCGTCACCGCATTATCACAAACTTCCATGCTGAATCGGAAAAGGTCACAACCGACGATGTTGTCTCCCGTCTGCTGGAAACCGTACCCGTACCTCGATCAGGTCTGCAGTAGGACTGGGGAATGGCGCAATCCATGAGCGACTCGGCCGTCAGATTCAGTTCTTCTCCCCGCTTCATCGACCCCCAGGTGCTGTTCTCCATTCGCAATCTGCCTCTCATCGCCCAAAAGTGTGGTGGAAGGATTCTTCTCGGGTCTTCACCGCTCACCCTATTTCGGCTTCAGTCTGGATTTCGGCCGAATACCGCGCCTACACGCCGGGAGATGACGTGAGGCAATTCGACTGGAAGGTCTTTGCACGGACCGACAAGTCCTTCGTCAAGAAGTACGAGGGGGATACCAACACCAGGCTGTACCTGCTCCTCGACTGCAGCCGGAGCATGGCTTTCTCCAGCCAGAAGGTGAGCAAGTTCGATTACGGACGCTATCTGGCAGCATCGCTGGCTTATCTGGCTCGGAGACAGCAGGATGCCGTGGGCCTGCTCATGTTCAATTCCCGGCGTCGTCAAGTACATACCTCCCAGAACAAGATTCGGCCACTACCAGACAGTGCTCCACGAGCTCCAGGGACGCCGAGACCAGCCAGCAGACGGACATTGCAGCCGCCATGAATAGGCTCGGGGAGCTGACCAGACGAAGAAGTCTGGTGGTCCTCATCAGTGACTTCTACGAATCCCCGAACCGGGTGGCCGATGCGCTCCGTTTCTTCCACCACCGTGGTACAGATCTGATCCTGTTCCACCTGCTGGATCCAAGCGAGGTCGAACCACCCTTCACAGAGATCTCCACACTCGAAGACATGGAAACAGGGGAGGTTCTATCCTTCTCCCCCGAGGCCCACAGCGAGTACCTGGAACAGCTGGCTGCACACCGGGAGGAACTGAAGAAGCTATGCACCGAACTGTATGCGGATTACGAGGTCCTGGACACCTCCGAACCACTCGATCGGGCTCTGTACCGCTATCTCTCCATTCGGGGAAAGCGTCTGTGAGGATTTGACCCCATGCAGTTCCTGACTCCGCTGTTCTGGATTGCCGGGCTCGCACTGACAGTCCCCATTCTCCTCCACCTGGTCCAACGGCAAACACGGAACAGGATTCCTTTTGCCTCTCTGATGTTCATTCCACGTCGAACGGTTCGCCAGTTGAGGCGTCGGAAAGTGGAGCGATGGTTTCTCCTGCTGCTGCGCTGCCTGGGCCTGCTGCTGCTGATCGGGGCCTTCAGCCGGCCGGTTTTGAAGGGTGGTTGGTTCGATCGCTTCAGCTCTCTTTTACCTCGGTCTACGGTGATCCTGCTCGACAACTCGATGAGCATGAGTCGTGAGGAGGTCTGGCCAAGGGCTCTTCGAGCTGCCCGGGACAGGATTGCTTCGATGGGTGAGCCGGACGAGGCGCTGCTGATGCTCTTCTCCGACAGCGGTGAAGTGCTGTCTCAGTGGACGGAAAACTCCCGGGAGCTCCTTCAGATTCTCAACACTTCCGTGGTACCGTCGTTTTCCGCAACCTCCTATCTGGAGGCGCTGAAGCTGGCAGTTCAACAGTTCCAAGGTGATCGGTATCCCAGCAGGGAAATCTACTTGATCACCGATCTGCAGCGCTCTGGCCTGGGCCCGACACAGGGGTGGAAAGCCCCTCCGGAGATTCAGGTTGACATCAAAGACGTAGGACACACAGATGCGAACCTTTTTGTAGAGGAGGTAAGACTCAGCCACAACGTCTTTTCCAAACGGTACCCGTACCCCGTTCTGATTCTGTTGGCCACAGATCCACCCGCACCCGCGCAAGGTGAAGTTCAGCTCTTTATCGAAGGCCAGATCGTTGCCCGGAAACATTTCAACCTGGGGGAAGAGGGAAAAGGACAGGTCACCCTGCAGCCTTTTGAGCTGAAGGAGGGGATTACCAGAGGCAAGCTGGTCGTTGTTCCCTCCGATAGTTTGATTGAAGACAACGCCTACCATTTCGTGGTGGAACGAAAGGAACCGTTTCTGGTTCAGGTTCTCTCCTCTCGAAGCTCGAGATCGCTGCACTTGCAGACGGCCCTCTCCACAGGCGAGAACCATCCCTTTCGGGTTGAGCTGGTGCAGCCTCCTCTGACTTCGCTTGACGCCTCTCGAGTTCGGGTTCTCATCCTCAATGACCTCCGCAATCCGCCCGCAACCGGAGTCGTCCTGCCCTTCCTCGAAGCAGGCGGAGGGCTGATCGTGGCGACCGGGTCTCAGACTCAGGAGAACTCCTATGCCCACCGCTGGGAATCTATCCTCCCGGCGACACTCACCTCAAAGCACTTTGTTCGCTCCAGAACCAAATCCTTCACGGCGATCACGCAAGCAAGCTGGGAACACCCGATTTTCTCGACCTTCAAGGATATTCAACGATCTGCGGTCTCCGCCAGCCAGTTCTTCGGGTACTGGGACGTTGAACCCTCGAACCAGGCGGCTGTTGTTGCCCGCTTCGACGACGGAGCCTCGGCTCTTCTCGAGCAGGAGGTCGGCACCGGACGGGTGCTCCTGTTCACTTCTTCGCTCGATGCGAGCTGGTCGGACTTTCCGGTTCGATCTTCGTATCTTCCGTTCTGGGAGGAGGCGGTTCGATATGCCTCCGGCTTTCAATCCTCCCCTTCCGCTTTTCGCATCGGGCAGGCTGTGGACGTGGCTCAGGCGACAGAACCGGGAACCAGCGGTACGTGGAATGTAATCGATCCGACCGGAAAACGCGTCGTGGGGCTGGATGGTGCCCGACCCGAGTCCCTGCGTTTGAAATTCCCGGGATACTATGAAATACGGGACAATAAGCGGACTGATTGGATTGCAGTGAATACGATGCCGGCGGAGTCATTGCTGAACCGGGTACCCGTTGAGGACTTTCGGGCCCTGTTCATTCCAGGTGAGTCAACACTCGAGGGATCGACGGTTGATACCCGGGCAACGGTTCGGGAACGCCAGCAGGTTCTCTGGTGGGTCCTTCTTCTTGCTGCCGCCCTGCTCTTTCTGTTCGAAGCCTGGGTAGCCAACTGGAGAATGGTTGAGCCGAAAAGAGGCATTCCGGTCGCACTAAGGTGAGCCAAACATGACGATTCGAAACCGACTCTTACGTGAGGTGCGCAAGACGCGTCTCAAAATCCAGTTTGAGCGGTTCCTGAAAGGGATCGCCGTAACTGCCGCCGTCGCCCTGGCTGCTTCACTGGTGGCGAGCTACGTCCTGTCCCAGAACAACTTCTCGGACACGACCATTTTGTGGAGCCGAATTCTGGCGGGACTCGTCTGCCTGGGGGCTTTCTTCAGGTTCGTCCTCTGGCCGCTGGTCCGGATTCCCTCAGCCGGTGCGGTGGCCCGCTTCCTGGAAGAGCGGAATCCACGTCTCGAGGACCGCCTGGCAACTGCCGTTGAGAACCTGGAGGGTCCGAGCTCCACCCACCCGGCTGTTCGTTCTCTGCTCCTGCGGGACGCCAGTCGCGAACTGGCCGGTGTGGACAGGCCTGTTCTTCTCTACCCTCAAACCAGCCTGATCTCTCTCCTCGGGTTTGTAGTGACCGGTGCCCTTTTCCTCTTCCTGCAGCTTTCCGGGCCGGCCGCCTACCCATACAGCCTCGACAAACTCCTGGGCTGGGCCGGTCTCGATCAGGCGGGCCTCGACTCCATTTCCGTGGATCCGGGGAATACCAGAGTGGTTCGCCATGCCGATCTCGAGATCAAGGCCATTCTGGAGGGCTTCACCAGTGACGAAGTCCTGCTGGTGGCCAAGTACGTGAGCCAGCCGAACTGGGAGCGCGCTCGTATGCGGCCCGACTCGGAAGGCCCGGGGAACCTTTTTCTGTTCTTTGATGTGCGCGAGAGAATCAACTATTTCGTTGAAGCCGACGGGATCCGCTCGGATCTGTTCACCGTCGACGTCTCAGAGGCGCCCGGCATCCAGGAACTCGAAGTCCGTCTGCGCTATCCCAGGCACACGGGCCTGGGCGAGTCCATTCAGAAAGATGATGGTGACATTCGTGCTCTGGCGGGAACACAGGTCAGGCTGCAGATCCGGACCGACCAGCCGGTCCAGGCCGGGACTGTCAAGTTTGAGGAATCCGCAGACATTCCCCTCCAGCTTTCCGAGAACGATTTACTGGAGGGTTCTTTTCGAGTCGAGAATGACGATTTTTATCGCATCCACCTGCAGAACCTGGAATCCGTCTGGAATGTGGCCAGCGACGAATACATTGTTATCTCTCTGGTTGACCAGCCTCCCTCGGTAACTCTTTCCAGGCCGGGGCGGGACAAGAAGGTCACCAATCTGGAAGAAGTGTTCGTGGAGGCCGAGGCAGAAGACGATTTTGGAATCCGAGATGCGAGTCTTTTCTTCTCGGTCAACGGAGAACCGGAAGAGAGCGTGGGCCTCGAGATCGGACGCTATCCGCGAAGCACCACCACGTCGACAACCTTTTACCTGGAAGACTTCGACCTCCTGCCGGGAGATTTCATCTCCTACTATGCCAAAGTCCGTGATGCCCGTTCCGAGGCTGTGACCGACATCTATTTTCTCGAGGTCCTGCCCTACGACCGTGAGTACAGCCAGTCCCAGCAATCCGGCGGAGCTGCCGGGGGCGGAGAGGATCTGCGACTGGCCAAGTTCCAGAAAGAGATCATCGTGGCTACTTTCAATATCGTCCGGGATCGCCAGAAACTGACTCCCGAGGAACTGGAAGAGGACATTCAGACAGTGGCGCAGATGCAGGAACAGCTGCGCCAGCAGGCGGTCACCATCAAAGAGCGGATCGAACGGCGAGGTGGGGCAACCGATACGCCCGAGTTCAAACAGATGGTCATCTATCTCACGGAAGCCGTTGAGCACATGAGTGATGCACATGATCAACTCAAGGACTCCAGCCTGGCCACCGCCCTGCCCCATGAACAGAAGGCTTACCAGAAGCTTCTTCGCTCCGAGGCCCTGTTCAAGGAGATCCAGATCGCCATGTCCAGTGGTGGGTCGTCGTCCGGGAATTCATCGGCCGAGGATCTGGCTGACCTGGTGGACCTGGAACTGGACCGGAGCAAGAATCAGTATGAAACGCTTCAGCAAAACCGTGACGCCCAGCGCCAGCAAGAACTGGACGACCTGGCAGAAAAACTGAAGGAACTGGCCCGGCGCCAACAACAGGAAATGGAACGGCGACGGCGTCAGGCGATGCAAAGCTCGAGCAGCGGTGGAGGAGCCTCTCAGCAGCAGCTCATGGAAGAACTGGAGGAGCTGGCTCGACGCCTCGAGAAGCTGTCCAGACAGCAAAGAGACCAGCAGTTGAACGATATCAGCCGCGAGCTGAAGCAGGCCGCCCGCGATCTACGCCAGCGGCAGGACAGCAATGCTCAGAGCAACCAGATGAAGCTCCAGCGGGCACTGGATCGCATGCAGAAGGCGCAGCAGGCCCTGAATCGCGAGCGCCAGGCAGATGTGCGTTTGGGAATCGAACAACTGACAGAGCAGGCGAACCGGCTGCGCGAAGAGCAGCAGGATGTGGTGGAAGAGCTCCAGGATCTGGAAAGGCGCGAGAAGGCCGGCCAGAAAGACCAGGAGTGGTACCAGGACGCCGGCAGATTGGCCCTGGAAAAAGGAGGTCTGCAGGAGGAAGTACTGCGGCTCGAAAGTGGCCTGCACCGGATGGCCAGACGAATCGAGCCCGAGGAACCGGAGGCAGCCAAACAACTGAAGCGGGCCGGGCTTTCAGTTCGGGACAACCGGGTTGCCGAAAAAATGCAGGAGGGTACCGAATTGCTGCTCCGTCAGTGGACCATGATGGCCCGCCGCAGGGAGCAAGAAGTCGAAGAGCACCTGGGCGAACTGGCCGAAAAGATCGAAAGGGCCCAGGAAGTTCTCGGGACTGAGACCCAGGACTCTGCGCAGGAAAGATCTGAAGAAGTGCTCAACCGGCTGGGAGATCTGGTTCAGAATCTGGAATCCATGCGCCAGCGAGCTTCCGGAGGACAACCGCAGGAGCAGCAGGGCGATGAATCGTCATCGGAGCAGGGATCCCCCCGGCAGGGCGACACGAAGTCTCAACCCAGCGAACAGTCGCAGGAAGGTCAGCAGGGTCAACAGGGTCAACCCTCGAATGAGGGGCAAGGCTCGCAATCAGGACAGGCCCAGTCACAACAGGGTCAGCCTCAAAGCACCCCGGGGCAGCAGGACGGCCAGGGCGGCGTCTTCGGGACACAGCGGCCGGCTGGCCAGGCCGGCAGTCTGGCGAACTCCACAGGGATCAACCCGCAGCAGATCGGGAGGGAATGGGAGGAGAGGATTCAGGATGCCGAGAAGATCAGTGAGCTTCTCCGGGAGATCGATCTTCGCCGGGCCCGGGACATCGCCCAGCTGGCGCGAGAGATGCGTCGAATCGATGCCAGCCGGGTCTTCAATGATCCCCAAGAAATTCAGCTGCTGCGTTCTCAAATCATCGATGGATTCAAACAGCTCGAACTGGATCTGTTTCGGGAGCTGGCCAGGTCCGACCCGGACCAGCTTCGGCTGGCTTTCGAAGAGAAAATCCCTCCGGAGTACCGGTCCAAGGTCGAGGAATACTACCGGAAGCTGGCGGGGGACCAGGACTAGGCGGGTCGAATGTGAGAGCGGCCCTGCCTGGACCCGCCTTCCACATTCCCCACCATTCACCTCTTCAGTTTCCTGTAGAGATAGGAACAGATATGCCACCCGTCGAGCCAGTTGAACGGGAAAGTGGCTGTCGTGTAGTGACCGCAGGGGAGATCCACGCGATCATAGTCCAGACCGAGCCGGTCGTACTCCTGAAACACGAGCTCGGAGAGGTCCCGCGGAAAGCTCAAGTCGTATCTTGCCGTAATCAGCCGATGAGGTCGACGATCACCGGTCAGATGGCGAATGTAATGTGCCGGACTGATCGGAGCCCAGCAGTCTCGCAGGTCTTCCAGCGTGATCTCCTTTTCCAGACCCCAGCGAACGAAGCGCGTGGAGAGCCCTCTCCACACCACATCAGCGAAGTAGGAAGAGACATGGTTGAAGACCCCGCACGCAATCAGGGGGTCGTGAAGGAAAGCCAGATAGGCGACGCATGACCCGATGCTGGTTCCCATGACAGCGACCTTCTCGTAGCCCTGGTCCCGGAGCCAGCCTGCCACCTGGATCGTTTCCAGAACGGCCTGGCGCGTTGCATGAAGAGTTCGACCGACGTTCGGACTCACCATGTAATCGGCCCTCTCCATTCCGGGCGGACGACGGTCATCGTGGTAGGGCATGGTCAGTCGCACCGCGGTGATACCGAGCTTCTGGAGAACCCTGCACAGGGCAACATGGCCATTCGGGTCTGCATTCCACTGGGGGACAACAATTACCGCAGCATGCCCCACTTCGGCCTCAAAGAGCCTGCAACTCACCCGATTGTTGAAATCGTAAGGCGTCGGCTTCGGAGTTGAAAAAGTCAGACACCCATCCTCCTGCCTGGTATCAACTATCGGACCGGGGGCAAAGAACTCCCGGCTGTTGGCCACCGATCTGGCGGCATAGTCCTTGAGTTCCTGCAGAGGAGGTCGAGTGGCATCACGAACCAGCCACTTCAAGCCCCACTCAAAAGGAAATACGCGACGGTTCTTGTCGCGGAGGGTCAGCTTTCTTTCCCGTGCGTACATGAGTCGGCCGTAGAGACTCATTTGGTCCTGGGCTTGGCCAGCTCGTGCTGAAACTCGATCCTGTAGAGCTCCAGAAAGGTCAGACCGAGAGCCACAATGATGGGCCCGACGACCATTCCGACAATACCGAAATAGGAGATCCCTCCCATGATGGAGAAAAAGACCAGCATCGTGTGCATCCGGGTCTTTCCTTCGATCAGGGCCGGCCGCAGTACATTGTCAATGCCACCGACAAAGACAATCGAGAGTACTACCAGTACGATGGCCTTCACAGTTTCGCCGGTGGCAAAGAGAAAAAGAGCCCAGGGGAGCCAGACGACCGCCGTTCCAACAAGAGGAACCAGAGAGAAAAGAGCCGTCAGAGTTCCCCAGAAAAGGATGTTTGGAATTCCGACCAGAAAAAAAGTAATCCCGCCCGCCATGCCCTGAGCGATGGCGGTGACCAGGCTGCCGACCACAGTCGCGCTGGAGACTTCCTGGAATTTCTTGACAATTTGCGCCTCATAATTGTCGGACAAGGGGGTCCAGTCGCTGACCTGATCCGCCAGCGCGGGTCCATCGCGAAAAAGAAAGAACATCGTGACGATCATGATCAGGAAGCTGGTCAGCATATGGGCGATTCCCGAGACGACCGCCGTGCTGTGCCGCAAAGCCCCCAGGCTCACGCTCTGGAGCAAGGAAGCTAGCGATCCAACCAGGTCGATTTGGTCCAGGTCGACATATTGATCAATGGTCTCGAGAACCCATCCCACGTAGGGCTGGTCACGCAGATTCATCATCTCCTGAATCTTCCCCTCGTTGAGAGCGACCTGGAGCTCCTGATAGGCCTGGGTCGCTTGTGAAGCCAGCATGATAGCCAGGGCAACAAAAGGAACGATAATCAAGGCCGTAATGCCCAGACAGGTGACCAGTGCAGCCAGATTGGCGCGGCCCTTCAACCGGGCGTTGACCCAGTGGAAGACCGGAAAACAGAGACCGGCCAGGATCACTGCCATGAAGATGGGCATGAGGAAGGGCTGGAAAATGCGGAAAACAAAATACAGGACCAGCAAAGATGGAGCAATCAGAAAAATCCGCAGGAATCGTCGTTCTTCCATTCCGGAGAAAGTGTACTTGTAAGGGATTCCAAATTCCAAGTTTCAGATTAACGGTGAACTTACGCTCTACCGTTATCCCTCGAACTCTTCAAATTCCAAAAACCCAGAACCTAGAGCCTAGAACCCAGAACCTAGTTATACTGACTTTGATCCATGCTGAAAAAGCTACTGAGCGCTATTCTCCTCCTTGGTCTCATCTACCTGCTCTATGCCTGGGACCGGACTCCTCCAGCCATTGAGTGGAGCCTCGAGAACGGGAGTGTCGTGGGAGAGAAGGCGACGCTGCAGGTCAGGGTGAACGACTCGGATCGGGGTTTGCGGTTCTGGTCCGTGGTCCTGTCACAGCGAGATTCGGAAGCTGTGATTGTGGAGAAAACATTCGACGCGCAGGAGGCACCGGCCGGGCAGGCAGCTGAGATCAAACTCTCGGCCCTTCAGGAAGGGTTCGAACTTCAGGATGGAGAGTTCAGGGTCCGTGTGCAGGTCACCGACCAGCCCAACCTAAGGTTCTTCGATCACACAACCGATGCTGAGAGATTGTTCACGCTGGATTCCCGGCCGCCGGTCCTTCACGTGCTTTCCGGGAACCACTTCATCAGGCAGGGCGGAGCGCAGCTCATTCTCTACTCCACGGGCAGCGAAACGCCACATGCCAGCGGTGTAAGGGTCGGTGATCGCGACTTCCGGGGATTCCTTCTTCAGGCCCAGAAACAAAACCGCTTCGCGGTACTCATTGGACTGGATTACCAACATTCTCCGGAGACTCCGATTCGAGCCTGGGCGGAAGACCTGGCGGGCAATCGGTCCGAGGTGAGTGTGCCCCACCAGATCTTGAATGCCCGTTTTCGGCAGCGGAGGCTGAACGTCTCGGACCAGTTCATCAGCAAGGTCGCCGCTGAAATGCTCTCCCGGGTCAGCCAGGTCTCCGCTGCGGCAACTCCGGCCGAGACCTTTGTCCAGATCAACAGCCACTTGAGAAAGATCAACCACGAGCAGATTGAGAGGATCACGAGAGAGTCGCAGGATCACCTCCTGTTCGACGGGCCCTTCATGCAGATGGCCAACACTCAGGTCGAGGCAGCCTTTGCAGATGAGCGGGACTACATCTATGAGGGAGAGGTGATTGATCATCAGACTCATCTGGGATTCGACCTGGCCTCCCTGGCCCGCAGTCCGGTGGACTGTGCCAATGACGGAAAGGTTATCTGGGCCGGGTACCTCGGCATCTATGGGAACTGCGTGCTGGTCGATCACGGACTCGGCCTGGTGTCACTTTACGGACACCTGAGCTCGATTGACACCAGGGCCGGAGAAAGCGTGAAAAAGGGTCAGTCACTCGGCCGAACCGGAGAGACGGGTCTGGCGGGCGGCGATCATCTCCACTTCACCACTCTGGCGCAGGGCGTTCCTGTCAATCCACGGGAGTGGTGGGACCCCAAGTGGGTCCGGCAACAGGTGTTTGAGCGGTTGGAACCATCGGAAGACGAGTGACTTCTCGACGGCAAAGGGAAAGTTGAAGGTTAAAAGTTGAAGGTTGAGTTGACGGTTAGAACTTTTAACTTTGAACTTGTAACCTTTAACCTTGAGCCCTGAGCCATGAGTAGTAACGGTCAAGACAGCCCGAAAGTAAACCGCCGGAGATTTGTCCAGAAGTCGGTGGCAGGAGCGGTAGCCGCCACCTGGCTCTTGGCACGTACAAGGGGCGGCGGCGGTCCGGCCTTCGAGAAGAGTCCAATCCGTTTCGGCCTGGTCACCTACCTGTGGGGCAGAGACTGGGATCTGCCGACCCTGATTCACAACTGCGAAGAGTCAGGCGTCCTGGGGGTCGAGTTGAGAACTACCCACGCCCACCGAGTCGAGCCTGAACTGACGGCGTCTCAGCGCCGTGACGTGAAGAAACGGTTCGCCGACTCTCCCGTCACCCTGCTTGGTCCCGGGAGTGATGAGCGATTTGACAATCCCGATCCCGCCGTATTGAGAAGGGCCATTGAACGGACCAGGAGCTTTATTCAGCTCAGCCATGACATTGGTGGAACGGGAGTCAAGGTGAAGCCTGATCGCTTCCACGAAGGGGTTCCACGCGAGCAGACCATCCGCCAGATCGGAGACTCTCTGAATACACTCGGGCGCTTTGCCGCCGATTACGGCCAGGAGGTCCGTCTGGAGGTTCACGGACAGTGCTCTCCGCTACCGATCATTCGCCGGATCCTTGACATCGCCCAGCATCCTAGGGTGGTCTTGTGCTGGAACTCCAACCCGACCGATCTGGAAGGCCAGGGGCTCGAACACAATTTCCGTCTGGCCCGGGATCGCCTCGGCATGACGACTCATGTACGTGAGCTCGACCTGGACAACTACCCGTATCAGCGCCTGATTGAACTCCTGCTCGAGACCCATTACCAGGGCTGGGCTTTGCTTGAGGCACACGACGTCCGGGAAGACAGAGTCCAGGCAATGATCGAGCAACGCCGGATCTTCGAGAAAATGGTCGGCAAGGCTCAGCGGAGCTGAGCCAGTTGAAAGTTTCAAGTTCCAAGTTTCCCAAAATCCAACCAACTTTCAACTTGAAAACCCGCCAGGGTTTTCAGATCTGTATAATCCCATCCCATGAGTCCCGCTCTGGCCGCTCTGGCCTGCTTTGTTCTTTACTTGCTGGGTTATCAACTCTACGCAAAGCACCTGGCTTACAAAGTATTCCGTCTGGATCCGAGCAGGAGAACCCCGGCCCATGTTATGCAGGACGGAATCGATTATGTCCCGGCCAACCGATTCGTGCTCTTCGGCCACCACTATGCCTCGATCGCCGGTCTGGCTCCTATGCTGGGACCTGCAATTGCTGTGATCTGGGGATGGCTCCCTGCTCTCCTCTGGGTGGTTCTGGGGAGCCTGTTCATTGGAGCTGTTCACGATTTCAGTGCCCTTGTGGTTTCTATGCGAAACCAGGGAGTTTCGGTCGGGAAGGTAGCCGAAGAGATCATCGGGAAACGAGCCAAGATTCTTTTTCACTTACTCATTTTCTTCCTCATCGCCCTGGCCATGGGCGTCTTCGTACACGTCATCGCTACACTCCTGGGTACGAGCTACAACCCTGAGGCCATCTATCCGAGCGGGACGCTGATGGTGCTTGCCGTGGGCGCAGGATGGCTGGTCTACAAGCGAGGAGCGTCGCTCTGGAAAGTGACGATTGTCGCTTTTGCGATCACCCTGCTCAGTGTGTGGCTGGGCCTGCAGTTGCCTCCCCTCGATCTCAGTCTGGGCCAGTGGAGCGTCATTCTTCTGATGTACAGCTTGCTGGCTTCAGTACTCCCCGTGTGGTTGCTGCTGCAGCCTCGTGATTACCTCAACTCGCTGCTTCTCTACCTGGGACTGTTCTCCATCTTCGCCGGTTTCTTCGTTCTCAGCCCCGAGTTTGCAGCACCGGCCGTCGAGATGCATCCTCCGGGCGCCCCCCCCTTGTTTCCTTTCGTCTTTATTGTGATTGCCTGCGGTGCGATCTCAGGCTTTCATGGACTTGTCTCCTCAGGAACAACCGCCAAGCAGATCAACCGAGAAACCGACGCCACCTTCATTGGTTACGGGGGCATGATCGGTGAGTCCGTCCTGGGCCTGCTCGCGGTTCTGGCCTGTACGGCAGGCTTTCAGAGTCCTTCGCTGTGGCGCAGCCACTACCAATCCTGGGGCCTGGCCCAGGGTCTGGGGCCGAACATGAAGGCCTTCATTGATGGAGCCGGTCACTTTCTCAGCCAGCTTGGACTCTCACTGGAACTCTCCAAGGCCTTCGTTGCCCTGATTACCATTTCCTTCGCGCTGACATCTTTGGATTCCGCCACCCGCTTGCTGCGTTTCAATATCTCCGAGATGGGCGAGACTCTAGGGCTGGGAGTCCTTCGGAATCGCTACCTTTCGTCGGGACTGGCCATAGTGACGATAGGATTCTTCGCCTTTTACAAGGTCGACGGTCAGGCAGCCGGCCTGGCCCTGTGGCAACTCTTCGGAACCACCAATCAGGTAATGGGGGGCCTCACTCTGCTTGCCGTCAGCCTCTACTTGATGCAAAGGGGCCGTAATTACTGGTTCACGGCCTGCCCGATGGCTTTCATGATGGTCACGACCCTCGTCGCCATGGCCATCAAGATGCGCGACTTCTGGAACCTCAAGAGCTACCTGCTGCTGAGTGTGGGGGGCATCGTGCTGGGCCTCAGCCTGTGGCTGGTCGTGGAGTCGATTCTTAAGGTGCTACAAGGCCGTGCCGATCGAAAGTTAAAGGTTGAAAGTTGAAAGCCGTAGGGCACGCCAATCTGGCGTGCCGAACGTAGCAGGCTGCCAGCGGGTTCAGTTCGGCACGGTTGATAACCGTGCCCTACAGGCAATGTGTAGGCCAACTCGGGTTTGGGCAACACCGCCTTGAAACTTCTTACGGAGTGAACTTCTCCAGAATCGCTTGGAGCCGGGCGGTTTCCAGGTTCGAGCCGCTCAAGACGGTAACGACCTTCTTCCCGGCGATCTCGGCTCGCATCTTATAGGCCCCCGCCGTAGCGGCAGCTCCCGCTCCTTCCGCAATGTTGTGGGTCTGCCTCAGGAGCTCATAGACGGCCTCTTCCAATTCTTGTTCGGAAACGGTAACGATCTGGTCGATCTGTTCCTGAATCAATCGAAAGGTGAGTTCGAAAGGGATGCGTGTGGCCAGCCCGTCTGCAAAAGTATCAGCGCTTTCCGTAGCCACCAGACGACCCTCTTTCCAGGATCGATAAACGGCGGGGGCGCGTTCGGCCTGCACTCCAATGACGCGGACAGCCGGGAGCAGGCTCCGAATGACCGTCAGGAGTCCGCTGACACCGGTGCCTCCTCCAATGGGGACAAAGATGTAGTCAAGATCGGGCAATTCTTCAACGATCTCCAGGGCGTAGGTTCCCACCCCCTGGATGAGCAGAGGTTCGTTTGCTGAATGAATGTACCGGAGTCCTTGGCTCTGGCAGATCTCCTCCACTTTTTCCCGAGCTTCGTCGAAGTCACGGCCGTGGACCAGGAGCTCGGCGCCGAAGGACCTTATCGCTTCATTTTTTTCCGGGTTGTTTCCTTCGGGTACGGCAATCAGGCACCGGACGCCGTGGATGCGGGAGGCCAGGGCAATCGATTGACCGTGGTTCCCCCGTGTGGCAGTGATCACCCCTCGTTCCCTCTCCTCCAGGGAAAGGCTGCCGATCAAGTTCAATCCACCCCGAATCTTGAAGGACCCGGTTGGATTGTGATTCTCGTGCTTGATGTAGGCCTTACAGCCGAGCCATTCGGAGAGCAGGGGGTACAGGCTCAACGGGGTGGGTTTGAGGTACCGATACACCGGGCGCCGAGCTTCGAAAACTCCTTTGATGCTGACCTGACGATTCACTTCTGCATCCCCTCCCGTTTCGGTGGCTACATGTTCTTGTAGTCGGGGCCACCACCACCTTCCGGGGGCGTCCAGAGAATGATCTGGTAAGGATCCATGATGTCGCAGGTCTTGCAGTGTACACAATTGGTGAAGTTGATCTGCAGACGACTCCCTTCGTCTCCCGGCGTCATTTCGTAGACACTGGCCGGACAGAAGTTCTGACAGGGATTGCCGTACTCAATCGTGCACCGATTGTGACAGATGTCGAGGTCCTGGACCTTCAGGTGACAAGGCTGATCCTCTTCATGGGCCGTGTCCGACATGAAAACATCGCTCAACTTATCAAAAGTCAGACGATCGTCGAAGTCCACTGGCGGCTTTCCCTCGCTTTCGGGGGGAAGCTCAGCCAGCCTTTTCATGAGGGTGTGCCCAGCCGTGGTAGGGAAGGGGTCACGCAGCCCGCGGCCTTTCGTCACGTACTGCAAGCCGGCATGGATCATCCCTGCCCAGACACTGCTCTGAAAGGCCTGGCGGAAGTTTCTTACTTTCCAGAGCTCGTCCCGGGCCCAACTGGCTTCGAAGGCGTCGGCATACTGGCTCAGGACGGCGGCACTGCCATCATCGCTGACCAGTGCCTGGAGAATCGTCTCGGCTGCCAGCATCCCCGATTTGATTGCCAGGTGGATCCCCTTGAGACGCTGGGAGTTCAGGAATCCGGCCGAGTCGCCGACGATGAGCAAGCCGTCCGCAAAGAGTCGGGGAAGCGAGTAGTACCCTCCTTCGGGAATCGCTTTGGCCCCATAGGACACAGCTTTCCCCCCCTCCAAAAGACTGCGGACAAAGGGGTGGGTCTTGAACTCTTGAAACAAGGCGTGCGGGTCAATTCGGGGATCCTTGTAATCCAGTCCGGTGACAAATCCGAGGTCCACCAGATTATCTTTCATGGTATAGATGAAGGCGCCGCCGAACTCAGAGAAGCCGAGTGGATAGCCAAAGGTGTGAATCACGATTCCGGGCTCGCGGGAACCCGGAACCTCCCAGATCTCCTTCACTCCAACCGCATAAACCTGAGGCTGGCTGCGCTGCCTCAAGCCCAGGCGCTCAAAGGCCTGTCGCGCCAGAGTTCCGCGGGGTCCTTCACCCAGAATGGTGACCCGGGCGAGCACGTCGATTCCCGGATCAAAGTTCGCTTTCGGTTCTCCTGCGCTGTCTCTTCCCTTGTCACCAATTCGAGCCCCTATCACCCGGTCGCCGTCGAACAGGAGTTCCACCGCCGGGAACTCCGGATAGACCTCTACCCCCTGCTCTTCGCACAGACCCGCCATCCATTTGACCAGCTTCCCCAGTGAAGCGACGTAGTAGCCGTGGTTGTTGAAGGGTGGCGGCGTCACCGGAGACCGGAGCGCCCGGGATGAGGTCAACAGGTAAAAGGCATCGTCGGAGACAGGACAGTCATAAGGAGGCTCCCGGTCGGGAAAGGGAGCCAGAAGTTCGTCAAAGCCACGGGGATCAACCACAGCTCCGCTGAGAATGTGGGACCCGATGTCTCGGCCTTTCTCGATGACGAGGAGGGTCATTTCCTCGAGTTTCTCGCCCGGCTTCCGACCAGCTGAGATGTCCTCATTGTGCTGTTCAATCAGGGTCGACAGGTGAAGAGCGCTGGCCAGACAGGCCGGGCCGGCACCCACAAAGAGAACATCTACTTCCAGTTGTTCGCGTTCCATGATCGGGGAATTATACGTTGTTTTCCTTGATCGGGCTCGGACCGGATCTCGGGTGCCTGGTTACAGATTCAATCCGCTCGGTCGCAGCACTGAGGCATCGCCCCTGCTGTTGCTCCTTTCTATCGAGCGGTTTAGCATGGGTGTCTCGTGGGCATCGTGTTACGGCCCGGCACAGCCTCATGGAACAACAGCTATGACCGCACGCCATTCCAACGGTTGCTTCGTCTACAGTGCTCTGAGGGTCACGTTCAGCCTCGCCATTACGGGATTCCTGTGGGGTCGCGGCCTGGAGGACCCCGCACAAGTTCTCAACATCTCCATTGTGGATGAAGAATCGGGGCTTCCTGTTTCAGCCCGCCTGGAGGTCCTGGATGAACTCGGAAAGGGGTACATCGCTGAGGACGCCCTCCTGGTCGGCTCCTGGCCCCGGGAGCTGTACAACCGGGAAACGGGGAAAACGGAGTTCACGGGCACGCTCGAGCAGTGGGAGGAAGGGCTCTACCGAACCGCCGGTCGGGCAGGAGAGTATGAAAAGCAGTTCTATAGTTCTGGGTCGAGCACCCTCAAGGTGAAGGCAGGCACCTACCAGATCCGTGTCCTCAAGGGAATCGAATATCTCGTGGCCAGACAGGAAGTGACGGTTTCCAAAAGCACCAAGGAAGTAACGATACCCCTGAAGCGATGGATCAACATGGCGGCGAAAGGTTGGTACAGCGCGGACGGGCACCTTCACATTGCTCGCCAATTCAAAGAACGAGATGAGGATCTTGCCCGGTGGATGCAGGCTGAGGACCTTCACATTGCGAACATGCTGCAGTTTGGTAACTATCGCCATTTCAGGGGCGCCCTGCAGCAATTCGGCCCCGACAACGTCTTTCGAGATGGGGACTTCCTCGTCGTCTCGGGACAGGAGAATCCACGATCACACTTCCTGGGCCACATGCTCATCTGGGGAAGTGATGCATCCATCCCGGGCGGGGAGAACTACCTGCTTTTCCGAGAGTTCTTCGAAGAGGCCCGGCGGCGAGGGGGGCTGAGTGGTGCCGCTCATTTCGGCAGGAATCGCGGAGCGGCCAATGGGATCAGCATGGTTCTGACCCGGGATCTCCTCTCCTTCATCGAAGTCCTGCAGTTTCACGGTGCACACTACAAGGTCTGGTACGACATCTTGAACACCGGGTTCCGGATCACCCCTACGTCGCGGTAGGGACGATCCTTTCGGATCGCCCCCCGCACAGATCCCAGCGAGCGGAACTACCGCACTGGGCTCTTACCTCAGGTAATAACGCGCAGTCGCTGTTGCTACCTGCCGTATCCGTTCCAGCGCACTTTGCAAGTCCTCGGTTTCGACGTAGGTGCGGTCTCTTGGCTGTGTCCGCGATTTCCCGCTTGGTGCCCGTTTAGAGTCCTCCATATCGATTCCTCTCCCGGCTCTGTGTCCGGCACTTGTTTTGCTAGGACGAATTCCCTTTGGCCAGGCCGCTTGGCTCCACCCTCTCCGCCGACCGCGGCGCACCGCCGTCTTTGTTCGAGCGCTTCTCAGCTACTATCAGCCTGTCCGACTTCCCGCCTCCGTGCATCGCTGTCGTGCTCCTTTCGGATTCACAGCGCGGACCTTGGGGCCATCCCCCTGGGGTCAGAGGCGGGATCTCCCGGCTCCCGTGTAAGCAACTTCCGTACGTGCACAGGGTCTCGGGACCACGCGGGGGCGGAATCGTTCTCGCGATTAGCGAACGGTTCCATGTTGCCTTCCGATCCTACGACTACGTCGGCCCCCCGAAGTCATTTTCCTTTCGCGGCTCAATACCTGGCCCGCACGTGCCCCTGTCAATGCTTCGCCTGCACTCTTACGAGTACACACGCATGACTCGGGGTCAGCATGGTTCGCTACTCCTTTCCTGTGAGAGACTCTCGCTCTCTGCTACTCACCGGTTTGCGCCGGCGCACCGCAGGGTCCGATTATTCCTGGGGGAAGCCCCAGAATTACCCAGGCCGCGAACGCTTCTACACCTACGTGGAGGGACCGCTTACATCGCAGGCATGGCTGGAAGCGATCCGGCAGGGAAGAACGATTGTGACAAACGGTCCCCTCCTTACTCTTTCTGTCGCCGGCCGGGGAATTGGCGAAGAAGTTGGTCTGGAAAGACCCGGCACCGTATTGATCGAGGGGTCCGTCCACTTTGATCCTGAGAGAGACGAGGTGCGGTTGCTGGAAGTGGTACAGAATGGAGAGGTGATCAAGACCATCCAGCAGCAAAAGCATACAGCGGAGACCCGGTTCCAGTTCGAACACGAGATTTCCGAGGGCACCTGGTTGGCACTCCGGGTATCCGGAATCAAGCCGGGCACGGTGGATGCTCTGCTGCGCGGGCGACCCAGCCTCCCGACGCTCCTGCCACCGATTCCTGCGCTGGCCCACAGCGCGCCGATTTATGTGGTTGTCAGAAACGCACCCTCGCTGGCGGATCACCCCCGCGCGGCTGAACTGGTACGCGGCTGGATCAAACGCCTCGACAACCTGGAGCGTCATCTGGCATCCGATCTGATCGTAAAGCTGGCGCAGTCCGACCATCCTGGAGACGGGATTTCCGAAGAGCTCCTGCGCAAACACCGGGAGGAGTTGTTAAGCGAAATCCGGTCAGCCCGCGAACAATTCAAGACTCGATTACGGAGTCAGACGCGCCCGGGCACAGCCCCCGATTCTTGAAGCCACATTCCTGACAGAGACCGGGACGAGTTGTCAGTGGAAAAGCCTCTTCAGTGACAACGGTGGGGAGACTGTCAACCATCCCATCGCAGCGTTCTCTCAATTCCGACGAATAGTCGACCTCGACCGTCTCACCGGAGGTTGTGAAGAGAAGGACCGCCTTTAATTCAGATGTCTCCAGAATCCGGTGCGCTGCCCACAGATAGAGTTCCACCTGGAGCATGAAGCCCCGGTGCAGCGCTACCTCGCGAGCAGATCGGTGGTGCAGCCCCACCGTCTTGAAATCCACCACAACCCAGCTCAGATCCTCCCGCTGAACCAGTGCGTCAAAAACTCCGGTCAGTCTGCGATTACCCTGTCTGATGTGGAACTCCTGCTCCCGGTAGACTCTTCGAGCCGCCTGGAGTTCCTGATAGATCTGACTGCCGGCGACGATTCCCAGGTGCCTTCGAACCTCATACTCAAAATCCGGGCAGGAGCTTTTCAGACTTGACTCCATTCTTTTTTCCCAGGTCTTCAACTGCCTGTCGACTTCCTCAAGATCCCCAACATTGCGGGTCTTTTCGATGACATCGTGCACAACCTCGCCCAGCAGGGAAGGAACCGGGTCTACCATCCTGTCACCAAAGGGATTGACCTGCGGATGAGCGAGCAGTTCTCCCAGAAAGAATCGGCGCGGGCACAGAAAGAAGGCGGTTAGCTCGGTTGGAGACCAGATCCTCTTCTGGAGAGGGCTTCTGGAAGGACCCCGGTGGGTCGCGCCGGCCTCAGACGATGGCTTCTGCAGCTCGCGTGTGGAGATCCGGTCCGGAGGCACTTCTGCCGGCACATCTTCATGTGGTTCCCCCTTCAACCAGTCTTGAAGGCGTTGCTCCAGCTCTCTGGGAACTTCGGCCAGGTCATCACTCCCCGCATCCCGCAGCCAGCTGGAGTATGACTCGCCGTCTGTCTTTTCTCCGAGCAGCACCAGGTGATCCTGAGCCCGCGTCAACGCGACATAAAGAAGACGCCTCTCCTCCGCCAGCTGGCGATACTCCCTGAGCCGACGCAGTATCTGGTAGATGGGATGGCTGAGGTCTCGATAGCGGTTGGAAGGATTCTGAATCTTGAAACCGAGATAACTGACTCTTCCGGAATCAGTGGCGAAACTCTCTGCAACAAATCGATCTCTTCGAATATCGGCAAGCTTGTGACCGAGTTCGGGAAGAATCACTGCCCGAAACTGTAGTCCTTTCGCACCGTGGATGGTAAAGATTCGCACCGCATCTTCGCCGGGTCTGAGAACCTGGGCCTCGGGCTCGTTCGGCTCTGCTCGGGTCAAAGCCTCCAGAAAGCGGACCACCTGGCGGAGATGGACCCTGAGCTCCTTCTCGAGGCTTCGCACCAGAGCAATCAGTTTCCTCACGTTCTGCCGGGCCTGCTGACCCCTTCGTGAGGCTCTCAGGATGGAAAGGAAGCCGGTATCTGCCAATGCCTCTTCCAGCAGAACCGACACCGCTGTGACTTCAGCACGTTGCAACCAGGAGGTCAGACGCCACCGGGCAAAGCTCAAGCGACCGGGAACTTGCCCGCCCGTCTGAACTGATTGTCTGAGCTTTTCCCAGAAGTCCTGTCCCGCCTTCGAGGAGAGCACCAGAAGGTCTTCATCGGTCAGGCTGAAGAGGGGACTTCGAAGTACCCCCACCAGGGCGATGTCGTTCTGCGGCCGATGCAGAAAGCGGAGAAGGTTCAGCAGGTCAAGTACCTCTTGACGTCGGTAGAACCCCGTCCCTCCGATCGTCTGAAAAGGAATGCCCTGAAGGCGCAGTCCCTCTTCATAGAACCTCAGCCGGGTTCTGGCTCTCAGAAGAATCGCCATGTCCGAGTACCGGTACCCCTGTTCGGCCAGGCGTTTCACGGTTGAAGCCACCAGGAAAGGTTCAGGAGTCGAAGTGGCTCGAGCTTCGGGCGGCAGGGTGAAGAAAAATGACTCCACCTTCCCGTCCGGGGAATCCATCCTGGCCCCTTCCATCTGCTGGTGGGAAGCCTCGTATTCGAAATCACCTGAGAATATTCTGGAGAAAATCTCATTGCAGAAGTGGATCAGTCTGGGTGCGGCCCGGTAGTTGTCAGGCATCTCGATGACACGACCGCTCTGGCCAACCCAATCCTGAACGCGACTGAAAACGGAAACATCAGCGTTGCGGAAGCGATAGATCGACTGCTTTGCATCTCCAACTACCAGGAGATTTGAGGACTGCTGAACCAGGGGAAGGAGGATTCTCCACTGCAATTCATTGGTGTCCTGGAATTCGTCGACCAGGAAGAATCGGAAGCGTTCCTGAATCGACTTGACGATATCCGGTTTCTGAACGAGTCGGGCCGATTCCACCAGAAGATCTTCAAAGTCGAGGCCGCCCTCCGCCCGCTTTTCAGTCTCATATCGATGAACGATTTCATGGTGCAACTCGTGCACACACAACAGGGCCTCACGGAAATGACGATCTCCCTCTTCCGTGCAGCTGTCGAGCCTGGTCTCGTCTCTAATGAGCTTTCTCAGTTGCCTCCACCCGGCCACGATCTCGCTGTGAGCGTCCAGATGACTCCACTCGGGAGTGGGAAAGATCCGTGACTCCAGCGTCACACCAAATCTCTCGACAAAACGTCTGGGATCCAGAGCCAGCCGCCGTTCCAGCAGCTCGAGCTGTTTCCGACAGCACACGCTGAAGGAGTTCGCCTGACGGAGCAGTTTCTCCGGAACGGATCTCAGCAGCTCAAGAAGTCTTTCCCACTCTGGAGCCCGCAGGAGAACCGCGGCGGATTCCTGCAAATACAGATCTCGCAACCACTCCTCGTCCAGTCTGTCTTCAAGGGACAGGTAATGACGTCGGCCCAGCATTTGCCTGAGCAGGCCCTCGAGACGAGACTGGGGCAGATAGTGCAGCAGTTTCCTCAGGCTCGAACGCCCCTGAAACGAACTGTCCTGCAGGGTCTGACTGGTTGCTGCGGCTGCCAGCAACTGCTGCCTGGAAGGATCGAGGAGCTCGAAGTCCGGATCGAGATCAATGGCCCACGAGTATTCACGTAACAGACTGTGGCAAAAGCCGTGAATGGTCGTAATCGGGGAGCGCGGAAAATGGGTGAGCGCCCGCCTCCAGGAGCCGGTGACGCCGGGATCCTCCCCCACGACCCGCCCTTCAATCTCCTCTCGGACTCTTTCACGCATCTGCCGGGCCGCTTCTTCGGTGAAGGTGATCGCAACCACCTCTTCTGGTCTGTACCCGTTGTTGCGCAGGATCTGCAGGAAGCGCTCGATCAGAACCGTGGTTTTTCCGGAGCCTGCAGCGGCTGTCAGAGCGATATTGGAGGACAGATCAAGGGCTGCTCTCTGGGCGTGGTTCAGCTCCCGCTGTGAAGCCCGCACGGGCTTAGTACTCCCTTCCATAAATGAGTACTTAGGGGTTAGATGCAAGATAAAACAGCAGCCCCATTTGACCGGATTCTCTTCTTGCTACTGGCATTGATGGAAAACCGCTGAGAGTGAATCGTGGACAGCTGCCGATCCCGTTCGAAATGGACGTCTAGTCGCTCAGTGTCCAGACTCCATTCAGCGATCACGAAATAGCTGACGTAGCTGGGATCGAGCTCCAGGGATTCATTGAGCACCGAGATAGTGGATCGGCCGCGGTCATCTTCTCGGACCTGCCTCAGGAAATAAACTCGCGGCCGAAATGATTCACACGACTGCCGGCACTTCGGTTTCTGGTAGCCAGTGTAATGGAGAGTGGACTGGTTGAACCATTGCAGCTGCTGATCGACTGACTTGAGGCTGTCAAAATGACGGGCCCGCCAAAACTTTCGGGCAAACACCGAGTTGTTGCCCTCGATGGAAGCCTGAGAGAAGGGCTTTCTGGGGACCGAGTAGATGGGAACGACCTGGTGTTGGAGAAGAAAATGCATAACCCGGCTGATGTTTCGTCGCCCCGAAGTGCTCCCAATCGTGGCAGCACAGTTATCGATTTTCATAAAGGATGGCTTTTCGAAGCGTTCAAAAAAACGGCTCGTCTCGTCGATAAACGCCTTTGCCGTCTGCCCTTTCACCCGCTGGTAGTAGCGAAGCCTGGGGGCCTGCTTGAAGCTAAAGCCTATGAAATGCAGAGGTTCACTGCGGCCGGCCAGATACTTCTGGCCCACAAAGTCAGCCTCCACTACCCGGCCACCCAGGCTCTGGTAAATCGTGTGTTCCGGGTAGCACAGATAGGCGGCTGCTCCACGATGGTCTCTTTTCTTGGGCGACTTCGTGAGCCCCAGATCCGACATCATCTGCCCTATCGTCCTCAGCGGTGGAGACGGCTCTTGAGGCCACCGCCGCCGCCACTCAAGCTCAATGGCCGAAGCTCCTGTGTAAAACTCAGTCGGCTCCTGACTCAGATAGCGATGAATTGCAGCAACCTGCTTTTCTGTCTGCGAGCTCCAGCGTCGCCGCTTGCCCTTGGGCCAGCCACGCCCGTCTCGTTTCACGTCCTCTCCCTTAGATTGTGTCCACCGGATCACGGTGTGCTTACTCATCCTTAAATGGCTTGCAATCCGTTTCTTGGACCATCTTCTGTCAAAGTACAGTTGCTGTACCTGGCGCCGTCGACGTATCGCTTTTTTTTCGAGATCATCGCCTCTACAATGCCTCATTCGACCCCCCTATTGGGGGGGTGCTATTTCATTTTGCCTATAACCCTTAGGCACTGCCCACCCCCTGCTGAGGGGTCTCACGCGGACCGACCCACTGACCCCCTGTCAGAATCGGGCGGGCAATTGGAAGGTGACCAGAATCCCGGAGGCGGGCCGCTTCCGCTGGATCCATCCGGCATACGTCCCGGAAGTTGCACTCCCGGCACCCGGCCTGGGAAGAACCTACCAGAGTAAAAGTGAACTTGTCCGAGAGAATCGCCTGCGTGGCCTGCAGCGCCAGGTCACGGTAAAACTCCGCGAGTATTGTCCAACCCCTGTTGTCGCTGTCAGGGAGGCCTACGGTTCTCGGCCTCGCCTCGAAAGGGGGTTCCATTTGGAAGAAGAAAGCAGTCTCAACCTCTTCCTGATAGTGATTGCGGACGAGCAGATAATAAAGTGGAAGCTGGAATCCCCAACCCCTGTAAAGACGTCCCAGTGGGATTCTACCGCTCTTGTAATCGATGACTACCAGCCCCTTGGAGCTTCGGTCCACGCGGTCCACTGTGCCAGTGAGGAGAATCTCCGCCGGGCCCGAATCCAGCGTGACGTTTCCCAGGGAGAGAGCGTCCAGCTTTTTCTCCAGAGCCTCGACCTGATGGTGGCGCAGCCATCGACTCTGGTGGAGCAGGAAATCTGAAAGGACTCCCCGGATCGCATCACCCGGGTTAAGCCCGGCCCGGAGGAACTCCTCCTGTACTGTCCAGGTCAGACTTTCCTTGCGAGTTTCTCGAAGCGGCCAGGATCCCAGCTCTGCTTCGAGCAGGCCCTGCAGACGCCCGGCGGCCAGGCGATCCCAATGGCCAGCATCAGGGGAGCTCTTGTCAATAGGTGTGGAAAAACATCAGGCGGCTTTCTCCTCCGGGACTTGGTTGACCGGGACTCCATTGACATATTTGGCGCCCTGGTAGACGTCTTTCATCAGCTCCGGTGCCTTCAACCGGCGGAATCGCTGCTCCGCCACCAGCAGCATCTTCCAGATCACCGCCTGGGCGTTGTCCACTTTCTTGAATCGCTTGGCCGCGTCCGTTCGCAGCCGAAGAGCGGCAAATGGTGACTCCACTGGATTGGTGGTTCGCAGATGCTGCCACTGCTTCTTTGGATAGCAGGTAAAAGGTCACCATCCGGTCCCAGTCCTGCTCGATTAGCTCAGCCGCCAGAGTCAGCCCTCGCTGCCGGCACCAGTGCTGAAAAACCTTCTTGAGTCGTTGTGCTTCTTCTCGAGTCTCGGCGTAAGGGATCTGCCGCAGGATCAGCAAGGCCGGCTTGTGCACTCGCTTAGGGAGCTTGGTCAGCAGGTTGACGATCCGATGATTCCAGCAGCGCTGCTCCTCGGCCTGGGGATAGACGTTGCGCAAAGCTCCCCAGATGCCCAGGTGGCCGTCTCCGATCACCAGCCGTGGACAGCCCATCCCCCGGCGCTTCAAGTCGCGCAGTACTTCCGACCAGCTCTGGGTCGATTCCCGATAGCCGCTCGTGACCGACACCACGGCTTTGCTTCCGTCACTTAAGGCGGCCTGCACCACCAGCAGGACTGCCTTTTCCTTCTCCAGACCCGCCTTGACGTAGATTCCATCTACCCATAAATACACCACTTCCAGATCATTCAAGGGTCGACTCTGCCAGACCTCCCATTCGGCCTGCCACTGCTCTTTCAATCTGGCCACCGTGGAGGACGACAGGTGCGCCTTTTCCCCTAAAAGCCCTCTCAGAGCCAGATCAAAATCCCCCAGCGCCAGACCATGCAAGTACAGCTCAGGGATCAGTTCTCGAACCTGCCGCGTCCGCTTGGCAAACAGGGGCAACACCCGACTTTCAAAGTGTTCCTCTAGATCCCGCACTCGAGGCCTTCGAACCTGGATCGTCCCCGAGCTCAGCGTCAGATGCCTCGGCTTCCCATATCCATTGCCATAGCCCGACGGAGCGTCCACGGCCCTTCGCCGCTCACTCTTACGCCGCCCTAATAACTCCGTGACTTCCTCCTCCAGCAGCTCTTGAACCCAGCCTTGGATCTTCTCCCGCACCCAATCTTCCAGCTCCTCTAAACAAACTCTTGACTCGACACTTTCCTCAATGTTCTGCTTGCTCATGCGGTGTGTACTCCTTCCGCTGCGGGCCTTTCGGCCCCGGGTTTTAAATCAACCCGGAAGGATACTCACCGCCTATGCTATTTACACACCTTCTGATGGTAGCTCCATCAGGGCGGTCAGGCGGCTCCAGATCCTTCATGAAACGATGCAGCACCCGATGGAGAAGAGCCCCCAGTTCTGGGCCGTCCAGTTGCTGCGTCCAGGATTCCTTCTCGAGATCGAGGCAGTGCTCAGCCAGGAATCGGAACCCACAGCGCATGTAGTCTTCGAGCAGACTCGGCGACACCAGGATCCTCCTTCCTTCTCCGAGCTTCCTCCGTAGTACTCGCTAGAAATCCGTTAAAGCCGAAGTACTCGACCTCTCCCTTGAGAGGTCCTGCCTCGTTGCTTATCCTCAACTGCAGCGTCGAGCGCCGCGGTCCGAGGCGGCTAAGCAACTGTTTTTCTGTAATTTGACTGAGAGTGATCTGAGATCGGATTCTCCTGTGGTGAAAATCGACCAGGCTGAGGTACTGTTTCCCGATGCCAGTCTTCGTGAATCTCCGACGACAGCGGTGGAGTCGTAGTGCGGACTCGGTGTTTGGAAAGATACCGACGACCCGGGTACGCCGGCGAATCTGACGGTTTAGGTTCTCCAGCCCGTTGTTGGTGCGAATGCGCCGCCAGGTCGTGCAAAACGAAAGACCGTAAAGCCTTCCGGCAGATTGGTCTCCATCCAATCGGCCAGCTCCGGGTTGCGGTCGTAGGACTCTGGCCCGAAGCATCGCCTCAGCTTCCCTCCAGACGGGGCATTGAAGATGTCTCGAATGTCAGTGGCGATGGCGGCACGTTGGTCGGATCGGCGGGCGTATCGCTGAGCATTCTGGCTCAGTGAAACTGACAGCGTTGCCAGGGCACTGAAGGAAAGACAGCTCCAGCTCGTAGTCCTGAGCGGTCATCGCTGACAATCAGCTGCACACCCTCCAGACCGGCGCTTTTGAAGCTGCTGCAGAAACTCTCGCCAGTGGACCTCCGCCTCGCTGAGTCAGCTGACCCCAATCACCTCCCGCTTGCCCCAGCAGTTGACTCCGGTCCTTTCAAGACGGCCACATCCTGAATGCTGCCCTGGCGACGGACCTCCGTAGTGGGCATCCAGGTCACTGGATAGCTGCGGGCGGTTGCGAAACTGCTCGACTCGTCGTCCAGCAGCTTGGAGATTCTTGAGACTCTTGCGGAGATCTCGGTGCCGCACAGCTGCTCGGTAATCTCAGTGAACACGCCCATCACGTACGGCGATGGCCAGCTTCAGGGCTTTCTCCGAGCGGCACCCTCGAGGGATCGGGGAGAAGTCCAGGTGACGTACTTGTGGAATCCGGATTTGAAGCTGTCCCACTCGAGTTGACAGCGTCTTGGCCTCCCGTTGGCGTGGTCTCGACGCTGCTCGCTCCGAGCGTCGAGCTCCCAGAAACTCTTCTCGTTCCATCTGCATGGCGGTGTTGAGCAGTTTCTCCAACACTCCTCGAAACGCGTCGCTGCCTTCTTCGAGTTCTTTCAACAATTCTCGTGGTAGCCTCTGTTCTGGGTCTGGGGTCATTCGGATCCTCCTTGCTCTTGTCTTGAGGGAGAAATCCTGCCCCAGACCTCTGATCCTTTTAGCTCACCTTCCTCAAATTACAGAAAGAACGGTACACCCCTGAGGGGCTCCGCTGTTCCACCGTCAGACCCCACAACAGAGGACTTACCGGAGCAGGTACGCCAAAGACCCGCTCCGGCAAGGTATAGATCACAGATGAGGAAGCCTGGCCGCGCATCCAGCGAAACATGCTTCCCCGTTCTCTCACCTGTTCCTCCCAGGTCGAGGAGGATTGATCGACGGAGTCATGTTCGGGAAACCCGGAACTTGCGACGCGGGGAAAGAACTCCCGATCCGTGAGTCCCACCCAGATCAGCACGTCGACTTCCAGGTGCTCGACCTCTTTCGGCCGGGCCAAGATGCAGCGGGGAGGGTCAAGACCCACCTCGCGAACCATCGATTCACAGAGGATCTTCACGCAACGCGCAAACTGGTGCAGCTCAAGCGGCTTCGGGTACTGATCGTCCAGTAGTTCAATTTCACGGAGGAAACTCTGCAGAATCATGTTTTCTGCTCTCACCCTGGAGAGATCATCTGCAGGCAACGGTCTCAGAAAAGGCAACAGCCTCCGTTCCAGTAGAGCCAGCCACTGGGTCGGCGAATGCCGCTCTACTCCGACGTTGAGGCGGCCCGTCAGATGGCTGAAAGCTGCCAGGCCTGGACGGATCCCGGAGATTGAGAAGGGAGAGTCGTCAGGCAGATTCTCAAGAGCCTTCAAAACTCTTGCAGGGAAGTCAATCGACCAGTTCCGGAAGCCTTCCCGAACGTTGCACGCGATTGCCCACTTCTCAATGCCATTGAGATCTTCTGAGGTGAGGCCGGTGGAGAGTCGGGGGTGATTCAGAAAATCAAACAGAAGCTGGCGCGGGAAGCGCTCCAGTATCAGCTTCAGATAGTCCTGCAGAAGGCCCAGGTTGGTACTGGCGGCTGGCGACGCCCCTTTGGCTTGTGCCAGCTCGATTCCCCTTCCGGCCAGGGCGCTGGTGAGTTCCAGCCGATAGAGTTCGGGCCGTGAGGAGACGATGGCTACCCGGGGGCGGGTTGGGCGCTTGAGTCCAGCGATCTTCTCCGCCACCCAGGTGGCTTCGTCCTCGGCGGTGGGCAAACAGACAACTCTGGGCAGTGTTTCCGGCGCAGGCGCAGGCACTGACCGCCATTCCAGGTCTGGATTGGACAGGAAGCTGCGCATCTCATTGAATCTCTTATACTCTTTTTCGTCAGCGGGACCCGGCTCCAGATCAGTGCTGACGACCAGCTCGTCGAATGCATCTCGAAGGTGACGGAGAATCGAGTGCTCCACGGGAGTCATGTCGCTGAACCCTTCCACGACCAGGAAGCGCGATGCGGCAAGCCGCTCCGGGAGCCGGATGGCACCGGTGAGCAGGCCTCGATAGACAAGGGCCTGCTGACCCCACCAGTCTTCCACTCCCAGATCCGCCAGCCGGACCTGATATTTCGAGAAGCACCACACCAGCTCGTCGGAGACGAGACCTTCGGACCGCTGTCCCGACGAGAGAACCAGCACCTCCGAATCCAGGATATTCTGCTCCTTCAAACGAGCAATACCCCGGGAGATTCTCCGCAGGAGTCCGCTGCTGTGTTCCGCATTTGCGGCACGGGTCGTCTTCCAGGAATGGATGATCTCCTCCAGAAGCAAGAGGCGGGCAGCCTCCGAAAGAGGAGGCCGAAAGCCTGTATCTTCCAGGAGAAGGCCGATCAGTCCTCGAAAGGTGAAAATCGGAATGTCGAAGCAAAACGGGTGCTTTTCCAGGTAGATCAGTTCGAGCTGGCGGCGACGATGACGGCTCCTCACCAGGTAAATGAAATCGGCTTGTCTCTGAACAGCCCTGTCGAAAACGACCCGGTTTCGCTCCCGACGAGTGCCGCCGTAATAGGCGATCAGTCTGGCCATGGCAAACTTTAAGTTTAGCTGGTCAAGGTGAACTCATGGCGGTCACGGCCCGAGGCCCCTCCCACTTTCATGAGCGCGCCAACGTGGAACGTGGAACGTGGAACGCTTTGGTCAGGAGGAGTCTTCGGGAGGAGATGCGGCGCCGGCCTTTGCCCCCATCTCCTCGGCTTTGGCAATCATTCCTTTGGCATTGTAGAACATCGAGAGGGCGGTATAGGCGAGCGGGTTGTCCGGCTCGACGCTTCTCAGACGCTCTCCGTATTCGACTGCCTCGTTGAGCTGCCCCAGGTGGTAATGGCACAGAGCAATGGCGTGAAGAACATCTCCATAGCTCTCGTCGATTGCCAGGGCCTTCCGAAACTCCGAGATGGCTCCGTCCAGATCATCTTCCCCGAACAACTCCATCCCCTGGAAATAGTGGTCTTGCTGGCTGGTCATGGTCCTTCTCCCCTCGAAATTCTACTACGGAAATCGGGGAACAAGCCAACCCCCGATCCGAAGTTGGTCGCACCAGGAGGTGGATAGGTGTTGCGCGTGCGAATCGCAACAGAACACAACGGATTGTATGGCACGAATGAGATGCAGGCCGATCCGAGCACCAGGTGCGACTTTTCGCCGGCCATGACCCAAAGACAGTCACAACCGTCGGCCGCAATGTGACGGCAGTTCCGTTGGGGCTAATCCGAGCCGGATTTCAGGGCCCGTGTGAGGGTCTTCGCCGGTCTTCAGAGACGGCACCGAACGATAACGAACGAATTGAAACAGGGCCAGGCGCCAGCCTTGCTATTTGCTGGTCAAGAACCTCCGAGTGTCCTAGAATAGTCTCTGGATCAGAGGCCCAGGAGTTGAAAATGATGGAAACTGCATTCGACAGCCTCTTGAACAGGAAGCACCGTCGTGACGATGGAATAACTACGGTCGAGTACGCAATCATGTGCGTTCTGATCGGGATCGCGGTCGCGGGCTTTGGCCAGGGGCTCAGCGACACCGTCACGGGGTTTATGGTGACTTTGTCACAACTCTGAAGGCCGCCGCTAGCTGAACCCCCAGGCTTCGGACGGGGGCCGTGATCTTCATTCTCTGAGGACCCATCCCACACTCGGATACCGAACCCAAAACCCAGAACCTAGAACCTAGAACCCAGAACCTATTCCAGTTCCTTCAGCTCGCCCAGCAGGGTGGGGATCAGTTCGCTCACAGTGGGATGAGCGTGGACAGCCCGCTGGATCACCGTGTAGGGCACCTTCGCGTACATGATGTCAAGGATGGAGTGGATCACTTCGTCCCCTCCCACGCCCAGTACGGCTGCCCCCAGGATCTCTTCGCTTGCGGCGTCCACCAGGACTTTCATGAAGCCTTGAGTCTCCCCCTTTTCGATGGCTCTCCCAATCCGGCTCATGGGGCGCTTTCCGATCAGGGCCTTTCGACCCGATGCCCGAACCTGTGCCTCGGTCATCCCGGCCCGGCCCAGGGGGGGATCAATGTAGAGTCCGTAGGTCAGGATCCGATCGCTGACTCGACGGGGGTCATCATCCAGCAGGTTGGCAGCTACGATCTCATAGTCGTTATAGGAGGTGTGCGTGAAGGCACCCTGTCCATTGCAGTCTCCCAGGGCCCAGATCCCTGGAACACTGGTTCGGAGCTGGTCATCGACCTGGATGTAGCCTCGTTTGTTCACTTCGAAACCAGCCTGCTCGAGACCGAGATCATCCGTGTTGGGCTGCCGCCCGGTCGCCAGCAGCAGGTGAGAACCTTCTACGCTGTCGTCTTCATCATCACAGTCCAGACGAACAACAATCCGATCAGAGCTCTTCTCAAAGGCAATGCACTCGGAGTTCAAACGCACGTCTACTCCCTCGTTCTCGATGATTTCCCGGACGGCCTCGGACACATCTTCGTCGTCGCGGCTGATCAGGCGCGGCCCCATCTCCGCGATCGTGACCCGGCTGCCAAAGCGCCGGTACATCTGGCCGAACTCGAGGCCAATATAGCTCCCTCCGACGATGACCAGATGCTCGGGCAGGAAGTCAATCTCCATCATGCTCGAGTTGGTCAGAAAATCGATCCTGTCCAGACCCGCCAGCGGAGGGATGAAGGCCCGCGCCCCCACATTGATGAAGATCTTGTCTGCCTGCAGCGAATGACCGTTCACCCGCACAACGTGGGCGTCGGCGAAACGAGCGTGACCTTCGTACACAGTGCAGTTCTCCAGCCCTTTGAGCCATTTCTCCACACCTTGATTCGATTTACGAACAATAGCGTCCTTGCGCTCTTTGACCCTCTTCATGTCCACCGAGACAGACCCGGTAAGGACTCCCCAGTCGGCTCCTCTCCTGGCCACCCGGGCAGCGCGGGCGCTGGCGACCAGGGCCTTTGTGGGGATGCAGCCGGTGTTCACACAGGTGCCTCCGAACAGTTTCCGTTCGATGACCGCTACTTTCAAGCCTGCTCCTGCAAGCCTGGCTGCCAGAGAGGGTCCTGCCTGGCCGGTTCCGATGATGATCGCGTCGAATCGACTGGTGGTCATGGTTGGTCTAGTAGTTACTGGTTACTGTTAGTGTATTTCAGATTAACCGTGAGCTGATGCTTCACTGTTCTGGACGTTTCCCTGACCAGGATAAACCAGTAACCAGTAACGGTTAGATGCAAGATAAAACAGCAGCCCCATTTGACCGGATTCTCTTCTTGCTACTGGCATTGATGGAAAACCGCTGAGAGTGAATCGTGGACAGCTGCCGATCCCGTTCGAAATGGACGTCTAGTCGCTCAGTGTCCAGACTCCATTCAGCGATCACGAAATAGCTGACGTAGCTGGGATCGAGCTCCAGGGATTCATTGAGCACCGAGATAGTGGATCGGCCGCGGTCATCTTCTCGGACCTGCCTCAGGAAATAAACTCGCGGCCGAAATGATTCACACGACTGCCGGCACTTCGGTTTCTGGTAGCCAGTGTAATGGAGAGTGGACTGGTTGAACCATTGCAGCTGCTGATCGACTGACTCGAGGCTGTCAAAATGACGGGCCCGCCAAAACTTTCGGGCAAACACCGAGTTGTTGCCCTCAATGGAAGCCTGAGAGAAGGGCTTTCTGGGGACCGAGTAGATGGGAACGACCTGGTGTTGGAGAAGAAAATGCATAACCCGGCTGATGTTTCGTCGCCCCGAAGTGCTCCCAATCGTGGCAGCACAGTTATCGATTTTCATAAAGGATGGCTTTTCGAAGCGTTCAAAAAAACGGCTCGTCTCGTCGATAAACGCCTTTGCCGTCTGCCCTTTCACCCGCTGGTAGTAGCGAAGCCTGGGGGCCTGCTTGAAGCTAAAGCCTATGAAATGCAGAGGTTCACTGCGGCCGGCCAGATACTTCTGGCCCACAAAGTCAGCCTCCACTACCCGGCCACCCAGGCTCTGGTAAATCGTGTGTTCCGGGTAGCACAGATAGGCGGCTGCTCCACGATGGTCTCTTTTCTTGGGCGACTTCGTGAGCCCCAGATCCGACATCATCTGCCCTATCGTCCTCAGCGGTGGAGACGGCTCTTGAGGCCACCGCCGCCGCCACTCAAGCTCAATGGCCGAAGCTCCTGTGTAAAACTCAGTCGGCTCCTGACTCAGATAGCGATGAATTGCAGCAACCTGCTTTTCTGTCTGCGAGCTCCAGCGTCGCCGCTTGCCCTTGGGCCAGCCACGCCCGTCTCGTTTCACGTCCTCTCCCTTAGATTGTGTCCACCGGATCACGGTGTGCTTACTCATCCTTAAATGGCTTGCAATCCGTTTCTTGGACCATCTTCTGTCAAAGTACAGTTGCTGTACCTGGCGCCGTCGACGTATCGCTTTTTTTTCGAGATCATCGCCTCTACAATGCCTCATTCGACCCCCCTATTGGGGGGGTGCTATTTCATTTTGCCTATAACCAGTAACCAGTAACTATTCCGCATACATGCCGGCATGGTCGGCGGTTTTCACCTCGCCCCGGAGCACTTCTTCAACCGCCTTCCGCAGATCCTCCACGAATTCCTCGGCGAAAGCTGCATGAGAGGGCAGCAGTCGAAGGTGGAGAGAGGGTGGGCCCTCCCAGACATTGGGCATCCAGCCTCGCGCCTGCAGGGCACCCCCAACAGCCATTGTGTCCGCTTCTGTCGCCCCGAAGCTGATGATGCTGAGAGGGGCTTCTCCCCGAATCTCCAGCCCTTCAATCGAGCGGATTCCTTCGACGATCACATCTCGCGCCTGCATGATCTTCCGGGCAATCTCGACATACCCCTCCTCACCCAGAAGCCGCATCACGGCCCAGGCGGCCGCGATGGCTGCACCTGACCGGGTTCCGGAAAGGCCCGGAGTTGCGTAATGAATGTATGGATCTTTCCAGTCAAAAATACGGGGGCCGGCTTCTTCTGCATCGCTAAACATCACCACCGAAGCTCCCTTAGGTGTAAATCCGTACTTGTGGAGATCGGCCGAGATGGAGCGAACTCCGGCAACCGAGAAGTCAAAGGGCACCACGGGGCGGCCTGTCTTGCGCACGAAGGGTGCAAGGAACCCGCCCATGCAAGCGTCCACGTGCAGCCACAGATGATTGGCAAGGGCAAGTTCACCGAGTTCAGGGATCTGATCGCAGGCACCGTGCCAATAGGTGGGCATGGATCCGACCAGCATGATCGTGTCATCACCGATCTGCCCCTTCATGGCTTCCAGATCGGCCCGGAAATCCGGGCCCTCCGGAACCCTGACGACATGCATCCCCAGAAGCTCCGCTCCCTTGTTGAAGGCGGGGTGTGCCGTCCTGGGGCACAATACCCCGGGTACCTTCACACCGGGACGAGCTTCGCGAGCCCAATCGCGGGCACACTTCATGGCCAGAATGATGCTCTCCGTGCCTCCCGTGGTGACGGTTCCCTCTGTGGGATCTCCCCCTCTGAAGAGGGCGGCGGAAAAGGCGAGAAGATCCTCCTGAAACCCCTTGACACTCGGATAGGCAACACTGCTCAGGGCATCTGTCTTGAAGTACTGCATGTAGGCTGCCTCCGCAACCTTCTGAACAGCATCGCCGGCCCGCATATTAAACATGAAACAGCGACCGGACCAATCCTTGAACTGGCTGTCAAGATCTCGGGCACGCAACTCGTCCAGCTCTTTCTGTAATGCGGCCTGGCCAAGACCGGATTGGGGCAACGATTTCTTCATGGATGCTCTCCTCGGATTCAAACCTGAATGAATAGTGGTCGGCCAATTATGGGATGGAAGAGCTCCCTTGTCCAAGTCTGATCTTCCTCGGTACTTTCTACCGGGTAGCGGATGTGGTAGAGATTGAAGGCAGGCGACTACCAACTCGAGACGCAAGAAGGGGAATAAATGGATCGACGAAGATTCCTAAAAAAGAGCAGCATTGGGATTGCAGGTGTGGCCTGGTGGAGCTGTGGCGGCTCGCCGGTAGCGGAGGTCGAGGAGGCTGCTGCGGCAGTACCCGAGTCCCTGGCGTCGGTTCTCGCGAACTCGCCCTTTCGCTTCGGGTTTCAAAGCTATTCCCTGCGGCATTTCTCAGAAACGGAAGCTCTGGCCGGGCAAGCAGGGAAACTGGGCCTCCCCTTTGTGGAAGTCTATAACGGTCATCTCCCGATCACAGCCACTGATAAGGAGATCAACACATTCAAGCAGGCTCTGGACCAGGCTGGAGTTGAGGTCAACGCCTTCGGTGTGGAGAGCTTTACCGCCGATCACGAAGCCAACCAACGGCTCTTTCAGTTCGGTCAGAAACTGGATGTTGAAAACTTGAGTGCCGATCCCTCCAAGGACGCCTTCGAGAGCCTGCAACAGCTGGTGGCTCAGTATGACATCCGGATTGCCATCCACAACCACGGTCCGGGGGATGAACGATGGCGTCGGCCTGAATGGATTCTGGAGGCAGTCAAAGATCTGGATCCCAGGATTGGAGCCTGCGTTGATACAGGACATTACCTGAGAGCCGGTGTCGATCCAGTCAAAGCCATTCGGATACTCGGTTCCCGGGTCTGGGGCGTTCACCTGAAGGACTTCGATGCCGAGTCCGAGGAGCAGATTGTCGGCCAGGGTCGCCTCAACCTGGTGGAGACCTTTCAGGCACTGCTTGATGTGGGTTTCAAAGGCCCGCTCTCTCTCGAATACGAATCCCACATGGAAAATCCGGTCCCGAGCATGAGGGAGGGACTGGAGGCGGCTGCGGAAGCGCTAGCCCGGCTGTAAAAAAAGGGGACAGAGTAGACTGTCCCCTTTTTTCATCGTCTTCCATGAAATAATGGGAGACCATGGATCGAAGACTGTTGTGGCCGTTGCTCATCCTTGCGCTCGCCCTGATCGCACTCTCCGGATACTGCTATTCGTTGCGAACGGCGGATCGACTTGCACGACACGCCGGGGCTGAGATCAGTGGCACTCTGGAGAGATCCATCGGGGCGGTGCGCGATCTGGCGGATCGATTTCGCTCCGAGAGCATTACTGAGACGTTTCTGGCTGCGATTCCCGAAATCGAGTCGGCCGGCTCGGGGCGACTGGAGGTGGCCACCGCTACGGTTACAGAGAGTTTTGAGAGAACTGCTAAGCAGAGGATCCTGTGGGGGCTGCTGTCACTGGGGGTCCACGGTCAGCCAGATTCATGTTCCGGTGACCTATCGTTACCATGTCGAGCTGGCGGATCCCTGGAGGGTCGAAGTGTCGGGACCGACCTGCCTGGTCTTTGCCCCACCCATCCGGCCCAGCCAGCCCCCGGCCATTCATACGGACCGCATGGAAAAGCGCAGCCACAGCAACTGGACCCTCATCAATGGTAAAGACCAGTTGGAAGAGCTGGAGAAGAGCATCACACCCGTTCTTCGTGGCTATGCATCGGATCCCAGGCACCTCAACCTGGTCAAAGGCAAGTCTCGCCTCACCATTGCCGAGTTCATCAAGGACTGGCTGCTGCGTGAGGATCAGTGGAGGGAGGACCGGTTTCGCCGTGTAGTGGTCTTCTTCCCCGATGAGGTGCTCCACCTGGAAGGAGGGGCGGTGACCGTTCAATAGGTGGCCCGACCGCCCGAGAGATCGAAGACGGCCCCGGTTGAGAACGAGCACTCCGGACTGGAAAGGTAGGCCACCAGGGCGGCTACTTCTTCCGGCTGGCCCATTCTCCCCATAGGGATCTTGGCTATCAGTGCCTCATGAACCTCCTGGCCCACCAGTTTGGCACCCTCAGTCTCAATCACAGCCGGGCAAATGCAGTTCACGGAGACGCCGGTCAGGGCCAGTTCCTTTCCCAGAGCTTTGGTCAATCCGATCACTCCTGCCTTAGCCGTGGAATACGGGATCAGATCAGGATTGCCCTCCTTCCCGGCCATAGAGGAAATGTTCACGATGCGACCGTAACCCCGTTCAACCATGTGAGGGGAAAATACCTTGCAGCCGTAGAACTGCGTGGTCAGGTTGAGGAGAAGTGACCTTTCCCACACTTCATTCGACTGCCCATGGATAGGCGCACCCGGACAGGGCCAGCCGACATTGTTGATCAGGATTTCCACCTTTCCGTACGCATCTAGAACGGTTCCGGCGAGCTTCTGCACCGCCTCCCAGTCGGACACGTCTGCCTCCTGCACGATGGCTCCATCTCCGGCGGCTTCGATTTCCCTGGCAACCCTCGCGGCAGCTTCCCCATTGATGTCTACCAGAATAACCCGGGCACCTTCTCCAGCCAGTCTCCGGGCAATCGCCTCGCCGAGTCCCTGGCCGGCTCCCGTTACAACAGCCACATGGTTTTCCAGGCGGTGGGAAGTCATCATTTCCATGGGAGGAGTTATACCCTACCGGGGTTCTAGGTTCTGGGTTCTGGGTTGCTGACACTCTACGGCTCCGTTTCAGCGTCCCTTGTCAGACTTGCAAAGCAGGATCCCCTACCCAGAACCCAGAACCCAGAACCTAGAACCCAGAACCTACTAGCGCATCGGAAAGAGAAAACTCAACACCAGCACCTCAACCAGGCCCGCAACCCCGATCAGAGCCAGGAGGGGAGTCCAGGTTTTCAGTGTCTGCTTTTCCGTGAAGCCGCTCATCTTGCACACCACCCAGAAACCGCTGTCATTCATCCAGGAAATCAGCAAGCCTCCAAAGCCGATCGCGGCAAACAGATAGACAGGGTGGCAGGGCAGCACCGGCTCACTTCCCAGGATGGCAGCCATCATGCCGGAGGCGGTAATCATCGCAACCGTCCCTGAGCCCTGAGCGATCTTCATAATCGAGGCCAGTATCCAGGCCAGCAGGATATACCCGGCCGCGGCGTATTGACCGTCCCCCATCCATCCCTGCAGGGCGTCACTGATGCCGCTGCGCGCGAGCATCTTTCCGAACGCTCCCCCGGCGGCAGTGATGAGAATGATCACACCGGCACTGAGCATGGCCGGCTCCAACTTCTCGCTGAAAGCACGCAGCGACAGTTGCTGATGCCGAATCAGAAGAGCAGCAGCAAACCCGGTTCCGATCAGCAGGGCCATGTTCTTGTTCCCGAGGAAGGCTGCGGTGGCCAGAATCCAATCAGGAACCGGAAAGACTGTTCCTTCCACCAGCGTCTCCAGAACCGTGTTGCCCGATATGAGCAGAACGGGAAGAAGGACCGGCAAGACGGAAGGCAGGAAGCCTGGCAACCGGGATTCGGGTTTGTGCAGAATCTCCTGCAGTTGCTGATCGTCGACTCCCAGTGCCGGTCCGGGCGAGATGTCCATGCGGCGATTGAGGATCCTGGCAAGCCACAGTCCCACCGCAGCGGGAAACAACCCCAGCAGAAAGCCGAATCCGATCGCGGAGCCCAGGGTCAGACCCTGAGCGGAGAGATTCTCGACCATCAGGAGGGGACCGGGTGTCGGGGGAACCAGGGAGTGAGTGATCACGCCCCCGGCGCAAACAGCGAGAACATAGAGAAGAAAGTTCTTCCCGGTGCGCAGCCGCAAGGCACGGGCCAGCGGGATCAGCAGGAAAAATACGGTGTCGAAAAACACGGGGATGGACAGAAAGTAGCCGGTGCTCAGGAGAGCCAGAGGTGCACGCTTCTCTCCCAGAAAAGCGAGCAGCCGCCGGGTGATCTTGTCGGCGGCTCCACTTTCCAGGAGACACTGGCCAATGATGGCGGCCAGAACGATGACTAATCCGATGCTGGCGGCCGTGGTGCCAAATTCACGCGTTGTCAACTCCAGTGCTTGAACAGCACCGGCGCCGGGCTTCCGGGGCCTGGCCTCCAGGCGTTCCCGAACCCGCTCTCGAGTTGTGCCCTTCAACTGCTGGTACTGATTCGCCGTGATCTCTCCGTTCTCCAGTCTGAAATCCAGTCTGGCCGTTTCGAACTCCACCTCCTCTTTGAGACCGAGTGGAACCGGGGACAGCAGTCCGACCAGGAAGGCGGCCAGAATGAGAGCCAGAAAGGGATGGATCTTGAAGACCGTAACGGTCAGAACGACGAAGAGAATACCTGCCAGCAGAACTATAAACGCCATTGGGTAAGTCTAGTCAATTTCAGATTCCAGATTCCAGATTCCTAAATCTCGGAACCTTGAACCCCGGAACTCGAAACCCGGAACCATCTTACCCTGAGAGGATCCTCAGGCGCTGCAGTATGGCCACGACCCGCTGGCGGTGAGTCCCCCGCCAGTAGACTCGCTTGCAGGAGGGACAGCAGTGGAAAGTTCTCCGTGTGGACAGAACATAGGGAGGAACACGCTCGAGCAGGTCTGCAGGGCGAGTGTTCTGGAGGATTTCATTGCAGACCAGGCAGCGGCTCAGGATCCGGGACCCCCTCACCTCGAGTTGAAGATCACCGATAACCTGGAGCAGTTGCTCCATGGGAGTGTCCGACTCGATCAGCAGCGACCGATCGCGGACGGGTTTGCGAAGAATGAGCTTCCGATCGCGCGTCAGAAGGAGCCGGTCTTCCTCAACAGCTACTCGTACCAGCTCCTGGTCCTCGAAGTGATTATCGTAGAGCGTGTCCCAACCGACAATTCGGAGCCATCTGGCTAGCCTCCCTAGCATCACATTCACGACAAATCGGGGGCGGCTCTCCTCAACCGTTGCAGCCGGGTCTCCTGGACTGGTCATGGTCCGTGAGTACTTAACGACGTGACAGATCAGGGAGGAGACTCCGGACCAGCTTGCCCACACGAGCGGGGAGGTCTGGAGCTTCTCGGTTCTCCTCAATGAACTGAACAATTGCCGATCCCACAACGGCTCCCTCTGCCCACTGCCAGACCAATTCCACATCTTTCCGCGTGGTGATTCCGAATCCCACTGCGATGGGCAGATCCGTAAACCTGCGGATGCGTTCGACCGTGGCAGGCACGGATTCAGAGACATCGGTCTGACGACCCGTAACTCCCGTACGGGCCACCAGATAGAGAAACCCCCGGCTGCTTTCGGAGATGGCTTCGAGCCTCTGATCCGAAGAGGTGGGAGCTGCCAGGAAGATCGTGTCAAGTCGTCTGAACGGATTCAGTCTCGCGGATTCCTCGGGGGTCAGGTCAGAGATAAGAATGCCATCCAGTCCGACTTCATGGGCCCGTACTTCCAGCCTCTCCAGACCATACTGGTAGACTGGATTCAGGTAAGTCATCAGGATGATGCCCGTGTCCGATTGCGACCGGAACTGACGGATCACATCGAGCATGTCATCGAGCGAGTAGCCGTGTTCGAGGGCAGAAAAAGAAGAGCGCTGGATGACGGGACCGTCGGCGATCGGATCCGAAAACGGAACCCCCAGCTCGATGATGTCGGATCCGGCGCCTGCCAGTTGCAGCAGGATTTCCAGGGTCGTCTCCAGGTCGGGGTGACCGGCGGTGACGAAGGGCAAAAAACACTTATTCCTGGTGCCGAAGATCTCTGACAGTCTCGACATCTTTGTCTCCTCGTCCGGAAAGGTTTACGATCACAACCGGGTTCTCCCCGAGTTCGCTAAGCGTCCCATCCTTCGCCATCCTGAGGAGATGAGCCACTGCATGGGCGGATTCCAGTGCCGGCATGAGGCCTTCCAGCTGATTCAGCTGGTCGAAAGCTTCCAATGCCTCCTGATCCGATACGGCAGTGTACTTGATACGTCCCAAATCGTGAAGTAGAGCGTGCTCGGGGCCGATCGAGGGATAGTCCAGCCCGGCCGAGATGCTGTGCGTCGTCGCGATCTGCCCTCCCTCGTCCTGCAGAACGTAGCTGAAGGTCCCGTGCAGAACGCCCTGTCTACCCCCTTGAAAGCGGGCGGCATGTTCACCCAGTTCAGGCCCGTAGCCTCCTGCTTCCACACCGATCATTTCAATCTGAGGGTGTTTCAGAAACTGGTGGAACAGACCAATCGAGTTGCTGCCGCCTCCCACACAAGCGATCAAGAGTTCGGGAAGCCGACCCTGCTGGTCGAGGATCTGCTCCTCGACCTCACGTCCGATGACGGATTGAAAGTCTCGAACCATCATCGGATAGGGATGGGCTCCCAGGACCGAGCCCAGCAGGTAATGAGTCGTGTCGACATGGGTCACCCAGTCGCGCATGGCTTCATTGATCGCGTCCTTAAGCGTACAGGAGCCTGCATCAACCGGAGTCACCTGCGCGCCCAGCAGCTCCATTCGAAAGACATTCAACGCCTGCCGGCGCATGTCCTCCGTCCCCATGTAGATCTCGCATTCCAGCTCCAGGAGCGCACATACGGTGGCGGTGGCAACCCCGTGCTGCCCGGCGCCGGTCTCCGCGATGATCCGACGCTTCTTCATGCGCCTGGCCAGCAGTGCCTGGCCCATCGCATTGTTGATCTTGTGGGCACCGGTGTGGGCCAGATCCTCCCTTTTCAGGTAGACGGCGGCGCCCACCCTGCGGGATAGCCGATCCGCCCGATAGAGGGGAGTGGGTCGACCTACGTAGTGTTTGAGCAGGTACCCCAGTTCCTCCTGAAAAGAGGAATCGGAGCATGCCTCTCGATAAGCCTGTTCCAGTTCTTCCAGCGGAGACATCAATGTCTCCGGAACGAACCTACCCCCATAGACACCGAAATGGCCATCGAGGTCCGGTTGTGAGAGGGGCTCCGAGCTTGGGTTGGATGAGCGGTCCTGATTCATTTCGCTCATGTTTGTTTCTCTCCTGTGAAGTACTTCTCCCGTGCGTTGTGTAAAAAGAGTTGGATCTTGCGCGGATCTTTGCGTCCCGGAGACTCTTCCACACCTGAACTGACATCCACTCCGATCGGCTTGAGCATCTGAATCGCCTCACCGATATTGTCAGGCGTCAGTCCTCCCGAGAGGATGAAGGGGCGCTGTACCGATTTCAAGCTCTGCCAATCGGCTTTGATCCCGCGCCCCCGGGAGCTGTCGATGAGGAGATCGTAGTTGGGGAAGGATTGAATCTCTCCTGGCTTCACCGCGATCCATACCCTCTTTCCATAATCGCAGATGGCCTGCTCGCTCTCCACACCATGCAGCTGAAGGACATCGAGTTCGGTTGCCGGAGGAGTCTCGGGAGAGCCAACGAACACGCCCACCTTCAAACAGGACGCGGGCACAGAGCCCATGATCCTCGTAGCCCGAGAAGAGGTGATACAGCGAGGGCTCCGGGGATAGAAGACAAAGCCCAGCGCATTCGCCCCGCATTTCACGGCCCACTGGGCGTCTTTCGCACAAGTGATCCCGCAGATTTTGATGATTGGGTTCTGGGTTCTGGGTTCTGGGTTCTGGGTCACTTCAGTTTCCACCCTTCTCTTCAGCGAGGAGGCCTCGAAGGGCTTTACCCGGATCCTGGCTGTTCATGAAGTGGGACCCGATGAGGAAGCCGGAGAATCCTGCATCGCGGAGTTCCAGCAGCTGAGCTCGTTCCGAGAGTCCCGATTCCGCAATCAGCAGAGTTCCGTCTTCCTCTTCCATCCGCCTGGCGATGTCGAACGAGGTTGCCAGATCAACCTGGAGATTGTTCAGGTTGCGATTGTTGACACCGATGATGCCGGCTCCCTCGCGGAGGGCAACCTCCAGCTCCCAGGGGTCGTGCACTTCCACCAGCACCCCCAGTTGGAACTCCTCGGCAGAGCAGAGCAGGCTGGCCAGTTGCGAGCTTCCCAGACAGGCAACGATGGCCAGTATGGCGGAGGCCCCCCAGGCTCTGGACTCGATGACCTGATAGGGTTCGAACAAAAAGTCCTTGCGCAACAGCGGCAGGTCCGGGAACTCTTCTCGAATGTCTTCCAGGTAGGCAGGTGCGCCCGCAAAATACGCCGTCTCCGTCAAAACGGAGAGAGCAACTGCCCCGCTGTCACGGTATTGCCTGGCGACTTCGACGGGCGCCAGTTGACACGGAAAAGGACCCCGGCTCGGACTCCGGTACTTGACCTCCGCAATGATGTTGAGACCATCACCCTGCAAGGCAGCATCGAAAGCCGGGGGAGTGCCTGCCCGAATCGCTTCCAGGAGAGACTCCTGTGGAAACTGATGTCGGGCAACCTCCAGTTCCCGTTGCTTGGCAGCAACAATCTCGTCCAGAATGCTGGTGCTTCGCGTCATAGAGTACTTCCTAGCCCGGACTACATCCGGCTGGTTTCAATCAGTTCCTGGAGTTTTCGGGAGGCCGAACCACTCGAAATCGACTGCTCGGCTTGCTGGAGAGCTTCTGACAGCGAGATGTCCGCGGCCAGATGAATGGCCGCAGCCGAGTTCATCACGACCAGGTCGCTCAGTACATCGCGGCGCTTGCCCTCGAGAATCTCGAGACAGAGGCGGGCATTCGTATCGGGATCCCCTCCCTTGATTTCCGGCGGTGCGTCACCCTGGTAATGGAAACCGTAATCAGCCGGGTCGAGTTCAAACTCGCGGATGGCATCCGGGGTGACCTCGGCGATGCGGGTTGGCGCTCGCACCGAGATTTCGTCCAGACCATCCTGGCTGTGCACCACCCAGGACCGCCTCGTTCCCAGCAGGAGAAGGGCCCTTGCCAGGCGCGCTGCCAGTTCCGAATTGAAAACACCAACCACCTGAAAGGGAGCCCCCGCCGGGTTTGTCAGAGGCCCCAGCAGATTGAAGATGGTGGGGTGGGGAATCTGTCTTCGAATTCCTGCTACTCTCTTCATGGCGGGATGGAACGCCGGAGCAAACAGAAAGGCCAGACCATTGCGATCAAAGCAGCGTTGAACCGTCTCCAGCGGGGCGTCGATACGCACCCCCAGAGCTTCCAGCATGTCGGCGCTCCCGGAGCGCGAGGTAGCCGCACGGTTTCCGTGTTTCGCGACCCCGATTCCTGCGCCGGCGATCACGAAGGCCGCGGTCGTCGATACGTTAAAAGAAGCGACCCCACCACCGGTTCCTGCCGTGTCCACCAGATCGGTGCGAGGAGCATCGAGTTTCACGGCGTATTCCCGCATGGTCTGGGCGAACCCGGCGATCTCCTGGGCGGTTTCCCCTTTCACCGAAAGTGCGGTCAGAAAGCAGGCGATCGCGATATCGCTGGTTGTCTCTTCAAACAGGGCTCCCAGTGCGCTCTGGGACTCCGCTCTGGAAAGAGCGGCTCCCGATACAACCTTGCGGGTCAGTTTTTCAAGCATAGAAAGTTCTTGAGAAGCATCTTACCCGTGGAGGTAAGAATGGATTCGGGATGAAACTGCACTCCATGAACAGGCAGGCTTTCATGCTGCAATCCCATGATAGTCCCGTCCGAAGTCCTGGCGGTAACCGCCAGGCAGGAAGGAAGACTCTCCTGCTCAACGACGAGAGAGTGATAGCGGGTCGCCTCAAAGGGACTGGGAATCTCTCCGAACAGGTCCCCGCCGTTGTGCAGGATCCGGGAGGTCTTGCCGTGCCGCAATTCCGGTGCGGCAATCACTGTTCCCCCGAAGGCCTGCCCAATGACCTGGTGCCCGAGACAGACACCGAGAATGGGCACACGGTCGGCGAGCTCTCGTACCACCTCCAGGGAGATACCCGCATCATCAGGGATCCCGGGGCCAGGGGAGATAACGATCCGCGCCGGCTCGCGATCCAGGATTCCAGCCGGGGTGATCTGGTCGTTCCGAAAGACCTCCAGGTGGCATCCGAGCTCTCCCAGGTACTGGACGAGGTTGTAGGTAAAGCTGTCGTAGTTATCCACAACAATCACCTTCATCGGCCTGTCCCCCTAGACGGCTCCAGACAGTTGGACAACTCAAGAGCGCGGACCAGGGCAGCCGCCTTGCTGCGGCACTCCTGGTACTCTCGAAGAGGAACCGAGTCTGCCACAATTCCAGCACCAGCCTGGGCGGAGACCTTTCCATTTTCAAAGACCATGGTTCGGATGGCGATACAGGTGTCAAGGTTGCCGCAAAAATCGACGTAGCCCGCCGCTCCAGCGTAAACCCCACGGGGTGAGGGCTCAAGCTCGTCGATGATCTCCATGGCTCGAATCTTGGGTGCTCCGGTTACCGTGCCGGCCGGGAAACACGCGGCCAGCGCATCGAACCGGTCACAATCACTTCGGAGCTGCCCCGTCAGCGAGCTCACCAGGTGCATCACATGGGAATACTTTTCAACCAACAGCAGATCATTTACTTCCACTGACCCATACTCGCTGACTCGTCCCAGATCGTTACGTCCCAGATCGATCAGCATCACATGCTCCGCCTTTTCCTTTTCATCAGAGCGCAGTTCCTTCTCCAGAGCCAGTTCCTCTTCGGCGGTACGTCCTCGTGGACGAGTACCGGCTATAGGACGATATTCGAGGTGAGATCCATTCACCCGTACCAGCATCTCAGGGGAGGATCCAGCTACGGACACATCTCCCATCTTCAAGAAAAAAAGGTAAGGAGAAGGGTTAATATAGCGGAGAGCACGATAGACGTTGAACGGATCTCCCTGGAAGTCGGTGGTCAAGCACTGGGACAGAACTACCTGAAATATGTCTCCGGCCCGGATGTATTGCTTGGCTGCTTCTACGGCACCACAGAAATCCTCTTTCGTGAAGTTGGATTGAAGATCAAGGGTCGGCGTGCCCTCATCTGTCGAGACCGTCGCAAAGCCCCGGCGTTCCATCCCGTGGTCGGCCAGGAGGCGGCCTTCGATTTCGTCCAGCTTCTCTTTTCCTTCGTGTGAGATGATGACAATCTGGTGTTTCAGGTGATCGAAGGCCAGGACTGTCGAGTAGAAGTCCATGAGTACGGGGGAAACCCTCCAACCCGAGGAGCTCGTCGAGGGCAGACGTTCGAGTTCCCGGATCACTTCGTAAGAGAGGATGCCCACTGCGCCTCCCGTGAACGGGGGCAGCTCGGGATGAGTGGGAAGCAGGGGTGGGAACCCGCCCCTGAACTCGCGCCAGGTGCCCTGAAAAGTCCTCTCCGGATTGACTCCCAGAAAGGAGTAGCGACCGATCCGCTCTCCTCCCTCAACCGATTCGAGTAGAAAAGCCCGATCCTCTTTCCCGGCAATCCTCAGGAATGCCGAAACCGGGGTCAACCAGTCGGCCAGAAGGCTCCGATAGAACACTTTTCCCTGAGCGCTTGTCTTGACGCCTTCCACCATCGTCTCCATCGTACTTATGAAAGTGAGTACCTAACGAGCCTCGCCTCAGACCCACGAGCAATGTGCTCAGGTGCTGAGCCAGGCCAGCACCATCCCACTCACGGAACGGCACGGCGTCAGCGTGCCGTCTTAGCCTGCTGACATGGCGCCCAGGAAATCTTCATTACTGGCGGTCTTGCCTAGCTTGTCGATAAGAAGCTCCATGGATTCGGTGACGGAGAGCGGACTGAGGACCTTGCGCAGGACCCAAACCCGGTTGAGTTCGTCTTTGCTGAGAAGCAAGTCTTCCTTCCGAGTTCCGGATTTATTGATATCAATGGCGGGGAAGACTCTCTTGTCAACGAGTTTTCGATCCAGGTGCAGCTCCATGTTTCCTGTGCCTTTGAACTCCTCGAAGATGACGTCATCCATGCGGCTGCCGGTGTCGACGAGGGCCGTTGCCATGATGGTCAGACTGCCTCCCTCTTCGATGTTGCGAGCGGCCCCAAAGAATCGCTTCGGTCGCTGCAGAGCATTTGAATCGACGCCACCGGAAAGGACCTTACCCGAGGGCGGAACGATCGTGTTGTAGGCTCGAGCCAGTCGCGTAACGGAGTCAAGAAGAATCACGACATCCTTCTTGTGTTCGACCAGCCGTTTGGCCTTCTCGAGAACCATCTCGGCGACCTGAACGTGCCGGGTTGCGGGCTCGTCAAAGGTAGAACTGATGACCTCTCCCTTGACCGACCGTTCCATATCGGTCACCTCTTCGGGCCGCTCGTCGATCAGCAAGACAATCAGGACCATCTCGGGATGATTGCTGGTGACCGAATTGGCAAGGCTTTGGAGAATCATCGTTTTTCCGGCCCGCGGGGGAGAAACGATCAGCCCCCTTTGCCCCATCCCAATAGGAGTCAGAAGATCCATGACGCGTCCGCTGAGGTCTTCCTTGATGGTCTCGAGGTTGATGCGCTGATCGGGATAAATCGGAGTGAGGTTCTCGAAGAAGGTTCGCTCGCGTGCCACTTCGGGGTGTTCGAAATTGATGGCTTCGACCTTGATCAGGGCAAAGTAGCGCTCACCTTCTTTGGGTGGGCGGACCTGACCGGACACGGTGTCGCCTGTATGCAGATCGAACTTCCGGATCTGGGAGGGAGAGACATAGATGTCATCGGGCCCGGGAAGATAGTTGTATTCTGGCGCTCTCAGGAAGCCAAAGCCGTCGGGAAGAGTTTCCAGCACCCCCTCAGAGAAGATCAGGCCACTTCGTTCGGTCTGGGCCTTGAGGATCTGAAAGATCAACTCCTGCTTGCGCATCCCGCTGGCCCCTTCGATCTCAAGCTCCTGGGCGATCTGATTCAGGGCCTGTATATTCAGATCGTTGAGTTCCTTGATATTCAGCGATTCAGCTGTCTTGGTGTTACTCATGATTCAAACCTCTTTGATGATCCGCCAGAGTGCCTTCTTGCCTTCTCCGGTCCGGGAGGAATAGGCAATCAATCGGTTGCTTTCCATGGATCTCTCTATCTGCCCGAGAAAACGCGGGCGATGACTCGATCGGACCTTGTCGATCTTGGTTGCAACGACCTGTATGGGGATCTCGTAGGCATCCAGATACTCCCTCATCATCGTGTCCAGACTGGCTGGCTCGTGACGGGAATCCACGATGAGAATTGCGAGTTTGATGCGCCCATCCGATTTCAGGAAGTTTCCGATCAGCCTCTGCCAACCTGCACGCATCTGCTTAGAGGCCCGGGCGTATCCGTAACCGGGTAGATCGGCGAAAACCCATTGATTATTGATGTTGAATAGATTAATGGCCCTTGTTCGCCCCGGGGTTGAACTCGTATGGGCCAATTTTTTTCGCCCGACCAGACTATTGATCAGGCTCGACTTACCTACATTTGACCGACCGGCAAACACCACCCTGGGGAGATCGGGTACGCCACCAGCTTCCTTTCCGTTCGCTCCTGCGAGCGAAGTCAAAAACGTGCACTCCACAGTTCCTCACCGAAGACTTACGGTATGGAAGTCCGAACGTCTGCGCCGCCTCTGGAGCGTCAAGTGATATCTGGATCCGCGAGAGCCATGGAGGCTCCCATGGGAATGAGTTCTAACTTAGTACCTTACTGATGGACTCCCGGCCGGGCGCCACCTTCCATTGTGGGGGGCGGCTGTTTGCTTACGTAGTCGTCCCCGTCTGCTGACAAGATCGGTGAACTGACCAGGGCCAGTTCGAGAACATCGTCCATTCGCTCGACAAATATGAACTCTAGATCTTCCTGAACCGACTCGGGGATATCTTTCATATCCTTGCGATTCTCCTCCGGAAGCACAACCGTTTTGATCCCGGACCGGTGCGCCGCCAGAACCTTCTCTTTCATTCCACCGATGGGCATGATGCGACCGCGAAGCGTAATCTCGCCGGTCATCGCGATGTCGCGGTTCACCGGGATGCCCGTGAGTGAGGATGTCATGGCAGTCGCCAGAGTGATTCCCGCAGACGGGCCATCCTTGGGAATGGCACCCTCTGGCACATGCACATGGATGTCGAAGACTTTGTGAAAGTCCTTGTTCAACCCGTATCGTTTGGCGCGGGAGCGAACAAAGGAAAAAGCGGCCTTGGCCGATTCCTGCATCACTTCTCCCAGCTTTCCGGTGAGCAGCAGGTCCCCCTTGCCCTCCATGGTGGTGCACTCGATCAGCAGGACTTCACCACCCATCTCGGTCCAGGCCAGCCCCGTTGCGAGACCCACTTCATTCGTCTCAGAGGCCATCTGGTTGCGGTACTTGGCGGATCCCAGGAGGTCGCTCACGGCTGTCTCGTCTATATCGAACTTGAAATTGGTGATCTTGCTCTTTCCGCTTTCGACGACTTTGCGGGCGATTTTCCGAAGGATGCGTCCAATCTCTCGCTCCAGGTTGCGTACACCCGATTCGCGAGTGTACTCCTTGATGATCTTCTGAACAGACCCAGCCAGAAACGCCACACGGGAGTTCTTGAGTCCCTTCAATTCTTTCTGTTTGGGAATCAGAAAGAGCTCGGCGATTTTCCACTTGTCGTACTCGGTGTATCCTGACAGGTTGATCGTCTCCATCCGGTCCTGCAGCGGCCGCGGGACGGTATGGAGAACGTTGGCCGTGCAGATGAAGAGTACCTGTGACAGATCCAGTTCGGTGTCGAGATAGTGATCTACAAAGGCTGCATTGTGTTCCGGATCAAGAACCTCCATCAGCGCCGCAGAGGGATCGCCGCGAAAGTCCATGCTCATCTTGTCAATCTCGTCGAGCAGCATCACCGGATTCTTGGTGCCGGCCCTTTTCATCATCTGGACGATCTGGCCTGGCAGGGCTCCAATGTAGGTTCTTCGATGTCCCCGAATCTCCGCCTCATCACGAACGCCACCGAGAGAGAACCTTACAAACTTGCGTCCGGTCGCCCTGGCAATAGACCGGCCCAGAGAGGTCTTCCCCACTCCCGGCGGCCCGAAAAAACAGAGAATGGAACCCTGATTCTTCTTCCTGGAAAGCTTGCGGACGGCCAGGAACTCGAGAATCCGCTCCTTCACATCTTCCAGCCCATAATGATCTGCATCCAGGATCTGTTCGGCCTTCTTGATGTCCCGGATCTCCCGACTTCTCTTGTTCCAGGGAAGTGCAAGCAGCCAGTCCAGGTAGGTCCGGCTCACCGTCGTCTCAGCGCTCATGGGAGGCATTTGCTCGAGTCTGCGGATCTCGGTATCGGCCTTCTGCCTGGCATCTGGCGGCAGCTGCGCCTCTTCGATTTTCTCCTTTAGCTCCTCGATTTCGTCCTTGTCGTTTCTTCCCAGCTCTTTTTGAATCGCCTTGATCTTTTCGTTCAGATAATACTCGCGCTGGGCTTTCTCCATCTGCTTCCGGACTCTTCCCTGAATGGATTTGTCCATCTTGATCTTTTCGATTTCGACCTCGATCAGATCGCAGATCCTTTCCATCCGCTCAATCGGATTCGTGATTTCGAGTAACGACTGTTTTTCTTCCACCGAAACCGGAAGATTGGCAGCGACACTGTCGGCCAGGCGTTCGTCTTCAGCGCTCTGGACCGCCTGAACGACAGCTTCATAGTTGACATTGGGATCGAGCTTGGAGAACTGCTCGAAAAGATTGTGCAATCGCTTGGTCAGGACACTCAGTTTTGCTTCCGAGACCTCAACCGTGGGAAGAGCCTTGACTTCGGCGACAAAGTACCCCTGCTGGCTGGCCACGCGGATTGTCCGGGCCCGACTCATACCCTCGACCAGTACACGAATGTTGCCGTCGGGAAGCTTCAGGCTCTGAACAATCATTGCAACTGTCCCGACCTGGAAAATTCCTTCCGGATCAGGGTCATCTTCGCTGGCGTCCATCTGAGTCGCAAGATAGATTCTCTTGTCACCCTGGAGGGCCTTCTCGAGGGCCAGGACAGATGAAGTCCGGCCAATCACGAAAGGCACCATCATATGCGGAAAGACCACTACGTCCCGAATGGGCACCATCGGGCAGATGTAACGAGTCTCGTCAACCTCTGTTTTATCCATTCTGACTCTAGTTTCCTTCTTCGAGCTTCCCACAACCTTAGACTTCCTTTAAGCCCAACCGTTTCACAATTCTCTCAGTCCTGAGTCTCTGTAGTAGAAGTTTGGAACTCGAAAAGAGCAAAGCGGCGAGAGATGTAGGTCGGAATTACCCGGCCTTCTCCAGGAGCTTGAACACGACCTCCTTGTTCTCAACCATCTCTCGAGTGACTACGAACTTCTTTACGTTCTTGGAGCTGGGGAGTTCGTACATCAAATCTAACATAAGATCTTCCGTAATCAAGCGCAAGCCGCGTGCTCCGATTTTCCGCTCCATCGCCAATTCCGCGATCGCCTCCAGGGCATCTTCGGTGAACCTGAGGGCGACGTTTTCAAACTCGAACATGAGCTGGTACTGTTTGGTCAAGGAGTTCGCCGGCTTGGTCAAGATCTCGACCAACGCTCCCTTATCAAGATGATGCAGGGTGCATATGACAGGAAGACGTCCCACAAACTCCGGTATCAGTCCGTACTTGATGAGATCCTCGGGCAGGACGTGAGACAACACGTCTTCTTCGATTGCCTTTTGCCAGCGGCTTTCCGATACGCCTGAGCGGAACCCAAGAGTGGACTTTCCGAGTCGTTTTCGAATGCTCTTGTCAAGGCCGATAAAGGCGCCGCCGCAAACAAAGAGAATGTTCGTCGTGTCAATCTGAACAAACTCCTGGTGGGGGTGCTTGCGTCCTCCCTGGGGAGGAACATTGGCAATCGTACCTTCCAGAATCTTGAGCAAGGCCTGCTGTACTCCTTCCCCGGAGACGTCCCGGGTGATGGACGGGTTCTCGTCCTTACGGGAAATCTTGTCGATTTCATCGATGTAGATAATCCCCTGCATGCAGCGCTCCCGGTCTCCCCCGGCTGCCTGCAGCAACTTGAGAATGATGTTCTCCACATCTTCCCCCACATAACCAGCTTCGGTGAGAGTCGTTGCGTCCACGATGGCAAATGGCACGGAGAGCATTCGGGCAAGAGTCTGGGCCAGGAGCGTCTTGCCGGTTCCAGTTGGGCCGATCAGCAGTACGTTGCTTTTTTCCACCTCTACTTCCTGATGGCGGCGAGCTCCCATCTTGAGTCGTTTGTAGTGATTGTAGACGGCCACCGCCAGTTTCTTCTTGGCCACTTCCTGGCCGATCACGTACTGGTCGAGGAACTCTCTGATTTCGGCGGGTTTCGGCAGCTTGTCCTGCAAACCGGACGCTTCCGAGGCCAGGTCATCTGAGATGATCTCAGTGCAGACGTCAACGCATTCATCGCAGATGAAGACGGTGGGCCCGGCTATAAGCTTCTTAACATCGTTCTGGCTCTTGTTGCAAAAAGAACAACGAAGAACCTCTTCACTTTCTTTCTTCACGCGAACCACCCCTGATTTGCTCAAGCAACGACCACCTGGAAGTGACACGCCACTCCAGCTCCCTGGGATACGGGAACCTTTGCCTCAAAAGACAGGACAGATGGGACCGAACGGTCAGCTACGTATGCTTCTCGATGATCAGGTCAATAATACCATACTCCCTTGCCTGTTCGGCATTCATGATGTAGTCACGATCTAAGTCTCTCTCAATCTTCTCCAGGGCTTTCCCCGTGTGTTTCGAGAGGATCGCGTTCGTCATCTCTCTCATACGAAGAATCTCCTTGGCGTGGATGTCGATGTCAGTCGCCTGACCGGAAAGGCCGGATATGGCGGGCTGGTGAATCAGGATTCTGCTGTTGGGCAGGGCGAAACGTTTTGCAGGGGTCCCAGCGGCCAAGAGAAGAGCGCCCATGGAAGCGGCCTGACCAATGCAAATGGTGGTCAGATCGTTCTTCACAAACTGCATCGTGTCGTAGATGGCCAGACCGGCGGTGATGGACCCCCCCGGTGTATTGATGTAGAGCGAAATATCCCGATCCGGGTCTTCCGCCTCCAGGAATAACAGCTGGGCCGTCACCAGGTTGGCTACATTGTCATCGATTGGGGTTCCCAAAAAAATGATGTTGTCTTTGAGCAGCCGCGAGTAGATGTCGAAAGCACGCTCCCCGCGGTTGCTCTGTTCGACAACCATCGGAATCAATGTCATGCGTTTTACCCTTTCCGACCCAGTGAGCGAAGAGACTCGATCCGGTTTCTGCCGGCGAGCCCCGCCGCCAATTGAATGATCATCCGTCGATCGTTGCCTTTTCAACGAGGAGGCCGATCACTTTTTTTCGTTTCAACCGACCGAGAAGTTCTTCACGGCGCTCGTCCTCGGCAAAGTACTGCCTGATCTTCGCACTGGACTCCGAATTTAACTCCGACAGTCTCTCGATCTCGGAGGCCACCTCTTCCTCGGTCACTTCAATTCCTTCCTTGCCGGCCACTGCTTCGAGCATAAAGTGAGCACGAACTTCCTTCCTGGCAGGGATCTGAAATTCGTTTCTCATCTTGGGCCAATCGAGTCCCGCCCGGGCAGGGTCAACACCTCTAGAGGCCAGGCTGAAGGCAAAATCGCGCAGTTTGCTGTCGACCACTTCCTCAACCAACACCTCCGGAACCTCAAAAGTCGTGAGATCAACCAGGGCTTCGACGGTCTGGTTGCGGATTTCCTCTTCTCGGCCAGCCTCAGCCTGCTGCGAGATTTCCTCCCGTAAGCTCCCCTTGAGTTCTTCCAGATTGTCGAAGTCGCCAATATCCCTGGCGAAACCATCGTCCAGAGGTGGTACTTGCTTGTTCTTGATGTCGTTCAGTTGGACGGTGAACTCGACCCGCTGCCCGGCCAGCTTACGATCGGGGTAATCGGGCGGATAGGAGACTTGAAAGACTTTCTCCTCCGCTACGTTCAGCCCCAAAAGAGCTTTGGTGAAGGCTTCGTGCGTCTGCTCGCTTCCAACTTCTAAAACCACGTTCTCATCGTCTATAGGATCGAGACCTACCAGAGGCAACCCTTCTTCCGAAACAAATCGACCATGAAGGTCAATCAGCGCGTAGTCTCCAAGATCAATGCCACGGTCCTCGATCGTAGTGAGAGTTGAATGCTTCTCCTGGAGCGCATCCAGTCGTTTTTCCAACACTTCCTCCGGATCCGGTGGGGGATCCAGCCTCACCTTCAGCCCGGCATAGTCAGGGAGCCCAAAAATAGGTTTTACTTCGAACTCGGCTACATACTTGAGCGGTTTCCCCACCTCGAAATCCAACTCCCCCACATTCGGAGAGCGGACGGGTGCTATGTCTTTGTCGTGGATAGCCTGGTGGTAGGATTCCGGCACCAGACGGTTGATCACTTCCTCTCGGATGTCTTTTTGAAAGCGGCGTTTCACGAGGTTGAAAGGAGCTCGCCCCTTCCGGAAACCGGGCAGATTCGCATGTTTCTTGAACTCACCTGCAACCCGGTGGAACTCCTCGGAAGCAACCTGAGCGGAAATCTCCACCAAGAGTTTCTTCTTGACTTTGCTGACGTCCTCGAGAACTGACTGAATCTCCATATTCTCCAGTATGTTAACGCAACTGCGCTCTCTACATTAGATGTTTCGCAACAGTTTGCGTGGCAAAAACTTGTGGATTATATTCCTGGCTGGATGAGTGAACAAGATCGTCTGGAATGGAAACTGAAAGCGGAAGCGTTTGATCGCCTGGTCGAGAAATACCGGAGCCTCGAAGACCACGACGGGTTCTACAGCCGCAATTGGCTGGAGCTGTCTGAGCAGCTGGAAACAGAACTCAAGAAGTTGAGATGGGTGCTGACTACAGAGAAGCGTCCATCAGGGAGTACTTAGCAGAAGTCCGTGGGACTTCCACCACGGGCGGCCTCCAGGTCCCGGATTGCCGACAGCGCCAGCTCGTGCAGCTGTCCGTTGGAAGCAACGACCCCGCGATTTCGGGCCAGCGTGGCTCCCTCCGAAAAATCGAGGGCTCTTCCGTCGAGATCGGTGACCTTGCCACCGGCTTCCTCTACTACCAGCGAAGCGGGCGCCTGATCCCAGATTTTCTCCTTGTAGTCGACCCGCGCAGGGGAAATCAGCCGCAGCAGCAACTCGCCCCGGCCGGAAGCCAGCAGGCCATACTTGGCCTGGCTGTCCATCAACACCGGCTCGACAGTGGAACCCAGATGATGGAGAATCCGCTCGAAAAGACTGGTGTTCGTATGTCCAGCCTCGACGGACCGAAGCAATCGAGCCTGACCGGGATCAGAAACAGAAGAAACCCGGAGCGGCTGGAATTCAGCTTCCCCCTGCAGCGGACGCATCCAGGCTCCTTGACCCCGGACGGCCGCAAAGAGCGAACCGAATTGTGCGGGAGAGTTGCCGGGAACGGGAAGATTGGGACAGGCCAGAACCGAAACCTGAACCCTCCCTTCTTCAATCAGAGCCAGGGCAGTGGCAAATTGTGCCTGCCTCAAGAAGCCCTTGGTCCCATCGATCGGGTCGAGCGTCCAGAATCTCCCCCGGGCGGTGCCGGTACCTCGATCGATCCACTGCAAGACCGATTCTCCATCTGCGGGCAAGCCCTCTTCGGAAAGGAACCCGGCAACCTGCTCCAGAGTTTTTTCCGCCATCTTCGGCACGTAGCAGCTGCGTGTCCTCCTCGGCCACCAGGGTGTCGAAACCCAGTTTCCGTTCGAGCAGCCATCCCACCAGACTCTGCACCGCAAAATCGGCCACCGTAACGGGAGAACGATCCTCTTTCGCCAGGGCTGGCTGCGCCAGCCGCTGCTGAATGACCCGGGCGAGCCGTCCGGACCGCTCAGCCACCTCCAGGGCGAACTCGATTTCGGGACTGGAGACTTCAAATGCCATGGGGGTTTTTATTGTTAAAAGTTAAAGGTTAAAGGTTGAAGGTTAAAAATCAAACAACCGCGCGACGGGTTGAGAGATTCGAGTCGGCCTGATAAGAAAACCTTCAACCTGTAACCTGTAACCTGCAACGCCGCGAGTGAAGCGAGCGGTAGGGGGCGCGAGCGCCCCATCAGCCCCAAGCCTTAATCGCGAAAGAGATGAAGAGCGCATAGAGTAGCAGGATGGCGCCACCAATCAGACGAACTGATCGAACTTTCCAGGTCGTGATTAAAACGAGGCTCCCGGCCAGCACAAACAGGAGTTCCACAGGGGCAAAGATATGCCCGTAGTGGCGCGGGTCCCAGTAGGAAACCGGACTCTCAAAGCGCCAATCCGAAAAGGGAAAGAAATGACGATGCGCGTCATGATGGTGGAGAGGAAGATCAGCAAGGCAATGAAGGATCATGCTCCCGAACATCGCCAGTAACCGGCTGCGGCCCCGCCAGAAGCTGAGCAATGCAGCCATTCCCAGCAGGGGAATCGAATTGAAGAGATCAAACAGGGCCTGCCAGGAACTCTCATGGTAGCCGATCGACCAGATCCATCTCTCGGGCCGCCCCATCAGGTGCTTCTCCCAGAAATAGAACAAAAATATCGGAGCATCCGGAAGAACCGATCCAATGGTGATGGGAAGGACCAGGTGGGGTCGGGTGCGCCTGCCCAGAAAAAGCAGATTGAAGACAGCGTGGGCCGGGGTGTTCATCTGGTAAAAGGTTAAAGGTTGAAGGTTATGGGTTGAGGGAGATCGGCGTCAAAGGACAACTTTCAGCTTTTAACTTTCAACCGGAAGTTGTCGCTACCCCATCACCAGATGGCCGAGCCTGGCCCTGAATCAACTTCCTATACTGTAGTGAGGTTGGCTTGGGGGGCTGACAATGGCAACTGAAGCGGAGCCGGGAGCTTGATCAACCTGAGAGAAAGGGGAATCTTCCCTCCTCTGCCTCGTTTGACTTTCCCGCTCTTGCTCAATAACGTCCCTGCACAGCAGGAGGTGACATCATGGATTGGTCAAACCGGACCCCAGCAACACTGGTACTTGTCTGCCTTGGATGCAATGTCCTTGGCGCAGAGGACGATCCTCGCGTCCTTTCCGCCCGCGACACCCTGAGAATCAACCAGGTCGGCAGCCCGACTCTCTCCCCTGACGGAGAATGGGTTCTGTACACCCTGCGAAGTCGAGATATGGAAAGTGACGACCTGAAAGCGACGACTCAGATCTGGCGGGTTCGAATCGACGGGAGCAACAATCACCAGCTGACCCGAGGTACCGAAGGTGCCCGCTCGCCGGCCTGGTCGCCCCACGGGAAGATGATCGGCTTTCTCGCCTCCCGCGGAGAGGGAAGGGGCGAGGAGAAACCGAAAGCCCAGGTTTACTTCATGTATGCCGGAGGTGGAGAAGCCTGGCAGGTTACCGACCACGAAACCTCGGTTTCTTACTTCTCGCTTTCCAGCGGTGGTAAGAGTCTGGCGTTTCAAGCCGAGGACGCGCTCAGCAAGGAAGAAAAGGCTAAGAAAGAGAAGAAGGACGACACCGAGGTGGTCGATGAGAAGCATCAGATGACCCACCTCTGGATCCAGGACCGCGAATCGAAAGAGGAGCGAAGGCTGACGGAAGGTGACTTTAGCGTGATCGCCGCGGAGTGGTCCCCCGATTCGAGACGAATTGCCTTCGTGACTCGACCCAGCCCCAAAGCCAACGACAACTGGAACAGCGACATCTGGGTGGTAGCTGTCAAATCCGGCGAAAAACGAAAGCTATACGACAATCCCGGAAGTGATTCCAGCCCGCGCTGGTCTCCAGACGGCACTACAATTGCCTTTTCGGCGAACTCCAGGCCCCGGGCCTATGCCCTCCATCAGAAGCTCTACCTGGTTCCGTCAAAGGGTGGAGAGCCGCGGGTTTTGCTGCAGGATTTTGACAACAACTTCGGGACACCGATCTGGGCCCGGGATGGTCAGAGCATCCTGTGGGGAGCCGGCGAAAAAACGGCTTCGGTGCTCTACAGCGTGGATCTAGGAACGGAAGTTGTCGAGAAGCTGGCCACACCTCGAGGTCGGAACTCTGCCTGGGAGCTTTCGAAAAACGGAAAGCGCTGGGTCTGGGTCCACACCGGGTCCACCCGGCCAGGCGAGGTCTACACGGCAGACCGGCAGTTTCAGAACATCACAAAGCTGACCGATGCGAACGCCTGGACGGGAGAGGAGAAGGTTCAATGGGGCGCCGTCGAAACGGTGTCCTGGAAAAACAGCAGTGGTCAGACGATTGAAGGGGTCCTGACCTATCCCGTGAACTACAGGGAAAGCCAGACCTACCCGTTCATTCTGAATCCACACGGGGGTCCCACCGGCGCAGTTCTGGAAGCGTTCAGTTCGACCAACCAGTTTTTTTCGGGCAATGGATACTTTGTTCTCCAGCCCAACTTTCGTGGGAGCACCAACTACGGCCAGGACTTTGTTAATGCCAACTACCGAAACTGGGGCGTCACCGATTACGACGATTCCATGACCGCCGTCGATTACGCAATTGAACAGGGCTGGGGCGACCCGGAGCGATTGATCTGCTACGGCTGGAGTTACGGCGGGTACATGAGCTTCTGGATTTCAACCCGGACGAACCGCTTCAAAGTCGTCTCGCCCGGGGCCGGCCTGTCCAATCTGTACAGCATGTACAGTACGACCGACATCCCCGATTACCTGGCTTCCTTTTTCGGGAGACCCTGGGACGTAGAAGACATCTACCGGAAACACTCACCGATCCGACATGTGAAGAAAGTGGAAAGCGCGATCCTGATCATGCACGGAGCAGAGGATGTCAGAGTGCCCCCGGAGCAGGCCGTCGAGTTCTATCAGGCTCTCAAAGATCTAGGCAAGGATGTGACCTTTGTGCGTTTCCCCCGGGAAGGCCACGGTATCCAGGAGCCGCGCCACGCTATGGATCGTCTTCGCCGGTATGCCTATTTCTTTGGCAAGTACGTCAGTAACCCGCCGATCAGCGAGAAGGCCTGGGAAGAGGAGCTGGAGAACCAGGAGAACTCAGAATCTTCCCTGGATGAGACCGGTCATTCTGGAAGGCTTGCCGACAGGGGAATCTTCGAGGTTATCCAGCAACGGAGCTGGTTCTAGGTTCTGGGTGCCGAGTTCCGGGTTCCGAGTTCCGTTGTGCCGTGGTCTTGCCAGCCCGCGGTTCTGATTCAGGTGGTGTCAGCCTGTCAGGTAAAGAATCATCAGCCATCAGCTCCAGCACCCAGCACCCAGCTCCAGCACCCAGCACCCAGCACCCAGCACCCAGCACCCAGCACCCAGCACCTAGAACCTAGAACCTAGAACCCGGACGATGTCAATCGTCCAGCAGGCACTCGGCAATCTGCACGGCGTTCAGAGCGGCACCCTTACGGAGCTGATCGCCAGCCAGGAAGAGAGCCAGTCCCCTGCCGTCCGGCTGGGAGAGATCACGGCGGATCCGACCCACCAGAACACTGTCTCCGTGGCTGGCCAGAATGGGTTCGGGGTGCCGATTCAACTCCCGGTCATCAAGAACCTCCACGCCCTCGGCCTGAGCCAGGATGGCCCGGGCATCCTCCGCCGAAAGGGGCTTCTCGAAAGTGAGATAAACCGCTTCACTGTGAGCGCGGAGAACCGGAACTCGAACACAAGTAGCCGCAATCTGCAGATTCTGATCGTCAAATATCTTCCGCGTTTCCTCGGCCATCTTGAGCTCCTCGGTGTTGTAGCCCGACTCGCGGTCCATCTTCGACTCGTGGCAGAAGACGTTGAAGATGTACTGCCGGTCAAAGAATTTCTGGGTAATGGGGTCTCCGGCTGTCCAGTCACGAGCCTGCTGCTCCAGCTCGGCCATGGCGATGGCTCCGGCACCTGAAGCTGCCTGGTAAGTACTGACCGCAATTCGTCGGACCGTTGCCTCCTGGTGCAGGGGCCAGACCGCCACGCACATCAGGATCGCCGAACAATTGGGAACTGCGATCAAACCCGAATGGCCGGCCAGATGGTGGGGATTCACTTCCGGCACAACCAGAGGCGTCCCAGGATCCATCCGAAAGGCCGAGGAGTTGTCCACTACCAGGCAGCCCTTTGAAATGGCAATCGGGGCGTACTCTCGGCTGATACTGGCACCGGCTGAAAAGAAAGCTGTATCGACTCCATCGAAGGAGTCCTTGCCCAGCTCTTCCACTTCATAAGTCTGACCATCAAACGGAACAGTAGTCCCTGCCGAGCGGTGACTGGCCAGCAAGCGCAGGCCGCTCAACGAAAACTGACGCTGGGAAAGAACGTCGATGATTTCACGACCGACGGCTCCGGTGGCTCCGACGATGGCAACAAATGGTGCATCAGACATTTTGGCACTCGACCTCACAAAAGCTCTCTTTGCAGGCGCTTTCCCGTTCACTGGTTGGAGTCCTGGACGGGTCGGCGTTCCAGGTCGTGCAGTTCGAACTCACGATGGATGGCGCGAACAGCATCTTCCAGACGGGCCTCGTCAATAATACAAAGAAGACGGACTTCGGAGCTGCTGATCTGTTCAATGTTGATGCCCTCGTCGGCCAGAGCCCGGAACATGCGAGCCGCAACTCCGGGTGTCCCGGTAATGCCCGATCCGATGATGGCAACAATGGCAACATCCGAGTCTTCGATCACGTCCTCGGCGTCAACCACCAAGGCCAGATCGTGCAGGATCCGGCTGGTCTCCTCGAGTCTGGTCTGCTCGATGATCAGCGACATGTCCTGCCTCTCCCTGCGACAGGAACCCTGAATGATGAAGCGAACATTGATGCCTTTTTTGGCCAGTTCCTCGGTGATTATGGCAGCGACACCCGGCGTATCTTTGACCATCCGCAAGCCCACGCGCGCTACCCCGGGATCACCTGTGACTCCGGTAATGGTGACTCTTTCCAATTTCTCTTCTCCAATCACATGGGTCCCGCTCCGGTCGTGCAAGCTGCAGCGAACCTCCAGAGGGACTTCAAACCTGGCCGCGATCTCAACACATCGAGCATGCAGGATTCTGGACCCGACCCCTGCATACTCCAGCATCTCATCGTAGCTGATCCAGTCCAACAGGCGAGCCTCTGGAACTACTCTTGGATCGGCCGTAAACACGCCGTCCACGTCGGTGAGGATTTGACACTGGCAGGATCCCAGGGCAGCCGCTATGGCTGTGCCAGTCGTATCCGAACCCCCGCGGCCCAGGGTCGTGATTTCATGGTCATAGGTGATCCCCTGAAAGCCCGCCACAATGACGATCTCGCCCTTGTCCAGATGACGATGGAGCCGATCCGCATCGATTCCCCGGATTCGAGCCCGGGAGAAGTTGCCATCTGTCCGAATACCGCACTGAGCTCCAGTCAGGGCAATGGCCTCCGAACCAGCTTCGTGCAGAGCCATGGCCAGAAGGGCACTGGAAACCTGTTCTCCCGTAGTCAGCAGCAAGTCCAGCTCCCGCGCCCGGGGTCGCTGAGTGACTTCCTTTGCCAGAGCGATCAACTGGTCGGTGGTGTGAGCCATGGCTGAGACGACGACCACCTGTTTCCAGCCCGCAGCCTGATCTTGACGCAGACCTGTGGCGACCTGGCAAATCATCTCGGAATTGCCCAGGGAGGTCCCTCCGTACTTCTTGACGATTAGATCGTTTGCAGCCATTCTTTGAGCCGGTTGTGTCTGCGATAGAGTTCATCCTATCACCCAAGGATTATCTTGGAGGGAAGACGAAGTGGAAAGATTCCAGAATCGGCACAGGCTCATCTCACGCTCCCGGGGTGCCCGATCGTGGAACGTGGAACATGGAACGTGGAACGTGGAACGATCTTAGCGATTGTCGCCGTCCAGCAAATCTCCCAGACCGCCCAGGATGGAACCCTCTCCGACTCGCTTTCGTCCTCCTTTGGGTGCTGCCATCAACATGCGCCCGGCCAGACGGGAGAAGGGGAGGGACTGCAGCCACACCTTTCCTGGGCCGCGCAGGGTGGCAAAGAAAAGTCCTTCGCCACCAAAGAGTGCGGACTTGATTCCGCCTACCTTCTGAATGTCAAAGTCAACACTGTCCTGGAAAGCAACCACGCATCCCGTGTCAGCCTGCAAGACATCCGCGGGTCCAAGTTCGCGCAGGTGCACACAGCCCCCCGGCGTGGACGAAGACCAGACCGTCGCCTTCCAGTTTCTGCATGATAAAGCCCTCTCCCCCGAAGAGGCCGGTCAGGATCTTGCGCTGGAAAAAGATGCCGATTTGAACCCCTCTGGCAGCACACAGGAAGCTGTCTTTCTGGCACACCAGTCGTCCACCGATATCAGGCAGCGATACAGGGACAATAGTTCCCGGGTAGGGCGCTGCAAAAGAGACCTTGGCTTTGCCGCTGCCGGAGCGGGTGAAAATGGTTATGAACAGACCCTCACCTGTCAGCAGCCGTTTCCCGGCGCCTACCAGCTTGTCGATGAAGCTGCCGCTGGCGGAGCTGGGTGAGCCATCTCCGAAGACCGTATCCATCTGCACAGCAGGGTCCTTGTACATGAGAGTGCCGGCTTCGGCCACTACGCTCTCGCCCGGATCCAGTTCCACTTCGACGAACTGCATCTCCTCGCCAAAGATCTTGTAATCCACCCGATCACTGCTGCCGAGCGGATCGGGCGTTGCGGAGGTGCCTTTCGGACTCGGAGAGGACAACTCTGTCACTTGAGATATGGGCATCCACTCGGCAAATCCTTCCCGCCAGGCGTACCCCTTTAGATCCTCCTTTGCCTTCTGCACTGCCTGGTCGTGGCTAAAAGGGCCGACTTGATCGTTGTTATAGCTGAAATACCATTGTGCCATCTCGTAATTACCCCCGGAATGTATCGACTCCAAAACTCCTGTGCACACTGTCCAGGAAGTCGTCTTGCAGTCCTAGTGCGCTGTCCGGAAAGTTCACGCCGCTACTTCGGGCGTCTTTTCACCTCTGGCCAGAGAGGCCAGAGCTGAACGGCGCCTTCCGGTGAGACCCCGACGCAGGGCGCTACTGAGAAGTTTCTCGGCGTTGATCATGGAGCCCGTCTTTCCGGCCTACAACTGGACTAGAATGTAATGTGGCACTTTCTGATGGGTCAAGGCTGGCCGCGGCCTGGCGAGGCCGTGGTTCCGTCGTGTCGCTTGCCCGATACCTGATACGAACAGAAGATTTCCGATATTCAATCCCGTACAATCCGACCATGGTTTTGACTTCGACTATCAAAGCCCTCCTTTTCATTCTGCTGCTGAGCCTGCTTCCGAACTGCAGCCCCTCGCCGCAGGACTCAGCGGATCTGATCCTCCAAAATGGCTCCTTCTGGACCGGCAATCCCGAGCAGCAGAGCGCCACCGCGGTCGCCATCCGAAGGGGGCACGTGATGTTTATCGGGGATGCGGATGAGGCAATTGTCTACCGGGGACCCTCAACGGAGCTCATCGACGTGAACGGGGCTTTTGTGGTTCCGGGGTTCAACGACAACCACGTGCACTTTGCCTCGGCGGCCCGTTTTCTCGAGTTCAACATCATGCGCGTAGGGAGTCAGGACGAGTTCCTTGAGCGGGCACGGGAAGTTGTTGAGGGGCTGGAAAGCGGAGAGTGGATTCTGGGAGGCTACTGGGGAGCCTACGACCAGTGGGCCGAAGGGAGTGCGGGGGGAGAAGCGGCGGAGGGGTTCACACCGGCCATCGCCCTGATCGAGGAACTGACAGCCAGAAACCCTCTCTATATTCAAAAATTCGACAACAGTTCCTTTGCGGTCAACCGGGCGGCCCTGGTGGCTGCCGGGCTTGATCCTGAGCGGCCCTCGGCGCCCGGGGTGGTCTTCGAGCAGAATGCTTCGGGAAGGCCCACAGGCATACTTTGGGGTCAAGGAGTGGGCGCTCTCTTTTCGTCTGTAGTCCCCCGGGAGTTTAGCCACAAGAGGCGACTCTCCCAGAGCCGTCGAGCATTGGCCGAGATCCGCCGCTACGGTGTGACTTCCATCAGCGACATGTCTGACGATGAGCAGCTGGAGATCTACCGGGAGCTCAGATCCCGGGATCAATTGACCGTTCGGGTTCACTTCAGACCCCACCTGGAAACGTGGAAGGAGCTGGCTCGACAGGCCATTCGAGTCGGATCCGGCGATGACTGGATCCGTCTGGGGGCCGTCAAGGGTCACATCGACGGAATCATGGGTACCAGTTCAGCCCGCTTTTTCGAGCCTTACAGTCACCAACCCTGGAACCGGGGTCGCTGGCGGCGGCTGATGGTCGATGAAAACGGCGAGTTCGTGGAAGGCAAGTTCCTGGGCTACATGCAGCGTGCCGACCTGGCGGGACTGCAGCTGAGCGTCCACGCTATTGGAGATGAAGCGAATGCGCTGCTCCTCGACTACCTGGAGGAGCTGAACCGGCAGAACGGCGAGCAGGATCGACGCTTCCGGCTGGTTCACGCCCAGGTGATCAGAGAGCAGGACTTCGAGCGCCTGGGGCGCCTTGGAATCGTGACCGAAGTACAGCCTTTTCACCTCAGCGACGACATGCGCTGGATGGAGGAGCGCATCGGGCACGAGCGCTGTCGAGGCGCCTACGCTTTCCGCCGCCTGCACGAAGCGGGAGCCGTCTTGAGCTTTGGCAGTGACTGGCCCGGAACTTCCGCTGCGGAGTACCCGATCAATCCGATGCTGGGCTTGTACGCCGCAGTCACTCGTCAGACAGTTACAGGCGACCCGGCCGAGGGATGGTTTCCCGACGAGCGGGTTCCCATGGAAACGGCTCTGCGAGCCTACACGCTGGGGACGGCCTATGGGAACTTCGAAGAGGCTGTGAAGGGAACCATTGAAGTCGGAAAGCTGGCCGATCTGACAGTGCTTTCACAGAACCTGTTTGAGATCTCTCCTTCTGAGATCCTGAAGACAGAAGTTCTCTACACGATCGTGGGTGGAAGGATCGTCTATCGGAGGGAGTGAATGCGTGGAACGTGGAACGAAGTCGCCGTCAGGCGATCTGATCAATCTTGGCGGCCAGAATGAAGTCGCTCTCGGTCAGGCCGTCGATCTTGTGGGTCCAGATCTTCACCCCGGCTTTTCCCCAGCTCAGGAAAATATCAGGATGATGCCCCTGTTCTTCGGCGATGCTGCCGGCCCGATTCACAAAATCGAGAGCGGTCTGGAAATCGGAGAAGGAGTACTGCTTCTCCAGGTGGTGCTCGTCAACAACCCGCCATCCAGGCACCTGCTGGATCAGGGGCTGGATTTCTTCCCCTCGCAGCGGAGGCACACCACCGCGGCAGGGGACACAGGTCTTGCGGGATAATTCTGACATGACATCGTAATGGCTACAAGGAAGTACTAGCTGGTGGAGATCCCGATCAGGTTGTCTTTACTCTTCTTGCCCATCACCTTTTCTTCGTAATATTTCCGTACCTGGGCGGCCTCCCTGGCGGCCTTGCGTCGCAGCATTTTCTCGTCTCGCGCTGTCTGTGGCAAGGAACTCTCCTCTCGCTTAGCTTCCACATCTTTTGCATTCAGTTTCAGTGAATGCTCATAGCTCTCAAGATCCACGTTCTTGCCGCCGGCGAAGATCTCATGTCGCCCATGTTCCTCGTACCATTTTGCAACGGTAGCATTCTGGTGCATGTGCTCAATAATGTTGCGCCAGCCGTGTCCGGTGTTATAGGCGCAGAAGGAGATCTCTCCCTCCTGGGTCGCGTAAGGGATGATGCACATTTCGGTGCGGCGAAAATCGTAGTTGAACAGATCCTGGAACCACATCCCGGCAACGAACAGGAAGTTCCAGTTATCCTCCCGGCGCTCTTGGCTCTCTCCATAAGTTCGCCCTGTGAGGCCGAAACTCTTGTCGAACTTCTGGAGAAGCGACCCCAGATTCAGTCTCGGAGGGGCTTCAAAGGGCCGGTAATTCTTGAGCAGAGCAAGGCCCATCATGAGATTGGAAAAGTTCTTTCCACGCCCGGCGTCGGTAATGGCCTGCATATCCCGGACCAGGCCCGGGATGCTCAGAAACTTGGGTACAGGAGCCCAATCCTTCGTCTCCTTGTCAATCATCACGGCAGTTCCGACACCGCAATTGGGATGGCAGCCGCAGCTGACCTGGCCCCAGTCCGCCTCAGGACCGTGCACCAGATCGGCGAAGTCGGCGAACGCTCCCATCAATGAAAGGGGAAACCAGTCACGAGTGGGCTCCGTCATTCCGGTCTGCTTCTTCACGTCATGGGCCAGGTGGGAGAGGGTGTAGCGCTGACGCAGCCGGCGTTCGTCCGTAACGGCCTCATCCCGGCCCGTAAAGGAGACCGGCTGGAAAGCGATAAAGGCGATCTTCTTCGGATTGTCGAGGGCAAAACGGATAATCGGCCCAACCTGATTGTTGTTGACATCATTCAACAGTGTCGTTACCAGAACAATCTCAATGCCCGCCTCGTGGGCATTCTCGATTCCTCGAAGCTTGATGTCGAACAGGTTGCCGATGTGGCGGTGACTGTTGGCCTCATTGCCAACTCCATCGAACTGATAGTAAAGAAAGCGGAGGCCCGCCTCAGCCGCCTTGCGGCTGAATTCTTTGCTCTTGGCGAATTCGATTCCGTTAGTCGCCGCCTGGACGCTGTTGTATCCGATCCTGCGAGCATACTTGACGGCCCGGAAGAAATGAGGCGAAATGGTCGGTTCTCCGCCTGAAAACTGCACCGACATCTGCCTCCGGGGCTTGATTCTCAAGGCGTTGTCGAGCAGCTCCTTGATCTCCTGCCACTCCAGCTCGTGGACAAATCCGACCTGATTGGCATCCATGAAGCAAGGGTCACACATCATGTTACAGCGATTCGTCAGGTCAACCGTCAGGACGGAGCCGCGGCCGTGGCGAATCGTGCTGGACCCGTGGTTGTGCAGATCTTCATCGTTGTGGGATCGGATGTCTCGGCCCGGAAAGTTACCTTCGATCCAGCGCATGAAGTTGGCGTCGATCGACATGATGTCTTCGATCTTACCGTGAATCGGACACTCCTTGACCATCCAGATCTGGTTGTCCCGTTCAATGACCCTGGCCTTGACTTCGCCTACTTTTTCGTCGATGAGAATATGGTAATCCTCCTCCCCACTGAGGATCCTCTCCCGAGCTTCAATAACACACTTGGGACACAGGGAATCAGTTTCGCGGGGCCATCCCAGATTAGGTTTGGTCTTCTGCCAGGATTTCAAGAGCGGCTTGTCGGACCATTTGGGGGTAAAGGAGGGTTTTTGTCGATACTTGTTAAAAAGCTGTATAAAATTGAATGTTCGGGCTGCAGCGAAGCACACGGCACTGTCCACGTACTTCCATGCAGTTGCACTGGAGTTGGCCATAAGTTCTCACCCTTTCTCTTTTTTGGAACTGACCTGCACCCGAGGACTTTTCATTGCTACTCTCCTCAGGGACAGCCTGCAATCGCACGAAGCGACGCTGGAAACTTGCGATATCTCCTGGTTGCAAAACCATAAGTATCGGTATGCCCCCATCCGTCGTCAATACCTGACTTCCGGGGACGATGGCACGGTTCGTTTTTTCTTTAGAAATTGATCCGCACCTCCTGAGGCCAGTTTTTTGATAAAATCTTGTTTGTTCGATCGAAAGAAGAATTGAGGACCACAGACATGTCAGACTTGAGAATCACCGACGCAGCGAGCACTCAGATTCTGGCTGCCCTGGAGCAGCAGCAGCCTCCAAAAACCGCTTTGCGACTGGAGGCCACTACCAACGGCACCGCCGAATTCTCATATGGAATGAAGCTGGTGGGAGATAACGATCTCCGCGCCGATGATGTAGTGGTGGAAAGCAATGGAGTCAAGGTCCTGGTCGACCCCGGCAGCGCCCGCAACCTGGAGGGGGCGACCATTGATTACGAGGAAGGAATTCTGCGCAGCGGATTCAGCTTCGATAATCCCAACAAACCAACGATCCCAGAACTGGGAGAAGGCCCTCGTGCGGACTTGACTGGCCCCACCGCGGAAAAGGTAGAGCGACTCATCCACACGGAGATCAACAGCGCCGTGGCGGCTCACGGGGGGAAGGTTCATTTTGTCGGCGTTAAGGACAACCGAGTTTATCTCAGCTTTGGTGGGGGGTGCCACGGCTGCGGCATGGTTGATGTGACCCTCAAGCAGGGAATCGAATCCAGAATCAAAGAACTTGTACCCGAGATTCAGGAAGTCGTGGACGTAACCGACCACTCCACCGGAGAGAATCCCTTCTATCAGTAGGTACTCACTTTCCGCAAGCACAGAGCACCGACACTGGATTTGCACCTTGCCAAGAGGCAGCGCGGGGTTCTATTTTGTTAGTTTGTGACTCAGCAGTCGCGAAAACAGGGTAGGCGGCTGACGATTTTCGTCCTGACCGAGGGCCGTAGGCACACCACTCGGGGCATAGATTTGACTGGACCAATACTGAAGATGCGCACGATCCAAAAGGCCCGCCTGGTCCTGGCCGTCATGCTGGGAATCTATGCTGCTTGTAACGACAGCTCCTCAATGGGGACGCTGAACCAGATTGAGAGAGAAGGGTTCGCCTATTTCGGGGTTGTACCCTTTGAAGCTCCCCTCCTGCACCAGGTCGGAACCGAGTTCGTGGGCCCGGAGCCTGCACTGGCCAGGCAGATTTCTCAGAGAATCGGAGAAGATCTGAAACGCTCTGACGTAGAGCCCTCGTGGATCCATCGAGGCTATGACGGACTGATCTCCGCGCTCCTCAATGATGAGGCTGACTTGGTTATTTCCGTCTTGGGGAAAACGCCGGAACGGGAACGGCAGGTAATGTTCTCGGAGACTTACTACACATCTGAACTGGTTGCGGTGATCAATCCGGCTCGCAACGATAACATTCGCCCCAGCACTCTCGGCCAGGCCAGAATCGGGGTTCGTGCGAGGACAGCGGTCGAACAGAAAGTTCGGGCCAAATACAGAGACGCCGAGATCGTCCCCATTGAGACTCTAGACGAAGCCATTCTCCAGCTTCGCAGCGGAGATGTCGATGCAGTCATCGACGATCGCATCATGGCAGCCTACGCCCTGGCAACAATGACGGGTGTTTCTCACCTCGAGGTTCTGCCCGATCTTGTGGTGGATAGCATCGAGTGTGGAGTCGCCGTCAGACAGGGGGAGAACGAACTCCTTCAGCTCGTCAACGAGGCCATTCGTGAATCGAAGGCCGAGTACCAGGCCTGGATCGATGACCAGTTCAGCCCCGACCAGCTGGCGGCAGTACTGGGCCGCCATCAGAAGCGACTGCAAGCGGCCCAGAGGGCCAACAAGCCCCGCCGCGTCGTGTTCCGGATTTCCAAGAGCAGTTCTTCGAACTTTGACATTTACCGGTTTGCCAATCTCAACTACGTGCTCCGCAACGAGAGCGACGGTCAATCCCACACCAGCTCGCGGATCAATTTTGCTGAAGGCCGAACCGGTGTCAGTTCCGTCACTGTCCCACCCGGACGCTACAGCGTCACACTCACCAAGTTCAACACCACCTTCGGAACTCTGCTGATTCTCGCCGATGACCCCCTCCGGATTAACGTGAACATCCGGCTTCAAGCAAATGCCCGGTTTACGATGACCAAGGCTTCCTGATTTTCCACGTTCCACGTTCCACGTTTTGGAAAATCAGAGAGGTCTAGCAGCCAAACAGGGTTGATAAGCAATCTCCAACCCAGAACCTAACGAAGCTCAGGCGAACCGAGGAAACGCCCTGGAACGAAGTGAAGAAGTTTCAAGATGCGCTTCGTAACTCCAGATTCCAGAACCTAGAACCCATAAAAAGAAGGTGGAACCTAATCTACTTCTCACGACTCTAATGAAGTAGCGGGTTACACAAACCCGGCACTGAAGTAGTTTTTTAAGTACTGAAACAAGAGTCACCGAAATGGCCCAGCTGACGACCTCGATCCATTCCGAGATTGCCATGTCTCAGGGTGAGACTCTCGTCCTGAGGCTCAAAGCAAGGGATGAGACAGCTTTCGAGGGAAGCGTTCGAGCTGCACAAAAATATGGTCTATTCGCTGGCCACCAAACTTCTGACTGACAAGTCGGAAGCCTACGATGTTACCCAGGACGTTTTCCTGGTTCTTTACAGA
>CBDBGQ010000036.1:0-131047 GCA_965205345.1 Acidobacteriota bacterium | reverse complement strand
CTTTTCGGCGGAATTAGTCGCACTGGCAGAGCCGGCCCGTGAAGAGAGGCCGGCTGGCTTGCTGGACAGCGCGGTCTTCGACATTACGCCTCCGGATACTCGCTTCCAGCTGGCTGGTTTTGACGACACGATCACAAGTATGATCTCGTTTCTGGCTCGAGATGGTCGGGAGCACCTGCTCTTTTGTGGCAGCGATTCCGGCACGGTGCAGCGGCTGGATCCGGTCTCCGGTGACACAATTGTAGTGGCCAGCGGCCTGAACTCTCCCCAGGCGATTGCTTTCGACAGCTTCAGCCAGAATTTTCTGGTTGCCGAGGACGATCAGATCTCGACGTTGTCCCTGTCGGAGGCCGAGCAGGGGCTTGCGCAGGGCCCGGAGGCGCACCAGGGCAGCGCCCCCACGATTCCGGCATCCGAAATCATACCGAACGAAGGCGTGGGAGGCATCCAGGTGGACCGCTGCAACGGGAACATCTATTTCTCGATACCGGCCGCGGGACTGGTCTTGGTCTTCAACCGGGCCGACGGGTCCATCTCCATTCTGGCTGCGGGTCTCAACCTGCCGGGACAAGTGCTCCTCTTGTACAGGCAGGGTTTGACCTGTCCGGATTGCTCCAGCCTCTTCGTGGTTGAGGCGGACCGGATTTCGCTCATTCTCCCCGCCAGCGGGGAGGTGATTAGTCCCTGGCTGCAGTTCGACGACGGAACTCCAGTAGCCCTGGTTTTCATACCGCTCGAGAGTTCTTTCGCCGAGCAGGCCGGACTGCTGGTTGTCAGTCTGGCCGCGGATGGCTTAACCGCGGAGGGAGAGATCTTTTTTCTCCCCGGTCTGTACGACGACGGGCCGATCAATCCTCCCTCGGGGGTGACCACGACCGAAGGAGAAACCACCGAGCCGGGGCCGGACCTTGCCATCTCTGCAGGCACCGGTCAGCTTGCCGGCAATGCGACCGTGAACGTGTTTTTCCGGCCCGGCCCGGTGAGTCCGGGCCCGGGCGGCTCTGACAAGATTGCCGCGCTTGTATTCTCGATTGACTATGATGAAACCAAACTGGCTTTCGACCCCGCTGACTCCAACGGTGACGGGATACCGAATGCAATCATTTCCAGCCTGCCCGGCGCCTTCGAAATGACCGTTCTGTTCGATCCTGGAGATGGGGCGGGAGAGCTCGACTTTGTGCTGGTGGATACGGACGTCCTTGGCATTTTTCCGGAAGGCAACCTTTTCAGTATCACGTTTGTCAGCATTGCCGACATCCAGGAGGCGGCAACGGTCGCATTTGCGACAACACCTGAGGTGAGCATCGCCGATAACCAGGGCCTTGGCCATCAGCTGGATGAAATCTCGTCGAGCAAGGTTACGGTCTTTTCAGGTCTGACCGGCCTCGGCGCCGCGAACCGCCGGTAGTGAGTACTAAGGACCAGGCGTGGGGGGTTATCCGCCCTCTGTAATGCTCAAATGATCAGCCCAGACGATCTTTCGGAACTGAAAGCCGCCAAGGCGCTGCTTGAGAACCCGGGCCTGGCAGCTCGTATCACCGGTAAGTTGGGCGCTCCCATCGAACGGGGTTTCCAGGCGCTGCCGGTCAAATGGTCATCGGCCGTGCAGAATGCTGTTGAGATCTCTCTGAACCGGGCTCTGAACATTGCGGTAGCGACCCTGGGGAGCAAGCCGAAGGGGAAGATGCGGCGGAGCCGTCTCCATCGAGCTGCCGTGATTGGAACAGGTGGTCTGGGAGGGGCCTTCGGGCTAGCTGCACTGCCGGTAGAGCTGCCGGTTTCGACAACGATCATGCTCCGTGACATCGCCGATGTGGCCAGATCGGAGGGAGAAGACCTGGATCGGCCGGAAGCCAAGCTTGCCTGTCTGGAAGTCTTTGCGCTGGGAGGGAACTCGCCTGCCGACGACTCAGTCGAGACGGGCTATTATGCGATCCGGGGCGTGCTGGCGACAACCCTGGCCGATGCAGCTCAGCATATCTCTCAAAAAGGTCTTTCCACGGAAGGAGCCCCCGCCCTGATCCGGTTTGTGGCAGCGATTGCCTCCCGCTTCGGAATCGTCGTGTCTGAGAAAACGGCCGCCATGGCGATCCCGGCCATTGGAGCGGTGGGAGGAGGAGTCGTGAACGCCCTGTTCATCGACCATTTCAATAGCATGGCGCGGGGGCATTTCAAGGTGCGGAGCCTGGAACGCAAGTACGGCAGGCAACTGATCCAGGAAACCTACCAGAGCCTGTGACCGTAGATAAGAGAATGAAGAGTGTCCCTTTTCTTCACGCTCTGCCGGTTCTGCTCGTGCTGTCCACGGTCGGCTGTCAGGATGATTTCGACGCGGGAATTCCGGTGGCAACGAAATCAAGAAGAAATCGTCTGCCTGGATTTGCATTTGCAGAACTGGTCAACGCCTCCGTTGGGTTCTCATGAATCGTCATACCAGTCCGATGAGAATGGTCTTGGCGTCCGCCTCTCCCCGGCGGCGGGAACTACTTGCAAGACTGGGAAAGCCCTTCGATGTGAAACCCGCGGGCACGGACGAGTCCCTGGACCTTTGCACAACACCAGTACAAACGATCCAGCAGATTGCTCGGCAGAAGGCTACGGCTGTGGCCGCTGCAGACAGGTCTGCAATGCTGGTCATCGGGGCTGATACGGCAGTCATCCTGGGAAGCCGGATTCTCGGAAAGCCTTGCAATCGTGAAGACGCTCTGGCCATGCTGCGGCAGCTCCGCGGGCAGACCCACCAGGTCGTCACGGGGTTGGCTATCGTCGAGAATCCCTCCGGCAAGTGTGCAGTTTCACATACCACAACCGCCGTCACAATGCATTCTTACACGGATCGAGAGATGGAAGAGTACGTCTCTTCCGGAGAGCCCGAAGACAAGGCCGGAGCCTACGCGATTCAAGGAGCCGGGGGGAGGCTTGTGGAATCCATTCAGGGCTGTTATTTCAATGTGGTGGGGCTGCCTCTCTGTGAGTTGAGCCGGATGCTCTCAGCGGTCGGTTTCCATGTTCCTGCCAGATGCTATTTACCTGATGGCGGATTCTGTCCCAGGTCCACGAGTTTGCTCCGTTGAAACTCAGCTGACTCAGGCGGTGCATTCCAGATTCACGTTCCACGTTTCCACGTTCCAAGTTCCACGTCGTGCCTCGTCCGAGAGTTTTCCTACACCGAGACAACGTGGAACGTGGAACGCGGTTGGGCCCCAGCCCGACCGTTAGTGCAGAGCACTAGCATCTGCTGTCCTGGTCTGTTAGGTTTGGAGCAGTCGTCATGGAAGAAGTCACACTCGAATCCACCGTGGAACTCCCGCCCAAGGTCACGTTTGGCCATGTGGACGAAGAGGTGGCCATCTTTCACGAGGAAACCGGCCAGTATTACGGGCTGGATGACGTGGGAAGTCGGGTGTGGGAAGCCTTTCATCAGACCAGTTCCCTCCGTGAAGCTCACACGGTCCTGATGAAGGAATTCGAGATCGAGGACAGCGATCTGGAAGAAGCCATCATCGAGTTTGTCAAAGAAATGGTTGACCTGGAACTTCTGGCCGTCAGGCCGTGAAATGGCCTGCTCGACAGTGATCCAATGAACTGCCGATCCGGTACTTCCGGCCAGATCACGTGGCAGGTTCGAGACTCATCGGAAGGCGCTCGCGACGACACTTCGCACCCAATCCAGTTCCTTTTTGCCCGCGGCCACGTATTGAATAAGGGCATCTCTGCACCCGCGGCCGTCTCGGCGCCGGAACTTTCTGCCTCATACCTCGAGCGTGGTCCCCGAGAGTTCAGCAGACTTGTGGAAGGAACCCTTTCCTTCGCCCTGTGGGATGGTGAGGCCAGGCGACTGATTCTCTCGACGGATCGACTCGGTCTCCACCCCATCTACTACTACTTCTACCGCAACAACCTGCTCGTTTCCTGGAAGGTGGAGGATCTGGTCCCGCACGTCCCCGATTCCCGTGTGGACATGATGAGTCTGTCGGCCCAGGTCGCAGGCTTCCTGCTGCCTGAGGGTCGGACCTTCTACGAAGGGATTCGGAGAGTCCCGGCCGGGATGATTGTGACGGTTGACGAGGATGGGTTTCGACTGAAGAGGTACTGGAGTCTGGACGAGGTGACCGCGTTGCGGCTGCCCGATGATGACGCCTACCGGGAGGCCCTTCGCGAACGTCTCTCTGCCGTTCACAGTGATTGGCTCCGGGTCTTGCCGGCTTCCGCAGGGATTGCCTTGAGTGGGGGAATGGACTCAACCAGTGTAGCCGCTGTCGTCCGAGAACTCGATTTCAGGCAACGAATCCGGGCGTTCTCATGGCTCCATCCGGGTTTGCCCGAGGCCGACGAATCTGAGGAGATTCGGGAGGTGTGCAGGGTACTTGATCTTGACCTGACCCCGATTAGGGCGGACCAGCAGTGGACTCTGAGCGACCCACAGGGCCTGAGAACTCCCAGGGAGGGTCCGGAAGCCCATTATTACAGGGAAAGCTGGGAAGCAATTTTTCAAGAAGCAGCATCTCGGGGTCACAGTTACCTGTTCTCGGGCGTGGGAGGAGATGAATTGTTCGGTAGTATCAGCGCCTATCCCGACTTATTCTTGAGCGGGCGCTGGATTTCGCTGGCTGCTCAACTGGGCCGGGAGCGCAAAGATCCGGGTTTCAATCTGCGCTATATTTTCCGATCCACCTTGGATCCTTTACTCCGGAATCGATTTCCGGCCTGGGAGCGGAAACGGACTCGGCTTCCCGCCGGGCTCACGAAAAACACCAGAGAGAGAGTTCGCGGGCTCCTGCCGCCGCCGCTGCGGGCCAGGCGCGGGGACCTGGGCCGCCGACTCCGTATACGCTGGCTTCAGAACCTGGCCCGGAATACACTGCTCCTGCGGATTTCCAGGATAGCCGGTCGTTTTGAAATGGTGATGATCCACCCACTCCTCGATCGACGGATTGTGGAGTTTGCGGCCAGTTTGTCTGCAACTCACAATTCCTGTGCAGGAAAAGACAAGCTGGTTTTGAGGCGGGCGTTTGAAGGGATTCTGCCGGCTCCTGTCCTTCAAAGAAAGAGGAAGATCACCGTAGAGTCCCTGTTTCATCGTGGATTCCGGGAAAGGGAAACGGAAAAGGTCTGGCCGCTGCTGCGGGATATGCGTGCCGCGGAATTGGGGCTTGTGGATCAAGCTTCTCTGCAGGACCAGTACCGCCTATACCTGAAGGGAGAGGGCCACGGGCTGGGCATCTGGAATGCCGTCAGCGTGGAAGACTGGCTGCGGCGCTATTTCTAAACGGTGCGAAGCATTCTCGGTCGCTAACGCTCCCGGCTCCTCAGCATACTCGGCGAGCTTGCCACGGTTCATTCAATCTGTTATCTGTACTCCCGGATGTTGCAGGACCCATCTTCTTGACAGAACTTTCAGACTTGTCCCTCGAAAGCGCCCCCTGGCCCGCCTACTATCTTTTCGGATCCACTGTCCGAAGCAACTTTCCTTTCGGGATCGACCTTCCTCTCTCTGAAAGTGAACCGGACCTGACTCTCAGCTTTCATCCGGGAACGCCGAGCGGCTTGCAGGAGGGAGTCGAACCCGTGTATACGAGTGAGCTCGAGAACGAAAAGGGCGTTCCCCTGGCCCGACTGTACAAGCTTCACGATGGGTATCTCCTCAGAATGGCGGAAATTGCTGATTTTGCGATTACGGACAAGTGTCTCCAATGCTTTCCCAGTACCGAGAACATCAGCTCAGTGGAGACATTTCTCTTCCAGGCGGCGATGAGTTTCTGGCTCGAGACCATCGGCCGTCCGGTCTTACACGCATCCTGTATTGCAGCTGCTGACCGGGCCGGCGCCTTCCTGGCTTTCAGCGGTAGAGGGAAGAGCACCCTGGCGGCGGCCTTCCTCAAGGACGGGTACCGACTGATCTCAGATGATTCCCTTCCGATCGAGGTTTCTGAGGAAGAAGTTCTTGCCTGGCCCTGCCATCCTCGCATCAAAATGACACCCGAGCAGGCGAAGCTGTTCCTGCCCGATGTGGATCATTTTCCATTTGTAAATGGCTTCTCCCGCAAGATCGGAGTCCCGGTCAGGGAGACCTGGTCGGGCAGCTTCGGGACATCTCCCAGGAGACTGCTTTGCTGCTATCTTCCGGAGCACCGGCCAGATCAACGGGATGTCGTCATTGAGCCGGTCCGGGGAGCCGCGGCTGTCATCGAGCTGGTTCGCCACTCCCTGGTTCCCCGGCTGACTGCAGGAGCCGGTATGCAGAGAGAGCGATTTCATCTGCTGCATCGGATTGCGACGCGGCTGGAAGTGTGTCGCTTGACTTATCCGTCGGGAATCGATTCTCTCCGGGCGGTCCGGGAGGCCGTGGTTCTCCATCTGGAGAGCATCCCCTGAGGAGCCGGACACGCCGACTGGGTCAAACCCAAATCAGGCATCTTTGAAGAATTTGCCCCTTCTCTGCGCCATCTCCCTGATCAGACCGGCCGGCTGAAAATGGTCCCCGGCGGGACTTCTTCCGGCACCATCGGAGGAGGCTGCTTCGCTCTCTCGACCATTTCTTCCAGCCTGTACACTCCACGTTGCATCCATGACTGCTCAGTTTCCAGCAGCCGCCGGGCTGACTTGTAAAGAAGAACATCGTCGTTCGACCAGAGATCCTGAAATAGCCGTCTCACCTTCCGTTTGGACTGGCGGCAGAAGATGTCGGCCAGGTGTACTGCCTCCTTGTAATCGTGGCGTCGTGCTTTGCGCAGGGCATGGGCGCGGGAAAGGGAGGCAGCCATCGCGAACAGCTGGTTGGCGATGTCGACCAGGCGAAACAGGAAGGCTTGTTTGTTCTGGAGTCTGGGACCGTGTACCACCATACCATGGAATACCTGGCGAGCCAGTTTGCGACCCATGCGTTCCACGAAACGGAGGTGGGGCGCCAGGTCACCGAAGTTCCCGTAGCGGGGCCAGCGACCCCAGCCCAGCCAGCGAGTCGGATACCACGAAGCATAAAAGGCGAGGATGCCCGGCAGAGCCTTCAACTGCGCACCGAGAGAACTCCCGGGATCCACCAGTAGGCCGGCGACCTGAAGGTGCTTGTCCACTGCTTCCCGGGCCATGAAGAGGTGCATGATTTCACTGGAGCCCTCAAAAATCTTGTTGATGCGAAAATCGCGCATCATTCGTTCGATTCCAATCGGATCTTCTCCTCGGGCGGCCAGAGAAGATTCGGTCTCGTATCCGCGGCCACCGCGAATCTGCATCGTGTCGTCAATAATTTCCCAGCCGGCGCACGTGTTCCACTCTTTGGCAGCAGCAGCCTCCAGCCGAATGTCGTAGCCTCCTCGATCGGACATTTCAGTGGCCAGCCTGGCAACGGACTCCATGGCGAATGTCTTGGCTGCCATCCGGGAAATCATGTGGGCTATGGTCTCATGCCGCCCGATCGGTTTCCCCCACTGAACTCGCTCATTGCTCCATTTGCGGCAAATTTGGAGACAGACTTTCGCTCCGCCTACGGCCCCGTTAGGAATGGAAAGCCGGCCCTCATTGAGAGTCGTCAGGGCAATCTTGAGTCCTTTTCCGGCCTTGCCGATCAGGTTCTCGCGAGGCAGCCGCACGTTGTGGAAAGAGATCACGGCATTTGCCAGTGCTTTCAGGCCCATGAAATGACATCGATGCTCGATGGTGACACCAGGCCAATCGGTTTCGACCACAAAGGCGCTGATTTTTTCGGTCTCCGAGTCCACCGCCATGACGACCAGAAGCCCGGCTAGTGTGCCATTCGTACACCAGAGCTTGGTTCCGTTCAGAATGTAGGTGTCACCTTCCGGACTCAGTTCTGCTCGGGTCGCCACCCTGGCGGGATCGGAACCCACATCGGGTTCTGTCAGTGCAAAGGCTGAGATTTCCCCGGTGGCACAGCGGGGGAGATACTTCTTCTTCAGTTCCTCCGAGCCAAAAAGCTTCAAGGGCTGGGGAACCCCGATGGACTGATGGGCGGAGAGCAGAGCGCTCAGATTCGCATCACGGCTTCCCAGCAGCTCCATGATGCGCGCATATTCGACCTGGGAGAATCCGAGACCACCATATTCCTTGGAAATCTTCATTCCAAAAGCACCCAGGCGCCGGAACCCTTCCACAACCTCTTCTGGATAATCTCCCTCCTCATCGATTCGCACCGAGTCCACTTCTTCCAGCAGGAACTGGCGGAATCTCTCATAAAACTCGGTGAATTCCGGGCGCTCTTTTCCGGACAGCGGGTAAGGATGAATGAGATCGAGGCGGAAATTTCCCAGGAAAAGCTCTCGCAGAAAACTGGGGGCTTTCCACACCTTCTGGCGAGAAGCTTCCGCGACTTCCAGAGATTTCTGTTCTGAGGTGGGGCCGGCCTTCGTGGTCATGATAAATCCTTTTCTGTTGCTAGAGGGTCCCATTCTAGCATCAGCTCGGCGGGCTCAAAGGTTCCAGCCTTCAAGGTTCAAAGTTGAAAGTTCAAAGTTGCAGCTTCGAAGTTCGTTCGGCGCAACGTGGAACGTGAAGGGTTCCTGATGGAATGTGAGCGCGCCACCCCAGAACCCAGAACCTAGTGCAGTTCGCCATAAGTTCTGAGCCACGTTCAGACGCCCCTCCCCGCCGCTGGCGTTGTTGCGCTCGCTCGCCATATGGCATGATATGACTCGCTCGCGACGCCTAACCAGCGACGACGATTGACGCGCTGACCCTGGCTCAGAACTTATGGCGAACTGCACTAGAACCCAGAACCCATCTCCCCCAGTCCTCCGTCGCCATCGAAGGTGAGGGGGCGAAGATCACCAATCTGGACCATGTTGGGGTGGTCTCGAAGTTCTTCCAGCATCGACTCTGAGGCCTCCAGGGTGTTTAGACTGAGAGTGTCGCGGATTCGAATCACACGCTGGTCTTCAGACCGGCTTAGGCCGCCTACCGAAAGCAAAGCCCGGCGAATCGTCTCTTGATCCGTCGAGAAGTGGATGGGGATTCGTCCAGGAACGGTAAGGTGGGCGGTGAGGCAGTTGAGGTAGGTCACGTCCTTGTCGATCTTGTCCACCAGACGCTGGGTGCAGAAGTCAGCCAGTCCAATCCCTACTGCATTCCCGTGGGTTTCTGTGCTGAGATCCAGGACAGCAATCCGATGGACATCGGGAGTGTCCTGCCACAGCGAGTTGAAGCCGGACCAGCGGCCCGTCACGTTCGGGTCCAGACCTGTTCCACTGATGTTCTTGCCAATGCGGTCAATGATGAGCAAGTCGATCTGGGAAGCCGGCAGAGTGGGCATCAGATCTTTGGCACGAAGCAGCAGTTGCTGCTCTCTCTCGACAATCTCCGCGGACGGAATCAGCTCGAGGTGAGCCGGTTGGTGGTAGGCATTCTCAATAATGGTCAGCCCCATGAGCACCTTGCCGCTGGCGATGATATTCCGGGCTTTGGTGATGATCAGTCGTTCGTAACCCAGCGAGCGAGTAAAACGGTGAAAATGGGTTGCGCCGTGGATGTTGCCCAGGCCGACGGCGGCCAGCTTCATCAAGCCGCTTTCGGCCTTTCCCTTGAAATCCGTATGCGGCTTGACTCTGTTGACGAGAATGATTCCATCCGATTCGAAGGCGGCCCGGTCCACATGCACCGGAACGCCGTCGACGGTGGGGCTGATCTCCACCACGTCCATAGAGGCAATCAGGGGAGCTCCGACGTTCGACTCGGTAACGCCGTACCCGGCCAGAATCTGTGTCTGACCCTCGGCCGTCCCCCCGCCGTGGCTCCCCATGGCCGGCACGATGAAGGGGTCGGCGCCGGCCTTCCTGAGCTCATCAACGAGTACCCGAACGACGTCGGAGAGCTGGGCGATGCCCCGACTCCCCACGCAGACGGCAATTCTCCGCCCGCAGGTTCCTTCCAGGAGCTCCCTCTTCTGTTGAAACTCCGCGAGCAGGGTCGACTCGATATTCTCGACTCGTTGCGGGTCGAATCGCTGCGTGACGGTCGCTATTTGAGGAAATAGAAAAGATGCCATTGGATGAATGCCGGCAGAAGTACTCACTTGCATAAATACGATGACGTTGTTGGGAAGGCTACCTGTGCACACGGGCGTTGTCAAAGCCTTCTGGGACTTTACGCACAGTAGCGATATGGGAGAGACTGACTCGCACAGACAACTTGGGTCGGGAACGTATGACTGAAAGCAAACACACGGCCTCTCCCGGAGCTGACTCCGGTCCGGGGTCTGAACTCAGCGAATGGTCCCAAAGGCGCTTCTTTCTCCTTTACGCCGCGGTTTTGATCCACACTGTGGGATGGATCTTCGCCCTCCGGTTTTTCTCCAGGATGTTTGACTGATGCACCTTGTGGATTGGCTCATCGTTGTGGCCTACCTGGTCTACATTGTGGTTGACGGGATTCGACGGAGTCGGGCCACACACGAAATCGAAGGCTACTTTCTGGCCAACCGCAGCCTGCCCTGGTGGGCCGTCGGGCTCTCCATCATGGCCACGCAGATGAGTGCCATCACTCTGGTCGGGACGACTGGTCAGGGCTACCAGGACGGTATGCGCTTCATCCAGTTCTATTTTGGCCTGCCCCTTGCGATGGTCATCCTGTGTCTGACAGTGGTCCCTTTCTTTCACCGCGCCCGCATATTCACGGCCTACGAGTTCCTGGAGCAGCGCTTCGACACTCGGACCCGAACCCTGACGAGCCTCCTCTTCCTCGCCTCACGCGGGCTGCAGTGTGGTGTAATCATTGCGGCGCCCGCTGTCATTCTCTCGATCGTGCTGGGATGGAATTTGATTCTCACAGTGCTGGCGATCGGTCTTCCTACCGTTGTCTATACGATGATTGGAGGTGTGCAGGCCGTCACCTGGGTCGACGTAAAGCAAATGATCCTCATCGTCGCGGGAATGGCGGTGGTGCTGATTGTCATCATCGGGCAGCTTCCCGAGGAAGTCTCCTTTTCCAGCGCACTCCAGATCGCCGGAGCTGCGGGTAGACTGCAGACAGTCGACTTCTCTTTCGACCCGTCTCGCACCTATACGTTCTGGTCGGGCCTGCTGGGAGGGACCTTTCTGATGCTGTCTTACTTTGGCTGTGACCAGAGCCAGGTTCAGCGTTACCTGACCGCACGCTCCGTAACCGAAGGCCGAGTTTCCCTCTTGATGAGTGCCTTCCTGAAGATTCCGCTACAGTTTGCAATTCTCCTCATCGGGGTGCTGGTCTTCGTGTTTTTCAACTTCACAGGTGCGCCCATCGTGTTCAGCCCGGCAGAGCTGGAGAAGGCCGAGGGCCGGAGTGGGTTTACAAAGCTGGCCAGGCAATACGATGAGGTTCAGGGTCAAATCAGGGAGACGGCCATCCAGTTTGCAGCCACGCCGGACGGGAGCGTAGAGAGGCGCCGGGATTATCTCCAGGCGCTGAGGCAGAGGGACGTGATCAGGGGGGACTTGAGCGAGATGCTGGGGGAAGAAGTCAATGACGTCAACTACGTTTTCCCGTATTTCGTAACCCACCATCTTCCCATCGGAATCGTGGGAATCATGATCGCGGCTATATTTGCCGCTGCCATGTCGAGCGTCTCCGCTGAACTGAATGCGCTGTCCGCTGCAACTGTCATAGATATCTACCGGCGCCTGATCCGGAGGGAGGCCAGTGACGCCCACTACCTTCGGGTGTCCAAGCTCGCCACAGCCTGCTGGGGGTTTCTGGCCTGTTCGGTAGCTGTGTACGCCAGCCAGCTGGGTTCATTGATCGAAGTCGTGAACAAATTCGGGTCGTTTTTTTACGGTTCTCTTCTGGGTGTGTTCGTGCTGGCGATCGGAACCAGATGGGCCACAGCGCGTTCCGCTTTTGTAGGATTGTTGGCAGGCATGGGAGCGGTTGCATTCTTCGGAGCGACGACGAGCGTTTCTTTTCTCTGGTACAACCTGGTGGGAGTTGCCACCGTCGTGGTGGTGGCATTTCTGGTCTCGCTCGCGGAGAGGATCTATCCGTCCCGCAAGTAGGTACTAGTTCGAAGGTGGAGTGAATCGAGTATGAAAGTCCGCACGGTCGGTGCGATCCTGTTCCTCTCATTTCTCTTCTCTGCGGTTTTTGCCCAGCGGCCCCAACTCGATCAAGGTGCGGTGGGCCTGGCGCTGGCGCTGCGACGGCTTCCGGCAACGGGTTCCCTTCTGCACATTACGGCCCATCCCGATGACGAGGACAATGCCCTTCTGGTGATGATGCGACGCGGACGCGGCCTTCGGACCGGGCTCCTCACTCTGACCCGAGGAGACGGCGGCCAAAACGAAATTGGACCTGAGTTGTTCCAGGCCCTGGGCATCATCCGCAGCGAAGAGCTCATGTCGATGCATCGATACGACGACGCCCGGCAGTTCTTCACCCGGGCCTACGAGTTCGGCTATTCCTTCAGTGTTGAAGAGACCCTGGAGCGCTGGGGAGAAGAACCCATCCTGGAGGACATGGTCCGGGTGATCCGCAGCTTCCGACCTCAAGTGATCCTTTCACTTCCCAGGGGAGGTGAAGGCGGGGGACAGCATCATCAGGCCTCGGCCCGGCTGGCCGAAAAGGCGTTCCATGCGGCTGCGGATCCCGCCCGTTTCCCCCATCAATTGCAGGAAGGACTGCGCCCTTGGAAGGCAGCCAAGCTGTACGAGAGGTTCCGATGGCAGGGCGGAGGACCGGAGGGATCGGCTGAGCGACCTGCGCGGGTCGTTGAGGTGTCCACCGGTGCTTACGATCCCATTCTGGGTCGGACGTTTGCACAGCTCGGGCACGAGTCCCGATCGATGCACAAGTGCCAGGGAATGGCGCAACTTCTGGCTGCCCCTGGCCAGCGCTCGTCGCTGTGGAATCCGGTTGCCTCCCAGGAGGAAATGAAGGAAGGCGAAGCCGATTTGTTCGAGGGAATCGATACGACCCTGATGGTTCTTGCCCGGTTCACCGAGACAGATCTGGATCGGCTCCCCTTCCTGGTCCCTTCAATCCACCGGATTCAGTTGGCCATCCGCCAGGCCGGGGAAGCCTTCGATCCCCGCGACCCGGGATTGACGACGCCCTTTGTGGCCGAAGGCTTGAGAAGGCTTCGCCTCCTGCGGCAGCAGTTCTACGCCAGCGGCCTCAGTGAAGAGGACGAGTACGAGATCTTCTTTCTCCTGAACAAGAAAGAAGAGGACTTTGTTCACGCCCTCAACCTGGCGAATCAGATGGTCCTGGAGGCAACCGTGGATGACGGTCGGGTTACACCAGGGCAGGAGCTGGAGCTCACCCTGGTCCTTTTCAACGGAGGTTCTCACCCGGTTGTCGTCTGGTCTTGGGAAGTGGCGACGAAGGGGGACTGGCAAATCGAGTATCCGGGCAATGACTTCTCCAATTTCCAACTGGGGGCAGGCGAGGTCCGGACCTTCAAGGTCGGCGTGCGGGTGAGTTCCGATGCCGAAGTTACGGAGCCCTACTGGAGCGGCCCAATGGAAGACGCCGATCGATTCCGGATCCAGGGAAAAGACGCCTCTGCCCCCTGGGGTCCCCCTGAGCTTTTCGTACAGGTCGGGTACAGAAGCTTCGGAGTGGAAAGTACCCTGGGCGCCCCTGCCGAATATCGGTACACCGGTCCCTGGGTGGGGGGAGAGCAGCGCCATGACCTTATGGTGGTGCCCCGAATCTCTCTGGCTGTGGAACCGGAGATCAGCGTGCTTCCTCTCTCGGCTGCCCGAAAAGGTCGGGAGTTGCGGGTGCAGGTCACGCACAATGGGAACCAGGCCGTTGCCGGAGAAGTTGTCCTGGAAGCGCCGAGAGGCTGGAAAATCGTTCCCCCATTCCACCTTTTGAAGTTTGAGCGAGAGGAAGAATCAATCGCGACAACCTTTACCGTCTACCCACCGGAGAATCTCAGGGAGGGCACCCTCGAGATCCAGGCAGTGGGGGGATTTGGGGGCCAGAGCTTTGGCCGGGGATTTCAAGTCATCGACTACCATCATATTCAGCGGAGACACCTGTACCGGTCTGCCCAAGTTCGTCTCCAGGTTCTGAACGTTGAGATCGACCCCGAAGTACGGGTCGGCTACATCGTGGGCGTTGGGGACTATGTTCCGGAGGCTCTGGGCCAACTGGAGGCAGACTTCGAACTGCTGGGACCCGACCAGCTGGCTTCTTCCGATCTGGATCGATTCGACACCATCTTTACCGGGGTTCGTGCCTATCTCAACCGGGAGGACCTGAAGGCCTACAATGATCGCCTGCTGCAGTGGGTCGAACAGGGTGGGACTCTGATCGTCCAGTACAACAAATTCGAATTCAACGGCCCTGGATCGGGAGGGTCGGCACAGAAGTTTTCCTCCAGTCCGTTTGCTCCCTTTCCCGTTGTGGTGGGCCGGGGTCGGGTCACTGACGAGAGAGCGCCGATTCGAGTGCTGGCCCCCGATCATCCGCTTTTTCTAGTGCCAAATGAGATCGGGGAAGAGGACTGGCAGGGATGGGTGCAGGAACGGGGACTCTATTTTCTGGGCCAGAAGGATGCCCGCTACCGGGATCTGGTCGCTATGGAGGATCCGTTTCCCTTTAACGCGGATGAGAAGCTGGGGGCTCTAGTCGAAGCTCGTTACGGAAAGGGTCGCTGGATCTATGTGGGCCTGGGCCTCTGGCGCCAGCTTCCTGCCGGGGTCCCGGGAAGCTATCGTCTGCTGGCCAACCTGGTGTCACTGGGCCGGGCTGAATGAGGTTACCGGTTCCCGCTTAGGGGATATTGTCAAGAAACCGGTAACTAGTAACGGTTAGAGTTCCAGCAGCCGGTGGGAAAAGCAATGGGGGTCGATCAGCTCAGTCACCTCATTCAGGAAACCGGGTCCGCGATCCATCAGGAAGTGGTTGAAGTTGATGACCCGCTCCTGCAACTTGTTCATGGGCCTGAGATGGTTGAGAAGATGGTCGAGGTGCTGTCTCAGGGAGGGGGCTGTACGGCGGTGATTGATGACGAAACGGGATTTCACCTTGTCCAGCTGGTAGAGCATCTTTTCCCGGGTATTCTCGAGCATCGCCGACACCGTAGGGTCAGAAGCATGGATCAACTGCTGAAGCTCCTGAAGACGCTGCCGCAACTCTCCCGACACCGACTCCATCTGCTGGAGAGCGTTACCCTTCTGGCTCTCCCTGAGAATCATCTCGGTGAGGTCGTCTACTGATCTCTGGAGCACATCCAGCGAGGCGATATGGTGGCGTTTCAAATGCCGCTGGTCCCGGTGATTCACGATGGTGAACCCGGCCCTGGGTAGAATGACTGGCTCCAGGTCCCAGTGGTTGGCAACGGAGTTCAACTGGGCAAAATAGGCAACCTCCGAGGGGCCGCCCACGTAAAAAGCCGTCGGGAAGAGGTAGTCTTGAAGGATTGGGCGGAGCAGGACATTGACACCCAGTCGCCCGGGTTCGTCGAGGGCCAGCTGCTGCAGTTCCCTGGTCGAAAAGGAAAGCTCTCTCTTCTCCTTGGCTCGATACTTGTCCTCTTCCCAGAGCAGTTTGTAGCGTCGTGACCCGTCTACCAGAAAAAGGAGGCTTTCCTTGTCGTCTATCCAGACCTGCGGATCATAGCCCGCCTGCTCAATCTCCCGATTGCGTTCCAGCAACGCTTTGATGATCGGCTGGCGCCGGGTCACGGCGATTTCGTAGAAGCGTGAAAGCGAGTCCTGATAGCCCTCCATGAGGGGATCGAAGACAATCAGGCCGTAGTCGCTGAAAAGCCGGCTGACCCAGGCGGCGAATGCCTCTCGAAAGCTTCGGTCCTTCCTGTAATCCCTCTCGAGGCCATCCAGAATCGTTTCGGAAAAGGGGTGAAATTCCACATTCGAGCGCAATTCGCTGAGACAGGTACCCACCGAGGACAGGCGCACGGTTCCAGCCATCTGACACGAATGCTCTGGATCGTCCGGGAAGGTGACAGAGACGAGCTTCGCATCCGAGCCGATAAAATGGGTATGGCGGATCTCCTCGAAGTCCGAATCGTTGGAGGCCAGCCAGAACACTGGTACGGCGTTGACTCCCTGCTTACTTAGTCTCTGCGCCAGTCGGATGGCAGTCGCTGCCTTGAAAACCGTGTAGGACGGGCCGCCCAGCAAGGTGACCTGCTGCCCGCTGACCACCGCCACGCAGTCCTCCGACTCAAAGGCTTTGAGATTCCTGACCAGAGGCTCGCCAGGGTGAAGTGTTCTGTTGTATTTGGCCAGGGCGGCGGCGAAGGGCTTCCTGGGTACGCCGCACGAGCGGCGAGCCTGGTCGAGGCGTTGACTAAGCTCTGGATCCGCTAGAGAGGGCGGATTATAGAAGTCCCGCACTGTTTCGAAGTGGTGCGCGAAATCGACAAAAAGTGGATTCTGTCCCGGGAGGCTTCCGAACGGGAGACAGACACTGTCCATAAGGTTCTAGGTTCTGGGTTCTGGGTTCTAGGTTACTTGAGCCGAGTTCATCTTTAATGTTGAGTCAAGTTTGGGACCGGTTCCATACTTGCTTGGGTGCCGTACCTGTTGTGCATAAAGGACGCCTCAATCCCCTTGTTTGTTTCAATTATTGTTCCGGGTTGTCTCCAACTTTGTGCCGGGTGGACATGAGCCTGCGCTCCAGAAACTCGGCCGCAGCCTGAAAGGCTCGTATCCAGGAGTGGTGGGTCAGAAATCCATGGACTTCATCGGGAAAAACCAGCTGCTCGAATTCAACCCCCTGCTTTCTCAAGGCTGCTACCAGATCGACCGTCTCGCTGAAAGGGACGTTGCGATCATCGTCTCCGTGGATCAGAAGAACGGGCGATCTGCCCCGTTCATTGATGACCCAGGCCACAGCTCCACCGACCGGGGCAGCAGTCATTTCCGAGGGAAAGCCGGCACTCATGACCTGCTCCAGCGAAAACTCGCCTCTCTGCGCTGACAGCGGCTCGAAAAAGAGTAGGATCAGCAGCAAAGAGCTGCTTGCAGACGACCAGTGGCACCTCATGGGTTTCTCCTCTTGTTGCGGACGAGGTTAACAGACTGGTATCATCCCATTCCGGCGGCTGCCGAGGAAATTCTGCCGGATGGAGCCTGCAAGATGAAGATCGAATTGAGGCAAACGGAAGATGTCGTGATTGTCGACATTGAGGGCCGTCTCGTCGCAGGAGTTGGTGCCGAGCAGCTCCGGGATTCGATGGACAAGCTGATCGGGAAAAGAGAGGGGAAGGTTCTCCTGAATCTCGAAAAGGTCTCGCGCATTGACAGCACCGGGGTCGGCGAGCTGGTGGCTTCCATCAAGCGGGCGGAGAAAGCCGGTTGCCAGGTCAAGCTCCTTAGTATTGCTCCTCAGGTTCGACATGTTCTGGATCTGGGGCGAATTCTTCCGCTGCTCGATTTTGCGGAAGACGAGGATGAGGCCCTGGAAGACTTCCACGGGGGGCCTTATGTCAGTCATTCTGACTAGCGCTTCGCATTCCACGTTTCACGTTTCGCGTTCCACGGTTGCGCAGCGTGAGGCGTTTTCCCGGCAGCTTCCGCGCTGCTGCGCAGTCACTTTCGTTCCTGCCTCTGTCGTTTCCTTGATGGTGACAGTTCCTCACGGCCTTGCGGGCCGGTGTTCCGGAGATGATCTGTCCAGCCGCCGGGCAGGCAAAAGGCGCGAATGACAATGAGCGCACGACGTGGAACGTGAAACGTGGAACGTGGAATCAAGAAAACCGTGCGGCGTGCCACGAATCCTGGAAGGGCTTCTCCAGGCCACCCTCTCGAAGTTCCCCCAGAGTGGTGATCGTAGTGTCAAAGACGGGCGTGTCCGGTACTATGCGCTCGGAAGATACCAGCTTCTGGAAGTCGAAGAAATGCTCTGCCTGGATGCGGCCTGCTGTGTCCCGAAAGAAGACCAGCGAGCGATCCAGACCGTCCAGGCCATGCCGATCCCGAAGCATCTTGAAATTCTCAACGCTGCTGTCAATGGAACAACCCGAGATCCCGGCCGGGGAGTCGCCGACCAGCAGGACGAACCGGTCCTCGTGAATAAGAAAGCGGCCCTCAACCCGTGCCCCATGGGAAGCCCAGGTGGGTAGAAAACCATTCAGCGTCTGCCCCAGCAGGCTGCGGGGCGGCCCGGTCAAGGGATCCCGGAAAGGATAGACCCAGAGTCGGGCCGCATCTCCAAAAACGGAAAATTCCTGAAAACTCACGACGCGGGTCATCTTAACATGTTTGGGGCTCTGACTTCTGGGTCCTGGAATGTGAGAAGTTCGAGGAATAACGGCAGGCTCACGCCTTGCCGTTCTGTTGTTGTGGTGTCAAGGAAACGGCACAGAACGGAAGAGCGTCAGCTCACCGTTAATCTGAAATCTGGAGTCCAACCCTAGTGCACTGTCCGGAAAGTTCACGCCGCTACTTCGGGCGTCTTTTCGCCGACAGCTTTGTTGCGCTACCTCGAAATACTCCAGGCATTCCTGCGTCGTGCGCCTCACTGACGACGAAAATCCATCCCGAATTAACACCGTGGACTTCCCGGACAGTACACTAGCGGAGCAAGAGCTCGATCGGGCCCAGAGTAAAAATCGGGACGTATGTAATCAGAAGGACGACTCCCAGCAGGATGAGAATATAGGGCAGGGTGGACCGGTAGACCTGTGTGAGTGGTTTGTCAAAGCGATAGGAGGAAAGGAACAGGTTCTCGCCCATGGGCGGCATCAGGTAACCGAGCTCCATATTGGCTAAAAAGATGATTCCCAGATGGACAGGATCGATGCCATAGGCTGCCGCCATGGGAATGATGAGCGGAACCACGACGACGATGGCGGAGTAAATATCCATCAGGGCCCCGACAATGATCAGCAGCAGGTTCAGGGCCAGCAAAAAGACGAGGGGAGACTCGATATGCGCCTGCACCCACTCGAGAGCCATTGTCGGGATCTCGACCAGCGTCAGATAATAGACAAATCCCAGGGCTACGCAGAGGATGATCATGAAGCCCCCGATCAAGGTGGAGCATTCCACAAAGACCTTGGGTAAATGCTTCCGAGGACTCAGGTTCCTGTACTGGAAGCACCAGATCCCATTTGGCTTCCCAGGCAGCTGCCCCCGCTTCGTGGGGTCGAAAGGGGGTCCGTTCCGCTCCCCGCTGCCATCCCCTGGCTGCGGCCCAGCCAGCCACACAGGTGACCAGGAGGAGACCGGGTAGAAACCCACCCACAAACAGCTCTTTGTAGTGCTGCTTTGCGTAGAAGGCATAAAGGAATACCGGAAGGCTGGGAAAAAAGAGCAGGCCGATGGATCCCGAGACCGTCACCAATCCAAGGGACGTTTGCCGTGGATAGCCTGCTTTCAAGAGAACCGGGAGAAACATGCCGCCCATGGCAACAATGGTGATACCCGAGGCGCCGGTCAGGGGAGTGAAGAAGGCCAGCACCAGAGCGGTGACGACAGCCAACCCGCCCGGCATCCACCCGACCCAGGCGGTAAACAGTCGCATCAGGCGGCGGCTGGCTCCTCCTTCGGCCAGTATGTAACCCCCCAGGGCAAACAGGGGGATCGCCGGCAGCATGGCGTTGACCGTCAACCGGTAGGTTTCCCCGGGCACCGAGTTGATGGGAGTGCCGTCGCTCCAGAGGCCCAGGAGTGCGATTCCGCCAATGGCGGTGAAGATTGGCATCTCCAGCATCGTGGCAACAACAATCAGGAGAAAGCAGGGAAGCACAACTTCGCGGCCCTGGGGCAGGGGAACCGTTCCAAAAATAGGGGATTATATACGAAAGTGGCGTTTACTCTTGACACGCAGCCACTTTCCTGTAAACTAGGGGCATGAGAAAGAAGGCCCCAGGCAAAGCGTTCCGCAAAGGCATTTCCCTCAAACAGATCATGCGGATGTTCCCCGACAACGCGACGGCGGAGCGGTGGTTCATCCAGCAGCGGTGGCCTGACGGCGTATGCTGCCACGACTGCGGCTCCGTCAACGTGCAGACGGGGTGCAAGCACAAGACGATGCCGTTCCGCTGCCGTGAGAAGGCATGCGGCAAGAAGTTCAGCGTCAAGACCGGCACGATCATGGAAGGCTCGAAGATCGGCTATCAGGACTGGATCATCGCCATCTTCCAGATCATGACTAGCCTCAAGAGCGTGTCGAGCATGAAGCTCCACCGCGACTTGGGTATCACGCAGAAATCCGCGTGGTTCCTCGCGCAGCGGCTCCGGGCGGCCTTGTCGCAGGATGGGGTGCGGTTCGCCGGTCCCGTTGAAATCGACGAAACATACTTCGGCGGTCGTCGCCGGAACATGAGCAACACCCGACGGAAGGCCCTGGCCAACACGGGCCGTGGACCCGTCGGCAAGACGGCGGCGGTCGGAGCGAAGGACCGCCGAACCAAGCGCGTGGCCGCGAAGGTCGTTCATGCGACGGACCAGCAAACGTTGCAGGGATTCGTCGAGGAACACGCGGCCCCTGGTGCGACGGTCTACACCGACGATGCGACCGCCTACGAGTCGCTACGGTTCAATCACGCCACGGTCAAGCACTCGCTCTCCGAGTACGTCAAGGGCGAGGTTCACACCAACGGGATTGAATCGCTGTGGTCGATGCTCAAGCGAGCGCACAAGGGCACCTTCCACAAGCTCAGCCCCAAGCACCTGGACCGCTACGTCCAGGAGTTCACCTTTCTGAACGACTGGTCGACGATGGCATTTGGCTTGGCCATGGCTTGATCGACCTTCGCCAGGACCTTGATGTCCTGAGCGAGCACCGTATTGAGCGCGAGGGTTGACGGGAGGGTGACATTGAGGATAGTCTTGGGCATAGCTGTACTCCAGTAGCTGGTCTGAGGCTTAGGCACCCATTGGACCAGCCGGTTAAGGGTTATCCACCGCCCCGGCTGGAACCGGGGCGTTTCGCTGTACGGCTTCTAGCTTAGCGTACCTTTAAGCAGCCGTCCACCTATTTCGCCACTTTCGTATATAATCCCCCAAAAATAACCGGAATGGCCAGTCCAGCTGCTGCCAACAACCTTCCCCGGTGAGTCTCCGCGGCATGCCAGATCAGCCGCAGCGTGATCACACTGAACCCTGTCGGCAGAATGGTCAGAGCCAGCCAGGCGGGAATGCCCCAGGCCAGCTCGGTACCGGCCTCGCGTTCGATTCGAACAAAATCCAGGCTGGCAACGAAGAGGATGGCGGTAATGCCTGTTGCCAGCATGGAGGTGCCCACGCGCACTGGAGGGCGCAGCTTCTCCGGGAAAAAATTCAAACTGGAAAGAGCGAGCAGGCGGTGACTCCGTGCTGCCAGGGCGGCCCCCAGGATCGTGATCCAGAGCGTCATGTGCTGGACCAGCACGATGGAGCCGGGAATTCCCCTTCCCAGCAGGGTCCGGCCCAGGATCTCAATGACTGGCAGAAGCGCCATCAGGCTGAGAATGAGGAGCGAAAGGGAGTCTTCGAACCAGACCAGAACTGGTCGGTTGGCTGCCCGTGACAGTCTCACAACCTCTTACCTTTGAGCTCTTACCTTTGAGCTCGGAATTGATCGCGCAGACGGCGAACTTCGTCAAAGAGGTCGGCCGGAGCATAGCGTCCCCGGAGGCGAGGATAAGCATCCTCAGCCTCCTTCTGCCAGCGGTCGAGTTCGTCTTGATTCAGGTCGATCACCTGCAGTCCGCGTTTTTCCATTTCAGCCACTGCATCGCCATCCATCTGGCGGATTTCATCTCGCAGAAGGTCACCGACTTTAGTGGCCGCCTCCAGCATTCTGGGGCGGAGCTCTTCTGGAATCTGCTCCCAGGTTTTCAGGCTGATCACGGTTCCTGCCACCATCGGAGTCCATCTGAAGCTCGCCATATTGGGGGCCAGACGGTACGACTCGTTGAGTAAAGTGATGAGCGGGGGCAGGCTCACGGCTTCGATCATTCCCGTCTGAAGAGAGGTGATCAAATCGGTGAGCGAAAGCGGGACAACTCGGAAGCCAAACTCCTTGTAGAGGCTCTCCATGTCCGGATCTCCGGCGTGGGTAAAGAGTTTGAGCTTGCGAAGATCATTGGGTGTCCGCGCGGGTGCAGTTGTAAAGGAGTGGACCCAGCCGGCGTCTCCCCAGTGCAGGAGCTTGAATCCCCGCTGCTCGAGCCGCTTCTCGAGTTGATCCGAGATGCGTGCTCTTACGTAGTCGAGTTCCTCATAGGAATCAAACATCAGGGGAATCTGAAGACAGGAGATCCCCTTGTCGATCTGGGCCAACCCGGCAGAGGAGAGGGCCACCGCCTGGATTCGACCGGCACGCACTTGTCTGACCATTTCCGGTCCGTCGCCCAGCACGCCCCCGGGATAGATCTGGACCCGGACCGCTCCTTGGGAGATTCTGTGCCATTCCTGACGAAGCTGCTTGAGAGTTTCGTGCCACGGGGAGTCCTGGGGCGCCACGGTTCCAATCCGGATCCGGATGGTCTGAGCCTGGAGAACGGACCCGAACAGCAGCAGACCCCCAAGTAGAATCAACCAACTGCCAACGGTTGGAATTTTCATGGTTGGCCTCCCTGGCCCTGGGTCGGGTCATCACTTAGGATGAGGTCCTCAATTCGATCCAGCAGGAACTGAGCCCTGCGCTGGGCGAGGAGGTTGAGGAGCCGGTTCTCAGGATCGAGGTCAGGGTTGACGGAGAGGGCTCGATTCATCAGTGTTAGAAACAGTTCCCGATCCTGGTTCGGGATTGCGACAGCTTCCGCATAGGTCACGAACAGGGCGGCATGCTGCCCGCTCGAGAGCATCAGGGCCCTCTCGTAATTCCGGGCGATCTCCTGCTCATCGCCCCCCCAGACTTTCGCTCCTGCAAGCTGCACCTTGACCTCGTAGAGTGAGCCTTTGTTCCAGTCCTCATCCAGCATCAGGGCACGATCGAGCAGTGCTTCAACCTCGGGTAGTCGCGCCAGCATGGCTGCGTCGTCTCGGGACGCTGAAATGGCACTGCCCAGTGCGGCGGCTGTCCAATAGAGAAAAGGGAGATCCCTGTCGCGCTTCTTTTCCTTGGTCAGACGGACCGCCGCTTGAGGATCCGTTGTCAGGGCAGCTGTCAACCCCGGGTACCATCGCTCGAGGCCCCGCGTACAGTAATTGTGGGCGCGCAGATAAAGTTTTCTCGCTCTAGTTCGAAGCACTCGGGCTCGGTCCAGGTCGGTTTCCTCTGCCAGCTCCGCCCGGAAGTCGACGTAGGCGTAGGAGTAGCCCACAAACCCCTTGCAAGCGGTGATCAGCAAGCCGGGATGATTGGGTGATTCGGCCAACAGGGTCTCGGTCAGCTTGAGAGCGAAGGGAAATGCCTCGCCGACCAGCTCGATATCCTCATCCGTCTCATACACCGAGTTTCCCGATGCCAGCGCGTCCCCCACCATGTTTACCGCATAGCGGCGGACCGAACAAGCTGAGGAAAGCGAGGGGTGTACCGTTCTTTCTGTAATTTGAGGAAGGTGAGCTAAAAGGATCAGAGGTCTGGGGCAGGATTTCTCCAAAAACTCAAGACAAGAGCAAGGAGGATCCGAATGACCCCAGACCCAGAACAGAGGCTACCACGAGAATTGTTGAAAGAACTGATCGAAGAAGGCAGCGACGCGTTTCGAGGAGTGTTGGAGAAACTGCTCAACACCGCCATGCAGATGGAACGAGAAGAGTTTCTGGGAGCTCGACGCTGGGAGCGGAGCGAGCAGCGTCGAGACCACGCCAACGGGTACAAGGCCAAGACGCTGTCAACTCGAGTGGGACAGCTTCAAATCCGGATTCCACAAGTACGTCACCTGGACTTCTATCCCCGATCCCTGGAGCGAGGGTGCCGCTCGGAGAAAGCCCTGAAGCTGGCCATCGCCGAGATGTACGTGATGGGCGTGTCGACGCGCAAGGTCACTGAGATTACCGAGCAGCTGTGCGGCACCGAGATCTCCGCCAGCCAGGTCTCAAGAATCTCCAAGCTGCTGGACGACGAACTCGAGCAGTTTCGCAACCGCCCTTTGGGCAGCTATCCAGTTGTGTACCTGGATGCCCACTACGAGAAGGTCCGTCGCCAGGGCAGCATTCAGGATGTGGCCGTCTTGAAAGCGACCGGAGTCAACTGCTGGGGCAAGCGGGAGGTGATTGGGGTCAGCTGCCGACTCAGCGAGGCGGAGGTCCACTGGCGAGAGTTTCTGCAGCAGCTTCAAAAGCGTGGTCTGGAGGGTGTGCAGCTGATTGTCAGCGATGACCACTCAGGACTACGAGCTGCCAGAAGAGCTGTCTTTCCTTCAGTGCCCTGGCAACGCTGTCAGTTTCACCTGAGCCAGAATGCTCAGCGATACGCCCGCCGATCCGACCAACGTGCCGCCATCGCCACTGACATTCGAGACATCTTCAATGCCCCGTCTGGAGGCGAAGCTGAGGCGATGCTTCGGGCCAGAGTCGAGCAATACTACGACCGCAACCCGGAGCTGGCCGATTGGATGGAGACCAATCTGCCGGAAGGCTTTACGGTCTTTCGTTTTGCACGTTCTGCCTGGCGGCGCATTCGCACCAACAACGGGCTGGAGAACCTAAACCGTCAGATTCGCCGGCGTACCCGGGTCGTCGGTATCTTTCCAAACACCGAGTCCGCACTACGACTCATCACCGCTGTCGTCGAGGAGATTCACGAAGACTGGCTGATCGGGAAACAGTACCTCAGCCTGGTCGATTTCAAACCACAGGAGAATCCGATCTCAGATCACTCTCAGTCAAATTACAGAAAAACAGTTGCTTAGCCGGAAAGCGGAAGCAGGAGGGTGAAGGAGACCAGAAACAGGCTGTGTCCAAGCTTCATCTTTATGTTCATGAGGTACTCCTGTGCGCTAATAAAGCAAAAGTGCTGGAGAGTTACAAGATGCAATCCTTCTGGGAAGGGAAGAGGGCAGGTTAATTGAGACGAGAAAGTAATTTCCGGCACTGCTTCAGGACAGCGGGGTCATCTTCGAACCTGGCCTCCAGGATCAGGGCCTGGCGAAGGTGCTCGGAAGCTTCGCTCTTTAGGCCCGAGCGGTTGAGAGCACGCGCTAATTCATACCGATAGAGTATGAAATCGGGCCGGATCTCCACTGCTTTCCGATAAGCTTCAATTGCCTTTTCGAGGGAAAGCTCCTTTGGTACTCCTCCGAACAAGACCCTGGCCAGGCTCTTCTGGAGAAAGCCGACCGTCCCCGCCTGGTAGTTGAGATTGGCCAGAATGTACCAGGCCCTGTGATCTTCGGGCCTGCTCTCGAGAGTCCGGTCGACGTGCTCCTTGACTTTCCAGCCGGCCGCTACCTTTTCCCGAAAGCCGGAGATCAAGGCTATGCCTCCATGCGACCAGGCCATCACCAGATTGGCCTCCGGGTCATCGGGCCTGGCGGCAAAGGCCTGCCGGGCCAGAGTCTGGGACCTCCGGTAGTACTCTCTCTGGCTCTTCTTGTCGGAGAGGCGCTTTCCCACCTGGCCGTACAGATAGCTGGCGCCGCAGACCGCCTCAAAATGATCAGGATCGACTTTGAGAGCCTGTAGGTAGAGATCCAGGGCCTCACGCTCCCGGTACTGCTCCTGCAGAGAGCGAGCTCGCCCCACAAGTTGGCTGATGGAAGAGGGATGTTGGTATTCGGAAGCGGAAACCCCGAGCCCCCAGCAGATCATCCAGGCACCCAGGCAGAGTGTAATTGTCGAGAGCGGTTGGGTTTGAAAGTGCAACAACAGGAAGCATAGCAATCGGGTTTGCGCAATACCAAACCTCCTCTGGATCAGCACCGACTTGTTTGCAGAAGCAGAATCGTTAGTTACCATTCTTGTTCAGTGAGTGGAACAGGCTTGCAGGATTTCGTTATTCATTGGTGCACAAGACTAGCTTTCAGCGGGGGATGGCTTTACCGTCGCTGTGAAAAGCCGATCCGATGTTACGTAGGTTGGCGTAGCGAGACCGGCTACGACGATCGGATTGGCTCTTTTGAGAGTAATGGAGCTGACACACCCGGAGCGCGCCACTACGAGCGGGCCTTACGGCGCCTGTGGGAGGCGGAGATCGAGGCTCCTGGTCCCCATCTGACGGAGACTCTACCGGAGGAAGGACCTCAATCTCGAACTCCTCCAGCTGCAGAGGGCGTCAACCTGATTGAGCTCGCGAGTTCGCCAGTCATTCGAAGCAAATTCCAAAGTAGTTTCTCTCCGCGGGAGCGGGAAGGTCTCTTTTCGATCCTTTCGCTGCTGGCTCACGGCGAGGCCTATGCCCTTCATATTTCGTCAACTCTGCTGGCCTCCCTGGAGGGTACCGGATCCAAACTCCGACTGAGTGCTCAGGTCGTTGAAGAAGCCCGTCATTTCGCTGTCATGAAAGCCCTGCTCGAGACGCTGTGGGGCAAGCCCAGGCCGCTTTATCCTTCCGCCAGGATTCTTCTCGAGTTGATCGCCCGTAGTGACCCGTTCACCAGGTTGTTCGGTCTGAATGTATTGATGGAAACGTTTGCCCTCCAAATTTTCTCCAGACTGCCTTCCTGCGCCGGCCTGGATCAGATTCTGCAAAGTCTCTACCGGGACGAGACCCGGCACTGCGCCTTCCCGCGGGAATATGCCAGGTTGGGATATGTTCCCGCTACAATTCGCTGCAGCACTCGCTACCGCTTGCGCCGCACTCGATTTCTGGTCCTGACGATTCCCGTGGTCCTGGACTACCGACCCGATTTTGAAGCTCTTGGGATTGACACATTCGAGTTCTTCGGGAGTCTGCTTCGCCGGATCCTCAGAAGCGCTGAGAAGAGTCATTTGCCGATCCTTCCACCCGCGGAGGGCTATCTGGCTCTCACCAACCTGAGCCTGAACGCCTACCTCAAGAGAGTTGAGCCTGAGCGATATGAGGGCTTCGAGGACTATTGCGGTCTGGCGACCTTCAAGTCCAGCGGATCTTCTGTGTCCGGGCCTCAGAATCGAAGTGGGAGCGTCTCCGCTTCTGGAGGCGCATGGAAGCTCTACGAGAGCGCCCTCCAGTCAATCGACCGGATCGACTTCGCAGCATTCTCGCGCAGTCTACATCAGTGAGACTGCTCTGAGGGCCCAACTCTCTCCAGTATCTGATCGAATTCGGGAGTGGTGCGCAACTTGTCGAAAATCGGATCAACCCTGAGAAAAACGAGATACTCGGAACGCTCCTCAACGGCCCTGTCGAGCCATGCCAGTGCCTGAGGCGAGTCCCCGAGGATGGTATAGGCAATCGCAAAGAACACGGGTGGAACCTCGTCTTCCCACTCCTCTTCATCGGGCGCGGATGCCATCAGTGAGTTCACAAAAGCGAAAACATTGATCGGAACTCCGACACCTTTTTCAAACTCGGAGATGGAGTTCAGAAACAGGGACATCTGCTCGATTCTGGAGTCCGAGTTCTCATATTGTTTCACGTAGGCCAGGGCCAGCCCGAGATGGGCCGGCCCAAAGTCGGGATCCAGTTCGAGAGCCCTCTCGTACAAAGGGATGGCCGCTTCATACTCGCGCCGGTAGTAGAGACAGCGGGCCAGCGCGGCGTTAGCCGCCGGGGAGAGGGGATCCAGTCTTCGAGCCATCCCGATCTCACGAAGTGCACCCTCCAGGTCGTACGTGGCTGCCAGATAGAGCCCGTACCAGTGGCGGGCAGTCGAGTAACCGGGATTCAGCTGGAGCGCTGTTTTGAAGTGCTTCTCCGACTCCTCCCAATCCCAGTAGTAGGACATCAGCGTGCTTGCCAGAGAGGTGTGTGCTTCGGCCGAGTTGCCGTCAATGGAGAGAGCTTTGCGGGCAGCCTGCTCCGCTTTGGGCATGACCTCTGCAGGTGGCAGTCCCCCATAGCCGGTAGCTCCCAGCAGCCCATAGGCGTCCGCCAGTCCTGAGTACGCGAGCGCCGACTCGGGATCCAGCTCAATGGCTTGCTGGAAATACGAGATGGCGGTCTCCAGGGCGGTCCGGGAGCGCTGGGCCAGAAAGAACCGGCCGTGCAGATAAAGCTCGTAGGCCCCGACGTTTTCCACAGGGGATCCCCGGATCGCGGCCTCCTCCCCGGGGCCCAGCGCCAGGTTGATATTCTCGACCACCTGTTGCGAGATGTCAGACTGGACCCTCAGGATGTCCGTCCAGGCCTGTCGGTACTCCTTTGCCCACACGGTCGTGTCATCAGCAGCTCGCACCAGCTGAACCGTCACCACAAACTCGCTGTCCGGTCGCTGGAAACTGCCGTTCAGTATGTAGTCTGCCTGCAGTTTCTCGGCGATTTCGGGAAGAGTCAGGTCTTTTCCCTTGAAGTACATGACTGAGGTCCGTGAAATCACAGACAGTCCCCTTACATTGGCCAGTCGGGTGATCAGGGAGTCTGTCAGTCCCTCACCAAGGATGCCGTCCTGCTCGTTGGGACCGAGATGGACGAGCGGGAGAACGGCAATTCGGGGGTTTGGATCCACGGGCATTCCCGCCCGGTCCATCGTTTGGTCTCTCCGAGTTTCCTCGCGTACGCTGCGGTCCAGGGAAAGGAAAGCGATGAAGAGGATCCCCAGGACCAGACCTGCAGCGGCAGTCAAAACAACACCGGGACTCAGCAGCTCGCGGAAGAAGCTCTTGTAACCGGTGGCCTTGACGTCTTCGAGAAGGCGCATCAGTTTCTCACGGACCTCCCCGAATGTAGCGAAGCGGCGATGCGGTTTCTTTGCCATCATCTTTTCCAGAGTTCGCTGCAAAGAAGGGGGGGCTTCGCGCAGGTGTTCGGACAACTCCGGAAACGGTGTCGAGACGATCGCATTGATGGTCTCCAGTTTGGAGTCCTTCAGAAAGGGGTGAACCCCAGTTGCCATCTCGTAGAGGACGACCCCCAGCGAGAAGATATCTGATCGATGGTCGAGTTCCTTTCCCTGCAGCTGTTCAGGAGACATGTAGGCGGGTGTTCCCAGGATGGAACCGGTCTCCGTGAGGTCGGAAAACCAGGTATCCTCCGTTCCTTCCTTTCGGTCCGGCAAGATTCTCTTGGCCAGCCCGAAATCGAGGACCTTGACATGTCCTTCCGGGGTGAACATGACATTGGACGGCTTCAGGTCGCGATGGACGATTCCTCCCTGGAAGGCGATTTCGAAGGCTTCTGCCAGTTCCCTGGCGGCGTTCAAGGCGTCTTCCAGAGAGAGGCGCCCTTCCTCCAGTCTTTGCCTCAAGTTCCTGCCCGGTACGTACTCCATGGAGATGAAGCTTCGGCCCTCAAATTCGTCGATTTCATAAATCTTGCAGATGTAAGGGTGGTCCAGAGCTGCTGCAGCTTTGGCTTCTCTGAGAAAACGCTGTCTGGCAGTGGGGTGCTGCTGGAGCTCGCCGGGCAGGAACTTCAGGGCGACTCTTCGACCCAGCGAAGTGTCCTGAGCCAGGAAGACTTCGCCCATTCCTCCGCGGCCAATCTGCTCGAGGATGAGGTAACGAGACACGGAGGCCCCGATCAAATCCGGGAATGGTTGAGGCTGCTCAGCGATTCCCGCCCTCACAGCGGAGAGGCTCAACCCGAGTGACAGGAGGCAGCCTGGACACAGGCCTCGCGACAGCTCCTGGCTGGATAATTCCGTTCCACACTCAGAGCACAGTGTGTCGCCCGGCAAAGACAATGCTCCTTCAGATCCCTGGCGCGCGACCGCGCGCGATTTTCACCACGGGCTGCTACGCGAGAAAAGCGGATCGAGTATAACAAAGCTCCCAATGAAATCTGTCAAGTCGACCGAGTGTCGTTCGTATGAAGGATCTGCTATTCTCGTTGCAACCTTCCCCATGGACGATCGGAAGCCAACCCCCCGTCAAGACTGGTTCACAACAACCAGGTGGACACTTGTTCTGGAGGCGGCGGACACGAGGAGCCCACATGGGCGGGAGGCTCTCGAGGATCTTTGCGAGCGCTACTGGTACCCCCTGTATGTCTATGTTCGGCGCCGTGGCTACGGTTCCGAAGAGGCCCAGGATCTCACTCAGGGGTTCTTTGCCCAGTTTCTGGGTAAGGGATACATTAAGGCTGCCGATCCGCAGCGGGGGAAGTTTCGCTCTTTCCTCTTAACTTCCTTGAAGAACTACCTGGCGAACGAGTGGGACCGTGCCAGGACCAAGAAACGGGGCGGAGGGAGAATTCCAATCTCTCTTGATTTTGAAAAAGGAGAGGATCGTTACCATGTGGAACCGGCAGACGACATCTCTCCCGACAAGGTTTACGAGCAGCGCTGGGCTCTCACTCTGATCGACCAGACTCTGGAAAGACTGGCGGCGGCCATGGATCAGGCAGGCCAGAGCCAGCGGTTCAATAGCCTCCAGCCGTTCCTGACCGGGGAGACCACGGGCATCCGCTACCGCTCTGTGGCAGATCGGCTGGGGATGACGGAAGGAGCGGTCAAAGTGGCCGTCCATCGCCTGCGCCAGCGTTTCGGGGTGTTACTCCGGGAGGAAGTGGGTCAGACCGTGGCGGATTCCGGGCAAGTCGACGAAGAGATCCGCTATCTGCTCTCAGTCCTTGGGGCTGGAGGATGAACAGAGGGCCCGTCGTCGAAAACCTACGAAACGGCACAGGGCTGTGAGACGTTTCGGTGTCAAGGAAACCCACAGAACGGTAGAGCGCCAGCTCACCGTTGTCAGCTCAGCTTTGGGGAAACGGCAGGCTCACGCCTTGCTGTTCCGTTGTCGTGGTGTCATGAACTTTCAACCTTAGTACTCCCTTCCATAAATACGATGATGTTTGCGGATGGGGCTTGCGAGGTGAGGTTGCGAAGAGAGGAGGAGGCGATGCGGTAGCATCGTTGACGACGAACGACAAAGAGATCGCCCGCAACCCCCATCCGCCCGAAGGGTTGGGGCGGGACGGGCCCATCTCTTTGTTGTTCCTCCTCGCCGATGCTCCCGCATCGACTCGTCGTCTCGCCTCAATCTGGTCTCCGTCGCGCTCCCAACAAACATCATCGTATTTATGGAAGTGAGTACTTAGTCGACGTAGCGGCGTTCCACCCGTGGTCCGATCCCGGTGAGAATCTCGTAGGGAATGGTGTCAGCGAGTCTTGCCAGGGCCCGGCAGGAAAGGGAGAGTCTGGATCGGCGCTGAGGAGCTCGACTTCAGTTCCAGGCTGCATCCCCTCGATGTCCGTCAGGTCTATGCAGGTCAGGTCCATGCTGACACTACCGACCACCCTGGCCGGATGCCCGCGGGCAAGGACATCTGCCTGATTCGAGAGAACTCGCCGGTAGCCATCGGCGTAACCGACAGGCAATACTCCAATCACCGATTCCCGGAGGCTCTGAAAAGATGTCCCATAGCCAACCCACTGGCCTGCCTTGACTCGACGAACGGCCATGAGTCGACTCTTCCACGTGAGTGCGGGTCGCAGATCTTCAAATCCGGGGCAAGGAGCCACACCATACAGAGCCAGCCCGACCCTGACCAGGTTGAGGTGTGCTTCGGGAAACCTCAATCCCGCACTGTTCGCGATGTGTCGCCGTTGTGGGATGTTACGGGTCGCTCTCAGGAAGCGCTCCATCTGCAGCCGGGAAAAGTCGGCGTCGGCGTCGGCCCGCGCAAAGTGGGAGTAAACACCCTGTAGCCGGGCAGGAGTGGATCTGAGAAAAGCAGCCGCTTCCTCCCAGGGGATCCCGATTCGGGTCATTCCGGTATCGATTTTGACTTCAACTGCCAGGTCGGGGTGTACGGTTCGAGTGTCGTGGATGGTTGCGGTAAGGCGATGTTCAATGAAGTCCCGGCCCTCGTTCTCCTGGCAACCACCGAAGACCAGAATCTCGCTCTCGGCAAGGGCCTGCCGCAACTCAAGACCTTCAGCAGGCTGAGCAACAGCGAATCTGGAGATCCCTTCCTGGCGCAGTATCCCGGCAACCTGGAGAAGGCCGTGGCCATAGGCATTCGCTTTGACGACGGGCATGATGGCCGTGCCCTTGCGGAGGCGCGACCGAATCGCTTTCAGATTGTGTTTGAGGCTGGAAACGGAGATTTCCACCCACGACCGGGACTTCATTCTCGATCGAAGGCCAGATTCTCAAATCGCGTCCACTTGTCAATAAAGGCGAGCTTGATCACTCCGGTAGGTCCGTTTCGCTGCTTTGCAATGATGATCTCAGCTACTCCCTGCTCGTTTTCCAGGTCCTCCGGCTTCTTGTACAGGTCTTCTCGATAAATGAAAAGGACGACATCCGCATCCTGCTCGATCGCTCCCGATTCACGCAGGTCGGAGAGTTGAGGCCTGCCAATCTGGCGGCCCTTTCTCTGTTCGGGTGCGCGGCTCAGCTGGGAGAGGGCCACGACCGGGATGTTGAGCTCTTTGGCCAGGGCCTTCAAGGACCGAGTGATCGCCGAGATCTCACGTTCCCTGTTATCCGATCTCCTTCCTCCCGCGGAAGGAGACATCAGTTGGAGATAGTCCACGATCAGGAGGTCGAGACCGTGCTCCGCCTTTAGCCGGCGCGCCCTGGACCTCATTTCCAGGATGGAAATAGCGGCCGCATCATCGATGAAGATCTTGGCCTGATCGAGATGGCCCATCGTCGCAGCCAGCTCCGTCCAGTCCCCCTTGGAAAGACGTCCTGAGCGCAGCTTGTGACTGTCAATTCGGGCGTGGGAGCAGAGCAAACGGGTGACGAGCTGGAAAGAGCTCATCTCCAGGCTGAAAATACCGACCGAATTGTGGCCAAGCGCAGCGTATTGCCCGATATTCAATGCCAGGCTGGTCTTCCCGAGTCCAGGGCGCGCCGCGATGATGATCAGATCCGTTTTCTGAAATCCCGAAGTTAAAGCATCCAGGTCGGTATAGCCGGTCCCGATTCCCGTGATCAGCGATTTCTGCTCGTAAAAGGATTGGATCTGTTTGTAGGCATCAGGAAGAATGTGCCCGAGCTTCACGAAGCCACTTTCGATTCGTTGCTGGCTGATTTCAAAAATGGACCGCTCTGCCTCTTCCAGTAGCTCGGCGGTATCGAGGTGGTCGGTGTAGCTCTGCTCCAGGATCTTGTAGGCGGCATGAATTAGCTTCCGCTGGACCGCCTTCTCCTTGACGATCCGGGCGTAGTGTTCAATGTTGGCCAGTCTGGGGACGCCGTCGAGAAGAGAAGAGATATACGATGCTCCACCGATCTCCTGAAGGTGGCTCCCTTTTTCCAGCTCGGAACGCAGGGTCACGGCGTCGATCGCCTTTAGGGCGGTTGATAACGTTGCCATGCCGGCAAAAACTGTCTGGTGGGCGCGGACATGGAAGTCTTCGATATGGAGGATGGCTGCGGCCTGATCGAAGAGCTGGTTGTCCAGCAGGATGGCTCCCAGAACAGCCCGTTCCGCTTCGGCGCTGTGAGGAAGAACCTTCTCGAGAGTTATGTCCGGAGCTGCCATTCCGACCGCACTTTATAAGACCAGTCTGAGTAGGTAAACGAGGAAGCCGCAAGACTGATGGTTCCATGGTAACCAGTCCGCCAACTCGGAATCAAGATGCGTGGAACGTGGAACGTGGAACGTTTTCGTTGTCAGTCGCTCTTGTCTTCTTCTGCAGCTTCAACGACTTCTTCTTCGACTACGTCCTCCGGAACCTCGGCAGCAGGTTCTACCGTCTCCAGTATCTCGGCTGGCAGGGCCTCCTTTTGAGCCTCCAGTTCTTCCGCAGCTTCTCTGAGGAGGCTTTCCACACCGCTAACAATTCCGGCGCTCTCATCAGTTCCCTGTTTGAGAATTCTGGCGACGGGCTCTTGCTCTTCGAGAACCACGGAGACGAGAAACTCCAGCTTGACTTCAGGGTGGGGATGAACCACGACCGGGAAGTTTCCGATCGACTTCAGCGGGTGCTCCAAATCGATCTTTCGGCGGTCCAGGCTGAAGCCATTCTCTGCAAACAGATCAGCCAGATCTTTGGCGGTTACGGAGCCGAATAGAGCCCCTGTTTCACCCGCCTTGCGGCTGAGGACAAGATGAAGCTGATTCAATTCCTGAGCGAGAATCTCGGCATCTTCTTTGACTCTCGATTCCTTTCTTGCCAGAACTGCCCGCTGTTGCTGCACCATTTTCAGGTTAGCGGAGGTAGCCGCAACGGCAAGGCCCTTCGGTATCAAATAGTTCCGTCCATAGCCGGATGCAACGGTGACAACGTCACCTCGTCTTCCCAGATGGAGTACATCATCGACTAGCACCAATTGCATGGCAGCCTCCTCCAGGCTTCTTACTCTTCTTTCCCGGCAGTCGCCACGGTGGTTGCTTCGGGAGTCGTCTGCGCGGCTGTGTCGGGGCCTGTCTGGCCCGCCTGGTTGGCCGCATCCTTTTGCTGAGCGAGTTGCTGCCTGCGCTTTTCCCGGTAAGCAATTTTCTTCTGGATACGTTTGTCTGTGCCGTCCGTCCTGATCGTCAAGAAACGGATAACAGACTCGGCCACCTTGAACCGGCGTTCCAGTTCCGCCACAGCCTTGGCTTGTTCCTCCTCGACGAGCAGAAAGACGTAGGTACCCTCGGTGTACTTCTTGACGGGAAATGCAAGCCGCTTTCTCACCCATTTGTCAACGTCGAGGACTTTGGCTCCCATCTCTTCTGCCGCGACTTTGTAACCGTCGATCGTATCTTCCAGATCGGTGTCAGGCAGGTCGGGAGCGAGAACGAAAACGATTTCGTATCGCCTCATGGACAAATTCCTCCTAAGTACTCTCTTCCATAAGTACGGTATTCATGAAAGTGAGTACTCAACTCCAAAAAAACGCTCATCTTAGCACATGGTTGGGCCGTTCTGCCTTGCCAATGAGCCTGGCCCAAGTGAGTACTCTACCTCAGAAGCGGTGCGATGACGAGCGAGACGATGGACATCAACTTGATCAAGATGTTCATGGAGGGCCCGCTTGTGTCCTTGAAGGGATCTCCGACCGTGTCACCGACGACTGCAGCTTTGTGTGGATCGGAGCCTTTGCCGCCCAGAATCCCTCCCTCGATGAGCTTCTTGGCATTGTCCCAGGCTCCACCTGCATTGGCCATGAAAAGGGCCATCAGCACGCCCGTGAGGGTGGCTCCGGCAAGCATACCTCCCAGGGCCTCAGCGCCCAGCAGTAAACCCATTAGAAGCGGAGCCGAAATGGCAACCAGTCCGGGAAGGACCATTTCTCTGAGGGCGGCCCTGGTCGAGATGTCAATGCAGCGGGCCGTGTCCGGTTTTGCGGTTCCCTCCATCAGCCCCTGGATCTCCCGAAACTGCCGTCGAACCTCTTCCACCATTTGAAAGGCTGCCCGTCCTACAGCCGACATGGTCAAGTCGGCAACCAGGAAGGGCAAAGCTCCGCCGATGAAAAAGCCCACAACCACGGTAGGGTTGAGCAGGTTCAGAACTTCCAGATGAACTGCTTTGCTGTAAGCCGAGAAAAGTGCCAGTGCAGTGAGGGCCGCCGACCCGATTGCAAATCCTTTCCCGATGGCGGCGGTGGTGTTTCCAATTGAGTCCAGGCTGTCTGTGATGGAGCGGGTGTCCGAGCCCAGACCCGCCATTTCAGAGATGCCTCCAGCATTGTCGGCAATCGGGCCATAGGCATCAACCGACATCGTAACCCCTACCGTTGCCAGCATCCCGACGGCTGCGATTCCAATCCCGTACAGCCCGGCATAATTGTAGGCGATCAGGATGCTGGCGCAGATGGTCAGGATGGGCAGCACGGTAGACTGCATCCCCACCGCGAGCCCGGCAATGATGTTGGTCGCCGGACCGGTCTTTGAGGCCTCAGCAATACGTTGGATGGGACTGGCCGATGTGTACCATTCCGTCAACAGACCAATGACGATTCCGCTGACCGTGCCCGTGAGGACAGCCAAGAAGATTCCGAGTTCCAGCCCCATGCCGTCCACGCTTAGATAAGTTCCGACGAGCAGGAGAACGGCACTCACAACGGGAGAGTAGCGAAGCGCTTGGGCAGGTCCCATTCCTCTCAACAAGCGCATGGAAGCCACGCCGATCAGGGAGGCTGCGAGGCCAATGGCGATGATGTAGAGGGGCAGTGCCATGTAGAGAAGCCGGTTCGTCTCCGTGATCTGCAGAACCTCCGAAGTTCCGGTGGCGGCCAGGGCGATCGTTGCGATCACGGAGCCCACATAGCTTTCAAAAATGTCAGCTCCCATGCCGGCTGTGTCCCCCACACAGTCGCCCACGTTGTCTGCGATGGTGGCCGGGTTCCTTGGATCGTCCTCGGGAATTCCCGCCTCGACCTTTCCGACCAGATCGGCTCCGACATCTGCCGTCTTCGTGTAGATCCCGCCCCCGACGCGGGCAAAGAGGGCGATCGAACTGGCCCCCATGGCAAATCCGCTGATATCGCTGAACTCGATGGATCCGTGGAGGCCAAGCATGAAGGCGATCGAGACGCCCATCAGACCCAGGCTGGCGACTGAGAGGCCCATCACGGCTCCTCCGGAGAAAGCAATATTCAAGGCCTCGGCTATACCCGAGTCGTGGGCGGCCTGGGTCGTCCTTACATTCGCTCGAGTGGCCGCTTTCAGCCCGAAAAAGCCAGCCATCATGGAACTCGCCGCGCCCAGCCCGAAGGCCACTGCCGTCCACACAGAAACTGCCCAGCTCAGGAGCCCGAAGGCGAGGACGATAAACACCAGAAGAATTCCATATTCCCTTCGCAAGAAGACCATCGCGCCATCGTGGATGGCATCGGAGATCTCCATCATCTTCTGGTTCGAGACCTTCACCCTTTTGATCGAGGCATAAATCAACCCTGCAAACAACAGACCGACAACTCCGAGAACGGGGAGAGTCCAGTAGTAGTCACTCATCAACACATTCCTTCGAACCTGGGGGAGCATTGGGGGGACGCCGCTGGTTGAAGCGGGCCATGCTCTTTTCTATTCCGTTAATAAGGATCGAGTCCACAGCCTGCAGCGTGAAGTCGAGCACAGGATCAAGCAATTCCATCTCTTCTTTGTCGAACACGTCCAGGACAAACGAGCTGAGGTCCGATTCTCTCGTTGCCCTTCCGATTCCTATTCTCACTCGTGCGAATTCCTGAGAAGCAAGCTCAGCAATAATCGAGTTCATTCCGTTGTGACCACCAGACCCTCCTCCAGTTCTGAGCCGAAGTCGTCCAAAGGGGAGGTCAACATCGTCGTACACGACCAGCAGATCCTGCAGTTCCAGTTGTTTCCACTCCATCAATCTCCGAACGGCAGCCCCGCTGCGGTTCATGTAAGTCTGGGGCTTGGCCACCACCACCTGGTGCTTACACCGGCGGATCATCGAAACCAGGGACTGATGCTGCGCTACGAAGCCTGCCCCGGCTGCGGCCACCAGCCGGTCTGCCGCCATGAATCCTATGTTGTGGCGCGTGTTTTCGAACCGTCTTTCTGGATTCCCCAATCCGGCGATCAAATACAATCGAAGTCGCCCTACTCTTTCTCCTCGGGTGTCTCTGCGGCGGGTTCCGGAGCCTCCTCTTCAGCCAGCTCTTCCTCGGGTTCCGGCTCGACCTCGACCTTGGGCGGTACCACTGTCAAGAGCACCAGATCCTGGTCGGACAAGACCTCAAACCCTTCTGCCGTGATTTCCAGATCCCTCACTCGGATGGCCTGACCTACCTCGAGATCAGAAATGTCGACAGGGATGTGGTCCGGTACGTCCGTGGGAAGACACTCCACTTCAATCTCCCGGACGACGATATCGAGGATGCCTCCGCCCTTGACTCCCTCGGCTTCACCGACAGGATCAATGGGCACGCTGAAAGCTCGTTTCTCGTCCATTGAGATTGTCTGGAAGTCCGCGTGCAGCAGATGGCCTCGAATCGGGTCTACCTGCAGTTCGCGGATCAGCACATCCATCTGTTTCTCATTGATTTTCAACTTGAACACGGTGTTACGGCCGGACTCGGAATGCAATATCGAGAAGACTTCTCTGGGATCGATGGCCACAGAGATTGGATCGATGGCCCTTCCGTAGACAATCGCTGGGATCTGTCCGGTGGCACGGAGTCGACGGTTGGCATTTTTCCCACGCTCTTCTCTGAGCAGTGCAGTCAAAACAAAATCAGGCATGGTCTGGTTCTCCAGAATCCTGAGTACTCTTAAATGAACAGTTTGCTGACCGAGGTTTCCTCGTGAATGGATCGAATCGCCTCACCCAGCAGTGAGGCAACACTCAGGATGGTCAGCTTGTCGATTCGTTTTCCCTCGGTCACTGTGATTGAATTGGTCACGATCACTTCTTCCACGGGAGACTCGCGAAGTCTTTGTATGGCGGGTCCCGACAGTACCCCGTGGCTGGCCGCTGCATAAACGCGTGTAGCCCCCTGATCTTTGAGGGCTTGTGCCGCCTTGACCAGGGTGCCGGCGGTGTCAATCATGTCGTCCACCACAACCACCTCCTGGCCCCGCACATCACCGATAATGTTCATGATTTCGGCCTCATTGGCGACAACCCGACGTTTGTCAATGATGGCAAGATTGGCCTTCAGGCGCTCTGCGTAAAAGCGCGCCCGCTCAACGCCACCGGCATCAGGTGACACGATGGCCGGGTCGTTCAGCCCGAGAGTTGCCAGATGTTCCAGAATCACCGGAGCCGCAAAAAGATGATCCACCGGGATGTTCAGGAAGCCCTGAATCTGGCCCGCGTGCAGGTCCATTGTCAACAGGCGGCTGGCTCCGACCGCAGTCAGCAGATCTCCCACAATCTTGGCAGAGATGGGGACTCGGGGCTTGTCTTTCCGGTCCTGTCGGGCGTATCCGTAATAGGGCAAGACAGCCGTTATCCGTCGAGCCGACGCACGCTTGAAGGCGTCGATCATGATCAGCATCTCCATGATGCTTTCATTGACAGGCGGACAACTGGGTTGGACTACAAAGACATCTGCTCCTCGCACGTTTTCCAGAACCTGGTAAGCGACCTCACCGTCGCTGAAGCGTCGCAGAGACTGTTCGCCCGGGGGGACACCCAGGTACTGACAGATCTCCTCCGCTAATTCCGGATTCGAACTTCCAGCAAAAACTTTCAGCATGTGAAACTCCCTAGCGCGCGACTTTCAACACGGACTGCTAGTGTACTATCCGGAAAGTTCACGACGCTACTTCGGGCGTCTTTTCGCCGACAGCTTTGTTGCGCTCCTCGAAAGACTCCCGGCATTCCTGCGTCGCGCGCCTCACTGGCGACGAAAATCCATCCCGAATTAACCCCGCGAACTTCCCAGACAGCACACTAGTGCAGCTCGCCATAAGTTCTGAGCCAGGGTCAGCGCAACAACGCCAGCGGCGGGGAGGGGCGTCTGAACGTGGCTCAGAACTTATGGCGGGCTGCACTAGAGCCCGATCCCGGTCTCCTGAAGAGCTGCCCTGTACTGATGCCGGGCCAGAGTCGAGGTCTGAAAGACCTGTCCTACCCCGGCGTGAGAGAGTCTTTCCGCCACCAGTTTTGTTGGGCTTCGTGCAGGAACTCCGAGAAGCGTCGAACCACTTCCACAAAGTGCGACACATTCGCACCCCGCCTTCTCCACCGCCCGATGGGTTTCTGCGAGTTGCGGAAAGCGTTTCAGAAGAGGGGCTTCGAAATCGTTCTCAATAAGCACATGAACCCGTCGACCATTCTCCGCATAATCACAGAAGCGTCGGATTTTAGTATCCGTCCCGGTCTTTGTCAACCATTTAGGGGGCTTGTTCAGAGGGGCCCACTGCCCCATGGCATAGGCCTCTGCCGTCGACATGGAGAAGCCCGGGTAGCAGAGGACAAGCTCTTCGTTTGGGGGATCCGGCAGAGGTCTGAGTTGTTCGCCCCGACCCCGTCCCCAGGCCGTGCCCCCCAGCAGGAAGAACGGGACATCAGAGCCGAGTTTCTGACCCAGTTTGTGTAGACGTTCCGGATCCGCCCCACAGTCCCAGAGTCGATTCAATCCCAGCAGGACAATCGCGGCATTGGAAGACCCTCCACCCAGGCCGGCCCCTACAGGAATCCGTTTCTCCAGAAAGATCCTGGCCCCGGTCTGAACCGAGAATTCCCGCTTCAGCAGGCAGGCAGCACGATGGACAAGATTGTCCTCGCCCTGCGCGACCTCGTAACCCGTTGTTTTCAGCTCGATCCCGTCCGAAGTGAGCAGCTCGATCGAGATCCGATCAGCCAGGTCGACGGTTTGCAGTACTGTGCTCACTTCGTGGAAGGAATCCGGGCGGCGGCCCAGAACCTTAAAGATCCAGTTGATCTTGGCAAACGACTTGATTCGTGTTTTGCTCACGGTGCTGACTTGACTTCCGTCGAACGTGGAACGTGGAACGTGGAACGAGTAACACTCCAGGCAAGGCGACTGTCCGCACAGGTAAATGCTGCAAATGAGAGCGGGTCAGCGGTTCTCTTTCCGATACCGGCTTGTTTTTGGGAACTCTTTCTCCAGGGACACCAGCTTCGCCTCGACCTTCTCAAGCTCCTCGGGATCCTCCGCCAGGGCCACTGATTTGCGGTAGTAGTTCAGAGCTCCAGAGTGGTCACCTAGTCTGAGGTAGAGGTCACCCAGATGTTCAAGGATAGTCGGGTCCTGGTCGTTGATCTTTGTCGCCTTCTGCAGGTTCTTTTCGGCCAGCTCAAACTGATTGAGCTTGAAGTATACCCAGCCCAGGCTGTCCAGGTAGGCACCGTTGTGAGGGTCCTGAGCCAGGGCCCGCTCAATGTACCCCAGTGCCTCCTTAAGTCGTAGTTCCCGATCGGCCAGCATGTAACCGAGATAGTTCAAGGCGGCCGCATGTTCCGGATTCTCCGCCAGTACCTTCTTGAACTGTCCTTCAGCTGAGGCGATCTGATTCAGACGCTCGAACACCGAACCCAGGTTAAAAATCAGGGCCTGACTTCCGGGGTGCTGAACAAGACCTTCTTCCAGAACTTGCTGGGCCATATCGTAATGGCGATGCTCGCTGTAAAGCTGGCTGACAGACAGGTAATATTCTTCTTCTTCCTCATCACCGGGGCTGTTTTCCTGCTTCCTTCGCAGCTCTTCTTTGAGCAACCGAGCGGCCGCCTCGAGCTCACCATCGCTGGAGAGAATCCGGGCATGAGTAATCAGGATGTTCAGATCTTCAGGTTCCTGCGCCAGTAGCTCGGAGCTGAGTTTTCGAGCTTCGTCGAGCCTGCCTCCTTCTTTCAGCGCAAAGACGAGACCAAGCTTTGCCTGTACATCATCGGGCTGGTCCCGGCACAGCTCCTGGAACAGCTCAATCGACTTCTCGTGTTGCCGCGTCTCCTGGTACAGAACGCCCAGAAACTGTCGGAAGCGAGTTCCGCGGCGGCGGTCCGCAGGCGAAGAGGAGGCGGAGGCTGACTCGGTGAGACTCAGGAGATGGTGAAGTCGCTCGATGGCTTCATCCCGCCGTCCCAGGTTTCTCAGGGAAGAAGCCAGGTAGTAGTTGGCTTCCAGGTTGTCCGGTTCTAGCTTCAGGACCTCTTGAAAGCTCTCCACGGCTGTGGCGTAGTGACGCGACCCTTCCTGGGCCTTTCCCAGTTCGACCAGCGCCTGAGGGTCGGTTGAGCCGCCCTCCACCACCTTCCGGAGAACCTCCTCGGCCTCTGCGAAGCGAGACTGGTGGATCAGCAGGCCTCCCAGGGTGAACTGAAGATTCCAGCGATTCTGGCCCTCCGGGGTCAGCTCGACGGCCTGTTCATAGGTGTCGATGGCATCATCGAATCTATCTGTGCTCACGTAGAGCTGTGCCAGCAGGACCAGCCGATCGAACTGGCTGGCCGGATCCTCAGAAGGATCCAGCAGCACATCGATCGCCTCTTCCGTCCTGCCCAGGTTGGCCAGGGCCCGGGCCTGCAACAGATCAACCCTGTGGATGTCGGGGCGGAGCGTCCTCAACTCCTGGTAGGTGCGGGCTGCATCTTCCCAGCGCTGGGTGTCAGAATAAAGCTGACCCAGGGCCGAAAGGGCTTCCAGGTTGCGGGGGTCCAGCTCGATGGCCCGGGTGAGTTCCTGGATGGCCGGTTCCAGAACTTGAGTCCGGCCCCTTCGAAAGAGACTCTTGTAGATCAAGCCTAGAAGGAAGTGGGGATCGGGGTTGTTGGAATCCAGTTCGATGGCTTTCTCGCACTCATGGATAGATTCTTCCAGAAGGCCGGTGTCGGCCAGGGACTGAGCCAGAGAAAAGTGCAGGCTGGAGCTTTCGGGATCGTACTCGAGGGCATTGCGAAGCTCTTCGACAGCTCGCTCCTGCTCGCCCTCAAGTCGGAGAAACTGGGCAAGGCTGAAGTGGTAATAGGCCCGCGCCTGCTCAGAATGCGATCCCGGGTCCGTGGGGCTCTGGGCCGGGGGAAGAGCCATCAAGAGGGCTGCGAGTAAAAAAGCGATCATTTCTTCTCAATTATGACAAGATGGACTGGCTCTGCGTAGATCAGTCTCCCCACAATTGCTTGCGCATAAGAACATTCAATTATAAGTCGCCGGCTCGCCTGGAAACAACTCGACAGGTCTTCCCCGGGGGACCGCAGGAGCGACTACGTCACTGCCTTAGACGTCTCCGGAACTCAATTCGATCAATCAGTTTTTCGTCCCAGAAACGATTGATTTTCTCAACCAGCATCTGCTCGAGGCCAGCCAGTTCCCCGGTCCATCTCGTGGAAGCCACTTCAACAACCAGCGTGGACCGGCGAAGGCTGACGGGCCGACTGTGGGCGGAGATCTCTTCTCCCGTGAGGTGAGGCCACAGCCCCTGCAGGACCGCGACCAGAGCCTCGGGATCCGCCCGGGCTTCGTGGAGGACAGTTGAGAAGAAGGATCGAAAGGAGCGCACGTGTCTGAAACCCCCTTTTCAGGTTTGAATCGAAGACTCTTTTCTATTTCTCGAGAGCTCAAACTTCAAGTATTAAATACTCCCTTTCATGAAATACGATAATCTTTGTTCACTTTGCTCACTGCGTTTCCCTGGTTCGCCTGAGTTTTGCCTTGAACGGGAAAGAGGCGACTTGAGAATCGTTATGCTAGAGTCTCTTACCCGGAACTAGCCGGGAGTTCCCTCCAGGGGCCTGAAGAGAGATGGATTCGACACTCGTCTTGAATGCTACCTACGAGCCGATTCAGATTGTTTCCTGGCGACGCGCAGTTCGAATGCTGTTTCAGGACAAGGTCGAAGTAGTCGCCGAGTACGATCGAGAGATTCGAAGCGTTTCGCTGACCATCCAGATGCCCTCGGTCCTGCGCCTTCTGCACTATGTGAAGCTGCGGCCTCATCACAGTCGAGTTCGCTTTTCCCGAACCAACATCTACGCCCGCGATCACCACACCTGCCAGTACTGCAAGCGCCGCTACACAGCAGCTCAATTAACCTATGATCATGTGATCCCGGTAGCCCGCGGCGGGCCGAAGACCTGGGAAAACATAGTGACCTGTTGCGTGGTCTGCAATCGGAGGAAAGGAAACCGAACGCCCGAGGAGGCCGGGCTGGGCCTGTTGAAGAAGCCGAAAGCACCGAACGGCTTTCACCACAAGATTCGACTGAAGTTGCAGCAGCGCAAGCCGCCCGACAGCTGGAGAGACTTCATTTTCTGGAACCTGGAAGTCCGGATTGAGTGAAGCTCTGGCTCTTTTTGCTCGCTTTCCCCGATCCGGCAGGGTGAAGACCAGGATTGCGGCCTCGATTGGTGACGGGCCAGCCCTGCAGCTTTACGAGGCCTTCCTGCTCGACGTCATTGACCGCCTGGCTCTTCTTCCCGCCAACCTGTTTCTTTTTCTGGCCGACTCGAGCGACGAGGAGAACAGGAACCTGGCCAGGCGTCATTGCCTTCCGGACCATCTCCCCATCCGGCGCCAGTTGGGCAATGACCTGGGACAGCGTCTGTGGAATGCCTATCTGGAACTGGCTGAGACGAGTCACAGAGTCGTGTTCATGGGAGCTGATTCTCCGACTCTCCCCCTTTCTCACATCGAAGAGGCTTATCGGGAGCTTCACGACTATCCGGTTGTCCTGGGCCCCGTTGCCGATGGAGGGTACTATCTGCTCGGCCTCTCCGAACCTGCTCCGGAAATCTTTCAGGGTATCGCCTGGGGGACCTCGCAGGTTCTGGCTCAGACTCGCACCCGTCTCGGTGGCCGGCGCTGGTATGAACTGCCGCACTGGTACGACGTGGACAGGGCAGAAGATTTGAAGACTTTGATGGTTGACCTGCCGACCTGTCGTCCTCCTCTGGAGCGAACCCGAAGTCTGCTTGCGTCATGGGAACTACCAGCTTAGTACGTGTTCAGCGTCCTCTTCTTGCCTGTGCCCTCGCCCTTGCCTTTGCCCTGACCCCATCTTTATTCACTTCGCTCATTGCGTTTCCTAGGTTCGCTTGAGACTTGCCTTCAACACCAAAACGAGGAACTGAAGCACATTGAGCCGCCGACCGTTGCGTTCCATCAAGGCTCTTGACCAACCCGGTCAGCATGGAGGGCTAATAACGTTCCAGGCCAGAAAAACGCGACAGGCCCAGGCACGGGCAAAGGCAAGGCGCTAAACAGCTCCCTGGCTAAGTCTGGAACACTAAGTACCCCGTTCGTTCGATATGGCAATAAAGGCACGCTTGTGTGAATACGATGAGACGTTACCTTACTCAAGCAATTGGAGTAGCATGGGATGGCGGTGTTAGGGAACCCGGGAACCCTGGCTTGCGTCATAGTAAGGGGCGATGCTGACCCGCGGGCGATGGGCGGGCCGAGTGAGACTTTTCCAGAGGGCCGGCATCGGATTGTAGTGAAGGGTGTTGAAGGCAGGCCTTCGCGCTCATTACAATACTGACTTTTGCGGAGACCATGGCACACGGACTGAAGAGTGGATTCCGGGATTTCGTTGAGTGGCTGTTTGCTCTCAGAATCGTGGAGAGCGAGCGCTTGGCCTTTGTTGACGACCCCTGCAACATCTTCAACGAGGATGTCTCTGGACGGCGCCCCCTGGTGGTTGCGGCGATTTTCGCACTCCTTTTCCATCTCTTCCTCATACTCATCGTTTGGCCCCATTTTGGGGCAAACGAGCTGCCCCTGACAGCGGACAAATTTGTCATCAAGCAACTGGCCCGCCCAGCCAAACTCGAGGGTGCCGCAGGTCGGCCCGCCGCGCCTCCTCCCAAGCCCAAACCAGTGGTTCCCAAGCCCAAGCCCAGATTTGTCCCTATTCCCGATCCGACCCCCAACGCTCCCGAGCCCATCCGCCGGGTTGCTGTTGAACTTCCGAGGGTTCTGGAAGAGCTCACAATCGACCTCAGCATCGGCGAAATCGAGGCACCCCCAGGTCCTCCTTCCCGTGGAGGCAGGGGACTGGGAGACCAGGGCGGCCTTGGAATCGGGCGGCAGGGCCTTGGTGATGGAGCCGGCGGAGGTGGCGGCATCTTTCAGGTGGGAGGGGACGTCAGCATGCCGGTCCTGCTGGTCAAGACGACCCCTTCCTATACGGACCAGGCCATCAAGGCCAAGGTACAGGGAGTTGTGCTGCTGCGGGGTATTGTGCGAAGGAACGGCCGGGTGGACACTCTGAGCGTCGTGCGGGGACTGGGATACGGTCTCGAGGAAAACGCCATCAGAGAAATCGCCTCGAATTGGAAATTCCGGCCGGGAATGCGCAATGGTCAGTCCGTCGATGTTTGGGCGACCATTGAAGTCACCTTCAACCTCCGTTGATCGCACTGGGCGCAAAGCCCTGGTGCCCTTCGGGTTACGGGCTGCTAGGAAACCACTCGCTGTCGCTCGCGGCGTTCCAGGTTCCACGTTCCAAGTTCCACGTTCCACGCTTGGATCCCAAATTTCCAGAACCCAGAACCCAGAACCTAGAACCCACCTGGAACATGGAACGTGGAACGCATATAATGTCGGGCCGCGCTGCGGGATGTCAGCGCACTGCACCTGAGATGCGCAAGCTGTCCATTTCACTGGCATTCATTGTCTTCGCAGCCGACCTCTTGACCAAGTGGTGGGTGAAGACCAGCCTGTGGCTCCAGTATTACCCGATCTTCGAGGAATTCGTCACCATTCACTACGTCGAAAACACGGGAATTGCCTTTGGATTGTTCAACGATGTCCAGTCCCAGTGGAAAAGCCCCCTTCTGAGTCTGCTGGCTGTTGTCGCCATGTGCATGGTTCTCTATTACATCTGGACTACGCCTGTCGACGAGCACGTCATCTTCGTGGCTCTGGGGCTGGTGCTGGGCGGCATTCTCGGCAATTTCGTTGACCGTCTGACCCACCAGTACGTGGTTGATTTCATTAAACTGCACTGGCGTGATGTCTTTGCCTGGCCGACTTTCAACCTGGCTGACTCAGCGATCACGACTGGAGTCCTGCTGATTCTGGCGCTCAGTCTGTTTGGGAGCCACAACCAGGAAGTCACCGAGGGGAGCCCCGACAGCGAATGAGATACCGGAGTGGTCAGGTTCTTGCCCTTCTGCTGGTAGCGCTGATGGAGGGGAACTGGGGTGCAGAAGCAGTCGGAGCGGAAGTCTCTGCCCTCGAGGTTGTTCAGCTCAGTCAGAAGCACTACCGCGGAATCCGCACACTGCAGGCAGATTTTAGTCAGGTCTACAGAGCTCACATGGTGAGAGACGAAGAGCACGGCATTCTCATGCTCAAGAAACCCCGGAAAATGTACTGGGAATACCGAGACCCGGTTGAGAAATACTTGATCGCGAACGGCAAACGGGCCTATTTCTACGTTCCTCGAGACCGCCAGGTATTCATTTACGAACTAGAAGATGATCCGCTCTTTCTGTTTCTGATGGGGGAGGGGCAGGTTGCTCGAGACTTTGAAATTGTCTTTGAGACGGAGGAGCTGCCCCACCAGGATGAGAACTTCCTGATCCGGCTTACACCGCGGGAGGAAGAGGCATCCCTTTCCCAGATATTGCTGGAAATTGCCCCCTCTTCTTACCAAATTGAGAGGCTCGTCGCCATTGAGCCGATCGGGGCAAGAAATGACTACATCTTGAAGAACGTCCGGGAGGATGCCAGTATTCCCGACCGGAGATTCAGGTTTAAACCTCCCAAAGGCGTTGAAATCGTCCGCCAGTATTAGTACTTCTGCAGAGACTTGGGAAGGAGTGAGCTGTTGACCATGGCAATCGAAGGAAGGCGGAGCGGTTGAGTAACGTCAGGGCCAAGATCACGGCAACGGGCATGTTCTTCCCGGAGAGAGTGGTCGGCAACCAGGAGCTGTCTGAATTCCTCGACACGTCTGATCAGTGGATTCGCGACAGAACAGGCATACTCGCAAGGAGAATCGTCTCCAACGGGCAGGTGAATAGCGATCTTTCGGTGAAGGCCGTCCTGGACGCACTCGAGCAAACCCCTTACGGACCACAAGATCTCGATCTGATCATCGTTGCCACCGTCACTCCCGACATGATGTTTCCTTCGACCGCCTGTGTCCTTCAGGATAAAATCGGGGCTACCAATGCCTGGGGATTTGACCTGTCAGGTGCCTGCTCGGGATTCGTTTATGCCCTTGCCACCGGCGCCCAGTACATCCAGACCGGAGTCCACAAGAGGGTGCTCGTGGTGGGTACCGATGTGATGAGCAGCATCGTCAACTTCGAGGACCGGTCGACCTGTGTCCTCTTTGGTGACGGATCCGGAGCAGTGCTGTTGGAGCCCAGTGATAATGACCGGGGAATCCTCGACTTTCTTCTCCACAGTGACGGATCCGGTGGAAAATTCTTGTGCATGCCGGCCGGAGGAAGTCTGCATCCAGCCAGCCAGGAGACTCTGGAAAAGAAGATGCATTCGGTACACCAGGATGGTCGAATGGTATTCAAGTTCGCCGTCAAACTGATGACTGAAGTCTGTCAGAACCTGTTAAAGAGAAACGGGCTTGGGCCGGAAGACATCCAATTGTTCGTTCCTCACCAGGCCAACCTGCGAATTATCAACGCGTCGGTCGATCGCCTGGGTCTGCGCAAGGAACAGGTCCTGGTCAACATTGACCGCTACGCCAACACGACCGCGGCCACCATTCCAGTGGGCCTGGCCGAGGCACAGCGAGAAGGTCGCGTTCAGGATGGAGATCTGGTACTTCTGGCCTCATTCGGGGCTGGTTTCACCTGGGGAAGTCTGCTCCTGCGCTGGGCTGGTTAGTTCCACGTTTCACGTTCCACGTTCCACGAGCCAATGAACTTCAGCCGCCCGCCAATCTCATGTGACGACGCGGTTGGTTACGCTCGTGAGTTTTATGGTCTGAGAGCCTCAGCCATCCTGCTTCCGTCGGAGACCGATCGCAACTTCAAGCTGCACGCGGATGATGGCCGGTTCTTCGTTCTCAAGATCAGCGACGCTGCCTCGGGGACCGAACTGATTGAAGCCCAGAACCAGGCTCTCGACCATCTGAATCGGGAACTCCCCCATCTGGGTATTCCTCGCGTAATCCCCGACTCAGCAGGGCGGAAATGCGTTCCCATCTCTCGAGCCGCGTCTACTTACGGGCTGAGGCTCCTTTCCTATGTGGAGGGGATTCCTGTGGCGGATTGTCGCCCTCACTCGAACTCTCTTCTGGAGGCGATCGGCGGGTTGCTGGGGAGCATCGACCGGGCTCTCCTCGACTTTGACCATCCGGCCGTTCACCGGACGTTCGTGTGGGACCTGAGAGCCGCGGAAAGGACGTTTCAGGATTGTCTTGCCGACATGACGGAGAAGGGCAGACGCCGCCTCGCCGAGTTACTCTTTGAGAAGAGCTGGGGCCGGGTGAGCCCGAAGACCGACGATCTGCGTAGAAGTGTGATCCACGGGGATGCCAATGACTACAACTTTCTGGTCCGAAATGCCGGCGTCGACTCCCCTCCGGGCCAGGCTGAACTGCTCGGGCTGGTCGACTTCGGAGACCTGATCTACTCCTGGACGATCGCCGAACTGGCGATTGCCTGCGCCTATCTGCTGATGAACAAGGCCGACCTGCTGGCTGCACTGAGAGCGGCTGTCCGTGGCTATCACCGGGAGCTGCCCCTTTCAGAACTGGAGATGAGCCTTCTCCATGATCTGATCATGCTGAGGCTGCTGGTCAGCGTGGGTATTGGATCGAGGAACGCGCGCCTCCATCCCGAAGACGAGTATCTTCAGATCAGCCAGAGGTCCGCCTGGGCGCTGCTGGCGAAGCTGGGGGAGACGGAGGTGAGTCTTTTTCATCACTCGGTGCGGGCCAGTTGCGGACTCGAACCCCATCCTGAACAATTGGCAGTCAGTAGTTGGATCCAGGAGCACTCCGGGTCAGTCGCCTCGGGGACGGAACAAGACTTGCCTGGAGTGCCCTTTGCCGAACTGGACCTCAGCGTTGGCAGCTCCGGGGTCCCCGAAGCGACCGCCCACGGAGGTGATCAGGAAGCGATAGAGAGCCTGCGCAGGCGGAAAGAGCTGCTTGGCCCCTCACTCAGCCTTGCCTACAGCAAACCCCTGAAGATCACTCGTGGTATAGGGCAGTTCCTGTATGACCATCAGGGGCGGTCCTACCTCGATTGCGTAAACAACGTGGCCCATGTGGGCCACTGTCATCCGGCAGTCGTCAAGGCCGCTCACCACCAGAACATGTTGCTGAACACGAACACAAGATACCTGCACGACACCATACTCGAATACGCCGAGCGGCTGACCTCGACTCTTCCCGAACCGCTTCGGGTCTGCTTCTTTGTGTGCAGCGGGAGCGAGGCCAATGAACTGGCTCTGCGTCTGGCCCGTGCTCATACGGAACATCAGGACTTTCTAGTGCTTGAGGGTGCCTACCACGGAAACACCTCGGGGCTCATCGACATCAGTCCTTACAAGTTCGAGGGCCCTGGAGGCTCGGGCTGCCCGAAGCATGTCCATGTCGCCCCTACCCCTGACGACTACCGTGGACCGTTCAAGCGGCACCAACCCCGGGCCGGGCTCGAATATGCACGCCTTCTCTCCGGCCCCATCGAACAGGCCCGAAACCAGGGGGAGGGTGTGGCGGCGTTCATTTGTGAATCCATCCTCGGGTGCGGGGGACAGATCGTGCCTCCCCCAGGCTACCTTCGGGAGGCCTTTCAAAGAGTGAGAAGCGGTGGTGGGGTGTGCATTGTCGACGAGGCTCAAACCGGCTTTGGCCGGGTCGGGTCGGAATTCTGGGCGTTCGAGCTGCAGGATGTCGTCCCCGACATTGTGACCATGGGAAAGCCGATCGGAAACGGATATCCCCTGGCAGCTGTGGTCACGACGCCTCAAATCGCGGCCTCTTTCGCCAACGGCATGGAGTACTTCAACACTTTCGGGGGGAACCCTGTGTCCTGCGCCGTTGGCCTGGCAGTATTGGACGTCATTTCCAGGGAAGGGCTGCAGGAACAATCTCTGCAGGTCGGGCAGCATCTCAAATCGCGACTCGCCCAGTTGCTGGACCAGTTTTCTCTCATCGGAGACGTGCGGGGCGAGGGACTCTTCCTGGGTATCGAGCTGATTCTGGATCGGAGTACGCTGGAGCCGGCCCCACTGCAGACGAGCTACGTTGTTGAGCGAATGAAAGAATACGGAATCCTCCTGAGCAGCGATGGTCCCTGGCACAATGTCATCAAGATCAAGCCCCCGCTCGTCTTTGACCAGAGGGACGCCGATCGCCTTGTTGAAATGCTGGCTGGAGTCCTGGGTGAGACGGCACTGCAGGGGTAGATTCGATGGCGCTGGTGGCTTTACGGCCCCTACGAATCCCTTCCTCCGGAGCGTGGAACGTGGAACCTGGAACCTGGAACCCGGGATCAGCGCAGCTGATCCTGAAGATACCGTGCGATCTCCCGCCCCAGAACCCTGTGCCCTTCTGGCGTGTAGTGGGCGAAGTCCGTGAAAAGGGCTGTACCCCCGTTTCCGGCAAGCGCAGCCCGGGGGTCGATGGTATCGATTGACTGCTGCCGGGCCCAGTTAGTCATCCGGTCGATCAGCAGATTTCCAGAACCGTTCAGTGTCCTGTTCTCGTGGAAAGCATAGAGGGTGGGAGTTAGTAGCAGGACGAACCGGGATCCGTGCCGGCTGGCGACTTCTCTGATCTGCGAGAGAGCTGCCTGAGACTGAGTCCAGCCGGATTCGAGCCTCGCCGAAGTGAAAAGAAAGCGATCAAAACCCATGTGATAGTAGAGGCTTCCCGGAGTCGAGAGTGCCGAGTGCCCGGGAAAGAGCCGCCCCAGCGTCTCCAGGAGACGGCGTGTGAGCATGGTGTAGAGATACGTCCGTTCGTAGAAATAGGGGCCCAGCGTGAAAGATCCCAGCAGGTTGCCGTCCCAGGTCACACAATACCTCCCGCCCCGCACTTCCACATCCTGGCCTCCTCCATCCACAACTCGCAGCAGGGCTTCATCAGTAACGTCGTTGGAAGGCTCCACCTGAACCAGTATCAGGTTGGGTTCAAGGTCGAACCCTTCCGCCTGCAGGTAGGCAAGATACGTCGAGGGACTGTAGCCCTGTCCCGCTGCATTGATGATTCGAATCCGCCCGGGTCCGCCCGTCAGGAGCGCTTCCGCCTGTCGGGAATAGGTCTCTCCCGGTTGCACGCCAAAGCCAAAGCCAATGGAGTCACCCAGGGCCAGAATCCGGTACTCATCGTCAGGTCTGCGCCGGGGGAAATCGGGCTCTCCCCGAAAGCCGTAGCGATTGGTGATCACTTCCTGCATGTCCCCAATCGGGCCCCTGAAGTTGGGCCGAAGTCTGGTGGGCATGTAACTGCTCGGAATCGTGTCCTGCCGGGCTGGTCCCGGCGTCCTTATGTATTTGACCAGCAGTTCTGCAGGAAAGAGAAAAAAGGGCAGGAGAACAATGGTTAGAACGATCCGAAAACCGGCGCTCCTCCTATTCGTGGTGACTTTCACCGCTCTCTGAAGCGTCATTGATCCGAGGTTCCAGTTTGCCTGCCGGGTCGAAAACGGGAAAGGACCACAGCCCGGTACGCTGGATCCGGTACTGGAGACTGCACCCCATCACTCCAAGCCCGTACACAATCGATCTCCCGAAGTTGATGGTCGAGGCGTCTGCATTGTATCGGGTCGGACAACTGATTTCACCCACTCGAAATCCGAAGTGCAGAGCCTGGACCAGAATCTGATTGTCGAAAACAAAATCATTCGAGTTACTTCCCAGCGGAAGCACCTCCAGAACCCTCCGAGAGAACGCGCGGAAGCCGGTGTGATATTCGGAGAGTTTGGCGCCCGTGAACAGGTTCTCGAACCAGGTCAGGAATCGATTGGCACAGTACTTGTGAACCGGCATTCCTCCCTTCAGGGCGGTGCCGCCCAGGATCCTGGAGCCCAGGACGACATCGAACTCCCCGCTGACAATCATGGCGGCCATCGCAGGAATCAGCCGGGGCGAGTACTGGTAGTCCGGGTGGAGCATGACAAAGATATCGGCCGAGAGAGAGAGGGCGTGACAGTAGCAGGTTTTCTGGTTGGCACCGTAACCAAGATTGTGACCGTGGCAGATGGTCTTGATTCCGAGGTCTTTCGAGATTCGAGCCGTTGCATCCGAGCTTCCGTCATCGACCAGGACCACTTCATCAACCACCTTTCTGGGGATCTCGCGGTAGGTTTTTTCAAGAGTCGACTCGGCGTTGTAGGCTGGGAGGACAACGGCGATCCTCTGGTTGTCAAGCATCTCGGCTCGGGCTGAGAATCTCTCGCACTTTTTGCAATAGTGCACCGGGGGTGAACGGTTTTGCCAGGAAAGACACACCCGCGGAACCCCCTTTCAGGAGTTCCGGGTTGATCGTGTCCGGGTAGCCGGAGATGTAAAGAACACGGAGGTCCTCCCCTTCTCTCGTCTTTCTGAGTTCTCGAGCCAGTTCCCAGCCACCCATGACCGGCATGATGAGGTCGGTGATCAGCAGATCGAAGGCCCCGAGTCTCTTCGCCAGGGGAAGCGCTTTTTCTCCGTCGGCAGCTTCGAAGACGGTGTATCCCTTGCGCCTCAGGATTTCGCTGATCAGTTCGCGAATCCGGTCCTCGTCCTCAACCAGAAGGATGGTTTCGTCTCCATCCTTGCGGGCGAGAGAGGTCTCCTCCGGCGGGGCAGGGAGCGGCACCTGGACGGGTTGACCGGCTGGCAACCAGATTTCAAAAACGGTTCCTTTTTCCTCACCCTTACGGATGTGAATCTGGCCACCACCCTGGGTAATGATCCCGTAGACGATGGAAAGACCCAGACCCGTTCCCTGACCGGTGGATTTGGTCGTAAAGAAGGGTTCAAAGACTCGCTCCCGAACCTTGTCAGGGATCCCTTCCCCCTCATCTATCACACTGATCACGACGTATTCGCCGGCTTTCAAGTTGGCCGGCACGTCCTCCTGGCCTTCCTCGACAGAACGCTTCGCGGTTCGAATCGTCAGGGCCCCCCCCTCCGCCATGGCGTCCTGCGCATTGACCGAGAGATTCATGAGCACCTGGTCCATCTGGCCGGGGTCCATTCGCACGGGGCTGATTTGGGGATCCAGCTGGGTCTCAATTCTGATATTGGCTCGAATGATCCGGCGCAGAAGCTGCGAAAAGTCTTGAACGACCTTGTTCATATCCAGTGTCTCAGGTTGCAGAACCTGGTGGCGGCTGAACGTCAGGAGCTTGTGGGTCAGACTCTGGGCCCGATCGACCGAGTCCAGAATTGCCTGGGCATCCCCGCGCCCCTCGGATGATTCCCACAGGGAATCCTTGAGGAACTCTGCGTAGCCCATGATGACAGTCAATATGTTGTTGAGGTCGTGGGCAATTCCTCCCGCAAGCTGGCCGACGGCCTCCATTTTCTGTGCCTGCCGAAGTTCGGCTTCCAGTGCTTTCCGGGCGGTGTCGTCGAACAAATATCCTGTGACACGCGAAAGGAACCCTCTCTCGTCGAACGAGCCGGTCACATTGGCTACGACGTAGACGGGATCGCCGGTGATGCGCCGAAGTTCAATCTCATGGTATTCGAGCTTTTTCTGGGAGCGAAGAAGCTCCAGGAATTCAATCGTCTGCTGTTGGCCCGGAAACAGTGAAAACAGGTTGGAGCTTTCTGCATGCTGAAGAGACTCGAACCCGAACATCCTCGTAAAGGCTGTGTTACAAGTGAGGATGTCACCGTTGAGCTTGGCCGTAAAATCACCCGTCAGGTCGTCTTCGAAGAAGCGTCGATACCTTTCTTCGCTCAGCCTCAAACCCTGTTCAGCCCGCTGACGCTCGGTGATGTCTTCATGCGCGACCACAACCCGAATCGGATCCTGAATCTTGAAGCGGGTAACGCGTACCACCAGCCAGGAGGTAGAACTGGTGGTCGCAGTAGAGTACGTGCATGAAAACTCCGGTTTCTCAAAGGCGATAACCTGGCGGATACCCTGGCTGATGCTGGTAGTGGCGTCCGAGTTTCTTGACAGGTTTGAGTCAAGCTCATCCAGGTAGTTCATCCCCACCGCTAAATCTTCACCAAAAAGGTGTCCGGACACACCGAAGGACTTCCAGGACTGATTGGCAGTGATGATCACACCCGACTCATCCAGCACCGCAATGTACGACTCTATGGCATCCAGCGAATCCTGCAGTAAGCTGCGGGATTCCAACAGTCCTTCCACACGTTCGTTGGCCATGCGGTAGGAGATGTAGAGGACCAGAATCAGTGGGAGGGAAATGGCCACTCCGAACAATAACTCCTGCTCCAAGGTCACACCCGAAGAAAATCGAGGCGGCGGTCAGCGCCCCGGCCAGGGTCGAGAAGGCTGAGGGGACTATGCTGGCACGCCACACTTCGGTGCCCGCCCCGGGGCTGGACAGAAACATGGCTGTGGCCACCGCTGTAGTATTCAGACCGACGTAGAGAAAGCCGCAGATCCCCACGTTGAGGAAGGTCTGGATCACCGAGTCCTGGCCGGTCAGGGGAGGCAAGTGCCCCTGGATCAGGTAGAAGAGGGTTCCGACAAAGAAAATGGAGATCGACACCTGAGCGACGTTGAAAAGGAATCGATACATCCGTGATCGGTGCAGGAACTGGAAACTGACGAGGGTCGCATCAATGATTCCGATCGCCACCGCCACTTCGGGGGAGAAAAAAAGGAGCCCGCTGAATATGAAGACGTCGCTGATCGTGAAACTGACGGAGAGAATCTGATCTCCGGAAAAACGCAGCCGCACCGGCAGAAAGGCGGCCACCGCGGTCAGAAGAGCGAGATAAAGCCACTGTCCATCCGCCTCCAGAATCACGCGAGTGTAGGAGTAAACTGCTATGAGTAAGCCCACAACGGTGATCGACGAAAGATACTTCCGCGCGGGTTGAGGCAGATCGTCGGTAAAAAAACGCACTGCTCTGCTGCGAAGCGGCCACCCCCGTCCACTCGTCCCCAGGCCTGGCGACAGGATGATTCCAAGCTGTGCCCCAAAAGGACGGCGCGGTGCGCGGCCTTCTTCCTTGGCTCCTTAATCGATCCAGTAGATGGTTTTCATGTCGCACACCTTCTTCCCAGGCGCATGTTCGCAGTCCCGGCTCTCTCACCAGGACCAGCCCCCGAAAACGCCCGTGTGGGCACCAGTTTACTGGAGAATCATCCGCAACTACTAATCCTGCTGCTTTCGTGCGATGTGGATTTCGGCGATACCCGCCGATAGTTTCAGTGAGTCCGGTGTCGAAAAACCCGCGTCCAGAAAGAGCCTCTCCAGTTCGACACCCCGGGGAAAACCCTTGACCGACTCAGGGAGGTAGCGATACGAGTTGATCTGACCCGAGATCAGACCTCCGACCACAGGCAGGAGGCGCTCGAAATAGATCCGGTAGAGGGCTGCAAAGATCCTCGAGTCGGGCACCGCGAATTCCAGGACGGCCAGATACCCTCCTGCCCGGAGAACTCGCGCCACCTCCCCCAGTCCTCTCCCATAATCCTCCAGGTTGCGAAGACCGAAGGCGATGGTCGCAACCTGAAAAGTGTGGGAGGGAAACGGAAGTTCGAGCGCATCACCCTGCACGAAACGAATTGGATTCGCAGGTGCCCGCCGCTGCACCTTGCGCATTCCCCTGACCAGCATCGGGCGTGCGAAGTCACAGGCGGTCACGGGACCCATTCTCGCCATCTCCAGCGCCAGGTCCCCGGTTCCAGTGCAAAGATCAAGTGCTCGACTGCAAGGTCCGAGGCGGGCTTCCAGCTGTTTTCGTGTGACCCTTCGCCAGTAACGGTCTACCGAGAAAGAGAGGAGATGGTTCAGAAAGTCGTAGGTCGGAGCGATGGCGCCGAACATGCCCCGAATCTTGCGGCCGTCTCTCTCAACCATGCGACAGCGATTGTTCGGCCGCCTGTACGCTGCTCCACACCTGAGCCAGAAGTGCCTGTTCCAGGTTTGCCCGAATCTCGGTGTGGCCGATCCGCTCCAGGAGAACAAAGTGAACGACATCCTCCTGGCGCTTCTTGTCATGTTCCATGGCTTCGAGAAGCTCTGGATACCCGATATCATCTATGGGCGGAAGAGGGCCCACACTTCGAATCATTCTGACAACTCGGTCTGCTGCCCTGGAGTCCAGCAGGTCCAACTCGCGCGAAAGCTCAGTCGCGGCCAGCATCCCGAGTGCGACCGCCTCCCCGTGGGTCAACCGTACGTAGGAAGTGGCGACTTCGAGAGCATGTCCAAAAGTGTGCCCGAAATTCAGGATTCTACGCAGATCCGACTCCCTTTCATCCTGAGACGTAACCTCGGCCTTGATCTCACAACAGCGGGCGATCACCTGCTCCAGAGTCTCCTCTCCTCTGGCCAGCAAACTGTCCAGGTTGGATTCAAGGAAAGAAAAGAAGCTGGAGTCATAAATGAGGCCGTACTTGACGATCTCGTAAAGCCCAGACTGAAACTCGCGTTCGGGCAAAGTAGAGAGTGTCGCGGTGTCGATCAGGACGAGACGGGGCTGATGGAACGCCCCCACCAGGTTTTTCCCTTTCTGGTGGTTAACTCCCGTTTTTCCACCCACTGAGCTGTCCACCTGAGAGAGCAGGGTAGTGGGTATCTGAACGCAGTCGATTCCCCGCAGAAAGGTGGCCGCCACAAACCCGCTCATGTCTCCTGTAACCCCTCCCCCCAGAGCCACAATCGTGGATTCACGGTCAGCCCGCTGAGCGGCCAGACAGGTATAAATATTCTCTACTGTGTGGAGATTCTTGTAGGCCTCACCATCAGGGACAAAGATCTCCGTGACCTCGAACCCAGCTTCCTGGAGGCTCCGGCAAACCTGAGCCCCATGCAGAGAGAAGACCTTCTTGTTCGAGACCAGGAAGACTCTCTTTGCGATGGAATACTCCAGGAACAGCCGACCCGCCTCCTTGCCCAGCCCGGGGGCGATGAGGATGCTGTAGCTTCTGGGCCCGAGCTCGACTCCAATCTTTCTCATGAACTGGGCAACATTCCCGCCGATGGAGTGCTGGCGGTAGCATAGCGGCGCCTGGGTATTCTTCCGGCCAGGCAGGCCAGGCGACCGGCTTCTACGGCCAGTCGCATGGAACGTGCCATGCTCACCGGGTCCCCGGCTCCTGCGATACCGGTGTTCATCAGGACGCCGTCGGCGCCCAGCTCCATCGCCAGAGCGGCGTCCGAGGCCGTCCCCACACCGGCATCCACGATCAACGGCACCGACACCACTTCGCGGATGATGCTGATGTTGTTCGGATTCTGAATTCCCAGACCGGAACCGATCGGGGCTCCCAATGGCATGACGGCTGCGGCCCCCAGGTCTTCCAGCTTCCTGCACACTACAGGATCATCGTTTGTATAAGGCAGGACAGTGAAGCCTTCGCTCACGAGCGTGCGGGTGGCCTTCAGCAGTGCCTCGTTGTCGGGAAATAAGGTCCGCTCGTCCCCGATGACCTCCAGTTTCACCATGGATGAAAGCCCTGCTTCCCGCCCCAGACGAGCGTAGCGAATCGCTTCCTCGGCAGTGTAGCAACCAGCTGTATTAGGGAGGATGTGGAAGCGTTCCCTGTCAATGTAGTTGAGGAGCGATTCCCCGCGGCCGCTCAAATCGACCCGGCGAACAGCCACGGTGACCATCTCCGAGCCGCTGGCCGCCAGCGCCTGACGCATGAGCTCGTTACTTTCGTACTTTCCGGTGCCTACGATCAGACGGGAGCGCAGGCGGCAGTCACCAACTACGAGTTCGTCTGCTTCAGTCGTCTGCGTCGCCTCTCCTCCGCCCACGAAATGGACCACTTCAATCTGGTCGCCCGGCTCGACCCTTTTTGACATCCAGAGATCGCGCCGAAGTATCTCCCGATTCAGCTCAACCGCAACCGGACCGGACGGATCGATCAGGTGGCTGATCACGTCTCCGATCGTCCACCGGTCGGGGAGGCTGTGCTGTTGACCATTCACTACGACTTCAACAGTGCCTGTCATGCTGTCTTCATCCCTCTTGGTGAGAGTCCTCGAACTACCTGAGAAAGATCTTATCCCGCAGCAGGTCGGACTTCAACATCCGGAGTTCCGAGTTCCGAGTTCCGGGTTCTGAGTTCCAGGTTCCGCGCTCTTGAAGTGGAGGGCCTCGGGCCGCGACCGCCGGGTGTGATTCGTAGGGCACGCCAACCTGGCGTGCCGAACCAATGGAGATGACAACAATGGCCCGGAAATGGATGAACTGTGCCACCGGGTCCAGTTCGGCACGCTTAATAACCGTGCCCTACAGTCAATGCGCGGGCCAGCGCACCCTTTGGCAACACGCCCCCCCGGAACCGGAACCCGGAACTCGGAACCCGGAACTCGGAACCGAAAGGCTGCCTTGACAGCGTCCGAGAGTGAACATAAGATGCCCATTTCGTCCGGACAGCGATCTCAAGAGGTCCGAGTGGAGCTGTTAGTTTTCTACCTGTTCGCAACCATCTCGGTTGTCACAGCCCTCGGGGTTGTGGTGCTTCGTCGGGCCATTTACGGGGTTCTACAGCAGGGTTCCTGATCCTAATTCTGCTCGTTACGGTGGGAATGGGTCTGATGGCGACCAGTTCAGACCTGATTGTGACCTTTTTGGGAATCGAAGTCCTTTCCATCACCAGTTATGTTCTGGTGGGCTATCGAGTCGACACGAAGTCGGCTGAGGCGGCCTGGAAGTACTTCATTCTGGGGGCCTTTTCTACACCACCAAGAAGCCGTCAGGGTGCCGGCGGTCGCCGGATTAGTGATCCTGGTGATGGTCCTGGGCACCTTCGTGCTGGGGCTGTTTCCAGGCCCTTTGGTGCGAATAGCGAGTGAGGTGGGTGTCCTTTGAAAGAGGCGAAGAGAAAACTGGAACAAGAGGTCAGAGCCCTGGAGCGAGAACTCACCGAGGAGCTCCCTGCTGCCTTAAAGAAAGCTATCGAGATGGGAGACCTGCGAGAGAATGCAGAGTATCAGACGGCCAAGGAGCGCGTGTCAATCGTTCAGATCCGGCTGGCCCAGCTTCGAAAGCGGCTCTCGGATCTCTCTATGGTCGATCTCAGAAAACTCCCGGAGGATCGCGTTTCCTACGGGTCCACAGTCGTCGTTCTCAACCTGGCGACAGAAAAAGAGGCAACCTATCGCCTGGTGACGAGCGAGGAGGCGGACGTGAAGGCGGGACTCATCTCTACCGGCTCCCCGATCGGTCGCAGTCTGATGGGGAAGCAGGAAGGCGATGAAGTCGAGATTGTGACGCCGCGGGGAAAGGTCACCTACGAGATTGTCGGGCTCACCACCATTCACGACACTCGCTGACGCTCTGCGTTCCACGTTCCACCTTCCACGTTCCGCGTTTCACGTTTCACGTTTCACGTTTCACGTTCCACGCTTTCTTCGAACCTGGAATCGTTTAGGATCCCCGGGACGTGGAACGTGGAACGTGGAACGTGGAACAATGGGTTAAGATTGGAACCAGTACTGCCGAGCAGGTTCGAAGGGAAAGATGTTCTCGAAAGTCTGGAGAAAGTTCAGAACCGTTGTCACCGTGCGCGGCCCCCTCTTCTGGATGAGCTACGGCCTCCTGGTACTGGTAACCGTCCTGTTTGGGGGACTGGCTGGAGTCGTCCTGGGCTACACCATTGACCTACCTCAGGTCGAGGAACTCCAGGACGTTCGTCCCAATGTAGTGTCCTATGTGTACTCCTCGGACGGTCAGGTAATCGGTGAGTTTGCCCTGGAACGGCGGATTCTGGTGACATATGGCCAGATTCCCCAACAACTCAAGCAGGCCATTCTGGCCGCTGAAGACGCGGATTTTTTTGAACATTCGGGCATCGACTTCTCGAGGCTGGGGATCGAAATGGTCCGCAACCTCTGGAATCAAGGCCTCCATTACACTCGCTGGAAAGCAGCCTCGACCCTGACCATGCAGCTCTGCAAGCTGCGCTTTACCGGTTCGGAAAAGCGACTGGAGCGCAAAATCAAGGACTGGCTCTTCGCGCTCGAAACCGAGCAGAACTACTCCAAGGAGCAGATCTTTACGCTTTACGTCAATCAGATCTACATGGGGCACGGTATTTACGGGATGGCGGCTGCCGCCCGCTTCTATTTCAACAAGCCCCTGAATGAGATCTCGACTGCAGAATGTGCTCTGCTGGCCGGAATCCTGCAGGTCCCGGGAAGGTTTTCTCCCATTCGTAATCCGGAGGCGGCACTGACCCGTCGAGCCTACGCTCTCAGGCGCATGGTCGATGAAGGTTATCTCTCACAGGAGAAGATGGAACAGGCGCTTCAGGAGCCACTGATGTCCAGGGGAAGTGATGTACGGGAAGTGGCTCCCTACTTTGTCGAATGGGTTCGTCAGGCGTTGGAGAAGAACTATTCGACGGAGACCATCTGGAAGGGTGGGCTCAAGATCTATACGACTCTGAATTCCAATCTGCACAGGATTGCTCGACAGGCGCTTCGAAAGGGGCTGAAGGAGTTTGACAAGACCCATCGACCCTGGGAAGGAGCACCCCGAAATCTTGTGGATGAGGGCAAGAATCTCGATGAATACACGGATCCTGAGTGGAGTCAGGTCTTCGACCCGGGCCGGATGGTTCGGGGCCTCATCATGGAAGTCGAAGAAAATAGCGCCGGGATCCGCTTTGGAAAATACTCCGCGGACATTGGTCCGGCAGAAGTTGAGTGGACCGGAGAAGAGGATCTGACCAGAGTCTTTCGAGCTGGAGATCTGGCTCATTTCCTGATTCAGAAAGTTGACGTCGCAGCGCAGAATGTGGAAGTCGTGCTGGATCGCATTCCCGAGATCCAGGGTGGAATGGTAGTTCTGGATAACAAGACCGGCGCCATGCGGGCCATGGTGGGCGGATTCGACTTCGAGCTGAGCCAGTTCAATCGAGTTACACAGGCTCTGCGTCAGCCCGGATCCATCTTCAAGCCCTTCACTTATCTGGTTGCTCTCGAGGAAGAAAGATCACCCTACGAAAGAATCCTGGATGCCCCCGTCAGTTACCTGGACGCAGTGGGCAACCTGTATGAACCCAAGAATTCCGACGAAAACTTCAAGGGTCTCATCCCTATGTATCAGGCTTTGGCAGAGTCTCGCAACGTGCCGACGGTGCGATTGGCCCGGGCGCTGGGCGTCCAAAAGATTATCGATGCGGTGAAGCGTTTCGGAATTGACCACGACTTCCTGCCGGTCCTGTCGATTGCTCTGGGATCCGGTGAGACTACGCTTCTGGAGCTGACATCAGCCTTCAGCGCCTTTCCCAACAGCGGCGTTCGAGCCGTGCCCCATTACCTGGTTCGGGTCGAAGACTACGAGGGAGTCACTCTGGAAGAACATCGAATGCGCTTTGAGCAGGCTACCTCCCCGGACATTGCCGCCAGGATGGTCTACCTGCTTCGCCAGGTTGTCCTGCGTGGCACCGCGGCCCGGGCCAACGTACTGGGAAGACCGGTGGCAGGAAAGACCGGCACGACCAATGAGTCTACGGATGTCTGGTTCGTAGGCTTTACACCCGACATCACTGCGGCAGTCTGGGTCGGTCACGACGAAAAGATATCCCTGGGAGAGAAGGTTTACGGCAACAATCTCGCCCTGCCCATCTGGATCGACTTCATGGGAAAGGCGCTCGAGGACGTTCCCGTCAGGGACTTTGAGAATATCTATCGGCCAACGCCTCTTGAAATCGCACTCGCGGAAAAGCAGGCAGCACAGCAGGTCGCCGCCCTCCCGATTCAAGTCGAGGAGATCCCTCCGCCACCTCCGTCCGAGGAAGAGGAAGAGGAGAAGGAAGGCAAGGCAGGAGAGAAGGAAAAGAAGCCACGCACTGGATAGTTCCACGTTCCACATTCCACGTTCCACGTTCCGGCATCGGGCTATAATGTTGCGAATGGAAAGTGATCTCTCTGTGAGCGGAGCCCTGACGAAGGAAGAGCTCCTGAGCCCGGTTGCGGAGGAACTTGCGCAAGTCGAAGTCGAGCTGAAGAGTTACACGGATTCGGCGTTTCCTCTCATCGACGAGATCAACCAGTACATTCACGAGAGCGGCGGAAAACGCCTGCGCCCAGCGCTTTTGCTGCTGGTCTCCAAGCTCTGCGAGACCGGGGGCTACGAGGTCATCAAGCTGGGCACCGTCGTTGAACTGATCCATGTCGCCACGCTCGTACACGATGACATTATTGACAAAGCAGACCTTCGTCGTGGCCGTCCCTCTGTCAATGCCAGGTGGGGAAACGAGATTACAGTGCTCATGGGCGACTGGATGTACATGACCGCCTTTCAGATTGCGCTGGAATTACGGAATCTCAAGGTGCTCGATGTCCTTATTCAGTTGACCCGAACCATGGTCACCGGCGAGATGATGCAACTGGCGCTTGAAGGCCAAGTCGCGATTTCCGTTCAGGAGCAAACGGAGATCTCGTCGCGCAAGACTGCCCAGCTGTTTTCTGCTTGTGCGGCTCTCCCTGCCATACTGGCCGGCGCTCCCGCTGCAACTGAAGAGCGTCTGGCAGCCTTTGGGAAGGCCCTCGGAATGGCCTTTCAACTCACGGACGATATGCTGGACTACACGGCTGACGAGCAGGGTCTGGGGAAACCTGTGTTGAAGGACCTCGAGGAGGGGAAAATCACCTTGCCGATTATTCTGGTACTCGGCCAGGCGAATCGGGCCGAGAGGGAACTGCTGGCCAGTCTGGCCCTGCAAGGGAAACTGAGCGACGGGGACAAGCAGGAGATCCTATCTCTGATCCAACGTTACCAGAGTCTTGAGAAAGCCCGCGACGTGGTCCGAACCTACGCATCGGAGGCCATGGATTGGCTTAACAGCTTTCCTGCCTCCGCGGCCCGCGAGTCTCTGATGTGCCTTCCCGCCTACGTTCTTAATCGGGTGGAGTGAGGGGCACTCGCTGGCGCTCGTGCCCTTCCACGTTCCACGTTCCACGTTGCGCGCCCTGACAAGTCACCTCATGGCACCGGCCCCGAAGCCACGAGAAACATAGACAACCAAGGAAACGTCAGAGATAGGGATGAGAAGGCCAGACCCCGGCAAAGCCTAGAAGCTAGACTCTGCCAGGTTACGCAGTCACGAACGGGTCGTGCTGCAATTCTTGTTAAATGTGGCCTCTAGCAGCCCGTGGTGAAAGTCGAGGATAAGGGGTCACACAGCGACACTAGACTGACCCCATGGCAATGGGGAAAAAGAAACGTCGACAGCAAGAAGACCTGTGGGTCGCCACCAGTGAGCTGCCCCGCACCGCCGGCCATCCCTTCTACGAAAGACTGAATGGCCTTTTCAACGAACACGGCTTTGACGACTTCGTGGAGGGACTGTGTGCGAAGTTCTATGCAGACAAGATGGGGCGACCGAGCCTGGCTCCGGGAGTGTACTTTCGGCTGCTGCTGGTGGGGTATTTCGAAGGGATCGGATCGGAACGAGGAATAGCCTGGAGAGCAGCTGATTCTCTGGCACTGCGAGAGTTTCTGGGATTGAAACTGAGCGAGTCGCCGTCTGATCACTCCACGATCTCCCGAACCCGACGACTGATCGATGTGGCTACCCACGAAGCAGTCTTTGACTGGGTACTGAAGCGGATCGGGGCGAGCGGCCTGCTGCGGGGCAAGACGATCGGCATCGATGCCACTACGCTGGAAGCGAATGCAGCGCTGCGCAGCATCGTGCGCCGGGACAGCGAGCAGGGGTATGAAGAGTTTTTGATGGAGCTGGCGAAAGCCTCCGGGATTGAGACGCCGCGACGGGAAGATCTGGCCAAACTGGACCGCAAGCGCACGGGCAAAGGATCGAACCGGGTTTGGAAGCACCCGCATGATGCGGATGCGCGGATTACCAGAATGAAGGACGGGCGGACGCACCTGGCGCACAAGGCGGAGCATGCAGTGGATCTGGAGACCGGAGCGATTGTCTCGGTGACGGTACAGGGAGCCGATCAAGGGGACACGCAGACCATGGTGAAGACCCTGACGGAAGCGGCCGAGAAGGTGGAACAAGCGCTGCCGGAGGGACGAGGCATCGAAGAGGTGGTGGCCGACAAGGGGTATCACAGCACGCAGCGGATGGTGGACCTGGATGCGGTGGGACTGCGCAGCTATGTGAGCGAACCGAGGCGAGGGAAGCGACGCTGGCGAGGAGACCGGCAGGGGCAGGAAGCGGTGTATGCGAATCGGCGGCGCATCCGGGGAGAGCGAGGGCAGCGGCTGCTGCGGCAACGAGGAGAGCAGCTGGAGCGACCCTGTGCGCATCTGTACGGGAGCGGAGGGATGAGACGGCTGCATGTACGGGGACATGAGAATGTGTTGAAGCGACTGCTGATCCAGGTGAGCGCCTTCAATCTGGGGATGCTGATGCGTCAGAGCCTGGGTGTGGGAACGCCGCGGGGTCTGCAGGGGCGGATTTGCGCCCTGATGCTACTGATTTTGTCGCTGTTCAAGCGTCTTAAGGGCCTGTTCGGACTGATTCCGGCTGCTTGGCCCGAAAAACCCAACTCAGCGACCCCTTCGCTGCTTCCACCCGTGGGTACCACCTGAGCTCAGAAAACGTACTTCCACCACGGGCTGCTAGGGGCCATAGAAACTGGAGGTCTGGCGATGAAAAAGTATCACAGAGATGGAATGGTAACAATCGGGATGGATATTTCGGATCGCAGCTGCCATGTGATAGCGCTTTCGCAGGAGGATGGGGAGCTGGTTTGGGAACAGAAAGTAGCGACTCGCGCCGCAGCCTTGCAGAAGTTTTTCTCTCCAGTGGCGGACAGCCGTATCGCGCTGGAAGTGGGGACTCATTCGGGGTGGATCTCTCGACTTTTATCCAGCCTGGGCCATGAAGTGTGGGTGGCCAATGCACGCAAGTTGCGCGCCGACAGTCTTTACGATCCCTTTTACCAGAGCCACCGCCAGGCAGCCTGAGAGCCTTAAGCAAAGAGCTACCCTAGTGACATCGACACCGAAACCAAAAAGGAGATCACAAGACTTCTACAGTTTGACGAGTTGGGGTGAGAGAGATCGCCCCGTCCCGGGGGTGACTGCGAGTTCCTGCCTGACCCTTGAGGTCGCGACAGAGGTAGCAGCCCCCTGGATAGCCGGACCCCTGCATGCACCGGTCCCGAAGCGAAAAGGGACCACCAAGAGTGCGAATGGAAGCCCGCGAATCCAGTCCCCCATTCTGACAGCTGCTGAAGTTACTTATCGAAGAAACGATTAAACGCACCAAGTTGCTTGACATACATTGGCCTTCTCATGGAAGGCAGGAACGACAGTGACTGCGCAGCAGCGCGGAAGCTGCCGGGAGACGTGACAGATCAGCAAGCAGCAACGTGGAACGTGGAACGTGAAACGTGGAACTATCCGAGCCCGAAGAGGCGCTCGAAATTCTGCGACGACTCCCGGGCGACGGTGTCGACGTCGACATCTCTTAATCGGGCCAGTTTTTCGGCGACCTTTGCGACGTAGGCAGGCTGGTTGGTCCTGCCCCGGAAGGGAACCGGAGCCAGGTACGGTGAATCAGTCTCAACCAGGTACCTATCGGAGGGAGTTTGCCGGGCAATCGATTGAAGCTCCTCTGCTTTGGTAAACGTGACAATGCCTCCGAACGACAGGTAAAAACCGAAGTTCAGACAACGGTCGGCTGTCCGCTGATCATAAGTGAAACAGTGCATGACACCTTCAAGGCCGTCCTGCGCGTACTTCTCCAGGATCGAACAGGTGGGTTCGGCCGCCCCTCTGGAGTGGATGATAACGGGCTTCTCAGCCTGCAGAGCTAGCTCCAACTGGCTGCGAAAGCAGGTGATCTGACTCTCCGCTTCGGAGTTCTGATAGTAGTAATCGAGGCCGATTTCTCCCCAGCCGATGACTTTCGGATGGTTCATGGTCCGTGAAATCTTCTCACCGATCTCCGCAGAGTACCCCCCGGCATCATGGGGATGGACTCCCAGGGCCACGAAGATGTGAGCGTATTGCTCCGCGAGGCGAAGACTCCGAGCAATCGCCTCCAGGTTCTCGTTCACGCAACCAATCGTCAGGATGTGCGTAACCCCAGCCCTCCGGGCACGATCGATTACCTCGTCCACAGCATCTGAGAGCTCCGGAGAATCGAGATGGGCATGCGAGTCGACCAGCATCAGCGGAGCCGGGTTCCGACCTCAACGGGCTCTGTGAAGGTTGCCAGGACCGGACGGCCCTTGATGTCGGCTGCCACAATCATCCCGTTCGACTCCACTCCCATCAGGCGAGCTGGTTTGAGATTCGTGACAACTATGACCAGGCGGCCGGGGAGCTGCGAGGGTTTGTATTCTTTTCCAATCCCGGCCACGACCTGTCTCTGCTCTGAGCCGATGTCAACCACCAGCTTCAAGAGCCTGTCCGATTTCTTGACCCGCTCCGCGTCAACGATTCTACCCACTCGCATCTCGACCCGCGCAAAGTCATCAGTCGTGATCCGGTCCGGGTCGGGCCCGCCGGGCGCAGTGGCCCGGATCTCTAGGTCATCCCTTTTCTCCGGTTCCAGTTCCCCGAGCGCGGCTTGCACCGTCGACCGGTCAAGGCGAGGATAGACGGCGACGCGCTTCCCCAGAGATGTCCCTGGACGCAGCCCGCCCCAGTTGAGCTTGTCGATGCGGAGACTTTCCGGCGTTTCATCCAGTCCCAGTTGCGAGAAGATGGCTCCTGTTCCTTCGACGAGAACCGGTGCCAGAAGGACGCAGATGATTCTCAGTGCCTCAGCGGAGTTGTAGAGGACAGTCCCAAGTCGTGCCCTTTTCGAGGAGGTTTTTGCGAGCACCCACGGCTCATTGGCCACAATGTATTTGTTGACGACAGAGATCAGTTCCCAGACATTCTCCAGTGCTCTGTTGATCTGAAACTGATCAAAGTTTTCGGTGTATAGACCGATGGTCTCCTTGCTGAACCGAACCAGTTGCTCGTCGCGGGCTTCCAGACTCGCCCCTTCAGGAATCTCTCCGCTACAGTAACTGTCGATCATCTTGAGGACGCGACTGGCCAGGTTGCCCAGATCATTGGCCAGGTCGCTGTTGAACCGGGTGATCAAAGCATCCAACGAGAAGTTGCCGTCCGAGCCAAGGCTGATCTCACGTACCAGAAAATATCGGATGGCATCCAGAGGAAGAGACTTACGGAGTTGTTCGGCAGTTATAAAGTTCCCCAGTGACTTCGACATCTTCTGGCCGTCGATCGTCCACCAGCCGTGTACGAGCAACCGACGCGGAGGTTCCAGATCAGCTGCCATCAGAAAAGCCGGCCAGTAGACACCGTGGAAGCGCAGGATATCCTTGCCCATGATCTGAACCGCCGCCGGCCAGTTCTTGTCGAAATGACTCTGATCGGTGCCGAAACCGATACCCGACAGGTAGCCGAGAAGGGCGTCGAACCAGACGTAAAGAATATGCTTGTCATCGTCCGGGATCTGGATGCCCCAGGAGAAAGAGGTTCGGCTGATGCTGATGTCCTTCAGTCCGCTCACCACAAAGCTCACGATTTCGTTCATGCGAGTCTTGGGAATCACAAAATCGGGATTGTCGCGATAGAAGGCTGCCAGCCTGTCCTGGAAAGCCGAGAGCTTGAAGAAGTAGCTTTCCTCCCTGATGAATTCGGTCTTTCCTCCGCAGGTTGGACAGATCTTGGCGTTGTTGACCACATAGGCCTCGTCACGCACGCAGTACTGCCCGGAGTATTCCCCCAGATAGATGTAACCGTTGTCCTTGATCCTGCCGAAAATGGTCTGTACGGCTTTCTCGTGCCCGGGGTCGGTCGTACGGATCACTGCATCGAACTGCAGTTTCATTTCCCCCCAGACCAGCTGAAAGGCGGCCGCATTCCGATCGGTGAGCTGCTGCGGATCGAGGCCCCGCTCCCGGGCTGCCCTTTCGATCTTCAATCCGTGCTCATCAGTTCCAGTCAGGTAGCAGACCGGCTGTCCGAGCATTCTCTGGTAACGGGACAGGATGTCCCCGATGATCGTGGTGTAGGCGTGCCCCACGTGGGGCACGTCGTTGACATAGTAGAGAGGTGTCGTCAGGTAGTAGTTTCTAGTCATAGAGCTTCAGCTGTTGAGCGACCGCCAGGCGCAGGGCCTTTAATGGTACTCCCTTTTCCAGGGACAGAGCTTTGAGATCTTCGTACTCTGGCCACATATTGACGATTCTGCCACCCATTTTCCCGACCTTGACCCGAACACTCCCGTAGGCCGTGTCGATGCTTCGGTGCTCCCGATCGAGGGTGAGCCTTTCACGAGTGCTTCGCCTCAACCCCAGGGTCGTCGTTTCTCGAAAAATCAGACGGGAGAACCGGTCCTGATCCGGTTTTCGGCAGACGAGCGTCAGCAGCACGCCAGGTCGGTTCTTCTTCATTTGCAGAGTGGAATAGTAGATATCGAGGGCCCCCTCACTCAAGGCCAGGTCCATGAAGTGGCCGAGCATTTCCCCGTCCATGTTGTCGAGTGTTGTCTCCAGAAGGACCACCGACTCGACCGGCAGGTCCTGCGGCTTGCTGTCTGGATCCCGAACACTCTCTCCCAGGGTCAGTCTGAGCAGGTTCGGAATCGAATCAAAACTCTTCTTACCCGACCCGAAACCCCAACTCTGGGGCCGGAAATCCGGGGGTGGGCTGGTTTCGGCCAGGCTGGTGATGATGGCGGCCCCGGTGGGAGTCAGGAGCTCTGATTCAACCGGTCCCGGTTGGGTTGGCATTCCGCGCACCAGTTCGAGTGTGGCCGGAGCCGGGACGGGCCAGGTTCCATGAGAAAAACGGACGGTCCCGCCGCCCAGGGCAATTCTGGCAGTGAAGAATTTCTGGATCCCGAAAAACGCAAAGCCCACGCTGGCACCCACGATGTCAACGATCGAATCTACCGCTCCCACTTCATGAAAGTGGACATCTTCCAGCGCGGTGCCATGCACCCGGGCTTCCGCTTCGCCGAGTCTTCGAAATATGAGGAGGGAAGTCTCTTTGATTTCCGGATCCAGAGAACTGGACTCAATCAAACGGTTGATCTGTTGAAGGCTACGACTGCCGTCGCCCTCTTCATGGTGGTGTTCGTGCGGTTCGTCTTGAGAGGTGTCCGGTGTCTCTCCTGCTGCACAGAGCACCTGAAGATCCGTCGCTTTGAGGCCCTGTCGTTCGACAACTTCGGCTTGGAGCACGAACTCATTAGAGATTCCAAGCCTGGAGAGTTCCGCGCTCAGGTGATCCAGCGGCATTCCGAGGTCAAGCAGAGCACCCACGATCATATCCCCACTGGCTCCGTTGAACGGTTCAAAATAGAGAACTTTCCCCATAGCTGAATTTCTCGAGACCCCGGATCTCCTCGATTATCATACTTTGCCGTGCTAGGTTCTAGGTAATGGGTTCTGGGTAATGGGTTCTGGGTTCTGGGTTCTAGGTTCTAGGTGCTGGAATCTGGAATCTGGGAACAGTCGGCGGCTCAATGTGCATCGACTTCGCCGAGTGATGCTCAAGGCAAGAGTCGAACGTGCCAAGGAACCGCAATGAGCAAAGCGAATAATCCAGAACCCATTACCCAGAACCCATTACCCAGAACCCATCCCTGAGTTATCATAGGCCAATGTTTGTCGATCGGATCGACAGGGTGCGAAGGCATCTGCGTGACTTTGTGCAGGAACATTTTCAAGTGACTCCCGATCCCCTGGTCGTCGAGTCCCCACCCAGCGGTGACCTGGGTGATCTGGCCTTTCCGTTTCCCTTTGAGCTTGCCAGGATTTTGCGACGTCCGCCCCGTCAGATCGCTCAGGAGATTGCCGAAAAGATCCCCCTGCTGGAGGAGGTGGAACGCTTCGAGGCAGCCGGCGCCGGTTACGTGAACGCTTTCCTGGATCGCTCCGCTTTTCTGCAAGATCTGGACACCTGGCTGGCACATCCGGAGGCAGTGCCCCGGCCGGGCAAAGTGATTGTGGAGCATACCAACATCAACCCCAACAAGGCTGCCCACATTGGACACTTGCGCAATGCTGCCCTCGGTGACTCCTTTGTCCGGCTGGCGCGATCAGTTGGTCAGCAGGTCGAAGTCCAGAACTACATTGACAACACCGGGGTTCAGGTTGCCGATGTCGTTGTCGGTTTCAGAGAACTGCGCAACATGGGCCTGGAAGAGGTCCGCCAGGTCGAAGAGCCTTTTGACTATTTCTGCTGGGACCTCTATGCACGAACCTCGGCATGGTTCCGGGAAGACGACTCGCGACTCCGGCATCGACACGAGGCCCTGGAAGCTATCGAGTCGGGACGAGGCGAAGTGGCGGAGCTTGCGGAGCACATTTCCAACCGGATTGTCGGTGCTCACTTGAAAACCATGCTCCGACTCGGAGTTCAATACGACGTTCTGCCGCGGGAAAGCGAGATACTGGCGTTCAGATTCTGGGATCAAGCATTCAGTCAGCTCCGCAACAGGAACGCCATCGTCTATCGCGAAGCAGGAAGCCATGCCGGATGCTGGGTGATGGAGTTACCTGAAGAAGATGGGCAGCCGGCGGATGAGAAGATCATTGTTCGCAGCAACGGGACTGTCACCTACGTGGGAAAGGACATCGCGTACCAGCTCTGGAAGTTTGGTCTGCTGGGGCAGACCTTTCGCTACAAACCGTTCTTCACTTACGAAAACGGGCATCAGTCCTGGGTCACAACAGGCGAGGAGACAAATGGAGCCTCTCCGGATTTCGGGAGCGGAACTTCTGTCTACAATGTGATCGATGTTCGGCAGTCGTATCTTCAGAGAGTCGTGGTCCTGGGCTTGCGACGCCTGGGATACACTTCCGAGGCAGATCGCTCGACACACTTTTCCTACGAGATGGTGGCTCTTTCTCCAGCCTGCTGCGAAGAGCTGGGGATCGAACTATCCGACAGAGACAGGCAAAAGCCCTATCTGGAGGTCTCAGGAAGAAAGGGACTGGGTGTCAAGGCTGACGATCTGATCGACAAGCTGATCGAAAAATCCAGTCTGGAAGTTGAGCAGCGACAGCCCCGGCTGGCCGTGGCCAGGAGAGAAGAGATTGCCCGCCAAATCGCCATCGGTGCGCTGCGCTATTTTCTTCTCAAGTACACGCGCAATTCCGTGATCGCCTTCGACTTCTCCGAAGCGCTCAGTTTCGAGGGAGAAACCGGGCCTTATCTGCAATACGCCGTGGTCCGATCGAATAACATTTTTCGAAAACTTACCCAGCGCGAGGAGAACTGGAACTACCGGGAGTGGGCTGAGAGCCGGGACCTGCATCTGGAGCAGCTGAAAGCGGTTCTGGAGGACGATCGGGTCTGGCAGCTTGTCTTGACACTGGGGCGGATTGAGGAGGTGATACAGAAGTCGCTCCAAACCCTGGAGGTCTCCCATCTAGCCAAACATATCTTCATCGTCGCCCAGCAGTTCAATCTCTTCTATCACAGCTGCCACATTCTTTCGGAGGAGGGCGCGCGAAGGGACGTGCTCCTGCTGGTCGCGGACAGCGCCAGGCGAGGACTGACAAGAGCCCTGGACCTGCTGGGGATTGAGGTTCCGGAGAGAATGTGATGAGAGCGGCGCTACTCTTCCTGGTTCTGAACACGGTGCTCCTGTCCCAGGACGACCAACTGCCAGCTCTGGAATCCATTCTTTCGGCTTCTGAGAAACAGCAGTTCCAGCGAGCATCGAATTACCAGGAAATCATCAAAGTTCTGCGCCGGGTCCTGAACCGTCATGCCCACACCGCCAGGCGGATGCTGGAGGCGCAGAAGCTGGACGACGTGACGACCTCCGTGCGAGCCATTCGCAGAGTAGTCCGAGAAGGAACTTTGCTCACCGGGCAGATTGCCAACAGTAAGGCTCTGCGCTCGAAAGCCGCCCGCCAAATGGAAATCCGTCTGCGTAAGATGGAGGAGGAACTCGAGAGTCTGCGCAAGGCGTCCCCTTTTGAGCTGTGGGGAGAGTTCGACGCGGCACTGGAGGACGTCAACGCCTTTCGCAGCGATCTGCTGGAGGGGTTGTTTGCATCCACGCCTCCCTCATCCGAACACCTGGGATTCGCTCCTGGATCTCAGGTCACCCGCTTTCTTCCCGGCGAGACAGAAGCGGTAGCTCAGCGGAGAATCAAGAGTTCCATTTCGGGAGATCAGTTTACGGGTGTTGAGTATGAGCAGGTGCAGGACGCCCAGGAATTGAAGCCCCGTGTGGAGGTCTTTCTCAAGATTGCAGAAGCCCGCCTGGACGAAATCGAGCGAAGGATGGCCAGGATCGAGTGGGAAAAGGAGGACCCGAATCCCCTGGAATTCTATACCTATGCGCAGCTTGCCAGAGCTTATCAACGGTCCCTTGCAGGGATCATGATCAACATTGATGAAAAGGCCCGGTACAAGATCGCCTCTGAGAAAGACATCAAGAAATCACTCGAACTGCTCAACTCCGGGATACAGACCTTCATACCCCGGCTCGAGCCTGTCAAGAAGCTGGCGGAGGACCGGCAGGACGAGGATCTTTACCTGGAATGGAGAGAAGCGTGGAAAGCTTCTCGGAAAGCTCTGCAAGGTTCTCAATTTGGGCTTGGAGCTCCTGCCAAACAAAAGGACCCCTGAGACTGTTCTATCCCGGGTTACCCAGTCTGAAACAGGATTCGACATTCGGCGCTGGACATTCGACAATAGAGGGGTGCCCAAGCTTGTCAGCGTCGGCGTAGCAGTCCCCCCCCACTCGGTTTCTCAGCTATCCATACGGGATCTGGCCAGAGGTCACTTTCAGGAAGGCATCCGCGATATCGGCCGGCTCATTTCGGTTTTTGACAATGTTCAGGTCAAGCGTCGATTTTTTTGTGTGCCGGTGGAGTGGTTCGGGCAGCCGCACACCTTTGAAGAAAGAAACCAGTTGTACAATCGTTGGGCCGAAGACCTCAGCAGCGAGGCCATTCAGAACTGTCTGGAGCCACTGGGGATTTGCCCGTCTCAAGTTGACCACCTTCTCTTTGTGTCTACCAGTGGTCTGTCAACCCCCAGTGTCGATGCTCGTCTCATCAACCGTCTGGGATTTAACAGGCATGTCTGCCGGACTCCCATCTTCGGCCTGGGTTGTGCCGGGGGGGCCGCCGGCCTGGCCCGCTGCCAGCAGCTGGCGAAGGCGGACCCGCAGGCTTTGATCCTGCTCGTGGCCGTGGAAATCTCTTCCCTCACGTTCCAAGCCGGGGATTTCAGCAAGAGCAATCTGGTGGCCGCGGCCTTGTTTGCAGACGGCGCCAGTGCTGTTCTGGTTGCCGGCGACAGCCGCGGGCTGGACGGACCCGAGATCGTCGACACTCAAAGCACAATCTGGCCGGACACTCTGGATGTGATGGGATGGGATTTCAGCAGTCGGGGTCTGAGTGTCATTTTCTCGAAGAGCATCCCGGTTCTGCTGCGTAAGTTTGTACGTGAGAACGTTGACGGGTTTCTGAGCCGCAGCGGTCAGACCCTCTCTTCCTTGAGCCACTTTGCAGTCCATCCGGGAGGGGCCAAGGTTCTGGAGTCAATGTGCGAGTCGCTTCAGATCAGCGAGGACAGTCTCGAGATCAGCCGCAGTGTGCTGGAAAAATACGGGAACATGTCAAGTCCCACAGTCCTGTTCATCCTCAAACGCCTCCTCGAGAACGGAGGCCCTTCTGCAGGTGACCTCGGGCTGGCGGCCGCCTTCGGCCCCGGTTTCAGTTCGGAGCTGCTCTTACTCAAATGGTGAGGGTGCAGGACTTCTCATTCTTGGGTCGCTGACGCTTCCCGCTTGGTTTGACCATGAGATAGTTCCGTTGCTTCACGCCTTGCCGTTCTGTACCCATCGACAACTCAAACCGAGAGGAGAACGTGGAACGCGGAACGCGGAACGTGGAACGTGGAACAGAATTTGATATCTTGATACTCCATGACTGACTCCGTCGTTCCAGGACCAGCCAGGCGCCATCCAGCCTGGCTCAAGGTTCAAGCTCCTTTTGGAGGGAGAGTGCACGAGCTCAGAAAACTCCTGGCGAGCCTGGATCTGAATACGGTCTGTCAGGAGGCGCAGTGTCCCAACATGGGCGAGTGCTGGTCCCACGGCGTGGCGACCTTCATGATCCTGGGGGATATCTGTACCCGGGGCTGCCGTTACTGTGCGGTCAATAAAGGGAAGCCTGCGGAGCTGGACGAGCAGGAGCCCGAGCGGGTGGCGGAAGCGGTAGCCACGATGGGCCTCAAACATGTCGTCATCACGTCGGTCGACCGAGACGACCTGGAAGATGGTGGCGCCTCGATCTTTGCCGCTACGATTGGTACGGTCCGGAGCACACGCCCCGGGTGCACGATCGAGGTGCTCATCCCCGATTTTCAGGGGTCGAGGAGTGCTCTGGAAGTCGTGCTGGAGGCTGGGCCTGAGATTCTCAATCACAACATTGAAACCGTGCCCCGACTGTTTCCGGTGGCCAGAGGCGGAGGCGACTACCAGGTCTCACTGCAGCTTCTCGACCGCTCCCGGGAGTTCGCTCCCGACATCGTCACCAAAACCGGAATGATGCTGGGCCTGGGAGAGAACGACGAGGAGATCCTGGCGGTGATGCAGGATCTTGCTGCCCGCGGTGTCTCCATCGTCACCATCGGCCAGTACCTGAGACCTTCCGGCTGGCATCTCCCGGTGGATCGCTACTACCATCCCGACGAGTTCAGAGCGTGGAAAGAAACGGGTGAGAAGCTGGGCTTCGCCCACGTCGAGTCCGGACCACTGGTACGCTCCAGTTACCTTGCAGACAGACAGTTTGAATCTTTTCGAGGTTCCAACGTTTCAACGTTCCAAGGTTCCAACGGCCCAACCTTGGAAAGGAGTCTAAGAGGCGACGGGTAGAAGCGTTCGCGTGCGGTCTCACACCTCTAGCTTGGAACCTTGTATTGTCCATGGGCGGTGGCCATGGTAATCTTAATCTATGAAAACGATCCCGGCAGGTCAATTCAAGCAGACGTGTCTTCGCCTCCTGGACCAGGTTCGCGAAACCGGCGAAGTCATTGTTATTACGAAACGAGGAGATCCGGTAGCCCAGCTGGCGCCGCTGCCGCGGACCCCGGAGAGTGACTGGGCGGGTGCCATGCGAGGGACTGGATCCATTCTGGGAGATCTGGTAGCACCGGCCAGTGAAGAAGAGGAGTGGGAGGCCCTTCGTTGAGGCTGCTCCTCGACACCCACATCTGGATCTGGAGGTTGCTGGAGCCCGAGCGACTGAGCAGCCGTCTTTCGAAGGTCTTCTCCGATCCCGACGTTCAGATGTACCTCTCTCCGATTTCCGTCTGGGAGACGCTGGTACTGGCCCGAAAGGGTAGGCTGCGGCTCGAACCCGACGCCAGGCAATGGGTAACTCAGGCCCTGAGATCCTCGAGCCTGGTCATGATCCCTCTTACACACGAGATCGCGATCACGAGTGAGGGTCTCACAGACTTCGGTTCCAGCGATCCGGCAGATCGTTTCCTGGCAGCCACCGCAGTGGTTGAAGAACTGGTCATAGCCACCGCCGACCGGACGATGCATGATTATGCGAAGTTGGAATGCGCGTGGTAGCTGTCGCTCGCGCACTTCCAAGTTCCAAGTTCCACGTTCCACGTTCCACAACGTGGAACGTCAGTTAAGGTATCCCGTCTCCAGCCTGGGATAACCCCAGTTCGGTTCTTGGGGTGGGTAAGTCCGGGGGGTCGTTCTGGCGGTTGCCAGAAACTCCCTCATCTTGACCATGACCTCCGGGTGCTGGTCCGCCACGTTGTTCAGCTCCCCGATGTCAGCCTCCAGGTCGTATAGCTCGAGAGGACGATCTGCTCGTGGATGGATGGCTTTCCATTTTCCGTGGCGCACGGCCACGCTTCGCGGCTGTACGTCACCTCCCAGTAATCCCGGGATGGCCTCCCAGTAAAGAAAACGGTCCGGCTCCTGCTGACCCTCTCCCAGGATCCGTGAAGACACCGAGATCCCGTCGATTCTTCCGGGGGCCTCAGCCCCTCCCAGGGAAGCCAGCGTCGGCAGGACATCCCAGAAGGCCCATTTGAAATCATCTGTGGCTCCCGCCGCGACCTGGCCGGGCCAGCGAACGATCAGTGGAACACGAATTCCACCTTCATAGAAGTTTCCCTTGGATCCTCGCAAGGGACCATTGGCCAGGAAGTAGTTTTCGCGGTCGAGTAGATAACCCCCATTGTCGCTGGTGAAAAAGACAATCGTATTCTCATCCAGGCGGAGCTCGTCGAGCAGGTCCAGCACACGGCCTACGTCCCGGTCCAGGCGCGTGATCATAGCAGCCAGGATCGTACGGGGAGCGGGCTACGAAGCGTAGTGGTCAGCCACATAGGGATACGGCTCGGGGAATTTGCCTTCGTACTGTTTCCGGGAATCCTCCGGAACCAGTAACTCGAAATGGGGAATGGTCCAGGGCAGGTAGAGAAAAAAGGGCTGGTCTCGATGCTCGCGTATGAACTTGAGAGACTCTTCAACAATCAAATCGTGGGAGTACTTTACGCGTGTCTCCTCAAGGTTCTCGGGCAGCAGGTGCTTTTCTTCGTTCCTCCACAGGAAAGCCGGATAGTAGAAGTGGGCGTGAACCTGGTGGAAGTACCCGTAGAACTGATCGAATCCCTGTTTCGTGGGTACGCCGTCGCTTCCGGCATCTCCCAGACCCCATTTTCCAAAGATGCCGGTGGCATACCCGGCCTTTTTGAGTACTTCGGCCACGGTGACATCTTCGGGCAGCAGGGCGGATCCTCCGCCGTTGATGCGCACCGAGGTGTGTCCGGTGTGGTAACCCGTCATCAGGACACTGCGCGAAGGAGCGCACACATTGTGTCCCGAGTAGAACTGGGTGAATCGAGTTCCTTCCTCCGCCATGCGATCGAGCCGGGGCGTTTGAATCCTGGTCTGGCCGTAGGAACCCAGGTGGCCGTAACCGAGATCATCCGCCATGATGAAAACAATGTTGGGCGCCCTTTCGGCCGGCGCAGGTTCAGACGGACTGGATGTGCAGGCTGAAAGGAGCAGCAGCGCTCCTGCGAGGATGACTCTAACCATGGCTCTACTCCTTACTATTCGAGAGTTTGAAGCAGAGTCAGGCCGAACGCAAGGGCTCACTGGCGTTCGCTGTTACTGGTAACCGATTGCTGGGGGTTGAAGGTTGAATGTTGAAGGTTGAAAGTTCGTGGAACATGGAACGTGGAACAGGCGCGACCGCTGTGGGTTACAGCTTGAAGGTTGCCGGTTTTGCACGGTCGCGGCGGGACTTATTTCCACTCCGAGATGATCTTTTCGCGATCGAAAACCCGAACTCCCAGCCTCATCACTAGCAGGTCCAGAAAGATGAGCACGATGGCTGCCGCCAGGATGGCGCCGGGTCCCAGGACGAACAGTCCCGCCATCTGTCCGACGATGAGCATGACGATCGGCAGGACGAGCAGGCCCCCGATCTGTTGGGCAGACCGGGAGTCGTTGACCCGACTCGAGATCACGACGCCGGCACCCAGACCCAGGAGGGCAATCAGGGGTGTCAGCAAGAAGACCATCATCAGGGTGGTCAGATCCAGCGCGCTTTGCAGAATGTCTGGCCCACCGACCCATAGAACCAGAACGGTGTAAATGAGAAAACCGAACCAGGTCCCGGAGACGGCCAGGCTCTTCCCGGCAAGGAGTTCCAGTGTAGTGACAGGTGTGGCCAGCACCGGCTCCATACTCCGGCTTTGCTTCTCGCCGACAATGGAAGAGGTAGAGGAACCCAGGGCGCCGATCACCGGAAGGACCAGAAAGATCAATATGAAATGTCGGACCACCACAATGGCCGCCTGGTCGGCAGGCGGCATCTCCTCCAGCCCCGGCACCAGCCGGGCCAGCTGCGCCACGGCCGGGCTCGTCTCGGCAGGCATCTCTTCGGGAGTAAACCTGACGACAAACAGGAGGAGGACCGGCACTAGCACAAAAAAGAGGACGAGCGCCATGAAGGAGTAGACCAGGGGACGATTGTTTCAGAGTTCCTGACTCTCCTTCCGAAATACCGTTTCGATTCGAGACATGGGACCTTTCATGTCGGGCTCTCCTGGTTCTCCTGGTTCTTATCCACCAGTTCGAGGTAGATATCTTCCAGAGACGCTCCATCGTCGGTCAGCCAGCGAATTCCGACTCCAGCTTCGGCCAGGACGGCAACAATCTGTGGATTGTGAAGCTCCGGGTCATCCACTCCCAGCGAGAGGCTGCCGTCGCAACAAGACAGGTCGCGAACGAAAGGGAATCTCTCGATTTTATCCACTGCGACCTGAGGGACTTGATCGGTGACGATTATTCGAACCCGATGACCGAAAAGCCGCTCCCGCAGCGCCGCAGGAGTGTCCATGGCGACCAGTCTGGTTTTCATCACGACAATGCGGTCCGCCAGTCGTTCGGCCTCGGCCAGATTGTGGGTGGTCAGAAGGACAGTCCGGCCCTCCTTCTTGAGCACCAGCAGGAAATCTCTCAGTCTTCGGGCGGCCGCCGGATCCAGGCCGCTGGTGGGCTCATCCAGGAAAATGATCTCGGGCTCGTGAAGTAGAGAACGAGCAATGGCGAGTCTTTGTTTCAGCCCTTTGGAGAGGGAGGCGGCCAGCGCATCGCGGTGGTCCCACAGTTCGAGCTGCCGGAGATAGCGCTCGACCGACTGCTCGGGGCTGTCCAACCCGTAGAGTCGTGCAAAGTAGAGAAGATTGTACCAAGTAGTGGCCCGATCGTAGAGGCCGGGTGACTCGGTCAACAGACCGACGCGGGAGCGGATGAACTGCCTGCCCTCCGGGCTGTCAATGCTCCGGCCGATCACTCGTGCGCCTCCGCTGGTGGGGCGGAGCAAACAGGTCAGAATCCGAACGGTCGTCGTTTTCCCGGCTCCATTGGGTCCGAGCAGCGCGACAGCCTCACCCTTGCGCACATCCAGGCTCAAGTCCTCGATCGCGAGCCGCACGCCGAAGCTCTTGCTGAGTCTCTTTACCTCGATGATGGGCTCTGGCATGCCTGAATGCGTTCCACGTTTCCACGTTCCACGTTACACGTTTCAAGTTCCACGTCAGGTGCTCGCTGTCGTTCGTGCCGTTACAGGTTACTGGTTGCGGGTTGAAAGTTGAAGGCCAAGGGTTGGTGGAACGTGAAACGTGGAACGTGGAACGCAAAAGGTGCTATATTCCCGGTCTGCGAGAGGAGATCATGCCAAGATATCTTCCTGTTCAACCGGACGCTGCCTACGACGAGATCAAAGAGATCTACTCAACCGTCGAGGGGGAGCTGGGCATCGTCCCCAACTACCTGAAAACACTGGCCCACAGCTCTCACTATCTGAAGCCCGTCGCTGAGCTCTACCTGAAGGTGAACGGGGAGTGCGGGCTGAGTGAGAAGCTGAAACAGCTCGTCATTCTGCAGACCTGCAAGCTGGATCGCTGCAAAGCCACCGTTCAGTGGCACAAGGATCTCGCCGGGCGGTCAGGCTGGTCCGATGAGCAGATTGAGGCCATGGACAGTTTCCACGACAGCGACCTCTTTAATTACTATGAGAGGGATGTCCTTACCCTGGTGGAATACGTGCTCACGAGTCCTGATGACATTCCTGAAGCTGCCTTCTGGACAACCCTGGATAATCACTTCACTTCCGACCAGGTCGTCGAGATGATCACTCTGATCGGGTTTTACAATATGGTCAATCGATTCCTGCTGGCCATCGAAGTGGAACCGGACCCGATCCCCGTGGAGACCACCTAAACGTCCCTTCTTTCCGGCCTGACCAACTCAATTCTTCAATGGCTCCGACAGCTGGCCGGAGGCGCAAAGTTCGAGGCCAGTGCTCCAGCTCCTGAACTCTTCAGCAGGTTTTCCGGTCTGGGAGTCGCCTGTCTACTCGCCGCTCTTCTCGTCTTTTATCTTTCGGTCTTGAATTTTGATTATTCCCGGACGCTTTTCTTCGAACTGGCTCCCTCTCCAGACGCCACCGAGTACATGGCCGGCGCTGTTTCTCTGGCCCAGCGGGGCACTTACAAGATTCATGTGGCTGGCGAGTTCCACCCCCCTCGCTATCCACCTGGATACAGCCTTCTGATGCAGCCCTCTCTATGGCTGGGCGCGGATCCGATCAGGGCCCCCTTCCTGACCAACTGGGTCTTCGGCCTGGCGACCATCCTGCTCGCGTGCCTGGGAGTAGGCTGGCTCCGCGGCGTTTTCGCCGGAGGCCTGGCGGCTCTCCTGGTGGCGGCCCTCCCCATGTTTATTATTCTGTCCCGCAGTCCCATGAGCGAGGTGTCAGGAGGCTTTTTCAGCCTGGCGGCCTTCCTGCTTTTTTGGACGGGGCTGGAAAAGCGCCGCGAGTCCCTGCTCCCTTTGGGCGCCTTCCTGCTGGGGTTGACCCTGACGGTTCGGATGTCCAACGCCCTGCTGGTGTTTTTTCTGCCGGTCGTATGGGTTCTTGCCGTGAAGTCGAGAAAGGGACCTCTGGGCCTGGCCCTGTGTGCTGCTTATGGGGCGGGCATGCTTCCGCTTCTTGTGTACTTCGCCGGCACCTTTGGCCATCCGTTCATCTCCGGATACGAGTACTGGATACCTCGTTACGGGCAACTGGAGAACGTTTTCGACTTCAGATACGTTGTGCCCAACCTCGACTATCTGCTTAGAGAATGTCTGCAGCGGGAAGAGGTCTTCACCGAGGCCGGGATTTTCGGACTGGGTTCCTATTTCGATCTGACCTTCCCCCTGCTGGCAGCGAGCAGCCTGTTGGTCAGGGACCGCGGAGTGTTGCGCTCGCTGAGCGTCGCCACCGCCCTCTATTTCCTGGGCATGTTGTTCTACTTCTTCCAGGACGCCCGGCTTCTGTGGCCAGGCTTTCTCTTTCTCGTGCCTCTGATCGCGAGTGCCGTTTCCGCTTCCCTAAGCCGGCTGAGTCTGAAATCCAGCAGTCCCGCTGGCTGGTTCATTCTGATCCTGTTGCTCTCGCACCTGCTCGGGTATCCCAACCGCTGGGCCAAGCCCGAATTAGTGAAGTACCTGAAAACGGATAAGCTCGAGCACAGACCCTACAAGTATGAGCTCTGCATCCGCCTGAAGGAAATGCTGGGCGAAGCAGGGACCGTTGTTTTCACGGATCTTGAAATGCCCTATGTGCATGTCCTTACGGGCGGGACCTCCACGGTCTATCCTTTGAGGGCTCAGCATTCCTACCGTTTCAACCCTCTCGTCCTGACGATGGATCAGCCTCGGATTCGAGGGGTGCTCGAGCGAGCTCTGGAAAACGATCGAGAAGTCTGGGCTCTCGCAGGCGACACCCCGCTATCCCACCTCGCGAAGCATCTTCCGCTGCCGCATGGATTTTCCTGGGAGTCACGGCTGGTGCTTGAAAATGATCACGGCCTGGCCCGGGTGGCAAAGGAAGTACTAGAATGACCCCCGGCTCCTCACAATGAAATCGCGCACCATCCTTCACGTCGATATGGACGCCTTTTATGCTTCCGTGGAGCAGCGGGAGCGACCGGAGTTGAAGGGAAAGCCGCTTATCGTTGGAGCCGATCCCAAGGGCGGAAAAGGCCGGGGTGTGGTGGCCGCCTGTTCCTACCAAGCACGCGAGTACGGGATCCACTCTGCTCTTCCGATTTCGCGTGCCTGGCAACTTTGTCCGACAGCCAATTATGTGAGACCCAACGGGGCCCTCTACGGAGAAGTCTCTGGCTGTATCATGAGAATTCTGCGTCACTATACCGACCTGGTGGAACCCGTCAGCATCGACGAGGCTTTTCTGGATGTCACCGGGTCCTCACGCCTGTTTGGAGATGGAAGAAGCATAGCTCGAGCCATCAAGGACCGGGTCCTGAAGGAACAGGACCTGACCTGCTCGATTGGAGTTTCGACCAACAAGTTTGTGGCCAAGATTGCCAGCGACGCCAACAAACCGGACGGCCTCTGCATCGTCCCCGGGGGTGAGGAGAAGAACTTTCTGGGCGATCTCCCCATTCGCAAGATCTGGGGCGTGGGACCCCGATCGGAGGAACGGTTGAAGGGTTGGGGCATTCGGACAATTGTCGACATCGCCGCCAGAGAGCAATCCTTCTGGGTGGCCAAACTGGGTAAGCACGGCGATCACCTGTGGCATCTCTCCCAGGGAATCGACGACCGTCCGGTGCAGCCGTCAAGCGGGTTCAAATCGCTGAGTCATGAGTCGACTTTCGAGAGGGATTGCGGTGACTTCGAAGAGATCAGAAGGACGCTCCTGTCTCTGAGCGAGAAAGTGGCCCGGCGCTGCCGAAAACATGGTCTGGCAGGTTCTTGTGTACGCCTGAAGTGGCGGTTCGAGGACTTTTCCACCTTCACACGCCAGCGCAAACTGGGTGAATCGACCGATGATGCCCAGCGCATTTTTTCGGTTGCACTGGATCTGTCACGGGACTTTTTTCCGCTGACCAGGGCTGTGAGGCTGATTGGGGTCGGCGTATCGGGTTTTGAAGAGCGGCGGGGCACCTCTCAGGCGGCGCTCTTTGGAGACTCCAATGAGAGAAAACGGAGTCTGGACGACAGTGTCGATCGAATCGCTGAGCGCTTCGGAAGTCAGGCCATTCGAAAGGCCAGTCTCCTCGACGAGGAAGAGGGTTCCACGTTCCAGGTTCCACGTTCCACGAACCTTTGACCTTCAACCCATCCGTGGAACGTGGAACCTGGAACGTGTAACGCAATGTCGTGGAACGTGGAATGTGGAACGTGGAACAGAATTAGAACCGGACCTGAAAGGCAAAAGCCGGATCCCTCAGCCGAGCCAGTCCTTTGGAAGTCCTGACGAGGCGGTCAAGTCGCAGCGGATTCCAGGCCAGAATGAGCCGGGGCATGGGCAGTTGTTTAGTCAGATTGAGACGAACTTCGCTACCCAGGGAGCTGCGCCAGATCCGGTTGGTGGAAGCAGCCTGCCGGGCCACGCGGGCATGGGACTGCGAAAGAAGGATCCCGGCATCCGCGAAAGGGACGAGGCTGACCAGGTGGTGTAAGCGCTGTTCGTATTCGCTGCTCAGGCTGAACCGTGTATCTCCTCCGATCGGAATCAGCTCCCCATCCCTCTCTCCCCAGGGCCCGCTGGAGGGAGGGAATCCCCTCAGCTCGTCACCGTTGAGGAGGAGTCTCTCTGAAAAAGGGGCGCTTTCTCCGAAGAATCGGGTCCAGGCAGCTTTGAATCGCAGCCTCAGAGGGCTGTCGCCCGGCTGGCCGGAGACTGGAAGTTGGGCGCTCCAAGAGGCATCCGAGCCCCAGTTCCAGGACTCCAGCGTCCCCTCGAAGACGGAGAATCGCTGGCCGGCCTGCAACTGACGGGCGACTTGCGGGGTCTTCTGGGGTCTTCTTGTCAAGCTGCCAGGAAGGCCGAAGCACCCAGTGCAGGCCTGGTTCCGGGGTCACTATTTTCTCAAAGGCCGAATCCAGGGAAAGGCTGTGATTCTGGGAGAAACGGAAGCGAGTGGAGCCGCTCAATCCGTGACTTTTCTGAAAAAACAGCCGGCGCACCTGCTCGTCTACGCCTGGCAGTCGAAGTCCCGTATTGCGGCGAAAGAAACCCAGAGCCAGATCGAGGGGAAGGCTGGAACCGACCAGATGGCGAAAGGCGGTTCCGAGAGCCAGCTCAGACATGTTTGACCCTATCTGAAGCTGGAGCCCCATCTTTTCTTCCAGCCCAATGAGATTGAAGATCGTGTACAGCAGCGACAATTCCAGGTTGTGGAGGCCGTCGGGTCCCGCCGAAAATTGAACTCTCTGCCGATCCTTCTCCCGGAGATGAATGATCAGGTCCGCTTCGTGGGTGTGCTCATCAATGACGATCTCCACATCGTCGCGGTCGAGTGAGGTCAAAGCTCCCGTGCCTCGGAGAGCATCCAGACTCCGGTCCAGCTCCTGCGGGTCCAGCAGTTCGGTCTCACGCAGGCGAAGCTCGCGACGATAGAAGGCATCCGGGAATACCTCGTGACCGGTGAACTCGATAGTTCGAACGGACAGCGCCGCTAAGACTCGAAACGACACTGTCAGATCCACCGACCGGGTCAGCTGGTTCAGTTGCTGTCGGATTTGAAGGTCAGACAGGAAACTCCCTTTCATCCGGAAGTGTTTCTCCAGGCTCTTTCGAAAATCCACGAGTTTGGCTTCCGAGTAGTAGGACCCCGGTGCCGGGAACTGGAGCGGCAGGTCCTGGTGGAGAGCAGGAAGTTGCACTCTGCCATAGCGGAAGCGGGGTCCTTCAAAGATGGAGAGTTTCAGTCGGGCGCGATATCTGGCCACCTTTCCGGGAATCGGGATCGGCCACGCCGCACTGCTGCTCTCAACCACCTCTATAAAGGGTCCATTCAGTGTGGCCTTCAAAAACCCCCGATCCCGGTAGGCCTTTTGGATTTTCCGGACTCCCTCTTCGATTCGGTTGATTCTGGTGGAATCTCCCAAGAATCGCCTGAGCTCCTTATCACCGATCTCGCAGTTTCCCTCGGGCTCCACCCTGATCGAAGCAACCTTCGGCCCCTCCACGATACGAAAGATCAGCGGTGGAACCGCGGTTTTCACTTCCGCCAGAAGATAGCCCCGATCCTGATAAAAGAACTCGAGGAGCTCTCTCGACCGCTTCAGCTGATCAAGGTCTGCCCGGCTCAGATCGGTGAAGTGAACATCGTGGGTAGAAAGATATTCGAGTAACTCGTGCTCCGGGTAGACTCGATTGCCCGATAGGGTGGCCGGGTAAAGGGACAGGGGTGAGAGTATACCGAGCAACAGGCAGTTGATAAGTCGCATAGATCTGAATCAAAGCCTTGCCTAGAACCCAGAACCTAGCCGTATGGAGCACGGGGCTCTGCAAAAAGTTCACTGCTGAGGGAGAAGCCTCTTGGAAAGGTTGTGATTCAAACAGGGGACCTCTGCGGTCCCGAAGAACCGGTAACTGGTAACTGGTAACCGGTAACCGGTAACGGCGCGAGCACCGCGAGCGCTCGGTCAGGAGGTCTGGGAGGGAGCGTAGTACCCTTTGCGGTGCTTCACCACCAGATTCTTGGCTTTCACCAGCTTGACCTTGATTTTCCGGTACTTTCCGTCTCGCTCCTTCCTGGTCGGTGTGTAGGTCAGGCTGTAAAGGCTTCTCAGTTCCTCATCGATCAGGACAAAGGCGTGGTGCAGTTGTTCAGCCGAGTAGGGGAAAAAGGCTCGTCCCCCGGTCCTGAACGCGAGTTCCTCGAGAATGCTCTCTCCACGCCGGTCGCCGCTGGCCCCAATCCGATTGGTTCCGATTGCATAAACCGTAATGTTGTTTTTCTGAACCAGATCCAGCGCCTCCCTGGAGGAATGGGTGCTGTCCAGATCGGCTCCATCGGAAATGACGACGATCGTGTTGCGCCGCTGCGGGATGTTCAGCTTGTCGCGCGCCACAGCATAAATCGCGTCGAGGAGGGCAGTTCCGCCACCCGCCTGCAGGCCTTTCAGCTGCCGGGCGATCTCTGTCGGCTGATTCGTGAAGTCGGTGACGAGCGTGACACCGGTGTCGAACTCGGCCACCATCGTCTGGTCTTTGGGTTGCATGATTGAAAACACGAAGTTGGTGGCCGCCTGCTTCTCAAAGTCCAGTTTGGTCCTGACGCTGGCGCTCGTATCGATCAGGAGTGCGATGCTCAGAGGCAGTTCCGACTCGATCCCGAAGTTGGTAATCGTTTGGGCCTGTCCATCCTCCAGGACACGAAAGTTCTCCTGCTTCAAGTCGGTGACTGAGCGGCCCCGCTTGTTGGTGACGGAGACGAGCAGATTGACGGCGTCGACCTCGATGCGGATCTCCGTGTCGCCGGGCTGTTGTTGTGGTTGGAGGGCAAAGGATGGACTTGTCAGGAGGCAGGTTGAGGCCAGCAGGGCAAAACATCTGGATATTCCTTGATCCTTGAACATTTCCTTTAGTGCTCCCTTCCATAAATACGATAATGTTTGCGGATGGGGCTTGCGAGGTGAGGTTGCGAAGAGAGGAGGAGGCGATGCGATAGCATCGTTGACGACGAACGACAAAGAGATCGCCCGCAACCCCCATCCGCCCGCAGGGTTGGGGCGGGACGGGCCCATCTCTTTGTTGTTCCTCCTCGCCGATGCTCCCGCATCGACTCGTCGTCTCGCCTCAATCTGGTCTCCGTCGCGCTCCCAACAAACATCATCGTATTTATGGAAGTGAGTACTTTATCAATGTAGCAATTTGCAGAAACCTGAATCAAACTGGTTTCAGGGTACCCCGGAGACACGCCTCGGGGCGAGTTCTGAGGCAGACCCTCGAAGTGTTTACTTTTGGACCGAAAAACCTCAGAATAAGCGCTTTACTATGGCTCCCCCGGAAGAAAAGAAGAGGCTCCTGGACGATACCATCCGTACCATCATGGAGAATTGGTACGAGCGCTGTAAGCCTCATTATGTAACCGTCGAAGAAAGCCGTCAGCTCGGAGTGGAGCCGGAGCTCAAGTATTTCAACGATGTGTCGAATTACAGAATCAAGTTTGGCCGAGCTGATGACCTGGATGTGACCTACGGCCTCAATCTTCTCGAAGAGCAGGGACAACTCTTCATTGTCTCCAGCGTAAACAACAAAACGGCCGGTTTTGATCTGGATGCGTTCATCGACCGGCTCAAGACCTACTACTGGCGAGCCCGCAATGAGAAGCCCTGGACGCGACCGGCCTTCGATCGCTACACCTATGAGGATGTGATTCCCTTTGAGCCGCACCTGGGGGGGACAGTCTTCCTCGACGCACGGAAGAGCAAGGCAGACATCGTTCGCCTGCATTTCTTGTTGAATCCTGACCATGAAGATCAGTTGCTGGCTGAGCCTGAGATCCTTAGAGATCTTGTGGAAAACTATTGTCTTTCACCTCTGCGCCGGATTTTCGCCGAGGCCTACCGAAACAAAACGTGAGTTGTTCAGCCCTGAGAAGCCGCCTCTGAAATCAAGAACCAAATGAGAATTGGGATACCGAGAGAGACGGATTCTCAGGAGACCCGTACACCCATTATTCCGCAGGGACTGAAGAGCCTCGTTGATCTGGGAGCTGAAGTAGTCTTCGAAGGCGGACTCGGAGTTGCCGCTGGTTTTCCAGACCAGGCCTACCTGGATGCAGGAGGGCGGGAGGCTGCACGGGAGGAAACTCTGTCCGGCTCAGACCTGATATTAGGTCTTGCCCCTCCCAGGGTTCTCGAGGTCTCGCTGCTCAAGCCGGGCGCCGTCTACATCGGGTTCCTGGATCCGTTTGGCAAGCGCGAATCGCTGCAGGCGCTGGCCCGGCAGGGAGTGTCGGCGCTAAGCATGGAAATGATTCCGAGAACCACCAAGGCTCAGAAAATGGACGCTCTGAGTTCGCAGGCCAACCTGGCGGGTTATGTTGCGGTGGTGCTCGCAGCCAACCATCTCAACCGGATATTTCCCATGATGACAACCCCGGCAGGCACGATTCCTCCGGCTCGGGTCTTTGTGATCGGTGCCGGCGTAGCCGGTTTGCAGGCGATTGCTACAGCCAGGCGGCTGGGAGCCCGGGTTCAGGCTTTCGACACGCGACCCGAGGTGGAAGAACAGGTCCGTTCGGTGGGAGCCCGATTCCTGAAAGTCGACCTGGGAGAGACCGGATCCACGGAACAAGGCTACGCTCGGGCACTTACCCGGGAGCAGATGGAAATCCAGCAGAAGGCGATGGAGAAGGTGTGTCACCAGGCGGACGTGGTGATCACCACCGCTCAGATTTTCGGGCGGCAAGCTCCCCTGATTATTCGAAACCACGTTCTCGCGGGAATGAAAGCGGGGAGCATAATCGTGGATCTGGCAGTGGAAAGCGGCGGCAACGTGGAAGCTTCAGAAGTGGGGGAAGTGGTCGACCAGGGCGGAGTCAAAATTGTCGGCCTGAAAAATCTTCCTGGCCTGGTTCCGGCTCACTCCAGCCTGGTGTACTCCTCCAATCTGGTCAACCTCGTTTCCGAGTTCTGGTCCGAAGAGAAGAAGAGCTTCGTAATCGATCTTGAAGACGAGATCATCCAGGGCAGCTTGATCACTCACGAGGGCAGCATTTGCCACGATCGTTTCAAGGATTCGTGATCAAAGATCATGGAAAACGTTTTTCTTGCTTTCATTCTGACACTGTCCATTCTGCTGGGGCTTGAACTCATTTCGAAAGTTCCCTCTGCCCTGCATACACCGCTCATGTCCGGGGCCAACGCCATCTCCGGAATCACTCTGGTGGGGGCACTTCTGGCGGCCGGTTCGAGCCAAACGGAGATGGGCATCATTCTCGGCACTGCGGCTGTCTTTTTTGCCACCATCAACGTCGTGGGTGGATACCTCGTGACGAATCGTATGCTGGCCATGTTCCGGAAAAAAGATCAGGCCTCAAAAGAATGACCATCTGGATCAACTGGGTTTACATTCTGTCCGCTCTTCTCTTCGGCGTGGGCCTGAAGATGCTCAGCTCTCCCGATACCGCGAGGCGAGGAAATCTTCTCTCCGCCGTAGCCATGTTCCTGGCCGTCGCTTCCACTCTGTTCCATCATCAGATCATCGACTTGCGGTGGATCGCTGGAGGTGTGGCCGCGGGAGCCTTAGTCGGCGTGATCGCGGCTCGGTTCGTGACCATGACCGCGATGCCCGAGATGGTTGCTCTGTTCAACGGTTTCGGAGGAGTCGCCAGCCTGCTGGTGGCCTGGTCGGAGTTCCGGGTCCGGGCCGGCATGGCGGACTCCCCGGCAGTACCCATCCTGCTGGCCACGCTGATAGGTGGTATCACCTTTACCGGGAGCCTGGTGGCCTTCCTCAAGCTCCGCGATTTCTCGGTGGGTAGTTTGAGGCTTGGCAAAGCTCTTCTTTTTCCGGGCCAGCAGGTTCTTAACGGGCTGATGTTTGCAGCAGCCGCCGGGGCAGGCGTCGGGCTGATTCTTTATCCGGAAAACCAGTCACATTTGTATTTGATCATAGTCGGGGTGTCCTTCCTGCTCGGCATTCTGGCTGTGATTCCGATTGGCGGGGCGGACATGCCGGTTGTCATCTCTCTGCTCAACAGCTATTCCGGCCTGGCTGCCTGCGCGGCCGGCTTCGCCGTTCAGAACAACATTCTCATCGTCGCCGGCTCACTGGTCGGAGCCAGCGGGATTATCTTGACCAAGGCCATGTGTAAGGCCATGAACAGGTCTCTCTCGAATGTCCTCTTTAGCGGATTCGGGGCCGTTGCAACTGGAGGTGACGCCAGTGCCCAGGGAGAGGCCAAGCCGATCACGGCTGCAGATGTCTATTACATTCTCGAGGCAGCCAGCTCGGTCGTGTTCGTGCCGGGCTATGGTCTGGCAGTGGCGCAGGCTCAACACGCGGTCAAGGAACTGGGCGAGCTGCTGGAGGCCAACGGCAGCGAAGTCCGGTACGCCATCCATCCGGTGGCCGGTCGGATGCCCGGGCACATGAATGTCCTGCTGGCCGAGGCAGATGTCCCTTACGATCAACTCACCGAGATGGATGACATCAATCCCGTCATGGAGACCGTGGACGTGGCGATGGTGATCGGGGCAAATGATGTCGTCAACCCGGCGGCTCGGGATGATGAGACGTGTTCAATCTACGGGATGCCTGTTATTGAGGTAGACCGTGCCACAACCGTCATTGTCAGCAAACGATCCATGGCAGCGGGCTTTGCAGGTATTCAGAATCCCCTCTTCTTCAAAGACAACACGTGCATGCTCTTTGGCGACGCCAAAGCCAGCCTTCAGGAGCTCATCGCTGAGTTCAAGCACTAACTAAAGACGTTCCAAGTTCCAAGTTCCAAGTTTCACGTTGCGCCTTCTTTCCACGTTCGACCTGAGACCTTGGCTTGACTAATCAAGTATCCTGAATACCTGGAAGGGACCTCATGAAATCGGTAGCTCTGGCAGCTTTTCTCGTGATGATCGGTCTGTCCTTCGGCCCGGGTGTCCAGGATGAGGACTCGGTCCCGGAAAGACCCATCAATCTCTCCGCCAAGAGCGAGTTCCAGGGTGCAGTAGCTGTAGCCCGGCTGAAGTGGCAGGATGAATCGGACAACGAACTCGGCTTCGAGATTCTTCGCTCCGATAACGCTGAAGACTACTCTGTAGTGGGTTTTGTGGGTTCCAACACGGAGCGCCACGAAGACAAAGTTGGCAAATACGTAAACGGGGCGTTCGTCTACAAAGTCCGGGCCTTCAATGAGCACGGCAAGAGTGAAGAATCCAATGCAGCTTCCGTGTGGTTCTAGTCCATGGCCAGCTTTGCCATAGGGGATGTGCACGGCTGTTACAAAACGCTGCGTCGCCTGCTCGAGGTGATCGACTACCGGCCCGGTGCCGATACCGTCTGGTTCGTGGGCGACCTCGTCAATCGTGGCCCGGATTCCCTGGCGGTGACCCGCTGGGCCGCGGAAAGCTCCCATGTCGATTCCATCCTGGGGAATCATGACCTGTACCTTCTGGCTTGCGCCCACGGCGTGGTGAAGTCTCGGAACCGAGATACTCTGGGTGACTTTCTCGATGCCGCCGACTGTCCTCTACTCGTCGACTGGCTTCTGGATCGCCCCCTGATCGCCGAGTGCGAAAACCATCTGATCGTCCATGCCGGTTTGCTCCCACAGTGGACGATCGAGACGGCGAAGAGACTGGCGGGCGACGTCGAAAGTCAACTTCGTGGGCCCCGGCCTGCCGATTTTTTGAAAGAAGTGTTCGGGAACCGGGCTGGAGCGTGGGGTCCGATCCTCAATTCCCGAGATCAGGCGGTGGCCGCGGCTCAGGCCTTTACCCGACTCAGAACCTGCCGTCCGGACGGCGCTCCATGCTTCGATTTCACGGGCCCTCCCGAGGCTGCACCCCGTCCCTGCCGGCCCTGGTACGAGCTTCGTCAGGCAGATGAAACGAGGATCGTCTTTGGGCACTGGGCGGCACTCGGCTATCGTCGCCTTTCCAATTCCTACGCACTGGATTCCGGGTGCGGCTGGGGAGGAGAGTTGACGGCCCTCAGGCTGGATGACGGGAAGGAATTCCGGGTTGAGAACCTGGACTTTTCATGACTGCCAGACTTTGCCAGCTCCAGCAACTCGTAAAAACGGGGGACCGATTCGATCCTGACCAGTTGCTGCCGGATGTCCCGGATCCCGCCTGCTCCCTTCAGGTAGCGCGCCACATGTTTCCTGATCAGCAGGAGGGCCAGCCGCTCTCCATAAAAGTCAATCATCGCGCGAAAATGCAGGCCCAGGAAGTCGGCCTTCTCCTCGAATCCGACCTCATTCCGATCCCTGCGTTGGAAGATCCAGGGATGGCCGATGGCACCCCGACCTATCATGATACCGGCGCATCCTGTGCGAGCTTTCATCCGTTCAATGTCAGCTCTGCTCTTTACGTCCCCGTTCCCGATCACGGGGATGCGCACCGAATCCACAATCTCTGCGATCGCATCCCAGTCGGCCTTTCCACGATAGGCCTGATTCCTGGTTCGGCCGTGGACTGCGACAAGCGAAGCGCCCGACTCCTCGAGTACCCGGGCCACCTCCAGATAGTTCAGCGAGTCCTCGGTCCAGCCGAGTCTGATCTTGGCAGTGACTGGAACGCTGAGGAATCTGGTCAGGTTCTCGAAAATACGGCTGATCTTGCGGGGGTTCTTGAGGAGAGCCGCGCCGGCTCCCCGACCGCTGATCTGGCGCACCGAGCATCCCATGTTGAGGTCGATCACGTCCGGGCCAAACTGCTCAATACGTCTGGCTGCCTCGACGACCCGCTGCTCGTCGCTGTCGAATATCTGAAAGACAACGGGACGCTCCTCTTCGCGATAGCGGAGCATTCGACGTGTACGTTCACTCTTGCCGTGCAGGATGGCCAGGGCTGAAACGAACTCGGTATAGCTCATCGACGATCCCATCCGGCGACACAGTGAGCGATAAGGAAGATCGCTAAAGCCAGCCATCGGCGAGAGTATGAGGTCACCGTCGACGGAGACGTTTCCTACACGAAAGGACATTGCACTCTCCTAAGAAACAACTGACAGACTGACAAGCTGAGAGACTGACAAACCTCCTGTTTCTCTTCCTCGGGATCGTGCTAACGGCACGTAAGGCTGCTTGCAACTTTCAACTTTCAACTTTCAACCTTCGCCTTGCCTCAGGCCTCAGAACCTGCCTTAGGTGGCTGCAAAGAACCGGCGCGACCTCTTCGATTCGGACCTTGCGATTCAGAAGCTGCGCCATGGAAGTGACCGAACAGCCCGGAATCCCGCAGGGATCTATATCTTCAAAGTAGCTCAGATCGGTGGCCACGTTCAGAGCAAAACCGTGCATCGTGATCCATTTTCTGACACCGATTCCGATCGAAGCCAGTTTTCCCGCGTCCGTCCAGATCCCGGTCAGGCCCTCCCGTCTAAAGGCGCTCAGGCCAAAGTCGCGGACGGTCCGGATGAGGCATTCCTCCAGGTTTCGCAAGTACAGATGAAGGTCACGTGCCCGCTGGCGCAAATCCAGAATCGGGTACCCAACCAGCTGACCGGGACCATGGTAAGTAATGTGTCCTCCGCGAGCAACGTGGACGGTGGGAATCGTTTTCTCACCTTCGATTTCTACTCTGGGAAGTTCGAACTTCGAACTTCGAACTTTGAACTTCGATCTGTGTCCCCGTCTTCCGACCGTGAACACGTGCGGGTGCTCGAGCAGAAAGATTCTTTCAGGACCCAGCCCACGGCTCAGTGACTCCAGGGTCTGCGTCTGCAGGTCCTGGGACGTCTCGTAGTCGACAAGGCCCAGTATCTCGATTTTCACTCCCCCATTCTAACCCCCCGCGTTTCACGTTCCACGTTTCACGTTCCACGTTTCACGTTCCACGTTTCACGTTCCACGTTCCACGTTCCACGATGACAACGACAGAACGGTGGAGCGGGAAGCTGCTAGAATCTGAACGTCTTGCCACTGAAAAGAATCAACCGGGTCATCTACCAGGAAGTGATTCCGCCCAGCATCCTGGCCTTCGTGGTCCTGACCTTTGTGGTCTTCAGCCGGGAATTCGGACGTTTTACCGAGTTGCTGATCAAGAAGAATGCGGATGGCCTTACGATTCTGCAGGTGGTTGCCTATCTGCTGCCCAGCATCCTGGTTTTTACGGTTCCAATCGCCTTTCTGGTGGGAGCTCTGATCGGCTTCAGTCGTCTATCGTCCGAGAGCGAGATTGTAGCCATGCACGCAGGGGGCGTGAGTTTACTGCAGATCCTGAGCCCGGTAGTGAAGCTGGGCGGGGGAGTCTCTCTGCTCACTTTGGTCATGACGCTGTTTCTTCTTCCTCAGGGCAATTGGAGTCTGAAGCTCCTGCGTGAGGAGATCGGCGTTCGTCCCGTGCGTTCTCAGATCAAGCCGAGAGTTTTCAATGAGGACTTCCCCGGCACTCTTCTTTACGTTCACGACGTGGAGGTGGGCAGTGACGTCTGGAGTGGAGTCATGCTGGCCCATGCCAAAGAAGAGGGAAGGCGCCAGCTCATCTTGAGCAGGACGGGCCAGATCGCGGTCGATCCCGAGGGCAGGCAGATCCAGGTTTTTCTGGAAGATGGGGCCAGCTACGACTTCAATGAAAACGACCCCGGCAAGTACAGTGTCAGCAGCTTCGGGTCGCTGGGGGTCGCGGTCGATTTGCCCCAGGCGGAACCGGTGGCTCGCCGCCCCAGGAAGCCGGCCGAGAAGTCTCTGCAGGAGCTGCTCCGGGACTCCAGCCAGGCTCCCGGAGAAGTAGAGTTTCAGAGCTGTGTCGAGATCCACAGGCGAATTGCCCTTGCCTTTGCCCCACTGGTCTTTGCCGTTCTCGGTGTCACCCTGGGGATTCGAGCTCATCGAGGAGGGCGCGGCTACGGGTCTATTGTCAGCCTGGTTGTCGCTTTCATCTTCTACATGTTGTTCGCGACCGGTTCCCGGATGGCCAGTCAGGGAGCGATTCACTGGATGGTCGGTGTCTGGGGGGCCAATCTCCTGCTCGGTCTGGCTGCTGTAGGCAGCCTTCGTTTTGCCTCCCTGGCATCGGGTGATGGCTCGTTCTTCTGGAGACGAAGCCGGGTGGGCAGAAGGCTGTCCAGCCTGGGCCGTTACGTCGGCCAGGTTGGAAAAAAACTACACCTCGCCCATCGGAAGCTGGAACGCCGCCGGCGGCCGCGGGTCCGGATCGGTCTGACTCGGGTCGCGGATTTCTACCTGATGAGAACCTTTCTGATCTACGTCTTCCCGACGCTTCTCGTCTGCCTGGGCCTGTTCTATCTCTTTACTTTCTTTGAGCTCATTGATGATCTTGTCGCCAACGACCAATCCTACTCGCTTCTCGCCGAGTACTTCCTTTACCTTCTACCCCATGCCCTGATGTTGCTGATTCCGATTTCCATGCTGATCGCAACTCTGACCACCTTCGGTCTGCTCGAGAAGACGGCTCAGTTGATTGCATTCAAAGCCAGTGGGATCAGCCTGTACCGGCTGGTTGTGCCCGTCGTCATGGTGGCTCTGCTGGTCAGCACTGCCACCTTTCTGCTTCAGGAATACGTGCTGCCCTATGCCAATCAGCGCCAGGATAATCTCCGCAACTTGATCCAGGGCCATCCGATTCAGACCTTTTACCAGCCTGGCCGGAACTGGATTTTTGGAGAAGACAACCGGCTCTATAACTACAATTACTTCGATCCCGATCGAAACCTGTTCGCCGAGATTTCCATTTACGAGATCGATATTTCAGGGAGCAAGCTCAATCGCCACATTTATGCCTATCGGTCTTCTTGGGATCGAGAACGCCAGGCCTGGAGCCTTCGACAGGGCTGGATTCGCGACCTGACAGACGAGCAGGGGGGCTTTACACCTTTTGAGGAGACGTTGCTCGACCTGCCCGAGAAGCCCGACTATTTCGTCCGCGAAGTGAAAGAGTCGAGCAAAATGACTTATATGGAGTTGAGCCAATACCTGAACGACCTACAGGAAGCCGGCCTCGAGGTAGACCACCTGTGGACCGATCTCCATACCAAGATCGCTTTCCCGTTTGTCAGCCTCATCATGACGATCCTGGGCGTTCCATTCGCCTTGTCCATAGGTCGGAAGGGTGCGCTCCATGGCATCGCTGTGGGAGTTTTTCTGGGGATCTTCTACTGGGGAGCCTTCGGTGTTTTCGGAGTGTTGGGAACCAACGGTCTGCTGGCGCCGCTGCTGGCGGCCTGGGGACCCAACCTGGTCTTCGGATCGAGCAGTCTCGTGCTCCTCCTCAGCGCCCGAACCTGAGGAATTCCACGTTTCACGTTCCACGTTTCACGTTGGGACCTGAGACTTGGTACTTGGTAGTAGAGACACACGGCGTGGAACGTGAAACGTGAAACGTGGAATTTCCTCAGTCAATCCAAACTCGGACATGCGCATCACTGGCCTGGACTTCGACCAGATCTGATTCGCCGATTGAGGCCAGCGTTTCCAGCGCTTCCGCCAGATTGAGCTCGTCGCCCGTGCCGGAGAGCAGCGCATCCACAACCGGGACCGGGATTCGGACATGGACCTGCTCTTTGGACGCCTCATCCGTGTCGATGAGAAGGCTGTTCTCATCCAACAGAATGCGAATATTTTCTTCGCCGGTCTGGATGTTGGCGAGCTCATAGGAGCCGTCGTCCTTGAGAGCCGTCCAGATCTCGCGCAGGTCCGCGATCCCGAACTCCTGTCCTCCCATCTCAATGTGCTCCCCCCTCAGATGCCCAAGCTTATCTTCGAAGAGCGGCAGTACGGCTGAGATCACCGAAACCGGTAGATTGAGGCTCACTTTCTCGAGTTGGCCCTCTTGAACCCTGATGTGTAAGGTCGTGCTCTGGGCCCAGGTGAGCGAGCTTCCCAGGAAGAGAATCAGCAAAACGATTGAAAGTTTTCTTGTCAAATGCATCGTAAATCCTCCAGTCATTCATAGATAGAACGGAACGAAGAGCTGAAATGTTCACAACCCAGAACCCAGAACCCAGAACCCATTGTGCTACCATGACTCGATGCGGCGGGTGACTCGAAACCTGGGAATTGCGAGTCGGCTTTTCATCAAGCGGGGTCTGCCCGTCAATCTCATCTTTTTCGTCACCTCCAAGTGCAACCTCTTGTGCCGGCACTGCTTTTACTGGGAAGAACTCAACCTTCCCAAGAACGAGCTCTCCCTGGATGAGATCGAACGAATTGCGCGCAGCCTGCCCAACCTGCTCTCACTGTCGCTGACAGGCGGCGAGCCTTATCTGCGGCCCGACTTGCCTGAAATCGCTGCCGCCTTCGAGACCTATTCCCGGGTCAGGAACATTCAGATCCCCTCCAACGGTCTCATGGTGGAGAGGACGATCGAGAGAGCCGCTGCGCTGCTGGAGAGAGTCAGGAATGCACGCGTCTGCACAGGAGTCTCACTGGACGGACCCAAGGATATACACAATGAGATCCGCCAGAACCAGCGCAGCTTTAACCAGGCGATTCGTTGCCTCGCGGAGTTCAAGAAGCTGAAGAGCCAGCATCCCAATCTTTCTGTTGGCGTCGCGCTTACAGTCACCTCAGCCAATCAGGACCACCTGCACGAGTTCTATCGTTATGTAGTGGAGGATCTCCAGCCGGACGCCATCACCATTACATTGACGAGAGGTGACCCAATAGATCCTTCCCTGAAAGAAGTGGACCTGCGCCAGTACCAGGAGTTCGCCGACCAGGTGATCCACTTCCGAAAGGCCCATCGTCTCACCAACAGCTGGGCGGATCGCCTGGTGATTGCCAAGGAGCAGGAAACCTACCGTTTAATTGAAGAGGCTGCCGGTGCCACTTCCCGAATCTCACCCTGCTACGCAGGTCAGCTGATCGGGATACTGAGTGAAACCGGCGAGGTCTATGTCTGTGAGACCCTGGACAAGAGCATGGGCAATGTGCGCGACTTCAACTGCGATTTTGCCCGGTTGTGGTCGGCCCGCCAGGCAGAGGAAGCCCGCAGCTACCAGCAGGAGTTGGGCTGCCAGTGCACGTATGAGTGCGCCATGAGCGTCAACACCCTGTTCAACCCCCGCCGGGCAGCGCGTATTCTCTGGAACTCTTTTTGAGTTCCGCATTCGGGTTCCGGGTTCCGAGTGCAAGTATGAAAAGTGGGAGAGCGGGGGAGGGCTCAGGGCGGAGAACGTTTAAATTCCTGGCCGGAGCCCTGAGCCCTCTCCCGCTCTGAGGGGCCTCGGGCCGCAACCGGGAGGATTAACATGGTCGTCTGCCAGCTTTTAATTTGGAGGAAGTCTGGTGGTGGATACCGAGAGTGGCAGGGGACTCAGTGCTGCGTCCGGGAATTTTAAACGTCCGCTTCACTAAGCCCCCTCCCACTCTCTTGACGTTTCTTGGACCTCAGGGTCGCCGCCCCAAGGCGCCTCCTAGATGCAAGCTTCGGAGGGAATCCTTATGTGGGAGAGTCGTCCCCTGCTGTGCGCCAGTTCTTTAGATACGCCCGCAGCGTAAAGTACTCGGCAGCCAGCATTTCAAAAAACAGAAAAGCCCCCGCCTGGAGGGCAAAGACTGGACCTCTGGATCTCCGGCAGAGCTTCAGGAAGCGTAGATTGGCGAGCCCGAAAAGGGTGAGAAGGGCCAGAAAACCGACCAGCAGAACCGGTTCCATCAGCGCCAGCAGGCCGATCGCCAGGGAGGGGCCGGGGATCGCCAGCGAGAGGATCCTTGTCCAGCGGTGAGCCCGCAGCGAGAAGGCTCGTTCTTTGCGACTCAGATCCAGCCCGGTCAGGTCCTGGATACGACGGGCATTCTCGCGCATGGCCCCGGAGAAAGTGTATTCCTTCAGGTGAACTGCGTTGATTCGACGGTCGATCGCGAATCGGTAGCCACGACTTCCCAGGGTGACCCCAAGCTGGAAATCCTCGCCTGTTCGGCGACTCGGATTGAACCCCCCGTGGCTTCGCAAAAGTTCCCTCCGGACACAGAAAACAGGCGTGTGAATGTAGGGGCTTAGGGGGTCCGTGGCCAGGTACAAATGGCGGGTGTAGAGGTTCTTGTAGTTGGAGAGGAAATCCGGGTGGGGGATCTCTTCCGCATACATGCCGAGAACGCCGGCAACCTCAGGGCGGTGGGAGTAGAGGTCGAGGGATTCGCGGATCCATTCGATACTCCTGGCAGGAAGGAGAATGTCACAATCAAGGAAAAGGACATGGGGGTGAGCAGCCCGCTCCAGCCCTTTGTTCCGTGCCTCGGCCGGACCGGCTCGAACCTCCAGCGAGATCAATCCCACCCCCGAGGCTCCAGTCCACTCCTGAACCACAGATCCAGTTCCGTCCGAGGAGGCGTCGTCGACAATCAGCACCTCCACCCGGGTCAAGTCGTTTTGAGCCAGGGCATCCAGGCAGCGCCGAAGCGTGTCACGGGAGTTCCTGACAGGGATAACCACACTGAGGGGGTAGGATTCCGCAAGCTCTTGCCTGGTCTTGGGTCTTGCGGTCCTGCGGCGAGTGGGCGTTGCCAAGATTGCTCCTGAGTCCTGAAATCGCAGTGGATGTCGAGTGCAGCGCGCCACAAATCTTGACCCCTGGGTCAGAACTTATGACGCCCTGGACTAGTGATATAAGATATCCGCTCGAGCCTACAGAATGGAACTGCACTCGCCAATCTATCTTCTGTTCCTGCTTCCGGCTGTTTTCGTGACCGCCTTTACACGGCGTCCCACTGGCCGACTGCTTCTGTTCCTGGCCCTGAGTTACTGTTTCTATCTGAGCTGGAGCCCCGTCTTCATTCTTCTGCTCGTGGGGTCGTCGCTGGTCAACTTCCTGATGGGGCGAATTCTTTATCGAAACCGGCGTTTCCGGGTGCTCTGCTTCGGGATCGTGGTCAACATCCTGATTCTGCTCCTGGCCCGAAATGCCGGAGCTCTTCTCACCAGTCGGTTTGGGCTGGCCTCGATTCCCGGAGTGTTGCTGCCAGTCGGAGTCTCCTTTTACACCTTTCAGGCCCTGGGCTGCCTGATTGATATTTATCGCGGGTTCGACAAGAAAGCGACGCTTCTGGAGTTCCTCGTCTTCATGGCTTTCTGGCCGGTTGTTCTGTCCGGCCCGATCTGCCGGCTGCCCGAAATGCTTCCCCAGTTCAGAAAACCGACTTCACCCTGGAATCATGGGTCCGAAGGGATTCAGCGAATCGTCCTGGGACTGTTCATGAAGGTCGTTCTGGCAGACTCCCTGGCTCAAGGTATTGACAACCAGGGCGGTGTGAACTGGGGCTTCGATCAGGTCCAGACCTGGAATCCCATGGACATCGTCTCTCTAAGCCTGGGATACGGCTTACAGCTGTTCTTCGATTTCGCCGGCTACAGCCACATTGCGATCGGGTCCGCCCTGCTGGTTGGAATCCGCCTCAGGGAGAACTTCAGGTCTCCCTTTGGGGCGACCTCTCCAAGCGACTTCTGGGGCCGCTGGCACATGTCTCTCTCGTCCTGGATCCGAGACTACGTCTTCTTTCCCCTGGCGACCCGACGAAGGAACTTTGGATGGCGTCTTCTTGCCGTCATTGTCGCCATGGTGGTCTTTGGAGCCTGGCACGGTCTGGCAGCCACTTTTCTGCTCTGGGGTCTCTATCACGGACTGGTTCTGGCCGGTCAGAGGATGCTCAGCAAGAACTCTCCGAACTCGATCCGGCCAGTTCCTGCTCTGGGATGGGCCCTGACTTTCATCCTCATCAACTTGGGATGGATTCTCTTCCGATCAGGGAGCCTGGAACAGGCAGGGAGAATGTATGCCAGTCTGTTTTCAAGCGGGCAGCCCGCGAGTCTGGCTGCCACTTTTCACCTCCTGGTCATCGTGCTTTTTGGCGGACATCTCCTGCTGCTGTTTTTGAGGTTCCCTGTCATCCACTGGATCGATAGTGAACGAGTGCGACAGTTTCGTCGCCTGGCGTCGCCCGCGTTTTTCACAGCTATTTTCCTACTGACGCTCGCCTGGGGAGAGGGCGAGTCTCCATTCGTGTATGTGCAATTCTGAGTACAGAGGACGACGATGGACTCTGATTCCAGTAGCCTGATCAGCTTACCCGTGGAAGGGAATCTTCTGCACGACTGCATGGGCAACTGGCGCAGGAGTGAGACATGTCTAACCACCTGGACTCCCGCGGCCGATACCGAGTTTGAGTCCTTCAGCTTTGAGGCTTTTCAGGAGTTGTCCGAGCGGGCCGCAGGTTGGTTGCAAGAAGCCGGGCTCAGTGAGAAGGAGGTGGTCATCCTTCTGGTCAAGGATCCGGCTCTTCTCATGGTCGCTTTCTGGGGTGCCGTGCTGAGGGGCGCTGTACCAGCGATTCTGGCCTACCCGAATTTCAAGATGAACCGGGAGAAGTATGCCTTCGGACTGCAGGGGGTCACGAGCAGAACCGGGGCGCGCCTGGTCGTCATCGACTCGGGGTTTCCTCCGGATCTTCAGGAGATGATTCACCTGCCCGCTGCCTCCGCGCTTCGGGAGATCAGTCGGGCCTCAATCGACGCAGCGAATCCGTTCGAAATCCGCCCGGAGATCACTCCAGACAGCCCCGTCCTGTTGCAGCATTCGGCGGGAACCACCGGTCTCCAAAAGGGGGTTGTTCTGAATCATCGACAGGTGCTTCGCCAGCTTCGAAAACTGGCCCGGTATCTGGAACTGGACCCGACCGACTGTTTTGTGAGCTGGCTTCCTCTCTATCACGACATGGGATTGATTGCCTGCTTTCTGCTCCCTCTGGTTGCGGGTCTTCCAATGGTCGTTCAAGCTCCTGACGACTGGGTGCTGCGGCCCGTTTCTTTCCTGCAAATCGTGACCAGATTCCGGGCTACCAGATCCTGGCTGCCCAACTTTGCCTTTTCCTTCCTGAGCAGGGGAATCCCACCGACTCATCGAATCGGGCTCGACCTCTCCTCTCTACGCTCCCTGGTCAATTGTTCCGAGCCGGTCACGGACGGCGCCATGGAATCGTTTTATGATGCTTTCAAAGCCTATGGTCTGGCAGCCTCAGCCCTGGAGACAAGTTATGCGCTGGCGGAGAATGTGTTTGCCGTGACCCACTCTACTCGCGGCCATCCTTCCACCAGACTGGAGGTCGATGCCAACTATCTGGCCCTGGAGGACAGGGTTCGGGGAGTTAGGGGGGTCGTGCTTTGACACTGGTGTCATCCGGCACCTGTCTGGAGCATACCGAGGTGAAGATCTGCGGCCGGACCGGTAGTCGACTCGGGGAACGGGAGATCGGTGAGCTCTGGATCCAAAGTGATTGTCTCTTTGGCGGGTATTTCGAGAGCTCCGACCGGGGCAACATTGAAGAAGGCTGGTTCAAAACCGGCGACATTGGATTTCTCCACCGTAGTGAGCTGTATGTCCTGGGTCGCCTCGACGACGACATCATCATTGGGGGCAGGAACATTCATCCCAGCGATGTCGAGGAACTGGTTTCTCAGCATCCGGCGATTCACGCTGGAAGGGCGGTTGCCTTTGGTATCCGAAGCCTCGAAAGTGGCACGCAGGACCTGGTCGTGGTTGCCGAAGTGAATACAGATCGAGAGCTGCCCGGGGCCCATTTGATTGAAGCCGATCTGCGAGAACAGATTGTGGCTCATCTGGGGTTTGCCCCTCGAACAGTACGAGTGGTGAAACCGGGCTGGATGGTCAAGAGTACCGCCGGCAAGCCGGCCCGGCGGGCAGCTCGAACCAGGTTCCTCGAGCAAAACGCCGATCTGCTGAGGGAATATAAATGGACACCCGATCCGTGGAACAGCTGAGCAGCAACATCATTCGGGCTCTCAAGGAGAGAGGACTGCTTCTCCCCGATTTCTCGATCGATGTCGGCACTCCTCTGCTGTCCTCCGGCTTGATCGATTCCTTTGGGCTGGTGGAGATGCTGGAGATTCTCGAGAGTCTCAGCGGTCTCAGTATCCCTTCCGGGCGCGTCAGTCCACAGGATCTGGACACGGTCGGGTCCATGATCAAAGTGGTAGCGAAATGGGGAAAGAAGGTGCATTAGAACCATGGTGTCGCACTCAGATTCGAGGAGGCAGGTCCTCTCCTGGGCTCTCTATGACTGGGCCAATTCCGCCTTTGCAACCACCGTCATGGCCGGCTTCTTTCCGGTGTTTTTCTCGAGTTACTGGAGCGCTCAGAATTCCGCTGCAGAGAACACTTTCAAGGTGGGTGCAATCAATTCCATATCCAGTCTGATTGTCGTCTTTCTGGCTCCCGTACTCGGGGCCATTGCTGATCAGGGGAGCCGCCGCAAGAAGTTCCTGGTCTTCTTTGCCTACATGGGGGCTCTCTCAACCATCAGCCTGACTGTGGTCGCCCGTGGTGAGTGGCAAGTGGCCGCCCTTCTCTACGTTCTGGGGGCCATCGGGTTCTCGGGAGCGAACACTTTCTACGACGCCCTGCTTGTCGGTGTCTCTCCTCCTCGGGAGAGGGACTGGGTCTCGGCACTGGGTTTTGGCCTGGGCTATCTGGGAGGCGGGCTTCTGTTTGCCTTGAACGTTGCAATGGTGAGGTTCCCCGGGTTCTTTGGACTGCACAGCGCCGAGCAGGCAACCCGCCTTTCTTTTGTTACCGTTGGCCTGTGGTGGATACTCTTCTCAGTTCCCCTCATGCTCTGGGTCAAGGAGCCGGACTACGGCAGGAAGGCCGTCTCCGGGCTGCAGGCCACCCGTCTTGGATTGCTTCAGCTGAAGTCGACGTTTCGAGAGGTGCGAAGGCTGAGGACTGTGTTCCTGTTCCTGGTCGGGTACTGGCTTTACATCGATGGCGTGGACACCATCGTGCGAATGGCGGGCATCTGGGGCATCTCGATCGGGCTCGATCAGCAGGACATTGTACTGGCTCTGTTGCTGACCCAGTTTGTGGGCTTTCCCGCGGCTCTTCTTTTCGGGAAGATCGGGCAGTCGATCGGCCCACGTCCGGCCATCCTCATCTGCATCGCCGTTTACATCACCGCCACTATCGGGGCCGCCTTTATCTCCAGCGGCCGAGACTTCTTCGTGCTGGCGATTGTGATCGGTCTGGTTCAAGGAGGAGTCCAGGCACTGAGCCGCTCCTACTATGCCCGTCTGATTCCAGAGGACAAATCGGGCGAGTTTTTCGGCTTCTATAACATGCTGGGAAAATTCGCCGCGGTGTTGGGGCCGATTCTGATGGGTTGGGTCGCCCTGTGGACGAACAACCCTCGAGTCTCAATCGTGGCCCTTGCTCTCCTCTTCCTGGCAGGGGCATGCTTCTTGATGCTCGTGGATGAAAGTAAGGGTAGAGAGGACGCCCGCGGGCTAGAGGGTATTTGAGGACTAGTGCATCTCGCCATAAGTTCTGAGCCAGGGTCAGCGCGTCAATCGTCGTCGCTGGCTAGGCGTCGGGAGCGAGTCATGTCATGCGATATGGCAAGCGAGCGCAACAACGCCAGCGGCGAGGAGGGGCGCCTGAACGTGGCTCAGAACTTGTGGCGGGCTGCACTAGGGTGTTCAGGTTCAGGGTTCATTGTCAGGAAGCGTAATGATCACGTCTCCGGGCCGGGCATAGTCGAGCTTCTCACGCAGGATGCGCTCCAGTTCCTCCGGGTCATTCTTGATTCTCTCGAGTTGCTGAGCCTTGCGCCGGTTGATTTCGTGCAACTGCTGGTTTTTAAGTTCCAGTTGCTTCAGCACACTGCGGGCTCGGTCTAGTTCTATAAAACCGCCCGAGCCATAGGTGAGCAGGTAGGCATATGAGAAAAGGCAAACGAAGAAGAGGATGAGGAGAAGTTCACGACGTGCTTTTCGACTTAGATTCACAGGGAGATTGCAATGATTAGAATTGTGTTTTCGACCATCGATGACGTCCACAAAGCCCAGCAGCTGGCAACCGCGCTTGTCAGTGGAAAACTGGCTGCGTGCGTCAACATCATTCCCAGCGTCTGGTCAGTGTACCATTGGCAGGGGACTGTGGAAAAAGCGGTGGAAAACCTCTTGATCATCAAGACCAGCGAAGGGCGTCTGGATGAGTTGATGGATCGGTTGCGGGAACTCCATCCCTATGACCTGCCGGAGATCATTGCCCTCCCGGTTGAGACCGGCCTGCCGGAATACTTGAAGTGGGTGGTGGAATCCACTTCGTGATTCCACGTTTCACGTTCCACGTCGCGTTCCAGGTTCCACGTTCCACGTTGGCGCGCTCATTGCATTCGCGCCTCTGTCGGCCCGGCGACTGAACAGGTCATCTCCGGGATCGGCTCGCAAGCCGCGAGGAAAGCTGACTGTCAAGGAAACTGCAGAGGCAGGAACGACAGTGACTGCGCAGCAGCGCACAAGTTGCCGGGAAACGTGGAACGTGAAACATGGAACGCTTCAGTAAGAGACGCAGCGGAATCCGACATCCTTGAAACGCTGGTTCTTGCCGGCTGAGCGCAGACGGATTCCGACCAGCGCGTAGCGACTGCTCTCCAGAAAGGAGCCTCCGCGGATGATGAATTCGTCGGGCCGATTGGAAACGGTGGATCGAGTGAATTCGCTGACGTTGCCTCCCAGGTCGTACACCTGAAAGGGAGAGATGTCCTCTGCACGGTCTCCCACGGGCTCGGCCTGGCCTGAAGCGCAGTTGACCATGCTCCGGGAAGGTGGCGTCTCTCCCCAGGGGAATGCTCTCGCACCGGAACCTCCGCGAGCAGCTTTTTCCCATTGAGTTTCAGAGGGAAGTTCGCCACCTATCCAGCGGCAGTAGGCTGCAGCATCTGAACTGGACACCCAGACCACCGGGAAATCGGCTGCCCAGTCGGGGTACTGGTCACCTTCCCAGTGCCGCAGAAAGTCCCGGCGGACCGAAGACCTGTACGAGGTAGCCAGGAGAAACTCGTTGAATTCCCGGTTGGTTACCTCGAAGCGACTCATGTAGAACTGATCCTCGAACTGGTCCCTGGGAGGAATAGTCAAGCGCTCTTTCAACTGCTCGACCATCCCTGCGAAATTCATCCTGGTCTGGCTGAGATAAAACTGGAATTGCCGCTCTGTAAGCCCGAAATAGAAAGTTCCTCGCCCAATCTGGACCATACCCTTCTTCGCGTCCGGGGACTCATCGGGGGAGGGGCTACTCTTCTTTACTGCTACAGGTTGGTTCAGCGGGGCCGTTCCACAGGCCATCACCGTCACAACCAGGAGAACAAGGGGATTACAGCTTCTCGGCCAGAACATCATCTGAGTTGGACAGGGGCTTCTCAAGTTCCGCTAGAAACAGGGGTTGGAAGATGGTCCAGTGCCTGCTTCAGATCGGCCACCAGGTCTTCACTGTCTTCGATTCCGACGGAGATTCGGACCAGACCGTCGGTGATTCCAAGGCTTTGGCGCCGTTGCCGGGGGATCGATGCGTGAGTCATGGACGCCGGATGGGAGATCAGTGTCTCGACGCCCCCGAGGCTTTCGGCGAGGCTGGCCAGCTTGACACGGTTCAGAACGTGTCTTGCGTTGTCGAGGTCGCCGGTCTCAAATGTAATCATGGCTCCAAATCCATCCTGCTGACGTTTGGCCAGCTCGTGCTGGGGGTGAGTCGCAAGTCCGGGGTAGAAAACGCGCTGTATGCCTGGATGGCGAGCCAGGAATGCAGCCATCTGTCGACCATTTTCTTCGTGCGCCTTCATTCTCACAGCCAGTGTCTTGACACCCCTCAACACCAGCCAGGAATCGAAAGGGCTGAGGATGGCTCCTGCGGCATTCTGAATGAAGTAGAGTCGATTCGCCAATTCCTCATCATTGACGACCAGCACTCCTCCAACACTATCGCTATGGCCGTTCAGGAACTTGGTCGTACTGTGGACGACTATGTGGGCTCCAAGTTCGATCGGGCGCTGCAGGTACGGGGACAAAAACGTGTTGTCGACCGCAAGCAGCACGCCTGCTCCCTCACAGATGCGGCTAACCGCAGACACGTCGGTAATCGACATCAGCGGGTTGGTGGGAGTCTCGACATGGACAAGCCTGGTATTGGGGCGGAGGGCGTCTTGAAGCTGCTCGACATCGGTGGTGTCCACCCAGGAAAACTCCAATCCGAAGCGGCGCCACAGCTGTTGGAAGAGCCGATAGGTCCCTCCATACACGGTGCGGGAAGCAACGATGTGGTCGCCCTGTTGGAAGAGGCTCACAAGAGCGTGAATGGCCGACATGCCAGAAGCAAATGCCACCCCGTACTTCCCTCTCTCAAGAGCGGCAAGGTTGGCTTCTAGAGCGCTGCGCGTCGGATTCCGGGTTCTGGCGTATTCATATCCTTTGTGTTTTCCCAGCGCCTCCTGCACATAAGTCGAAGTCTGGTAGATGGGTACACTTACCGCGCCGGTTGCCGAGTCCGGTTCCTGGCCGGCGTGGATTGCGTCAGTCGAAAAGCCCATACCTGCTCCACTTCGTAACTTTTCGTGGAATCGACGTTTTTGTTAGAGGAGGCGCGGCGCGACGCCTGGCCAGCGACTGGAAATGACGCGCTGACCCCGGATCAGAACCTATGATGAGCTGCACTGGGAGGCGGGAGTACTCAGGATCCGGCTTCGTCGTTCTTCTTGTCGGAAGAGCGATCGCCGTCACGCACCGAGCTCTTGAAGTTCCTGATGCCCTCTCCGAGGCCTTTGCCAAGCTGGGGCAGCCGGCTCGCCCCGAAGATGACGATCACGATCAACAGGATTACGCCCAGCTCGGGCAGTCCCAAACCGATCAGAATCAGGTCCATGAAATCTTCCCTCCAGTCCATGGTAACACACGTTCCACGTTCCACGTCGAGCAGCTCGCCGGGCAAATAGTTGCTGGCCAGGCACAGAATTCTCCGTCGTCTCCGATCAAGCCGCCGCGACACCAACAACGTGAAACGTGAAAGTGAAACGTGAAACGTGGAAAGTGGAACGTGGAACTCCTCAAAGTACCACCCGTCGATCCTCCACCCGTCTGGTGACCCTGCTCTTGTCCAGGTATTCCAGGAACGGGATTGCCAGTTTGCGCGTGAGTCCGAAGAGATTCTTGAAGTCGGCAACGGAGAAGGAAGTCCCCGGAGCATAGGCTTCGAGCAGGCCGGTTTTTAACTGACTGACCTGCCTGCCGGTCATGAAGAGATTCTCAGAGATGCGTAGGATCCGCCCCTGGTGGATGAGAAAGAAGAAAACATCATTGATGTCTCTTGCTTCCCGGCCCAGGTGAGTCGCGAGCTCCTCGACCCTGAGAGCCGAGTGGGGACTGGCCTCCATGGTCGCGAGAATCCGCTCCTGGAGCTGTTCCTGATCCGCAGTCAAGGTCACTCTGTGTTCGGAATGTGACACAGTGTGAGCGCTGGCTCGAACGCGCAATTCCGTCTCCAGACTTTGCAGAACTGCATTGAAGTAACTGTTGGAAGCCCAGCTCATGAACCGTTCTTTCAGTTCCTCCCTGGGAATCCCTTCAAGGAGTGGATTCTGGTGGTGAAACTGTCCGGTGTGGTCCACGATCTGATCTTTCAGTTCCGCGAGAGAGCCATCAGACACGACAAGATCGGCTGCCTCAAAGCGGGTGAGTCCTGAAGTAGACTCGAGTAACTTCTGAATGGCGCTTTCGGTCAGCCCGCTGCGTGCCTGCAGTTCTGACAACGAAACCCCCCGCAAGCCCCCCCCTCCGACGTAGTAATCAATGGACCTGGTCAGGCGGTCGCCGCTGTCCTGGGCCCAGGCCTCCTGCAGGTCGAGCAGGCCTGGAGAGGCCCTCTCGAGATCTCTTTTTCTCCGCTTCTGTGCCCGGCTGTCAAGGACGATCCCGCCTCCGAGCGTTGTCAGCGGCGAATAACGCCGGATGATAAAGCGATCGCCCGCACAGGCAATCACAGGCGCTTCCAGTCGCAGTTGCACCAGTCCGCTCTCGCCCGGCTCCAGGTCTTTCCTCGCGATTGGGTAAACTCGACCGATCACTTCAGTGCTGCCGTGATGAAAGCGAACCGGCGTTCGCTGGCGCACCGGTGCCGGGGCAGATGCGAGTAGCTCAAGGCCGGCGTCCAGAATGAAGGAGGGGCGGAAAACCCCCGGGGGGCCCAGCACCATTCCTCGCTGAAGCTGGCCTTTGTCCAGTCCCGTGAGGTTGAGAGCCGTTCGCTGGCGCACCGTGGCCGCCACGGCATTGCGGCCATAGATCTGCAGGTTTCTCACACGCCCCTGTGAGCCTGACGGATAGGCCTGCACTTTGTCCTCTTTCCGAATCGTCCCCTGCCAGGTGGTGCCGGTCACGACGGTGCCGAATCCTTTGAGTGTAAAAACTCGGTCGATAGGCAGCCGGAACTGGCGCTTGGATTGCAGATCGCTGTCTAGATCGAGTTCGACAATTTTCTCTTCGAGCAGGGCCCTCAGCCGGTCCACTCCGCGACCCGAGTGGCTGTCAACGGATGTCATGGGGGTGTTCTCGAGGATCGTTCCCTGTAGCAGTTCGGCTACCTCTCCCTTGACCAGCTCAATGAACTCAGGGTCCACCAGGTCACGCTTGGTGATGACCACAATCCCGTGCCGGATTCCCAGCAGGCGGCAGATCTCGAAATGCTCACGGGTCTGGGGCATGATCGATTCATCAGCCGCTACCACAAGCAGGACGAATTGGATTCCGCCGACACCCGCCAGCATGTTCTTGACGAACCTTTCGTGTCCCGGGACGTCGATGAACCCAACCTGGAACGCCCCGATTCGGGCGTGAGCAAAACCAAGATCAATGGTTATCCCGCGCCGCTGCTCTTCCTTGAGTCGATCGGCGTTGATCCCTGTCAGGGCCTGAATAAGACGAGTCTTGCCGTGGTCGATGTGACCCGCAGTGCCGATAATCAAGTGTTCCATGGCATTCACCTAGCGATGGAGTATACGCTCACCCGTGCGCCTGAGACGACCCGCCACTCCTGAATCCGGCGATCTGACGGTGTCAGTGTGGGAGGCGCCTTGGGCGGCGACCGAGGTCCTCAAACGTCATGCCCGTCGGTCGCGGCCCGAGGCCCCTCCCACTTTCATGAGCGCGCAACTCGGAACTCGGAAAAAGTCGGCGGCTCATTGTGCATCCCGTGGCGACGCACTGTAAAGGCGGTGTTGAACTCGCCCTGGAACGGCAGTGAGCGAAGTGAACAACTCGGAACCCGGAACGGCGCGAGCGCAGCGAGCGCTTTGACACCTCCCCGGCCGGGTCGATAGAATGCCGGGTTTTTAGTGAAACTAAGATCATGTTCGAGAGCCTGTCAGATCGAATTCAGGGGGTTCTGAAGAACCTCCGCAACGAAGGGCGCATTACCGAGTCGCATATCGACCAGAGCATGCGCGAGATTCGGATTGCCCTGCTCGAAGCCGACGTGAACTTCAAGGTTGCCAGAGAGTTCATCCAGAAGGTTCGGGGCAAGGCACTTGGCGAAGAGGTCTTGGGAAGTTTGACTCCCGGTCAGCAGGTGGTGAAGGTGGTCCGTGACGAACTCGTCGAACTTCTGGGTGGCAGTTCGTCGCGTGTGGAGTTCGGACAGGCCCGGCCATCAGCGTTCATGCTGGTTGGATTGCAGGGCAGCGGCAAGACGACGACTGCGGGAAAGTTGGGTCTCTGGCTTCGTAACCTGGGTCGGCGCCCTCTTCTCGTGTCAACCGATGTCTACCGCCCGGCGGCGATCGAGCAGCTCCAGGTGATCGGCGACGCCCTGGAGATGCCGGTCTTCTCGGATCCTAGCCGCGATGCTCTGGAGCGGGCTCGCAAGGCCCATGCCCACTGTCGCAGAGGTGGATTCGACGTTCTGCTCGTAGATACGGCAGGGCGCCTCCACATTGATGAGGAGCTCATGGCCGAACTGGAAGAGATTCAGGCGCAGTTGCAGCCGATCGAGATCCTGCTGATTGCGGACGCCATGACCGGACAGGATGCTGTGACCTCGGCTCAGCGGTTCGATGAACGAGTCGGACTGACGGGGGTGATTCTGACCAAGCTCGACGGCGATGCCCGGGGCGGGGCCGCCCTCTCGATCCGGTCAGTGACCGGGAAGCCAATCAAGTTTGTGGGGGTTGGCGAAAAATACGACGCTCTGGAAGTCTTTCATCCGGACAGGGTGGCCAACCGAATTCTAGGGATGGGCGACGTCCTGAGCCTCATCGAAAGAGCTGAACAGGTGGTGGATGAGGAGCAGGCTGAGGAGATGATCCGGAAGATTCGACGAAATGAGTTCACGCTGGAGGATTTTCTGGGCCAGCTCCGGCAGTTGCGGAAACTCGGGCCGCTGGACCAACTCCTTGGACTTCTGCCCAAGGCCGGTCCACTGAAGGGTCTCGACAACCTGCAGATTGACGAAAAGCGCCTGGGTCATCTGGAAGCCATCATTTGCTCGATGACTCCCCAGGAGCGCCTCAACTACAAGATCGTCAAAGGCTCCAGGCGAAAGCGTATCGCCCGGGGTAGTGGGCGGCCGATCTCAGAAGTGAATCGGTTGCTGAAACAGTATGTACAAACTCGAAAACTCATGAAGAAGGCCAGTAAAGGCTTGTTTGGTAAGAAGTTACCGAACTTCGGTTTTCCTTCATGAGGGGAACTCTGTTAGAATTGTTAACTAATTTCCCGGAGGACAACTTTTGCTTCGAATTCGACTAAGTCGGCATGGAGCCAAGAAGGATCCACATTATCGTGTAGTCGTCACTGACAGGAGAAGTCCGCGTGACGGCCGCTTCGTGGAGATTGTAGGTTATTACAATCCAGCCTTAAAGCCTGTTCGTCTGCGTTTAGACCTGGAAAGAGTTGATTACTGGGTCGGTCAGGGGGCACAGCCTTCTGCGACGGTCCAAAGCCTGATGAATCGGGTCAGGCAGGAGTCTCAACCTGAGCCCGAAGCACAGGAAGCTTGAAGTCTTCACCCCTTCGCCAAGCTGACATCTGAGGAGCGCCGGATCAGAAGCTGAGGAACCTGGTACCCACCCGGACTCGCTGGAGGTGCCCGATGAAAGAGCTAGTAGAACAGATCGCCAAGGCTTTGGTGGACAATCCGGATGCTGTGCGCGTCTCTGCGGTGGAAGGAGAACAGACAACAGTTCTGGAACTGCGAGTTGACCAGGCCGATCTCGGCAAGGTGATCGGGAAACAAGGACGTACCGCAAGAGCGATTCGGACGCTGTTGGGGGCGGCAGGCATGAAGCTGCGGAAGCGTTTTTTGCTGGAGATTCTTGAGTAGTTGGATGAGTTCATTACCATCGCCAGGATCACCAGGCCCCGCGGTGTCAGAGGCGAAGTCACAGCTCAGATACTGACCGACTTTCCCGAACGGTTCGGCAAGGTCGGCCGAGTCCGCCTCCTCTGCGATAGGAAGATTCAATGGGCGGAAGTGGAGAGCTTCCGGTTCCACCAGAATCGTGTACTCCTGAAATTTCTTGGATTCGAAAGCCCGGACGAAGCCACTTCGCTTGCCGGCTGTGAAGTCCAGGTTCCCGAAGAGGAGGCGGTCGAACTACCCCCTGGAGTCTATTTTCACTTCCAACTGGTGGGTTGCGATATTTCTGAAGGTGGAAGGCCACTGGGTCGGGTGGTTGAGATTCTGGACACCGGCGGGAGCACGAATCTAGTCGTGAGGACCCGTGAAGGAGCGGATTTCATGATTCCACTGGTTCACCAGTTCGTGCGCCGCGTGGATTTGACAAGTTCCTGCATCCATGTAGAGTTACCTGCGGGACTTCTCGAACTGACCCTCCAGCCCCCGCGGAAGAGTAAGCGGCGAGCCGGCCCAGGTCGGTAAAGTGACTCATGCGCATCGAAATCCTGACCATCTTCCCTCACCTGTTCGAGTCGCCCTTCCGGGGGGGCATCATCCGGCAGGCAACAAAGAAGGGACTTGTTCAGATCCAGGTCACTGACCTGAGAGACTTCACTACCGATCGACACAGGACGGTCGATGATCGGCCCTATGGCGGAGGAGAAGGGATGGTGATGAAGCCGGAGCCGATCTTCAGGGCGGTGGAGGCCTCGAGGCGGGCGGGAAAGCAGGTTCATGTGGTGCTCCTCTCTCCTCAGGGAGAGACTCTGGGCCAGTCGGCGGCAAAAAGGTTCACGGAGCATCAACACGTTCTTCTCATCTGCGGCCGCTATGAAGGGGTCGATCAACGCGTGGCGGAGCATCTAGCCGATGAGGAGATTTCGATTGGCGACTATGTTCTGAGCGGTGGAGAATTTGCCGCAATGGTTGTTACCGATGCCGTTTGCCGCCTGATCCCGGGAGTTCTCGGAAACGCTGATTCGGTCTTGGAAGACTCTTTCATGTACGGTCAACTGGACTATCCACAGTACACTCGTCCGGCCGACTTTCGTGGTTGGAAAGTTCCACCTGTGTTATCGTGTGGCGACCACGCCCAGATTCGGAGATGGAGAGAAGAACAGGCGTACCATAGAACTCGGACGAGAAGACCGGATCTCCTGGCCAACTCTCTGCAACCGGGCGAGGATGACTGAAGAGAACCGAGAAATTCAGCTATGAACATCATCGACGAGATCGAAAAGGAACAAATGGAGCGTGAACTCTCAGAGTTCACGCCTGGCGATACGGTTCGGGTGAACGTCAGAATTCAGGAGGGCGGAAAAGAAAGGATTCAGGTCTTTGAAGGAGTCGTCATCCGGATCAGGAACAGGGGGGTCCGTTCCACGGTTACGGTTCGGAAGGTTTCCTTCGGGTACGGGGTTGAGAGGATATTTCCGCTTTACTCCCCAAACGTCCAGAGCATCAAGCGAGTGAAGAAAGGGAAGGTTCGCCGCGCCAAGCTGTATTACCTCCGCCAACGAAGGGGCAAAGCCGCCAGAATCAAAGAGGTTCGGTAGATCTCTCTTCCGCCAGTACTCCGCGTGGCATGAAGGCCTTGCGGGATGATGATCGCGAAAGCCCTGTTCTTCCTTTACATCCTCTACTGTTTTGAGGTCGGCGTGTTCCTGCTCATCTTTCCCTGGTCCAACATCTGGGATCAGAACTCCCTCTTGAGCTACTATCCGGACTTGGGGCTGATCATCCTGAACAACTTTTTTCGTGGTGCGGTTTCCGGTCTGGGGATCGCCAATTTGCTTCTGGGTTTCTGGGAAGTTGGCCACTTTAGTCGATACTTTGGAAAAACGTGATCTGGGAATCCCGGTGCTGTACGGGATCACCGACCGACGGAGTTTCTCCTTCCTGAGTCCCGAGGAGTATCTCGAGTTGGCTTTTCGGACCCGGGCGTCCCTACTCCAGCTACGCGAAAAAGACCTCCGGGAAGGGGAGTTGCTATTGCTGCTCCGACACGGTGTGCGGCTGGCGCGCCGCACGGGAAAACTCCTGCTGGTGAACAGCGCCACCAGCCTGGCGCTGGCAGAGCGGGCGGATGGAGTACACCTGACCTCGAGACAGTCCGTGAGCAAGGCCGTGCAGCGGCGCCGGGAATCGGGCAGGAAAGACTTTCTCGTCGGCAAATCCGTTCACTCGGTTGCGGAAGCAGTTCGAGCGGAAAGCGAAGGAGTCGACTATGTTCTCCTCAGTCCGATCTTCCCACCCATCTCTAAACAGTCGCACCTGCCTGAGCTGGGCTGGTCCGGGCTAAGGGAGGCAGCTCAGATGCTGTACATACCCGTCATTGCCCTGGGTGGTGTTGATGAGTCGACGGAGCCCGAAATCTTTTCAACCAGCGCCCTCGGCGCCGCCGGGATCAGCTGGCTCAAACGCGAGATCGAGCAACTTTTGCGACAAAGCAACAGTAGAGCGAATTGACTCTCGTGCCGGCGTATAGTTTCTGTTCCACGTTCCACGTTCCAGGTTCCACGTGTTTCGGTAAGCGCATCAACATTCAGCGTGGAACGTGGAACGTGAAACGTGAAACCAGCGAGCGCAGCGAGCTAGGCCCAGTAGTGCTGAATCCGGGCGACGCCCCGCTCGACTGTAGAACTCGAGATTCTGAACTCCTCAACACCGTCTACCTGGTCGTAGGCTTGGAGGCTTGAAGAGTCCGCGGTGAAAATATTGAACGCGTAGCGACCCGGAAGAAGCTGCAGATCCGGAAGAAAAAGGGCAACGTGGAAGAGTCCCGGGTCTGCTCTGGTGAGACGATGCCCATCGATATTTGTAGTCGTGGAGTAAACCAGTACTCCGTCGTTTCGGACCAGTGCGACACCGATTCCGGCGTCATCGCTTGCATGCTCTGGAAAGCGTGCCCAGACATCCAGTCGTAGGGAATCTCCGGGCCGGAAGAGGCGCTCCTCCCGGTCGGCCGGCCCACACAGTTTCACCCGCTCGATCGAGCTTCCGCTTTTCTCCATAGCTGGATCTGGTGAAGAGGAGACAAGTGGCTGAGAACTCTTGATCCTGTTGCGACACGAGTCCTGGTAACCGTCCACAACCCGATTCGCCTGGCCCGAGGCCACCATACCGCCTTTGTCCAACCACAGGGCCTGCTCGCACAGTGACTTCACCTGGGTCAGATTGTGGGAGCAGAAAACGATGGTTGTCCCATTCCCCTGGAACTCCTTGATGCGGTCCGTGCACTTCTTCTGAAACACCTGATCCCCCACAGACAGGGCCTCGTCGATGACCAGGACGTCGGGAGAAAAACCCGTTGCCACCGCGAATGCCAGCCTCAATGACATACCGCTTGAATAAGTCCTGAGGGGCTCGTCAATAAAGTCCTGAAGCTCACTGAACGCGATGATACCTGGCTCGAGTTCCTGAACTTGTGCCCGAGCCAGTCCCAGCAGAGCTGCACTGAAATGGATGTTTTCACGACCGCTGAACTCGGGATGAAAGCCGGTTCCCAACTCCAACAATGCACCGATCGTACCCCCCACCCGCGCTTCTCCGGCGGTCGGACTGGTCGCACCACAGAGGATCTTGAGCAGTGTGCTCTTTCCGGCTCCATTATCCCCGACGACTCCGAGCGCTGATCCCCGGGGGAGCTGGAAACTGACATCCTTGAGAGCAGTGAATTGAGGAAAGCCTCGATCCGGGCTCAGTAGCAGGCGACCCCAGGACTTCCGATCAGGAAGCAGGGGATAGCTTTTCTTGAGCCTCCGCACGTCAATTGCTAAATCGCCCACAACCTGGAACCTTAGCACGTTCCAAGTTCCAAGTTCCAAGTTCCACATTCCGCGTTCCACGTTTCACGTTCCACGACAGAGGTACCGACCAGGAAATGGTTTACGGACGCGGGGACAGGATTCTCCGTCGTCGGCAACCGCATGCACTACGACACCAACAACGTGGAACGCGAGGGGGCTTGAGCCTGAGGCTACTCTTCCTCGACAATAGGGGCGATTGAGCATCGCGCGAAGGAGACGGTTTTGAGAAAGATCAAGGTCGAGAATCCAGGGCAGATTCGCGACAGGTTCCGTCAGTTTTCGGAGGATCAGCTGGGTCTGTCCCAACCCCGGCTCGAGGAGCAGGAGAGATTCAACCGGCAGGGTTGGCAGCGCTGCGCCGAGTTTGGAGTGATGGCACTACCGGCAGACCCTGCATTTGGAGGCGAAGGTGCAAGCATGCGCCAGGTCATAGGGGCATTGGAGGGGCTCGGCTACGGCTGCCGTGATAACGGGCTGCTGCTTGCCATCAGTGCTCATTTGTGGGGGAGCCTGCTGCCTGTGGGCAGGTTTGGCTCCAGCCAGCTCAAGGAGAGGTTCCTGCCCTTGCTGGCTGCGGGTCGATTCATCGGCGGGATGGCAGTGAGCGAGCCCGAAGCAGGTTCTGATGCCTTCAGTCTTGCTGCCAGCGCCAGGCGTGACGGCGACAACTATGTCCTGGATGGGGTTAAGACCTTTGTCACGAACGGGACTGTCGCAGATGTAGTAGTGGTTCTCGCCCGCTGTGGCCAGAGGGAGGGCATGGATGCCTTTTCGGCGTTCCTGGTCGAGAAAGACTTTCCCGGATTCCAGGTGGAGAAAAAACTCGGGAAAATGGGGCTTCGAACTGCCGAGATGGCACAGATCAGACTGGCCGAGTGCAGGGTTCCCGCCAGCAACCGGATTGGTCCCGAGGGAATCGGTCGATCTCTGTTTGTCCATGTGATGGAGTGGGAGCGTGCCTGCATTATGGCTCCCGCAGTGGGCTCCATGCAGTTTCTGCTCGATCGGACGATCCGGTATGCAAAAGAGCGGGTCCAGTTCGATCAGCCGATCTCGAAACAGCCCGAAGTGGCGGCAAAGATCATCCAGATGAAACTGCGCGTTGATACCTCCCGACTGCTTCTGCAAGAGGCGGGGCTGTTGAAGGAGGAGGGGAGATCGGTGTTAATGGAGGCTTCTCTTGCCAAACTGTACGTGAGTGATTGCTGGGTCAAGAACTGTCTCGATGCCATGGCCGTCCATGGTGGGTATGGCTACCTCACCGATTTTGAGATTGAGAAAGAGCTGAGGGATGCGATGGCAAGCCAGTTCTATTCTGGAACCGCAGAGATCCAGCGCCTGACGGCCGCCAGAATGATGGGTCTTTAGTACTTGCTGCTGCACCGCTTCTTCCATCAAGTCTCTGATCAACCTCACCAACCGGTGATCATAGACCGGCAGCGCAGAATCAGCTATCGGGAACTCGAAGATCAGTCCTCCAGAGTTGCTTCCTATCTCCACAACTGCGGCATTGGACGCAACTGCAGAGTGGCCATTCTTCTCAACAAATCGATCGAAGCTGTTGTCACGATCCTGGGTGTGCTCAAAACGGGTGCGGCCTACATACCGCTCGATCCGGGCGCTCCCGTCCGACGGATTGTGAGTCAGTTGAAGAACTGTGAGCCTCGGGCCCTTTTTGTGAATTCCACCTCGCCTGTCCTCTTACACGGACTGCCTTGCGAAGCGCTCACAACCGTCATTGTCGGAGAGCCAGTACAAACGGCAAACGAAGGTCTGGAAGCCCGGGTCTGGGACGAGGTTCTCAGCGTTTCCCCCGGTCGAATCCAAGGGCACGTTGAAGAGGCCGACGCCGCCTACCTTCTCTACACCTCGGGATCTGCCGGTGAGCCCAAAGGTGTCGTCATCTCGCACGCCGCGGCCAGGGCTTTTGTGAACTGGTCGGCCGACGTCTTTGACCTGAGCCCGGCCGATCTTGTCTCCAGTCACGCCCCTTTTTATTTCGATCTCTCCATCTTCGATCTCTTTGCCTCGTTGAGTGGCGGGGCCAGTGTCGTTCTGGTTCCCAGAGAAATGTCGGTGTTTCCGGCCAGCCTGGCGGCATTCATCCGAGATCACCAGATCAGGGTCTGGTATTCGGTTCCGACAGTACTATCGCGGCTGGCACGCCAGGAGGAGTTGACACCCGGTCTTCTGAGATCTTTGAGACTGATCCTGTTCGCCGGGGAAGTGCTCCCGAGCAAGGACTATCTCAGCCTCAGTCGGTCACTCCCAGACACGAAGTTCTTTAATCTCTACGGGCCCACTGAGACAAATGTCTGTACCTATTATCAGGTGACCGGGGCCCACCTGGATGAGCCGATCCCCATCGGGAGGGCCTGTCCGTATGCCAGAGTGTTTGTTCTCAAAGCAGATGGCCAACTGGCACAACCCGGCGAGCAGGGAGAGTTGTTGGTGGCCGGTGATTCGTTGCTCTCCGGTTACTGGAACCGACCGTCGGAAACCCGCAGAGTGAAGCTCTCGCAACCGCCCCCTTCCATATCCTCGACCTCGCCTGTCTATCGAACCGGGGACCTGGTTCGCCTTTCCGCGGATGGCAACCTGGTTTTCCTGAACCGCCTTGACTCCATGGTGAAGCGCCACGGATATCGGATCGAACTGGGTGAGATCGAGTTCTGTCTGAACGGGGATCCCGCAATTCAGGAAGCGGCTGTCCTGGCCGTTCGGGAGGACGAAATCGCGTTCACGATTGAAGCATTTGTTGTTTTTGCGCGGGCAGAGTCAGGGGACACTCGGACAGTAGAAAGCATCGTGCGACGAACACTGCCCGATTACATGCTTCCCGATAGAGTCCACCTCTTGGGCAACTTACCTCGCACCTCCCGGGGCAAAGTGGATCGGGAGAAGCTTCGCAAGATGGCCGGGAACCGTTGACCGTTATCCGTTGAATCGTCAACCGTCAGCCGTCAACGTTTCAGAGCTCTGACGTACGACAGAATCTCTTGTGCCGCCCCTTTCTCTCCGCCAGCCTCCCTGAGTCCCTCTCCCAGTTCCCTGGCCGCCGCAGCATACTCTGGATTGAAGAGTAGTTCGTTGATCGTTTCGCGCAGCTTCTGAGGTGTCACCTCCCGGGGCGAAAGGGCGAGGCCGGCTCCCAGGTCAGCAACCCGCCGGGCCACAATAGCCTGCTCCAGGAGGTAGGGTACGATCAGCAGCGGTTTGCCAAAGTAGAGTGCCTCACTCACACTGTTCATCCCGCCTCTGCTGATGAAGAGAATGGAACGAGGGAGAATCTTGAGCTGAGGTACGTAAGGTTTTAGAATCCAGTTGTTGGGAATCTCGCCCCAAGCCGACCCGGAAAGCTCTGAACTGACCGAGGCCACCACCCGATAGGGCATCTTCTTCAACACCTCGAAGATCTTTCCGTACAGTTCAGGTTCGAGGTTGAACAAGGTTCCCATCGAAACGTAGACCAGTGGCTCGCTATCAAGCAGTTGCCAGTCAGACACGCTCTGACTGGCCCGTTCTCCCAGACAGGTTCCGACAAAACGAAAGGCTTCACCAAAAGTCTTCGAGGAGGGCTGGAATCTACGGGAGGTGTAGACCAGATTGAGCTGTTCCGGGCAGAAGTAGAGCTCCATGAGATGGGGGTGCCGGGTTTGATAGCTTGCGCGGATTCGCTTTCGAACCCGAATCGAGCGGATGATGGAGTAAGTCTTGGCCATGAATCGAGTCGCCGAGAGCGGGGGCCGGTAAAGGTCCCGCCCCAGAGAGGCAACACGCTTGTTGAGGGCGAACGTCGTGATCGAGGAGATCGCTGGCAGGCCCATCAGATCGGCCAGACATTTACCCCACGGGGCCATGGCATCATGAATCAAATAGTCATAATCGGAGCCCCGCAGCTCGTCGAGTTCATTCTTGATGACCGACTCCACGGCCTCCATCATCAAATAGGGTAACTGGCTCAAGGAGGTTGTGACGTTTCGCGGATCTTTGAGGAAACGGCTTTCGTATTCCTTGTAGGAGGCACCGGTTTCAAGAATGGGGTCCCGGAACACCGGTGAGCTGTAGTACGTGACTTGCTCTCCCTGCTCGACCAGCTGGCGCACGACCGGCAGGGTCGGATTCATATGACCATGGACCGGAAAACCAAAAAAAACGGCCTTCACCTGTTTTTCACTCCAGTCAGGCTCTCACTCCGTGGAACCCACGCACTTTCGTTGTGCCAGAACGCACCTTTTTCCGTTCTCAGGCATCTTATTATGTAGTAAGGAGGTTCTGAACCCATTCTTGTGACACTTTTCCGCACGGTTCACTTGTGGTGTATGGTCCTGGTCTTGGTTGGAGTCGTGCGCGCACAGCACCAGCCGAAAGCATATCTTCTCCCCACCAAGACGTCGACGCCTGTCTTTGAGATCCACGATCGGTCCATGCTCCGGATTGACCAGATAGGTGGAGAGTGGGCTCATGTGACCTATGGCTCCCGAGAAGGCTGGGTCGCTGTTTCAGAAGTTCTGGTTTTTCCAGAGCTGCCGGGTGATCGAAATGGGGGCGCGCTTTTTGGGGTGAATGTTGATCCTGAGTTCAAGGATCAATCGTGGGTGGGGCAGTGGCAGGGGCTACTCGATTTCACGACCGGAGAGGAGCGCACTCTGGCAAAGGTGACCGATCCGGTGGCCCGTCGGAGAATCAAAGAAACGAATCGGGAGTGGGGCCGATTGTTTGTTTTCAAGACTCCCATGTACAGAGCGCAGAGCCTCCGACTGTACAGCTTTCTGGACAAGAGCTGGAGCATCAATCTGGCACAGGGCAGAGCCCGCAACAAGGACTGGTTCGGGCAGGCCTTTTCAGATGCTCTCGAAGACCAGTTGCTGGAATCAAATCGGGGGCTTTTAGGGAACCGCTCACTCTTCAAGCGCGGCCGGAGCTATCTGCTGGAACTGCGCTATAGCTTCTGATTCGTTCCACGTTCCACGTTCCACGTTTCACGTTTTCGAGACAGCAGAACAGTAGAGCGTAAGCTCACCGTTAATTTTCAATTCAAATCCGTTGCAGCGCCTCCAGCACCTCCTGCGTCGACTCCAGGGAAGGGAAAACGGCGTCCGGAGAACAGGCCTTCAGTTGCTCCAGATCAAAGCTTCCTGTTGCGACACCGACCGTTTTGACGCCGGCTTCCCGGGCGTGCAGGATGTCACGAGGCGTGTCGCCGACCACGACCGATTTTCCGCTGAAACGGCTCCCCAGGATCCGTTGGCCTCGCAGTACCGCCGCTCGTACGATTTCCGTCCTTGATTCGTTGTCGCAACCAAAGCCACCGAACTGGAAGAAAGACAGGAGGTTTCCTTTGCCGAGCTTTCGGCGAGCTCCCGCCGCAACGTTGCCGGTTGCCAGTCCGCTGAGGAAATCCTCGCTCCGGTCGAGACGGTTGAGAAGACGGGTCACTCCCGGGAGCACACGGAAATGGTCGCAACGGTGCAATTCCTCGGTCAGGTGATGGTCGTAAACGGCCAGAAACTCCTCGCTCAAGCCCCCTCCGAACTCTCGCTCAGCTCCAGCCAGGGCCTCACGGATGATCATGAGATCGGTCTTCCCGTCCAGGGGCAGTTGCACGCTCAGAGTCGCGATCCGATAGCACTGTCGAATCGTCTTTTCCAGGGCTCGACTACCCGCTCCCCTGGCCGTCAACAGGGTTCCGTCGATATCGAAGAGAATCAAGTGGGTCATGGGTTGAACTTTTCAGACTCCAGGATCGTAGTCACAGGCAAGAAGTATTCAGCAAAGATGAATACATAAGGCGATGAATCGTATCAGAATTGGAGCCAATAGTAGCGGGGGAACGGGATTTCCCCTGGTTTCTTTTCTTAGAATAGGAGATCTGGATGTTTGAGCTTCTTTTTGTGCTGGGCCTGATAGTCTGTGCGGTCATGCTGACCGTGGGACTCTTCAAGCTCATTTTCGTACTGTTGCTGCTGCCCGTGAAGATTGTCGGGAGTGTCCTTCACCTGGTTGTCAGTCTGGCAGTCGGAATCATCGGTATTATCGTGACCGTGGTTCTCCTGCCGGTGCTGCCGGTTGTGGCGATTCCCGTCCTGATTGTTTTCTCTATTCTGGCCCTCCCCTTTCTTCTTGTCTGGGGCCTGTTCCACCTGGCCTTCTAAAGCAGTACTCACGACCGCGACTGGACTTTCGTCGTATTTATGAAAGGGAGTACCGAGGTGCTGAAGCCTACCGGCCTGCTGGAAGCCTGCCTTTACGCCAGGGATCTGGAGGCTGCCGAGGATTTTTACCGAAAGGTTCTGGGACTCGAGGTCTATTCACGCGATCCGGGTCGGGACGTCTTTTTTCGCTGCGGTCAGGGCATGTTCCTGGTCTTCAATCCCGGCCAGACTTCACGAAATGGAAACTCGGGAGTCCCGCGACACGGTGCCACCGGACCCGGTCACGTTGCCTTTCGAGTGGAAGATGAAGAGGTGGAGGACTGGAAGGCTCACTTGAGAGCTCAAGGTGTGGAGATCGAAAGAGAACTCTCCTGGCCCGGAGGAGGCTGTTCTCTTTACTTGCGGGATCCTGCGGGCAACTCTGTCGAGTTGGCCACCGCCGGCCTGTGGGGGCTTTAGCGCTCGCTACGCTCGCGCGGTTCCAAGTTCCAAGTTCCAAGTTCCACGTTGCGCGCTCATTGGCATTCGCGCCTCTGCCTGCTCGGCGAACTGCACATGTCATCTCCGGGACCGGCCCGGAAGCCGCGAGAAACATTGACGATCAAGGAAACTACAGATGCAGGAACGGCAGTGACTGCGCACGGCCCGCAGGCCGCGAGGAAACGGAGCTCCCGTGAAGGAGGTGTGATCCCGGTTTTCCCGTCGCTGACGCTCCTGGCTCCCTTTCAGCAACGGCTCAGGAAGTGGAAGAAAAACAGCATCGATGTAGGAATTAGCAGAATCAGAAGTACCAGTACAATTCGTTTCATGGCGTGTTCGGGGCCCTGCTGTGGAGAGCTCCGAGGCTATTTTAGTATGATGCTGGGAGGATATCCTGGGTGTAGCCACCATGAGAGACCTGATCGCCGATTTTGTTGCCAGGCCTGTTTGGGCGATCGTAGGTTTTTCTGCCAATCCCCTCAAGTTCGGCCATCGCATCTATTTTGACCTCCAGAGAGCCGGCTACCAGGTCTATGCGGTCAATTGCAGGGGAGGCAGGCTGGCCGGGGAGTCCGTCTATCCAAGTGTGGATGAGCTCCCGGTGCCGGTAGATGTGGTGGATGTGGTGATCCCGCCAGAGCAAGGCATTCACGTGGTTCGCCAGTGCGCACACAAGAACCTGAACCGGGTCTGGCTGCAGCCGGGTGCCGAGTCCTCTGAGATCATTCATTTCTGCAATCAACAGCTGATGCAGGTGGTGTTCAGCGCCTGTGCCATGGTTGAGAAAAGGAGATTTGCCTCTGTCGAGAGGCAGGAAGAGAGGTAGTTACCATGCTGAGCAGGCGTCGCTTCCTAGGATCCATTGGAGCTTCTGTGGGAACTGTCGGTTTTGCCGGGTTGTCTTCGGAAGGCATGGCCCGGGCCCGGGCAGCGGCTGAAGAAGCGAAGCGGCGGGGCGTCTCCGCCGAGGAGAGTGCTGTCGATGAGAGCTTCTAGTTCGAAGTTCAGCAGGCCTTTACGGTGGACCGGAGTCTCGTCAACCTCAACAACGGCGGGGTGTGTCCCTCACCGGCCATCGTTCAGGAGGCCATGAAACGGCATCTGGATTATTCGAATCTGGCTCCTGCCTATACGATGTGGCGAATTCTCGAACCCCAGAAAGAGGGAGTTCGCCAGAGGCTGGCGCGTGCCTTTGGGTCTTCCAAGGAAGAAATTGCCATCACTCGAAATGCCTCGGAGAGCCTGCAGATCTGCCAGTTTGGACACGATCTTGGCCCGGGTGACGAGGTGTTGACCACCGATCAGGACTACCCTCGCATGATCACAACCTGGAAGCAGCGTGAGAGACGGGAAGGTATCGTTCTCCGGCAGTTTCGAATCCCGGTTCCTGCTGAGGATCCAGATGAGATCGTGGGGCTGTTCGAACAGAACCTGACTCCACGAACCAGGATCATCCTGATGTGTCACATGATCAATATGACCGGTCAGATCCTGCCCGTCCGGAAAGTCGTTCAGATGGCTCGCCGCCGGGGAGTTCCCGTGATCGTAGACGGGGCCCATGCCTTCGCTCACATCGACTTCAAGCTCGGCGACCTGAACTGTGATTACTACGCCTCAAGTCTTCACAAGTGGCTGTTCGCTCCTCATGGGACCGGGTTGCTCTATGTCCGGAAACAGAAAATCCGCGATCTGTGGCCGATGATGGCAGCGGGGGTGAATCTGGACCGGAACATCCGCAAGTTTGAAGAGATTGGAACTCATCCCGCTGCCAACATCGTGGCCATCGCCGAGGCACTGACTTTTCACGAGAGTATTGGCCCGGCCCGAAAGGCGGCCAGACTCCGCTACCTCACCAGGTACTGGGCCGAGCGCCTTCTGGAAAACCAGCGAGTGCACCTGAATACAAGTCTCAAGCCCGAGTTTTCCTGTGCTCTGGCCAACTTCCGAATCGACGGCCTCGACAGCCGGATCCTGACCCAGCATCTGTGGAGAGAACATCGCATCCTGGTGAGCCACATTGGCCACCAGGACTGCAAAGGAATTCGGGTGACTCCGGCCGTTTTTACAACTTTGCCGGAGCTGGATCGCTTTTGCGATGCCGTTGAGAAGGCGATGAAAGCCGGGATCAGCAAAGCCTGAACTCAAGCGGGTCCATGTCAGTGCAGCGATTTGACGAGTAAGATGGCATCCTCCCGCCCCTTGTCGGTCGGGTAATAACCAGGCTTGGTCGACTGCCTCTGGAAGCCACTGGACAGGTAAAGATTCAGTGCTTTCAAGTTCGACCTGCGCACCTCCAGGACAGCGTATTCCACGCTACTGCCGATTTGATCCAGCAGATGGTCCAGCAGCTTCCGGCCATATCCATGACCTCTTGATTTCCTGTCCACACAAATGTTCAGAATATGGGCTAGAGATCCTTCGACCTGGCAGACGGCATAGCCGGCAATGCTACGTCCGGCTTCCAGGATCCAGCACTCGCAGCCCCGATCGATCAGGATGTGAAAAGAGATATCCGTCCAGGATGGTGTGAAGCTCACCTGCTCGATCTCAATTACCTGGCTGACATGATCGTGGGTCATGCGCTTCAATTCCGGCTTCACTGAGGCAGCGGCCTTGCGTTGAACTCCCCTCAAACCGCGTTCAGCCACCGCTGGATCTCCTCGCTGATTTCACCTCGAACCTGGGCTGGAGTCCGACCCAGCTTCTTGAGAGTCTTGAACGAATGATCGCCCCCTTCGACGACGTGAACCTCGGTCGGCCCGCCGAATCTTTTCAGCTCCGCGCCCAACAGGTCAAGGCTGGAGAGAGCGTCTCGTGTCCCCTGGACGAACAGGGCCGGACATCGAATCTTCTCCCAGTGGGACGTTCGAAGCTGTTGGTGGCGGTTGGGAGGGTGCAGGGGATAGCCAAGAAAGACGAGTCCGTTCACATCCTCTCCTGAGGATGCCAGATAGGAGGCGATTCTCCCCCCCATGGACTTGCCTCCAATGAACACCCGGGCGGCGTTCAGACTGCTGTCTCGAAGCCCCTTCAGAACCGCTCGAAAAGTCGCTTCCAGCCGTGGACGCCGGTCGGGTGCCCGCCGTCCCTGCTCCGTGTACGGAAAGTTGAAGCGGATCGTCAGATTCCCTGCCGCCGTCAATCGACTCTGGAAGTCAACCATGAATTCGTGGTTCATATCGGCACCCGCTCCGTGGGCCAGAATCAAGGCTGTCCCCCGATCTGGTTCGTAGCCAGATGGAACCGCCCAGACACTGGACACAGCCGTGCCGTTCTCGACTTCAATCGATCTGTTTTCCAGGTCCATGCAACAGCCTATAACCCGAAGGGCGACTTTCACCACGATTTTTTAGAGCCCGACCATTCTACCGTTTTTGCCGTAAAAGCCGCAGACCTGCAGATTGTATACGTGGGTTCTAGGTTCTGGGTGGGTTCTGGTTCCTAGTGGTGCAACACATAACTAATACTATATTTCATTGCCTGAGAGAAATCCGCATAGTATGATCGCAGTCGATGGCCAACAAACGGTTTCCGCTACGATCCCTCACGGCGGAGGAACTGCTCGAACTGCAACGCCTGTTGCGGGCCGAAAAGACTTCCGCTTCGGTCTTTCGCCGATGTCGCCTGATCTGGCTTTTGGCGGCAGGCTACAACCTTGCACAAGCTTCTGTAATCACCGGTCTGCATTACACCAACGCCCACGCATGGGCCAAGCGTTTCCAGAACGAGGGATTGCCTCGTCTGCTGGGCCGACCGCGGCCGGGCCGACCCCGACTCTACGATCAAAAGACCGAAACACGGGTGATCGAGGCGGCCACCTCGCGCCCCCCGGATCTGGATTTGCCCTTCACCACCTGGTCGCTGATCAAGCTGGAACGCTATCTGCGTGCCCAAGAAGAGGTGCTGAGCCGCGAGACCATCCGGCGCATTCTTCATCGCCATGGACTGCGTTTTCTGACCGGTCAAAGCTGGTGCCGGAGTACCGACCCGGACTACGAAGTAAAAAAACGCCATAATTCGGCTCTATCGGCATCCTCCGGACGACGGCCCCGTGGTCTGCTTCGACGAGTTGGGACCTTTGCAGACCATTCCGCGGGGCGGGCGCAGTTGGGGAGTTGGCGCCGCCCGCCGATCCAACCGCTACCAACGCAAGCACGGAGTCCTGCAGTTCTTCGCCGCATTTTCTCCTCACACCGGTCGGGCCGTGGGCCGCTCAACTCCCAACAAAAACAGCGACAACTGTCGGGCCTTTCTGCAGGAGGTGGTCCTGCGGGAGTGGCCCGAAGGGCGAATCCATCTCATTCTGGACAACCTGAGCGCCCACAAGGCTCCGCCAGTCCGCAAATTCTTGGCGCAGCACTGCCGGCGAATTCAACTGCATTGGACGCCCACCAATAGTTCCTGGCTCAATTTGATCGAATCCTACTTTGCGACCCTGCACCTCACGGCCTTGCAGAACACCGATTATCGGACACCGGCACAAATCGAAGCGGGTCTGCAGAAGGGCATCAGCTATCTCAATGAAAATCCGTGGCCTTACGTTTGGAAGAAACTATAGTGTTACTTCTATGTCATACCACTAGGTTCTAGGTTCTAGGGTCGCACACCTGAGGTGTGCGGTGGAGCTCTTGTCAATAGGTGTGGAAAAACATCAGGCGGCTTTCTCCTCCGGGACTTGGTTGACCGGGACTCCATTGACATATTTGGCGCCCTGGTAGACGTCTTTCATCAGCTCCGGTGCCTTCAACCGGCGGAATCGCTGCTCCGCCACCAGCAGCATCTTCCAGATCACCGCCTGGGCGTTTTCCACTTTCTTGAATCGCTTGGCCGCGTCCGTTCGCAGCCGAAGAGCGGCAAACGGTGACTCCACTGGATTGGTGGTTCGCAGATGCTGCCACTGCTTCTTTGGATAGCAGGTAAAAGGTCACCATCCGGTCCCAGTCCTGCTCGATTAGCTCAGCCGCCAGAGTCAGCCCTCGCTGCCGGCACCAGTGCTGAAAAACCTTCTTGAGTCGTTGTGCTTCTTCTCGAGTCTCGGCGTAAGGGATCTGCCGCAGGATCAGCAAGGCCGGCTTGTGCACTCGCTTAGGGAGCTTGGTCAGCAGGTTGACGATCCGATGATTCCAGCAGCGCTGCTCCTCGGCCTGGGGATAGACGTTGCGCAAAGCTCCCCAGATGCCCAGGTGGCCGTCTCCGATCACCAGCCGTGGACAGCCCATCCCCCGGCGCTTCAAGTCGCGCAGTACTTCCGACCAGCTCTGGGTCGATTCCCGATAGCCGCTCGTGACCGACACCACGGCTTTGCTTCCGTCACTTAAGGCGGCCAGCACCACCAGCAGGACTGCCTTTTCCTTCTCCAGACCCGCCTTGACGTAGATTCCATCTACCCATAAATACACCACTTCCAGATCATTCAAGGGTCGACTCTGCCAGACCTCCCATTCGGCCTGCCACTGCTCTTTCAATCTGGCCACCGTGGAGGACGACAGGTGCGCCTTTTCCCCTAAAAGCCCTCTCAGAGCCAGATCAAAATCCCCCAGCGCCAGACCATGCAAGTACAGCTCAGGGATCAGTTCTCGAACCTGCCGCGTCCGCTTGGCAAACAGGGGCAACACCCGACTTTCAAAGTGTTCCTCTAGATCCCGCACTCGAGGCCTTCGAACCTGGATCGTCCCCGAGCTCAGCGTCAGATGCCTCGGCTTCCCATATCCATTGCCATAGCCCGACGGAGCGTCCACGGCCCTTCGCCGCTCACTCTTACGCCGCCCTAATAACTCCGTGACTTCCTCCTCCAGCAGCTCTTGAACCCAGCCTTGGATCTTCTCCCGCACCCAATCTTCCAGGTTAAGCAACCGTTTTTCTGTAATTTCCTCTAGGGCCTGTAGGGAAGAATTGCTCCACTTGTTTTTTCCAGCCGGCCAGGTTCAGGTATTGCCGGCCGGTTAACCACTCCTCGTGTATCTCTGCAAGCACAGCCGAGATGAGCCGCAGCGCCGATGCTTCGTGGGGAAAGATTCCCACCACCCGGGTTCGTCTCCGGATCTCCCGGTGCAGTCTCTCCAGTCCGTTGATGGTTCGGATCCTTCGCCACCAGCTCCTCGGAAAATCAAACACTGTCAGCCCTTCATCCAGGTTGTCTTCCAGCCAGCTCACGAACTCCGGTGCAATCTTTTCGAACTTCTTGACGACTTTACCCTTGAGCTCCTCGGCATCCTCTCGAGACGGGGCATCGAAAATGTCCCGCATGGCCTGGGCGATGCGGGGCTTGTCCTCTTTGCGGCGAGCATATTGTTGGGCGTTTTTGCTCAGGTGAAACTGACAACGGTTCCAGGGCACCGACGGATAAACTGCCCGCCTGGCCGCCTTCAGTCCTTCGTGATCGTCACTGACCAACAGCTCGACCCCTCTCAGTCCACGCTTGTGCAGATCTCCCAGAAACCCTCGCCAATGCACCTCCGCTTCGCTGATCTTGGCGCTCAGACCCAACACCTCTCGCGTCCCGAAACGATTGACTCCTATGGCTTTCAGGATGGCCACGTCCTGCACCCTGCCGCCTCTTCGAACCTTCTCGTAGTGGGCATCCAGATACACGATCGGATACTCTCCCAGCTCCCGGCTTCGAAACTCTTCCAGCTCTTCGTCCAGCATCCCGGCCACTCTCGAGACCTGGGTGGCCGAGATCTCCAACCCACACAGCTGCTCCGTGATCTCGGTGACTTTCCTCGTCGAGACGCCCATCACATACATCTCGGCAATGGCCAGCTTCAGGGCCTTCTCCGAACGGCAACCCCTCTCCAGCGACTTGGGATAAAACCTCAACCCACGCACCTGTGGAATCTCCAAGTGCAGCTCTCCCACTCGAGTCTGAATCCGCTTGCCTTTGAATCCGTTTCGATAGCCTCGCCGACTGGCTGTTCTCTCGTACGCTTCCGCTCCCAGAAACTCGCTTCTTTCCAACTGCATCGCCACGTTGAACAACTTCTCCAGGATTCCTCGAAAGGCTTCTGTTCCTTCCTCGATCAACTCCGCCAGGATCTCCCGTGGTACTCTCTTTTCCAGATCTGGGTTCATTTGATTCTCCTTGCCAGATTCTCGTTTCTGTTTTTGGAGAATCCTGTCCCAGACCTCTGTCTTTCCGACCCAAGGCCTGACCAGAAATTACAGAAAAAAAGTTACACTACTATCTTCCAGCTCCTCGAAACAAACTCTTGACTCGACACTTTCCTCAATGTTCTGCTTGCTCATGCGGTGTGTACTCCTTCCGTTGCGGGCCTTTCGGCCCTGGGTTTTAAATCAACCCGGAAGGATACTCACCGCCTATGCTATTTACACACCTTCTGATGGTAGCTCTGTGCGGTGCCATGACATCCTTTACACGGTGTGCCAGGACATCCTTTACAGAATGGGGTAAGAAGAGAGCTCTCGAAAGGAGGTCTCAGATTGCCCTGGAAAGTGAAGGATGTAATGGAACAAAGGATCGAGTTTGTAGTGCGAGCCCTGCAAAAACAGAGCAGCGTGACGCAGCTGAGCAAGGAGTATGGGATCAGTCGGCCGACGGGGTATCAGTGGTTGAATCGGTACCGGGAGACAGGAACGTTTTTGTCGCTTGGTGATCGATCTCGGCGCCCGCATAGCAGTCCTAGGCGGACACCTCAACAGCAGGAGGACAGAGTGATCGAGCTGCGGCGGGGCTACGGGTGGGGAGCCAGGAAGTTGGAGGTATTGCTCAAGAGAGAGAGGATCAAAATATCGGAGAGAACCATCAATCGGATATTGAGTCGTCGTGGGGAGATCTGCAAAGAGGACCGACGGCGACCGGCCTTGACTCGGTTTGAGCGCAGTCGACCGAACGAGCTGTGGCAGGTGGATTTCAAAGGGGAATACAAGCTGGAGTCGGGAGGCTGTTGTTATCCGCTGGGGATCATAGATGATCAAAGCCGGTATTGCGTTGGTTTGTACGATGTGCGCAGGCCGACCTACGAAGCGGTGCGGGCCAGGCTGTGGGAGGCTTTTGACGAGTATGGGGTCCCGGAAGGGATGCTTTTTGACCATGGGACTCCCTGGTGGGGAACGGCGACTGTGCTGGGTTTGACGCGATTGGCAGTAGATTTAATCGAGCAAGGAGTGGGCTTGCACTGGAGCGGGATTGGTCATCCTCAAACGCAAGGAAAGGTGGAGCGGTTTTTTGCCACCCTGGCCACAGCACTGCGCCATCGAGGAGGTCCCCCTCAAGGGTTTGAACAATGGGCAGGTGTACTGACAGAAATCCGCCACGAGTACAACCATGTGCGTCCCCACGAGGCACTGCAGATGCAGGTGCCGGCACAGTGCTATCGAGCCAGTCCTCGAGCTCTTGAAGCTGAGCCAGCGCCATGGAAGTATCCGTCAGGCTGGCAACTCAAAAAGATCTGTCGCTCTGGAGATTTGCCATGGGATGGCAGTCGTTATTTCGTAAGTACGGCCTTGGGAGGTCGACAAGTTGGCGTGTTGGAGGTGGACGCTCGGCTGTTGGTACGTTACCGACGCAAGTATTTGTGTGAAGTGGATTTAAAGAATCAGCGAGTCCTCAGTTGGATCCGTTCTCCTCATCAGGACACCAGCCAACTGCAGACTTAGTGAGGAGGTGAGTAGGACTGTGCAAACCGCCCCCCTGTGGAAACAACAGACCAGGCAACGAAACTGTGAATCTCAACGTGGAGTGTTCCCACAGGGCTTGGAAAACCCTGCGGGTTTTCCACTGCTTGCACAGTCCCGACGACTATTTACCAACCATCGAAAGTGTAAAGGATGTGTTGGCACAAGTTGTAAACCATGTATTGGCACTTGACACCTCAGGCCCCTCCCACTTTCCGAATTCCAAAACCAGAAGAGCTACCATCAGAAGGTGTGTAAATAGCATAGGCGGTGAGTATCCTTCCGGGTTGATTTAAAATCCAGGGCCGAAAGGCCCGCAACGGAAGGAGTACACACCGCATGAGCAAGCAGAACATTGAGGAAAGTGTCGAGTCAAGAGTTTGTTTAGAGGAGCTGGAAGATTGGGTGCGGGAGAATGATCCAAGGCTGGGTTCAAGAGCTGCTGGAGGAGGAAGTCACGGAGTTATTAGGGCGGCGTAAGAGTGAGCGGCGAAGGGCCGTGGACGCTCCGTCGGGCTATGGCAATGGATATGGGAAGCCGAGGCATCTGACGCTGAGCTCGGGGACGATCCAGG
>CBDBGQ010000035.1:0-15186 GCA_965205345.1 Acidobacteriota bacterium | reverse complement strand
TCGAGCCTTCTTGACCTTGACATCCACCCGGCCCTGGTAGGGGATGTGGCTGTTTACATCGGCCCAGGGAGAGGCCCGGTTGAGCAGCAGGTTCACCTTCAACCGGCCGTTTTTGTGAGTGAGAATGTTCTCCCAGACATAGTAAATCGTTCTCGTGCCATTGCCGGTACAGCACTGCGCGATGCTCCTGGTTTCATGTCCCTGCCAGTCATTGACCGAGGGCCAGCCGGCAAAACCGCCCACACTTCGTTCTCCCACGTTCTCGGTTGTGTAGTCGCCCGGCTCAAAAAAATGGGGAAAGTACTCGGCTTTCAGCGGGGTCTTGACGGGCCTGTCCCTGACCATCTCGTCGACCCAGTCGGAGCTGAGCAACTGGCCTTCGGCAAAGTGGTTGCGGGTCCAACGGTCCACGTCGTCCCAGTAATCTCCGGCGCCGGCTTCGATCAGCTTCAAGCCCATGGCGATCATGTCCGCCACCCCGCACATCTCCGAGGTGTTGTAGGTCTCCGGGTTGATCACCTCGGCCACATAGCCCAGCAGCGGTTCCATGTGGGCGGTCCCGAACTCGTAGCCTTTCTTCACGAACTGGACCATCTCCCAGTCTCCCGCGGCGATGCCGTACTCCAGCATCCCCAGCATCGGGTACAGGTGCCCGTGAAAATGCATGGAGACGCCCGTAAAGTGGCCGTCTGCTTCGAACATTCCCCCGTGGTAACGCAAGTAACGGGCTAACTTACCAGAGAGCCTCAGTGCCGGTTCGTAGTCCGTGGAACGATAGAACTGGGCCAGTCCCATGGTGACCCAGCCGGACGGCATGTTGTTCCCCGGGTTGATGCTGTTCTGGTCCACTTCCGGATCCGAGACCTCGTTCACCCCGAAGGTCCCCCTGGTGAAATAGGCATAGTCATCCCGGTGGATGGCCTGGCGGGTCAGACCGTCCACCATTTTCTTGCCCAGCTCCTTCCAGCGCTCGTCTCCGGTCAGCAGGTAGTAGATCCCCAGAGCTCCCAGCAATCGGCCATTCGCGTAGGGCTCCATGTAGTGGTCCCCCTCCGGCATGGCCGTGAACTGGGTGTCGGGGAATTCCTTCTCCGCCCAGGGACGGCCCACCCGGGGGTAGTAGAGCAACCCGTCCGGGCCCTGCATCTGCACCAAAACCTCCACCAGTCGCTCTTCCACGTGCAGGTTCTGGCGGCTACCGCTGGCCAGGCGCACCAGGGGCAGAGCTTCGTAGAACTTGATCTGCACATGGTCACTGAAGGCGTGGTACATGTAGGGTGGATTGTTGCCCAGAAGCAGAGTCCAGTACAGTTCGTAGTCGGCCTCTGGATCTGTGGGGCCGGTCAGGCCGTTGACCGCCAGGCGGGCCCGCTCGGCCAGATCCAGCGTGTCGGGTACGGAGGCAGAGTAGCGCTTGCCTGCATAGGTGGGCAACTCGATCTCCGGCACTTCCGGATTGATGTATTTGATCTGCGTGCTAGGCCTGGGCTGCTGCTCCGTTTCCATCCCGGGAAGGAGCTCCTTCCCCACAACGAGGGGAGCCGCAACCGAGCTGAAGATGGTCGTTCCAGAGATGCCCAGAACCAGTAGTCCTTTGAGAGCTCTCAATGCTTTGTCCTCCAGAAGGGAAGCGTTCGAACGGTTGACCTTGATGCCAGTTTGCGTGACTTGGGGCCGGGAGGCAAGGCCCGGGGCAGGGTCCGACTCCTGGATGCGCGCCCAGACTTCTCGAAATTCGGGTGCTTCTTCAGGCAAGTGTTGTTGAACCCTGCCCTCTCCAGTACCCAAACTGGACAGATCTGAGATCCAATTTAGCGTACCGTGCGACAACCACCATCAAGAAAAATAAAAAGAACGCCACCTGGCTGGTGAATACGTCCCGGAAGGAAAGCCTCCTCCGCACTAAACCGGCTTGCATAGCTGGAGTCCTCACCGTTTTACCGAATCTCAGAGCCGAGTGCGGACGCACGAAGTTGTAATACGCCAAGAGGAGGGCCACCTGACCTTCCAGGAATTTCGTACGGCGGGCGTGACAAGGTGCACGACGGCCAAGATAGGAACAGCCTTGGCGCATGGCTAGATTGTGGCGCTCGATGAAACTGGTGTTCAGGGTGCTGGAATCCTCGGAATAAGACAAATGTTGAGAATCACTCGCTTGATGCTCCGGAAGTTGCGGCGGCCAACCCTTGCCGAGACCCACAGTCTGGACCACACTTCCAGGCTGGTCAGCACCCAACTCACCCGCTTCTTTGCTCCTACGAATGTCCTGATCTCGTCGGCTTGAAGCTCACGGATAACGAACCCTTTCAGCATCTGAACATTGAACCGCTCTGCATATATTGCTGCGGATTCAAGCCATCTGGCGACGGTGCCCCAGGCCATGCGTTTGATGCGAGCGATGGTAGATATCGCAAGCCCGTGAACACACATGTGGACGACTTCATCGAACAAGGACCTGGGTTTGTGCAGCCAATAATAAGGCGTGCCGTGGGTGGACGAGAAGGTCCCGCCGCATTGTTTGCAACGGAAACGTCGGCGTCTTCCTTGCGTTGTGATGTAGAAGGAGTGTCGGATAATGTTGCCTTTGCCGGTCAGTCCATTGAAGCAGCAATTGGGGTTGGGACAGCAGCGAGATGAGCTCTTGCTCCGTTTGATACATGTTTGTTGCCAGAAAACGAGGATGAAATCCAGTTAGAATCATGTGTTGGGAGGCTGTTGGACAAAGTCAACAACACTTCCCTGAAAAAGCACCGCATATCCATTCGGCATGGCAGCGGGCCTGGCGAATCTGTCCATCCTGGAAAAAGATGATGGCGCGTACTATGAACACATGGCGTGTCTTCAGGGTAGACTGATGAAAGAACTGAAAGAGATCGGCAGCCGCAATAATGTCCCGCTGTTTATTCAGGGACCCTCCGCAGGCGGTGTTTTCATGACAAAGCTTGATATTGATATCGCGCACAGTCCGGCAGACCTTAAAGGCATGGACAAGGAACTCCATCAGAAAATGGTAGACGCGTTTCTTGAAGAGGGGATTATGCTTATCAGAAGTGGCAGATGGTATCCCACCGGAGGTCTCACCGATGAAGATGTGGATGAGACCCTGGACCGCGCGGAACGGGTTTTCAGAAAGGTATTTTAGGATGGGAAAAGAGGGGACAGTCTAACCAATTTAGCGTTGGACGTGAATCATCGTGCCACGCTCTTGCGCTTCCGCCAGGCGACCCGGGATGAGCTGCGGCGGACCGGAGCTGCCATGGCCGACCGCTTGCCGGGTGTCCGGTCTCTTCCGTGAGCCCGTTCCGGCCATTCGTATTCAGGGTAGCCAGCCCATTTCTGGCAATCTCTAAAAGGACTCGAGTCTGGTGAGCGCACGATCAAAAAGTTCCAGCATCTGACTCCGCACTTCATCGGAGGGATATATCGCTTCAGTACGGTACTTCTCTTTGTTCGCTTTGAGTTCTGCCTTGAGCGCCTCTATGTCTTTGGCGACACGAATGGGCTCGTCGCCCACAACAACCGGAATGGCCGCTGTGTGTGCCATGGTGTATTGCAAGTGACCGGTGTTAGCCAGAAGCAGATTCTTGCGGCTGCCTTCTCCCCTGGCCGCCAACCAACAGCTCCTGTCGATCTCCAACTGATGACGGATCGATTGGCGGAAGACGCCGAGTTTGCTGGTTTCCTTCTTGGATTCGACCTCCATCGCCGCTCCGTTGTGCACGATCTCCAACAGCGGATCGGCTGTGGACTCATGATTTCAGCCTCAATCTCGACTCGCGAGCCGCCCGCGGGGAGGCGAATGGTTGAACCGAGACCTTGCCCGTTCACCTTGAGGTTGATAATCGGTCCACTGGAGACAAAGACTCTCCCACTCTTCAGAGCACTCTTCCAGCGCTCGAAGTCAGTGGGATCCTCTGATTGAACATAGGTCCGCGTTTCGCCGAAAAACGGCTGCCAGGATTCGCGATACGGGTTGTTCGGAAGGTCCGTCCCCGCCACCGGCGGAAGGACTACGCCGCAGTTCAGCAATCGATACCAGACATCGACGCGATAAAGGCGGGTGTTCGCCAGTTCGATGAATCCACTGGCCCCCAACAACGCATCCAGAGTCGCCGTCGAGGCCCGGCCAAAGGTGCCGCCATGGGCCGCACCTCCAATCCCGCCGGCTTCACGGGTTTGCTTGAGTACGCTGTAGGCCGTAGGCCAGGAATCCGGCTGCGGAGGCTCACCTATTCCTCCCACGGAGATGGGTTCGAGCAGGCTTCCCGGCAGAAAGAGGTTGTGGTGTCCCTGATAGGTGCCACGGAATTCCTCGCCAGGGATCAACAACGACTTCTTACTCTTGCCCATTCCGGTTCTGTTATAAGCAGGTTGCTGGGCCCAGACGCCGGCAAAGTTCCCCCCTTTCAGGACCATGAACAGGGCATGCTCCAATCCATCGGCTTCGATCATCTCGAACCAGGTTGAATCCATCCCTCTTTCGGTCCGCTCGAAGTGCAGGTGTTCGTCCATCGCAAACCAGCCGCGAGCCGAAAGGTCGCTCCATCGCTTCAGGCGGACCGTCACTTCGTCGCCCTTTAAGAAGTCCATCTCAGCCGGCAGATACTGATATCCCTTCGTAACCCAGACTCTTCCGCTGTCCCCTGAATCATCTGGCAGTGGAATCGTGACAGGTCCTTTGCCGCGGGCGTAGAGAAAGGTCTCGCGCTGTTTCTTGCCCGTATGGATCGAAGTAAAGTGAATGCCGTTCTTGTCCAGATGAGCAGGAACATAGGGATCACCGTCCCATTCCAGCGAAAAGCGCGATGGAAGATCCCGCCCTGTCTCCTCATCAACCACCCGTAGTCTCACCACACGAGTCCCCGCTTTCAGTACCGCAGGCGCCTGGATCCGAAAGGTGGGCGCATCAAAACCATGAGCCAGCGGTTCATGCCCAAGCACAGTGGCGTTCAGCAATATCAAAACAGCCTGCGCCGCCAACAAAGAGAAACGATTCATTTGACCTCCAGTCTAACTGAGGCCACCGCGGAAAACCCCTAATCCCGTCACTCAAGAACGCTTCGACCGCCTGAAAACAAAAGGGGGACATCCTACTCTCCCCCTGGAGTGCGGCACTTAGAGTGCCGCTTTTAAGAGCGGGAGTCAGACTTCCGCACTCCACACGGCCAATCGAGGCGATCCCACTTTAACCTTTAACTTTCAACTTTCAACCCGAGAAACTACCCTGGACAAGAGATTCCCACTTCAAAGCAGCGAGTGAGGGAGGAAACCAGTGTACCGAATGAAAGACTTACTGCGCGGCAGTCTTTGTTTGCTGACGCTGTTTCTGCTGCCGGTCGGGGTACTCGAGGCCCGCAGCATCCTGAACTTTCCCTTTTTGACGTTTGAGAAAGACACGATCACAGGAGTGGCGATCGTGAACCTGGGTGAAGAAGATGCCCAGGTGGAGGTGACGGCTTACCTCTCCGGGGGTGGATTACTGCAGGGAGAGGGGATTGAAAACCCGGTGGCCCTGGAAGTCAAGGCGGGGACGCAAAGTGGAACCATCACGGTCTCCCTGTTTGGATCGGGACCGGAACTGGGGGAAGCGGCCTGGTCTCAGGCGGTGAGTGAGACGGACGGGTTGACCGGATTCTTTTTGTACCTGGATACGGCCTCCAGCTTTCTGGACGGAGCCGATCTGCCGTCTCTGTCTTCCCGACTGATCTTCAGTGATGTCCGGGTGGGGGAAGGGGAGAGCACCGAGCTGAACCTGATCAACCCGACCGGTCAGGCCGTTACGGCCGAGGTGAAGCTGGTGTCGAATGAGGATTCGGCCTCGAGGATGCTGGACCTGCCGCCGCGGGGAGCAGCGCGGCTGGACGTGGAGGAGTTTTTCTCCCAGCAGGCAGCCCCGGCAGGAGTGCTGGCGGATGATCCGGTCTATGTACTGGTGGAGTCGAACCAGGAACTGGCCGGGTTTGAGTTCGTCCAGCCGGGGACGGATCTGCTGGGACTCAACGCACGACCGGCTGCGGAGTTGCTCAACAGTCTGTTTTTCCCACAACTGGCCGTACTGGATCTGTTCGAGACCGAGTTGGTGGTTGTCAGCCTGGCCGAAGAAGAGCCGGTGATTCTCACGGTTACGGCCTATCAGCCGGATGGAGTGCCGTTTGGAGCGGGCGATCTGCAGATGAATCCAGTGACCCGGGTACTGGAGGCAGGAGAGGTCCTGCGTGAGGATCTGGAGCAGATGTTCGGGTTCGCGGGTGAGTCGATCCTGGATGGATGGCTGCGAGTGGAATCGACGTCGGAAGCAATTCACGGAGCGATCAGCTACTCGATACCGACCCTGGGATCGATTGCCTCGGTGGCCAGTGTAGCCTCGGGGACACGCTCGGCGGTGTTTTCCCACATAGCGACGACGTCTAACTTTTTCACGGGAGTGGCGATTCTCAATGGTGGAAAACTGGTGGCGAATGTCCAGATCGTGGCGGTGAAGCAGGACGGGACGGTACTTGGGAGCTTTCGGACGACGCTGGCCCCGGGGCAAAGACTGAGCCGGACCCTGACGGAGATGATCCCGGCGGTAGCCGATCAGGCGGGGGGATTCATTCTGATCAAGAGTGATGTGCCCGTGTTCCTGACGAACGTCTTCGGGGACCTGGACGGTAGAGTGCTCTCGAATGTACCGCCGCAGCCGGCACCGGAAGAGTTTGAAGTCGAGACTGCTACGGAGCCCATTGAAGTGAGTCCACCGCTGGCGATTGTGGCGGGTGGCGGGGATGCAGCAGTTCGAGGTGATGGGACCGGATGGTGAGACGACCTGGAGTGTGAACGGGGAAGAGGGAGGAGGAGCATTGCAGGGGACGGTAGATCCAACAGGGCGCTACACGGCACCGCCGCAGATCCCCACAGCGCTGCCGGTGGTGGTGACGGCACGGATCGGAGAAGACACGGCCGGGGCCTCGACGGATGTTTTGAGCCGGGAAGTGCTGGCAGGAGATCTGGGGATTGTCCAGTCGGTGGCCTATCTGTCCGGGCTGGCCAAAGTGTATACGGCGGAGTTGAGTCTGGGAGCCGGACCCGGCAAGAGTGTGGCCGGCGGGGTGAGTGAGAGTTCGACGATCTTCGATGTGACTGCAGGGTTGCCGGCCCAGGTGGCCCAGTTTGCAGGAGAGGACATCCCCAAGATGATTCCCTTTCAGGGGATTGACGACAAGGAGTATCTGCTGCTGGCGGCCAGGACGACGGGAAGAGTGATCCGGCTGAATCCAGAGACCGGGCAGACGACGACGGTGGTGACGGGGCTGGATGAGCCGGTGTCACTGGTGCTGGATCCTGTAAGTGTAAGCGGAGATCTGCTGGTGGCGGAGAGAGACCGAGTGACGAGAGTGGCGGGGGCCGAGTTGAATCAGGGGCTGGCGGGAGCGCCGGCGGGAATGGCCCGCAGACCACTGGGTAACGTGATCGAGGGGTTGACTCCGGCGGGAGTGACGGTGGACCGGTGTACGGGAGATATTTACGTCAGTGACAGTGCCAGCGGAGAGGTCCGCAAGGTGGAGCGACTCTCTGGAGCAGGGGTCACGGTCGCCGAAGATCTGGCCGATCCGGGACAGTTGCTGGGTTTGTACCGAAGCGGGATCAGTTGCTGGGAGAGTTTTCACTTACTGATCACGGAGAGGGGAGCGGATCGGGTTTTGCTATTGACCTCGAGAATCGGACCCGACGGAGTGGGTGGCATCACCGGGGATCCAGGACCTGGCATTCCGAAGGATATCTGAGGACGAAGAGGTGCACCGGCGAGTGTGCTGCCCGAATCAGCCTGGAATCTTGCTGGGAGAGGTCACCAAGCAGGTGGGACCAGGTGGCTCTGGTGCCGGTGGATCTGTACGAGAGTGAACGCCATCAATCCGGTGGCCGGTAATCAGCTTCTCACCGGCATTGTCGGTTATTCGTCGAATGTAAAACTGCTGAACACTCCGCCCCCGGCGGTGGGAGACGAAGATCTGACGGATCCGGATCACGTGCATGTGTTTCTGGAGAGAGTCCTCACGCTGACTCAGGATCTGACCCCGGACACGGGAAAAGTGATCCCGTTGGGATCGAGGATACGCAGTTACTTTTTCCACTACGATCCACCGGGAACAGCGGGTGGAGTGCTGGATCCCGGCTTCGTCCGTTTTGATAATGAGATCCTGGGAGTCATCAACCAGACGGAGACGCTGGATGCAACCGATGCCCTTCTGGGCTCCCCCACTACGGACTACAGCGGGACACAGGGACGTCTGTGGGGGCCCTCCGACGAGGTGCCGGACTCCTTTTCAATCTCGGGCGATCAGAAAAGGCTCGACTTCAGCGCAAGAGCCACCGGCGGGCAGGATCAATTGCGGGTGCTACTGGCTTTCGGTGTTCCTGATGAAGAACAGACTCTCGCCTATACAGTCACGGAGATCGAGCTTCCCGACGACTTGTTTGGTTTCCGGGTCAACGACGTAAACAATATCGGAGCCTGGGTGGGAGCGTGGAATGTTGAACCAGGGGGCCTCCTCTGGCTTCCTGAACCGGCATACGGCAAGGGTGCGGGCCTTCACCTGCTGGAACATCCGGACGGGACGGTCTGGCCATCGGCCATCAACGACTCCGGTCAGATTGTCGCCTTCCTGGACGAACCGGGTCACTCGACTCAGGACAGGGTCGTCATCTGGCAAAACGGCAGCTTCAGCGACCTGGCCTCGGTGAATGAACTCTGCGGGATTTCCGTCTGGGATATCAATAACGCGGGACAGGCGGTAGGCGGAGGACTGTTCGGGAACTGCGAAAGTGGCGACCCGACGTTCGAGCCCTACATCATTTCCGGCGGCGGGCCGACTCCACTCGGAACCCCGGGGGGGTTCTGGGGGGAAGCGGTGGATCTGAATGAACTGGGCCAGGCTGTCGGGTATGAGGATTCGGACCCCCGGTCCTATCTGTTCTGGGAGAACGGCCCCGGGTCGGCTCGAGCCCTGACTGATCTGGCGGCCCAACCTGCGCGACTCTTTCTAAACGACCGCGGCCAGATCATGGCCGGTGGGGGGAAGACCTGGCTCTGGGAGGATGGGCTGAGTACGGAGATTCCGGGCTTCAGGGTTTTCGACTTTTCCGACTTTGGCGCGGTGGGCACCACGAGGAACGGTCCGTTCGACGTTGCCTCGCTGTGGGTGGACGGGAAGATATTCACCCTGAACGATTTGATTATCACGCGTGGCGTGGTCCTGGGTGCCCCGGCCCGAATCAGCAACAATGGACACATCGTGATGGTTTTCGGGGGGCCCAATTGGGGGGCACAGGTGCTGACGCCTGTGAACTGATCGGGAAACATTCCCCGTTCCTTGCTCCTGGCCTCCGAACTCAGACCCGAATTACCGCGCCGGTCGCACCATCGGAATGAAGGGAGGAGACGTCCCTACCTGAACCTCCCCCAGCACCTCGAAGCCATGCCGCTCATACAGAGTCACGTTTCTGGGGTTGGATTTTGGCGAAAGCAGATCATGCCGCACCGAGCCCTGGGGAACGTGCTAATCGCAGGAGCGGCGATCTTGGGTGGAGGGGGAAGCGCCTTCGCCCGGTTCGCGGCTTCCCCACTCGGCATTTCGTGGGCAAACGCCCGATGAAATGTACTAGGGAAGGGACGATCATGTGCCGCGAGAACTCCAGCAAGCACGCCTTGCCTCCCGGAGGGCATGGCTGGAACTAAACCGAATGATGTACTGTTCAGTCTGCCCAAGGGAAGAGGAATCAGAGGCTGCCTGATCAGGACCAGAATTCTCAACGGGCTAAGGGACCCCTGCGAGCGCGAACTCTGCCCGGCGCACCCTCGGGTCAGCCGATCCGCACGGGACCAGCTACACTCGTCGGCAACTTGAGATCACCGATGACCGCCGAGGCACCCCGACAGATAGAGCTTTTGTTCAGTGACGGCAACTCGACACCCAAAGTCTAGAATGTCGCTGTGGAGAGCTCCGCTTGGACCACTGGTGCCCCCAGACATCGGGTGGGGCAACCCGGCCAATCGGTACCCCGATACCGGCCGAGGATGGTCCCGAGGAGCACCACGGCACGGAACAACACGGCTTGGATAGGCCGCATAAACAGGACTGCCTGCGTCTGGCGATGCCGAAGTGTGAGATGGGACATATAGAAAAGGGAAGGGCGTCCGGACGGACCGGCGTTGACGACCTCGAAAACCGCATCGAGGTAGCGATCGAGATCGACCACAGGACGTGCCCATCCTTCAAACACGAGGACCTCATCGCCCTCGTTCCACCAACGATGCGCCGTTCCCTTAGGAAAAGCCAAGCTCTCGCCCGGTCCCGCATCGATGCGCTGACCATCCACAACCGCGGAGAGTGTGCCGGACGTGACCCTGCCTCCCTCGTCTTCCAAGAAGTGGATGTGCAGGGGTGGACCCTCGCGATGTGGGGGCAACGAGCCACGAAGCTCCAGCCAGACCTCACCGCCTTTCGCAATTCGCCGAAGCTCCAAGCGTTCTTCGGTGTGCCGATTCTCCAGCACAAGCGGCCCTCTGTGCCAACATGGGTGAGACACTTCTTCCCCACTAAATTAGACTAGAGGGTGAGAAGCTGGATCACACGATGATGGTAAACAGGAGCGATAAGAAACTGAGGATTTTGGAGACTTCGGAGCGAAGCGGAGAGGTCCCCAAAATCGGTGCGGAACGGACTGAGCCCGACAGGGTTCTTCCTAGACCCGATCCGGAAGTTCCCAGCAAGGCCACGCGTCGCCGATTTTCAGCCCGCTATAAGCTCCGGATCCTGGAGCAGGCCGATGGATGTGAAGAGTCGGGCGGAGTGGGAGCCTTGCTGCGCCGAGAAGGACTTTACTGGTCGAATCTTCAGACCTGGCGACGACAACGCGAGGAAGGAACGCTGCAGGCGCTGACTCCTCGCAAGCGGGGGCGCAAGTCCAAGCCGGTCAATCCTCTGGATCATCAATTGAGGCAAGTTCAGGCCGAGAATCGGAAGTTGAAGCGCAAGCTCGAGAAGTTTGAAGCCATGCTGGATCTCCAAAAAAAAGTCTCGCAACTGTTGGGGATCTCTCTGGCGAGCAGCGAAGAGAACGGAGACGAGAGCTGATGGACGAAGCTTTGCGATTCTCACAATCCCACGGAGTCCGGGCCGGCTGTCAGGCTCTGGATCTGCCGCCATCCAGTCTGTATCGGGAGAAACTTCGGCGGGAACGGCCGGCGATGGATCCTCGACCTCGGCCCGCATCCCCACGCGCCTTGAGCCCGCCCGAGAAGGAAGCTGTCGTGGAGGTCCTGCACAGCCAGCGGTTTGTCGACAAAGCTCCCGCCACAGTGTGGGCGGAGCTACTGGATGAAGGGCGATACTTGTGCTCGATCCGAACCATGTATCGCATTCTGTCCCAACGTCTGGAAGTCAAGGAGCGTCGCCGCCAGCGCCGCCATCCCCAATACGCCAAGCCAGAACTCCTGGCCACCGGCCCCAACCAATGTTGGTCATGGGACATCACCAAGCTCAAGGGTCCCGTCAAATGGAGTTATTACTACCTCTATGTGGTTCTGGATATCTTCAGCCGCTACGTGGTGGGCTGGATGGTGGCCACCCAGGAGAACTCACGCCTGGCCAAGGCTTTGATCGCCCAGAGCTACTCCAAGCAGGCGATCGTGTCGGGAGATCTCACCCTCCATGCTGATCGAGGGTCGTCGATGAGTTCCAAGGCACTGGCCTTGCTGCTGGCCGATCTGGGAGTGACCAAGTCTCACTCTCGGCCTCACGTCTGTGACGACAATCCCTACTCGGAGGCCCAATTCAAGACCCTCAAGTACCGGCCCGAATTCCCGGCTCGATTCGGCACCATCCAGCAAGCCAGAACCTTTTGCCGGGAGTTCTTCGATTGGTATAACCGCGACCATCGCCATTCGGGTATCGGCCTGCACACTCCCGAGGACGTGCACTACCTCACCGCCATCGCCACACGTCGCAATCGAGCCCAAACACTGGAGGCCGCCCATGCACTCTTCCAGGAGAGATTTCCCAATGGCAAACCCGTTCCTCCCGCTCTTCCAGAGGCGGTTTGGATCAACCCTCCCGAAAAGAAGGACCCCTGAGATGACGCTACTGTAATTTATTCACCAAAGTGTCTCAAAGTTGTTGACACGTTCCGCGGCTCGGTGGATGGACGAGTCAACGTAGTCCTCTCGGAGAAGATGCACAACATGTGTTGAACGGCCACAGGCTGTCTAGCGGCGCTCTTAACAAAAGCGCTCTGCCTAGCACTCCTCCAGGGGCCATCACACTTTACTTACTTCGGACGTTATGTATTACGGAGGGCCTGAGTATAGCAATGGGGCGAAACTCAGCCAAACCTCTCGTAGGCAGGAGTAGCGCCTCCCGGCGCTGCCCACCGTGATCGCGGGAAACTGAACTTCGGGCCACATGCTGATCAAACTCGCTGGAACCCGAGCGGGCTGGCCGCGGCCGTCGGAAAGACCCGAGCGGCGGCTGAAGCCGGAGTCTTCAGGCGCTCTAGGCCGTTTTGATTGAGTGATGCAAAAGTGATACACTTTGGAAATGCCCACTGCCAAGAAACGGATTAATATTCTTCAAGACGAGACGTATCGCTGTTACAGGCCACGCTGCCAGCCCAAATAGGCGACTAAAAATCGCTGGACCACTACACTGATCGCCGATTAAGTTGACAAAGCCACACTACGGGCTTCCGGCCCTCAGTTACCGCCCGATATTGAACTTGATTCCACCCATCAGAGTCCGCGGCAATCCGGGGCGGACGCCTGCCGGTCTTCGGGCCACAATGTAGGCTTGATCGGTCAGGTTTCGTACCGCTACGAAAAGAGTCGCCGTCTGTTTCTCGGCCTTCAGGTCGTATTCTGCAGAGAAGCCGAATACCAGGTGAGCGTCGGTGCTCTGGCGCTCGGGAATGGCTCCCTGGCCCGCTTGCGTGCGCATGCGACTGACCAGGCTGGTGTCCACATGGAGACGCCACCGGGAGGCCTCCAGGGAGAGCCCGGTGAAGAGCTGGTGCCGGGCCAGATAGGGAATATGATCTCCTTCCTGCACCGTGCCCCAGGGTTGGAAGTCGCTGTGGAAGTCGTGTCGAAACTGCCCCTGTGTCAAGGTGTAGGCAAAACGCAAAGGAAGCCGAATTCCGCCCAGGCGAGAAGCCGACAGATCGAAGGAGCCGGAAGCCTCCGCCCCCCACACACGAGCCCGGCCGCCGTTGAATGAATCCCCTTTGCCGGTGCCTCCTGAAGCCAGCGAATCGGTTCCCAGGAGATTGCTGTAGTCATTGAAAAAGCCGGCCGCTTCGAGGTGGAGGCCGCGTCCCGTCCAGCGCAGACCGCCTTCATAGTTCAGGCTCATCTCGGCGCGCGTCTCTTCCGCTGAACCGGCTCCCGGAGGGGAGAAACCCTTGTGCAGGCCCCCAAAGAACTGTAAATCGGCACGCCAGTCGAAACGGAAGCCGATTCCCGGAATGAAAACCGAGACTTTGTTCTGGCGAGTTGCTGTGGGAGTTTCGCGATCCGGGTCGGTGCCCGCAAAATCAGTTCGGAGCAACCTGATTTTTTCGAACCGGAATCCGGGTGTCACGCTCCATCGTCCTCTTTCCATTGTGTTCTGGGCAAAAAACGCCACGGCCGTGGCATCCCCGATACGGTTGGATTGGCTTCCGGGAGCTCCCGAGCTGGTGGAGACCATGTGACCTTCCTGCATTTGGAAACCATCTTCGTGCTGGAAGCGATCTTCCTGATCCTGGTGATAACGGAACCCGATTTCGAGGAGGTTCCTGGAACGGCCGCTGCCAGGCGGAGGCCGGCCACCGATTGAATTCCCCGGGAGTAGTAGCGGCGGTTGTTGGCTCGCACCTTCAGTGCGTCTTCCTGACTATCGGCACCTTTAAGAACCGCCAGTTCGTTGGAAAAATCATCCGGGTCCTCCAGGACGTCGGAGATGTCCGATCCGGCGACGCTATTGAGCTTGTACCAGTTTCGGCGGAAAACGTTATTGTAAGCGGAGGTCGTGATGTCCAGCTTCTGGGAGGGTGCCAGCAGATAGGTCAGCTGGTACTGCTGGTGGTCCGAATCGAAACGGTCCCGCTGGGAGGCACTGTATCGTCTCAGCGGATCCCGATCGAAATCTTCATCCGTGAGGCCCAGGTAAGTTTCTCTGGACTCCTGGGAAGTTTTTCCCACTTTCAGTTCCAGTTGCTGATAGACAGAAGACGAAGCGTCACTGTTGAAACGGACTTTGGCCAGATAATCTCCGATCTTCACGCCGGTGCTTCCCCCACTGTCGAGCTGCTTGAACCCGTTGGTGGAAAGCTGGTAGGTCTGGAGCAGCCACCCGAAACTGGCGCTCGAATTGCCGGCCATGAGTTGAGCCTTGCCCGTTGTATGGGCACCTGCCCCGAGGCTTCCGTTCACTTCGAAGCGGCTGGGAATGTCGCGCGAAATCAGGTTCAGGGCGCCGCCTGATCAACGTCAAATAGAATTCCCGCAGCGACGATTGGAAATCCCCACACAAGGATTAAAAAAAAAGAGCTGTAGCCGTCCTCTGAGACGGCCCTTTCCGCGGTCCTCCTTTCTGTAAAAAAGAGAGATTGTTCCTAGAATGCGAGGGGGACGGAGTGAGGGCGTAGCCCGAACGGAGCTCCCCCTCGCTCGCGCTGGCGTCGAGGGGAGTGGACCAGATCCACGAGGCTGCTGAGCGGCCTCTGTAGGGCGCTGTACGACCTCTCCCCTTGGCGGGCACTCGTCTATCGCCCTCACCAAGCACTTTCCGGGGTCCAATCAGCCGATTTGCCCGGATTTGACCTCCTCGCGGTTTCCTCATTTCGTGGTTCCCTGCTGCTTTGCCTTGGCGCTCTCCATTCGATAGCTCGGGACGTTGAGTTCCAGAATCACGCTGTGGTGCACCAGCCGGTCGATGGCTGCTGCCGTCGTCAGGGGGTCCTTGAAGATCCTCTCCCAGTCCGAGAAGATCAGGTTGCTGGTCAGCAAGATGCTGCGACGTTCGTAACGATGGGCCAGCAGTGTGAAGAGAACCTCCATTTCCTCCCGGCTTTGCTGAACGTAGCCGATGTCATCGACTATGAGAGCCTCGAAGCGATCCAGTTTCTTGAGCTCCTTCTCCAGAGTCAGATCGATTTTGGCCCGCAGCAATC
>CBDBGQ010000034.1:0-110809 GCA_965205345.1 Acidobacteriota bacterium | reverse complement strand
ATCCAGCGAAACGGCGCCCCATTGCGGATGCTGAAAGGTTTGGGCCCAGGTATCTGGTTCAAAGGAATGAAGAACCTCGCTCCAACGTCTGTGCAGAGATTCCAGCAGCGGGAGGGAGAGTTCCACGTTTCCCGCTCTGGCCTCAGGCGACTCGGCCCAGCGTACCTGATCGTAGGCCTTGATCGCAGGATTGTCCTCGGTCAGAGTCCACTTCGTCCGAACATACCCGTTGAGATGGCTGTCCGTGATGTGATGGACCACCTGTCGGATTGTCCACCCTTCAGGGCGGTAGGGGGTGTCCGAGTTGCTCCTCTGACAGGCCGGCGACCGCCTGCCGAAGCTGCCCTGAGGCGCTCTCGATGGCCTCGAGCCACCGCTGGCGATCTTCCTGCGTAGCATTCTGCGGCGTCTCAAAACGACCGATCGGATAGCGCAGATCTTCCATTGTCCTACCTCAACTCCAGTGTTCTCGTGCCAGATTAACATTTTTGGAGTTTCCGGGTTCTGGGTTCGGTCATTTGCAGAGTTCGAGGAATAACGGCAGGCTTACGCCTTGCCGTTCTGTTGTTGTGGCGCCAAGGAAACGGCACAGAGCGGTAGAGCGTCAACTCACCGTTAATCTGGAATCTCAGCCCAAATCACTCTACACTCGCACCAATGAAATCTGATCTGTGTCGCTTGTCCCGCTCGGCTGCCGGAATGCTTGTTCTGTGCTCGGGCCTGGCGGGTTGCTCCATGACGGAAACAACTCCCGACTCGGAGCCCGTGCAATCTGTGTTCCTGATGCCTGAACTGGATGCGATCCGGAGGGAGCGCCTGACGGACATTTCCGGCCGGTTTGTGACCCCGGAGGGATTCCAGGTCGAAATGGTTGCGGACCACGCCCTGGTGGGCTCCGTCGTCAACATGACTTTTGGCCCCCGGGGGAGGCCTGTGCTCGCCCTGCTGTACAACGGCATCATTTTTCTGGAGGACCGCGACCACGATGGACAATTCGAGCACAAGATCGTATTCACCTCGGAGATTGAAACGGCTCACGGTCTGGAATTTGTTGGTCCCGGAGATCTTCTGGCGCATGGTCTGGGACCCCAGGGTACCGGGCTCTACCGGGTGCGTGACCTGGATGGAGATGACCGCAGTGACCGAATCGAACTGATCATTCCGACCATCGGCAAGCTGAGCGAACATGGACCGCATGAGATCGCCCTGGGTCCTGACGGGGCGCTCTACGTCCTTTTTGGAAATCATTCCTACCCGGACGGGCCCGTCCATCCTTCGTCTCCGTCCAGAAATCTCCAGGAGGATCATCTGCTGCCGCGCTATCTGGATCCAGGAGGCCACGCCAGAAACATTCGTGCTCCGGGCGGCACCATCCACCGCTTTGATTTAGAGACCGGGGAATGGACCCAGATTGCCGGTGGCTTCCGGAATCCGTTTGACTTTGCTATTGATCTGACCGGGGAGATCTTTACTTTCGAATCCGACATGGAATGGGATTTGGGGCTCCCCTGGTACCGGGCCGTGCGAGTCCTTCACGTCATTCCGGGAGGCGATTACGGCTGGAGAACCGGATCGAGTAAGTTTCAGCCCTACTACATCGATACGCTCCCCAGCGTCGATGAAGTGGGTCGAGGCTCCCCTGTCGGCGTGGGGTTCTATTACCATGACGTTTATCCGGAGAAGTACAGGGGAGCGCTCTTGGTAGTGGGCGACTGGGCGCGAGGACGGATCCGTGTGATTTTTTCCGGCCCCAGAAGAGCCACCTACGAGGGAACAACCGTCGATTTCGTCCACGGGGAGCCCCTCAACGTGTGACTGATCTGGAGGTGGGGCCGGATGGCTTCCTGTACTTCTGTGTGGGAGGTCGGGAGACAACGGGAGGGTTGTTCCGGGTTCGATACGCAGGAGATGGGACTTCTCCTCCGGAGACCGATCTGGAGAGGGTTCTCAGGCAGCCGATGCCCCGCTCGGCCTGGGGGCAGGCTGAGCTCAAACGATTGAAAGACGGCATGGGAGAGCGTTGGCCGTCCTCTCTGAGGGAGGCAGTACTGGCCGAAGCCAGACCGGTCGACGAGCGCCGGCGGGCCCTGGAGATCCTGCAGATTCATGGGCCTCGACCGGATCTCTCCTTGCTGGTGAAGCTAACCCGGAGCGATGTTGCCGAGATTCGTTCCGCCGCGATCCTGCTCATCGGCACCTTCAGCACTCCCCTTGCGGAAAGCGTAATGACAGCTTCGCTCCAGGATGAGGACCCCGGGGTTGTGCGCCGGGCCGCCGAGGGACTGGTTCGCCTGGGACAGGAAAGACAGGCTCCACTGGAGGGGGGAGAAAGCCTGATCAGCGGGCTGTTTTCTTGCCTCGAGCACGAGGATCGTTTTGTTCGTTACAGTTGCCGGCAGGCTCTTCAAGGGGCCCCCAAGCTGGACTGGCTCCCAGTGGTCGAGCAGCAGAATCCGAATGCCGATCCCAGGACAGCCCTGGAGGGTCTTCTGGCCTGGGTCCACAGGCTGGAAACCGAAGAGGAGGAGGGGCGCCTTTTCGAAAAGCTCAAGTAGATTCGAGTTACACGTCTCGCTACGGAGCCCTTTCTGGGCTACCTGTGGGTTCTTCAGGTGGCCCTGCTGCGTGATCCCCGACCGGTGCCCGGCCTGGGAGTGGCTCCTGCTCTGGGAAGACGCTTGATCCTCGAGTATCCCCATGAGGACTGGCGGGTCAACCGGGAGCTGCTGCTGCTGCTCTCGTTCCTCGAGGTTCCCGGGATCGTGGAAAAGGGACTTGCCTATCTGGCCTCCAGTTTCTCCAGCCAGGAACAGATTCATGCGGTCTATGCCTTGCGAACAGTTGAAACGGGCTGGACCCCGGAGACAAGAGGCACTCTGATTGCCTGGTTCCGCAAAGCGTGGCACTTTCGGGGCGCTGCCAGCATGGAAGGCTACCTCGAGAACCTGTGGGATTCTTCGCTGCAGCTACTCGAGCCGGACGAGCGGAAACGGGCCGAGCTGCTGAAAGACGAGGTCATGGACGAGAAAATGCGCCAGCTGGCCGCCTATCTGGCGAATGACGATGCCTCTGAAGTAGAGCGATCGTCCGGATCCGGTGATCGGCTCAGTAACTTCAGCTTTGAAGAGCTGAGCGATTACCTCGAGTACGACCCGATGAGTTACGAGTACGGAGACGTGGAGCGGGGTCTTAAGGTGTTTTATCTGGCCAAGTGTGTGAGCTGCCACGTTTTTGGTGAGGAAGGGAGAGGCGGGGGCCCGGACCTCTCGACCGTCGTGAAGCGGTTCCGGAGACGAGAGATCCTGGAATCGCTCATGTTTCCGTCCAGAGTGGTCTCCGACCAGTATGTCTCGTGGTCCGTTCGGCTGAAGAACCATGACGAGATCACCGGAATGTTCGTGGTCGAGAGTGAAGACGAACTGACGCTGATCACCGCGACCGGTGAGCGGGTAGACGTTGCCAAGGATCAGATCGAGGAACGCCGTGAATCATCTATGAGCATCATGCCCGAGGGGCTGATCGACAGTATGAGTCTGCATGACCTGACCAGCCTCATGGCGTTCCTGGAACAGGCTGGGCAGGAGTAGATTCCAAACTCCAGATTAAACGGTGAGCTGACGCTCCACCGTTCTGTGCCGTTCCCTGGTACCACAACAACAGAACGGCAAGGCGTAAGCCTGCGGTTGCCTCCAGCTCACCGTTGATTTCGAACGCATCCTCACGCCGCGTACTTGTCAAGCAGGGCCCTCAGGAATCTGATCGCGTCCTCTGTGACATCCCAGGCATCCGGCCAGAAGCACAAATCGACGGTCCACCAGTCGGAAGGGCATCCACATCGGAGCACTTCCGGAATCAGCTCGTCGAAGTCGAGATCGCCTGTTCCGAAAGGATTATGGGTCGAGGTCTCGTCATTGTGCAGACTTCCATCCGAGTCGATGAAGTGGAGGTGGCCGATCTTGTTTCTGAGCTTCAGCAAGAGCTCGAGAGCGCCGCCGGGCAGCGTTTCCTTTTCGCCCGGCTGGCGGGCTCCGACGGTCGCGCACATGTGGGCATGACAGGTGTCGTAAAGGACACCAAAGTTGTAATGACCGGCATCTCTCATTTCATCTACGATGGAAATGATCTCGCTTGGTTTGTTGAAGGCGAAGCCCGGCTCGAATTCCCAGGCCACCCGCATACCCCGGTCCGCCGCCATCCGGCAGCAGGTGCTCCAGGCTCTAATCACCCTTTCACGACCAAGCCTGGGGTCGACGCCGGTCGTCTCAAACACATCAGGCGATTCCAGGGTGTCGACCCGGATGACGTCAATGCCCAGGTCCTCCGCAAAGAAGACATTCTTGGCAAACTCTGCGATGTAAGGACCACTGTCTTCGACACTGGGGAGTTTGTGCATCCACAGGTTGGCAGCCAGTCCCGAAAACTCGAGCCCGTTCTCATCGACGAGCCGCTTCAGCTTCCTCCGCCTGGCAGGTGTGTTGTGACTATCGGGATTGGGATGAGGAGTAAAGGCTCCGAACTCGATGCCGTCCATCCCCAGTTTCCCCAGCGTCTGGACCACAGTCGTGAAATCGACGGGGTTCTTCTCATAAGGTCCAAAACAGTAAGCCCAACTCCCAATCGATAGCTTCTTCATCTCAACTCCTCTCCCAGTTCAACCGCTCTTCCTTGTGCGACAGAGGCTTCGATACTCTCGATCATCTTCTGGGCAGTCCTCGCATCATCAAGCGTTGAAAGAGGCTGCTCTCTCTTTCTAACGCACCGGTTCACAAAATAATCGACTTCGTTGCGAATGGATCCAAGGTATGCAGTGTAGGTCTGCGAGTGAGCCGCTCCCGGCTTGGATTCTACCCAATCACGATAGCTGTATCTGGTAGAACCTCGGGTTCCAATCACCCGGATCTGAACTGTCCATGGGTCGGCGGCGTGATCATCCGCTGCAAAACTTGCACAGAAATGGGCCAGTGCTCCGTTGCTCAACTGCAGGTTCACCATCGCGATGTCTTCCCGGTCAAGCTCCTGGTAGTGCAGGGTTGCCTTGAGCGCGCTCAGGCGCTCCACGGGACCCGCCAGAAAGAGCAGAATATAGCAGTGATGGGTCAGAATCTGGCGGATCACACCGGGATAGCGCCGGGCGATTTCTTCCGGGTGATGGATGTTGTAGAGCACGTAAACGGAGATCAGTCGACCCAGGTCTCCACCCCGAATCAGTTCGCGGGTGCGAATCAGGCCCTCTTCGTAAATGTAATTGTGACCGGGTACGCAGAGGAGTTTGCGGTCGGTGGCCAGGCGCTGCATTTCCTCGATTTCGCGCGTATTCGCTCCCACAGGCTTCTCCACCAGAACATGTTTTCCCCCCTTCAGCGCCAGGGTGGTGTAATGGAAATGAGTCTCCAGGTTGGTCAGGACGAAAACAGCATCAATAGCGGGATCGGCAATCAATTCTTCGGCTGTCTCGTAGTGTCTGCAACCAAAACGGGTGGCCTTGGAGGCTGCGGTGGAGGGAGTACGATTCCAGAGACCCAGTAGCTGCGCGCCCCCACAGGAGCGGATGGCCCGAGTGTGCAGGTCAGAAACATCGCCGGCTCCTATGAAGCCGATTCCCAGAGACATGGTGTGAGACTCCGTTTGTTCATCCAACTGGACTGGCGGGTTCCGATTCTGATCGATCGTGTGTTGCTTGGCAAGTGAACGTGAAACGTGGAACGTGGAACGTGGAACTCTATTCCCCACACCGCCAGGCTAGCAATCCATCGAGGCGGATCGCATTCTCAGCTCCGAAATGGCGTGGCGAGCGGTTGGCCAGCATCCAGTTTCCTCCTGCGCACGCCGATCTCTTTTCCAGGCGCTGATGGGTCCAGCCGTCTCTGAGGTGGTGGATCCGCCGAAGATCCGTCAGCAGCACCTCCAGATAGAAAAGCTGTGAGTGGTCGTTGGACGTTCGCATCTGGAGGGTACGGTATCCCGAGGTGGACTCCGGACGGTAGAAAAAGGAGCCGAAGGAGGGAACCTCGATCGCGGTAAAGTGCTGGCTGTTCAGTTTTCCGTAGAACTCTCGAATCTGCTGGAAACCATCCCGATGCCGAATCGAGATCGAGACGGCAAACCATGTTGTAAGAAGGAGCAGAGCTCCGATTGCCAGCCTGGTGAGGTGGACGGAATGCCTTCCCTGACGCTCCAGAGCGTAAGCCACGGTGCAACTCCCGGCCAGGCCAAGACCCGGGAGGACGGAGGCCAGATAACGCGAATAGAATTGCCCCGGGAGGCTGACAATCAGCACCCCGAACAGCAACAGCAAGAGTCCCAGCTGAAACACTCTGGAAGAGCGCACCGGCTTGACGAAGAGCCCCGCCAGGGTCAGAAGCACGAAGAGGAACCTCAGCTTTGAATTCGTCCACAGAAAGACAGCCGGAGCGTGGAAGTCGGGACCAGCCCCGGTCAGGGCTGCCTGCTGATAAAGGAAATCCACAAAGCCGAACAGCGGGGATCTCCAGAGCGGAGGAAAACACAGGATAAACACAGCCCACCCGACCAGGCAGAGTGAGCCCAGCCGGACACCATCTCTCCAGAGTGAATCCCAGACACTCTCCGATGCTTCGGGGCGGAAAAGCAACCTGAGGGCAACATAAGCCAACGCAGCAATCACAACAACTCCACCATTGATCCGATTGGCGAAAGCCAGACCGAACACCACGCCGGCGGCCAGGGAGAGGGGCAGTGATTTCTGCAGGTGAGAGAGCCCGAAGAGCAGGAGCGCAACTGGAATGGTGAGGGTCAGAAAGGACTCGAGATGTGCCACGCTTCCCATCTCCCGCAGGAGGGGATCAAACATCAGGTAGAAAAGCAGAGCGGCCTGTCCGCCCCAGGCGAGCCCCAGGCGCTTCGCCAGCAGCAGCAGCAGTGGTGTGAGCACACTGCAGAGCACGTGGAACAGTCGTGAGAGGACGACCTCAGCCAGAAGCCTGTCGATCCCCTCCCTGCCAGGTGCGAGGGGGATGAGCAGGCGGCCCAAGCCCGTCAGGAACGCGGTTCCGGTCCCGGTGGCGATGTAGGAATTGAAAAGCCTGCGCTGGCCCTCCATGCGAGCAACTATCCAGTGCTCATTCTGGAGCGAGTCCCAGTCACCCTCGAGCAATCCTTCGATCAGCAAGTCCCCGCGGACGAACCAGAAGGGCTCGTCAAAGTGAAGTGGCTCTCCAAGGGAAGCAGTCAGACGAACAACCAGGAGGGCGAGAAAGAGGAACAGAAGAATGGCATTCCGTCCCCGGGTTTGAATAGGATATTCCTCTGAAAGCGAGGTCTGTTGTGCAGTCAAGTGAGTGGATTTTAACTGACTCCAGTGAAAAAGTCTGGGAAGATCAATGGACTATCAGTGCCTCGGATCTGGGTCTGGAGGGCAAGCAGTTTGTGATTGAGAAGACGACTCTCAAGGCCGGAATGAGCCAGGGCGTTGATGCGATTGAGGTCAACAACGGGAACCTGACGTTTACGATTCTTCCAACCCGCGGAATGTCGATCTGGAAAGGGAGCTATCGTGGCCTTCACCTTGGGTGGGAGGCCCCCATAGCGGGTCCCATCCATCCCCACTTCGTGGATTTGCTGGACCGTTCCGGTCTGGGGTGGCTGCAGGGTTTCGATGAGTGGATCGTGCGTTGTGGACTGGGATTCAACGGAGCCCCTGGAAATGATGTGGTGCTGGACAATAATGGGAACCCGCGTGAGGTCTTCCTGAACCTGCATGGGAAGGTCGCGAATCTGCCGGCCCACTTCGTGGAGGTTCGGATTGAGCTGGAAGAGCCTCACACCATCACTGTGGCGGGTCATGTCGACGAGTCCATGCTTTTTGCCCCCCGGCTACAGCTGCAGACTCAGATCAAGACCTGGCCCAATTCGAATCGGTTGGTGATCGAGGACGTCGTCGTGAACAGTGGCGGGACATCCGCCGAGTTCGAGCTCCTCTATCACTGCAACTTCGGGCCGCCTTTTCTGGGAGATGGATCTCGACTGGTAGCACCTCTCAAAGCCGTCTATCCGCGCGACTCGCGGGCCGCGGAAGATATGGATGTTTTCGCACGTTATGCTGCGCCAGCTGCCGGCTTCATCGAGCAGGTGTATTGGTTGGAAGCCGCCGCCGATGAGAGTGACGACACGCTGGCCTTACTGATGGACCCGGATGGGACCAATGCGGTGGCCGTGCGCTTCAATCAACGCGAACTCCCCTCTCTTACCCTGTGGAAGAATACGGGCGCATTGGAGGACGGATATGTTACCGGCATCGAACCGGGCACCGACTATCCGAACTGCCGCCCCTTCGAGCGCGAAAAAGGGCCGGCTGGCCACCCTGGCCCCCGGAGAGTCGTTCCACTGCCAGGTCGGCATCGAGATCGCCGACAGCCCGGCAGCGATCTCCCGACTGGAAGAGGAAGTCGCGTCGATCCGAGGAAATGCTCCCCGGGTTAGTATCTCCCCCCATCCCGATTTGTCCGTTGTCGAATGATCGCTGGTCGATCTGGGAATGCAAGCGTGCATCTCTCTTCTCCTGCACTACTTCTGCTTCCACAGCAGGCGAAGCCCAACAGTCAACAGGGGGAGGGCAAAAAGCAGCAGGAAGCCATAAGCCATCGCCTTGTACCCGCTGGCCACCAGGGCAATGATTCCAAAGCGGGACAACAAGGCGGCAGTCCCCAGAATGGTCACAGTGATCACAGCCACGTGAACCCGTCCCAGTTCACCCCGTCCAAGCTCCTTCAGATGTACGGATATGCGGTCAATGATGGCATGGGTCATTCCGGTGCTGGTTTCGATCAGAGTCCAAAAAATGACGATTCCATAAAGTGGGAGAATCCATTGCCCCGAAGCCCCGGCCAGCATGATCAACCAGGGAACCGGCGCATCGACGACCCCGGAATCGGGATAGAAGCTCATGATGCACAGGTATGTGAGAAGAAAAGGCAGTGTCGAGAACAGCCCTGCTATGTGGCCTGCCCAGAGGCTCTCGCGACGCTTTTCCTGGCGGTCGAGGACAAAAAAAGTGGCCGGCAGCGTCCCCAGGTTGTAGCCGACGTATAAGATCCCGGCGGTGATGGCCGCGCCCGCGCCCGCCGAATCTGGAGTCTCTGCTTGGAACCCTTCCAGGATCTGCACTCCCCGTTGACTGAGGACCTGGTAGGCTAAGATCAGATAGCCGGAATACAAGACTACGGATCCCAGGGTCTTGAAGCGTTCGATGACGTGGCGCCCGCCCACCATTAATGCCCCGGCAACAGCGATGACCAGAACCACACCCAGCCAGTACGGCCAGCCCAGAACCTGTTTGACAATGCTCCCCGAGGCGGAGCCGACGACCGCAACTGTGATGACTGCCATGGCTACATACAACAGATCGAAGAGTGGCCAGAGGGGGCCGATCAGCTGCCGAATGAAGGATCGGTAGTCATAGGATCGGGTGGAGCGGGCAACTTCGAACGCGATCGCTGAAATGAGCGAAAACCCGATGAATATCAGGAGGACGCTCCACAGTCCATAACGTCCGTAGCGGGCCCCGTACTCCACAATCTCCCGTCCTGTCGAGTAGGCACCTCCGATCAGAACCGATTGAAAGATGATTCCAGGGAGTACGTATCTCTGGAAGAAAGTGGAGCGCATGTTGAATCTTTTCTGTCCTCCGTAGTCCGCACCTCACGGGCGCTGGTCGAGAGGCACGTCGAAATATTCCAGAGCCCATTCCTGCATGTACTGGACCCGGGTGGGCTCAATGCGATAGACGATCAGGTCCGGGTGATCCATCGAGCCCAGAAACTGCTGCAGCAGAGGGTTGTCCTCCCAGATTTCCTTCAGCCGGTCGCGGTCCTCTTCGATTCGGGCAATGCCCGTAATCCGAACCTGATTATGATCAGCATCGAGATAGCAGAGTTCGACTTTCGGGTTGGCAGCAATTTCCTCCGTTTTGTGATAGCTTCGCAGGTTAGCGACGTAGACCGTGAAGCCATCCGTACGAACGGGAGAGACCGGCCGCAGCCGAGGCTGGTCGCCGTCCAGGCTGGCGAGTTGGGGGAAGCGAGCTGCTTTCATGGCGGCGCGGGCCAGTTCCGGCACCCGGCTGGAGTCGATCGGGATGGGGACTGGTTTTGTCATGAGCCAATGATAGAGATTTTGGGCCGCCCTGGACAGGGGGCCCTTCAGGCCTTTCCTGGTCGAGAAGCCGATCCGGGAAACAGAAATGCTGCGCTTCATCGCCGTCTTTGTCGGGCTAAGTATGATCTTCCTGGTCCCGTTTCTGATCTGGGGAGATCTATTCGACGCAGCCCTGACTCGGGAGGGTTCCATCTCCTGGATGGAGTCCTTCGGGCCCCTGGGCTGGCTGGCAGGCATTGGACTTCTCGTTTCGGACCTGGTCATTCCGATTCCCTCTACCATCATCATGAGTGCCCTCGGCTACCTGTACGGAGCGGTGCCGGGGGGCCTGCTGGCAACTCTCGGATCCTGTCTCTCGGGACTGCTGGGCTACTTTCTGTGCCGGTGCTTCGGCGTTCGAGCGGCAGCCCGCCTGGTTGGCGAAGAGCCACTTGGCGAGATAGAAACAACCTTTCGGCAAATGGGGGGATGGCTGGTGATGCTTTCGAGGTGGCTGCCCCTTTTTCCAGAGGTGGTCGCGTGCATGGCTGGACTCGCGAAAATGCCCTTTCCGGTGTTTCTGGTGGCTCTTGTGTGCGGTTCGTTGCCACTGGGGTTTGTTTTTGCGTTGATTGGTTCTCTGGGTGTCTCGAGCCCCTTCTCGGCGCTGGCACTGAGTGCGGTCTTGCCGCCGCTCCTGTGGTTGGCGGCGCGCAGGCTGCTGGTTGGGTAGGAACAATAGGGTTCTGGGTTCTAGGTTACATGGAATCCGACGTGGAACGTGGAACCTGGACCGTGGAACGGCGGAGTCTACTCCGGTAGCTCTGGCTCCTCTACGTTATAGTCCACGTCCAGGGCCCTCAGGAAGGCCAGGAGATCCTGCTTCTCGTCGTCGCTCAGATCGGCGTTCTTCGTCTCCGCCATGTTCTCCTCGTCCAGGTACGGGTTAGCCAGGCCGCCACCCAGCATCAGGTCGACTGCTTCTTCCAGCGTGGCCACGCTGCCATTGTGAAAGTAGGGGGCGGACTTACTGATATCCAGTAGAGTGGGTGTCTTGAAAGCCCCCGTGTCCTTCTCCTGGCCACTGACCTTGGCCCGGCCCACATCGGGGGTTTGGACGTCCATTCCGATTCCGACATTGTGATACTGCATGTCGGTAAGAAGGATCGAATCGTGGCAGTTCGTGCACTTGGCCTTCTCATTGAAAACCTGCCACCCTTTCCGTTCCTGTTCGTTGAAGGCGGTCTCGTCACCGCCCCGAAAGCGGGCCCATCTGGACTCATTGGCCACGAGTGTTCGCATGAACGCGGCGACAGCGTAAGCAACATGGTCCGGGCTGGCATGGGCCTCGAAGACCTGCTGGAACTGTTCACGGTACTCCGCGATCCCGTTGAGGCGGGCCGAGATCTCCTCCATGCTGGGAGCTCCATCCTTACCCGAGGCTCCCATGTTCCCACCGCTCCAAGCACCTTTCACCTGCTTTTCGAGTGCCCCCGAGCGCCCGTCCCAGTAAAGCTCGCCGTAGTAGCCGACGTTCCACATGGTGGGGGCTGATCGAGTCAGGGTACGGTCGAAGGCGCCGACTGCAAGAGGCTTGCCATCCGTGAGGCCATGTTCCTGGAGGTGGCATCCATAGCAGGAACGCTCTCCGTCTCCGCTGAGTCGGGGGTCATAGTAAAGCTGTTTCCCGAGTTCAACCTTGGCGACAGTCATAGGGTTGTCCGCAGGAATCCGCATCGCCTCATAGCTCGGGAATTGAGGCCACGCCGGTTCCGGTTCCACCCCCACGGGCGGCTCTCCTCCGCAAGCAAAAAGGATGAAAGGCAAGACAAATGCCAGGGCGCATAGGTAGGGTCTCTGTCTCCTCCGGAGCTTCATGCTGTTCCTCCCTTTCCAGGCCTGAGCGGACGGTAGGTCCGCAGTGGGTGATGTGCCCCGACATTATAGGGAATTACCAACTACAGATTCCAGATTTGTTGCGGGTCCGGGTTCGTCAACCCTCCGGTTCCTGGTAAACAAACTCTACGCTCTTGGACTCTCCGGGCCCGACGGTCACTGTAACTTCCTGTCGGCCCAGTCTTTCATGCATCGACGCCAGGGTGTACTCGCCCGGGGGCAGTCCCTGAATCTCGAAAGATCCGTTCCGGGAGGAAACCGCAAAAAAGGGGTGAGGCACCACACTGACGAAGGTCACCATCCAGGAGTGAAGATTGCACTTCACGGGGATCATCATTTCAGGTCGTCGGAAGGGCAGCAACAGGGGCTCGCTGCCGGCGCTCTGAGTTCGGTTCGACTCACGATTGAAGCGGGGCAGTGGATGGACGTTGTGGGTAACCGGGTCGCCGTTGGTCACCAGCAGTTGCTGCCCGACCTGAACGCCAACCACCCGTGGAGTGTAAAAGCAGCCAAGCTGATCGATCGCGACCGGTTGAGACGGAACCTTGAAATTCAGGCCTTCGAAGTCGGCTTCGATTGAAAGAAAGGCATTGGCCAGACCGCCGGTCTCGTCAACCAGAAGTCGCTGTGACAGGATCGGTCCCGAATGCACCTTCGCACATTCCGGTGCCGAGCTCATGTCAATCTCTTTCGCAGGGAGGACTTCGCCCTCGTAACCCACCTTTCCTGAGATGGTGGCCGCTTGCGCCGGATCGACGGTGTAGAAATCTTCTTCAGCTGCTGCCTCCTGGCCGCTTGAAGGTGGAGCGTCACCCCCGCAGGAACAGAGCAATGCTAAAGACAGGACCGGCAGCCCGAAGCGCTGGATCTTTTGCTTCATTGTGATCTTTCTCCTCGAACGATCATCTCCTCTTGGACATCTTTCTGGATCGATTCTTCGCTGAAAAGCACCGGTCTCCACTTCTTCTGGGAAAAAAGCTCGGTCTGATCCCAGAAGTGCCGGGAGTTCGGGTCTTCGGACTGACCGTAGGTCAGGAACGCCTTCCCCCGGGGTCCGTCCTTCGTGAACTCCAGGGCCAGCAGAAAGCTGGTCCCGGTCCCGGTCGGATAACCCTCGCTGGTCAGGTAGCGGCTGTCAGCCACCCTCTGGTAGGACTTTTCGGGCTCGAGGGTGGTACGGTTGCGGGCCGGGCGAACCAGATTCTGGATACCCTCCCAGGTTCCAAGTCCGCCGTGAATCGGGATCCGCCTGCTGCCCCGCTGGGCAAACTGAACCTGACCCAGGGGAACATCCAAAGGAAGGTTGGCTGCTTCCAGCACCCTGACTGCGTGCGCCAGGTTGTGCAGGACCCGGTTGTTATCGGACTCCGCCAGGGCCAGTCCCCGCGGAGTCGCAACCGGTTGAGAAGGATCAAAGTCCTCCCCAAACAATGCCCCCGCCCGTCTCAACTGGGCGGGGTTGTACCGGGTTACGAACTCCCGGAACAGTACGGCTCCAGAACTTTCCAAGTTATAACGACCATCCCATTCTGAGAGCACCTGGCAAGCCTCCTTCAGATCGGTGCGCCTGCCATCAAACAAAATGAGTGATTGGGTTCTACACCGCTCGACCAGTTCAGGAAGAAGCAATTCCGCTGCCAGACTGCGGTTGTGGAGGACAGCCGCGCCCAGCTCCTCCAGGTTGAGGGAGTTTTCAAGAACCGATTCTTGGAGCATCGCGATAACGAATCTATCCTACAATACGAGCAGAACGGAACTCTGTTAATGTTCTTGCCGCAGGGCCCGGCCGGGCCCTGCGGAGAAAGGTCGCCCAGTGTGGTTGCGTTCATTCTTGTGCGCAGAGAACGGGGAGTCCTTTCACCCCCCTGAAGTGGAGAGAAGCCCGTCATGCGGACCTCGTGGTGAGGCAGCCAGTAGCTGTCGTTGGAATTGAAAACGTAGTCGCCGCGTTCCAGTTTGGGCATCTCCCGGTAGGTGAGGACGGGCGGGGCCTGGCTGTCTTCCGGGTTCCCCCACTCATACAGTGAGTTGGATCCATCCAGGAGTACGGTGCCACGTTTCCACAAGCTGCGCGTCGTTTCATCTGTTCGGGTGCGTTCCTGCCAGGCCTTCAGGGCCTCTCGGCTCAGTCTCGGGGTCGGGGCGGTGTCGGCATACCAGGCGCGCCCATCCGCACTGACGGAAATGGTGTTCACCCAATCCATGCCCATGTAGTCGGCGTGCGTCTTCTGGAATTCCTCCAGGCTCCCGGCCCGATTCCATTCCAGGATCTGCCTGTGGTCGTCATCGTTGCTTTCGTTGGCTTCCCGAAAGCTGATGGCCCGATCCACGGTCCATTCCAGTCCCTCCAGGTTGAGGATGGGTCCGTAGTGGCTGAAATAGAGTGTGCGAGTTACCGTCTCCACAGCCCCATCCTCAGCGCGGACCTCAAGCTCTACGGTGCGTGATGTCATCTCTCGTTCGCCATCATCATAGCGATAGCCTGTCGGGCGACCCTCCACCAGGTCGAGGCTGTACAGGGTGAAGCGCTTTCCGGCCGAAGTGGTATGCGTCCAGCCGACTGCCTCATTGAAGCCCAGGTGGACGCCCGGAAAGCCCACCAGACTGACCCCGTAAACGTTGACCTTTCCCGGGATCGTCAGGTGCTTTTCCCAGAAGCGGTTGGAACCGACCCAGGCGTAGTGGGGATTGGAGACGAGCATGCCTCCGCCGCTCTCGGTGCGGTCCCGCCCCAGGGCCCAGCCGTTGCTTCCACGGCCAGATTCCAGGGAGACAGAAGCGGCGGTCGCAGTCTGGCTCTCTTCAGGGGGTTGGGCGGCCCCGATTGCTTCTGCGAAGAAGACGGAGACCAGCGTGACGATCCGATGGTAGGCAATGAGATCAACCGCTTCGATCGGGCCAACCCACTCGGCCCCGCGGCACCAGCCGGCAATGGAATCCTTTCCTGTTTGCTCCAGGAAGGTGTTGTCCCCGGCTGCAAATCCGTCGTACCACTCACGAATCTCAGGCGGATCACGCTCGAGCAAAGAACCGGCCCACTCATAGATATTCAAAGCGCGCATTCCCAGGTCACTGTTCAAATGTCGATCATTGGGGCCTCGGCCGAAAAAACGAGCCCTGTCTCCTCTGGCTCGCACCACCTGGTCCGCGATGTCACACAGGTGGTCGCGGGCCTGGGCATAGCCGTCTCCGAATCCGAGGCTTCCCAGGTTCTGAGCCTCGATGTGGGGAATCCCGTAGCTGGTCCAGCGGATGCGGGCCTGGTAGGATTCTTCGGGTGAAGTTGTACAGGCTGAAAAGATGGCTGCCACCGCCAGCATCAACAGGGTTCCCGGGGACCGGGTTCCATTGTGCATATTCCCCTCTTCAAAGCGTTGTGAAGTGTTGGTCTCGTCAACTCTAAACCAGATGGGGGTGTGCTTCAAAATATGGAACCAGGAACTAGTGCACTGTCCGGAAAGTTCACGCCGCTACTTCGGGCGTCTTTTCGCCGACAGCTTTGTTGCGCTATCTCGAAATACTCCCGGCATTGCTGCGTCGCGCGCCTCACTGACGACCAATTCCGAGTTCACAACTGAACTCGGAACTCGGAACCCGAAACCCGGAACGCTGAGCGCAGCGAAGCTCCTAAAACCTTTAACTTTCCCCCAGTTTATCTGCTAGGATCGGGCCACACATGGAAGCCAAGGGAATTGTTGTTGTGGGTGCTGCCGGGTCACAGGCCCGAGCCATGCTGGGAGCCCTCTCCAGGGCTGTGGACCTTGCGGGTCTGACCGCAGTCGACCGGTCCTGGAGCCCGGAGGCACGTGAGGAAGTGGAGGCTCTGGGTGTCGAAGTCGTAACGGGGGATGTTCTCTCGGACGCCGGAGAGTTACTGCTGGAAAGGCGCGGAGCCGTTTCGCTGCTCGTGAACATGGCCGGGCCCTTTTACGTGATCGGTACTGCCGCCCTGCAACTCGCAATCGAGCTGGGAGCCGATTACCTGGACATCTGTGATGATGTTGATGCTACGGAACTCCTTCTCGCTCTGGAGCCCGAGGCCCGCAGACAGGGAATTCGGGCGCTCATTGGAATGGGCTCAGCCCCCGGCACCACCAACATTCTGATCCGGACCGCTCTGGACGCCCTCGAGGATCCCCGGCGGGCCGCGGTCGAGCTGGCCTGGACGGTGGATCGGGCGGACATGACCCGGGCCGCTTTTGACCACGTCATTCATTGCTTTGCCACGGCCCTTCCCGAGGTCTCGGAGGTGCCGGAGTGGGACGATCTGAACCCCCGCCACCTGGAGTTTCCTGAACCTGTCGGGCGGCAAGTCATCATGACGCTCGGACACCCGGAGCCGCTGACTCTGCCGCGCTTCACCGGTGTGGGTCAGGTAACGAACCAGGGTGGTATCTCTCCCCCGGAATATCTCCATCTGTGCTGGGCTCTGGCCCGTCAGTGCGACCTGAAGACGCTGCAGCGGGAAGGCGTCGACGCGGCACTCTACCGGCAGTATTGCTCTTTTGAGAAGCTCTCTCAGGTGGAGCAGATCCGCTACGGTTCGGGACTGCAAATCGACGTAACGATCGACGGAAATGGATACCGCTTTGCCGGTGGCTCGGACATGAAAATGGAGGAGGCAACTGGTGTGCCGGCTGCCGCCGGAGTACTGCTCATGCTTCGCCGGGCCCTCGCTGAGACCGGCGTCTGGGCTCCCGAATGCCTGAGACCACTGGCTTTCTTCGAGGAGTTGCGCCGGGTCTCACTGGGCGGTGGCGGCCTGCACGTGCTTGTTCTGCGGGACGGTCAGCCGGCCGGGCGGGCACGAATCCGTGATTTGCTACGGGTGCATGTATGAATAGCGGAGAGTTGTTCGACCTTTCAGGGCGCGTGGCAATCATTACCGGGGGCGGCACCGGTCTGGGCAGGCAGATGGCCGATGGTTTAGCCGAGATGGGCGCTAACCTGGTGCTCAGCGCTCGTAAGAAAGAACGCTGTCAGGAGGCGGCCGGTGTACTCGAGAATCAAGGGATTCGAGCCCTGGCTCACGGCTGTGATGTGACCGTCCCGGAGGACATCGCCGGTCTTGTGGACTTCACGATGGACAGCTTTGGGAAGATCGACATCCTGGTCAACAACGCGGGAACGGCCTGGGGTGCCCCTGCTGAGGAAATGCCTCTGGAACAGTGGAACCAGGTGATTCAGACCAATCTGACCGGGACCTTTCTGTGTGCTCAGGCGGTGGCCAGAATCATGATCGAGCGCCAGCAGGGGAAGATCATCAACATCGCTTCGATTGCGGCCTTTGCGGGTGGGCATCCGGAGATCCTGCAAGCTTCCGGTTACAGCGCATCCAAGGGCGGAGTGGTCAGTCTGACCAAGGAGCTGGCCTGTGGCTGGGCCCGCCACAATATCCAGGTCAACGCCATCGCTCCTGGCTGGTTTCCGACTCACATGTCCGGCTGGATCATCGAGAAGCGCAAGGAGCACATCCTCCCCTCCATCCCTCTGGGTCGGGTAGGTGGGAAGGACGATCTGAAAGGGGCCGCAGTTTTTCTCGGCTCCCGGGCCTCCGACTACGTTACAGGGCATGTGCTGGTCGTGGATGGGGGGATGACCGCCTGGTAGTTAAGGAATTCCACGTTCCACAGCCGGGAACTCTTAAAGTGGGAGGCGCCTTGGGGCGGCGACCGAGGTTCTTGCACATCCCGCCCGGCGGTCGCGGCTCCGTTTGCAATTCGCCCACCTGTCTCCCCGTGGAACCTGGAACGTGAAACGTGGAACTCAAAACGGGGATCAGACGATCCCCGTTTTGCTTACCCGTACCGCCGCCGTGATCAAAGTCCTGGTAGCGTCGAGAAAGGCGGGAAAGCGCTCGTCGCTCGTGAGACCGTGGTGGTACCGGTAGTAAATCTGCTGGCAGATGACGGCTGTCTTGAAGAGGCCGAACGCATAGTAATAGGCAAGGTTGGAAATGTCCTGGCCGGATTTCTCGGCATACCGTTCCGCAAGCTGGCTCCGCGAAAGAGTTCCCGGCAAGGTAGTGAGGCCAAAACGAATCTGCTGCAGGTCGTCTGAGTCGTCGGCATTCACCCAGTAGTTCAGGGCTGTTCCCAGGTCCATCAGCGGATCTCCGAGAGTGCACATCTCCCAGTCCAGGACACCAATGATTCGTGTCAGATCGGCCGCATCGAGGACCACGTTGTCATACTTGTAGTCGTTGTGGATGAGGGCGCTTCCAGCTTCCGGCGGCATTTTCTCCGTCAGCCACAGGGAGATTTCCTCCACTCCCTCCAGTTCGTGGGTTCGGGACCGCCGATAGCGTTTGATCCATCCGGATATCTGTCTGGCGACAAACCCTTCTGGTTTACCCAGATCGCCCAGGCCTACCGCCTCAAAATCCAGCCCGTGCAACTCTGTCAGGTTGTCGATGAAAGACTCGGACATCCGGCGCGCCGTCTCGGGCTGAATCTCCAGCCCGGGTGGAAGGACCTTTCGCAGTATCACCCCTTGGACCCGCTCCATGGCATAGAAAGGAGCTCCCAGTACGGATTCATCCTCACAATAAAAGAAGGGACGCGGGGCCCGGGAATAGGCTTTGTGCAGTTTGGACAGGACCCGGTATTCCCGTCCCATGTCATGGGCCGTCTTCACCCTGCTGCCAAAGGGAGGGCGTCTCAGTGCGAGTTCACGATCTCCCAGACGAACCAGGTAGGTCAGGTTGGAGTGCCCCTGGGGGAACTGCTCGACGATCAGTGGACCGGATTCCCGGGGAAACTGGTTTCTCAGATAGGGTTCGAGCCGGGTCAGATCCAGCTCCTCACCGGGGCGCACCGCTGCGCTCGAATCGAGGAAACTGTTCGCGTCGGAATTTCATGTCACCACTTCGTGTCTTTCCAGCCGGCGCTAGTGTACTGTCCCGGACAGCACACTAGAAGGTCACCTTGACCCCGTATTCCTTGAGCAGTTCGCGGGCCACCACAATGCGATGAACCTCGTCAGGGCCGTCATAGATGCGGCCCGCACGTTCGTGTCGAAAGAAGCCGGCCAGAGGGGTGTCGCTGGTAAGACCCAACCCTCCGTGGGCCTGGATGGCGCGATCCAGCACCTTGAGAAGAACGTTGGCCGCATAGAACTTGATAGCGGAAATCTCTTTGCGAGCCCCCAGCTGACCGTCTCGTTCCATCTTCCATGCAGCATCGAGCACCATCAGGCGCGCGGCCCGGATCTCCGCCCAGCTGTCAGCAATCCATGTCTGCACGATCTGTTTCGAACCCAGGACACGGCCCGGGGCCAGCTCGCGGTCTGCAACTCGCCGGCACATCAGCTCGATCGAGCGTTCACCAATACCGATCCAGCGCATGCAGTGGTGGATTCGACCGGCCCCCAGTCGCTGCTGGGCGATTCTGAAGCCGGCTCCATCCGCTCCCAGAAGATTCTCACGAGGAACCCGGCAGTCCTCGAAGAGGACCTCCGCATGGCTGAAGTAGTCTTCTCCGGCGTGACCCATGATGGGGATGTTTCGCAACCTCCGGAATCCCGGAGTGTCCATGGGGACCAGGATCATACTGGCTCGATCGTAGCGACCGGCCTCGGCGTCGGTCACAGCCATGACGATGGCAAAGCTGGCTCCGTCGGCGGCGCTGGTAAACCACTTGTGCCCGTTGATGACGTAGTCCTGACCGTCTCTGACTGCGCTGGTCTCCATCCAGGTCGGATTCGATCCAGGTCGCTCGGGCTCGGTCATGGCAAAGCAGCTTCGAATCCGGCCCTCCAGCAGAGGCTCCAGGAAAGTCCGCTTCTGTTCGGGGGTCCCGTGCTTGATCAAAATCTCCATGTTGCCGGCGTCTGGCGCCTGGCAATTGAAAGCATAGTGGCCGAGCTGGCAGCGGCCCAGGACTGCGCTCACCAGGGCGTGCTGCACCAGGCTGAGGCCCATGCCGCCCTGTTCCCTGGAGATGTGGGGACACCAGAAGCCCAGCTCTCTGACCTTTCCACGAACCTCGCTGAGTCTGGGTAAGAGGCTCCTGATGCCGTTTGTTTCCAGGTCCGCTTCCAGGGGATAGAGTTCCCGCTCGACGAGGTCCTGGATCTGTTCTAGGAGTTCCTGTGTTTGAGGGTCTATGCTGAAATCCATACGGTCTTCCTCTTGCTACTCTTTAGCGATAAGTTATTACTGACGGCTCCCGAAGATGGGGGAAGGCATTGAAAGTACTCAAAGTGAAACGGTTGCCCGAGAAGAGAAACTCGCTCAAAGAGGTGTTGCGAACCATCCAGGCCATTTGCAGGGTTTTCCGGGTTGACGTCTGAAGTGCGCGCTGTGCCGTGACACCAATGGCACCGGCGGAAGTGAAGGCGGCAACGACGCGTCCGGCACCTCCATCCGCCACGATTTCGGAGATCCCCCGGCCCACCCGAGCACAGAAATCTCTCCATGGCTCGACCCCGTCCAACTGGACTTTCTCGTTAGCCCACAGCTGGAGAATGAGCTCGAACATCTGGTTCCACTTCTTCTCCTTTTCTCTTGGATCTGCGGAGGACTTGCTGGCCAGCCACAGTTCTCCGATCCGATCGTCAACCTTCCTGAGTTTGGCCAGACCCAGGTTCAAAATGGCTCCGGCCTGATACTCGTCCAGCGAGTCAAGAACCACCGGCTCCGGCCAGTGGAGGCCCTGCTCCTGGAGAATCTCGCCGGCCAGACCGGCTGTCTCCAGATGTCGTCCACAGGGCCCGGCGTAGACCTGGTCGAACTCCATTCTCTGAGCCGCCCAGAAAGAGCCAAGTAACTGAGCCTGGGTCTGGCCAATACCGGTCAGGTGATCCTGATCCTGATAGGGAAAAGTGGCCTGGCCGTGACGGATCAGAAACAGGTGGCTCATAACAGCATTCTTGTTGGCGCTCGCTGCGCTCACGCCGTTGCAGGTTGAAAGTTACAAGTTTAAAGTGAATCCGCGATCATCTTCAGCCTTTTAGTCTTCAACTTTCAACCTTTAACCTTCAACCTTCAACGCTGGGCCGCTAACATCATCAACATGCATTTCATCGACTGGATCATCGTTGGACTCTATTTCGTGATCAGCTTCTCCGTGGCGGTCTACTTTTCGAAAAGGGCAGGCAAGAACATTGAGGAGTTTTTCCTCTCGGGTCGAAGTCTTCCCTGGTGGGTTGCTGGAACTTCGATGGTCGCCACCACCTTTGCCACCGATACGCCTCTGGCGATCACTGAACTGATCGCCAAGAATGGCATTGCCGGCAACTGGTTATGGTGGAACTTCATTCTGGGAGGCATGCTGACGGTCTTTTTCTTTGCCCGGCTGTGGCGCCGAGCCGCGGTCGTCACCGATGTGGAGTTCATCGAGTTACGTTACTCGGGCAAATCCGGAGCGTTTCTGAGAGGGTTTCGTGCCCTCTACCTGGGACTCTTCATCAACGTGGTGGTGATGGGCTGGGTCAACCTGGCCATGATTTCCATACTGGAGGGAATGTTCGGCATTCCCACGTCTCAAGTTCGCTTTTACGTTCTTGGTGCCATGCTCTTCGTGGCCGTTTACTCCGCACTGGCGGGGTTGTGGGGAGTCGCCTTCAATGATGCGATTCAATTCGTCATCGCCATGACCGGCACGACCGTCCTGATGTTCGTGGTATTGCGAAGGCCCGAGGTGGGAGGGATTTCGGGTCTGCAGGCTCAGCTCCCGGACTGGGTTTTTCGATTCACTCCGGTGGTGGGAGGAGTGGAGGCGGTCGCTGGAGGGGCTCTTTCTCTGACCGTGAGTGCTTTTGTGGCGTACATTTTCATGCAGTGGTGGGCCTCCTGGTATCCGGGATCGGAGCCAGGCGGCGGAGGGTTCATTGCCCAGAGGATGCTTTCCGCCAAGGACGAAAAGCACGCCCTCCTGGCAACCCTGTGGTTCACGATCGCCCATTACTGCCTGCGCCCCTGGCCCTGGATCCTGGTGGGACTGGCCTCGCTGGTGCTCTATCCGGATCTGGGACCCGAAGAGAAGAGGCTGGGATATATCTACGCAATGCGTGATTTCCTGCCCGCAGGGCTGAAAGGGTTGCTGGTCGCCACTTTCCTGGCGGCCTACATGTCGACGATTACAACTCTGTTCAACTGGGGAAGTTCCTATCTGGTCAACGATTTCTACAAGCGCTTTCTGAACACCGGGGCTTCCGACAGGCATTACGTCTTTGCCTCCCGTTCGGCGACTTTCCTCCTGATGGTCTCCTCGGTCCTCGTCACCCTGGTCATGCAAACCATCTCCGGGGCGTGGCAGTTCATGATTGAGGCAGGTGCCGGAATCGGACTGGTACTGATCCTGCGCTTCTACTGGTGGCGGATCAACGCCTGGAGCGAGATCGTGGCCACCATAGTTCCGTTCTTCGTTTACGGCTATGTGAGTCTCTATACTGAAATCGCCTTCCCAGTCTCTCTTTACTACATCGTTTCGGTTACCACGGTCGCCTGGCTGGCGGTTACGATGCTCACACCGCCGGTGGATCAGCAGCACCTGATCCGCTTTTATGAAAAGGTGCGTCCGGGAGGCATTGGCTGGTCCCGACTGCGTCGGGTTGCTCCCCACGTCCAGCCCGATTCAGGGTTTGGCTGGCTGTTCGTAGATTGGCTGTGTGGAACGATTCTCGTCTACGGAGGTGTTTTCGGTGTCGGGAAACTGATCTTTGGCCACTATGCCCTGGGACTTGCTTTTCTACTGGTCGGGGGTCTGGGGGGTGTCGTGATCTACTGGGACCTGTCCCGGAGAGGGTGGGAGCAGGTCACGGGAGATTAGGTTACCGGTTACTGGTTTCTGGTTGAAAGTTAAAGGTTGAAGGTTCGTGGAACGTGGAACGTGGAACTGAATCAGTTCCCGGCCGAAAGCCGCAGATAGAGTTCGCGCTCCCTCTTGCTTCCTTCCTCGTCACCCGTCTGGCGGAGAACGGAAGAAAGGTTCAGGTGAAAGATCGGGTTCTCGTCGTCGAGTTTGATCGCCTGCCGGTAAGACTGGACGGCGCTCTCGTAGCGGCCGTCCGCGAACTGGATGTTTCCCAGAGAGTTGTAGGGAGGCGCTGCCGAAGGGTTCAATCGGATGGCTTCCAGCACAGCCTCAATGGCGGCTTCGGTTTTGGGGAGACTCTCCCCGAGGAGCAGATGGTACTCGGGCCGGACCGGATTAATCGCAATCGCCTTACGAGCCAACTCAACTGCCTGCTGGGCGCGGCCTGACATTGAATTGAGCTGCGCCAGGCGAAAGTAAGCCGGGTCGATGGTGTCGTCGATTTCAAGAGCCCTCAGGAAAACTGCATAAGCTTCACTCGCATTGCGCTGCTGCAGTAACTCCATGCCGTTCAGGTAATGAGCCTGGGCCTGCGCTCGTGTTTCAGAGGGCGTGGTCTGGGCCGCCTCGAGTGCTCGAAACCGTTTCATTGCAGCTGCCGCCTGCGCATCCTGTCCCAGTTCCTCGTAGGACTTTGAGAGCAAGTAGTAGGGTTCCGCGTAGTCCGCACTTATGGTCAAGGCCTTTTGCAGCTCCTCAATGGCGTCCAGGTGCTGCCCCCGACTGATCAGAACCCGGCCCAGATCCTTGTAGATTCCAGGATGTATCAGCCCCAGATCGACGGCCTTCCGCAGATGCAGTGCTGCCGAGTCGAAGGTCTCCGGCTGCTCGGAATAGAGCAACCCCAGTTGAAGGTGGGCTTCGGCCAGCGAATCATCAAGCTCGACGGCAATCTTGAAGTAGGCCTCAGCTTCGTCCGTCTGTTTCAACCCGAGGTGGGCCTTAGCCTGGAGGTGATAACCGATCGCCGAATCTTCCTCCAGCTTCTGAGCCCTCCGGGCGAGGCGCAGGGCTTCGTCATATTGCTGTTGTTCGATGTGAAGCAGAGCCAGATGAGTCACGGCCGGAGCCGACCTGGGATTGGCCTCCAGGAAAGCTTCCACCACCTGGATGGAGTCCAGGTTCTGCTTGCAGTGGTAGAGGAGCGTGGAAAGAGCCACGACGCAGTCGGAACATGACCGGTCCAGTTTCAGAGCCTCCTGGAAGGCAATGAGTGCGGCTGAGAAATCTCTCTGGACTTCGAACAGCGTCCCCAGGTCAAACTGGAGCGAGACATCCGATGGATCGGCTACAAGCCGACTTCGCATTTCTCGCAAAGCCGCTTCCAGGTCTGGCGGAAGCGCAAGCCCTGCGATCCTGGGAGAAGGCTCTCTAGTTTCGCAGGTCGACAGAAGGGGCAGGCTGGGCGGCGGCGTGGTCTTTTCCACCTGCTGTGACGGGAGTAGATTCGTCACCGAGATAACGAGCAATGGAACGAAGAGGATCAAGGCGAATTGCCGCATTCAAGTCTCTCCAGATTCGTAGCCTAGCTTAATCTCCCGGCTCAAAGCAATTGGTGGCCTACTCCCAGTCTCCTGATTCTGCACCTTCTTCGGGCAGAGGAAGTTCCTGACTTTCCTGCTGGCGGGCTGGCTGAAAGGCGGCCACGGGACCCGGTGTGCGTACCTGTTCCAACCAGAAGACGCCGTCAAATCGGGCACTGTTCCCACGGGTTCCGGTGAAATCGAGATCCCCGTCCCCATCCATGTCACGGAGGATCAACTGATCATACATCCCCCGCTTGCGCCGGGAAATGTCGTGTCGAACCCACTCTCCTCCAGCCGCGACCGGGCTCTGGAACCAGGCCAGCCGCCCCACCGGATGGTTCCTGGTGATCTCCGGATCGTCCTCATCCCGGGAACCTCTGCTGTAGCTGCCAATGAGCAGGTCCAGGTGCCCGTCCTCGTTCAGGTCTCCCACGGCAACTCCGACGCTGTGATCCGGAAAGGTCGTGCCAATTGGGTGGATCTGCCACGGCGCCGCAGACTCTTCAGGCTGCTCCAGCCAGACCAGCTTCGAAAACGTCTCCTGGGTGAGAATGTCAAGTCTGCCATCTCCATTGGCATCCAGGAAGGCCACATTCATACCGGTCAGATGCATTTCGCGCGCCTGCCAGGGGACGCTTCGGCCGGTCACTTCAATTCGATGCTCTTCAAACTGGATACCACCGGTGCCAAGATTCTCCAGCCAGAGCAGGCGCGATTCGTAGCGGCTTCCACCCAGGATGTCCAGGTCCCCGTCTCCGTCCAGGTCAACCGGGCGTGAATTGATTGGAGTCAGTACGCGAGTCAGCTCCCGCTCGACCCAGCCGGAGCTGTCCATTGGATCGGCGGGGGCTTGAAACAGGGAGATTGGGTACAGCCGGGCGCTCTGCAGGCTGGGGCTCTGCTCTCCCTTGTTCGCCGCCACCACCTCGAGCCGGCCATCGCCGTTGAAGTCGGCAAAGAAAACGCGAATGTAAGAGCCTCGGTCCCGGGTAACCTCCGGGATCACGCGCTGCCAGCTCGCTCCCTGGCGGATGTCGCTTCCCGGATTCTGGAGGTACAGAAGATGTGCCAGTTCGCAGGCGACAATAACGTCCGGATAGCCGTCGTTGTTCAGATCGCCGATGGAAGCATCTTCGACCGCGGCGGCCTCTGTTCCCTCGGCCAGAGTCATCAATTCCCATTCGTCGGGATCCTCAGAACCAAAGGCAACTCGAACATAGCCCTCGGTGCTCTGTCCGTAGACAACGTCGGCCTCGTGGACAGAAACAATGTCCAGATACCCGTCGAGGTCCAGATCCGCCATCTGCAGACCATCGCCTCCCTGGATCGGGACTCCCCCCAGTTCCTCTCCGTCGATCAAATGCTCTTTCCAGGAGATGTACTGCCCGTCGGCACTGCGAGCCCGGGTCGGTGTTGCAGAGACCGTGGGATCGGCGGCTGGCCGGTCTTCCCTTAAGCACGCCGAAAACGAGAATGAGACCACTAACAACAGAGCAGCGGTCGGGAGCTTTGCCTCTTTGAGCGTCATGGTGGATTCAACCTTCAACCTTCAACCTTCAACTATCTTCCCATCCCCTGCAGGAAACCCACCACTGCCTCGGTGAAGTCTGTCTCCGCCTGTTCAGTGTAGGGCGTGACTCGAATCTCGTAGCCTCCCTGCCCGTAGGAGACGGCGGTGGGCAAATACCCGAGCCACCCGTTGGCATAGCCAAAGTAAAGAGTGTTGGGAAAGGGCGACAGAGTTCGGATTTTGATCGCGTATTCACAGAACAGTTCCAGGGGCGCTGCCCAGAGAACGGTATCCCTTCGGATCTTCAGAAATCGTACCGGAAGGCGGACCAGTTCCTGCCCGCGACTCGGTCGTTCGAAGATAGCGATGATGGTCTTGAGGCCATTTCAGACCCGGAAACTTGGGAGTTTCGACGACGATCTCACCAAATTCAAAGTCGATCTCCGCATTCTCGTCCCAACGAATCGATCGATTCGCATCCAGGATCCGATCTCCAAGCAGCACGTTAAACTTTGTGATGTAGGCAAAATTGGGGAATTATATACGGTAGTACCCAAAAATTAATGGCCGCTTGGGATCCGTGATAAGGTTTCCCGCAGGAAGGTGGTCTAAAATGGCGAAAAATCCAAAAGCAAAAAAGCAATCCGCAAGCAAGGTATCTACACTAGCTTCCAAGATCTTGAGCGGATCCAAGAAGCCTACACAGAAAGAAATCAAGTCGCTTGCCGCATCGGTGCTCTCTCAAGATGAGAAGAAGGGCCAACAACAGAAATAAGGTCCGGTTCTTCTGGTAGAACGGTCATGTTTAAGACAGACCGTGCGGGTATTCGAATCACACCAGAAACCTGAAGGCTGTCGCGGTCATCCAGGTTGGCCATGTTTGGAGCCAGGATCTTTACCGCTTGCCCGTCATGGATAAGCCACCCTACCGATGCGCAGATGTTTGGTTGAGCGTCATTGATCGGCTCCAAGTACTGCCACTCAGGAACAGGCCGACAACTATCTTCCCACTCGACTATCACTAGCTTGCACGACTCTTCCATTAGCCTTAGATTTTACCATAGAAAATGTCACCCCTGTTTACTACAATAGTACCCATGAGTAAGCACAAAGCACCTGGAAAGAGCCACCGCAAAGGGCTTTCAGTGAAAGCGTTCTTTAAGATGTTCCCCGATGATTCTACGGCTGAGAAGTGGTTTGTCGGGCAACGGTGGCCGAATGGGATTGCCTGCCCTCATTGCGGGTCTGTGAACGTCCAGACCGGGGCCAAGCATCCCACCATGCCCTACCGATGCCGAGACTGCCGCAAGCGTTTCAGTGCCAAGACAGGAACCGCTATGGAGGGATCTAACCTTGGGTTCCAGACCTGGGTTATCGCCATGTACCTCCTTAGCACTGGAATCAAAGGCGTATCCAGTATGAAGCTGCACCGAGACCTAGGGATCACTCAGAAAACAGCCTGGTTTATCGGCCATAGGCTCAGAGAATCCTGGACAAAGGATAAGGGACTTTTCTCTGGCCCGGTTGAAGTAGACGAAACCTACATCGGCGGCAAAGAGAAGAACAAGCATTCTAACAAGAGGCTTCACGCTGGTCGTGGGGGAGTTGGAAAGACTCCAGTCGTCGGAGCTAAGGACCGCACCACCAATCAGGTTAAGGCTTCGGTCATTCAGGGAACCACCCAGGATGAGCTAGAAGGCTTTCTCCAGGATCGTGTCGAGCCCGGATCAACGGTCTACACGGACGATCACGGCGGCTACAATCGTCTATGGCTGGACTTCGAGCACGCTTCCGTCCGTCATAGCGTCAGGGAATTTGTGAAGGGTCAGGCCCACACAAACGGCATCGAGTCCTTCTGGTCCATGCTCAAGCGCGGCTACTACGGGACCTACCACCGCATGAGCGATAAGCACCTGCAACGCTATGTGGACGAGTTCTCAGGACGGCACAACATCCGATCCTTGGATACCATCGACCAGATGGCCTCAGTAGCGAAGGGAATGGAAGGAAAGCGGTTGCGCTATCGGGATCTAGTGGGCCACTCGAACGGATAGTATTCCTAGAATTACTGACCTGACCCTTGATCCGGCTTTGGTGGAGCTGGATCGTCTGACCCAGGCTTACTTTCCACCGAGAAGTCCCTCACGTGTTTTTCAGCGGCCCGAGCGAACTGTTCGTGTTCTTGGAGTTCTTCTGGAGGAAGCTCTCGAAGTTTCCAGCTATTTCCATCCATTTTCTCCAATACAGCCACTTGCTTTGGGTCTGCGACACCACCGGGATGAACTGTAATTGAATGATGCAGTGACCAAACCGCAGCAAATATCCCCTCGGATAATGTCGGCAACTTGTTCGGCCAGAAGACTCTACGTCGAAACGCAAGAAATGGATCAGCAATGCTTTGACCGATTCCGATCGCAAGAAATGGCAAGTTGTCAGTTGCGTACTCAGGGGAACCTTGACTATTGAACTGAATCAGGAATGGATCATTGCGCAACGGTAGAGCGAGCACTGTGCTTGAGAGCGTGTCAGATAGTGCAGCTGTTCCGATCGTGCTTTGCGCTATTGCTGCCACTTTCATTTCGAACTCAAAATGCTTTGTCCATAGTGCGACCCGGATCTCAGACATCAACTTGTACGGCTTCTTATTAAGAAGGTTTTTATTATCTTTGTAGAGTTCGCCAATGGTCCCCTCGATACGCTGGCCGAGTCCAACAGGACCGGAGACGGCCAAAATCACTTCGTCTCCTATGAAGCACAACTTCTTGACAGGCTGCTTTACCGTTTGTTGTCCCAAGAATCCAAGCGTAGCTGCTCCATCCGCAGCTACGACGATTCCGTCACTACACTTAATCCCTACAATCAGCGTCATTCGTATGAACCTTGACGGCCTAGCCTTGAAAGACGCTATTCTTTCGGAAGCTGGGATACTGCTTGTAAATGCTACGGACGAGTTGTTGGAAAGTTAATCCCTTTGCCCAGTCTACTACGACTTTCAGGTATGACACGCCATTCGGTGGGGCACTGTCTTTGAGTTGCTCAGAGTGTTCGCGGCCAGTATCGGAAATGGTGTAACAATTCCAGCTCTCACCAGTTCGCTGCATGATGTTCACGAGGTCTCTTTCGGCAAGGGCGTTGGCGTCACGATAAACATCAATCGAGAACGGTCCATAGTTATACGGAATGAATGAGTAGAAAGAGTCGCCAACTGTTTTTCGTAGTTCCTGTCCAATCAAAAATAGACTCTTCTGTAGCTGAACCGGAGAAAGCCCAGATCCACCTGCGAAGTAAATAGCTAAAAGCGTCCAATTTTGACGGCGCATTTCCTCGTTTCTCATTTTGCTCGAAATTATATAAAAAACTATTTTTCCAAGATAATTTTTGCCCACAAGTATACCCCATCAGAGTGACTAGAGCTAGTCCTACCGCCTTGAACCAACCTTGTGTATACTCTGGAACAAGGAGGAATCACCATGAAGAAGACGGGTAACATTCACAACAAAACCAGCTCCCGGTCCTCCCGCTGGGACGCCAGTAAGCACCATCCAACCAAGGCTGAGCTTGAAAAAGACTTGAGCATCCCCGATTCCACACCTGAGAAGCTGGCAAGGGCGGTTAGCAACTACGATCCTAGAAAGCCTAACTCAGGAGGGTAATTCCTCTAAAAGGAGCACACAATGGCTCTCTACTACGTAAACAAAAACGCACAATCGAACGGAGATCATGAGGTCCACAAGACAGGATGCTCATGGTTGCCGAAGACTGAGAACCGCATCTATCTCGGAGATTTTTCTTCTTGCAGCCTAGCGGTTACTAAAGCGCGAAGTCACTATACACAGGTGAACGGGTGCGCCCACTGCTCTCCCGCCTGCCACACTAGCTAGAGCTCAACAACTTTCTTCCAGGCTTCCATGGATTCGGGCTTCTGCTGAATAAGAAGAACGCGCCCATCTTCAAGAACAATGTTCCCCTTCATTTCCTCATGTCCGCAACAACTGGCAACGGTGCGGACCCCACCGGCATTCAGAGCCGCCACGATTTGATGAATACAGAAGTCAATGCATTGGACTCTCCCATCGAGTGGCATGCATACCTGATTGCTTAGGGTTACTTCGCCCCCTGGAGAGTCGCAATGCTGACAGGGTATCTTATCTATGCGGCCATTCATTTTTGGGTACTATCGTATATAATTCCCTTCGTTTTGGGCCACACTTCGTCCAGTGTGTCGTCGTCGAAGAGTCTCCCACCCTTCATGACGTATGCAATGTCGATGGTGTTGGCGATCGTCTCCAGTGGATTCGAATTGAGTATGACGAGATCCGCCAGTTTACCAGCTTCGATGGATCCAAGATCATCCTCCAGACCCGCCATGTAGGCGCCTCCCAGACTGGCCATCTCCAGGGCCTCGATGGGTTCGAGGGCTTCGGCATATCCCCAGACTTCCCAGTGAGAATCCAACCCCCACTGCTCTCCGTGGCCTCCGATCGAGGCATGCCCCCCGGCACGCAGGAGATCGGCAACGGCCTCCATCATGAAAGGAAACGGGTATTCCGTTTTCGGTTTAAGGGCATGATTGATGCGCCTGACCAGCCGCCGCCAGGGCATGAAGCGGCGCTGCTTCTCGTCGTTCCAGAGATCGCTGCGGGACTGGTAGTATTCTTCCAGCCAGGGTCCCGCGCTGGCAACGATCAGGGTCGGCGAGTAAACGGCCCTGGTGCGAGCCAGGAACTGGATGGCGTCGTCCCACATGGTCAGGTAATGAAGCGGGTGCTCAAAACCGGTGTTACCGTCCAGAATGGCACCACATTGTAATAGAGGTCCGCTCCCTCGTTGGTTACGGAAAGCCCGAACTTTCTGGCCGCTTCGGAAATCATCTGTCGCTGATCCCGGCGAGGGGTCAGATAGATCTTGACGGAGGTTCTGCCCTGGGCAGCGATGCGGCGGACGAGATTCTCGGCTTCTGCATAGTCCCGGGGCCCCGTCAGGGGTGCTTGCGGCATCAGGACTTCGCCGGTTGCATACATTCGGGGGCCTGCAATGCGTCCGGCTCGCACCAGCTCCGCAGTGGGAAAGTAGGAGTAACTGCTGGTCGAGGGATCCAGTGTAGTCGTTACGCCATAGGCCAGGAAAAGCGACGTCGAAGAGAGGTGCTGCGGGATGATGGGACGTGGACCACCCAGGCCATGGTGTCCATGGACGTCGACGAAACCGGGAATGATGGTCTTTCCGTGCAGCGGCACGACATAGTCGACTGAGGAGATGTCGCATTCCCCCACGCACTGGATCCTGCTGCCCTGTACAACAATGGTGCCGTTCTCAATGACCTGACGGCTGTTCAGGGTGACGATACGTGCGCCCTGCAGGGCGATGGTCCCTGTGGGAACGGGTCTGGGGATCCTCGTTTCAACGTCAAAGGTCTCTGTTCTTCTTGTTCTGGTGTCGTACAGATGAATCTGACTGGCGCTGGAGAACTGAACTGTGTGCGCGTCCCGCCAGCGAACATAGGCCCCTCCTCCGGTGCTCAGACGGCGGATTCCCGAGCGAGGATCTTCCTTGATGGTTTCGAAGGGCCTCTCAGGGCCATCCCAGACCAGGGGAGTTTCCGAGTGATACACGGCGCTGGTTCGATGCAGTGGTGCCAGCCAGATGTCGAAGTTTTCCCGATAGGCAACCCAGTCTCCCTGCGGCGAGACAACAGCTTCCTCTGCAGCCGGGAAGCGAAGGTGCAGCCGGCGCTTCTTTGCATCCGCGGGATCAATGGAAACCAGATCCGAAAAGCGATCGGGTACGGGTCGGCCCTGGGCGAGCGGAAACTGAACGTCACCGCTGCCGTGGCTCACCAGGTGAAAAAGCCTTCCATCGGGGCCGAAGCGGGCCGGCCGCGGAGTGGCTCGCTGCTCCAGAATCGTCGACTCCCCCGTCGCCCTGTCAAGCACAACCCGCTGGTAGTGCCCGGGAGCTCCTCCTGCCAGTCCAGCCGGGTCCACTTCCTGAGAGCGGAAAGCCACTACCGATCGAGAATCCGGAGTCCACGTCGGAAACAGATACTCCGCCTGTCGATGACTGATGCGCGCAGGAGTCCCTCCCTCCCTCGATCGGGACGTGCCAGAGGTGTCCGAGCGCGCCGTCATTCCAGGTCACAAAGGTCACTCGTCGTCCGTCAGGAGAGATTTCCGGCATGAACTGGAACAAGTCCTCCCCCTGATCGACCAGCTTTGAGGGCTCGCCGGCAGGGAGTTCCATTCGCCAGATCCACCCCACAGCCTCAAAAACAGCCGTCCTGCCGTCCGCTGTGACCGCCGGCCAGCGAAGGTGGCGGGATTGGAACGGCTGATCGGATATGTTGTGGCGCGAGTGGGTCTGCTCCGTCAGGGTCCGGCGCACCCTGGCCCGGAAAGGGATCGTCTCCACGCGCCCGTCCAGCCACGCGCGTCGGAGCTTCCCCCCCTGGGAGAGAACCAGAGACTGCGAATCCTTCGCCCAGGCGTAACCCGGAAGGACACGCAGGTTCTTCATACCGTGTGCGTTTTGCATGTCGAAGGTGATGGGATCCATCAGAATGCGCTGTTTTCCCGTCTCCAGATCGAGCAGCCACAGCGCCGGCCGGCCACGGTGCTTGTGTCCCCGGTACTCCAGAAGGCCTCCCGGGATTCTACGGGCGAAGGCTAGCAGGCGCCCGTCCGGGGAGACCTCGGGAGCCATTTCGGTGCTTCCCTCGGCGCGGTACCACTGCTGTCCTTCACTCGCAGTCGTGCTGATGACTGCACGGCTTTTCAGATCCAGGCGGCGAATGTGCTGATATCGCATCATCCCGTGCAGGGGCTCAGCGAAAGTGTTGGACTGGAAGTAAACTGCCGATCCGTCGGGTGACACGGTGGGCCAGTAGGCCTGGGTACCGGAGGGCTGTCCCACCAGTGCCTCAGGATCAAGGCTGCCTTTCTTCACCGGAAAGCGCCAGATTCGCGCCGAACGCCGATGCAGTGCGTAGGTGGGAAACTCTCGAACCGCCACGATTGCTTCTCCGTCAGGCATCCACACGGGATTGCTCAACCGCGTGACCGGGTCGAGAAAGACCGGTTCGGGATTGGATCCATCCGCATTCATCATCCACAGGTTGTTCTGACCGGCCCGATCGGAGATGAAAGCGATTTGGCTTCCGTCCGGAGAGTAGCGGGGGTGGAAGTTGAGGGCGATCCCGCTGCCTTCAGTCAGGTTCTGGGCGTCGCCTCCTCGTGCCGGGACCCGATAGATGCTTCCCAGTAAATCGAAGACGATCCAGTCTCCGGCGGTCGATATGTCGACCGACATCCAGGTTCCCTCTTCGGTCGTGAAGTCAATTTCGTAGGTCTCGCCGCGGGCCCGGGTGACATTCCAGCTCGGATCAGCGCGGTGATCCAGGTATTTCGCCTGCTGGGCCAGCGCCGGAAAGACGCCGGCGAGAAAAAGCGCCACAGCGGGAACCAGAAACATCCTGATACAGAAGAGCAAGTTCTCAAGGTTCATCACTTCCTCACTTTCGAAAGCCTTCCTGATCGAAAAAGGGACAGGTTGTTTATACCCGGGATCGGGGGGAGATTCCACGTTCCAGGTTCCAAGTTCCACGTTCCACGTCTGGATCTGGAGATTCCTACATAGTAGAATTCCCTTCCTGAGCAGCACCGTCCCGCTCTTCAACTCATCCACTTTGGAATTTCCCTTGGAAAAGGAGAGAGAAGCAGAAACTCGAGAACAAGCTGGACGCGGTGGTCGACGTCGATCTGGCAGACCAGATTCCGCTGATTCCTTAAGCCAACGACGTCGCACTGAACGATATCGATCAGGAAACCGTTCGCTCCCTAGCCACTAGCCAACGTCAACAAGGACTCCTTCACTTTGCGGCTATCCAGAGATCTTCTGGGAAAGAGAACGAAGGAACGGAATGCCCTGAAGAGGTCGAAGTGAAAAAAACATCGAGGCGATTGATCGCTCCCTTGCTGTTCTGGCTGTCGTTGACGGGTCAAGCTTGTCCCTTGAGCGCCCACGCTTCGGCCGCCCCTGGCTGCACGGTGCCCCGTGGATTCATTACCAGACCCGACCCCACGGGGGTACCGACCAAGGTCATGATTGGCCTCTTCCTCATCGATCTGCGCTGGATCAACGACACGGAGCAATCATTCAACGCCGACCTCTTCGTCTCGATCTCTTGGAAAGACCCGAGGCTGGTGTCCGAGGCACAACTGGCGGGCTGTCGGTTGTCCCTGAATGATGTCTGGCATCCAAGGGTCCAGGTTGTCAACGAGCGTAGTTTGAGCAAACGCCTACCGGAACTCGTGACGATCGACTCCCAGGGAACCGTAGGGTACCAACAGCGTTACCAGGGTGAGTTCACGGCGCCTCTTTCGCTGAGGGAATTTCCCTTAGACACTCACCGAATCGACATCGAGATCGTCTCCGTCGGCTTCGGACCCGACGAAGTGGCCTTCGTGGTGGCCGAGGAAATGACCGGCCGCTCCGAGGTGCTCACCATCGCCGAATGGACGGTTTCGGGGGGTGGGACCCGAATCGAACCGTTGTACGTCGCACCCCGGAAACGTAACATTTCACGAATCATCTATGAGGCGGAAGTCAGCCGCAAGGTGGGGTACTACGTGTGGAAGGTCCTGGTGCCGCTCTCATTGATCGTCCTCATGTCGTGGGCGGTCTTCTGGATCAGTCCGGCCCACGTGGCTCCTCGAATCGGGAGCTCCACTTCGGCGGTCCTGACCTTGATCGCCTTCCAGTTCAGCCTCGGCTACATGCTGCCCAGACTGTCCTATTTGACGCGTGCCGACCGCTTGCTGATGGGTTCGACCTTACTGGTTTTCCTGGCCTTCGGTGCATCGCTTCTGACCATCTTATTGGCTGGTCAGGGACAGGAGACGCTTTCACGCCGCATCAATCTGGTCGCCCGGTGGCTTTTCCCGGCGGCTTTCTTGGTTGTCCTGACCGTTTCTTTCCGGCTCTAGTGCACTGTCCGAGAAGTCCGCGGGGTTCATTCCCCCGAAGTAGCGGCGTGAACTTTCCGGACAGGTTGGTAGTCGTCGGGATCTTCCCTGAGTTCCAGTAGCCGCAATTGAAGTCGCGGTTACTGCCCGTAGGGGGAGTAGGCCTGGTCGGCTCTCTGGGCGTCTTCTCCGCTGAGTTCATGCTTTGAATCCAGAAATTCCCGAAGGCCTACGGCCCATTCGTCGAAGGCTTCCTGGGCCGCGTTGAAGCGCTCTATCCTGGAGAAATGGGTGGCCGCCGATTTCTGCGGCTTCGCCCAGGTGTGCTTCGTCGAGCACTGCTGCAATCACCTCACCGGAGACGGAATCCACCAACTCGAATTCGGCGATCACATCGGTGACGCTGACGGCCCGCGCAAGGACCGCCCCGCTCTCCTCCGGAAGATCCCCGGCCGCCATTTCTCCCCCTACGTCAACACCGACAAGTGCGGATCGCAGCCTCAAAACCAGAGGCCCGGGTTCGTTGACGAGTGGAAAGGCATCCGACACGGCGCTTCTGATGGCATACTGAAAATACTCCACCGCGGCTGTGGCTCCATTATCGGGAAGCTGCGACGGGTCAGCATCGCTCAACAGGTAGACTTCCACGGGGTCGACGATGATCGCTACATAGCGGTGGGGATCCTTCAGTTCAGCCGGATTGACATAGGACAGAACCGCACCCTCCATGTCAGGGTCCGGTATCAGCTTCGAGTAGTCACTCAGAAAGCCTGCATTCTCGGCGCCTGCGGGCACGCTCTTCACTGCCACACCGGTTGGGGCTGTCTCTTGCGGGGGTTGGGGGGGAGGAGTGCATCCCGCCATCAGCACCAGCAATGACGTCGCAACGACGCAGCTGCAAATGGCATTCGGTGAGTTCAACATTGCTTTCTCCTTCTGTTCTTCATTCAATGCATCAGCCCTTCTTCTTGTTGCTCTCTTTGGCGACACGCAACCGATTAAAAACGTGGAAAGCCCCGGGCACCGATCGGCACTGGATGTAGGCGAGATCCGAGTCACTCTTGGTGCTCACCGTGCCCAGCAGGATGATGTCCCCGTGCTTGACGATGATCTTAATGTCGGAGCCGCTGCCCCAGAAGTACCTGCCAAGAACTCGCTGCAATCGCGAGCGCGCTCCCGCCCGGACATTCATGTCCATGCTACCCAGGGGCAGCACCTGGATGTTATTGGTAATCCTGCCGACCCCTTCCACGCTTTTCACAAGTCTGTAGGCAGAGGTCCGATTCGTGTTACGAACTGTCCACCCGGTCAAAATGACATGGTCGCCTGCCATGACAAACGAAATGAAATCAAACTCGCTGATGTACGGCATCATCGCCAGCTTGTGACGAACCTGTTCGTACACCTTGTCTCCACTGGACCGGTAGTTCCGCACATCCATGAGCTCAGCGTCGATTTCACTGTTGGGAATTTCGGCGCGCCCGACCGCCTCGGCCGAAACAACCTTGATCTTGCCGGCCTTCTCATTGACCCTACCCGTTACAGCGACGAACTGACCGACCAGCTTCTTCACCGTTTTCTGGTTCTTGACCTCAAAAACCGAGTTGTCAGAGGCCCGCACAATGGCCGGTTGGTCACCGTTCTTGTGGGTGTCCCTGCTGCACTCTATGCGTTCGTCCGTGATCGGTCCAAGCATGAGGCGGGCACAGATTCCGAATCCACATAGGCGTGGAAGGTCGCATCTTCGGCCTTTTGGGCCAGACCGAGTCCGCTGCCGAGCAGCAGAACCGCGATCAGCAAGATCTCTTTTCTCATGGTTAAGCTCCTTATCCAGGCTCCTGTTTGTTCTCGCTGAAATTCACCTGGGCGGACTCCGGATCAATGGTTGGCCACAAAGTCGCACTCCTCAGGATCCAGTTTAGCCCCGGCGCGGCCACAGTATAGTAGGTACTCCCGCACGGGGCAACATTGCCGTCGAGTACCCCGCCGTCGACATCAGATCGGCCAGGGCAACCTCACCGCCACAACCTGTCAGCGCGTCAGTTTCTGAAGTCTCGGCCGCTCCCGATCGTCCCTCTTTCAGCCGTTCACTGAAAAGCTGCTGTCGGGATTGATCTCGCGCAGTCGGGAGTAAAAACCGGCATTGAGGGTCAGACCTGTGTGTCGGCACTTGACCTGGACCGGATCGGCATCGTGATCATGCCCGCTTTCGCAGGCCTCGATCAAGTCCCTCATCAACACACCAACCACGGAGGCGTTCTTGAATTGATTGCCGCTCGTCCCCACCGCCATGTAAAAGCCTTTCAGGTCGGACTTGTCGTAGATGGGAATCCAGTCGTCGGAGACATCGTACAGGTCAACCAGGCCCCTGGGACGGTTGGGAATGCTCAGCGAGGGAATGCGTTTTGCCAGCCGGTACACCTGGGCCTCCCACTGCTCCGGCGTCACATTCCGGTCGAAGTTATCCGGGTCGTCCACCCAGATCTTCTCGTCGCATTCCGGATCCTCACTGCCCACCAGAATCGAGTTCCCGGTTTCGGGACGGAAGTAGATCGCCGTGTCACCGTCGGAGGTGTGATAGCCGTCGCGCTGAAAGTCGAAACCCTCTGGAGAGTGGACATGGTGAACCTCGTGGCGCAACGCCCTGGTCTTGATGTTCATGCTCTCTTCCACGCCGGCCATCCGATTGATGACAAAGGAATGGGGTCCGGACACGTTGACGACGACGGGAGCATCAATCCGGGTGCCGTCCTTCAGGACGACGCCCTGCACCCGGCCGTTGGCGCGGGGAATGGATTTGACCTCACTGTTGAACAGGAACTCACCTCCTTTGGCTTCGGCGGCACGCATCAGGTTGTGGGTGGCCAGCTGGGGATCGTTCACGTATCCGGAGCCGGGTGTATAGATGGCCCCGTCGATTTGCTCCTCCGGCTTGATCCAGAACTTGGGATCGCTGGGCCGCCGGGGAGGGTAGAAACAGTGATGATCGTAAAGAGGCATCTTCCGTTCCAGTTCCGCCAGATCCCACTCCTCGAATTCGACTCCTACCTCGCGGTAACGACGCAGAACCTTCTCGAAGTCGTGCCCGCGGGTCTTGAGCAGAATGGTGCCCGTGTTGCGGAACTGAGCGTACCCGCTTTCATCTTCAGCGTCCAGGTACTCTTCCCAGTTCTGCCAGTAATAGAAGTTCTCATAAGCCATGGCCACCCCGTCGTAGGTCGAGTAGTGGGCTCTGACAATGGCGCAGGAATTGCTGGTGGACCCGTAGCCAGCCACAGGATTCTTGTCGATGTTCAGGGTCTTGTGACCTTTCTTGGACAGCTCGAAGGCAGTGGCACAGCCGATAATCCCGGCTCCAATGATGATGACGTCATATTTCTTGTTCATGTGGCGCTCCCTCAGGACTCCTGGTCAAGTGGTAGAGATGATCCGAGAGATTATATGACAGAAAGGGGGGGTGAAATCGAGCAAACGGACCGGCCCACAGGCCGTGGGGAGGGTAGCAAAATCAAGGCAACGTCAGAGGGAACTCTGGGTAGTGGATCGAGAAACGGGACCCACCGGGCACTGTGGGCCGGCGCGGAAGGTTACTGGACCATCCCGCGACAACCGGGCTGGTCGCCGCAGGGGGACCGGATTGCCTTCTCCATCCGCAAGTTTCCGCCCACCCAGATCTGGGCTATGCGCGGCGCCCTTCGCGAGGCCGAACTCGCGGCTTTGCCTCCGCGGTAGCCACAAGCGGTTTGCACACCAGCGCGAAATGGCCAAGAATAGCTGCCGATGCGTGTCGTTTCGGTCAATGTCGGCCTTCCTCGTGAAGTCTACTGGCAGGGGAGAATGGTCTCCACCGGCATCTTCAAAGAGCCGGTCGAGGGGCCCGTTCGAGTCGACCGGCTCAATCTGGAGGGCGACGGTCAGGCCGATCTGACGCTTCACGGCGGCCCCACCAAAGCCATTTACGCCTACCCCGTCGAGCACTACGAGTTCTGGCGCAGCGAGCTGCCGGGCACAACGCTCAAGTGGGGTGCCTTCGGCGAGAACCTGACGACCCAGGGCCTGGATGAGCAGTCGGTTTCGATCGGGGACCGGTTCCGGGTGGGAACGGCACGGCTAGTCGTTACTGAACCGCGCATGCCCTGTTTCAAGCTGGGGCTCCGTTTTGGCGATCCTAAGATGATCAAGCGCTTTCTTCAGAGTCAGCGAACCGGTTTTTACTTTGGCGTTGAAGAGGAAGGCCAGGCAGAGGCAGGGGATTCGATCGAGCTCCTCGCAAAGAACCCCGAGTCCGATCTTCGAGTCCAGGAGGTCACTCGACTCTACACAACCGATCGGGATAATCGAGAGCTTCTGCGCAAGGCCATCGAGACCGAAGCCCTGCCCGAGAGCTGGCGCGGTTACTTTGTGCACAGGGTGCAGAAACTGGGAGGTTAGCAGCTGCTAGGCCAGGATCGGGTGGATCAGCCTTCCGGCAACGTCGGTGAGGTGAAAGGGCCGACCGTTGTGACTGTAGATGAGACGTTCGTGATCCAGCCCCATCAGTTGCAGAATCGTCGCGTGCAAGTCATTGACTGAGACTCGACCCTCCACAGCCTTCCAGCCGATCTCGTCGGTGGCACCGTAGCTGACCCCACCCTTGATGCCGCCCCCGGCCATCCACATGCAGAACCCCCGCGGGTTGTGGGTGTTCCACACCGGTATGCGCAGCGCCGAGCTGGCTGGCCTTCAGTGGGGGGACATCGACTTTAACCCGGATTATGCAAAAACCGTAGTCCGGTGTTGAAAAACGAGTCGAGAAGTGGCCCAACTCGGAAGCGGGCAGGTGTGACAGGCGGATTTGCGAAGAATATCGGTTGGGGAGGCGTTTGAGTGGTTGGGGGAGTGAATTTCAGACAGATCTGGGCCTGGATGAGTATCGGAAGCGGTTTTTTGGGGAACTGGGAGAAGCTAGCTGGAGTTGAGGCGACTCAAGACGAGGTGGAAGAGGGGTTGTTCGGGAAAGGCTGAGGAAAGATGGACCCAGATGCGTCGAGTGGTTTGTCGGATGCGGGCCCCGATCTTGAGGACACGACGACGTAAGGTTTCGATTTCGAGCTTGTGCCAGGGAGTCCCGTGCAGATAGTCGCGGAGGCGCACGAACATCTGGTAAGCCAGTGCATGCAGGAGGAGTCGAAACTGATTGGCCAGGAATCGATGACAGCTGAGTCGGTCCATGCTCAGATGATTCTTGAAAGCCTTGATGAAGTTCTCGGTCTGCCCTCGGTTTGTATAGTGGTCATAAAGTGATTGGGAGCAGAGATCGTCCCGGTTGGTGACCACAAAGCGACGATTGATCCCGCGCTGATCGACCTCCACTTTGACAATGACGCGACGGGATCGATCCCAGCTCTTGGCTCGATAAAGAAACTCGTCAAACTGACGCTGTTTTTCCTCCAGCTCAACGAACTGCAGCCGAGTCGAATCCAGCAGCGGCTCGACCACTCGCTGCAGGCGAGGGTTTCGACTTAACCCAATGACATATTGGAGTTGATTCTCTTCACCTTCACAGAACTCGTAGAGCCGAGGCGTGGCAAAGCCGCTGTCGGCCCGAATCTCAATCTCGACATCCGTCCCCACTCCTTGTCGGATGGCCTCCACGACTCGCTTCAGAATGGGCACGATGTGAGAGGCAGCCCCCTTGTTGCCAGGTCTCAACACGACACACACCAGGTCGCCCGTGTCGGCATCGAAGATCAGCAAAGGATGCAGAATGTGGTTTCGGTAATACCCATGGTAGAAGGAGAACTCCTGCTGACCGTGAGTGTGGTCGTCGGTACTGTCCAGATCCAGGATGATCTTGCTGGGACGTCTCTTCTTCAGGGAGCGCACATAACGGCCTAGCAGCCACTGGCTCAGACGCATCAGATCCTTCTTGGTGACGGAGTTCTCCAAACGGGAGAAAGTCGGCTGGGTGGCCAAATCGGGATCGCTCTCGGGCAACTGATCACAGACTGTCTTGAGCATCGGATCGGAGCGCAGCGTATCGGCGTCATTACAGTCTTCGTAGCCGGCCACGATCTGCAAGACTCGTTGTCGAATCAACTTCAACAGGTCATGACGAACGTAGCGTCGGTCCCGGCTTTCCGAAATACACGAACTGAAGCCCTCGCACAACCGATGTTGCCGATCCAGCGATCCAAACAACAACCATCCTGCGTCGGAAGTCAGACTCCCCCCATCAAAACGCGCCGTGATCTTTCGGTGGCTGTGAAATAGCAGGGTATTCTGGCAGACTGCTTTCAACATTGCCGTAGCTCCTGTTTAGGGTCGTTGTTTATGTAAACCCTTTTATATCAGAGAGCTACGGCCTTTTTTCTGGGCCCAAATCTCACTCGGATTCAGATCTCATGCATAATCCGGGTTTAACGGCAAGTTCCTGACCGTGAGGCGTTCCTGGGTAGACGGCCGCATCCATCGCACCAAGACCAACCGGATAAGGCGCGTGGACCTGTCAGATGCACTGCTAGAGGCCCTGATTGAACTGAAACGACACCTTCGGAAGGAATGGCTCAGCCCAGGAGTACGGCCTCAATGCATCTTTTTGATGGCCCGCTCCAACTCCTCGAACCGTGCCTTCAGCTCGACGTTGCGTTCTTCCAGCCTCTGGACGGCAATCATCAGTATACCGGTCAGGTCACTGGTGTTGATCGTGGTCGGAGTGCCGATAGTCCCCACACCATCCTTGCCGAAGGCGGCGAAGAAATCCTGCGCCATCGGGCCGTAGTGGCGGAACTTCTCCGGGTCTTGCCCGATGAAGTTCCAGCTCGGAATCTCCAGGGAGCGGAGTTTACTTAACACCTCTTCCCCGTCCACAGGCCGGAAATTCTCCTTCTTGGTCTTGTCCGAGACCACGGTCAGCCCCACCTGGGCTTCGATGACGCTGATATTGGCATCACCCAACAGAATCTTGTTGCTGGCATCGACAATGGCGTTGGCCCCAATCGCGGTGGCGTTTGTCAGATTCCCCGTAGAAACACTGGCTCCCCCTCCTATCGCTGTGTTGAAGCTGCCGGTGGTGTTGGAGGCGAGCGCACCGACCCCACTGGCCGTGTTAGAGCTACCGGTGGTGTTGAAGACGAGCGCACCGTCCCCACTAGCCGTGTTAGAGCTGCCGGTGGTGTTGGATCCGAGCGCTTCGAACCCACTGGCCGTGTTAAAGCTGCCGGTGGTGTTGGAGAAGAGAGCGTCGGCCCCACTGGCCGTGTTAGAACTGCCTTCGGTGTTGGAGAAAAGCGCATCGGCTCCCGTGGCCGTGTTAAAGCTGCTTTCGGTGTTGGAGAAAAGCGCACCGGCTCCCGTGGCCGTGTTAAAGCTGCTTTCGGTGTTGGAGAAAAGCGCACCGGCTCCCGTGGCCGTGTTAAAGAAGCCTCCGGTGTTGGAGACGAGGGCCCCGATCCCAAGGGCGGTGTTGGTCTCGGTGGTGATGATATGGCTCTGGGTGAGAACGGAGACGGTGGCTACATCTGCGGTACCGGCTTCCTGTATCAAAAAGACTGCCGCCACCGCAGGTGAGTTGACAGTGATTTCTACCACTCCTTCATAGTTGATCAGTGCCGGTCCCAGAAACTTCTCTTCATTCAGGAATCCCGCTTCGGAGTGAAGTGGTGCCAGCGTGAGTGTTTTTTCGGGGACAGGTTCCTGACCGGCTTTATCCTTGGCCCGAATGGTGATTTCCGATTCCTCCGTAGAGCTTGGGTTGGTGACCGCTAGACCGGACTTGAACTGCGGGTTGACGAATCCCAGGAAGCGGATCTCATCGCTCGCCACACTGGGCAGTACCCCGACCCGAGGTTTGAGCTGGCCCCCAATGGACAACTGAAAAAACTCGGTGGCGATAAACGCGCCATCAGACTTCAGCTCAGCCCATCCTGAGGTTAAAGCCGCTTGCGGGTCTCCGAAAGCGATGGTCTCGGTTGCTCCCGGTCCTAACTCCACTTGCCCATCGGCCAGTGGCGTTCCATCAGGAAAATACAGTTGTGCATCCACGGTAATCGTCTCCGTGGTGCCGGGATTGTTGATGACAAAGAACGTGGTGGAACCCCCGTTGACACCCACCTGTGAAAAGTACTGCAAATTGCTTCCGAACTGGCCCATCAGGGGAGGAATACTCACCTGCCAAACCAAGACAATGGCTAGGATGTACCCGGCTCGAAACAGGCTCTTTACAAATGCTTTTGAGAAACGCTCAGTAATGGACATTTGAGTCTCTCCAATCTGGTCAGATGTGACAGATCTGCAGATGATCGATTCGCAGCAGCCGACTTTCCTGAATACGAAGCTCAGGCAGTCGAAGAAATTGAGAATCAATTTGGATCTGGTGGTGATGGTGACCTGGGGAAAACAAGCTCGAAGATTCATGGGGAATCCTCCCTTAATTTATGGTGCTGTTCGGGTTCAGTAGAGACTATGGGAGAAGACGAAAGTAGTCAACGCGGGTGTCTCCTGAGTTCAATTTCTTGGGGACCAGCCACGTCGAAACCGCACCCTATCCGCACCCTGGCACTTTTGGAGTGGCAGTGGTGCTCTTCCCTTACTCGTGATGATGGACCCCCCCCACACCCCTTTTTGCAGAGCCCGAAAACCTGAAAAGGAAAAAGTCGATCCCCATGCCTTCACAAAAGAATTGAAAATCCCTCTTGCTCACGGGGATGGCTTCTTGAGCAGATACGTGGGTGGGCGGTAGGGGCTGCTGTTCTCGGAGCGAAGAGTTTGGGAGCGGTCCGGGTATATTTATTCGTGGGGCTGAGAGGACTGTACCGACCGCCGTAGCGACCATATTCATTGTTGATACTTTTCCGTGAGTACCGACTACCGTAGACGCCGTATTCGTTCGAGATTGACTCAGGATCGTATCGATTAGAATTCAGCCTCCCAGGTAAGTCCCATCCTCTGCTATCAATGCCGGGTCATCCTGACCACGGACATAGGCGAAAGTGCGAAAAAGGGACCGCTTAGCGGCCTTGCAACATTGCCCATGAAGGGCCGGGCAAGCTCGCGGTCTTGGAACATTGCCCGTGGAGAGGCCAGCAAGCCTGCCGGCCTTGGAAACAAACCCCGCAGGGGTGACAGAAAATAGACGGGGCCGCGAGGCCCCGGTGAAGGCAGCCAGAGCATACCCCTGAGCCCCCGGAGGGGGCGGCAGAAAGAGATCCCCAAAGAGTGTAACTGAACGGATCGGACCGACGTAAGTTGTCTTGATGGTTCCTTTGTGTCTAGACTTGCGATTGCTCACCCAGACGAGGAGATTGCGAATGAAGCCGAAATGGACTGGTCTGGTTCCAGCCCTTTTTCTAACCGCTGCCGCAATGGCGGGGCCGGCACCCAACGATTCAGATAAGAACTGGCCGCAGTGGCGGGGTCCCCACGCAACTGGCGCAGCCACTTCAGGAAGCCCACCCGTGGAATGGAGCGAAGATCAGAACCGCCACTGGAAAGTGGCGATTCCGGGAAAAGGCTCCAGCAGTCCGGTTCTGTGGGGGGAACGCATCTATCTGACGACTGTGGTTCCTACCAGCAAGAAGATTGAACCGCCTCCTCAGCCCGAACCCGAGCCTCCACCCCAGGGGGACCGGCCGGGCCGGCATGGCCGACGAGGATTCCACTGGAACATGGCACCCCCGACCGAGGTTCAGCGCTTCGTTGTTCTGGCCATCGACCGGCAGACCGGCCAGACCGTCTGGGAAAAAACGGTGGAGGAAACCGTTCCTCACGAAGGAACTCACCCGACGGGATCCTTCGCCGCGGGTTCGGCGGTCACCGATGGAGAAAACATTTACGCTTTTTTCGGGTCCCGCGGGCTCTACTGTCTCGATACACAGGGAAATGTGAAGTGGAAGAGAGCCCTTGGAAAGATGACCATCAAACTCAGCTTTGGGGAGGGAGCCTCTCCGGTGCTGCGTGGTCAGACTCTGGTCATCCCCTGGGACCACGAAGGAGATTCCTTCATTGTCGCCTTGAACAAAGAAACTGGCGATGAATTGTGGCGAGCAGACCGGGACGAGATCACCTCCTGGACCACGCCCCTCGTGGTGGAGCACGAGGGCATTTCCCAGGTGGTTACCAGCGCCACCCGCAAGGTTCGCAGCTATGACCTTTCTGATGGAAAGCTGCTCTGGGAACTGACCGGCATGACCAATAATACGATTCCCTCGCCCGTGTCGGAGGATGGGATTGTCTACCTGACCAGCGGGTTTCGCGGCAGCGCCCTGATGGCGGTTCGTCTAGCAGAGGCCAAAGGAGATATTACCGGTTCTGAAGCGATCCTGTGGGGCTTTGATCGCGATACTCCTTACGTTCCCTCTCCGCTACTCTACAGGGGAATCCTCTATTTGCTGAAGGGAAACACCGGGATTCTTTCCGCCTTCAATGCCAAGACCGGCGAGCGCCATTATCAGCAGAGGCTGGAAGGCCTGGGGAACATCTATGCCTCTCCCGTGGGGGCAGGTGGCCGGGTTTACATTACCGACAGAGTAGGCAACACCGTCGTCGTCAAGGCGGGACTCGAACCCGAAGTGCTGGCCACCAACTCGCTGGAGGATGGTTTCGATGCCTCCATGGCCGTTGCCGGTGACGAGATTTATCTGAGAGGAAGTAGTCTCTACCGGATCTCCACAGAGTAGTCTGCAGCGGTCCTTTAGAAACAGGTCTCATTTCGGTACCATCCTGACTCAATATGCCAGTCCAACTTTAACCTTCAACTTTTAACCGGTAGCCGGCCGGCCCTACCGTTCAAGCAAAGCCCGGGCCCGGGGCAACAACTCCAGCGCCTTCTGGATCTGATTGTCGATTCGAACCTGAACCTTCATCCCTTCGGTCTCACCGAAGAGAACCAGGAAGACTTCCTGCTGCAGGCGAGTGGCCAACTGGTGGCGGCTCTCAGCCAAATCTTTGTTCGTAAACTCGAGGCCCTCTCCTTCCAGGAACTGTCGGAACTTTCCCAGAGTCGCTCCTTCCTCAGAGAGTGCAAGCTCTTGTTTGAGGCGGTCCAGCTCCTTCGTACTCAACTCCCGAAGCTTGTCGAGGGAGTGTTGGAAGCGCTTTTCCCCTTCAACCTCACCACGGATCAGCATCCCTGCGAACTTGTAGAAGAGATTTGTTCGATTCACATTGGCGGCGAAGGGAGTATAGCGGTCGATCTTTTCTTCCACATCGGGGCGGATACCCCCTCCTCCATAGACCGGTCTTCCTGAGTCGGTCAGAAAGGCCTGGTCCAGGGCTGGGGTTACATCTCCGTTCCCATAGAGGTAGTCATAGAACCCGGGCCGAAAAGGTTTCTGGATCAGGCGACCGCTGGGTGTGTGGTAACGCCCGGTGGTCAGTGCCAGTCCACGCTCTCCCGGGAGAGAGAAGACCGTTTGAACCAGCGCCTTGCCAAAAGTCGTCGCGCCGAGGAGCAGCGCCCGGTCATGGTCCTGAAGGGCACCAGCCACGATCTCGCTGCCGCTGGCTGAGTGGCGATTGATCAGGACCACCATCGGGTAGAGCTGCTCCCGTCCTTCGGGCGCCCGGTAGTTTTGGGGGTCCCCCTCCCGGCTGAGAGTCTTGACAATCACCTGGTCCCGTTTCAGAAATCGGTCGGACACGGCAATCGCTTCCCGAAGTGAGCCGCCGGGATTGTTGCGAAGGTCTAGAACCAGGCCCCCGAGCTCCTTTTCACCAAGTTGGTCCAGGGCCTCACGCAACTCTTTCCCGGTTGTGGAGCCAAAGCGCCCGATGCGGATGTATCCCACACCGGGCTTCAGGTGAAAAACGTGCTTGATGGTGTAGAGTGGAATCGCATCGCGCTCCACTTCAAGCTCAATCGATGCCGCTTCACCGGGCCGTTGCACGCTGATCCTGACCCTGGTACCCTTCGGTCCTTTGATTCTGGAAATCACCTCGTCGGGGTAAACCCACTCGTCGATGGGTTCCCCGTCGACTCTGAAAATCACGTCCCCAGGTTGAAGTCCAACTTTGTAGGCGGGGGTTCCAGGAGAGGGCGGCTCTACCACCACGACTCTGCCCGAGCCCGGTACTACCGGGCGAATGAGTATTCCCAGACCGTAGTACTGGCCTTCCTGCTCTTCCTGGAGTTTGGAGTAATCGGAAGGCGTAAAGAAAGAGCTGTGTGGGTCCAGTGTCCGAAGCAATCCTCGTACTGCGCTCTCCGCCAGCTCAATCGAATCGACCTCAGTGGCATAGCTGCTCTCAACCTTGCTCAGAACTCCAGAAAACTGCTGGAGCGCCTTCAGCAGACCGGGATCCGCCTTGTCATTGGCAGCCTCCAGTCGCCGAGAGGCGGTCCAGGTTCCTGCAATCACAAGCAGGGACAGCAGCAAACTGGCAGTTCCTGGTCTGGAAATCCTCCTGGTCGTGGTTGGGATGGATGAAGAATGGGACATCACGGGTTTCTCAAATCAAGCGGCTCTTTTTCTGGTCTTGATAGCGTCACGAATTCTTTCGATGGCTTTGCGAAGCTGCTCCTCCCGAATGGCTCTGCGCAGGTCACGGTGAAACTCCGGATCAAAGCCGTCTTCCTCCGAGACGTGGTCGTAGTAGTATTGCATCTCCCAGTTCTGGTCCGGCCAGCGCAGGGAGGGGCGAATTCCCGACTTGCGCAAGTCGGTGGATTGAAGTGGTGACCCTGTCGAGCGCACCACATTCCGGGTGGTAAGAATGAGCACCGAGCCATCCTCCAGATCCTGCCTCTCCTGGACTCCTCCGTTTCCAATGCTCCTCGCGCCCAGGGTTTCAGCCCGCCCGTGATCCTGAAGGGCCGCTGCCAGAATCTCGGCGGCGCCACTGGTTCCTCGATCAATCAGAACCATCATCGGCACACCCGCCAGTGTGACTCCCTTTTCAGCCACGAACTCCTCGCTTCGCCCTCCTCGCCCTGACAGGGTCATGATGGTCGCGCCGGCATCCAGAAAAAGGTCGGCACTTTCCACCGATTCCGTCAGTGAGCCCTGGGCTGTGCCGCGCAAATCAACGATCAATCCTCTGGTTTGAGGATTGTCGATCTCGGAGAGGATTGATCTCAGAGCCCGTGAAACGCCTGTGTTGAAGTGGGGAAGGTGCAGTCGCACGATCCCGTCCTCCAGTGGCTCCGCCGAAACATCAGGAGGGTCGGGGAGATCCCGCAACAGGTCGAGCTGAACGGGCTCACTGCTGCGGGGGCGGACGACTCGAAGCTCGACACGGGTGCCGGGGGAACCCTTCAGATGTTGCTCTGCTTCCCAGAGACTCATAAAAGCGGTGGTCGTTCCGTTGATCGATTCAATGAGGGTGCCTGTGTAAAGCCCTGCTTCGTCCGCCGGACTCCCTTCCACAACAGAGACCACATGAAGGTAGCCGAAGAGTTTGTTGACGATCAGCCCGGGTGAGGCCTGGCGCTGATGGTCCAGAGCTTTGAAGGTGTCGGCGTTGACATAGCTCGAATAGGGATCCAGCGACTCGAGCATGGCCACCAGGGCTCCATCCAGAGCCCGGTCCATGCGCGGAGGTTCCACATAGGCATTCTGGACCAATTGAGCGATTCCGTTGAAAAGGGCGAGAGGTTGGCGGGACTGCAGGGGCGTAAATGTCCCGTCGTAGACAGCAACCATCGCCCACCACTCCAGAGGTTCATCGGGTGTCCAGCGTACAAAAATGCTGTATTGGCCGGGAGGCGTAGAAGCCGAGCCCCAGCGCCCGGAGGCCTGATTGACCCATCTTCCCGACTTCAGGTCGTAGACTCCCCACAAGACCGGGGGGGGCTGGCCCTGTGAGACGACCCATCGAACTCCCGAAGACGCTTCTTGTGGCCAGAGAGCCGCCGGAGCCAGCAGGAAGAGGACCGCAATGGCTGTGAGCCGGCAGGTAACAAGTTGTCGATAGCGCCAGCCAGCCGTAGTCATTGGTTTCTCTTCAGTTCGATCTGCCAAAACGCTTCACTTTACCACTATTCGGTACTCGCTTTCCTGTGATCCCGTCGGGTGTCCCGGGGGGTGGCCTCCGTCGACCCTGGACAGGTATAATTTAATGGAGAAATTGGCAACAGGGAGATGAATGGTGACAGGATCGGGTTTCAGGCCCGTAAAGCGTGAGCTCACCGTTTCCTCAACTCAATGGCGGGCTGACGCCCTGCCGTTCTGTTGTCTCGGTGTCAAGGGAATACCAGCCTGACTACTTCTCCAACTCCCTGATGTAATGCCAGAGAGCTTTGGCCTGCTGTGCGCCGTCGCCGTCGTAAAACGAGTGGAGGGTTGACTGTCCATCCTCTAGAAAGAAGGTCGGCATCATGGTTCCGGGACGGATTCGCTGGGGGTCGCGCAGAAAGCGAATGTAGAAGTCAAGGCGCAGGCGGCGGCTGATGTGGGCAAGGTCAATCGTCTCAGTGTCTGGGCCTGCCAGAGCCGCTCGGCCTGCCACTGGATGACACTGAACGCATCCCAGGGCGGTGGTTTCGATCAGGATCTTCCCAACTTCAGCCTTTCTTTCATCGACCCGCTCACGGAGCTCGGTGATTGGAAGGCCGTGCTGCCCGGCCAGCCCGCGGGCCAGTCCACTCGCATAAGCGGGAAAGGCCGGCATCCGGGTTGCCAGCCGCGGCCGCGTTTTGCCGGGCAGTCGTCCAGCCAGGAGATCGTGTAACCACCCCGGGCGAAACTGCTCTCCCGCCCAGGTGATGGGCGGAATCTTTTGGTGAATGGTCTCCCGATCTGAGCCTTCCTTTGATGACACTGGTCCGGTTCGCGGGGAGCTTCGAGGCCCGTTCGGCAGGGACCACCTGGCAGCCTCTCCGTCTCGCTCGTGACAGGCGTTGCAGCGCAGCGCTTCTATCTGGCGCGTGGCGAAATCGGTCCAGTCGGTCTGACGCAGAGACTCCCAGAAGTTACGAAGGAAAAGATTCAGATCGGCGCGCTGCTGAGTTGAGAGTGGGAAAGCAGGTGCCCGGCCTCGATGTGTGTCGTCCTCTTCGAGACATCCAGTCTCCCAATCGATGCCCAGAATCCGGCTGAAAGGAGGAGCCTCAACACGTGTCGAGAGGCCTTCCAGATCATGGCAGTTCAGGCATCCAAGTTCGCTTACCAGGGCCCGCCCTCGGTCGCCATTTCCGGAACCGTGAACTCCTTGGGTCGCCGCTTCTGTGGACGACCAGAGATACGCAGTCAGGTCGGCCGCTTCCTGCCGGTTCAGGGAAAAGTTGGGCATGCGGCTCCACGGATCGTGTTTCTCCGGGTTGTGCAGATATTCGATCAGTGCCCCCCTCTTCCAGGCACGCTCCACTCCGGAAAGAGACAAGAGACTGGAGTCTGCAGGTTCGGAATCCAGGGAGTGGCAGCCTTTGCATCCCAGCCAGGCATAGAGACTCCGGCCCGCCTCGATTCGGTTCTCATCTCGAAGGAGCTCTTCGAGCTGAGATCGACCGTCAGGTTCTTCGCGGCGAGTTGCCAGGAAGAGAGCCAGATCGGCCGCCTGTTTCCGGGCCTCGATTCGACTTTTCGACAAAACCTGGGGCATGGTGGCGTGGCTCTTCATGTCTCGAGGGTCAAGGAGCCAGTCTCTCAGCCAGGATTCAGGCCGACGGCTGCCGATGCCATCCAGTGCCGGCGCACTCCGTTCCAGCTCCGGCATGAGGCTGCCTTCGAAGCAGTCTCCAGGCTGATGGCAACGGATGCAGAAGTTGTCGGCAAACAGCCCCCGTCCGCGCCTGGCCGACTCGCCTTCCTGCAAAGCCGTATCGCGGGCCTCGTGGACGAGAAAGTCGGGCGGCACGGGTTCCGCCGGCCTCCCGTCCGGAGACCATGACAACCGGAAAACCGCGTCTCCTGTTCCCGGGCTCTCATAGTCCAGAACAATCCGGTTCAACCCTTGCTTGAGCATCACAGGTTGACTGGAGGTTCCTGTCAGGTTTCCTTCGGCTTCAAGGATCTTGGAGCCATTCATCTCGAGCTGAGCCTGCCCCCGGCCTTGCAAATGAAAGGCAGCCTGCTCATTCAGAGGGAGCTTCAGGTAACCACGCCAGCGCGATCGAAAGGGTCCGGCAGGAACCAGTGCCGAGGGGGCTGAACCCTCCTCGACGTGCACAGCGGCGAATCGGGAAACGCGAGCCTCCGCCCCCACCTGGGGTTCACTGACGGACCGAACCTCCTGAATCAGGCCCGGGGCTTCCTCGCCGAGTTGAACGTCCTCGCGAATGGTTCCGACTGTCCAGCGGTCACCAATCCGCTCCCAGCCGGAAGCCGTTCCCACCCTGTGAATCGTATGGTGCACGAAAGATCGAAGGCCCGTCCCGGCGGTGCTCCTCAGATTGAAGTCGATGTGCATCTGCATCAACCGGTGTGAGATCTGGGAACTCCAGAAAAACAGTTCGGGCGTCAGGGGACAGAGCGACTGAGCGCAGCTTCAGGCTGTCCCGTCCTTCCCTTCCGTCCAGCCGGTAATCGGGAGACCCGTACTCTTCCCGCCAGCGGTAATTCCACACCTGAGCGTGGTAGCTGCCCCGATCCAGCGCTGAATCGGGATCCAGAGGCTCGGTGAAGCGAACAAAGACCCCGTCTCCTGCCACCTCCAGGTGTTCCGGTATGTAAACAGGCTCTCCGGTGTAGCGGACACGGTAAACGCCCCCGGCTCGGGTCTTGTTGCCTGCCCATCCAAAGAGACCACATACGTAGAGCTGTCCGTCGCTTTCTCGGAAGCGACCTCGCATGATCCCGGTGTTGAAGTTGAGGGGAAAAGGGGTCAGCCCACCCTGGCTGATTGCGTCGATGTCCTGGCGAAAGATCAGCTCGATTTTTCCCGTTCCGTAGGAGAGCCCGAGGATTCTGTCCTGGAAAGGACCCCAGCGATTCGAATCGATCTTCACGAAGGTGCTCGGAGATCGATCCACGCCGGGATGAATCCAGGCCAGAGGCTGGACAAAATCAGTGGGAGGCTCTCCCTGGTGATAGGACCACCGGTAGCCGTGGAACTCACCAGGCTGGATGAGATTGATCCGGTTCGCCGGGGTCCAGTGGCCCTGCTGATCGGAGCTCCAGAACTCCCCTTCGGGAGTGATCAGCAGGCCATTGGGAGCCCGGAAGCCGTTGGCCAGGATCTCACTCCGGGAGCCGTCGCGGGAAACTCGAATCAGAGTGCCGTGGCGCGGGAGGCCGGCATCCAGAGCATGCCGGCCTCCCTTCATATAATAGAAGTCGCCATCCGGTCCCTGCTGGAGGTCCATGGCGAACTCATGGAAGTGCTCTGTCACCTGATGGTCATTGTTGAAGTTCTCGTAGTAGTCGGCTTCGCCGTCGCCGTTCAGATCATGGAGCAAGGTGATCTGGTCACGGCCCAGGACATAGATCTGATCATCCACGATCTGCAGCCCGAGTGGCTGAAACAATCCCGAGGCCATGCGCTGCCAGCGGAGTTGCCGCAGAGCACTGGTCAGGCCCGACACCACCCAGACGTCTCCGTTCCAGGTGCAGATGGCGGCCCGGCTTTCGTTCTCAAAGAAGTCGAACCCCCCGAATCTCATCCAGGAGTCCCAGGGGTTCTCCTCCGGTGCGGTGATTTCATCGATGACGTAAGGCCCATCGCCGTCGCCCATCCTCGCGGAGGTGGTGAGCGTCTGTCGCCAGCGCCGCGGGCCTCCGTTCGTCAAGGGTCTCAGATCCCGTGCCCCAAGAGCCTGTGCGGCCAGGTGGCGGAAGGAGTCGAGTTCAACCTGGGCACCGCTCCAGATCAGAAGTTTCAGGCGGGCAGCTGAAATGGTCGGGAGCTGCAGGCGAATCCGGCCACGGTCGGTCAGCCAGCGGGTGCCGGGGGGAGCCCCCACAACCGCCGCTGCGGTGACTCGACCCACTCCCCCCAGAACGGCAATCGACTCACCGGCCTCAGCATCCTGGCCCAGTTCCCGCCCGTCCAGAGCCAGGATCCTCTCACCCTGCCTTGGACTGGCGGCAACCTGAAGGAAGAGCTCGGAGGTCAGGGATCTCAAGTCCAACTCCCGCGAGAACGCCGTCAGCCCCTGGAACCTCTCCAGGCCAGGCATTTCCAGCACCTCTGTCACCCCGACCGAATAGGAAAGAATCACCCGGTTGTGGTGGAGGTAGAGTCCCTTGAAGTGCCCGTGTTCCCTGGGCAGGGGCCCGTATGGAATCTGGCGGGGATCTATGAACTCCGGTTGGGACGACCAGCCCGGCAGCTTCGGATTGGCGAACAAGGGTTCTCCCGAAATCAGCGGATTGGTCTCGTGACTGCCGTCGAACACGACGCCCTTGAGATCGACGAAGTCGCCCTCCCATCCCACCGAATAGCGAAGCAGGTCGGTGTCGAAAACGACCGCCTCCCGGTGGGGTCGTCCGTAGACCTTGTCAAAGCGGATTGCGATCCCCTTGTAGGCAATGTTGCCCGGGGGCCAGGGAGCTTCTATGGAGGCGGTCAGGAAGGGGCCGTAATCCATGTCCCGCCACCGGTCTCCCGTTTTTGGAGCTGGCTCCGGGTTGTAGAAAACCTGCTCTTCCTCGGACAAGGCCCCGAAGAATCCGGCTCTATCCGGACCACGCGGGATCAGCATCAGGCTCAAGAGAAGAGAAGCCAGAATGAGAAGTGCGGTGAACAGTCTCAACTTCATCAGGTCTCGCCAAATGCTAGTGCAGCCCGCCACAAGTCTTGACCCAGGTTCAGGTGCCCCTCTTCGGCGCTGGACGTCAATGGCACTGCAATATACGGTACAGTATATGGTACATGATGAAGACGACGGTCTACTTACCGGAGCGGTTGAAACGGGCACTTGAACGCATGGCAGCCGAGGAGAATCGCTCTGAGGCCGAAATCATTCGAGGGGCCCTGCAGGCAGTCGTAGAGAATCGGCAGCGGCCACGCCCACGCCTGCCTATCAGCGATAAAGATCTGGGCGATCCTGGGATTGCCGAGAATGTGGATCGCTATCTGTCGGGATTTGGCGAGTAATGATCCTCCTGGACACCAGCGGGTTGCTGGCAGCGCTGTTTCGGGACCAGCGCCAGCACTCGAATTGTGCAAAAGTTCTGCTCGAAACCTCTCTCCCTCTTGTGCTGTCGCCCTTTGTGCTGGCCGAGCTCGATTATCTAGTCCGAAAGCTGGCGGGTATTTCCACCGAGCTGGAGCTTCTGGCGGAGGTTGCCCGGGGAGCCTATGATCTCGTCGAATTCGGAGCTGACGATGTAGAGTCAGCGCGGACGATTATCCAGGAGTACGGGGACTTGAGCATTGGTCTGGCTGATGCGTCGCTGATTGTTCTGTCTCGCCGCCTGCGCACCAATGCGATCCTGACGCTTGATGAGCGTCACTTTCGGGTGCTGAGAGGTTTCTCCAACAAGCCATTCAGAATCTTGCCGGCGGATGCCTGAAACTCCCGCGCATACTCTGTGTCCCTGGTGCTCACAGTGGTTCGCTCCTGGTAGGAGTACTAAGGACTCCCCGGAAGCGGCGGTTTCTGGTCGACTGGAATCGGTGACTGGTAAGGCTGATCACCCTTCTTCTCGAGAAAGAAGGCACGAGCCCGTTTGAGGAGATCCGGATCGGTCAAAAGATCGACTCCGTTCAGCACCAGAACCCGTGCCGCCACCTGGGCTGCCCGGGAAGCTCCGGAGATGCCGTGGGAGCGCCCTTCTGATTTTAGAATAACTCCTTGCGACCTCCCAAGCAGTGGGAGCGTTTCAGCTTCGCTGATTCGAACCAGCGCATTCCACCTGGCTCCCGACCACCAGGATCAAAAATGAAATGAGAACTCCCACCAGAACCGGGTCCAGGGACCAGACGAAGAAACTGGTCCCAGCCTTGAGTTCCCGGGGCGTCAAGATCTGGCACAGGACGACGGCCAGGGCGCTGATGCTCAGGGAGTAGAGGACGGTTTGACCCTTCTTGCGCATGGATGGAAAGAGCAGGATGGCGATGAGGACAGGAGCCAGTGAGCCGGCGACCAGGCGCCCACCGGCCAGGAAAAGCTCCATGAGAACGGGAAAACAGTAATAAGTTGCGCAGGCCAGTGCAGCAGTCAGGGGAATACTGAGGCGCGACACCCACAGCATCCGGCGTGGACCGGCGTCAGGATCGATAAACCTCTGATAAATGTCCACTGTAACGTTGGATCCCATGGTGCCGATGGTTGAGCTCAGGGTCGACATGTTGGCGCTCATGATGGCCACGAAAACGAGGCTGCCCAGGAAGGGACCGCCCACCTCACCGGTCAGTCTCAGAAACACCTGATCCCCCTCCACCTCTTTGCCAAAGAAGGCAATACCTGTGAGGCCCAGCAGGGCGGGAGTGATGTACCAGAGCACCGTGAAGACCCCCCCGTAAATGAACCCGCGCCGGGCTGCTTCACGGCTTCTGGCGGCAAAAGCCCTCTGGGCCAGGCTCTGGTAGCCACAGGCTAGAAAGAATCCGACCGAGAACCATCCAGCAATCTCCAGGGCCTCAAAGTTTCCGGTGAACGAGAAAAGACTTGGATCATCCACTTTCGAAACCATGCCGCCGGGGCCCCCCGCACCGGAAATCGAGAAAACCAGCAGTAGCACCGTACCAGTAACGAGAATGAAGAACTGAATGGTGTCGGTGACGAGAATAGCCCACATTCCACCAAGCGTGACGTACACCACGGTGACGAAGTAGGTCACGACCAGAGCATGGAAGATACTGATCCCGAGAGCTGAAGATGTCACGATCGCGGTCGCCCCGATGGTCCCGGCGGTGGCTCCGAAGTCTCTAAGCATGGCCACGACCAGCGCAACCAGACGGTGAACAGGACCGAAAAAACGTTCCAGGATCTGGGGAGTGGTGATGACCTGGAGCTTCCACATCCTGGGGACCAGATAGATCCCCATCCAGAGCGTGCCGATACCCAGCGCACCCATGTGCCAGTAGGAGCTGAGACCGAAGCTTTTGCCAAAGCCGGTCAGAGTCATCAGGGTGACACCGTTGATCCAGGTCGCCGCCACGGAACAGCCAATGAGAAAGGGTCCGACTCCGCGACCTGCAACGGTCATGTCTTCATAGGTCGTGACGCGTCGCGTGGCGCTCCAGACTCCAACCCCGAGGACGGCGAGCAGATAGACGACGACCAGGGGCCAGAGTATTTCGTTCATGGAGACGACTTCTGGAAGAGCCCCACCCAGAAAAGAAAGTAAAGACCGACGGCCAGGGAAATGACCAGGAAACCCAGCAAGGTGCCGGGCCAGGAAGGCTCACGCTGATCGAGTCGAGAAGGATCCTCGCGTGAATTGCCGTGGTGCGTAGAGTGGTCCAATGTCTCCCGATCATGTGGCGTCGCGTCGATCCTTGTCAACGCTAGTGTAGGCTCTGGTATTCTTTCCCTGGAGCGATCTTTGTGACCGACCTGCGTCCCACCATCGATCGGGCTGTGGCGGCAGCCAGGATTCTGGAGAAACATCTCAAGCCCTCTGCGCTGAAGCCGGAGACTGTCTTGAGCGAACTCCTGCAATGTCGCGCCTATGCGCGGTACGAATTCGATAATCCCGTGAGGTCTTTCAAGATCCGCGGTGCGCTGAACCTTCTTCACCACCTGACCGCTGGTCCGGCAGCGACACCCACGAACCTGGTCACGGCCTCGACCGGCAATCACGGCGCCGCTATGGCGTTCGCCTGTCAGCAGTATGGAGTGCCCTTGACCGTCGGCGTTCCAGTCGGGTGTGACCAGAGTAAGGTTGGGCTCATTCGCCAATTCGAGGCCAACCTCGAGTTTCTGGGGCGAGACATGGACGAGACCAAGGAGCTTCTAACCGATGCCCTTCCCCAAGAGAGTCTCTTCGTCGAGGATGGATCAAGCCCCGAGATCTATGACGGCACATCCACGATCGGACTGGAGATTACGAAATCACTACCGGAGGTGGAGGTTGTGTTCGTGCCCGTCGGGAACGGTGCCTTGATCGGGGGGGTCGGGTCCATCCTCAAGGAGCACAATCCTGACCTCGAGGTGGTGGGTGTGCAATCCGAGGCAGCTCCCTGTATGGCCCTGTCGTTTCAGGCCGGCCGGCCGGTGGATACCCCCGACTGCGACACCTTTGCGAGCGGCATCGCAGTGCGCATTGCCATCCCCGAAGCGGTGACGTTGATGCTGGAGGTCGTGGATCGGATGATCGTAGTGTCTGAACGGGCCTTGAAAGAGGCTGTCGGGTTGTTCTTCCAGGGTACCGGACATCTGGTCGAGGGGGCTGCCGCCGCGGCTCTGGCAGGTGCGCTGCAATCCAGGGAATCCATAGAGAACCGGACCATCTGCCTCATCGTCAGCGGAGCCAACCTGGACGAGGAGACGACAGAAAAAAGTAGACTGTCCCCTTTTTTCCCCCGGCACAAGACCGGCCCCTAGGGAGATATTTCGGCGATGGCGATGCCACTCTCTCCGGCCACGGAGTAGAGCAGGTATGTCTTCCCGTCCTCTTGAAAAATGGCCGGATCCCTCAACTGGCGAACTCGTCCGGGAGCCAGATCACGGGCGGAAGGCTCCAGAGAAAGATCAGCTCCTTCGTAAGCCCTCTCGGGCTCGAGGATCACGACCGGCTCGGACTCCTTCCAACTCATCCAGTCCGATGTGAGCTGGATCTTCGAAAGAACGATACGCTCGGGTACCTCGCCCACAACTGTGTGAAAGACGGAGAGGACATTGCCGTCCAGTTTCAGCGCCGAGTGGCGCATGTCTTCATTGAAAAGAGTCGGCCTTTCCTCAAAGCTGTCCAGACCGCTGTGGGAGCGATAGAAGACCCCCGGCATGCCCAGCCCATAGTGGAAGTCGTCCCACTCGAAGACTCGAAAATAAGAGAAGCCCAGAACTTCAGAGCGAGGGGAGAAGCGGATTCCGTCGCTGGAAGTTGCCACGAACGTGTACTGCTCCTCCAGGGTCTCTTCGACGGGACAGTGGAAGTACATCCGAATCTCCCCGGAAGAATCGTCAACATGCACGTCCGGTGAGGCCACGTGGTGGACGCAACCGTCTGCCTGATCCAATCTCAGCGTACCCGGCTCGTAGATCTTCCAGGGTCCGTCGAGCCGGTCGGCGTAGGCCAGCCGGATGTACTCTCCCTGATGGTGGGCAAAGTAGAGGTAGTACTTCCCGAGTGGATTCTCGAGCCACTCCGGAACCCGAATGAGAGACGGTCCGTTGATGTTGTTCCCGTCGTCTCCAGCCAGCATCTCCGGTCGGACAATCGGGTTTTCTTCAAACCGGAGGACCTCACCACGGGCTGCCAGGCCGCCCGGGTCGTTGCACGCAGCCAGGCTCGCCACCGACAGCCAGACTGCTAGCGCTTGGATCCTGGTCACTATCGCCCCTTGAAATTCGGTTTTCGCTTTTCGGCAAAAGAGCGAGGTCCCTCCTTCGCATCCTCTGAAGCGACCATCTGCTCGTACAGAGAGAAGGCCCCGCCCCGGATCAGCCGGAAGGCCTCCTCGACGCTCACATCTTCCGTTTCCCTAACGACCTGTTTGATGCCCATGATGGAAAGAGGAGCCTTCTCTGCAATCTGCCCTGCCATTTCCCGGCTTGTCTCGAGTAGTTGGGCAAGAGGTACGACCCGGTTGACCAGACCGTGTTGAGCGGCCTCCTGCGCACCCATTCGTCGTCCGGTCAGCATCATCTCCATGGCAACTGCGCAGGGCAGGCGGCGCGGCAGACGCTGGACTCCTCCGGCAGCCGGCATGATGCCCCAGCCGGCTTCGGGCAGGTAGAAGAGGGCGTGCTCCGCTGCCACAATGAGGTCACAGGCCAGGGCCAGCTCGAATCCACCTCCAATTGCATATCCATTTACAGCTGCGATCACCGGCTTGTTGAAGTCAAAGATCTCGGTTAAGCCGGCAAACCCTCCCGGCCCGAAGTCCGAGTCGGCCCCCTCCCCTCCGGCCGCCGCCTTCAGGTCCCATCCGCCGGAGAAAAACTTCTCCCCTGCACCGGTCAGAATGGCGACCAGCAAGTCCGGATTGTCTCGAAACCCGATGAACACTTCACCCAGGGTGCGACTGGTATGTACATCGATGGCGTTGGCTTTGGGTCGGTCGAGGGTGATTTCCAGGACCTTGCCGTTTTGTTCAACTCTTACCGGACTGCTCATTCTGAATCCCTCCTGGAAAGCGGCCAAACTGTTCCTGGCAGAGAGGATCCTACTCCAGGATTCACCGTTTGTGAAGGGGAGCACGAAGGTGTAGTAGGATAGGCGTCTTCCAGACATGATGTTGTTTGTTGATGGCTACCGGAGAGTCGTATGGATCTCAATTTGACACCAGAGGAAGCACGTTTTCGGGATGAGGTACGGGAATGGCTGGAAGCCAATCTGCCTCGCGGCTGGGAGCCCCTGTTTGAGAACCGGGGCGAAGATATGGAAAGCTGGGTTCAGTTTCTAAAGGAATGGCAGCGGAAGCTCTTTGGCAATGGACTGGTTGGGATCGGCTGGCCCAGGGAGTACGGAGGTCGGGGGGCCACCATGATTGAGCAGCTCATCCTGACCCAGGAGCTGGCCCGAGCCGGAGCCCCGGAACTGCTCCACATCGCAGCGGGCCTCGAACTGGTGGGCCCGGCTTTGATGCATCACGGCACTCCGGAACAGAAACAGCGCTATCTTCCCAGGATCCTCAGAGCGGAAGAGGTCTGGTCCCAGGGATTCTCCGAACCCGGGGCGGGCTCGGACCTGGCAGCATTGCAGACCCGTGCGGTTCTCGAAGACGGTCACTTCGTGGTCACGGGGCAGAAGGTGTGGATCAGCTCCGCCGGGATTTCGGATTACAACATCATGCTGGTCCGCACGGATCCGGACGCTCCCAGGCACAAAGGGATCAGTTGTCTGCTGGTCGATATGCACAGCCCCGGAGTCACGCTCACTCCAACCCGGCAGATGACCGGGGAGTCCGAGTTTGCGGAGATCTTTCTCGATGGTGTCAAGGTCCCCCGTGAGAACCTGCTGGGAGGGCTCAATGAAGGCTGGTCCGTGGCGATGACGATCCTGATGTACGAACGAGGAACCGCGGCCATCGCCGCTCAACAGGTGGCCCGCACCCAGCTGGATGAGCTGCTCAAGCTGGCGAAGTCGTTGCAGGTGGGTGACCGCCCTGCCGCCGCCGATCCGATCCTCAGGCAGCGGCTGGCCCAGGCCCACATCGAGGTGGAAATACTCAAACACATTATCTATCGGAGTGTGAGCGAGATTCACCGTACCGGGAAGCCCGGCTCGGAAAGCTCCATCATCAAGACCTTCTGGAGTGAAATGGAGCGCCGCCAGAAGGAGATCGCTATGGAGATGCAGGGTCTGTACTCGCAGTTGACCAAGGGCTCGAAGTGGGCTGTGGATGACGGTCGCTGGCAAAGAGAGTATCTCTGGTCCCGCGCGGGAACCATTTATGCCGGAAGCTCAGAGATTCAACGCAACATCATTGCCCTGCGCGTGCTGGGAATGCCCAGGGGATAAAAGCAGTTCCACGTTCCAGGTTCCACGTTCCAGGTTCCACGTTCCACGTTCCACTCTCACTTGGAACGTAGAAAAGAGAAAGAAAATGGATTTTGCCTTCAATGATGAACAGGAGATGATTCGGACCCAGGCGACGGATTTCCTGAAAAACGAATGCCCCATGGATCTGGTTCGCGAACTGATGGAGAGCGAGCACGCTCACAGCGAGGATCTGTGGGAGAAGATCATCGAACTGGGATGGTCGGCTCTTCCTTTTCCCGAAGAGTACGGAGGCCTGGACCTCACGTTTGTGGACCTGGCCATCATCCTCGAGGAAATGGGGAAGGTGCTCTTGCCCGGAACCTATTTTTCAACGGTCGTCCTGGGCGGACTCACACTGCTGGCTGCCGGAAGCGAGGTGCAGAAGCGACAGTGGCTGGAGCCACTTGCAGAGGGGAGCCTGAAGGCCACCCTGGCTGTGGCGGAGCCGGCAGGCAGAATCGATGCTGCCGGCGTTACCCTCAAGGCCGATCGTCAGGGTGACGGTTACTCGCTGAGCGGCACCAAGTTATTCGTCCCTGATGCCCACACTGCCGATCTGATCATTTGTGCAGCCCGGACCGGGAACTCTGCTGATCCGGGGCAAGGGATCTCTTTATTTGCCGTCGATCGTGACTCCGTGGGGTTGGGCGTCACCCCGCTGCAGACACTGGACCAGACGCGGCGTCTTTACGAAGTCACTTTTGACGGGGTGCAGCTCCCCGAGTCGAGAATTCTGGGGGAGGCCGGCCAGGCCAGGCCCGTCCTGGAGACGGTTCTGGACAAAGCAGCCATCGGCCTGTCGGCTGAGATGGTGGGCGGAGCGCAGCGGGTCCTCGATTTGTCGGTGGAATACTCCAAAGAGAGAGTTCAATTCAGTCGGCCCATTGGGAGTTTTCAAGCCATCCAGCACAAGTGTGCCGACATGCTCATTTATACGGAGAGCGCCCGCTCGGCCGTCTATGCAGCCGCTTGGGCTGCCAGTCAGGGGAGCGAGGATCTGGCGCTGCAGGCGTCGATCTCCAAAGCCTACACCAGTGATGCGTTTCGGTTCGTTGCCGGTGAAGGAATCCAGATCCACGGGGGTATGGGGTTTACCTGGGAGGAAGATCCCCATCTGTACCTGAAGCGGGCCAAGACAGCAGAAGTCGCATTGGGAGACGCCACCTACCACCGGGAGAGGGTCGCGACTCTGATCGGGCTCTGAACTCGTTCCTCGTTCCTATTTTTGGGAATCTCTTGAAAGTGGGAGGGGTCTCAGTGCCGCGACCGCCGGGCGTGATGCGTAGGGCACGGTTATCAACCGTGCCGAACTGAGCCAGTTGCCATTGTGTTCCGTTCTCTATTGGGAGAACAGGACCGTGCCTTCGCCTTTCTCATCGATCTTCTTCTGGATATGCTGGACCAGCAGATCTCGGCGTGCCATCAGGGCTTTGATTTGGCCGCCGCTGAGGACGCCCTTGCATTCCTGCTTCAGCACTTCCCGATCGAGTTCCTGCAGTTTTTCCCAGAGGTCGCGCCGGCACCACCGAATTAGGAGAGGATTGCGTAGTTTTTTCGTTCCTGTGAAAGAGCGCGTGTGGTCGATCATCCACACTTTCCAGTCCGAATCGATCAGGATATTCCCTTCGTTGCGGTCGTCGTTGTCAATCAAATTGTCGAACAGACGAACCGTCTGCCACTGCCGGGTCCAGGGCAGTTCCCGAGGGGCCTGGAGATTCTCCGAATGGCGCTGCTTTTCCATCATGGTGTTCTCGACCCAGACCTGAAGAGTCCCGGTATCACGCCCGATCTTTCGTTTGACCACGGGAGGAACGTTGTCCAGTCCCAGCAGCTTGCTGAGACGATAGGCCGCCACTTCAAAACGACAATCATCTCGAAAGCTGCGCTTGATGTCACCGTTGTCCATCTTGATCCACTGCTGGAAGATGCTGACCTTGCGGAAGGCCCCATGCAGTTGCACGCCGTCTTTCTCCAGCAGCACCTTGGAAATCTTATTGACGCCCACCCCAACCGACTTCTGAGTCACAACCCGGGCAGTGCCCAGGAATTCAAGGATTTTCGAGTCGTTCTGGAAGGGCAAAGGGGTCCCGTCGGGATCCTGCCACGTCATCGGGGAGGCCGCCTCTCTCGGGGAGGACACCTCTTTAAGAATGCTTCTGTGTCCCCACAGAGGATCCGCGGCAATCCGTCTGGCAATCGTCTCAAGGGGAAGGGGTGGCTCGGCGAATAGCGGGGCTGCCTCTTCGAGCTGCACGGGAACAGCGTCGGCCTGCACGGGAACAGCGTCGGCCTGCACGGGGACAGCGTCGGCCAGCTCCCCGGCTGTTGACTCCGCATTCGCCAGAGTCCAGGAACCGGAAATGAGTGAAACACTCAGGGTCAGGGTGGTGAATGTGGCTTGGATTGTCATGGTTTCATCCTCCTTTTTTTGTTTCTCACCAAGGAAGACGGAAAGCGGGTCCAGGAACTACAAAGGCCAAAGGAACTTTTTTCAGGGCTGGCGAGGGGTTGTGGTTGCTCGGGCAGAGTGGGAGGCGCCTTGGGCGGCGACCCTGCAATCATGAACGATCAGACTCGGCGGTCGCGGCCTCGAGGCCCCTCCCACTCGTGGAGGCCCTCCGTCAGCCAGGGTCCATTGTCACTGGGAACGGTTCCCTTGTCCCGCAAAGCGCTTCCCGCTAAGATCAGTGGACCTCTTAGGACAGCCGAGATGGAGGCCCATTGTGAGTGTTGAATTTCGCCCCATGCAGGAGGAGGATCGCGACCGCATCGTCTCTTTGCATCTCCAGGCTTTCAATCTGCCCAGCGAAGACTTGGATCGCCTTTACGCGATCCCCCTTGAGGATGTCCGCGTAGTCACTGAAGACGGCCTGCCGGTGGCTTCCCTGCGGCTCCTCCGGGTGGGGCATTTCTGTGGGCGTCGAAGTGTACCGGCGGCTGATGTCACGGCGATTCAGGTTGCACCCGAGTGTCGCAGCAAAGGGTACGGCGGGCTGCTGATGAGAGAGGTCTTGTAGGAATTGAGAGCGGAGGGAACACCTCTCTCCACTCTGTACCCGAGCACGCCTGCGCCCTACCGGCGAAGCGGCTATGAAATGGCGGGTGTCTATACGCGCTACAGTGTGCCGGTTGCGGCCCTGCCTCGCCATCGATACCAGAACGTTGAGACCTGGGAGGACAGCTCGCTGGATGAAATTGTGGACTGCTATCAGTCCCGCGTCAGGGCGTTCGAGGGTCTTCTGGATCGGCCCAGGTCGTGGTGGCCGGAGCGGATTCTGTGCGTCGCGCCTCCCGAGAACAGGCCGGTCTATCGGTACCTGGTGCGCTGCCAGGGGAGGGTGACCGGATACATGGTGTTCACTCAAGAGAGGGTGGATAGTCCGATCCCGTACTTTTACAGTCTTGGCTGTCGTGATCTGGTATGGCACGATGCGGAGACGGCCCGAACTATGCTGGGATTTGCGGCCAGCCACCGCGCCCTGGCCACGAATCTCACCTGGAGCGGACCCGTCGAGGATCCAGTGACCTTCTTTCTGGATGAGCAGGACGCCTCTGCCCAGTGGTCCATGCTCTGGATGGCGCGTCTGATTCATGTACGAAAAGCGCTTGAGGCACGCGGGTATCCCCCGGGTCTCGAGGCTGCTGTGGAGTTCAGAGTCGAGGATGCGTTGCTCCCGACAAACTCACGGGCCTATCGCATGGAGGTATCGGGCGGGCAGGCGCGCGTTGAGTCCATAGACGTGGCCCGGATGAAGGTCGGTGTAGGTGGACTGGCGGCCATGTACACCAGCTGGCTGCCGGCTCGCGACGCCGTTCGTTGCGGACACCTGATCGATGCCGGCAAACAGGAAGTAGAAACTCTGGAAGCGATTTTTGCCGGGGCAAAACCCTGGCTTGCAGATCAGTTCTAGTCTAGTGGACTGTAATGCTTGAATCGGTGGTGGATGAGCGAGCCATTCGGGCCCGAGGTCAAGGCGCGCGGACGAGGTATAGCCAGGACTATGGCGAGGAGGCGCAACGCGGAGATCGGGGTCGAGGGCCGCTCAGGCGCTAGCGATTCAGGTGTTACAGTCCACTCATCAGGAAATGACTCCAATGTACGAACCTGCTGACGGAGCTCTCTCATGGGGTTCCCGCATTTCCCAACTGGCTGAGCAGCAGCCTGACAAAATCGCAATGATTCTGGCACCCCGCGCGGGAGAGGACCAACCCGTCACCTGGACCCATCTCGATGTGACCTCCAATCGGGCGGCTCACCTGCTGAAGAATCGGGGAGTTGCCGAACATTCCGTGGTTGTCATCGGTCTTCCCAACGGTTTCGAGCATGTGCTGGCTGTGCTCGGTGTCTGGAAGCTGGGCGGGTGCGTGTTGCCGGTGAATGCCCGTCTGCCTGCCCGCGAACGGGATCAGATTCTGGAGATTGCGGAGCCCGGCGTGGTCGTGGCTGACTGGACAGATCTGAAAGAAGGGGTCGTCAGCTCGCGGGAGCTGAACTCTCTGGACGACTTCTCGAACGAGCCGCTTCCCGACCGGATATCTCACCCGGCCAAGGCAATCGCCTCCGGCGGCTCCACAGGTCGATCCAAAGTGATCGTAGATCCCAGTCCCGGGGCCAGGGCACCGGGAGAAATTGCGAAGCTGGCAGCCCACTTTACCGGGTTTCGATCGGGTCAGGTCCAACTGGTCGCCGGTCCCCTCTATCATCATGCGCCGTTCTGCTGGACTTTCTGGGGACTTTTCGAGGATCAAACCGTAGTGCTCTTGGAGCGCTTCGATGCGGCCCGGGCGGTGGACCTGATCGAACAGTACGGCGTCAACTTCTCCTGCCTGGTACCCACTATGATGCGCCGCATGATCCGTCTGTCGGATATTCAGGAACGGGATCTTTCCAGTCTGGAGGGCCTCTACCACACCGGAGGGCCCTGTCCGGTCTGGCTGAAAGAAGCCTGGATCGATCTGATTGGTCCCGAGAAGATCTACGAAGCCTATGGCTCGACGGAGGAAATCGGATTCACAGCGATCCGGGGTGACGAATGGCTGGAGCATCGAGGGAGTGTGGGACGACCCGGAAATAACGAACTGAAGATCCTGGGCGCAGACGGACAAGAGCTGGCCCTCGGGGAAGTGGGTGAGGTGTTCATGCGCCGCAACGATGTGACCGGACCAACCTACAAGTACATGGGTTCGGTTCCCGCCAAGACGACACCGGACGGTTTTGCCAGTGTGGGAGATCTGGGCTGGCTGGATGAAGACGGTTATTTGTTTCTGGCTGATCGGCGAGTTGACATGATCGTCTCCGGTGGAGCCAATGTTTACCCGGCCGAGGTGGAAGGGGCTCTGGCCGAGCACCCGGATGTGGATGACGTGGCTGTTGTCGGCGTACCCGAGGCTAAGCAACTGTTTTTCTGTAATTTGACTGAGAGTGATCTGAGATCGGATTCTCCTGTGGTTTGAAATCGACCAGGCTGAGGTACTGTTTCCCGATCAGCCAGTCTTCGTGAATCTCCTCGACGACAGCGGTGATGAGTCGTAGTGCGGACTCGGTGTTTGGAAAGATACCGACGACCCGGGTACGCCGGCGAATCTGACGGTTTAGGTTCTCCAGCCCGTTGTTGGTGCGAATGCGCCGCCAGGTAGAACGTGCAAAACGAAAGACCGTAAAGCCTTCCGGCAGATTGGTCTCCATCCAATCGGCCAGCTCCGGGTTGCGGTCGTAGTATTGCTCGACTCTGGCCCGAAGCATCGCCTCAGCTTCGCCTCCAGACGGGGCATTGAAGATGTCTCGAATGTCAGTGGCGATGGCGGCACGTTGGTCGGATCGGCGGGCGTATCGCTGAGCATTCTGGCTCAGGTGAAACTGACAGCGTTGCCAGGGCACTGAAGGAAAGACAGCTCTTCTGGCAGCTCGTAGTCCTGAGTGGTCATCGCTGACAATCAGCTGCACACCCTCCAGACCACGCTTTTGAAGCTGCTGCAGAAACTCTCGCCAGTGGACCTCCGCCTCGCTGAGTCGGCAGCTGACCCCAATCACCTCCCGCTTGCCCCAGCAGTTGACTCCGGTCGCTTTCAAGACGGCCACATCCTGAATGCTGCCCTGGCGACGGACCTTCTCGTAGTGGGCATCTAGGTACACAACTGGATAGCTGCCCAAAGGGCGGTTGCGAAACTGCTCGAGTTCGTCGTCCAGCAGCTTGGAGATTCTTGAGACCTGGCTGGCGGAGATCTCGGTGCCGCACAGCTGCTCGGTAATCTCAGTGACCTTGCGCGTCGACACGCCCATCACGTACATCTCGGCGATGGCCAGCTTCAGGGCTTTCTCCGAGCGGCACCCTCGCTCCAGGGATCGGGGATAGAAGTCCAGGTGACGTACTTGTGGAATCCGGATTTGAAGCTGTCCCACTCGAGTTGACAGCGTCTTGGCCTTGTACCCGTTGGCGTGGTCTCGACGCTGCTCGCTCCGCTCCCAGCGTCGAGCTCCCAGAAACTCTTCTCGTTCCATCTGCATGGCGGTGTTGAGCAGTTTCTCCAACACTCCTCGAAACGCGTCGCTGCCTTCTTCGATCAGTTCTTTCAACAATTCTCGTGGTAGCCTCTGTTCTGGGTCTGGGGTCATTCGGATCCTCCTTGCTCTTGTCTTGAGTTTTTGGAGAAATCCTGCCCCAGACCTCTGATCCTTTTAGCTCACCTTCCTCAAATTACAGAAAGAACGGTACACCCCTGTACCCGACGAAGAGTGGGGCCGGCGGGTCCATGCCATCATAGAGCCTGCCGATTTCGGAAACCCGCCGCCGCCTGTCGGGCTGGATGAGCACTGCCGGCAGCGCCTTGCAGCCTATAAGGCTCCCAAGTCCTACGAGTTTCTCCGGGCGCTGCCCCGTAATCAGGCAGGCAAGATCCGAAGATCCGCGCTCGTCGCAGAGCGCCAGCAGGGACGGACGGAAGACATGCCCCCTTCAAACTTATAATCGACGCTTCGAGCGCAATCCATGACTGAATCTGTCCAGCCGCTTCCCCTGGGTCGGCGCATTGATGATCTGGCGGACAAGCACCCGGAGAAGACCGCCATCGTTTTCTTTCCCGGAAAGGGAGAGCAAGGGGAGATCTCCTGGTTGGAGCTGAGCAGGACGACGAATCGAATCGCCCGACTTTTTGCCCGTCTCGGAGTCACGCCGGAGTCGATGGTTGTCATCGGGTTGCCGAATGGTCCGCAACATCTGCTGTCGGCGATTGCCGCCTGGAAACTGGGAGCCTGTGTGCTGCCTCTGAGCAGTCGCCTGCCCGGCCGCGAGCAGCGGCGCTTTATGGATCTGCTCCATCCAGGCCTGGTCGTAGCCGATTGGGGAGGAATCGAGAGCCCGTCAGTGAATTCCAGGGAGCTTCTAAGAGTCGACAGTCTCTCGGATGAAGCGCTTCCCGATCCAGATAGCACACCCGGGCAAGGCCCTTGCTTCCGGTGGATCCACCGGATTCCCGAAGGTCATCGTGGACCCCAATCCCTGGGGATGGAACTCGGACTCTGTGCGGATCGGGGCGAGAGTCGGCTTCAGGCCGGGACAGACTCAACTGGTTGCGGGAGCGCTGTACCACAATTCTCCTTTCTGCTGGCTCCACTGGGGACTGCTGGAAGATCACGAGATCATTCTCATGGAGCGCTTTGACGCCGCCCGGGCGGTTGATCTCATGGAGCGCTGCCGGGTCAACTATGTGTTCCTGGTCCCGACCATGATGAGCCGAATCTTGAAAGTTCCGGGTGTTCACGATCGGGACTGGTCTCACTTGGAGGGCATTTTTCACACCGCAGCTCCCTGTCCACCCTGGCTGAAGCATGCCTGGATCGATCTGATCGGGGCGAGGAAGGTGTATGAAGCTTTCGGCTCTGCCGAAATGGTTGGGCTATACCACCATTCGGGGGGACGAGTGGCTGGAGCATCCCGGAAGTGTGGGGAAACCGGAGGTGTGTGATGTGCTGATTCTGGACGAGCACGAGAACCCGGGTTGCGCCCGGAGAAGTCGGCGAAATCTTTATGCGCCTTCGGGACTCCGACGAACCAACTTATTACTACCTGGGCTCAGACCCCGCTAAGACAACTGCTCAGGACTTTGTCAGTGTCGGCGATCTGGGCTGGCTGGACGAGGAGGGTATCTGTTTCTGGCCGACCGGCGCACCGATCTCATCATCACGGGAGGAGCCAACGTGTATCCGGCTGAAGTCGAGGGGGCCCTGAGTGAGCATGCGGAGGTCCAGGATGTGGCCGTGGTTGGAGTACCCGATCGGGAATGGGGAAAGCGAGTCCACGCTGTGATTCAACCCCTCCAGTTCGAGAAGCCTCCTTCGGTGGAGGAACTGGATCGTCACTGTCGGGCCCGCCTGACTTCCTACAAGACACCCAAGTCTTACGAATTCATTGAGAGACTCCCCCGCAACGCGGCAGGGAAGATTCGGAGATCCGCTCTGGCCGTCGAACGAAGTTCAGACCGAGCAGCGACAGCACAGAGGCGGGAGGCGAATTCTCCACCAGGTTGAAAGCAGGATTCAAGTGTCAAATTCGTCCACTTCCCAACTGAGTAAAGAGATCAGCTCCATCGACTACCTGAGTATCGGGTTCGGCAGCATGATAGGAGTCGGATGGATCATTGTCCTGGGCGACTGGTTGACTCAGGCGGGCCCGATGGGAGCCATTCTGGCCTTCGTGTGCGGCGGCCTGGTGACCATGCTGGTGGGAGTCTGCTATGCAGAACTGGCGACATTGTTGCCGGTTTCGGGCGGAGAGGTCGCCTATGCCTACGAGATCTTCGGTCTGAGAACCAGCTTTGCCATGGGTTGGGTGCTGGGTCTTCCCTACGTAGCAGTGACTGCCTGGGAGGCCATCGCGGTTGCCTGGATCCTTAACATCTTTCTTCCCGGTATCGAGGGACCGGTTCTTTACACGGTTCGAGGGTATCCGGTGCATCTGGGAAGCCTCTTGCTGGGAGTCGGCGTGATGGCGGCCCCTTACCTACCTGAATTACCGGGGCGCCAAAGGGGCGGCACGGGTCCAGGGAATCCTCACTTCCGGGCTTGTTCTCATCACCGCAATCTATGTCCTGGTGGGTGTTGGAGGGGGAGAAGTGGCCAACCTCAAGCCACTCTTCGGAACCAACTCCGGCGCTGCCGCCTGGCTCGGTTTCCTGGCCATTTTGATGACGGTTCCCCAGTGGCTGGGGGGGTTCAACCTGATCCCCCAGTTGATGGAAGAGAAGGCTCCCGGCATCTCGCTGCGGCTGGTCGGCCGTGTCATTGTCATCTCCATCGCGATGGGGGTGGCTTTCTACTGTCTGGTCATCCTGGCTGCCTGCATGGTGGTGCCCTGGGAGGAATTGCTCACCGTTGAAATGCCGGTCGCAGCAGCTTTCGAAGCCGCTTTTGGATCACCTTTCCTGGCCAAGGGAGTGCTGCTGGCAGGTCTTTGCGGGCTTCTAACCACCTGGAACGGGTGCTTCATTGGTGGTTCGAGAGTTCTTTTTGCCCTGGGAAGATCTCGAGTGATTCTACCTGCCCTGGGCCGGGTCCATCCGGTCTTCCACACACCCTCCACGGCCGTTTTGTTTGTGGGCGGCGTGGGAATTTTCGGTGTCCTGGCGGGGAGAAGTGCCCTGGTTCCAGTCATCAACGTCAACGCCACCTGCTTTCTGTTTGCCTTCTTATTGACCTGCGTGGGTGTCGTCAAGCTGCGTCTCCAGAAGCCGGATGCCCCGCGCCCCTTCCGGGTCCCCGGGGGCATCGTTGCGGCGGGGGCAGCCGCAGTCGTGTGCCTGGGGCTGTTGTTCCCTGTAACGTTTTATCAACCCTATGTCGCGGCCCAGGGGGCCTTTCCGATCGAGTGGATCTTTCTGCTGGTGTGGGCTTTTCTGGGTGTGTTGTTGTGGTTTGTTTCCCGCAAGATCCGGGGCAGCATTAGCGAAGAGCAGCGGCGGGCGATCATGCTGGGCAAGGGCGATCCTGCCCTCTGAGGACGAAGAACTGATGCGTAACTACTCGCTAAGAGCCGTGACACCCTTTTTGTTCCTGGTCTTGCCGACTCTCCTCACCAGCCAGGTCGAAGCCCGGCGCTTTCCATCACCCGAGCCAGAGTACAAGGTAGAGGTGAAGCGAAGCGTGATGGTTCCCATGCGGGACGGTGTCCGGCTCTCCACCGATTTGTACTTTCCGAAAGGGGCAGGCGAGAAACTTCCGGTTATCCTGATTCGCACACCCTACAGTAAGAAGGGGATCCGCGATAGATCGGGGACAGGGCCGTACTTCTTTGCCGGCCAGGGATACGTGGTGGCTGTCCAGGACGTTCGAGGCAAGTTTGAATCCGAAGGAAAGTTCATGGCGGTCGCCAACGAGGGCCGGGATGGCTACGACACAGTTTCATGGCTCGCCAGACAGCCTTTTTCCACCGGCAAGATCGGAACCTTCGGCTGTTCCTATCTGGGCGAATCCCAGATGTATCTGGCCCGGCTGGAGCATCCCAACCATGTGGCCATGATTCCCCAGGCAGCGGGCGATGCGTACTGGAAGCGGGCCTGGCTTCGCTACGGAGGGGCCTTTGAGCTGGCTCCTGCGTTCGGATGGTTTCGAAACTCCGGGAGCAAGGTGTCCCTGCAGCCACCTCCGGGAGCTCCGGACGATTTCTACGCCAGGATGGGGAATTACTTCAATCCCGCGCCGATTCTTCCCGAGGTCGACTACGAGAAGATCTGGGCCACACTCCCAACGGTGGACCTGCAGAAAATCGCCGGATCCCTGCCCAGCGACTGGGAAGATCTGGTGACTCGTCCCAATCCGCATGATCCCTGGTACGACCAGTTTGGTTTTGTCCGGGAGAGCGACGGTTTCACCACGCCGGCTCTGCACATCAACAGCTGGTATGACTACGGAGTCGGCCGCACTTTGAAGATGTTCAATATCATGAGGGAGAACTCGAAAAGCTCGCCAGCGGGAGACAACCAGTTCGTGATCGTTTCCCCGACTGCCCACTGCGGCTCGGAGAGAACCCCCCAGCCCACGGTTGTCGGCACTCGTAGCCTGGGCGACTCGAGTCTCGACTACTGGGGCCTGTACGTGCGCTGGTTCGACTACTGGTTGAAAGGGATTGAGAACGGCGTCACCAAGACCACCCCGAAGGTACAGATCTATGTGATGGGCAGGAACGAGTGGCGGAGCGAAAGTGAGTGGCCTCCGGCCCGCGCCAGACTCAAACCCTTCTACCTGCGCAGTGATGGTCATGCCAACAGCCGTTTCGGAACGGGGTATTTGAGCCCCGAAGAGCCATCATCCGAACCACCGGACAGCTTTAGCTATGACCCGGCGACTCCGGTACCTTCGCTGAGAGGGCCGTTGTGCTGCACCGGGGCCCCCAACGCTCCGGCCGGAGCGTTTGATCAGTCTGAGCGGGAGACGCGGCAGGATGTGCTGGTCTACTCCAGTCCGGTGCTCGCATCCGGTGCGGAGGTGACAGGTCCAATTGAAGTCGTCCTCTACGTATCCTCTTCGGCCCGGGATACGGACTTCACGGCCAAGCTGGTGGATGTGTATCCGGACGGTACTGCTTTCAACGTCCAGGAGGGCATCCTGAGAGCCCGCTATCGCGAGGGGTACGAACAGGAAGTCTGGATGGAGCCGGATGGAGTCTATGAGGTCCGAGTCAGCCTGGACGTGACCAGCAACTACTTCGGTCCCGGACACCGCGTCCGCCTGGAGGTTTCCAGCAGCAACTTCCCGCGCTTCGACCGAAACCTGAACACCGGAGGCAAGAACTACGACGAGACGGAGTGGGTGGTGGCGAAGAACACGGTGCACCATTCCACCGAGTATCCGTCACACATCCTGCTGCCACTGGTGCGGTAGGGGGGGAGAGTTCCACGTTCCGCGTTTCACGTTCCACGAACTTTGGCAGCAAGAGTGGGAGGCAGACTCAGGCCGCGACGTCTTGAAAGTGGGAGGGAGACTCAGGGCAGCGACCGTTTAAATCCTCCCGGGAGCTGCCCTGAGTCTACCTCCCACTTTCCCCCGGAAGCGTTACCCATCTGGAATTTGGAATCTCTTAATAGGAATAGAACCCCTGGCCGGCAGCCTTTCCGGTGTGGCCGTCCTCGACCATCTGGCGCAACAACCGGGACGCCTTGTATCGTTCATCGCCGAGTTCGGCGTGGCGCTGATCCAGAGACTCCAGCAGCCGGTCGAGCCCGATTTCTTCGGCCCGTTCGAGCAGACTCCAGGGAAATGCCATGCCCAGCTTGAGGGCCAGGTCCACCGTCTCCGCTGAACACACCTCGTTGTCGATCAGCCAGGCGGCTTCATTGACCATCAGGGCGTAAAAAGGTGTCGGATCGATGGATTCTCCTGCCTCCCGGGAATACTGGGCGCTGCCCTTGGTGTAGTCGTAAAAGCCTTTGCCCGTCTTCCGTCCCAGTTCTCCCTTCCGGTACTTTTCTTCCACGATGGGGGGAACCGGCGCGCCCATTTCGGTGATGAAGTCGTAGGCAACATCGAGACCCCCAAAGTCCATCAACTCAAGAGGTCCCATGGGCAGCCCTTCGTAGAACTTCATGCGGCTGTCGATTTCCTCCATGGTAGCCTCTCCTCGGGAGAGCATGTGCATCGCCTCAACGCCGTAATTGAGGTTGACTCGATTCACGATAAAAGCATGCACATCCTTTTCCACGCGCACCGGCGTCTTTCCGAACTTCTCAGACAGCTCCACCGCGAAGTCCATGGTCTGGTCGGAAGTTTTCTCCCCCCGGATGACTTCGACCAGGGCCATCATCACGGGGGGATTGAAAAAGTGCATGCCCACGACCAGCTGCGGCCGTCGAGTGACCCCTCCCATCTCGGTGATGGAGAGGGAACTGGTGTTGGAAGCGAGTATTGCCTCGGGGGGAGCCGCCTGATCCAGCCTCGCGAACAACTCCTTCTTCAGCTTCATCCTTTCAGGTACGGCTTCAATGACCACATCTGCGTCGCGGACCGCTCGTTCCAGATCAGCCTCAACAGAGAGCAGATCGGCGGCGTTCTCGGCGTCCTGGGCCGAGATGAACCCCTTTTCACTCAGTTTGCCCAGGCTCCAGAGAATTGCCTTCAGGCCTTTGCTCGCCAGCTCGTCATTGCGGTCATTCAGCGTGACCGACAACCTGGCCAGAGCGGCAACTTCGGCAATCCCGTGGCCCATGGTTCCGGCGCCCACAACCGTAATCCTGCTTGCATCTTCTATCCTCATAGATCTCCTGTTCGATATGAAAATGGATCTTAGCTCAGTCGCGCCAGGAAGTCCTCGAAGGTGGGCTGCGCGGTCACTCCGCCGGGCATCTGCTCGTCCAGTCGCTCCAGGGTCCAACGGCCCTCGCTTTCCAGCGTCTTCACCACCCCGGGCATGGACACGACCAGGATTCGATTCCCGATCACGTGAAAGATCTGCCGGGTCACGGGGCAGTCTTCCTGGGCCAGCCAGCCAACCAGCGGAGACACATTGGCCGGGTGATACGTATCGAGCTCTCCTTCGTCGTCGGGAGGCTGGAGTAGCTCCTCTATGCCGGGAGTTGTCAGGGCCAGTCGGGTGCGGGCGGACGGCGAGATGGCATTGGAACGGACGCCGTAATGGCCAACCTCGGCTGCGATCACCTGAGAGAGGGCTACGATTCCCAGTTTGGCAGCAGCGTAATTGGCCTGACCGAAATTCCCCACCAGTCCCGACACTGAGGATGTGTGCACCACGCTGGCGCGAACTTCCTGTCCCGACTTGGCCTGCCGGCGCCAGTGTCTGATTGCATGATGGCTGGGAGCCGCATGGCCTTTCAAATGGACCTTGATCACCGCGTCCCACTCGGCCTCCGTCATATTGGCGAGAGTGCGGTCTCGCAAGATCCCGGCGTTGTTGACCAGAACGTGCAGATCTCCAAACGATTCAAGGGCCAGGCGAATCATTTCCCCGGCCTCCTCCCAGCTGGAGACATCGTGGCCGCTGAAGACGGCCTGGCCTCCTGCGGCCAGGATCTCATCGACGACCTGTTCACCCGGAGCCCTGTCCGCACCCTCTCCGTCGACCGCGCTGCCCAGGTCATTGACGACCACCCGGGCACCTTGGGAAGCCAGAAAGAGGGCGTGTTCGCGGCCCAGCCCGCGGCCTGCTCCTGTCACGACGGCAACTCTTCCTTCTAGACGCCTACTCATCTGAACCCCCTATGGCCACAAAAACGGGAAGCGGCGGCACATCCTCTCGATCTCGCCAGGCCACCTGGACTCGATCTCCCATCTGGACTCCTTCGCCCTCGATGTTGGTGAGCATCCTGGGACCTTCGTCCAGTTCGACAACCGCCACGATGTAGGGTACTGGAGGCGACGGCAGCAGCTGGCGTCGGACCGTGGTCATCGAGTAAACGGTGCCAGTTCCCCGGGCCTGGACCCATTCGACGTCCGACTGACAGTGGAGGCAGAAGGGTCTTCCGTAAAACTGATAGTGATTACATTCCGTGCAATGTTGGATTTTGAGCTGCCGCCGGGTGGCAGCGCGCCAGTAGTCCTGGTTGAAGGCGTCGCCGTACGATTCAGATTCACTCATTGGCAAGTATCACCGTTGAAGCAGTAGAAAAGAGCCCGCCCACGCCGTTGGCTGCTGCCAGCCTGGCTCCCGGCACCTGGCGGTCTCCGGCCTCTCCTCGAAGCTGTCGAACCGCCTCGACGAGAAGAAGCAGCCCCAGCGCTCCCGGGTGGTTGTAAGAGAGGCCTCCACCGGAGGTCAGAGCGGGGAAGTCGCCACCGGGTCCCAGCCTGCCCCCTTCCACAAAAGCACCCCCTTCGCCTTTTTCACAAAACCCCAGGTCTTCCAGCTGCAGAATCACCGTAATGGTGAATGAGTCATAGGGTTCAAGAACGTCGATGTCTTTCGGCTGGATGCCGGCCATGCCAAAGGCCTCTCGGCCGGCCAGCCTGGCCGCTGTCTTCGTCATGTCCGGCATCTGACCGATGTGCCAGTGGGTGTGGCTTTCTCCGGCTCCCAGCACTCGGATCGCCTGCTTGGCGGCATCCCGGGCCCGGGCCTGACTGGTGAGAACCAGAGCACCTCCACCGTCTGTGACCAGGCAGCAGTCCAGCAGATGAAGGGGATCCGACATCATGGGTGAAGCCAGAACCTCCCCGACCGTCAATGGATCACGAGATCAGGCCTTCGGATTCAGCTCAGCCCAGGAGCGGGCGGCTACGGCCACTTCCGCCAGCTGCTCGGGGGTGGTTCCGTATTGATGCATGTGTCGAGCCGCCAGCAGGGCGTAGTGTCCGATGGGCACCGGAATCGCATAGGGAGCCTCGAACTGGGTGATGATGATGTCATCATCCAGGGGTAGAACCCTGCTTCGGTTGCGCTTGCTTCTCTGCCTGGAGGCGTAGGCCACCAGCGCCACCTCACAGCGGCCCGCGGCGATGGCTGTCAGGGCGTGATGAACGTGGGCCTCAAAGGCTGCCCCCCCGAGGTTGGTCGTGTCTGCGTAACGGGGCTGGATGCCGAGATACTCACCCACCTGGACGGAGCCTTGCTCGCCCATGTAGTTGACGAAAATGCCGTCCACATCGGAGAGGGTCATACCCGCTTCTGCCAGCGCCTCACGGGCCGCCACAGCCACCATGGAAAGCTCGCTGTGACCGGCCACTTTCCCCAGCGGGGTCTCGGCGACGCCAGCAACATAAACTGGAGTCCTGGACAGGTTGTTCACGATCTGCACACCCTGTCAATTCCTCCTTCCCTTGTCAATGAGAAAAAGCAGACTGTCCCCTTTTTTCCGGATCGAAGTTTGCAAGTGATCCAGGAAGTCAGTACTTTCCACCTGCCGACAAGGTAATAAGGTATGGATAGGAGCATTTCCTGGGAGGAAAGCCATGTTTCTGAGAAAGCTCTCATGGGTGGTCACCCTCGTCTTGTGCTTCGGCATGGAAGCTCAAGCACAGGGCGTTGAAGAGACTCTCCTGGATCTGGCCCGGATTCAGGAGGGAGTCAAGAGCAAGAGGATCAGCAGTTTTGACCGTGAAGGCGGAAACCACGATCGCTTTGAGGGCATCGAACCCGGAGAACACCGCACCCTTTTCGAGGTTCAGGGAGCGGGGATGATCAATCACATCTGGATCACGATGGCTCCGGGGACGGACGAACTGAGCCGCAACGACGTCATCCTGAGGATGTACTGGGACGGAAGCCGCAATCCCTGTGTGGAAAGTCCCATCGGACCCCTTTTCGGGCAGGGATGGAACGAGAACTACCTCTTTACCTCACTTCCACTTTCAGCCTCATCGCGAGAGGGTCGCGGCCTGGTCAGCTACTTCGTGATGCCCTTCTCAAACGGGGCCAGGATCGAGATCGAGAATGATACTGATACCCGGATCAGGGCGTTCTATTTCTATGTCGACTATGTCGAGATGGAACCATTGCCCGACGACCTGGGGCGCTTTCACGCCTGGTATCACAAGCAGACCACCGAGGCGCTGCCGGAAGGTGAGAACGAGGCCGCCACTCTGGGGCCCCAGGGGAACAACACCACGGGAGACCGGAACTACCTGATCGCGGACATCGAGGGGAAGGGCCATTTCGCCGGAGTCAATTACTACATTCACTCCCCCAGTCCCATCTGGTACGGCGAAGGAGACGACATGTTTTTCGTGGATGGAGAAACCTGGCCTCCTTCGCTGCACGGCACCGGGACCGAAGACTACTTCAACACAGCCTATGCCCCCAAGACGCTTTTCTCACACCCCTACTTCGGAGCAGCGCGGGTGAACGACGACATCGGCTTCCTGGGCCGGACCCACGTCTATCGGTTTCATATCACCGATCCCGTCTACTTCGAGAAGTCTCTCCGCTTCAGTATCGAACATGGGCATAACAACAGTCTGACCCTGGACCTGGCCTCGGTGGCCTACTGGTATCAGAGGGAGCCTCACAAAGTGTTTCCACCCCTCATCAGTAAAGCGGAACGGCAGCCAAAAAGATTCATCAGCCCCAGGGACATTCATATCTGGCGACAGGAGTGGCGCAAGAACATGGGCGGCGGGTCCACCCTCTGGGGGAAGGAGAGGAACCCCAGGAGGTAGCGGGCTCGGGAGGGTCGCCCCTACGATTCGCCGTCAACGAGCGCCGGAGATCAGTTGCCGGAGTCCGGGGGCTCGTCGACCTTCCAGTCCGAGGTCTGGATGCGGCCGTAGTAGGGATAGTAGTCCCAGGGGGCCGGTTCGCCCAGGGCTCGCGGATCGCCCGTACTCGACAGGTATTCCATCAACTGCTGCCGCAATTGGTTGGTCATGTCCAGATAGTCGGATTGTGCAGCCACGTTGTGCAGTTGTCCCGGGTCAACCCGCAGATCATATAATTCTTGGGCGGGTCGCTTCGAAAACGCGAGCTGAAAGAACCTCCCGAATTCCCCCTTTCCGGCGTCTTCCATAAGGAGTGTCTTGGTAGGTGAGGGTGCGGGCGCAATGGCTGGCGTCGGGATCACCTGCAGGCCAGCGTTCCGGCTCGAAGTTGTGGATGTACAGGAATTCGCGCGTTCGCAGAGCCCGAGTGGGGAATCCTTTGCCTCCTTTCCGGGCGCCATCGTGGCGTTCCATGGCGAAGAAGGCTCTGTCCCGCGTGGGATCGATCCGTCCCGACTCCGAGGTCGAGAGTATGTCCATGAGACTCCGACCGGTCATTTCGGGCGGAGGCACCAGACCCGCAGCCTCCAGGAATGTGGGAGCCAGGTCACTCAAGGTCACCAGGTCATCGACGACTCGGTCCCCCTCGGTTCTCCCGGGCCAGCGGATGGCCAGGGGGATCCGCGAACCATAATCGTAGAGACTCGCCTTGGCACGGGGAAATGCCATGCCGTGGTCGCTTGTCACGACCACCAGAGTGTTCGCCAGGAGCCCCTTTTCTTCCAGCTGTTGGAGCGCCGAAGCCACCTTCCGGTCAAACCTCTCGATTTCCATGTAGTAATCGAGGATATCGCCGCGAACAATCTCATGATCGGGCAGATGAGGGGGCACACGGACATCCCCCAGCCTCTTTCCCGAGTCCACTCCCGCGTCTTTCTTAAAGGGACGATGAGGGTCGGGGCTGCCGAGTCAGAAGGCAAATGGTTTGTTTTCGGGCAGAGCCCCCAGGAAGATGGGAAATCCTCATACCTGGGTCCCGCTGGATTGCGCGTTCGCCCTCCCGGCTCCAGCTTACCCGGTGCCCAGCCCTTGCTCGTATGCCCGATCAGGTAGCCGGATTCCTCCAGGAGTTCAGTGTAGACCTGGAAATCCCGGGGCAGCGTGCTGTGGATATTTCCTCCCTCTCTCAGTCGCCAGATGTGCTGGCCGGTCAGGATGGCGCTGCGTGACGGCATGCAGGAAGGAGCATCTGAGAAGGCGCCGGTGAAGAGAACACCTTCCCTTGCGATCCGATCAAAGGCGGGGGTCTTGACGACAGGATCCCCAGCGGCGCTCGTATGCAGCCAGGACTGATCGTCCGAGATGCAGAAGAGGATGTTAGGGGGTGGTTGGGATTGAGCAGTCTCGGTTGGTGGTGAACACCCCAGGATTAGGGAAAGAAGAACGAGCCACTCTGCCCGCCGGGCCGGGGCTGAAAGGCATCCGGGAGCCCAGGCCGGAAGAAGGGCCCAGAAGGCAAAAGGACGAGCATGACCGGGATTCCTTTGTCGATCCGGTGGAAAGTGGTTCATGACAGGTGAACCGTACTCTCCAGAAGCTCAGGGGGTCAAGGCGGGTGTGGGAGGTGTCAGGTTTTGAAAATTTGGTTTTTGACGGGGCTCATACAACGTGACGACGGCGCTCCCTTGCTGGGTAACGCTTCCGGCGGAAAGTGGGAGGCAGACTCAGGGCGGCTCCCGGGAGGACTTAAACGGTCGCTGCCCTGAGTCTACCTCCCACTTTCAACGAAAAGCCATGAGATGATAAGCTGAGCAGATCCACCAAGGAGACAGTATGACCCCCACGAAAGTGGAGCCTATTGTGACGGGCCTGCTTCTGACCCTCGTCATGTCGGCCGCGGGTGTATCCCAGGATACGGGCCCCCTCAACAGCCCGCTCAGATTCACCCCGGAAGCCGAAGGTCGGCGACAGGTGTTCATTGAAGCGCCGGACCATGACTTCCGTTGGCGTCTCCGCATACCGGAACGAGTCTTCTGTGACGAGGGAGTGTTGGTCGGGCACGACATTCGGGGCGTTCACACGCCGGTCCAGTGGATTCGGGAAGAAAACGGTGTGCTGGTCTACCGGCGTCACAACCGGGATGATACTGCCCGCGAACAGCTGCCGCTTGAGATCGAGTACGAGCTGCGAATTACACCGGCCGACTTCGGCGCCGCTTTGAGCTTTACATTCAAGAACGTGGGCAAAGGGACTCTGCACAACCTGGCCGGGCATGTCTGCCTGGGCCATCGCTCTCCTCCCTTTCGCGATCCTGAGTACCAGCGGAGTTACATCCGGCACGAAGATGACTTTCTGAACCTGGGTGAGACCGGACGGGGCACCAATCCCATTCGCACCCACTACCGGGTCAAAGGCCATCGGGCCATCAAGATCTTCGACAACACGACCAACCGGTTTTGGGGCCCGCTGGCGCCAGAGGTTGCCGACAATGGGCTGATTCTGACACGCACGGAAGACGGGGAATACCTCGTTGCTCTCTGGTTCGATCCGGGCTCGGAGCTCTTTCACAACTGTGACGATTCCAACATGTGCATTCACAGCGATCCCACCTATGGAGACCTGGCTCCCGGGGCTTCTGTAACGGTTGAGGGCAGGTTGATTCTGTTCGAGGGTAACCTTGGAGCGTTCGAGTCCAAGTACCTCAGGTGAGACTCGAGTTCCACGTTCCACGTTCCACGTACACCCAGAACCTCAGGTGGGGGTCTGGAGGGGCTCTCGTTCTCCCCGGGTATAGCGGATGACATCGACCGTGTCGATGATAAGAGAAAGAGAGTTGAGGATGATGACCGCCAGCAGCCAGTAGCGGAACAGGCTGCCCGGGGGAGCGGCTCCCAGACGCATCCACAGCCACCCCACCATGGGAAGCCATGCCACGTGTCCAATTCCCAGGAGGCGAACGAACCCTCTGGCCGAAAAGATGGCGGTCTGAAGGATGCCTGCAAGCATCAGCGCAGCAAGGACCACCTTGCCCTCCAGACTCGACAGATAGACCAGGCTGGGGACGAAGTTGAGACCGAATAAGAGCATCACCCAGGCTACCCAGGGTTTGGGCATGTTCAGGATCGCCCGCGGAAATCCTAGCATCGCCCTGACTCTACCAACTTCGGTTTCGGAAGGGTAGGTGCGGCGAGTGAGGAGTCAACTCTTAGACGGTACGACGCTTCGGTGATAGACTTTCTCCAGTGAAATCCCCAACAAGCCGTTTTCTCTTGAGTTTGCTGGCAGGAGTATTTGTGCTGGCTGGTTGTGGTGGCACTCCGAAGGTTGAAGAGACGACCTCGGTGGAGCCTGCCCCCAAGTTGTATTTTCCTCCAGACTCCGGAGAGTGGGAGCGGATTGACCCCGCTTCAGCCGGCTGGGATCCGGAGGCTCTCGAGGCTGTGCTCGAGTACGCAGAGCAGCAGCGCTCCAGTGGTGTCGTCATCCTGCTCAAGGGGCGCATTCTGGCCGAACGCTACTGGGAGGTGGAGACGCCCCCGGATGTCATCGACTACAGCGGGCTGATTGTGGGAAAGGATGAGAGCGGGCACGTCATTGAAGATGTGATGTCGATTCAGAAGAGCGTGATCGCCTTTCTGGCGGGTGTGGCGGAAAGAAAAGGCCTTCTCGATATCGAGAAGCCAGCCTCGAAATACCTCGGCCAGGGATGGTCCAAGGCGACGCCGGAGCAGGAGGCGCAGATCAAAGTCCGTAATCTCCTTTCCATGGCCAGTGGCCTGGATGAAGATCTGGCGTACATGGGCACACCCGGTGAACTTTACATGTACAACACTCCGGCCTACAGCCGTACCGTTACGGTTCTGGAGAGGGTCACAGGCATGGACGTGAACGCCTACACCGCTCAGTGGCTGACCTCCCGGGTCGGTATGCAGGACAGCCGTTGGTGGACACGTCCGGGGGAAGTCATGGTGTCCTGGGCCAATGTCATCGGATTCGTGACCACTGCCCGGGATCTGGCTCGCTTCGGGCTGCTGATGCAGGCACGGGGAAACTGGGACGGCGAAGATCTCCTTCAGAACCCGGATTACTTCGAGCGCATGCTCTCTCCCTCCACTGTGGCCAACCCTTCCTACGGGTTTCTGTGGTGGCTGAACGGAGGAGATCGGTGGGTCATGGGGCGACAGAACACCGAAGCCAGGGAGGGATCACTCGTCCCGCCAGCTCCTGACGATCTCTTCGCGGGGCTGGGCGCACTGGGCCGCAAAGTTTACGTGGTCCCCAGCCTGGGGCTGGTGTTCACCAGGCTGGGCGATCAACCTCCCGAAGAAGAGTTCAGCAACGAGATCTGGAAGCGGCTCATGAAGGCTGTTCCGGGGTCTTAGGTCGGCGACTCCCGGTGATTGAGGTCAGGAGAGTGGGAGGAGGCCTCAGGGCGACTCCCGGGAGGACTTAAACGGTCACTGCCCCGAGGCCACCTCCCACTCTCTTTTCTGGAATCTTGAAAACGTCGGCGCCTGACTGTGCATCCCGTGGCGACGTACTGTAAAGGCACGGTTGTTCTCGCGCTGGAACAGCAATGAGCGAAGCGAGTAATCTTGAATCTTGAATCTCGAGTCAGGGTTCCTCCCGAACCGTGGGGTACTCAATGCCCAGTTGTTCCAGGTAGGTGTCGTAGCGGCTCGGGTCGAAGTAATGCTTCTCGAGCTGCGGCCGGTACTCTTCCATGATCTGACGATTCAGGTGAATCGCCGGCTCATCTCCCTCACTGATAAAGGGTTCATAGGTCGTGCTCCTGCCCTGCTCTTCGTCGAAGTACTTCCCTGCTTCCTTCAGGATCTCCGGATTCAGTAAGAGATCGAGAGTGGTCATGGCCATGACCTTGGCTCCGGCAGTCGCGCCCTTGTGAGCAATCGGTGTGGCCATTGCCACGGCGTTTGCCCAGTGATGACCCGGAAGGTCGGGGATGTTGGAGGGGAAGTTGAAGTTGATCGTTGGAACCGTCCACGATATGTCGCCGATGTCGTCCGAGCCGCCACCCAGGTTGGGGCCCTGCGGGGCGGAAGGGGCCGGAGACAGCTCCGTGGGCATGCCTTGAGCGTTGGCGTTGCCGAGCTCCCGCTGCAGCGCTTTGGCCAGAGTCTGATCCTCTTCGCTCCATTCGGGCAAACCGACCGTTTGGATGTTTTCATACATGGCCAGGGCGATGGGCTTGTTGAAGTGGCGGGGCCAGGCAGAACCCAGGATGCGCCAGTCCACTTCGGTGTCCGTCATCTGAGCTGCGCCCCGGGCCATCCGGTTTCCAATCTCGAACATGTTCTTGATGTGGGCGTAGTCGATCTCCCGGTAGAAGTACCAGACCGAAGCAACAGACGGAACGACATTGGGCTGGTCGCCTCCGTTGGGAATGACATAGTGAGTCCGCTGAGAAAGGCGCAGGTGCTCACGCCGGAAGTTCCAGCCGATGTTCATCAATTCGACCGCGTCCAGAGCGCTGCGCCCACGCCAGGGAGCACCGGCCGAGTGGGCAGATTCTCCCCGAAAGGTATATTCCACCGATACGAGCCCGCTGCCCCTTCCCAGGCCAAAGGAGACGGCCAGGTTGCTGCCGACGTGGGTGAACAGGGTTGCATCCACATTCTTGAAGAGCCCATCGCGAACAAAGTAGGCCTTGGACCCGAGCTGCTCTTCCGCCACCCCGGGCCAGAGCATCAGAGTCCCGGGAATCTGTTCCCGTTCCATGAGCTTCTTGAGCACGAGCGCTGCTGTCACATTGACCGCCTGCCCCGAATTGTGTCCTTCGCCGTGACCGGGTGCCCCCTCGACAATGGGATCGTGGTAGGCGACTCCCGGTTTCTGGGAAGCCTTGGGGATGCAGTCGATGTCGCTTCCAAAGGCAATGACGGGATGTCCGCTGCCCCATCGTGCAACCCAGGCCGTGGGCATGCCGGATACGCCTTCCGTCACTTCAAAACCGTTCTCGCGCAGGATCGCAGTGATGTAGGCCGACGTTTCGACCTCCTGAAATCCCAGCTCGCTGAAGCTGAAGATCATGTCGACCATCTGCCGGGTCAGAGCGCTCATGCTCTCCACGTTTTGCAGAGCTTCCTGCTTGAGTGGCTCCAGGTTCTCGCTGGCAGGGGCAGCAGCAGTGGAGACTGGGAGAAGAAACAAGACCATCCATAGACGCAACAGATTCTTCATGTGTTTTCCTATCGGCTTGAATCTAGCGGCATCTCGTGTGCGGTTCAAGCGTCGCCGCCCCATGGTGTCTCCCACTTTGCGTTCCAGGTTCCACGTTCCATGTTTCACGTCTTGCGTTTCACGTTGCACGGTTAGCTGCCCGTGAACATGCCCGAGCCCGAGTCTGTTCCTCAACCGATAGACCAGGTACCCGGTTTTGTGGTAAACAATAGAGCAAGATCTCACAGAGAGTTCCGTTGAGCGAGGTTTCTCACATGGCCAAAACCCGACCCTTCATTGTTTTCTTTTTGTTCTTTGTGATTTCCAGCCTTGCCCTGGCCCAGAAGCCGCCTGACGAGACGACTCAGCCCAGACAGTCTCCCGAGCAGCCGCAGCCGCAGCAGCAGCAGAGTTCGCAGCAGATGCCGGAAATGGAACGACCCATCTATCTCACCGGCAAGGTGATCTACGACGATGGTAGCCCGGGGGACACATCGGTGCAGGTGGAACTGGTCTGTAGCGGGAGAGTTCGCCGCCAGGTTTACGCTTTCAACGGCTTTTTCACCCTCGAAGTCACGCAAACCAATCCGCACCTGACGGTAGTGGACGCCAGCGTTTCCAGTCGGGATTTATTCGGCACCATCAACTCCGAGTCACAAGATGCGCTGGCGCGAATGATGGCTGCCGGGGGTGAAAGGGCCCCTAGCGTGCGATCCGCCGACTCCGGTGCGAATCTGATGGGGTGCGAGTTGAGGGCCGCCCAGCCGGGGTTCCAGTCGGATGTCATTCCCCTCAGCATCGTACGCCCCCTGGACAATCCTGATGTCGGTGTCATTGTTCTGCATCGTGCCGGAAGCATTACCGGGACAACCACCAGTGTTACTTCTATGGCGGCGCCCAAGAAAGCCAAAAAGGCTTATCGGAGCGCTCTCAAGGAGATCAGGAAGAAAAACGTCAACCACGAAAAGGCGGCCGGTGAACTCGAAAAGGCAACAGTGCTGTATCCCGAGTATGCGACCGCCTGGGAGTTGCTGGGTCAGATCCGACTTGCTCAGAGCGACGAGCCGGGGGCCAGGCAGGCATTTGAATCGGCGGTCGCCGGCGACCCGAACTACATTCGGCCCAACCTGGTGATGATGGAACTCGAGGTTCAGAAACAAAACTGGGACGAGGTCAGTAAGTGGAGCTCCAGGGTCACGGAGCTAAACCCCTATCTTGTCTCGGCGCACTACTATCGCGGAGTCGCCAGAATCAATCTGAAGCAGATCGATCTGGCCGAGGAGTCGTTCCAGAAGGTCCGAGACAGCTACAAGGGAGATGAGTTTCCCTACGCCAGCTACATGCTGGGGTATATCCGTGCAAATCGGGGTGAATTCGAGTCTGCCGCCAGTGAGTTGCGACATTTTCTGAAGATCAAGGGTGAGGCATCAGAGGTGGATCTGATCAAGGGCCATCTGGCCGAGTGGGAGAAGGAAGGACGCATCAAGGCGGCCAAGAACTGATCAGCGCTTGCCGAATCCTCCTACCCAGACGGGACTGGACCAGGCCACCCCGTCATTGAGCTGAGTCACTCGCACATAGTAAGTCCCACAGGACTCTAAATTTATCTCAGAAAAATCCGTTCCACCGTCCAGAACAGTCCAACCAGGGCAATGCAGCAGGAAGCGGGAATGGAAACGCGGGATCGGTACCAGTCTCTGGACTGAAAGTGTCCGACCGCCAGAAAAGCCAGCAGAATCACCGCCAGTTGCCCGGCCTCGATGCCAATGTTGAAAGACGCCAGTGCAATCGCTGTCTCCCTTCCCGGGGCCAGCAGGTTACCCAGGACACTGGCAAAGCCCAGTCCGTGCAGTAGACCGAAGGCAAACACGAGTGCCGTGCGCCAGGGATGCATCCGGCTGGTGAGGACATTCTCAACAGCGACCACTGTGATGGACAGGGCAATCAGGGGTTCCACCACGAACGGAGGCAGCGACACGATCTGATAGAAGGACAGAGCCAGAGTCATCGAATGGGCAACCGTAAACGCCGTGACCTGTGTGAGCAGGGCGCCCCACCGGCTGCAGAGCAGGAACAATCCCAGGACGAAGAGGACGTGGTCCAGGCCCCGGGGCAGGATGTGCTCGAATCCAAGCAGAAAGTAGGTCCAGAAAAGAGCCGCCCAGCCGGGTCTGCGTACCTCCATACCCGCTCCGCCGACGATGATGGGAAGTGGCATGCTCTCGCGGCCCGCACCAATGAACTGGCCCGCCGGCGGGCCCTCGGGGGCGTTGACCTCCAGCCAGACGATGCCGGCCTGGTACGGGAAGGTGACCGTAAAGTCTTCAGCCCCTGCCGGGAGCGTCCCTTGGATCTGAACGGGCGGAGCCCGCCTGGGGGTGAGCGTGAGACCGTCTTCCCGCAGCAGCTCCGGACCGGGAAAAAGAATCGAATCCGGTTCCACGACGACTTCACCAAAAGCGATGCGCAGCCGCTCACCGAACTGGCCTCTCGCGTAGTCGATACGGGTAGTCCATTCTTCGTCACTCATGTCGCGAAGCTGGGTCCAGGCTTCCAGAGAGAGGTCTCCCGGCTCGGTTTCCAGAACGAAGGCCGCGATGTGAAACGCCACTTGGATCTCGTAGCTTCCATCCATCCGGAACGTGGCTGTCGCTACGGCATAGTCCAGATCGTGGGCCTTGCAGACCGAGATACCCGGACTCAGGCCCAGCAGCACGGACAAAACAGGCAAGGCGCGTACGGCTCGGCGCATGAGTATCCAGATGCGCTCCAGTTTGGATCCTCCTGAATCCGCCATGTCTCAGGGGCTTTGATTCCGGACCCGTTCAAACCAGCGCCGGTTGTCCAGCGGCAGGACGTTGGCGCGCTCGGCCCAGGCCTGCCACATTGCGGCCAGTTGATCCACACGATCGGGATGAGAGCCGGACAGATCGGTCGACTCGGTCCGGTCGGAGGACAGGTTGTACAGCTCCCATGGACCCTCCAGGCTCTTACTCACGAGCTTCCATTCTCCCAGCCGGACAGCCCGATTACTTTCGTGCTCCCAGAAAAGGGCCTCGCGGCTGATCGGAGAATCAAGAAACGAGGGCAGGAGGCTCGTCCCTTCGGGAGGCAGTATGGAGTGGCCTCTGAACAGGGACGGGTAATTTTCACCGGCTACTTCCAGAGCCGTGGGCATCAGGTCGATGACGTGTCCGACCTGGGAGCGAATTCCTCCCCGGTCACGAATTCGAGCTGGCCAGCGGACAATCAGGGGCGTGGCAATTCCACCCTCGTGCACCCAGTGCTTGTAGAGGCGAAAGGGAACATTGCTGGCATTGGCCCAGGGTTTCCGGTAGGTCTGGAAAGACCGGTCGGTACCCAGGAGTTCGAGCTCTGTGACTGCTTTTGAGATGAGTTCATGGGTGCCGCCGTTATCGGAGAGGAACAGGATCAGGGTGTCGTCCTCCACTCCCATTTGATCCAGGGCCGCGAGGATCCGACCGATGCCCTGGTCCATGGAATCGATTTGAGCGGCATAGATGGCCATGCGCAGATCCATTTCTGTCTTCTGGCCGTGATCCAGGCTCTCCCAGTCAGGAATGTCACTGTCGGGTTGAGACAGGGGCCATTCATCAGAGATCAGGCCCAGCTTCTGCAGGCGGCCATAGCGCTCAGTCCGCAGATGCTCCCAGCCCTTCAGGTAGGAGCCGCGGTATTTATCAATGTCAGCCGGCTTTGCATGGAGCGGGAAGTGGGGCGCAGTGTAGGTGACGTAGAGGAAGAACGGGGAGGCTGGTCTGTTCTCCGCGTGCTTCTTGAGAAAACCGACGGCGTGATCGCTGATGGCATCGGTCAGATAGAAATCCGAAGGTGCCTCGATGCGGGTATTGTCCACGGTCAGAGTCTTGGGGGTGAAGTAGCTGCCGCCTCCGTAAAGGGGGCCGAAATATCGATCGAAACCTCGCTGTGCAGGCCAACTGTCCTTCGGACCTTCGGGATCCATGTATTTGTCGAAAGTCAAATGCCATTTTCCGCTCATGTAGGTGGCGTATCCCGCCTGCTGAAGAATCTCGGCGATGGTGACGCACTGATTGTTGAGTTCACCGGTATAGCCGGGATGTCCGAGGTTGGCAGCCGTCATCCAGCCCATTCCCGTCTGGTGGGAGTAGAGTCCCGTGAGCAGGGAAGCGCGGGTAGGGCAGCAACGGGAGGGATTGTAAAATTGCGTGTAGCGCAGTCCGTTGGCGGCCAGCCGGTCCAGGTTGGGCGTTTCAATCTCGCCCCCGTAGCAGCCCAGATCCGAGAACCCCATGTCATCGGCCAGGATGATGACAATGTTGGGCCTCGAGATCTCAGCCTCTTCCCGGCAGGTAGTGAACCCCAGGAGGGCCAGACCGATGACTGCAGGTCTCACAGTCTTGAAGAGCGGCGGGTGCATTTTTTTGTTTCCTCTTCAGCACGGTAGCGGGGTCGGACACCCAATTCAAGGGGAGTGCGTCCAGCATTTCCTGGTAGCAGCCCGTGGTGAAAGTCCCCCGGGACGACCAGGCGTCGCCCGCTCGCTTTCTGTCCAAGTTGTCAAAAGGGTTAGAATCTTGAGTATGAGATCTTCTGAACGACAATCAAGAGCCTGTTTGACCCTCTTGACTCTGGCTGGAATGCTGGCAGTCGCACTGTCAAATGCTTCCGTTCTGGCGGAGGACTGGCCCGAGTGGCGAGGCAAGGGACGATTGGGAATCTGGAACGAGACGGATGTACTCGAAGAGTTTCCCGACGAGGGGCTGGGAATTCGATGGAGAACGCCCATCCACAGTGGGTACGCGGGTCCGGCCGTTGCCAACGGACGAGTGTATGTCGCCGACTTTGAAGAAATTCGGCCGCTGGAAGGCACGGAGCGCCTGCTCTGCCTGGATGAGGGAACGGGCAAGGTCCTCTGGACCCATTCCTGGGAAGTCAGCTACGCCCGCTTGATGCGCTCCTATGCAATCGGCCCCCGGGCTACCCCCACTGTTGATGCTGATCTTGTCTACGTGCTCGGGGCCACAGGGGTCTTGCGAGTCCTCAGGGGCGAGACCGGTGAGCTGGTGTGGGAAAAGAACTTTGAGAGCGACTACGGAACTGAAGTTTCCGTCTGGGGCGTGAGCGGAGCTCCCCTGGTTGAAGGGGATCTTCTCATTGCCATTGTGGGAGGCGTTCCCGACGCCGAAGTTGTCGCTTTCGACAAACACACTGGCAAAGAGGTCTGGCGGGCGCTCTCCCCGGAGCCGGAAATGGGCTACGCCCAACTGGTCATCTTCGAAGCCGGGGGAGTCCGTCAATTGATCGTCTGGCACCCGCGCGCAGTCACTTCACTGAACCCGGAAAGCGGAAAAGTGTACTGGGAAGAACTGTGGGAGGCGCGGTCCGGGCTGACCGTGGCTACCCCGGTCAGAAGTGGCAACCATCTGTTTCTCTCCCAGTTTTACGGGGGTTCGATGATGATGAGACTGGACCTCTCCAGCCCTTCGGCGAGCCTGGTCTGGAAGCGGAAAGGGGTAAGTGAACGCGCCGAGGACACGGACAGCCTGCACGCCCTGATGACGACCCCGGTTTTGAAGGATGGCCTGATTTTTGGAGTCTGCAGCTATGGCCAGTTCAGGTGCCTGGACGCGTCCACTGGAGACCGTATCTGGGAGTCGCTCGACCTGATCGAGCTGGGCCGCTGGGCCACAGCCTTTCTGGTTCGAAATGGGGATCGCTACTTTGCCAACAACGACCTGGGGGATCTGATCATCACCCGCTTCGACGAGAAGGGCTATCATGAAGTCGATCGAACCCACCTCATCGAACCCACGGCCAACTCCTCCTGGCGGAGCCGTCCGGGAGGCCGTCGCCGCCCTTCCGACCGAATTGTCAACTGGTCACATCCGGCCTATGCCAACGGGCACATCGTGGCCCGCAACGACAGAGAGATTCTCTCGGCTTCCTTGAAGAAGTAGATCCAGAGAGTGGGAGGCCCCTCCCACTCTCTTCTGAAGCTTGAACGTGGAACGTGGAACTTGGATCGTCACCAGGGCCGGAGCTGCGGCCACAGTTCCTCTAAGCGGTCCCGCCAGCCACACCTTGCTCACGCCCATCAATTCCGCCTCCACGTCACGGTGGATGTAGTGGGGTATGGGGGCACGGTGCCATCTTGACTCCCTTTCAGTTAGGTCGCTAAACTCCGCCATGCTTAGGAGGTTCCGCCATGCTACAAACTCAGGGAATCCGGTGGACGCTAGTACTCTTGTGCCTGGTCGTCTCGGTTACAGGAGCAATGGTTGCCCAGCAAGTCACCCCGGAGCTCTTCGACCAGCTTCGCTACAGGCACATCGGCCCGGTCGGAAACCGGGTTATTTCGGTCGTCGGCGTGCCAGGAGCCCCCATGATCTACTATGCCGGCGCGGCCAGTGGAGGGATCTGGAAGACGACCGACGCCGGGCTCGGGTGGGAACCGGTCTTTGACGACCAGTCGGTGCATTCCATCGGCTCGCTGGCGGTGGCAGCCTCCGATCCTCAGATTGTATGGGCTGGATCCGGCGAGACCTTTATTCGTTCCAATGTTTCGATCGGAAACGGGATCTACAAATCCACCGACGGTGGGCAAACCTGGGAGCACATGGGGCTGGACCGGACGGGGCGCATCGGTCGAGTCATTGTTCACCCTGCCAACCCGGACATCGTCTACGCGGCAGCTCTGGGTCACGGCTATTCCCCTCAGCCGGAGCGTGGGGTTTACCGCACCCGGGACGGGGGCAAGACCTGGGAGAGGGTTCTCTTTGTGGACGAGGATACCGGAGCCTCCGACCTCGCTATGGACCCCAACAACCCCCGAATCCTCTTCGCCGGAATGTGGCAGCTCGAGATCAAGACCTGGGGCCGCGAGAGCGGGGGGCCGGGAAGTGGTCTCTTCATGTCTAGAGACGGCGGTGACACCTGGACTCGAATCGAAGGCCGGGAACTGCCTGAACTTCCGGTTGGAAAGGTCGCCGTGTGCATGACGCCGGAGGACTCGGACAGGATCTATGCTCTCATCGAAACCGGCGACGGAGTTCCCCGGCACGAAAAAGAAACGGAAAGTGGTGAGCTCTGGAGTTCCAGCGATGGAGGCAAGAGTTGGAGGCCCGTCACCCACAATCGGAACCTGGCCGGACGGAGTGCCTATTACAGCCGCTGCGCGGTTTCCACGGACGACCCCGATGAAGTCTATTTTCTGGCAGCCTCCTTCAGCGAGACTCTGGACGGAGGCAAAACCTCGCGGGTTCGCTCTCGTGTGACTGCCCCGGGGTGGGACCATCACGACATGTGGATCGATCCGACCAATGCCGAACGCATGATTGTAGCCCACGACGGAGGCGTCTCCGTCTCGGAGAACCGTGGCCAATCCTGGCTGCGGATTCAGCTGCCCGTGGCCCAGCTCTATCACGTCACCGTCGACAATCAGATTCCCTACTACGTCTACGGGAACCGCCAGGACGGACCCTCTATGCGCGGGCCCAGCAACAGCCGCTTGAGTGGAGACTCGCGAAGGGCCGAAATCCCGCGTGGAATGTGGCACGGAGTCGGTGGTGGTGAGTGCGGATTCGCCACACCCGATCCGGTGGACCCCAATATCATCTGGTCCAGTGCCTCGGGATCGGGGGCCCGTGGAGGCATTGTGGTCCGTTACAACGAAGAGAGACGCCACTACAGGCAGGTGGAGGTGTGGCCGGAGAGCACCGGAGGCTGGCCGGCCGCCGATCTGAAGTATCGTTTCCAGTGGACCTTTCCGCTTCTGATCTCGCCTCACGACCACAACACGGTCTACGTGACCAGCCAGTTTGTCCACCGGACCACCCAGGGTGGACAAAGCTGGGACATCATCAGCCCCGATCTCACCACCAATGACAAGAGCAGGCAGGTGATCTCGGGCGGTCTCACTCCCGACAACATCGGGGTGGAGTACTGCTGTGTCATCTATGCTTTTGATGAGTCGCCCCTGCAGCAGGGTGTGTTCTGGGCAGGTTCCAATGACGGTCTGGTGCACGTTAGCCGGGACGGAGGCGAGACCTGGAACAACGTCACCGAGAACATTCCCGGGTTGCCTCCTCTGGGTACGGTGAGGAATATCGACGCCTCGAAATGGGATGCCGGGAAGGCCTACATCACAGTTGATTTCCATCAGGTCGGGAACTTCGATCCTTTTGTGTACAGAACACAGGACTACGGCGAGCACTGGACCCGCATCACCAGCGGCATTTCCGGGAGCCCTCTTTTTTATGTCCGGAATATCCGGGAGGATCCGGTGCGACCGGGACTTCTGTACCTGGGCACTGAGAACGCTCTCTACGTTTCCTTTGACGACGGAGAGAACTGGCAATCCCTGCAGACCAACCTGCCGCCGGCTCCCATGTACTGGATGGTTGTTCAGGAACACTTCAATGATCTCGTAGTCGGCACCTATGGCCGGGGATTCTGGATCCTGGACGACATCACACCCCTCCAGCAGCTCACGACAAAGGTGACCGCTTCGCAGGTCCACCTGTTCGATCCCCGGCCTGCCTACCGTTTCCAACCCATCACCGCTCCCATGTACATGTTCAATGACCCGTCCGCCGGCAAGAATCCGCCCTACGGGGCTTCCCTCAATTACTGGCTGGCCGAGAAGTCTGATCAGGAGGTCAAGATTCGGATCACCGATGGGGCAGGAGAGACGGTTCGCACTTTGAAGGGGAAAAACGCGGCGGGAATCAATCGCGTCTGGTGGAATCTCAAGGGGGAGCCTTCCACGCAGGCCAGGCTCCGCACCCGGCCTCTTTACGCCGAGTGGGTGAGTCTGGGCGACAAGGGTTGGCGGAAAGGCGCGGTGGATCCAATATCCGTGCTCGTTCCTCCAGGCACTTATCCCGTGATTCTCGAGGTCGGGGGAACGGAATACCGGAGTGAACTGGAAGTTCTCAAGGATCCCAACACCGAGGGTACGGAGGAAGACATTCTTGCGCAGACTGCGTTGCTTCTGGAGCTCCGTGAGGACGCCCACGGCACTGCCGAAATGGTCAACCAGATCGAATGGCTGCGACGCCAGCTGCTGGATCTGGGAGCTGTCCTCCAGGGCCGCGACGGTCTCGAAGATGTCCGGACGGCGGTCCGGGATGTGGAGGAAAAACTAATCAGCGTTGAAGGGAAGCTGTTCCAGCTCAAGGTCTCCGGGACCGGCCAGGACGGGGTCCGATGGCCGGCCAGAATCGCTGGAAAACTGGCTCATCTGGAGGGCAGCGTTGCTGTTGCCGATTATCCTCCCACCGACCAGCACTACGAGGTGCACAAGCTCTTGAGGCAGAAGCTGAAGAGTGCCGGGGAGGAGCTGGACCGGGTCATCAAAACGGACCTCTCCCGTTTCAACCGGCTGCTCAGAAAGTACAAACTCGACGGGATCTCCTGAGCACTCATTAATCTTCAATCTTCAATTTTCAATCTTTAATTCCTAATTCATCACTCACCAAAGGCATACAGGGTTTCGGCGGTGCGGATATAGATCCGTCCCTGGGCCAGGGCCGGAGTCGCATAGCAGGTGGAGTCCAGATCGTTGACGACCAGCACCTCCAGGCTGCCGTCCGGCTCGAGCACCGCGACTTTGCAGGTCTCACTCACCAGGTAGATCTTGTCGTCGGCCGCCACGGGTGAGGCGAAATACTTGCCCATGGCACCCTTGATGCGGCCCCGGGCAATCACCTCTCCCGTGTCCGGCCGAAAGGAAGTGGCGATTCCGCTGTCGGCGATCATGTAGAGGATATCCTTGTAAAGAAGGGGAGAGGGGAGCTGGGGAACCGAGCGGTGATACTCCCATTTCATATTGGGTTCCGTCACGTCTCCCCGGCCGCCCAGGCGAATTCCCAGCATCGCATTTTTCGATGCCATGGCGTCCCGGTAGTACTTCCACTCCTCAGCTTTCAGGAATCCGTCCTGGTCCAGATCCACAAAAGGAAAGAACCCCTGGCTCGGCGAATCGGGTAGCTCATCTTTGGAAAGCCGCCCGTTAGCATCCTTGTCCTGCGCCTCGAGAACCCGGCTCCAGGCTTCTGTCTCCACCATCTTGTCCGGCTGGTTCAGTGGCGTGGCGTACCCGTTCACGAAGAGCATGCCGCGGCTCATGACCGGAGTTGACTTCATCTCGAAGGAAAGGCCGCGGACCCACCACAGTTTCTCGCCATTGGCTGGATCGTAGGAGCTCAGGAGAAAGGAGCCGGCCACCAGCAGTTCCAGGCTCCCGTTTTCGGCTTTGTAAAGAATCGGGGTGGAATGCCCACTGGTCGCCTCGGGGCGCTCGACCTTCCACAGCTGTTCCCCGGTGTCCTTGTCGACCGCAATCAGAAACGACCCGGTCTGCTGATCGCAGACCAGATACACCCCCTTCCCCGCAACCAGGGGAGAGACGCCCATTCCGTAAAGATTGTCAAAAGGTCCCAGCGGCATTCTCCAGCGCTCCCGGCCGGAGCGGTCGTAAGAAAGAAGTCCAAAGTCACCGAAGAAAACGTAGACATTCTCCTTTTCATCCAGGGCCGGCGAAGCGGAAGCCGGGTTGTTGCGGTGGTCCAGTTTCTCAGCGCGGTTTCGAGGAGAGCGTCGACGCCACAACACTCGACCACTGTTTCGATCCAGGCAGAGGGTCCACAACTGGTCGTCTTCGACGGCAGTCAGGTAAATCCGATCGTCGCTCAAGACCGGCGAGGAATGGCCGGCCGGCAGCGGGGTCTTCCAGATCAGCTTCTGGTCGGGACCGAATACAGTCGGCAGTTCCGATACCTCAATCACCCCGGAACCGTTGGGGCCCCGAAACCGGTTCCAGGCATCGCGTTCTCCGGCCGCCAGTTCGGACATTGAGAGCCCACAGGCGACCAGAAACGACAAAACCCGGGATCCCGAAAGGGTTCCTTTTCTCATAGGATGCATCCCTCTTTCAGAGCAGGTATGATTCTGTCTCAAAATAGCAGAAACTGGAACGATAGCACACAGGAGGCCATGGTCATGGTAGTGCTCAGGGAGCTTTCGATGCGAATCACATCACTGTTGCAGAGGAGACACGCGAGTGCGGGTGCAACCGGCGTACCTTCCTGCAGGCATCTGTTGTGTTCTCTTCGCCTTGGCGGTTAGAACTCCCGGATAGTATCTTGATAAGGCGGGTCTTCTTCGCAACTGCTCGAGAGGAATTACGGTCTTGGATGTCAAGCTGAGGGCTCTACGCCAGGAGGTTCTGGAGGCGAATCTGGAACTGGTGCGACAGGGGCTGGTCTTTTACACCTTTGGCAACGCCAGCGGTGTGTTGAGAGATGAGGGACTGGTTGTGATCAAACCCAGCGGGGTGCCTTACGAGTCACTTCAGGCTGAGGATCTGGTGGTCACGGACCTCGAAGGCAACCTCGTGGAGGGGAATCTGAGACCCTCTTCCGACCTGCCCACCCACCTCGAGCTTTATCGATCCTTCCCGCGGACAGGGGGTATAGCCCACACCCACTCCCGCTATGCGACTGCCTGGGCCCAGGCCCGGCTTCCCATTCCCTGTCTGGGCACGACACATGCCGATACCTTTTACGGCCCGGTCCCGGTCACCCGCCCCATGCAGCCTGAAGAGATCGAAAACGACTACGAGTTGAACACAGGGCGTGTCATTGTTGAACGATTTGCCGACCTTGATTGCCAGGAAATACCGGCCGTTCTGGTGGCCGGGCACGGGCCTTTCAGCTGGGGATCGACTCCTGGCGAAGCCACCCACAATGCGGTGCTCCTGGAGGAAGTGGCCAGGATCACTTACTACTCACTGTCTCTCCATTCGGGGGCGGAATCGATCTCCCGACACCTTCTCGACAAACACTTCTTGAGAAAGCATGGCCCGGACGCCTACTATGGCCAATCCGATCCATCAGAGCCCCCGGCGGGAGCCGGGGGGTAGGAAACCGATCCGGCCTGCCGAGTGCTCTATCAGTCGAGGGTCAACAGCTCCTTTCGGACACCTCTTCCCATAGGCTCAGGTTGTGCTGCAGGGCGGCGAAGTTAAACAGGACTAGCACAGCCGCGGCCAGTCTGACTCTCGGGCCCTGGCTGGAAGACTGGACCAGACCCCCCACCAGCAGAGCCAGGCCGATGGAGGGCAGGTAGAGGAGTCGGCTCTTTTGCAGATCGGCGCCAATCAGGAGCTGCGGAAGGGCGGGCAGCGCCGTCAGGAGAGTGAAGCCAAGGGGCACTCTTAATCCCCCTCCCTGACCGCACCTCACACCCTGGACATGCAAAGTAGTTGGATTCGTCGCACCGGTAGTCGTCCACGACGAACCTCTCGTAGCGGTTGCGCTTCTTCACAGACTGGGTCTGCAGCACAAGCCGAAGCCTGACGTACTGTCCCTGTTCCACCGTCACCAGAGTTTCGCCGGCGGGCTCTTGCTGGCCCGGTTTTTCGGGATCGGCGAAGGACAGGCGCGCCTCAGCACTCCTGAGGAGAACCGGGAGCAGGAATACGAGGAGGACGACGGTGTACACGTCGTAGCCAGCCTCTTGAGTGGTCCGATCAGATTGCCGCATGGAATTAGGATGCCTATTGGGAATCGTCGTGCGACCAGAGATAATAGGGGTTAGGCCTTTTTTGGGGCAGCCGCGTCAGCTGGACCGGAACGTCGAAGGCAACGGGAATGCCGGGAGTTGAAATCGGGTTGGGACAGTTAAAAGTCTGAAAGGGCGTGGGTCCTGCTGGGTCGCAGGGCACCACTTCCACATCCACGAAACCGCTGAGACTATTAAAGTGATCGCCGTCAAACTCGAGAGTGAGATGGACCTTTTGAAAGTTCGTCACCACCCCCGCCAGGTCTGCCTCAATGAACAAGCTGGTCGCTTCGAAACTGCGTTTCCCCGCTCTGACCCAGGAACCGTATTGTGGGGAGTTGAGAGTTGAAATTGGAGGTCCACCAAAATCGCCTCCATCCGAGATGTTGAGAGTCCCGTCGCGATGGAAGGAGACTAGCCCCGGGACGGTACCGCCAGGGATGCCAAAAGGGGCTGTATCGAGTTCCAGGTACCAGGTGCTCGAGATGAGCGCGCCTATGCTCCTGGCGGACGTTGTGAAGTTCGGCACGATTGCCAATAGAATGGCAGCCACGGCCGCAGTGCTCGCAATCGAAATAATCTTACGCATCGCTTTTTTCCTCCTGTTTTTTGTTGCGTCTGTCTCACCAAGTTCTTCTGCCTGGCACCCTACGTGGCAGAGCAAGGGACAGTCTTTGGAAAAGTCGGATTTTTTTCGGAATTTTTTCGGTAAACTAGTTGTACGTGACCCCGAACAAGAAGCCTGTCTACCAATTTGGCGAGTTCCACCTGGACACCAACAGCTACGTGCTGCTAACAAAGGGCCAACCCGTTCCACTCACTCCCAAGCTGTTTGATGTTCTGCTGGTTTTAGTCGAAAACAGCGGCAACCTGGTTTTGAAAGAGGAGCTGTTGGAAAGAGTGTGGAAGGAGAGCTTTGTTGAAGAAGGTAACCTGAATCGACACATTTCCCTCCTGCGGAAGGCCCTGGGTGAAAGTTCCGCCGAACCGAGATTCATCGAGACCGTCCCAAAGAGAGGCTTCCGCTTCAAAGCTACAGTGACGACTGTGGGTGGTCGATCCGGGGATGAAATCACAGCACCTTCCCGGTCCCCGGTACTCTGGGCTCGGCTGGCCGTTCTGGTGTCGGCGGCGGCTGTGGCAGTGCTAGTCTATTTCCTGGTGGTTCGGGATGTCCAGATTTCCGCGGACGTCAAGTCCCTGGCGGTGCTCCCGTTGAACAACTTCTCCGGCGATCCGGAGCAGGAGTACTTTAGCGACGGGATGACGGAGGCCCTGATCAGCAACCTGGGTATGATTACGGGTCTGAGGGTGATCTCGAGAACCTCGGTCATGCAATACAAGGACACACAGAAACCCCTTCCGGAGATTGCTCGCGAGTTAAACGTTGCTTTGGTCGTGGAGGGATCATCGCTCCTGGTGGGAGAGCATGTCAGAGTCACGGTCCAATTGATCGAAGCGGCTACTGACCATCACCTGTGGTCTAGAAGTTACGACGGGGACTTACGCGACGTTCTTACCCTGCAACGCGAAGTAGCGAGTGCGATCGCTCAGGAAATAGAAGTCAGGCTAACCCCAGGTGAGCAGTCGCGTCTTGCCAGCCCACAGCCAGTGAACCCTGATGCACATCTGGCCTACCTCAAGGGCCGTTACCACTGGAACAGGCGGACACTGGAAGAGGCCTTTGAGTACTTTAACCAAGCCGTCAGCATTGACCCTGACGATCCTCTGGCCTACAGCGGCCTGGCTGACTGCTATCACAAGCTTGGAGTCAACCATACCGTTCCACCGTCGGAGGCCTTCCCCAGAGCGAAAGCTGCGGCTTTGAGGGCGCTGGAGATCGACGATTAGCTCAGCGAGGCCTACACCCCGCTGGGGTTCATGCTCACCAATTACGACTGGAACTGGCCGGAGGCAGAGAGGATATTTTCCAGAGCCATCGAGCTGAATCCAAGTTATGCAGGGGCGCATGAGGGGTACGCCTGGCTTTTGACGATTTTAGGACGAGGGGATGAGGCGGTTGCAGAAGCAGAGCGAGCACTCGACCTGAACCCTTACTCCTATGCCCAGACCGCACAGCTCGGGCTGGCTCTCTACTGGGGCCGCCGATACGATCGAGCCATCGAACAGTTTCAGAACGTATTGAGCAGAGTCCCTGAGCAGGTGGTTCCGTTTCCGATCATCAGCTTTCTTGCCATGGCCTATCTGCAGAAGGGGATGGTTGACGAAGCCATCTCAGAGCTTCAGAAGGGAAGAACTCTTTTGCGAGACAGTCCGGACTTGTTGGCTTTTCTTGGGTATTCCTATGCCGTGGCCGGGAAGAGAGAAGATGCGGCGGAGGTCATCGGCAAGTTGAAAGAAGGCGAGGGACTCAGTGAGAATTATGCACTACCATTCTATTTAGCACTCATCTATACCGGCCTCGGAGAGGCGGATCTCGCCCTGGAATGGCTCGAGAAGGGATACCAGGATCGCGTCTGGATGATGGTGTTCATTGGTATGGAACCGGCCTTTGATCCCCTGCGGTCAGACCCACGATTGCAAGACTTGCTCGTCAAAATGAATCTGGAAAACTGAAGACCATCTATTGAAGGTCCTGGTTTGGCGGTGGGAAGTGACCGAGCTGCCTCAGGGCGGAGAGGTTATCCCACGTCACCCACATCTCAGCGATCTTGCCATCTTCCAGGCGAAAGATTCCACCCATCTCAACCTCCATTCGCTTGCCGGAAGGAGGAAATGGTCCCCACTGGGCCGCCTGCGTACCAGCGTACGTCCCATAAAAGGCGACCAAATCATCTTCGCCTACCAGGAATCTGGTTGTGACTCGGGCATCTGGAGTGGTGGCAGCGTCCTGTCGAAGATAGACCTTGAAATCTTCGAGACTTCGAACCTGAACATCAGGGGTCGGTTGGCTGTGACGCACGAAATCCGAGACCATTAGCTCGTCGAGAAGATCAAAATCCTGGTCGTTCACTACCTCGATGAACCGGCGTACGATCTCCTTGTTTTCTTCCGTCACTTCCGAAGGGCCGGAAGGCGGGCTGCATTGGACCAGCAAAGCCATGAACATGGCAATACCCAATTGGGTTTTTCTCGGCATCGTATTCACCTTGTAATCGTTTTTCTTATCGCCACAGTTGGAGGCCCTGGGTCGTGCTGTCGAGTTCTTGGCATGCGTGCATCTGTAGAGGCTGTAGGAGGAGAAGTCTTGCATGGGAAGACCGAGAGGCGCAAGTCTGAGGGAAAGGGAGCCACGCAAGAGCCATCACACGCTCTGCTGCTAGGTTGGATCCAATGTAAAGCCGGGCAGTTCGAACAATCTCTCCGCCCTTGACTGCCGATTCGTGAGCGGAAATGCCTACGCACGTCCAGTTCGCGCTGGTGACGGTATTCGGCAACAGATCGCGATTCTCGAGGAAATAACTGCCCATCAGTGGAGAGAGGAGAGGCCTGAATTTCCACGACGACATCTACTCTAAATATGCAGGCTGGGACGTCGTCTTACAACTGCGAGTTATTGCCTGGTCCGGGCAGCGATGCGCCGCAGCCGTGGCAACACTTCGCCCGACCCGACCGGCCCAGATTCGGGAATTCCGTAGCTGAAGTACAGCTTCTGGTAGAGACCATGAAGTTCCTGGTAGATGGATTGAGCTTCTTGCCGGGGCTTGATGACCCGATAGCTGGGGCAAAGTGCATCCTGGGCCTCTTCGACGCTTTCGAAAACTCCGGCGGCGAGGAAGGCGAAGATGGCCGAACCGAGGCTGGTGACTTCCTGTTCCGGAACCAGAACTGGTCTTTGCAGGACGTCGGCGTAAACCTGGTTGAGTACCTGATTCTTTTGTGGAATCCCGCCCCCGTTGATGACCCGGCGAATGGGTACTCCGTGTTCGGACATTCGGTCAAGAATGATACGGGTGTGGAAGGCAGTGCCCTCAATGGCTGCAAAGAGTTCGTCTCTTGCCGTCGAAGTCAGACTCCAGCCCAGCGTGATGCCTCCAAGATTGGCATTGACCAGGACCGTACGATCTCCGTTGTCCCAGGTCAGCAGCAGCAGGCCGGTTTGTCCCGGCAGGTAGTCTTCCAGTCCACGGGAGAGTTCTGCCACAGTTGTTGCGGCACGTCGTGCGATCGCTTCGAAGAGTTCGCCAGTTGCAGAAAGCCCGGCCTCAATGCCGAAAAAGTCGGGATGAATCGATCCCTTGACGACTCCACAAACCCCGGGAATTAGATCCACCTCCCTGGCGATGGCCATGATGCACGTGGAGGTGCCCACCACATTGACCACGTCACCCTCCCTGATACCGGCACCAATGGCGTCCCAATGGGCATCGAAAGCGCCCACTGGAATCGGGATGCCGGCCTTGAGGCCCAGCTTTTCAGCCCAGCCGGCAGCCAGCTGATCGGATGTCCCGTAACGTCCTGCCAGCTTCTCGCGAACCCCTGCCATCAAGGGGTCGACCTGGACCAGAAACTCTTCCGGAGGCAAACCGCCGAAGGCGTCGCTCCACATCCACTTGTGGCCCATCGCGCAGACACTTCTGGGTACAGCGGCGGGGGCTTCGATTCCGCACAAGACGGCCGCCACCATGTCGCAGTGCTCCAGGGCGGTTGCCATCTGGGAACGTCTCTCAGGATTGTGCCTGAGCCAGTAGAGTAACTTGGCAAAACCCCACTCCGACGAATACACACCACCGCACCAGCGGATGGCCTCCAGATCGAAGCGGTGGGCTACCTGTGTGATTTGCTCCGCTTCCTGGCTGGCTCGATGATCACACCACAGGTAGTAGTCGTCCAGCGGATCCAGTGTCCTGCTCAGGGGGATGACTGTGGAGCCAGTCGTGTCGAGAGCCAGCGCCAGAACCTGCTGGCCGTCAACCCCAGACTCCTGCAGGGCTGATCGCATGGCGCTGACCAGGGCGGCCATGTGATCCTGGTGCTTCTGGGTGGCCTGGTCAGGGTCATCCTTGCTGCGCTCGAGAGGGTACTCAGCAACGCCTGAACCAAGGCGCCCCTGTTGGCTGTCCACTATAGAGACCCGAACATTGAGTGTGCCGAAGTCGACGCCGGCCACAAGAGCCATGTCAGAGTCGTCCTCCAGTTCTGGCGCCCACGTCACAGCTCCCCAAGTACGCTAGTGTTGTGGCGGGCTGCACTAGTGATGCCGGTGAACGTCCCATCCCAGATAGCGTGTCGTTGCCTCATGGAGAATCCCCGCCACCGAGGAGAAGTTGGCCGCCACGTGGTGCTCGAATCCATTCTCACAGATGAAGTGCAGGAGTCGTTGGAAATCGCGGATCTCGACGACGCCGTATCCCCCGAACGTCTTCAGGGCATCGTCGGTAAACCGTCCCTCGCCGACATATCCGGTAATCTTCCCGTTGATATCGTCGGTCGAGAACCTGGCATAGCTCATCGCTCCCGCCTTGACTCGACCCACCACCGTTCCAAAAGTATTTTCCTTTCCTACGGTACCGGCAATGATCTCCTGGTAATCCATCTTGAACTCCTGGAAAAAATCTTTTGGCAGGTTGGCGCAGTGGAAACAGACTGCCTTGTTTGGATCGTCTCCATAGTTGTTATTCCAATCCAGCAGGGCGCTCGGTTTTCCGGAAGCCTGCTGGAGAGCGTACATGGCAACGACACCACAGATGTCAACCTCGCAGGCGGCGGGGATCAGTTGATTGCTCATCATGCTCATCATGGTGCAGGGAACGACACCGTAGTACTCCTCCAGCGCCGTCCAGCACTGGACAGCGCTCATCACAACCTGGGTCTCTTCCATCCAGCCGGTCACGACCGCCGCCAGCTTGGCCATCTTCAGAAGCGACTCTTCGGGAATGCCGGGAGTGGGCACATATTCCTTTATGTCTGAAAGCTTTCGCTGCACCAGCTCGTCGCTGTCCGGGGTTCGCTCGATGCGGCCGGTGATCTCGGAGAGGTCCACCGTCTCAATCGAGATTCCGCTTTTTTCCAACAACTTCTCACTGTAGCGAACCGTGTTAAATGCAGCAGGTCTGGCTCCAATCGCTCCTATACGAACTCCGGTCAGGCCCCTGGTCACCCGGCACACTCCAGCGAACCGCTCGAGATCTTTCCGGAATTCGTCGGAATCGGGAGCGACAGTGTGCAGTCGGGTCAAGGAGAAGGGAATACCGTACTGCTTGAGATTGTTGCAGGCGGACATCTTGCCGCAGAAGCTGTCGCGTCTGAACTTAATCGACATCTTGGATGAATCGTCGGGAGTCGCCTGCACCAGTACCGGGACTTCGAGACCTGCCATCCTCAGGGTATCGGCAATGGCGCGTTCGTCTCCAAAGTTGGGAAGGGAGACAATCACTCCATCAATGGCTTCCCGGTGACTCTTGAAGAGTTCCGCACATCTTCTGGCCTCCTGACGGCTCTCGATGGCACCGAACTTTGTCTCCTCCGTCCCCACGGCGACCACGTTGAATCCCTCACCTTCCAGTAGCTCGATCATCTGAGCACGCCCTGTTTTTGCCAGGTGATCCGGGAAGAAGCCGCGATTCCCAATAATCAATCCCATCGTCATCGATTTACTCATTCTGACCTCGCTGAATAGGTTCTTGAGGGCCGCAGGCCCAACTCTTCCAGGCTCTTTCCTTTTTTTTCGAGCGCAGAGTCAAGCTCAATCTGAGAGCCGGGAGATTGAGATGACTGGCTTCAGAGTAGAAGATTGTACCGCCGGAAGTGAAGCCGGACAAACTCAAGGATACACCACACCTACATATTTGTTCCCTGGTGGGAGTGAGCCTACTTTTTTGTATCTTTTTCCACCTCGATCTTCCGATTACGCCTCCCGATGCAGGAAGAATGTTGAAGCTCACAGCGTCTGCGCGCCAGTCGATCTCGAGTGCAGCCGCAGGAGTACGGCGATTCGGCCTGTGGCCGGGTGCCCCGAGATCGACACCGGCTCTCGACATCCGACGTTTGTGTAGGAGAAGCCCGCAAAGTCCTACGGTTGTGTAGGTATTTCGGTTCGGCCTTGGGCCCCCGCTCCCCGGGAAAGAGTTTGTAACTAACGGATGATAAACGACAAACTGGAAAACCCGTCTCCCGTCCGCTGCCTGGCACGGAACCTGCAAGGAGATTTTTCAGTCAAGAGTGTTTCCGGCCCGCTAGCCGGGCAGGTTTTTGTCAGCAAAGCCTCTGGAGGATGAGGAATGGAGATCAAGATCGCTGTTGATACGCTGTGGGTTGTCATCGCCGCCTGCCTCGTATTTTTCATGAACGCCGGGTTCGGAATGCTGGAAACCGGATTCTGTCAGGCCAAGAACGCGGTAAACATTCTGGCCAAGAACTTCATTGTATTCAGTGTCGCGGCGATGGCCTTCTGGGCCACGGGATTCGCCCTCATGTTCGGGGACGGCAATGGTCTGTTCGGCATGAGTGGATGGTTTCTCCTGGGGTCGGACAACAGCCCTGCGGTCGGGGAAGCCTACGTTGGAGTCTTTTCAGCCCTGAACTGGACGGGTGTACCGCTGGCTGCCAAGTTCTTCTTTCAACTCGCCTTCGCAGCCACTGCTGCAACCATAGTCAGTGGGGCCGTCGCGGAAAGAATCAAGTTTTTCAGCTACATCGTCTTTTCCTTCGTGCTGGTGGCGCTTGTTTACCCGATCGGAGGCTACTGGGTCTGGGGGGGAGGCTGGCTCTCTCAACTGGGCTTCTTGGACTTTGCAGGATCCACGGTGGTGCACAGCGTCGGTGGCTGGGCGGCCCTGGTGGGGGCATACCTGCTAGGTGCCCGTGCTGGAAAGTACCTGCCGGATGGCAAGGTCCAGCCCATTCCGGGGCACAACATGAGTCTGGCCACCCTCGGCACCTTCGTGCTGTGGCTGGGCTGGTTCGGATTCAACGCCGGCAGCACCATGGAAGCTGATCCGGGTGCCATCTCGATGATTGCCGTGAACACTTTGATGGCGGCCGCCGCCGGCTGTCTACTTGCAACCGCAGCCTCATCTCTCCTTTTGAAGAAGCCCGATCTGAGCATGATTCTCAACGGAACCCTGGCCGGACTGGTTGCGATCACGGCACCCTGCAACGCCGTCAGCATTGCCAGTTCTGTACTGATTGGAGCCGCAGCTGGAGTTCTGGTCGTGCTGGCTGTCCTGTTTTTTGATCGGATTCGCGTGGATGATCCCGTGGGCGCGATCAGTGTCCACCTGGTGAACGGGGTGTGGGGAACTCTGGCAGTCGGCCTCTTCGCTCTTGAAGGGGGGCTCTTTTACGGAGGAGGTTTCCGACAAACGCTGGTCCAGGTCCTGGGCATCGTGTCGGTCGGATTCCTGGTCGTGCTCGCCTCTACTCTCACCTGGCTTCTGCTCAGGGTGACCATTGGTATTCGTGTGGGGGCCGAGGAGGAAAAACTTGGTCTGGATCTCGGAGAACATGGAATGGAGGCCTATCCAGGGTTTCGCCAACCGCAACCGGAGTCAGTGGAAATCAGCTAGGTCACCTTCGGTTTGATGACCTTGATTTCTGTCACCTCTAACGAGAGAGCATCGACTTGTGTCGCACGGGTTTGAGGAAGCTTGACGGTGACACGAACACGGTGGCCCTCCGCAAGTTCTGACCATGCAATCTTCTTTTTGCCCATCACCTTCTTGTCGGCGCGGAACCTCGTCCTTTCACCCAAAGTAAATGTGTAGGCCTGGCCAGTTCTTTCATCCATTACCTGAAAGGTCTTTCCGTTGTCGGCCAGCTTCAGGAGTGTTCCGGTAATCGAGGTCGTCACATCGTAGGCACCGCTTACTCCACCTGCGCCACCTGCGGGCACAGGCAAAGGGGCGGTTGACCCGCTTCCCTGGGCGCTCAGGGCAACGGGGAAAACGAGCAGGCTAAGGGCCAGCAGAATCGTGAATCGAGTCCCCGGCATATTGATCCTCCTTACGGTTTGAGTATTCGAGGGCCATGGCTCCCGCCAAAGCCAGATACTCGATGACAAGAATCCAGAACCGTTCTATTCCATCATACATGACGAAGAAAGCGCAGAAGACGATGCCTGAAAAGGCTAACCAGGTCGTGCTTGCCGTTAGAGCAGCCAGAGGCAGAAGCCACGTAAGATACCAGGGGTTGACTACCGGGCTCAGAACAATCGACAATCCCGGAATCCATAACATCGAAGACAATTGATCTTCGATCCCCTCACCCACTCGTAATCGGAGGAGCAGAATCGAAGCACCAACAAGTCCAATATACGCAACGTAAGCACCCCAGGTTCCGATCAAGGTTTCTGCCAGCAGGTACGGACCGCTGTTGAATCTCCAGTAGCGGACAAAGGTCTGGCCGGTCGAAGTGAAGTTCTCGAGCTACCATCAGAAGGTGTGTAAATAGCATAGGCGGTGAGTATCCTTCCGGGTTGATTTAAAACCCAGGGCCGAAAGGCCCGCAACGGAAGGAGTACACACCGCATGAGCAAGCAGAACATTGAGGAAAGTGTCGAGTCAAGAGTTTGTTTCGAGGAGCTGGAAGATTGGGTGCGGGAGAAGATCCAAGGCTGGGTTCAAGAGCTGCTGGAGGAGGAAGTCACGGAGTTATTAGGGCGGCGTAAGAGTGAGCGGCGAAGGGCCGTGGACGCTCCGTCGGGCTATGGCAATGGATATGGGAAGCCGAGGCATCTGACGCTGAGCTCGGGGACGATCCAGGTTCGAAGGCCTCGAGTGCGGGATCTAGAGGAACACTTTGAAAGTCGGGTGTTGCCCCTGTTTGCCAAGCGGACGCGGCAGGTTCGAGAACTGATCCCTGAGCTGTACTTGCATGGTCTGGCGCTGGGGGATTTTGATCTGGCTCTGAGAGGGCTTTTAGGGGAAAAGGCGCACCTGTCGTCCTCCACGGTGGCCAGATTGAAAGAGCAGTGGCAGGCCGAATGGGAGGTCTGGCAGAGTCGACCCTTGAATGATCTGGAAGTGGTGTATTTATGGGTAGATGGAATCTACGTCAAGGCGGGTCTGGAGAAGGAAAAGGCAGTCCTGCTGGTGGTGCTGGCCGCCTTAAGTGACGGAAGCAAAGCCGTGGTGTCGGTCACGAGCGGCTATCGGGAATCGACCCAGAGCTGGTCGGAAGTACTGCGCGACTTGAAGCGCCGGGGGATGGGCTGTCCACGGCTGGTGATCGGAGACGGCCACCTGGGCATCTGGGGAGCTTTGCGCAACGTCTATCCCCAGGCCGAGGAGCAGCGCTGCTGGAATCATCGGATCGTCAACCTGCTGACCAAGCTCCCTAAGCGAGTGCACAAGCCGGCCTTGCTGATCCTGCGGCAGATCCCTTACGCCGAGACTCGAGAAGAAGCACAACGACTCAAGAAGGTTTTTCAGCACTGGTGCCGGCAGCGAGGGCTGACTCTGGCGGCTGAGCTAATCGAGCAGGACTGGGACCGGATGGTGACCTTTTACCTGCTATCCAAAGAAGCAGTGGCAGCATCTGCGAACCACCAATCCAGTGGAGTCACCGTTTGCCGCTCTTCGGCTGCGAACGGACGCGGCCAAGCGATTCAAGAAAGTGGAAAACGCCCAGGCGGTGATCTGGAAGATGCTGCTGGTGGCGGAGCAGCGATTCCGCCGGTTGAAGGCACCGGAGCTGATGAAAGACGTCTACCAGGGCGCCAAATATGTCAATGGAGTCCCGGTCAACCAAGTCCCGGAGGAGAAAGCCGCCTGATGTTTTTCCACACCTATTGACAAGAGCTCGAAGTTCTCACTGAGGGTGTCAACTACCGGGAGGTAGCCCAAAGCCACAACCGCAGCGAGAAGAAGGAGTCCCCGCCATCGCATCGGTTTGAGCACGGTTACGACCACCAGCGGCACAAACTTGCTCAATGTGGCCAGACCGATCGCCAAGTAGCCGAGTAGCGGTCTGTCGGAAACAAACCAGTACGCCGCCACAGCCATGGTCAGGACGATCAGGACATCGTAGTGGGCGCTACCGGCAAACGATTTCACAAGTAGAGGATTCCAGCACAAGAGAAAGAGGGTCAGGGCCATCGGTCTTGCCAGCCGTCTGGCCGCCAGCGCTACCAGCCCAACCGCCAGCCCCTCAATCAGGATCAGGACGAGCTTCCAGGCCGCCACACTTGGAGAAGCAACCCGATCCAGCATTCGAAAGAGGAGTTGAGTCAGAGGCGGATAGAGGGTACTTAGCTCGGGAAACGTGACCCGCTCCCGTATCTCGTACCACACATCTTCCTCCCCCGCTCGCCATTCTACGACCTGATCCAGCCCCGGATCACCAGGTGCCAACAGGTAGGGGTTCTCGCCTGCGGCCCACACCCGACCTTCCCAGAGATAGCGCCAGATATCCTGATCGTAAAGAAGAAAGGGTTCGTAGTTGACCTGCGTTCCACGCAGATCTTCCAAGAGTGCCCGGTCCCACGAGAGATCAGGACGCAAACCCGCCGGGATCAGAATCAGACGAAACAGCAAGGCGAAGAGAAGAATCCACCAGATCGACGGCGAACGTGCCTTCTTTTCGCGGTGCGACACAAAGAGCGCGGTGCCGGCATAGATCAGAAAAAGGAGCAGAAAGGATGCCAGGAAATAGAGAACTGGTGTCCCGTTGGCGGCCTGCATTGTAGCCACTTTCCAGTACAAGACTCCAGAAACAATTCCAGCCCCAATCAGCCCAACTTCTAGGCGGAAGCGAGCCAATCCTTTTTGAACCGATTGCATGGAGGATCTCTTACCGCGTAGAGAACCTGAAAACCGTCGTCTGCCGATACTCTTCCCCCGGCCTCAGCACGGTGGATGGAAAATCGGGATGGTTGGGCGAGTCCGGGAAGTGCTGAGTCTCCAGGCAAAACCCGGAGCGATGCAGATAGACCCTCCCCTCCTTGCCCCGGATCGTCCCGTCCAGGAAGTTTCCCGCATAGAACTGCATGCCCGGCTCCGTGGTGTACACCTCCAGGACGCGTCCGCTCCCGGGCTCGTGAACGCGTGCCGCCAGCTCCAGCCCTTGGCCACTGCGGCGAAGCACGAAGTTGTGGTCGTACCCCTGTCCGACCCGGAGCTGGTCGTTATCCTGATTGATTCTGGCCCCGATGGGTGTGGGACTGGTGAAATCCAGGGGTGTTCCAGCCACCTCTCGCAGCTCGCCCGTGGGTATCAATGTCTCGTCAACCGGAGTGAATCGGTGGGCGTTGATCATCAACTCGTGATCGAGAATGTCTCCCTCTCCGGCTCCGGCCAGGTTGAAGTAGGTGTGCTGGGTGAGATTCAGAACAGTGGCTTGATCGGTCGTAGCGTAGTAGTCAACCCGGAGTTCATCTCCTTCGGTCAGCGTGTAAGTGACCTCAACGGAGAGATTCCCCGGATACCCCTCTTCACCGTCGGCAGAAAGGTAGGAAAACCGAAGAGCAGGATCGTCGGAGCCCTCGACTTCTTCCGCCTCCCAGATCACTTTGTCAAACCCTTTGAGTCCGCCGTGCAGGTGATTCTCTCCGTTGTTCTGGGCCAGGGCGTACTCCGCGCCATCCAGTGTGAACCGGCCGTGGGCGATACGATTGCCGTAGCGACCCACAATGGCACCGAAGTAGGGGGGATCGGAGAGATACCCTCCCATGTCGTCGAAACCCAGCGCAACGTCGGCAAGCCGGCCATCCCGATCCGGAACCTCCAGCGACACGACGACGGCACCGTGGGTCATGACCCGGACCCTGATGCCGTTGCTATTGACGAGAGTGTAAAGGTCAACATGCCGTCCATCGGCCGACTGTCCAAAAGATGATTTCATGATGCTGCTCTCCCTGCTGGACTCCGGCTGCGGCCCGGATCCTTCCTGACAAGAAATCAGAACCAGGAGCGCCAGAAGTGCGCCTCCCATTCTCAAGGTAGCCTCACATTCCCATCAAAGCACACCGTCGCGCTGACCGCCACCCTGCCCAGGTGCCTTGTGCAGCCCTGGCCCCTGCGCATCCTCTTTTTGAACGCGAGCATCGGTCAGGATCGGTAGTCAGTCTCGAAAGCGCTGGCAATTGATACCGAGCGCCCTGACCTTGTAGCCAATAATTCGCTCGGTGGTCTGGAGAAGACGTGCTGCCCTGGCCCGGTTGCCCCGGGTTGTCTTCAAGGCATCCTGAATCAGCTCCCGCTCGTAGTTCTCAGTGGCGTCCTTCAGGGAAAGACCCATGACTGTTCCCGACGCTTCAGCGGTCTGCAGAGTAGGGGGAAGGTGGTAACTGTGGATCACGTTGTCATCGCAGACGATCACAGCCCGTTCTATCGCATTCTCCAGCTCCCGGATGTTCCCAGGCCAATGGTACGCCGTCAGCATGTCGATGGCGGGGGTAGAGATGCGCCGGACGTTCTTGCGGTGACGCGCGCTGCACTTCTCCAGGAAGTAGTCAGCCAGTAACAGAATGTCCGGCTTTCGATCACTCAGAGGCGGCAGAAAAATGGCGAAGACATTGAGGCGATAATACAGATCAACTCGAAAGTCTTTTTCCGAGATGGCCGATTCGAGATCTTTGTTGGTTGCGGCGATCAGTCGAACATCCGCCTTGACCGTCCTGGTACTGCCCAGGGGCTCGAACTCCTTTTCCTGCAGGACCCGAAGAAGCTTGACCTGAGTGCCCAGCCCGATCTCACCGATTTCGTCCAGGAACAGGGTTCCTCCCTGGGCCACTTCAAAACGGCCAGCTTTGTTTTTTTCAGCTCCCGTAAAAGCTCCCCGTCGATACCCGAAGAGCTCCGATTCGATCAGAGTCTCGGGCAGGGCCGCGCAGCTCACCTTCACAAAGGGCCGGTCAGCGCGCAGCGAGTTGTCATGGATCGAGCGCGCAATCAGTTCTTTCCCGGTACCCGAGGCTCCGCGCAGGAGAACCGTTGTGTTGGTGCGAGCAACCTGGGAGATCTGCTCGTAAACCTGCCGGATGGCACTGCTGTTGCCGACAATGTTGGAAAAATCAAACCCGCTGGCGACGTGCACGCCCGGGGACCCGGCCTTGGCTCCGCGAGTCCTCTGAAGTCGCTCGGCCTTCAGCATCGTACCCATCATCTGGGCCACGATTTCTACTGAACGCAACGTCACCTCATAATCTCGAACCGGCTCGAAAAGCACATCGACTCCCAGGGCACCCACCACACGCAGGTCAAGGTAAATCGGGGCGCACAAAAACGTCAGTTTCTGTCGATCCTCTTCATTTCGTCTTCCCGCACGATTCAAAAACATCGGCTCGCGACTGATTTGTGGGATGATGACGGGCTTGCCCGACTGAACGACCCTGCCGATGATTCCCTCGCCCAGGTGGTAGCGAGCTCGAAGTCCGGCCGTACTGAGTCCCTGTCCGGCTTCGATGTACAGGCTTTTGGAGTTCTCCTCAAGCAGGGCCACGATGGCCCGCACGGCCGCCACGTGTTCTTCCAGGACCTCCATGAGACGGGGCAATGCCGACCGGAGGTTGGGGCTGCTCGAGACAATCCGGATGACCTCCAGGACATAAGCGAAAGCGCTGGACTCTGCCGACGCGCTCCGTGCCGAGATGCGGCCAAGAGGTTTGTTCCTTCCCGGAGTAGGCTGCAAGGTGTCAGGGCCTTTCGCTGAATTGGATGTAACTAGAGATCGGCATCTTCGGTGCGTGCAGTTTCTTGCACAACGTAGCAGTAATAATAACCCATCTGCTCATTTGTCTTCTGACCGTCTTCGCTGAGC